>NZ_MRTQ01000027.1 GCF_001956215.1 Paenibacillus sp. FSL R5-0490 | reverse complement strand
CGGTAGTTCAGTTGGTTAGAATGCCTGCCTGTCACGCAGGAGGTCGCGGGTTCGAGTCCCGTCCGGACCGCCATTTTATAGCTCTAAAAGATAAAACGAAACTTGGTTTCGTCTTTTTTTATGCCTTTTTAACCTAAGTATATATGATGTTAATAATGAAAATAGCTTACTTTGCCCATTGCTGCAAAATAAGGTAAACTACATATAGACTATTCTCCTTAGGATTTATCCTAAGGTTTTTTTGTAATCTTAGAATTCAGTTCTTTGAATTTCGAGAACTGTCTACCCTATCTCCAACTGTCCTGAGGCGGCGTGGGTGATAAGGCGTTTGTACTTTTTCTTTTCGTTTGGCTATTTTCGCAAAGTTTGTTGCTTTTTGTATCTTATTTACTGAGTTGATTGGAGCGGAAGGTGCGAGACTCCTGCAGGAGTAGCGGGACAGGTGAGACCCCGCAGACGCAAAGCGTCGAGGAGGCTCACCGCCCGCCCCGCGGTTCGCTGAGCAGCCTGGAGCGGAAATCACCGGACAACATTAATAGGCCAAAAACAACAATTTATACGAAAAGAGCCTTTCGTTTATAGATTAGATCATAAAAGGTGTTGAAACATATGAGTCAATTTGAGTTTATCTCAAAGAAGCCAGAGGATACGATGGGGTTTTCAGAAAAGCTTGGCAGCCTGCTTCAGCCGGGGGATGTCCTTGCTTTGGAAGGCGATTTGGGTGCAGGGAAAACGACCTTCACCAAGGGTCTGGCCAAAGGGCTTAATATAACACGTAATGTAAATAGCCCTACTTTTACGATTATTAAAGAATACCACGGAAGATTGCCCCTTTATCATATGGATGTATATAGAGTTGAAGATTCCTTTGAGGATTTGGGGTTTGATGAATATTTTGATGGCAATGGGGTCACAGTTGTAGAATGGGCTCATCTTGTTAAAGAACAGCTGCCCGAAGAGTTACTGACGATTTATTTATATCTTGATGATCATGACTCAAGAAGGCTTGTCCTGGAACCTCAGGGCAGAAGATATGAGGAATTGTGTAAGGAGATTATGTCATGAAGGTTTTGGCCATAGATACATCCAATTACCCTCTGGGAGTAGCTCTTCTGGATGGCGATCAGGTTATAGGCGAATATATTACAAATGTAAAAAAGAATCATTCTGTCCGGGTTATGCCGGCTATTGATATTTTAATGAAAGATTGCGGTGTTAAGCCAGCTGAATTAGATAAAATTGTTGTGGCGAAAGGACCTGGTTCGTATACAGGAGTGCGTATCGGGGTCACGATTGCAAAAACGCTGGCATGGACTTTAAATAAGCCGCTTATTGGGGTATCAAGTCTTGAAGTTTATGCAGCCTCGGCTGGCAGATACTTTAATGGAGTCATTTCTCCCATATTTGATGCACGGAGAGGGCAAATATATACCGGCCTGTATCAGTATAGGGATGGACAGTTAGTATCGGTTGTCAAAGACCAGCTCCTGCTTTCAAAAGATTGGGCAGCCATGCTTTCAGAACAGCAGGAAAACGTTCTTTTCATTGGGAATGATTTGCCCTTACATAAAGATGTATTCGCAGAATTCCTTAATGAGCGGGCAGTGTTTGCTTCATCTGCAGAACATAACCCAAGGCCGGCCGAACTTGCTTTATTAGGACGAGACCGCGAGGCTGAGGATGTCCATTCTTTTGTACCTAATTACATTAGGATTGCGGAAGCTGAAGCTAATTGGATAAAAGCAAACAAGGAAAAAAAGTTATAGATGAGGAAGCGGACGTATGAATAAATCCTTAACTTTCCGTTTGATGAATGAAGAGGATATTGATGATGTTTTGGAGATCGAACACAAATCCTTTGCAACACCCTGGAGCAGGGAGGCCTTTTTTAACGAATTAACACATAATCAGTTTGCTTTGTATGTTGTTTTAGAAGAAGAAGATAAAGTAATAGGATATTGTGGAGCATGGATAGTCGTGGATGAGGCTCATATCACAAATGTTGCGCTGCTCCCTGAATACCGCGGGAGAAAACTTGGAGAAGCTTTGATGAGGCAGCTAATGGAGCTTGCGAGTGAAAAGGGAGCCATTACAATGACTCTGGAAGTAAGGGTATCCAACTTCACGGCTCAGTCCTTATACCGAAAGCTTGGTTTTCAAAACGGAGCCATCAGGAAGAACTACTACACTGATAATCAAGAAGATGCTTTAGTAATGTGGGTGAATTTATAATGAAAAAAGATCAATGGATTATGGGGATTGAAACGAGCTGTGACGAAACGGCTGTAGCCATCATTAAGAATGGACGTGAAATTGCAGCCAATATCGTTGCATCCCAAATTGAAAGCCATAAACGTTTTGGCGGAGTAGTTCCCGAAATAGCTTCCCGTCATCATGTTGAACAGATAACAATCGTACTGGAAGAAGCATTATATAAGGCAGGCATCACATATTCTGATCTTTCAGCAATTGCTGTAACGGAAGGACCTGGCCTTGTAGGTGCGCTTCTGATCGGGGTTAATGCCGCAAAAGCAGTAGCGTTTGCTCACGGCATCCCGCTGGTAGGCGTGCATCATATTGCTGGCCATATTTATGCAAACAGACTGGTGGAAGAAATGGAATTCCCGTTACTTTCCCTGGTAGTCTCTGGCGGACATACAGAACTGGTCTATATGAAGGAGCATGGCCATTTCGAAGTGATTGGCGAGACAAGGGATGATGCTGCAGGCGAGGCATATGATAAAGTTGCCCGGACCTTAAATCTGCCATATCCGGGAGGTCCTCACATTGACAGACTCGCACATGAAGGGAATCCGACTATTCAGCTCCCAAGAGCCTGGCTGGAAGAAGGTTCATACGATTTCAGCTTCAGCGGCTTAAAATCAGCGGTTATCAACACTGTCCACAACGCTGAACAGCGTGGAGAGAAAATAGTACCGGAGGATCTGGCGGCGAGCTTCCAGGATAGTGTTATTGACGTCCTGGTAACGAAAACAGAAAGAGCAGTTGAAGAGTATCAGGTGAAGCAGCTGCTGCTCGCAGGCGGAGTTGCGGCGAATAAAGGTCTTCGGGCTTCTTTGGAAAAGAAGTTTGGAAATAGAGCGGATATAAAGCTTATTATTCCGCCATTATCTTTATGTACAGATAATGCAGCGATGATAGCGGCAGCAGGGAGTGTCCTGTTTGATAAAGGACAATTCGCCGGTCTGGATTTAAATGCAAATCCCGGTTTGGACATTACTATCCACAATAATAAATAATTTAGGAAAAAGTCCCCGACAGTACAGGGGACTTTTTCTGTGGATAATATCGTTTGTTTCAGAATTTTATGTTGATAATGTGGATAAAATCAATTTAAATTGTGGATAATGTGGAAAAGTCTGTGGAGAGTACGTATAACTGTGTTTTTCTTGTGATTATCTCTGTGGATAATAAAAAAGACTGGCAGTGACTATTCTACCAGTCTAAAAGTTATGAATATTTCTTTAATCCTCTTCAGCTAAAAGCGTCCATTCTTCCATCAATTCTTCCAGCTTTGCTTTTGCTTCATCCGTCTCATTCGTAATTTCCATCACCTTTTCATGGTCCTGATAAACATTCGGATCACAGAGAAGCTGATCATTAGCATCTATTACTGTTTCTAAGGCTTCTATTTGTTCTTCAATTTCTTCCATTCTTCTTTTCCGCTGACGTTCGAGCTTTTTAGCTTCTTTATCCAGCTGATAATTATTTTTATCCTGCTTAACAGGCTGCGATGCGGTGGTGTCAACTTGCTCATTAAGTGCAAGCAATTCCTCCTGCTCCTGCTTTTTTTCTACATAATAATCATAATCGCCAAGATATTCTGTTGCCCCGCTTCCAGAAAGTTCAACTACTTTTGTTGTAATTCTGTTGATAAAATAGCGGTCATGAGAGACGAAGAGAATGGTACCGGGATAATCGATCAATGCATTTTCAAGAATTTCCTTGCTGTCCAGGTCCAAGTGGTTTGTAGGCTCGTCCAGGATTAAGAAATTGGATTTCTGCATCATAAGCTTTGCAAGTGCGAGCCGGGCCTTTTCACCGCCGCTCAGTGTTGAAACGGTTTTAAGAACATCATCACCGGAGAAGAGAAAGTTCCCAAGTATGGTCCTGATCTCTTTTTCCGGTTTCAGCGGGTATTCATCCCATAATTCGTTCAGGACTCTTTTGTTGCTTGTGAGCTCTGCCTGTTCCTGGTCATAGTAGCCAATTGTCACATTGGAACCGTACTGAATCTCCCCTGCAAAAGAAGGGATTTTTTTAATGATGGTTTTAAGCAATGTGGATTTGCCGATTCCATTTGGTCCTACAAGTGCAATGCTGTCGCCTCTTGCCAGCCGCATTGAAATATTTTCGCTCACTTTTTCATCGTAGCCTATAGCTAAAGAATGTATATTTAAAACCTCATTGCCCGACTGCCGCTCGATGTCAAACCCAAAAGAAGCTGATTTCTCGTCTCCTAGAGGCCTGTCCATAACATCCATTCTGGCCAGCTGCTTTCTGCGGCTTTGTGCCCTTTTGGTTGTGGAGGCCCGGGCGAGGTTTCGCTGAATGAAGTCCTGCAGCTTAGCGATTTCTTCCTGCTGTTTCTCGAATTGCTTCATTTCTTTTTCAAAATTAGCCGCTTTTTGATCCAAATAGGAACTATAGTTTCCGGGGTACTTTCTTATTTGGTGGCGGGAAATCTCGTAAACCTGGGAAACGACCTTATCAAGGAAGTACCGGTCATGTGATACGATTAGAATAGCACCGCTGTATCCCTGCAGGTATTGTTCGAGCCAAGATAATGTTTCAATATCAAGGTGGTTGGTAGGCTCATCCAGAATTAAAATATCAGGCTTTGTGAGCAGAAGTTTACCAAGGGCCAGCCTTGTTCGCTGTCCGCCGCTCAATGACGAAATTTTAGTATCATAGCCTAATGAGCTGAAATTGAGTCCATGGAGAATGGAGCGGATATCTGCTTCATATTGATAGCCGCCATTTTCTTTGAAATCAACCTGAAGTTTGTCGTAATCTTTCAATACGCGTTCGTAGGCATCAGAATTATTAAGGATATCAGGATTTGCCATTTGCTCTTCAAGGCTGCGGAGCTGTTTTTCCTGCTTCTGCAAATGACTGAAAACAGTCAGCATTTCATCCCAAATGGATAATTCCGATTCCAGGCCGGTATTTTGTGCAAGATATCCAATGGTTACTTCCTTTGGCTTTATAATCTCACCGGAATCATATGCCATGTGTCCGGCAATTATTTTTAAAAGGGTGGATTTTCCTGCTCCATTGCGCCCTACAAGGGCAATCCGGTCCCTGGTTTGTACTTCAAGCTTTATATTCGTTAAAATGGGATCAGCGCCAAAACTTTTTGCCAGCTGATTGACTTGTAATAGTATCATGTTCTTTCACCTCGGGTATAGAGTAAGTGTAACTCATTCATATATGTTCGGCAATAAAGGAGACAGGACTATAAGCACGCATGAAGGGCATTAAATCATAAAAAAAGGTAAATAAATATGTGAAGAACCTTACAAAGCACATACAAAGTAACGGAAAAATAGTGTATGATTTTGAAGAGAGGTGTTTTTAATGGCGGATTTTACTCATTTTAATCAAGAGGGCAGGGCAAAAATGGTGGATGTCAGCGATAAGCCTGAGACGTCAAGGACGGCCATCGCTCAGTCAAGTATTACGGTGAATCAGGAGATATACGAGAAGATCACTTCCAACTCCATGAAAAAAGGGGATGTACTCGCTGTTGCACAAACTGCAGGCATTATGGCGAGCAAGAAAACTTGGGACATTATTCCGATGTGCCATCCGCTGCCGCTAAAGGGTGTGGACATTTCATTTTCATGGAAAGCAGAAGAGGAAGAGTACGTCCTCATCATTACGGCTTCTGTTAAAACAAAAGGAAATACGGGTGTGGAAATGGAAGCGTTAACAGCTGCTTCTGTCTGTGCGCTGACCGTTTATGATATGTGCAAGGCTGTAGATAAAGGAATGGTAATTGGGCCAACCTTTTTAATAGAGAAAACTGGAGGCAAAAACGGAGATTTTAAACGAAATTAATTCATCATAAGAAATGGGGATGGACGAATGGCCAATGAACCAATTAAGATACCGCAGGCAACAGCTAAACGGCTGCCTTTATATTACCGCTTCCTAAAGAACCTTCATTCCTCCGGCAAACAAAGAGTCTCATCAGCAGAATTGAGTGAGGCGGTTAAAGTGGATTCTGCCACGATTCGCCGTGACTTTTCGTACTTCGGTGCGTTGGGGAAAAAGGGATATGGTTATAATGTGAACTACCTGCTGGGCTTCTTTCGGAAGACTCTTGACCAGGACGAGCTTACGAAAGTTGCTTTGGTTGGGGTAGGGAATTTAGGAACGGCCTTTCTTAACTATAATTTTCTTAAAAATAATAATACAAAAATAGAAGTGGCATTTGATGTGGATGAGAGTAAGGTTGGCACGAAAATCGGTGATGTGCCGGTCCATCATATGGATGACCTTGAAGAAGTGATTGTTAAAAATAATATTCAGGTGGCGATTCTAACAGTGCCTGCACCGCCTGCCCAGACGATTACCGATCGGATGGTGAATGCGAAAATAAAAGGAATCCTTAACTTTACACCTGCGAGGCTCACTGTACCGTCCTCGATTCGGATTCACCATATCGATCTGGCAGTGGAATTGCAGTCACTGGTTTATTTTCTGAAAAATTATCCTGAAGAAGTGTAAAAAAAAATGAGCCTATTGCGGGCTCATTTTTTCGTTTTAAAATGCTGACCAATCAAGCGGAGACCGGTGCCAAAATCAAATGTGGCAATTAGCATCAGAAAATAAGTAAAGAATCCCCAGCTTTCTTCCCGCTGGGTATTCTGGATGGCTATAAAGGTGAAAAGGCATCCGAGAAGGATGTAAATAAAGCCTGAAAACAAAGGTGTACTTCTCATGATAATCCCCCAGTAATTTTAAAACTCCACAGCATTTCGCTATGCTAGAAAAAGCTGATAAAGCTCTGCATGTTTTCCATTTCCTTTAACCACTTTTGCATATTATCCTGATTCAGCTGGACAACCGCAACAAAGGTGTTCATCGCCACATGGGCAAAAATCGGCACGATGATCCGCTTTGTCTTGACATATAAGAAGGCAAAGGTGAATCCCATTGCTGAGTATAACAGTACATGTTCAGGCTCAAAATGGGCAAGTGCAAAAATGACCGAGCTGATCAGGGCCGAAAGGAAGAAGTTGAAGCGCTTGTGAAGAGAGCCGAAAATAACTTTTCTAAAGACGATCTCCTCAAGGATGGGCCCGATGACGGAACTGATTAAAATGACGATTGGCGATGCTTCAATTATCCGGATAATCTGCTGTGTATTTTCAGATCCCATTTCAATGCCGATCAGGTTTTCGATGCTTGCAGCAGTAGCTTGAGCGATCAGGGCCAAAAATATGCCTCCAATAGCCCAGCCCACTGAGCCTGCTATAGAAGAGGCATCCCTATCCAGTCCCCGTTTCATTTCTTTCCTTAGTAATAGAAGTGTAATGATCAGCGTTATCGTGAAACTGATCACGAGCCAATAGGCAACAGCCAGAATCTGCATATTCTCCGGATTCTGTCCCAGGGCATCGGCAGCTAATAAAACGAGCGGAACGCCAAATAAGCTTGAAAGCTGCATGGCAATATAGGCGATTAATATAATCCAGTATTCCTTTTTCAAAATGTTTTACTCCTTAATCTGAGTGTTGGAAAACAAGTCCTAAAGTCATTGTACTCTTTATAAGGAGCGGGTTTCAAATATCAGCACACCCAAGCAGGAAAATACTATGGTAAAGATGACTTGTGTCGAAATATAGCGTGCATGCGCGAATGAATTTTTTTATAAAAAATTTAAGCTTCACCCTTGCAAATAGAAATGAGATTCATTAATATAATAATTGTGTTAGCACTCAAATAGAGAGAGTGCTAATAAATAAAAATATTTACATATTATTTGAGGAGGTTGTTTCACTTGTTAAAGCCACTAGGTGATCGAATCATTATCGAGCTTGTTGAAACTGAAGAAAAAACTGCAAGCGGCATCGTACTGCCGGACACTGCTAAAGAGAAGCCTCAAGAAGGCAAAGTTGTAGCTGTGGGAACTGGCCGCGTTCTTGAAAATGGTGAGCGTGTTGCACTTGAAGTTGCTGACGGCGACCGTATCATCTTCTCAAAATATGCTGGTACTGAAGTGAAGTATGAAGGCAAAGAATATTTAATTTTACGTGAAAATGACATTCTTGCTGTAATTGGCTAAGCGCCGATCAGACGAAGATTATTAAAAGATAAAGCTAAAATTTTTGAGGAGGTTTTTATCAATGGCTAAAGAGATTAAATTTAGTGAAGAAGCCCGCCGCGCGATGCTTCGCGGTGTAGATTCCCTTGCAAATGCGGTAAAAGTAACTCTTGGACCTAAAGGACGCAACGTGGTTCTTGAGAAGAAATTCGGTTCTCCATTAATCACTAATGATGGTGTGACAATCGCAAAGGAAATCGAACTTGAAGATGCTTTTGAAAACATGGGTGCGAAGCTTGTTGCTGAAGTAGCAAGCAAAACAAACGATGTTGCCGGTGACGGTACAACAACTGCAACTGTTCTTGCTCAGGCAATGATCCGTGAAGGCCTTAAGAACGTAACTGCAGGCGCTAACCCAATGGGCATCCGCAAAGGAATTGAAAAAGCGGTTTCTACCGCTGTTGAAGAGTTAAAAGCTATTTCAAAACCTATCGAAAACAAAGAATCCATCGCACAGGTTGCTGCGATTTCTGCTGCTGACAATGAAGTTGGCCAGCTGATCGCTGAAGCAATGGAGCGCGTTGGCAACGACGGTGTTATCACAATCGAAGAATCTAAAGGATTCACAACTGAGCTTGATGTAGTAGAAGGTATGCAATTCGACCGCGGATATGCTTCTCCATACATGGTGACAGATTCTGATAAGATGGAAGCGGTTCTTGAAAACCCTTATATCTTAATCACTGATAAGAAGATCACAAGCATCCAGGAAATCCTTCCTGTACTTGAGCAGGTTGTACAGCAAGGCAAGCCATTATTGCTTGTAGCTGAAGATGTTGAAGGTGAAGCACTTGCTACACTAGTAGTAAATAAGCTTCGCGGAACATTCAATGCAGTAGCGGTTAAAGCTCCTGGCTTCGGTGACCGCCGTAAAGCTATGCTTGAAGATATCGCGATCCTGACTGGCGGTGAAGTAATCACTGAAGAGTTAGGCCGTGACCTTAAATCTGCTACAATCGATTCTTTAGGACGCGCTTCTAAAGTGGTTGTTTCTAAAGAAAACACGACGATCGTTGAAGGTGCTGGAGACAGCGCGCAAATCGGCGGCCGTGTGAACCAGATCCGCACTCAAATGGAAGAAACAACTTCTGAATTTGACCGCGAAAAATTACAAGAGCGCCTTGCTAAGCTAGCTGGCGGTGTGGCAGTGGTTAAAGTTGGTGCTGCTACTGAAACTGAATTGAAAGAGCGCAAGCTACGCATCGAAGACGCCCTTAACTCTACACGTGCAGCTGTAGAAGAAGGAATTGTTTCCGGTGGTGGTGTTGCCCTTCTAAACGTATACAACAAAGTGGCTTCTATCCAGGCTGAAGGCGATGAAGCAACAGGTATCAACATCGTACTTCGTGCGATGGAAGAGCCTGTACGCACAATTGCTCACAATGCTGGCCTTGAAGGTTCAGTTATTGTTGACCGCTTAAAGCGCGAAGCAGTTGGAACAGGCTTCAACGCAGCTACTGGCGAGTGGGTAAACATGATCGAAGCTGGTATCGTTGACCCAACTAAAGTAACTCGTTCAGCTCTTCAAAACGCTGGATCAGTTGCAGCTATGTTCTTAACAACTGAAGCAGTTGTTGCTGACAAGCCGGAAGAAAATGCTGGCCCTGCAATGCCTGACATGGGCGGCATGGGTGGAATGGGCGGCATGATGTAATCATTGCCCATAAACGTTGATATACCAAGGATTGAGGGCTACAGAGGTAGCCTTCAATCAGTAAAAAATCACATTTCGTTCACATTATCTGCGATTTTGTGATATGAAGAATGTTGCTGAAATGGTCTTTTAATCCTTTCGGCAGCATTCTTTTTCTTTTTTCTGTAACATGTGTATGCGAAAGAGATTTGGAGTGGCATGCTTCTCAATAGAAGTCTTCTTAATATCCTTTACATTCGAACGATAGTGTTCTTTTGAATAAATCAGTTTGCTTTCTCTTTGCAGAAAATGAAATTGGCATCGTGATAATCTGGATTCATAAGTCGGTTTGCTAACTTATTCTTGTTCTGCTTTAAGTGTTGGTGGTGGATACTATGTTAATCGAGATACTAAGCTTAAGTAGTAAACACCGAACAAAACAAAGTTAAGAGCAGCTCAGTGTATTAATAATCCATATGGCTCTCAAAGCTACTCTTCAAACATAGGTGAAAGTTGGAATGTTACTTATGATGACTGGTGGTATGGGAAAACACTATATGAAATTAAACTTGTGGAAACAATAACAGATTCACATAAAACAGCAGAGATAGTTAAAGCTACATCAGGGGTTAGGGTGAGGAACTTCGAACCTGGACCGGGGGCAGACACAAAAACAGAAGAATGGGTAGTTTTACTTCTTGACGAAAATGATAATGACCCATTAATTATCTGGCAAATAAGAAATGAACAAACGATCTGGTTTAAAACAAAATAGAAATAAACTGAAAATGCCCTTCTCACTCGAGAGGGGCATTTTTATCGAAAATTACTTGAATATCCTTTACATTGACAAGTTCAATTTGCTTTGTGTCAAGGTCTCTAATCTCTCAATAACCAGATTTATATACATAAATCACTTAATAAACTTTATCTTTATATATTACTTTGTAGTTCCCCATAACTCCCCAGCTGCGTTTAAATGGTTTTACGGTTCTATTTTACTATTTAAAGAAAGTAATCCTTACTTCTGAAAACGGGAAGATTCTTAGACCTTCTCCAGATTTTCTCTAATTATTAGATATGCCCTAAGATAAAAATAATTATAGGATTATTTATTGCTTAACCTATGTATAGTGAAGTGGGGTTATTTGTAAAAAGTATGCTTATAGTTATATTTTTTATCGTAAATGAGCGAAATATAAATTAAAGACTGTCAGAATTACAATAGGTCTTTATTCTTATCAATTACACTATTTTTCCATATGTTGTTTAATTTTAGTAGAAAGTAACTAGCCATGAAAAATAAGTGCAGAAAAGGATATTTCTAAAATCTGAAGGGCGTTTAATAAGTATTTAATTGAATAGAGATGAGGAGAATTTAATATGAAGAAATTATTGTATACTCTTTTAGCTGCCTTATTTATTGCCGGTTGTTCCAATGAGGAAACTAAAGACGTTAAAAATGTGGAAAAGAGCACTGAAAACATAGCACAAGTGCCAATTAAACAGGCTAGTTTTGAGAGTTTTTCTGATAAAAAGACTTATGAAATAATTGGCGAGATGGAAAAATTCGCTTTATTTAAGAAGCCTTTTGAAGTAGAAAAGGAAGATACATATACTTGGTTAGTTTGGATAGAAAACCAGGAAAAAGCTGAGGAATTGATTGGAAAAGAAGTAGAGATTTTTGGAACAAATGAAAGAACTAAGGAAAAAGAGTTATTGACTTCTAGTAATATAGAGAAATTGACTTCCGATGATCCACAATTTCCTGGTAGTGAGTTAGCTGTGAAATTCTATGCTAAATTGAAATTGCTTAGAAAAGGGAAATGGAAAATAGAGTCATATGTTGATAACGAATTATTAGGTTCAACAGTTATTTATGTAGAAGGAAAAGATGAACTATAAAAAATGTTTACATACTAATTGGCCATTAGTTTGTTATAAAAAATTTTTGGAGGTGCAAAAATGAAAAAGAAAGTTATTAGCTGTATTACCGTATTAAGTTTATCATTCGGTATCGTAGGAGCTGCAGGAGCTGCATCAATTCCAACTGCAAAACAACCTACAACAAATTTTGAACCATCAATATCTATTCTAAATGTGCAAAGAGCCCACATGGAATACAGATATTACTCAAAACAGGAATATCAAATGAGTGGGTCAACTCCTTCAAGTCATTTTATTACTACATCCGATGGTTATTATGGTACCATTTATAGAAAATCTATTACTGAATATGGAGCAAATAAGGATTGGTGGAAAGTACAGTATTCAGGTACTTTAACAAAGTTTGAATAAGCGAAAAGCGCACAAAAGATGGGCGGCATGATGTAATCATCGCCCAAACCCCTTAATATTTTAGAGGGCTTATTATTTCTCAACTAAAATTAGAGGTTTCTCATGAGTTGTGCAAACTTGTGGGAAGCCTCTTTTTAGTCTAATAGGACAGTATAGTTGAAGAAGGAGCTTAATATTACATCTCGAATATCTAATGTAATTGAAAAATAAAAAGAAAGACAGGAGCTGGTTACAATGATAAAAGGTATTGGCGGGATATTTTGGAGAACCAAGAATCTTGATGTTGTGAAAAAATGGTACAGTGAAGTGCTGAAGATTGAAATAGATAATTGGAATGGGACTGTGATTACCCCCCAATTAGGAAATGAGACGATCTTTTCTTTCTTTGCAGAAAAGGACAGTTATTTTCCAACAGAACAAGAAGTAATGTTGAATTTCCAGGTCCATAATCTAGACGAGATGATTACACATCTAGAACAAATTGGTGTACCTCTGGTTAAGGAAAAAGAGGTTAGTGAGTTTGGAAAGTTTATTTGGATTGAAGATCCTGAAGGTAGACTGGTCGAGCTTTGGGAGAAATAGCGTATTTGATAATAAAGAGACATAGAGACAGGCGCCTTGTCTCAACCCCTAAACTGCTTATAACGCCAAAAAAGGAATTCCTATCTGGAAATTCCTTTTTTAAATAGTATACTTATTTCGAAAGGTATCGCCGCTGCTTATTCTTTATCCTGACCCCCGCCAAAAGCTTCCGGAATCATCGTAAAGCCTTCAATCACGGTATCTTCTTCCACCTCGATCATCAGGTAACGCTTGCCGTCAAAATTAATTTGTCTTACATATCTAAGATCCTGCGGGCAGATGGATATGTTGGCTGCTTTTGTGCTGATTTTGATTGATTTTGAATTGTATTTGGGCAGGACGCTGCTTGCTTTTATTTCATATTTGTCATCATCGATGATTTTTTGATAAGCGGATTGGACCTTTTCTGAATCAATGTCTTCGATGCCGCTTACCTTTAAAACATGTTCTACGTCTTTGGAATCCAGCTTCGGCGGTTCATCCTCTTCGTTTTCCACGATCATCCGGTTTATCTCTTCATATACGCTGGAAAGTGTTGATGGGCTAAGCTGATCTCCTGTGACGTCTTTAATAATTTCTTCAAAAACGATTTTATCATCCTGCGCCGTCATTGTTTCTTCCCCGTTTAACACGTCCTCAATGAACTGGTGGTCGGGCTCATGGACCTTGCCTGCAGAATACAGGACGTGATTGACATCAGCCGCGTGATCAGTGAAGCAAGGGAATAGGAACCCTGAAATGGGAGACTTGAGGTTGATAATCGGATCAACGGTAAAATGATATTTAAATTCCCTTTCAACATAATCAAAAAGCAGTTCTTTCTTCGGTTCCTGCGTGTTATTGATGCTGCAGAGAATAAAGGGATGAGAATAAACGGCATCCCGTTCACTTTCCTCGGCCTCTGGATTGCGGCGCTTCATAGGCTTTAGATACTCTCCGCGAATGAACGTAACAACAATATCTTTTTCATATTGCCGGACTCCCAGCATTTTGCCGACAATCTGAAGCATTTGTTCCGTCCAGCCCTCAGCATCATTGGTCAGCAGCCCTTGATGAAGGATGAGCTGACTGCTGTTTTCCGCATCCCTCTGAAACTTTAATTCAAAGAGCTTTTCATCCAATTGGCCGCCAAGCATCTTTTTGAAGTTGTCCATAAAGAGCTCCTGCTGATCCTGATCCAGCATTTCAAAAGGCTGGCTCTCATAATGATATATCTCGCTTGATTCCTTCATAATATAGACGTTAAAAATATCTGAGATCTTTAGTAAGTCATTATTTAACTTAAATTGTTTCCGAATCTGTGCAATGTCTTTTTTGTTCACGGTTAAAATCCACTCCTAAACTGCCCAATATGCATATTTACTAGAATAACAAAATACATCAGTTCTATAAATTATTAATCTCAGTTATTTTCGCTTTTTTGAAAAGGGACTTGTTAATTTAGAAATTAAGAACATAGAGTTGGTTTTTACCGGCCGGGGTTTGTGCTAACGATGTTCTGTGGAATGCTGCTATTTTGCTAACATAAAGATTGTTAATTGAGGCTTCTCATAAGTTGACTAAACCTATGGGAGACATTTTTATTTCTTTAATATCAAATTGTATAAAATTGGATTTGTAAATAAAAAATACAAGTATCGACAAAAAATGGCAAGTTTACTATAATGGTATAGTAAAATGTAATCGTGAAATTAGTCCTATTTAATAAAATAGAAAAAGGCAAACTTATCGAAAGGTAAGGACGCAAAGCTACGAGTCTAAAATCCTCTTGGGGTAATGACAGTCGGGTTGCCAAGGATAATAAAGACAGTTTATTTGGCTATCCCTTTTAATTTGGGGATAGTCTTTTTTTGGACACTGTCTAAATAGGCAAAAAAATATGAAGAATACAGGCAGAGGAGATCAGAGATGATAGTTGTAGATAAGAAAAAATACAAAATGGCCATTAATGAGGTTGCAAAGGAAGTTCATGTACAGGTTCATGGGTTAATGAGAGAGGAGGATGCGGAAGGTTATATGATAGATTTACAGGATACGATTAATAAGGTATCAAGGCAAAGTTATACATTTGTTGTAGATGGGACCCACCAATCACCTGTCCCATCAAAGGTGGTTCCACAGCTTGAACAGACAATGCAATTTTATTCTTCACTGGGATTTAAGGATATTCTTGTAGTAAAACCATCATCTAAAATTGCGCAGGTGCAAATCAGGAATGCACTTGAGAGAATTGAGTTCTCGGGTACATTCATTGATAAAGTGCCTCATGGCATCTGATGTTGGTGACAATGATGAAGGAATCATTATTTTACATTTGAAAGGGAGTAAAGAAGTGCAAACAACACTAGAGTTATATACATACGAAATCATAAAGAAGGATCAGCCAGAATTAATTGTGAAAGCAGCAGATTGTCTGGCTCGAACATTCATAGGGGTAGAGGTTGCAGGGAAATGGATTCAGGAGCCAATGGTAGGTCAATTGAATATAGGCTATGAGGATTTCTATCAGTTTACCAAGGATTATTTAGACTCTACGATTGAACAGGGATATTGCGCAGTTGCACTGGATGCTCATCATAATGTTGTTGGTGTACTTGCGGGAGATACAAATGCACCTGAGATAATCGGAGAAGATATATTTGAAGGTTCTTTTTATGATATGAATGTAATTCTGCGTGTTTTGGAAGATGTGGATAAACGTTTCATGGAAGATTATAAAATACAGAATGGACATGACATTATAGATGGGGAACTATTACACCTTTTTATGTTAGGCGTAATTGCTGAACATAATCGTCAAGAAATTATTCAGCAACTAGGAAATAGATTAATCGCAAAAGCATCATCCCAAGGATTAAAGGCTGTTCTAGGTGAAGCAACCAACCCGAAATCAATACGTGTAATGGAAAAATATCATAATATGAAAAAATATAAAGATACAGAAGGAAATTTTATCGTCTATAAATATCAAGAGAACCTTAAGTTGCGTGGCATTCCTGAAAATGTAGCGGATGGTACATATATCCTTATAAAAGAGCTTTAAATGTAAACACACTAAACTGAAGTTTAATTTAATTAAATAGATGTAAGGGGATTTTCAAAAATGGAAGCGATTATGCTAGGCATCATTATTATCTTAATGGGAGTATCGGTTTTTTTGGCCTACCGGTATTTTTCGTTAAAGCGCCATCTTCATATTCATAAAGAAATATTAAATGGAATGGAAGAATTATCAGCGGGCAACATTGCAAACAAAGTTGATGAACGAAGCTCTAAACATGCTGTATTTAATGGGCTTATCGACTATTTCGGCCTTGTAAGGGAAAAGTTTTATTCATATTCAAAAGATGTTCAGGAAAAAGGTGAAAACCTTACGGAAGTCGGTGAATATGCTTCTGAGAAAGCAGATATTGTTAGAGCGGCAATTGATGAGGTAGGCAGAGGGTTGACGAAACAATTGGCAGCAACAGAAGAAAGTGCTGCATCTATGGAAGAAATGACACAGGCTATCGAAAATCTATCCGGCAGATCACTTCAGATATCAGATCAATCGAATACTACCTTAGAACTGACGCAGGAAGGAAACGAGAAGCTAAAGGATTCCTTAGATAAGATGAATCAGTTTAATCAAACTGTAAATATAACATTTGATGCCATAAATAAACTCGGAGAAAAATCTCATGAAATCGGCACAATTGTAAAAGTGATAACAGGAATTTCAGAACAAATTAATTTATTAGCATTGAATGCGGCCATAGAAGCGGCCCGTGCGGGGGAGCATGGCAAGGGGTTTGCGGTCGTTGCTGATGAGGTTCGGAAATTGGCCGAACAATCACGGCAGTCTTCCTCTGAAGTATCAACCATTGTAAGGAATATACAGGAAGAAACTGAAATAGTTGTAAATTCCATGCAGCAGGGAACAGAGGAATTGAAAGATACAAATACCACCCTTGTAGAAGTTGGGACCATGTTCAAAAAAATTCTGGCTACTACAACAATTATTGCTGAAAATAATGAAAACTCTTCTGCGAGTACACAGGAATTATCCTCTGCTTCACAGCAGATCATGGCAACAATTGTTGAGATTGCCTCAATCTCACGGGAATCTGTTGAAATGTTTGAGGAGCTAATCGATATAAGTGATGATGAACTGTCTGCAATGCAAAAACTTGTACAGGTAGCAAAGAACCTTGTTGAGCTTACAAATGATGTGAATAAATTAATATTTGCATGGAATCATGGTGATGAAACAGAGGCGGCTCAGGGTCAAATTGCTGATAAAAAGGTCCGTGCAGCAGTATAAAGAGTTTTACCCTTGCTGGCTGTGATTCATATATAGGTTCTTATTTCAGTTAAGCGCAGCCTGTGGGAAGCTTCCATTTGATGCACGAATTAGTCCTTATGAAAGAATAAATAAATAGCACATTATTCCTTCTATTTAACAGGGAATATCTATGGCAGCCGGGTTGCCGGAAAGGCTGAATATTACTTAATGCGGCAATGATTTGTCCACCTGTGTGGACTTTTTTTATAGGATCTTTAGATAAATCTGCTTCTTGAAAAAGCATCCAGGAGGTACAGGATGAAGGAAATTCAAAAGTTATTTCCCAGTATGGACGGGAATGAACTTCAAAGAGAGAAATTATTGTCTTACTTTAAGACAATCTTAACGAAAATAGATGAGTTAAAGGATCCCAACAAACTAACACTTGGAAAAATGCCCGAGTACACAGAGGATTACTATAATCGTATCATCGAAAAGGCCGATGTTCCGAAAAAGGGTGTGCCGATGGAGGAAGTGATTCAGGAGCTTCTTAAATTGGCGGAAGGACACCGCTACGTCAATCGAAATTATGTAGCAAACGCAGCGCCCCTTCCGAATATAGCAAGTATGCTCGGGAACTTAGTAATGGTCCTGGTCAATGGGAACAATCTCTGGGATGTGGAAGGCCCAGCAGCGGCTGCAGCAGAAATCGAGATAACCAGTATGCTATCCAAATTAATCGGATACGATGAGAGCATTAGTGCAGGGTATACAACCTGGGGAGGACAAGGCGCTGTTTTTAATTCTTTGCGACTTGCCATTGCACGGTATGCACCGTCTTCAAAAGAAAATGGTGTGCCGCAAAATCTCTATTGCTTCTGTTCAGAGCTATCACACTATAGTCTGTATAAGTCTGTAGAAGCTGCAGGGATTGGCGTGAAGAATATGATTCGGGTAAAAGTGAATGCTGATCATTCTATGAATCTCGATGATTTAAAAGAGAAAATGGAGCTTGTTATTGTCAAAGGCGGTGTTCCTCTTTATGTACTTGCCACAATGGGAACGACTGATACATTTGGGATTGATGACATTGAGGGGATTAAGCGGGTAGCAGAAGACTTGGAACGTACCCATGGCGTATATCCGATTTATATCCATGCAGACTCGGCCATGGGCGGTATGTATACCTTCTTTAACCATTACGATTTTGAAAGTAACCCTCTGAGATTTGAAGACAATGTTAAGAAGGTTTTAAGATCCTATCAGCGTAAGTTCAAACAGATAAAGCTTGCAGATAGCATGGTCTTTGATTTCCATAAGCTTGGACAAACCCCATATATCACAAGTTTATTTTTAATTAAAAACAGAGAGTATCTTAAGTATGTAGATTTAGATGCAGCGGAAACGCCTTATGTTGGGAACCGTGGGTATGGGAGCTATCATACAGGCTTCACGCTGGAATGCTCACGGATGGGAAGTGCTTTAGGGATTTATGCATCTTTATTAGCATTTGGAATGGAAGGCTATCAAGAGCTTTTGGCCAATTATATCCGTGTCAATATTGCATTTAGAGAGATGTTAACAAGAGAAGTTTCGAATGTGGCAGTAACGAATGAAATTTCTCCTATTACAACATTCCGTTTTTACCCTGAAAAGATAGAATGGGATAACGAATTGAACAGACATTTAACTATGGAAGAAATAATGGAAATTAATCAATTTAATGACGAGTTTGCTGAAATAATTGGTACTGAACGAGATACTGTCTTTTTTGGAAATACAAAAAAGCAGCGACTCGTTGAAGCGGCAGACTTAAACAAGCAGCTGCCTGTGTACGCACATAAATTTTTCGCGATCTCTCCCTACACTACGATAGAAGAGGTCAACCGTTATGTCGGATTCTTAAAAGAACACTTGGAGATATTCCTGAAAATGAGAAATCGTAAGTATAGTATTTTAGGTTCCTAATGAGTAAATCAAGCAATTGACTGGAAAATATTTATGGAGACTTCTCATAAGCTGATTGTGGGAAGCTTCTTTTTTGTTTAATTGTAATGTACAGCCACCTGCTACGTAATTTTTCTGCCAGTTTCTCCATGTATCCCCCTGGAAAGCAGCCGATCCGATTCATCCAAGAATTGTACGGATTGCCGTGTTGTTTCTTCATTTTGGAGCAATATGGATTTATAGGCTTCTGTCACCTGATGAAGCTGCCTATTTAAAGCGTTCAATTTATTGATGAAATCAAGGACATTATTCTCTCCAATAGTGGATGCAAAGGATGGCTGGAGCCCGTTAGCGGAGGATTGAAGTTTAGAAAGTGCTTGTTCTATATCGTTTATCCTTAGCTTAATCTCAGTATCCATACTCAATACCTCCTCATTATTTCTTCGACCTCTCTGCTGCAAGCTGTGCTTCCAGGGAAGCGATTGTTTGTTTGATAGAATCGATTTCCTGCTGGATCTGCTGCAGCTTCCGGCTTATGGCTGAAAACACCTCATGAAACTGATTTGACTCAATGTCAGTATAACTCGTGAGCATTTGTTCAAACCGGATATCCTCAAATTCATCTGCCAGCTTTCCCTGCCAGGTAAAAGGGGAAAGATCCGGCTTTGTGACGGTATGCCGATAGTGGTTAAACTCCTGCTGTTTTCCTTGGAGCTCTCCCTCACAGGCCAGCAGTCTCTGCAGATCACTTTGTTTCTTCGCCAATAAACTGTAGTAATAGCCTAAAGACATGAATATTCACCTCTATATACTGCCATTTTCATATTATTAAACCGGGTAAAAAGAATCTATTTTACTATATCACAGGGAAATAATGTAATAATGATACATTTTTCTTATTTTAGACATTATGTCGATGGGTATTTATTACTGTTTTATACAAAAGTGTAAAAATAATCCTATTCGTAATAAAATTACTCTAATTTTTAGTGTAAAGTATAAATTATGGAAAATTCTAGTGAGGGGCTCTCTGAAGCGCCTCTATTCCAGTTGTCGAATGGCAGGAGGCGATTTATACTGAAGGTATTAGATGCAAGGGAGTTGCATAGCGGATTGAAGGAGCTTCACACCAGTCTCGACTCCTTAGAAGAGCAGATAAGAAACATTGCACGTGATGTAGAAGGAATTACTTCGTTTGAGGACTCCTTTCGGGGAGAGGGAGCAGCCGCTATTCAGGCTTTCTTCCAGGAATGTCATTCTCCTTTTCTCTTATTTTTTGAAGGCTTTCTTGCAGACTATCAAAATACTTTAAAAGGAATAGCTTCTTCCCTTCAGATGCTCGAACCGGCAAGCAATGGATTCATCCGTCAGAGCTTTTTGGATGGAGAAGCGGCACAGGGCCTGGTAAAAACAGAATCTATCACCAATAGCCTAACAGACGAGACCAATGTGGTGATGCAGAAAGTTTCTGATATTGTCAGTCTCCCTCACCTGCAGGATGGGGAGTTTTCGGCACATGTAAGGAGAGCGGAACTTCACCGGAAAAATACGGTTGATGATCTTATGACCTTTGACAGCTCGCAAACACTGGCTCTTGATCCAATTGAGCAGGATCTTCATCTGATGCAGACATACATCAATGAAATTTCCAGCCTCTTTCAGAGTGGAAATCTCAGCATTTCCGGCTATTCCGTCAAGCAGCTTCAATCAAGCCCAATCTATGGAGAGCTATTAGAAGGCATCAGGCATAAAGCAGGAAATTCCATGCATTCTCCGGAATTCTTTAAAGAGCTGGGAGTCACGGCCCTGGGTCAGATTCTGCCGCCCGGTGCTTATTCCATCTGGGCTATCTGGCAGAGTAATTACGAAAGAAAGACCATCCACTATCAATTAAGAGCCTTGAAGGCTTTAGCAGAGCTAAACAGTAACGAAATCAGCCCTGAGGAATTCGCCTCCCTGAGCGGCCGGGAAATCCTTACTGTTGATGTCATAGACGAGTATGGCATCGGCAGCGAGAATCAGGGCGGAAAGTTTCATCTATACGAGGACGGCCGGATTGTCAGGGAATTCTATGGAGAAAAAGGAATAGCCTACGAATTCGTCGACTCCATTCCAAAAGACCAAGTGGGCGGAGTGCGGGAACTGGACTCCATAGCTGACGGAACCCCGCTTGAAATACTCGAATACCTGTCGCTGGCTGCTGTTGTCCGAAAACAAGGAACCAAGGTCATACGGAAAAGCATCAAAAAGGCCGACTTTGATGCGCTTGTCAGGATATTGAAAGAGGAAAAGGGTCATGTGGTCTTGCCGGGGAGGAAGGCTGGTAAGGGTACGGATGAACTTAATAAGGATTTAGCAAAAGCTTATCTGAGGGATATAGAGGCTAAAACTGGACGAAAGGTTAATAAAGAGCAGATTCATCTTATAAAAGAAGCCTTGAGAAACAAAAACTATGAAAAATTGACACCAAAAGAGACAGCTAAGTATAGAAGCAAATTTACATCGAGCTTGAAAGATAAATTGATTGCAGAATGGGAAGAAAAAACCAACCAAAAGTGGCCAAGATATACAGAAGAAGTGCTTGATAAGAATGGAGAGGTTGCTCGGAGTATTGGTCAACCGTATGATGCCCATCATATCATAGAGAATAACTTTGGTGGCCCTCATGAGTGGTGGAATATTCATCCAGCAAAATATCCTAACGAACACCAAGCAGGGATACATGGAAAGGGAGCACCATCAGGTAAACTATTTCCAAGGAGGTAAAATAGCATATGGCTGATTTTGAATTTATTAATGAGCTAGAAAATAAAACCTATAAGGTACCTGAAGATGATCTTTTAAAAGCTGAACAAAGAATGGATATCAGTTTTCCAAATGATTTAAAACAGTTATATTTAGAAGTTGGTTATGGTTTTATTAAAGGTCAAAGTGCTAATGCAATAAATAGAATATTGGGACCAGGGGCTGTAGCAGATATTAGATTAAGAGAAGGTATTTTTGAATTTGACCCAGATTTAGATGAACTTTTTGATGATGAAGATAAACTTATTTTTTTTGAAGTAAACGAGGGTGTTTATATTACAATAGATTTACAATTAGTTAATAATCCAATATATTATTTCGATATTCAAATAGCTGAATCGTTAGAGGATTTTTTTAAAAAGTTTCTCAATAATAA
Organism: Paenibacillus sp. FSL R5-0490; assembly: GCF_001956215.1. Classification (GTDB taxonomy): domain Bacteria; phylum Bacillota; class Bacilli; order Bacillales; family Cytobacillaceae; genus Cytobacillus. Next base: position 40,780 of record NZ_MRTQ01000027.1, on the reverse strand, counting down.
TGAATATTATTTAGATTTAATTGAGGATTAGGTTTAATTGGTAGAAAAAGTAAAAAATAATTGACCTTGATTGGCTATGAACTGCCTTTCAAGGTTTTTTACTTTGGATTTATGATAAGATATTGGACTTGAAAAAATTCATGAAAAATGTAAAGAATATGGAAAAGAAATGCCTACAGAGATAAAGTTACATTATAATGTGAAGCAGAATAGATTAAAAGGAAAATATAGAGATGATTTAGTATATTCGAATGCTGACGAACTATTGCCTGATGATATCTTTGAGTTATGGAATGAAAAAAACTGTTTTGTAAAAACAGACCCTTGAATGGCTTTATGTCTTTCAAGGTTTTTTAATGGTTTTAATAAGCGGTACAGGGCCTGGTAAAATAGAGAAGTTGAAGCAAGCCTTAAGAAATAAAGAAAATAAAAAAATGTCACCAATAGAAACAGCTAAGCATAGGGTAGAATTTAAAAATAAAAATAAAGTAATCAAAGAGTGGGAAGAAAATACAGGGCAAAAGTGGCCTGTGTATAATGAAAATGTTATTTCAGAAAAAACAGGTAAAATAATTAGGAAAAAAGGAGATAAGTATGATGCTCATCATATAATTGAGAATACATTTGGAGGAGAACATGAACGGTGGAATATGCATCCTGCAAAATTCCCAAATGAGCATCAAGCTGGTATTTATGGAACAGGATCACCAGCAAATTCGCTATTTAAAGGAGGTAAAAAATAATGGGCTACGAACCTATGAAGGCAAATCAAGAAAATTGTTTTTATCGAGTAACTGAAAACGAAATAAAAGAGGTTGAGAAGGAACTCGATTTAAAATTTCCTAAGGAGTTAGTTAATTTTTATATAGAGGTTGGCTACGGGTTTATTAAAGGTTCAGAGATTAATATAAATCGTATTATGGATCCTTATTCCGTAAGAGATTTTCGATTAAGAGTTAACGATTTTGAGTTTTATCCTGACATAGAAATCTATGATGAATTTGAAAATAACAAACTAATATTTTTTGAAGGCAGTGAATCAGCTTTAATGTCAATTGAATTGAATGAAAAGAATAGAAGTCCGGTTTACTATTATGATATTCAAATTGAGACTTCTCTTGAAGAATTTTTAAGAAAAATAGAAGAAAATGATAAATATTACTTGGAGTTGCTACTTGATTAAAAAAGCATAATAAAACGCATATCTTGATTGGCTAAATGCCTTTCAAGGTTTTTTAATGCTTTTAAGAAGCGGCACAGGGCCTGGTAAAAACAGAATCTATCACTAATAGCTTAACAGACGAGACCAATGCGGTGATGCAGAAAGTTTCTGATATTGTCAGTCTCCCTCACCTGCAGGATGGGGAGTTTTCGGCACATGTAAGAAGGGCGGAACTGCACCGGCAAAATAAGGTTGATAACCTTATGACCTTTGACAGCCAGCAAACACTGGCGCTTGATCCAATTGAGCAGGATCTTCATCTGATGCAGACATACATCGATGAAATTTCAAGCCTCTTTCAGAGTGGAATTCTCAGCATTACCGGCTATTCTGTCAAGCAGCTTCACTCCAGCCCAGTCTATGGAGAGCTTTTAGAAGGCATCAGGCATAAAGCAGGAAATTCCATGCGTTCACCGGATTTCTTTAAAGAGCTGGGCGTCACGGCCCTGGGCCAGATTCTGCAGCCCGGCGCTTATTCCATTTGGTCTATCTGGCAGAGTACCTACGAAAGAAAGACCATCCACTATCAGTTAAGAGCCTTGAAGGCTTTAGCAGAGCTAAACAGTAACGAAATCAGCCCGGAGGAATTCGCCTCCCTGAGCGGCCGGGAGATCCTGACTGTTAAAGTCATAGATGAGTATGGAACCATCAGCCATAATGATGGCGGCAATTTCTATCTAAATGAAGATGGCCGGATCGTAAGAGAATTCGACAGTGAAAAAGGAACAGCCTACGAATTTGTCGACTCCATTCCAAAAGACCGCGTGGGAGGAGTACGGGAACTGGACTCCATAGCTGACGGAACCCCGCTTGAAATACTCGAATACCTGTCGCTCGCAGCTGTTGTCCGAAAACAGGGTACCAAGGTCATACGGAAAAGCATCAAAAAGGCCGACTTTGATGCGCTTGTCAGGATATTGAAAGAGGAAAAGGGTCATGTGGTCTTGCCGGGGAGGAAGGCTGGTAAGGGTACGGGTAATGCTAAAGATATAACAAAATTAACTGTTGAAGATATACCAACTGCAAAGAGTGGGAATTTTAATAAATTCTTCAATTCCCTTACAAGTAGTGAACTAGACGAACTTTGGAAAGAGAAAAAGATTAGAAAGAAAATTGAACGCCAACTTAGAGAACCTGGAGGTTTACATGAGTAGCACTTAGTTTCAAGGGCTCCTCAATTTAAGTATTGGAATATTGGTGCTGAAGAGATTAAAGATTTAAGAACAGCTATTTCGGATGTCAAATTTGTCAATCCAAACGGTGTTCATGGAGGGTTAGGCTCAACTAAAGCACATAATGAATTGTTAGCAATAATAGATACTTCTAGCGACTATAATACATTTGTTAGACGACTTAATAATTGGGCTAATTATAGGTTAGAGGGTGGAGTTTCGTCTTTACCACAAGGTCTAAGATTAAAGTAGGAGGCTACTATAATGGAAAAACAAGGATGGGTTTCAATTTGGTTAGGAAATATTAACGATGAGGACTTAATAGGAGAGTATGTTGATTTAACGTATGATGAGGATGGCGAGTCTGTCCCATCCCAATTCTTTATCGACTTTAATATTGATATGGATGAAACAGATGAGGATACTATAGAAAAAGCTGTCTATAAGAATAGTAGTAGTGATATTTCAGCATTATTAGATGGTTGTTCATATGAAGAAATTGTCATTCCAAAAATCCAGAAAAGTATAAACCTAAAGAAATCATATAATGCAGTAATTTTAATATATAATTTTGAATATAAAAACGAAATTAGTTCAACAGGTGCTTTTGATTTTATTGCTGCTACAAATTATGAGTAAGAGAAATTAAAGGTATGGAGAATTTATTTAGTTGATGGTTAACTCAGAAATTACTTATCTGGTGGGGTTGCTTTATAATACAGATAAAAATATTTTAATCAGCCAGTTAAAAAAAGTAGATAATCCACTAACACTCCATTACTTTGCTGCCAATTATAATTGGAATAGCGGTTTTGAAGTACCAACAGTCATCTTAGAAAATGAGGCTTGTGATTTAGGGACAGGTTTACTAATGTTCCATTATGCAGATGGCTATCGTTTGTTAGAGAGTTCAGATGAAATTTCAAGTTCTTCATTAGAGGAATGGAAAGTTTTTTTGAGGAAGATTTATAATAAACTATTAAGCTTAGGCTTTAAATCACAAGACATTTCCTTTGACCCTGAATTAACAAAAATTCAAAAGTATAAGTTGAAAAAGAATAACCCAGACCTTCCTAACGTTTTAATTAGTAAGTCTCCAGGCAAAGAGATTGATATACCTGAGATATAATGTAATTTATTTGTAACCTTGATTGGCAAAGTGCCTTTCAAGGTTGTTTTTCGTTTAATATATCCTCAACATTCCCCCTCCAAATGTAGTGAATTTGCCCAAGCCAAACCCATTTCCCCGCATATACAATAATGTAGGCATATACAGAGGAAATGGAGGTATGTATGTATGTACCCTTATAGAGGCCCTTACCAGCCGCAGGATCAGCGGTTTTTTGGATTCTTTGGTCTGCCTTTTTTAGGCGGGTTAGCAGGAGGATTATTGGGCACTGCCTTATTCTACCCGCGTCCATATTATGGATATCCGCCACCGCCGCCTTATTATTACCCGCGGCCTTGCTGTGGACCGGGATTTGGATATCCTTATTAATACCTGTCAGGGGGAGCTCTTAAGAAATGCTTCCCTTTTTTGATGCCTGAAAGCACCGGAGTCATATTGCAGAGAAGAAGGCAAGGCTCAAGGCAGCATAAATCCTCCACATTAATTAAAGATGGTGATTAATAAGGAGTTTTTTTAAGATGAAGTACCTTTTTGGTTTGGAGAAAGAAGATTAAGGTTAAATATGAATATTATGGAATTATAGTGGGATAACTAATTTAATGATTTTTGCATGATTTAGCGGTTTATGTTACCCTGAAAAACGTATCTGCGGATAGGTTGTTCCATAATTTTACAATTGTTTGATGTATAGGAGGTGCTGAAAAGTTGATTGAGTTTAAAGAAGTAAACAAAGTCTTTCAGGACGGGTTTCATGCTCTCAAGGATATTACCTTTAAGGTCGAGGAAGGTGAACTGCTGGTTCTGATTGGACCCAGCGGATCTGGAAAAACCACAACCATGAGGATGATCAACCGTCTGATTGAGCCGACAAAAGGGACAATTACAATTGAAGGAAAAGATATTTCAAAAGAAGATCCAGTCAAGCTTCGCCGGACGATCGGCTATGTGATCCAGCAAATAGGGCTGCTTCCGCATATGACGATTAAAGAAAACGTTTCGCTTGTTCCGAGGCTGATGAAATGGAAGAAGGAAAGATACATAGATAAAGTGGACGAACTGATGCATATGGTAGGACTGGATCCGGAGGTGTTTGGTGAACGTTACCCTTCAGAACTGAGCGGTGGGCAGCAGCAGAGAATCGGTGTTATCCGTGCGCTGGCAGCTGAGCCGAAAATTATTTTAATGGATGAACCATTCAGTGCACTGGATCCGATCAGCCGGGAGCAGCTGCAGGATGAGTTAGTCCGCCTTCAGCGGGATATCCAGAAAACCATTGTATTTGTAACCCATGACATGGATGAGGCGCTTAAAATCGCTGACCGCATCTGTATTATGAAGGATGGGGAGGTGGTGCAGCTGGATACGCCGGAAAATATCATCCGCAGGCCGGCTAATGAGTTTGTCCGAAGCTTTATTGGAGAAGACCGGCTTCAGGAAAGTGACAGCATATCATTCCCTAAACTAACCAAATTAATGGTTCCGGCTGTAACAGCGGGCGAAAGCCGCAGGCTGGCTGAATCCTTGAAGCTGATGCGAAGCAAGCGGGTTAACAGTCTTGTCGTTGTGGATAATCAAAATGTTTTTCAGGGAATTGCAACCGTCTGGGACGTCCAGAAAAATTACAAGGATGAAGAGTTAATGCTTAAAGATATTATGGATTCAAGCGTTGTGACACTTCAGCAGAATGATCCGGCGGAAAAGGCCTTTCAGCTTGTGAACGAATCTGTTTACGGCTTTGTTCCGGTTATGGATGAACACAGGAACCTTTTGGGCATTGTGACCCGATCAAGTCTTGTAGAATATATGGTCGACGAAATCGTCGAATAAACAGGATAGGGGGTGTAGACGATTCTTAACATGATCAGCAGCACGACTGACGTTTTTGTAAACCGCTGGCCGACTATATGGAACTTAATTTTAGAGCATATGTATCTTTCACTTATTTCGATCGCCATTGCGATTTTAATATCTGTTCCTTTGGGGATTTATTTAACCCGCCATCGAAAAATTGCCGATTCAATTATTGGGATTGCAGGAGTTTTTCAGACGATTCCAAGTCTCGCACTTCTTGTATTTCTCGTGCCATTCATCGGAACGGGACAAGCCCCTGCCATTATTGCTTTAACCGTTTATGGCTTATTGCCCATTCTTCGAAATACATATCTAGGCATTACTGGTGTTGAAAAGTCTGCCATCAACGCCGGGGTCGGAATGGGAATGACGAATCGGCAGGTCCTTTGGATGGTGGAGCTTCCACTGTCCCTGAGTGTTATCATGGGCGGGATTCGTACTGCGACTGTATTAATTATCGGTGTTGCGACAATTGCAGGCCTCATTGGGGCTGGCGGTCTTGGAGATTTAATCTTCCGCGGACTGCAGACTTATAATACGGGTCTTATTCTGGCAGGTGCAATTCCATCTGCTCTATTAGCGATTATTTTTGACTATTTGCTGAAGCTTCTGGAGACAGATGTGACTCCGCAGGGGCTTAAACAAGGGCAGAAAACCAATCCAGCTGTGAGCCGCTGGAGAAAATGGGTGGTGACCGCATTAATTTTAATCCTTCCTCTTTCTGCGTTTGCTGCTCAGCTCGGCGAAACAGCCGGCGGCAAAGATACGATCACCATTACAGGCAAAAACTTCACAGAGCAGGAAATCATGGTTTACATCATGGGGCATCTGATTGAAGAGCATACAGATTTAAATGTGAAATATGAGTCCTTCCTGGGAGGTACCGCACCTGCATTTGAAGGCGTTAATAACGGAAATTATGATTTATATATGGAATATACGGGAACAGCCTTGCTGAGTATTTTAAAAGAAGAAATGATCAGTGATCCTGACAAGGTGTATGACCTCGTAAAAGAGCGCTTCAAGGCTGATTATGATTTGGTCTGGCTTGAGCCATTTGGGTTTAATAACACGTATACACTGACTATAAGAAAAGAAGATGCTGAAAACTGGGGAGTTAAAACCATCTCAGATTTAGGCAAGAAATCATCGGAGCTGTCTCTAGGCTCGGAGCCGGAATTTCTGGAGCGCCTTGATGGCTATCCCGGCCTTGTGGATACTTACGGATTTGAATTTGGCGGAACACAGGCCATGGACTCCGGCATTATGTACAGTGCCATCAAGAATGGAGAGGTGGATGTCATTGATGCCTTTTCCACTGATGGCCGCATACCGGCATTCAATCTGCAGGTCCTTGAGGATGATAAAAAATTCTTCCCTCCGTATTATGCAACCCCTGTCATCAGGGCTGATACGCTGAAAGAACATCCTGAAATTGAAGAAGCATTGAAGATGCTTGCAGGTAAAATTGATAATGAAAAAATGCAGGAGCTTAATGCAAGAGTTGATATTGATAAAGAACAATATGAAGATGTGGCGGTTGATTTCCTGAAAGAAGAGGGATTAATTGACTGACGCAAAAAGGACTGCGATCTTACGCAGTCCTTTTTAGCGTGATGAAAGTCTTATCCAATAAGGAAAATGTAGGATATTTATAATTCAGAATATTAATTCTTTTAGCAGATTTACATCCTCAGGTTGAAAAGGCATGATAGAAATAATTCGGATACCGAATTAAAAGAAGATCAGGGGAGGCTTAAAAATGAAGAAAAAATCATTATGGAAAGTACTTAGTTCAGCAGCGCTGGCGGCATCGATCTTAGTACCTCAAGTTAGCTTTGCTGAGGGAGCAAAGCCAGTGACAGAGGAAAATATATCTGTTAATGGCTTTGTAGATTATGAAGAATTGAAGAAAATGCTGAGCCAGCTTGAAAAGTCATCGAATGGCCTGGTTCAGGTTGAGTCCGCGGGTAAAACGAATCAGGGAAGAGATATCTTTACAGCAAGAGTGGGCCATGGAGATAAAGTAGTCCTGGTGCAAAGTGAAATTCATGGCAATGAGAAGACTGGTACTGTCGCATTGTTGAATATTCTTCAGCACTTAGGCTCAAGCCAATCAGCAGCCGCGAAAAGAATTAGGGAAGAACTGACGATTGTAGCGATTCCGATGATGAATGCCGATGGTTCTGAATTGGACAGGCGTGGTAATGTGATGACCTGGGAAGAAGTCCAGGAGAAGTTTCCTCAATTACATAACGCACTGCCAACCTGGAATTATTACACACGCACTCTGCAGGGGGATGACTATGCAGCAGCTCCAGGTTTTGATGTAAACCGTGACTTTAACCCCGACTTGAACTATGTTCCGAAAGCGGAGAACTTTCCGGGTAATTCGAGCACTCCAGGCTGGTATATCACACCTGAATCCCAAACAGTTCGGGATGTATATAAAGGTCTGCAAGAGGAGTTTGGAAATGTAGAAGTCTTTTTAGATCTTCATCACCAAAATTTCTATAAGATTGAAGGAACGGATGAAGACGTTACAATGTCCATCTCAGCCGATTTCATTCCCGATCCAAATTCCCCAGAGGGATCAAAATATAATCAATATGCGGAGAATTACCGCTTTGATTTCTCCCGGCAGCTAAATGTGGCACTTTATGATGCACTTCAGGAAAAAGGCAATTCAGTGTTTACCAATATTTCGTTATATGACCAGGACTTAGATTTGCCTGGAACAGCACTTGGTTCCTTTGCCTTGAACGGAAGCGGGGTAGTCTTGTTTGAAGTAAAAGGGCAGACACAGAACTATGGCCAAAAGATGAAAGGCCAGCTGGTTAAGACTGTAGAAACTGGTCTTATGGGAATCATTAATGGTGTTGCAGATGGCAGTGTTTATGATTTGAATCCGGAAGAATATAATGAAATCCCTAATAGGGAGTCCATTCGTTAATAGAGCAGCAGAGGCTGGTTCCATTTGGAATCAGCTTTTATTTTGCATGGAGCTCAATTTATCTGACAAAAAGAGGATTAGCTATTGTTACAAACATATTAAACATGTTAATATCAAAATATTATAAAAATTTTAAAAAATACATAATTGTTCAGGGGGATTTTTTGATGAAAAAGATGTTGGCCATCATGGCAAGCAGTGCATTGCTCATGCTTGCTGCCTGCGGTTCAGGAAATGAGGAAACCAGCGGAGAAGCTTCAGAAAAGAAAACGGTTAAAATCGGCATTACGCAAATTGTTGAGCATCCATCACTGGATTCTGCGAGAGAAGGATTTATAGCTGCATTGAAAGATGCTGGATATGAAGAAGGAAAAAATCTTAAAATCGACTTCCAGAACGCCCAGGGGGATATGAACAATAATATGTCCATTGCCCAGAACCTGGTCGCGGACAAGAATGATTTAATCCTGGCAATTGCTACTGCGAGTGCACAATCGGTTGTGCAATCAACGAAAGATATTCCAATCCTTTTTACAGCCATCACCGATCCTGTGGGAGCTGAGCTTGTGGAAAGCATGGACAAACCCGGCGGGAATGCAACGGGTACATCTGATACACATCCGGATGCCATCAAAAATACAATTGACTCTATCAAAACATTTGTACCTGATGCCAAAAAGGTGGGCATTATCTACAATGATGGGGAACCAAATTCAGTAGTAAATGTTAAGCATGCGAAAGAAGCCATTGAGGCGGCAGGTCTGGAAGCAGTAGAGACAACAATTTCAACAAGCTCAGAGGTAAAACAGGCTGCAGAATCCTTAGTGGGACGTGCTGATGTGTTTTACATCCCTAAGGACAATACTGTGGTATCTGCCCTTGAATCTGTGCTGAACGTAGCCAATGAAAAAGACATTCCAGCTTTTGTGGGAGAAAGCGATTCGGTTAAACGGGGCGGATTTGCTTCCTATGGCTTTGAGTACCATGATCTTGGTTACTCTACAGGCCAAATGGCTGTTGATATTCTTGAAGGCAAAAAGCCGAGTGAGATTCCTGTCGGCTATCCGGAAAGCCTTGAGCTTGTGATTAACAAGAAAGCAGCTGAGGAACAGGGAGTTGCTTTGACTGAGGACATGCTAAAGGATGCTAAGGTGGTTGGGGAATAAATAGGTTGTTAAAAGATACAGCGATTCAGCTGTATCTTTTTTGCTTAATGAATCCCGAAATTTATTTTGGAAAATGATTCAAAAGTACCATATAAACTAGAAGGCTGGTTTTAGGAAAAAAAAGGGTACAATAAAGTTTAGTAAATATCTATATAACAGGGTAATTTAACCTATAAAATACAATTAGGGGTTTATAGAATAATAGGAATAAAACCACAGACATAATTCGACACGGATGCATTAGCGATTTGACGAGTTTTGACTGCCATGATAGTAATAAATAGGTAGAAAATTTGAATTTGAAAATCAAAAAAATAGTAAAAAACTATGAAAAAAATACCAATTTAGGTTTAAACTTTTCGAAAGTGGGTATTAGTGGGTATAAATAACTGTTTTGTTATTTTTTGCAAGTAAGTAATTGACCTTTTTATTGTGTATTTTTACAATAATAGTAACCTATTGAAAAGGAGAGATTTGAATGTCAGGAGTTATTCGCGTTACACCAGCAGAATTAGTAGGCATGTCTAACCGCTATAATGGAGAAAGCAGCCAGGTTGGGGATCAGATTGTCCGTCTGGATAATATGATTCGTGAACTGGAAGGTGCATGGGAAGGGGAAGCAAGCAGAGCGTTTGCTGAACAATACCAATCTTTAAGACCTTCATTTGTTCAAATGCAGCAGTTATTAGAGGATATTTCTGCTCAGCTTAATAATACTGCAAGAGCTCTTGAAGATGCTGATAACCAGATCGCTGGCCAAATCCGCGGTTAATTAGATCTGAATCAATTAAGTGGAGAAGGAGCGCTGCATTCACAGGATGAAAAGCGCTCTTTTTTTATGAGGTGTTGACAATGTACATAGAAGTGACAATTGATTTAAAACATTATGAACTTGAACCTTTTGACCTCCGTCTATCTAACTATCACTCTGTTAAAAAAGTAGTTGATATTGTTTGGCAAGCTAAGTCAATTTCTCAGCCGCCCCGGGAAGGATATTGGGTCAGAATTCCCAACAAGCAAATGATTCTGTCAGGAAACGATAAGCTGGCAGAAAAGGGGATTACCACTGGAGACCGTTTCGAAATTTTATAAAGGAGCATTTAAAAATGTCAGAAAAGAGTCAAACCTACCTTGAAGAGCAGCTTGAAGCGGTTGTCGAAACAGATCATCAATCCCTTACTATTCTTTTCCAAAGAGAAAAAATTAAAGCTGATGCTGCTGCGGAATTGGAATTGCTCCAGGCGATGGAATCAGCTATTAAAAGGGATATCCATTTAACAGAGGATGAACTGCGCCTCGTCCTGAAACTTCCCTCAAATTACTTAACCTTTTCCAAATTAAAAAAGAAAGACCAGAGAAGCAGATGGATTTTTTCTTCGCAGCTCCTGAAGCTTGTGAAAAGTCATCCGTATTCCAGGCTGCATCTTATCATCTGTCCTGAAAACATTGTGGCGGATGAAAGCTTGTCACCCCATTTGCTTCATTATGGTGTAAGTGAAAGCCTTCCGCCCTATGAAACCAATCAGGAAAAACTCTGGATGGAATTGAAAGCGACCATCGCTTCTGCTGTAGATGGAAATCGCGCCTTCCGGGATTACCTTAGCCTTCATGAAACCATTGAATTGTCGCCCGCAGCGGCAAGTATCATCCAAGCCAAGGATGAAAATGAATTGTCAGACGTCATCCGGACTAATATAGAAATGCTTGAAAAGAAAGATAAGGAATATGCTAGGATTCCGCAAAAAAAGTGGAAAGCCACAAGATATTCGGCATGGGGTCTGCTGATTGCTTTAGTGCCTTTCGTTGCTTTCAGCCTATATTCCCTTATCTTTACTCAGCCAAAACAGGCAGCTTTTATTAACAGCCAGGAGCATTTCCTGAAAAGCCAGTATAGTGAAGTCGTTTCTGAGTTATCCAATTATGATATTGATCAGATGCCAAGAGTGGTACAGTACGAACTGGCACAGTCCTACATAATAAATGAAGCATTGACAGAAGACCAAAAAGAGAATGTCCAAAATACAATCACCCTTCAGACGGATCCCCTTTACTATCATTACTGGATTCACATTGGGAGGGGAGACGCCAAGGAGGCTCTCGATATCTCGCGGGATCTTGAGGATCGGGACTTAATTCTTTTCGCATTGCTTAAGTACCGTGAAGTTGTCAAAGCGGATGATAGCCTTGAATCCGATGAAAAACAGCAGAAAATCGACGAAATTCAAGCAGAGATTGATGAGTATTTAGAGGAACAGAAAGCTCAGGAGGAAGAGGAGCAGCGTCTTCAGGATGAGCAAAGCAGCAGCGAAAATAATGAACAGGCAGTAAAACAAGAGCCTGAACAAAAGGCTGCTGAAGAGCAAAAGCCTGCAGATGCAAAGGCAGCTGAAACATCTGCAGAAAAGCCTGCGGAGAAGAAGGAAGAGTCAGAAAAGACAAAGCCAAATTAAGATAGACAGGAGGTGGAAAGATGGAACAGTTATGGTTGTTTTACAGCGATTACTGCCAGCAGCTGTCTATGCCAATTGAAAAAATCAGCAGGATCACCATTGGCCCTGAGCTGGAACAGCTGGTGACAATAAGGGAGTTTCCTTTTACAAAAGGAATTGTGTCAATAGAAAAGCACGACAGCTTCTATGAAGTTAGGCAGAATGAGTCGGTTCTCGGAAGGCTGAATGGCGGAGAACCCTTTCATATAAATGATGCGGGGGAAATCCTGACGATAATAGTAACCTCTGAAGCCCTTAAAAGCCAGACCTACTATTCGGGCTATCAAAGGGAAATAGAGATTTCCTCTGATAACCCGGCAGCTTCCATTTATAAAAAGAACGGCATTTTAATGGAGGCCAGCCATTCTTTTGACCTGATAAGAACAAAAAAGGGCTGGATGGCAGAGCCGGGTTCAGGACAGCTTTATATAAACGGAAAAAGAGTTGAAGAGAGGACCTTCCTTGAAATGGGGGATGTGCTGTTCTTCCCCTTTATGTCTTTAAGAATAATAGAAGAAGATCTTTTCCAGATAGATAGCTTTGAATACTATGAATCAAAGCTTCCCATTACCATCAGGCCGCAATCTGAGATGGCAAAGAAATATCCGCTCTATCGGAGAACGCCAAGAATGATCTATGAAATGCCGGATGAGAAGGTTTCCCTGTCCTTTCCGTCACAGGAGCCGGATGATTCAGGCAGGGGATTATGGCTGATTATCATGCCGCCGCTGATTATGCTGATCGTTATGGGCATCGTGGCTTTAATTCAGCCAAGAGGGATTTTTATTATCATTTCAATGGTCATGTTCATGACCACTTTAGTGACATCCACAGTCCAGTACTTCAAGGATAAAAGCAATCAAAAAAAGCGGAAAGAGCGCAGGCATCGAGTTTATACTGCCTATCTGGAAGAGAAGCGAAAAGAGCTGCAGGCATTGTCTGACCAGCAGAAGCATGTTCTGGAATTCCACTTTCCGTCTTTTGAGAAAATGAAGTATTTTACGGGCCATATATCCGACCGCATTTGGGAGCGGCCTCTGCAGAGCTTTGATTTCCTTCAATTCAGACTGGGTACCGGAAATGTGCCTGCGAGCTATGAGGTGAAGGTCAGCTCAGGGGATATGTCAAACCGTGAAATCGATGATCTGCTTGAACAGTCACAGCAGATGGAAAAAGTGTATAAAGAAGTTAGAAATGTACCTGTGGTGGCTGATCTGGCAAAGGGGCCAATCGGGCTGATCGGAAAAGAGTCGGTTGTTAAAAATGAGATCCACCAGATCATTGGGCAGCTGGCCTTTTTTCACAGCTATCATGATGTTCGGTTCGTATTTATTTTTAATGAAAAAGAATATAAAAAATGGGAATGGCTCAAATGGCTTCCGCATTTCCAGATGCCGCATGCACATGCAAAAGGGCTGATTTATAACGAACAAACAAGAGATCAGCTGCTGTCTTCCCTTTATGAAATCCTGCGTGAAAGGGATTTGGATGAAAATAAAGAGAAGCAGGTGTATTCACCTCATCTTGTGTTCATCATAGCCAATCACCAGCTGATTGCAGATCATGTGATTTTGGAATATTTGGAGGGAGATCACTCCAATATGGGAATCTCCGTGATCTTTGCAGCAGACTCAAAGGAAAGCTTGCATGATAATATTCAAACCCTTGTCAGATATGTCAATCAGGAAGAAGGGGACATTCTGATTGAAGATAAAAAGGCCGTGAGCATTCCATTTAAGCTTGATGTTCATCAGAAGAAGGGAAATGAGGAATTTTCCCGTCTGTTAAGAACGCTTGATCATCAGGTTGGAATGACCAATTCCATTCCAAATAGCGTTTCCTTCCTGGAAATGATGAAGGTTAAAGAAGTAGGGAAACTTCCAATCAAAGAGAACTGGCTTACGAAGGAGTCTTCCAAATCCCTGGCAGTTCCAATCGGTTTAAAAGGAAAGGAAGACCTCTCGCTATTGAATCTTCATGAAAAGGCGCATGGCCCTCACGGGTTGCTGGCCGGGACAACGGGGTCGGGAAAAAGTGAATTTCTGCAGACGTATATTCTTTCACTTGCTGTTCACTTCCATCCCCATGAGGTCGCTTTCCTGCTGATTGACTACAAAGGCGGGGGCATGGCACAGCCGTTTAAGAACATGCCGCATCTCCTGGGTACGATTACCAATATTGAAGGCAGCAAAAACTTCAGTTCAAGAGCGCTTGCCTCCATCAAAAGCGAATTAAAAAGACGGCAAAGGCTTTTTGATCAATATCAGGTAAATCATATAAACGATTACACAGACCTTTATAAAAACAATATGGCAAAGGAGCCGCTTCCTCATCTGTTTTTGATTTCCGATGAGTTTGCGGAGCTTAAGAGTGAAGAACCCGAATTCATCAGAGAGCTCGTCAGTGCCGCGCGAATCGGCCGGAGCCTGGGAGTTCATTTAATTCTGGCAACCCAAAAGCCGGGCGGTGTCATTGACGAACAGATCTGGAGTAATGCCCGTTTCCGGGTGGCTTTAAAGGTTCAGGACACAGATGACAGCCGGGAAATCATTAAAAACGGCGATGCCGCTGCTATTACCGTAACCGGCCGCGGCTATCTGCAGGTCGGCAATAATGAAGTCTATGAACTGTTCCAATCTGCATGGAGCGGGGCCCCTTATATGGAAGACTCTTCTGAGACAGAGGATGAGATTGCAATCGTAACTGACCTTGGGCTTGTGCCATTATCAGATGTGAATTCACGCCAAGGGAAGAAAAAAGGCGGAAAGACAGAAATTGAAGCAGTTGTGGAAGAAATTGAAGCAGCACAGTTCTCGATGGGCATTAAGAAACTTAGAAGTCCGTGGCTTCCTCCTCTTGAAGGGCGCTTAAGCAGAAAACTTTATCGCGCTGAGGAGAATAATGAAATTCATTTAGGAATGGTGGATGAGCCTGAGAAGCAGAGCCAGTATCCATTAAGCTATCAAATCATAGAGGATGGAAATGTAGGCGTGTTCGGCTCATCCGGTTATGGAAAATCCCATACAATTATGACACTGCTGCTCAGCATTGCCGAAAAGCGGTCTCCTGAAGAAGCACATTATTATATTTTCGATTTTGGCAATGGTTCACTCCTTCCATTAAGGCAGCTGCCGCATACGGCCGATTTCTTCCTGATGGATGAAGAACGAAAAATTGAAAAGTTTATGAATCTGATCAAGGATGAAATTGCCCGCAGAAAGCTATTATTCCAGCAGCAGGAAGTCAGCGGAATTAAGATGTACAATTCGATGAGCAATGAAAAATTGCCGCTCGTCTATATCACATTTGATAACTTCGATTTAGTAAAAGAGGAAATGCAGGAGCTTGAAACGCAAATTAATCAGATTGCCAGGGATGGACAGTCACTCGGCATCTATATGATTTTCGCTGCGACACGGATCAATTCTATCCGGCAGTCGCTCATGAATAACCTCAAAACAAAAGTCGTCCATTATCTGATGGACAGCAGCGAGGCTTACTCCGTTCTGGGGAGAGTTCCATTCGCACCTGAGCCAATACCAGGAAGAGCCATTATTAAAATGGAAGAGGCCTATTTTTCACAGGTATTCCTGCCGGCAGAGGGCAAGGACGATTTCGAGATCATGGAATCGATCCGGGCTGACATCCAGGAACTGAAGGAGAAATACAAGGACTGCAGTCAGCCTGAAGAGGTTCCGATGCTTCCGGCAGAGCTTAATACAATTAACTTTACCCGTTACACTGCGGGAGAGACACAGCCAGGACTTGTACCAATTGGCCTTGATGAAGAATCAGTCAAACCTGTATATGCAAACTTCAATAAAACGAAGCATTGCATTATCCTTGGGCAGGCCCAAAAAGGAAAGACAAATGTCCTTAAGCTTATGATCAATCAAATGCTTTCTCAGGGTGCTGAATCTGTCGGTATTTTCGATTCCTTTGACAGAGGATTATCATCCTATGCCAGTGAGGAAAAGTCAGTCTATATCGAGACAAAGGATCAGATCAGCGATTGGGCAGCAAAGGCTGAAGAACAGTTATCCCTAAGGGAAAAAGAATATCTTAATTCCATCCAGCATGGCAATACAGATATAGAGTTTTCGCCGATCGTGCTGGCTGTGGATGGATACTCCCGTTTTGCACAGACATTGGATAACAGCCTGCAGGAAAGAATGGCAAGGCTGATGAAAAATGGAAGCCATCTTGGCTTTAGCGTCATCGTGACAGGCAGCAATAATGAACTGACGAAAGGATACGATTCCTTAACGGCAGAAATCAAACAGATCCGCCAGGCAGTCGTTCTGATGAAAAAATCAGAGCAGACGCTCTTTACCCTTCCATACGACCGGAAAGAGGCGGAGATTCAGCCGGGATATGGTTATTACGTTATAAACGGAAAGGAATTAAAAATTCAAATTCCTTTATGTGCCACTGAAAGGAAGGTCTTAGCATGACAGCCAAAACAAAATATATCGTGAAAATGGTTTTGGTGATGCTTCTGATTATTGCCGCGCCAGCCATCTTTTTTGGCTCAATCGGCGATAATCCTCTGCTGGTCAGGGAGAATGCCACAAGAACCATAGCAGTTGTTAATGAAGATACAGGGGCTGACAAGGAAGATAAGTCTCTTGATTTTGGAGAGGAAATCACATCGATCCTCGAAGACGGTTCACAATATGAGTGGAGCGTCATCGGCAGAAGTGCTGCAGAAAATGGCTTGAGGAATACCAAGTATGACGCAGTCGTTTATATTCCTTCCAATTTTTCAAAGAACATCATGTCCTATGAAAGCCAGCAGCCTGAAAAAGCAAATTTTGAATATACCGTTCAGAACCAGCTGAACTCACTGAACCGGGAAAAAGTTCTGCGCGAGATTCAGACAGCCACCAACCGTGTGAATGGAAAGATTTCAACCTTGTACTGGACCTATGTATCACAGGACCTTGAAAATGTGAAATCCCAGTTCGATACCATTTTACAAAAAGAAATAGACTTCCAGAATGCCATGCTCGCTTTCTATAAGCCCAGCTCAAAGAACCTGGCAGCGGAAATTGAACAGCAGCGCAATATGCTGGAGAGCATTCAGTCGACAGTGAAGACAGCTGCAGAGAGTACTTCAGAAGGTGAAAATAACCTTACTCAATTTGAAGAGAGTCTTGCTGGATTTGTTCAATATGTTGACCAATACCAGGAATATCAGGATGCACAGCGGGAAACTCTTCAGAAGCTGCAGGATGAAAGTGTGCTAAATATACAGGCCCTAACCGGGAAACACGATCCGCAGTACTCTGAATCATTAGCCGCACTAAATGAAGGCGGTGAGCAGCTGTCAAGCACACTTGATTCAGTTGAGTCTCAGCTAAAAGAAAACAGTGAGACATTCAGCAGCCTCTCTGCTATCCGCACTTCACAAGTGGATAGACAAAGAGAAGAATTGATTAATTATCTTATGGAACAAGAACGAAATACCCTAAGCCAAGTCGAGGCAAACATAGCTTCTTTGAAGCAGGAATTGTCAAAAGGGACATCTGCCGGAAATCCAGGAACAGCATCAGCGGCTTCAAACAAAAGCTATGCTGTAAAACAGACTGCTGCTACCACGAATCCGGATAAAGCCATTCCTTCAGTTCCAGGTCTGGAAAATGAGAGAGCAGAGCTGCAGGCCATTGCCAATGAAATAAACACGATTAAATCTTCGCTTGAAACAATTGAAGGAACTCCGGAGCAAGCTGCCGCAGCAGTCGCAAGCCTGCCGAAGCTTTCCCAGCGTTTGCTTAATGTAGAGCAGAAGATTTCTGCGAATGACACAGGAGAAAATCCTCTGCAGAAAGTAGTGGATGAACTCAAGGCTGTCAACAATGAATTGGCTGCTCAAAACGGAAAATTGGTTGAAGACTATAATAAGCTGGTTGAAGAGAACAAAAATTTGATTCAGCAGTTAAGTAATTCCGGAAATTTTTCATCTTTAATTGGTTTAATCGACCAGAAAGAAAATAAAATTCTTGAATTAAATTTAGACAGCGAAAGCAAGGCGAAGTTAACAGAAGTGTTTAACCAGCCAATTATCTATGCCGTTCCTTCAAAAATGATGGAATATTATTCTGCACTCGGAAGATTCGAAGGAACTATAGAGTCCTCCATTAATTATAATCCTGAGAAACTTAAAACCTTTATTGAGAAGTTGAATCCTATTGTAAAGGTGAACGAGGATGAACAAAAGGTTTGGGATGAATTGAATACATCCATCCCATATTCTGAGGAACAGCTTTCAGGTCTTGATAATCAGGTTACTGCATTTTTTAATGATTATAGCCAGAAGATTGAAGAGCAGCAATCTGCTATGCAATCAGACTTATCTGCACTGCAGGAAAGCGCAATAGCTGTTATGGATAATATTCAGTTATTATCGGCTAATACCCAAATGCCTGTCGATGGCATTGACGGAACTTCCGTTATGGTCAAACAAGAGGGAATCAGCCAAAGAATGCTGATGATTAATGATCTTGTTGGATCTATAGGAGAAAATCAAAGCAATATCGTATCCTATACAAACGAGCTGGAGCAAAAGGTGCAAAGTGTCCAGCAGGATGCAGATACACTGAATTCCAAGTGGGGCTCGAACGTAGAGACAACTCAGATGTTCAGGGATGATATTTACAATCTTCTTGGAAACACCTATGTGAATGGCCAAAAGAATGGTCCGGTATACGAGCAATTATCCAGCCCGCTTCAAATCAGCGGAGAAACAGCTGAAAAGAAAGAGGAAAACAAGCTGCCGCCGGTTGTCGTATTGGCCATTGTCCTGCTCAGCAGCTTAATGATCGGATACTTCAGCCATTATTTCAAAAATGCGCCGATGCTTGTCCATGCATCCATGTTTGTGCTGCTGAATCTAATTGTTGGTCTGATTATCAGCATATTCGGCCTCAATATTTACTCAATGGAACAGGATCGCGCAATAGAGTGGACCATTTTCACCATATTGCTGCTGACGGCAGCCTCGGCCATTGTACTGGCAGGGTTCAAGATCGGCAATTTGGCAGGATGGATTCTGAGTGTAGGTCTTATCGCCTTCTTCATCAGTCCGTTCCTTGCTCTTACAGCACCGAATATTAACTATGAGGACCCAATGTCCAAGGTGTATATGTCCATTCAGTATGACTCACAAACCCTGTTTATTCCGGCCATCGTCATACTGCTTGGCATTATTGCCTTCCTTGCCATCATTCCATTTGCAGTCCGGTCTATAAAGGACCTGCGTACAAAGAGGGATGAGGACCAGGCTTATGAAGCTTAATAAATTCCTTAAAGTAATAGTTCTGCTCCCGGCGTTTTGGCTGCTTGCTGGCCAATCTGCCGGGGCAACCCCTGATTTTAATAACGTAACACCGAATACCTATGAAAAAAAGGAATTCAAAGAGAATACCGATTACCTCCATGAAAAATCGCTTTATGAAAATAAGAAAGAGATCCCGGAAGAACAAAAGGATCTTACTTTTACAAAAAAGAACCTGGATCCTTTGAAGGAAGTGAAGGAGAAGCTTTTCGACGGCGGTGAAACCACTACTAATACCATCACCGCAAAAGCAGACCAGCTTCAGCTTTTTTCCGATTCGAAACAGGAAAGCTTTTTCACTGCGGAGGATCAAGCACCCGCTGAACAGGATAACAAATTAATGATTCTTTATAGTATTCTGCTTGTCATTGCCATAGGTGTGATTATGGGATTCCTCATTCCGAGGATGGCGAAGCAGGCTGACAATTAAATAATTCCCGTACATGTCTCCGGTTTGGAGACATGTACATAATTACTGCTACCAAATTCTTCAGCAAACTCCTCTCAAATAACTGCCCTCTAAAAATAGAATAAAGAATTAGGCATGAAAGAAATGAAGAGACTTTAAATTATTGGATAAAAAACTTTTAAAAATGAGGTGTCAAAATGAACTCATCACATGTAAGAGCCCTTGCAAGGGTATTTCAGACAGCTTCAGATGATATCAAAACAGAGGAATTCAAACTAAAGCAAAGTGTCCAAAACCATGCAGGTGAATGGAAGGGCAAAGCGCGGGACAAATTTGATTCCGCATTGGAAGAAGCAGGCGTCCTCTTCCAAAGGCACTCGGATAACCTTTATAACATCAGTCGAGAATTGGAAAGTGCTGCTAATGAAGTTGATAGAGTCAGAGAAGAAATTGAAAGACAAAGAGAATTAGAGAGACTGGCCAGACTTAAAGCGGATTGAAGAATATAAAGATTGGATGGGTTTTTATGTCTAATAATGAAAAGAAGAAAAAAGGTTCTTATGACAAGAGTAAGACGTATGATGACGGATGTGCTCCGGGGTGTGTTGATCTATTTTTATTGCCAATACAAGTTTTTATAGCAGGCTATCAAATAATAAATTTATTTTAATTAGGATAATAAATCGAATAGAAAAGAGGTATTGAAATGGGAAGTGAAATCTCTGTAAATCCGGATCGCCTGGAAGACCTGGCAAATGATATGGTTACTCGTTTGTCCAGAATTGAAGACGAATACAGAAATCTCCATATGGAGCTTGCGGATTTAATTAACAGCGCTCCGGCGGAATACAGGCATTGCTTTTATCATGTAGGAGACCCATGGGGTACAGGTAACCAGCTTACCGGGCAGCTTAGTGAAATGGAAATTGACCTGCGGATGGTGGCAAATAAATTTGCTGATGCTGATAATCTGGTAGGCAAGTTGTATAAGTTGTATGAGCAATATGGGGCCGTAACAGCTCTTGGAGCATTGATGACAAAACAGCTCGCATTTTATGGATTAGGTTTTACTCAATTTATTAAGAATGCTGATGGTGTATTCACCTATAAACATATGGCGGCCCTTCAACAAGTAACAGATAAAATTGATGAAACTAAAAAGTTAAGAACGATGACAAGAGCGTTCCTGAGTCCATTATATTTAACCAGTAAGTATAAAGATGTACCACTTGCGGATTTGGTTCATAAAAAGATTGCTAAATACTTGCCGGATGATGTGGCGAATTTTACGAGTAGCTCAAGGGCATTTTTGGATGAAATTAAATATAAAACTTTTAATCCCACTACGTTCAAATCTTTCGTTAGTACGGGTGCCAAATTTGCTAAAACAAATGCATTAAGTACAGTTGTTTTAACCGGTGCAATGGAAGTCGGAGGAATGGGGCTTAAAATTTCAGAGAACTATGCTAAGTACGGAAATAACCCCGATGTTTTGAAACGTGAAAATGCTAAAGCAATTGGTAATGCTGTAAATAATACAGTAGCTATCTCGGGAGGAGCAATTACAGGTGCAGTAATAGGAGGAGCTTTAGGTAGTTTAGCTGGTCCCGTTGGAACAGTTGTTGGTGCAGCTGCAGGTTCATTCGTTGGTGGAGTTATTGGAGAGAAAGCTGCTAAATTAACTGCTGGAATTGCTGAAAAAGGTGCTATCCTTATTAAAGAGCCTTTGCACCATGGAGTCGAGCTTTTTAAAGATGGATTTGAGAAAGCTGGAAAAGCTGTTGAAGCAGTAAATAAAGGTATTGATGTTGTTAATAAACAAATTAAAGAAACAATGTCCGATCCGGTAGGGAAAATTAAAGATATTGGAAAAGGATTGTCAAAGGCAAAGGAGACAGCTGGATCTTTAATAGATGGAGCAAAGGGATTTTTAGATAAAAAATTATCTTTTTTTTAAGGAGGCAATATGAGTACCATTCAACTAAGTATAGAAGAATTAATCTTTGCATTTTATAGTGAAGGGCTATATGAAGAAGGAATATCTATGAAAGAGACATACTTTCCTTCACTCCAAGATTCCGAATTGAAGTTACTGCTTGAGTTTGCAGCTCGCTCTTTGCTGGCAAAAGATATGGTGGTAGAGGTTAATAATCAATATAGATTAAAAGAAGACTATAAGTCTTATATTAATATTCTTAGTAATGCGGAGAAGACGGTTAAAGCTTCTAGATTTAATTTAAAGTTCGAAGGGGAAGAGAACATATCCTTTCATTTTGGGAATGGGGAAGTTTATCTTCATAAGTTATTGCATGACCATCAAGTACATTATATTTCAAAATCCACTCCAAAGGATATGATACCAAGTATTAAAAATTTCTTCGATATTAACAAGCTGCCTTTACATGATGAAGTGCTTTTTAGTTTGAAGAATGAAGAATTTGAAGAATTCTTAGGTGATATGAGTGAACCAGATTCATTGTCTGAATCTACTGCTCAAAAGTGGGAAAATAGAGTTAATGGTTCATTCTCATTTGAGTTTTTAAAAGATATTTCCAATAGAAAAGGCAGAATGGACAGTTTACTTAGTCTTGGATATGATTCTGCAAAAAATCCTGATTTAATTGATCTAATTTTTATTGTTCCTGGGAAAGTGGACTTCTGGATGATTTCAAGAGACGATAATCTTGATTTAAATGTTCAAAGGGCAGACGAGACATCTATTAGAAACCTATTATTTAACAATTCTGTCCAAGGAGGGATTCCTCTTGTCCATGATTGAGAACAAAGGAGAATCTGTATTAATAAAAGGTTCTAAGTTCATGTATGTATGGATGTTTTTGGCTACAGTAGGATTTTTACTTGCATGTATCTTCTTAATTATACATGGACTGAAATTCAATTCTAAATATTCTTTCCTCTATCTTGGCGGAGGAATCGTATTAACTCCCTTCTATCTTTATTTAACTATTTGGAGCCTGCCTGGATTAATGCCAGGAAAGGTTTTGTTTAGAATATTCCCGGGAGAAAAGGGAACAGTTAATGCTAAAAAAGATATGGTATCTATAAGTAATATTCGCAGTATCAATTTAGTCAGAAATCCATTAAATTTAATCAACGACATTGTTATTGATACATTCAATGATAAAAAGATAAAAATTAAAACGTATAATCTTCTTGGGGACTTAGATTATGAAATGATTGTAGATCAATACATTTATCCATATATGACTGAAAATGCAAAAAAGGTTTGGGACAGAAAGGTAGATCTTGAACGTCTTCGTAAAGTGGCAAGATACGAGAGAAAAGAGCCTAAAATTGAATAAAAATTAATTGAATCGATCAAACAAGTCTTCTCTAAAGAGAGAGCTTTCTCAGGGGGCGATCTATCGATGATTCAAAATAAAGATTATTCCATAAAGGTGAAGGGATCAAAAATTTATTATGTGCTAATGTCTCTTGCTACTGCAGGTTTTTTAATAGCCTGTATCTTTCTAATTGTTCACGGATTGAAGTTTGACTCTAAATATTCTTTATTCTATCTTGGCGGTGGAATAATTTTCACTCCTTTTTATCTCTATATCACCCTTTGGAATTTACCAGGTCTAATCCCGGGTAAAATCTTGCTGTCCATTATCCCCGGAGAAAATGGTGTGATTAAATCAAAAAAAGGCACAGTTCCAATTAAGGATATTCGAAACATTGATCTTGTAAGGAATCCATTAAATTTAATTAATGATATTGTTATTGAAACCTTCAATGATAAAAAGTTTAAAATTCGCACGTATAACCTGATTGGTGATTTTCGCTATCAGATAATAGTTGACCAATATATTTATCCTCATATGACTGAAAATGCAAAAAAAGTTTGGGATCTAAAAATAAACCTGGAGAATCTTCGGCAGCAGGCTAATTATGAGAGGCAAGAACCAAAGGCTGAATAACGATTTTATGTGTGGAATTTCTCTCTTTTTGTATTTAATTTTATAGCTATTAATATTAAATTTTTAAAAAACAGTACCACAGAGAAGCTCTTTAAAGGTCTAACCCTATAAAGAGCTTTTGTTTTGAGTTTCTTAATCTATGAAACCGAAAAGGCATTGCGCACGTAATAAAGTCAAGAAAGATTAAAAAGGAGGACCCCATGCCAAAGAAAAGCCCCATCACCATATTAATTGTATTATTAACCAGCTTCCTCTTCCTCTCAGCCTGCAGCAGCTCTGAAAGCAATTCAGAAGCCAAAGCGGAGAAAAAGGAAGAAGATAAATATGAAAAGCTGGTTAAAGAGAAAAACAAGGAACTTGAGCTCGAACCCCTTGAGCTGACTTCTTACAGCGAGGAAGTCGGGGCCGCTCTGAAAAATCCGGAGTATAAGGAGTTTGCCGCAAATGGAAAGGTGGCTGTGCAAGGAGAGGTTGAGAAGTACTCTGATCTCAAATCAGACTATGCCTGGATCAAGGTTCGTTCCACAGAGGATGGGCCGGCAGGGAATGATCTGGAATACTACGCACCCATCAAAGAAGGGAAGTTCAAGCAGAATATCCGATTATTTAATGGGGAAGGCGAGTATAAGGTAACGGTCCAGCTTCCAAGCACGGATAGTGAGAATTATTATTATGATCTTGCTTCTTTCACGGTGCACAATGTGAATCCGGATACAGAGCGGGATGTGACGTTTACTCCGTTTGGCCAGGAAGCAGATCTGGACCTGGATATCGAGTCGAGCTATCTAAAAGGCAATGAAGTATTCAATTTAAAAGGGGAAGCCGGAAGCCTAACAGATAGCGATACAATCATGCTACAGCTGAATAAGGATTCAGAAATGTGGAAGCATGTCATTAAGCTTAAGGATGGAAAATTCACCTATGATGTGCCGTTATTCTACGGAAAAGGCCTGCACAAGCTTGAGGTGCTCGTTCCTGACAAAGAGAGGGAAAATTACTATCAGACAGCCACAACCATTTTAATAGACAACGAGTCTGATAGGACGATGAGCCCAATTGAATTTTCTAAAACATATGAGGAGCGGGGAGTGGCGCTTGAATACCCGCAGTATGGCGGTGAGAAGTCCGACGGTGTCTTTTCTGTAAAAGGAAAAATTGATCCGCAGGCAGAATTCGGTCCTGAAACAGATCATATTTACATTACGACTAAAAAAGGTGAAGACGAAGCACTGGATGTTATCCCTGTAAAAGATTTCACGTTTGATGATTCTTTTTATTTAAGGTTTGGTCCTGGCACATATGAAGTCACACTAAGTGTGCCGGAAATTAAGGAAGAGAATAGTGATTATTTTCGCTTTTATGGATTTGCGAAATTTGAGGTGGAGTCAACAGGCGAGGATAAGCGGGACCTGCTTCCATCAAGAGGCGTTCAGTCCGATGCTCCGCAGATTACTGAACTGGCGCAAGATCTGACAGAAGGCATTAGCAGTGAAAGGGAAAAGGCGAAGGCCATCTATGATTATGTCGCTAAAACCGTTTCATATGATGTAAATAAGCTCGAAACAGATGACTTCAGCTGGGATGATAGTGCGCTCAAGACACTTGATTCCAAAACGGGAGTCTGCCAGGATTATTCGTATCTGGCCATTGCCCTGCTTCGGGCCAGCAACATGGAAGCCCGCTTTATTGAAGGAACTGCTTTTGGCGGATTCTGGCCGCAGAAGCATGCATGGGTGGAAGTGAAGGTGGATGGAAGCTGGCTCACGATGGATCCAACATGGGGAGCGGGTTACATTAAGGATGATAAATTTGTGGCAGCTTTCAATGAAAAATACTTTGATCCGAATCAAGCTGAGTTTGAAAAAACACATAGCCGCACAGGTGTATCATACTAAAAAAAAGTGCCATTCTCAGCAATGGCACTTTTTTTATGCTTAAAACGCTCCTGCACCTCCGCCTCCGCCGGAACCGCCGCTTGATCCGCTTCCGGATGAACCGGAGCTTGTATAGTATGTCTGATGATAATAATGATTTGTATATGAAAATACTTTTGCATCTGCAGAAGATAGGAGAAGCGCAGAAAAAGTTTTCGCATCTTCTGTAAACTTTCCGGCATAATGCAGATTCAGCTCGGTAAATAAGTCGAGTGAAAGGGCGTGCTGTATCCACTTATCTGAATCCTGAAAGTGAAATCTGCCTGTTTTTATGCTATTTCTAAACTCCCTGATCGCTTTATGATAAGGGGCTCCTTTAAAGGTAATATCCGAAATAGGCAGGAAGACGCTGACGAGAAAAAGGAGAATGTTTAAAGGGAAAAAGTCTTCCGGCATTTCGTATGCAATAGCTGCCGCAAAAACAGAGCCTAAGCCAAAATAGATTGGCAATGCCAGCCGATTTTTCTTTTGAATCAGCACCATGGCCCATCCGATTGTTAATAAAGCCAATATGGAAGCTAAGTCGAATAAGTCAGACATCCCTATATAGGCATTGAATAACGACATTAGAATCCAAATAGGAATTCCCCATTTGAGAAAGCTCTCTCTTATTAAATTTAATCTTACATACTCTTTTATCTCGGTATCTTTCAGTACTGTTTTGCGCCAGACTTTAAATGCCTTGTTAAACTCTTTTTCCATTCGCTTATATTCATCCTCCATTCTCCAGTTGCTCTTTTTTTCCTGAGCAGTTGGAAAGGGAAGCTGATCCAGGGAAAAAGTTTTTCGGCCTGTTTCATCTGGGGTAAAAAGCCAATCAATCAGTTTCTGCTCGTATTCGGTTAAACCTTTATTTTCACTGATAACTGTAAAAAGATAGGTGTGATCAGGTGCTTTTTCATCTTCCAAATAAGCAGGTCTGGCGGTGACCCGTTCCATGGATAGAAACCCTTTCTGCTGCATCCGAAACAGAGCGCTGATAATATCGAAATGCCGAAGCCTTCCCTTTCTGTAGATGGCAGCAAGCAGAAAGGAATCCTTATGCTTTAATTTTTCCGGCGAAGTTCCTTTATTAAACCACCTGTATAGTCTGCGGGGATAGATTACCAAATAAATCAGGAATATCAGCAAAATAAGGGTAATGATCGAATTCACTGTATCAAGAGGGTTGATCCAGTCTTTCCGGCTCTCCCTTTTTTGCTGATACTGTTCTTCCTCAGCAAGAAATTCGGCAAGTTTAGCGGTGTTTTCTGTATATACAGCATTCTTCAAGTATGTCTCAGGAAACAAAAATCGGATTTCCGCCGTTTTTCCTGCAGGAAGGAGCTTATTTTCATAAAGAATTCCATCCTGTCTGGATTTTTTCATCGATCCGCCAGTCAAGTCATGTAAAAAGGCATAGCCCTTGTTTAAAGCTGATGAATCATTATATAAAGCAATTTGAATACGAAGGTTGTGTATATCATTTTCATTCATTTCATCAAAAAATCGCCAATAAAACTGCCCTGTATCCCCATATTTGCTGACTGCATCCTTAATGCGGTAGCGGTAAAACACTTTCTTTGTTTCATTTTTAGAAGCTGTATGTATTTTATAAGTTAAATCATCTCTCTCTACCTTCAGCGTCTGTAAGCTTTGGGGATTAATCGTTTCAAGCTTGGCATCATCAGGAGCAAGATAGCCTTCAAAAAACTCCACTCCCCCGTGGTCGTCGTCCCCGATTGTTCTCGTTGTTCCATTAAAAGATCCATCGAAGGAGTATGTATATAATTCTTCTGTGTAGATATCTCCATTATCTAAAATTAGTGTCCTGATTTCTGCCTGGTCAATGGAAAAGGATTCTGCCTTAGCCTCTGCCGGGAGTGTCAGCAGCAGTAATATAGATATAAGAAAAACATATGAATGCAGTTTCATTGTAATTTACCCCCATTCTTCCATAAGGTCATTATAACGGAAAGCAGGGATGTTTTTGCCAATTCAATGGGAATTTAAACCGAAATACCCTTCAATATATATTCTGAAAATTATAAAATTAAATTGACTGGGCTTCCGTCCGGATCTCCCTTAAGGAGGGAATGGCTTGAAAATACATTTGGCAGGAGTGATCTTTTGTATGATGCTGATTTTCCCTGGTATGGCGAAGGCTGGCGGTTTTGGCGGTGATGACAGCGGGACTCCGGGTTATTGGTATGCCGGAGAATCACCTTCAAGCATTGACCCTTCCAAATCACCTCTTGTGTTTGTGCACGGCTATAATAATTCATCAGCAGTCTGGCATGAAGGTAATGATATGTACGAAGTGGCTTTGGCAAATGGATATGAAACAGCCTTCATTGATCTTCATCATGACCGGGATATGTGGACGAATGGTGCCATTCTGGCTGAGAAGCTTCAGGAAATGTACCATCATTTTGGGGGAAAAAAGCTGGTGGTCATCGGTTATAGCAAAGGCGGTGTGGATATTCAGACAGCCCTTGTGCATTACAATGCCCACCCCTATGTATCAAACGTCATCTCTCTATCCTCTCCTCATCATGGCACCCAGCTTGCGGATCTTGCACACAGCAGCGCCGCCTGGTGGCTTGCTGCTCTTCTTGGAAACAATAATGAAGCAACCGAATCCCTGCAGACAGGCAATATGCAATACTTTCGAAGCCTTACAGATTCCCATCAGAATGCTGGAAAAAATCGTTATTATACACTTGGCGGCACCAAATGGGGTTCATTTGGCAGTGCTTCCTACTGGGGAGGTTTATACCTGAGCACGTACGGAAAAAACGATGGTGTTGTGACAGCAGTTAATTCCCGGCTGCCTGGAGCTTCCATTGTTCAGGAAGGCGGCTGGAATCACACAACCATTCGGGAAGGATCCCATACATTCCTTGTATTCAAACCCTATACTACTATTACTCAGCCTGCAGCAGTTTTCTCGTCTCCAGGAACAGAAGCGGCTTCCAGTCAGCCTGGCTTTCATTCCATTGTAAAAGGCGGGAAAGCTGTCAGTGCAATCAGTGAGCAGTTTTCCGTGGAGGATAATGTAAACTCCCTAACTGTTTCTTTTTTAAGTGAAAAGAATTTGTCTGCTTTAAAATTAATCAGTCCGGAGGGAAAAGAATATAAAACGGGAAAAGCGTATAAAGAAGAATCCGATTTCTTCAAAGGAGCATGGGTTCACCAGTTTGAAATCGAGTATCCCGAAGCGGGAAGCTGGCTGTTAAAGGCTCCGGCAAATGCATCGTATCTTTACACCGTAACACTAAACAGTCCGTTAACTGATAAAATCCAGGACGAGTCTGCGAAAAGTCATAAAGCCTTTAAAACAAAATGGATCCGCTTCGGGTTTGATTCTTCAGGGAAAAAGCTGCAGCGAAAAGCGAAAGGAGAAAAGCCTGGCCTCATGACCGATAGCGATTTTTCACAGGAAGGCGTATACAATGTGACAATGGAAATAAAGGGCCATACCGAAAATGGAAAGCCATATGAAAGAACACTTATCGAATCTTTTTATATAGATCAGAATGGAAAACGACATAACTAACTGGTCTTTGGCTGCTGAGAAGCAGCCTTTATTTATGTTCTAAAACTATTTAGAAGATAGAACCATCCCAAGAAAAACACAGGAGTTTCCAGCGCGACAGCGAATATATAATAGGTTAGAATTAAATTTAGTAAATTGTAAATTAGTGG
Source organism: Paenibacillus sp. FSL R5-0490 (assembly GCF_001956215.1). GTDB lineage: Bacteria > Bacillota > Bacilli > Bacillales > Cytobacillaceae > Cytobacillus. The sequence continues at coordinate 11,491 of NZ_MRTQ01000027.1, read as the reverse complement.
AATTAGAGATATAGAAAAAGGGGAGAGATTTCACATGGATCGAAATCAGATGCACCCTGCAATTGAGAGGGTATTAGGAAATATTGAAAAAGTCATGATCGGAAAACGGGATGTCGCAGAGTTAAGCCTAGTGGCGCTTTTAGCGGAAGGCCATGTATTGCTTGAAGATGTTCCGGGTGTCGGGAAAACGATGATGGTACGTGCGCTGGCTAAATCAGTCGGAGCTGCATTTAAACGCATCCAATTCACGCCAGATTTGCTGCCTTCGGATGTGACAGGTGTATCCATCTATAATCCAAAGGAAATGGAGTTTCAGTTCAGGCCTGGTCCCATTATGGGCAATATTATTTTAGCAGACGAAATCAACCGGACCTCTCCCAAGACGCAATCCGCTCTTCTTGAAGGGATGGAAGAAAGCAGTGTGACCATCGACGGAGTGACGCATCGTCTTGAAAGACCCTTCTTCGTTATGGCAACGCAAAATCCCATCGAGTATGAGGGAACCTATCCTCTTCCGGAAGCGCAGCTGGACAGATTCCTTTTAAAAATGAAAATGGGCTATCCGGATATTGCGGATGAGATGGAGGTCTTGAACCGGGCGCAGCGCATTCCGCCGATAGAAGATCTGGAAACGGTAATGGATCTGGCTGAATTGCGTTCCCTGCAGACAGAAATTAAAGAAGTGCATGTGGATCAAACGATTAAACGCTATATTGTGGAAATTGCCAATGGAACCCGTAACCACAGCAGTGTGTATTTAGGGGCCAGTCCGCGCGGTTCGATTGCTTTAATGAAAGCAGCCCAGGCTTATGCATTCATGTATGGCCGCGATTATGTTCTTCCGGATGACATTCAGTATTTGGCGCCTGCTGTTTTTGTTCACAGAATTATTTTAAGATCAGAGGCGAAATTCGAAGGCATTACCGCTGAAGAAGTGGTGGGAAGGGTCATTGCCAGGGTGTCTGTCCCTGTACAAAGGCTAGTGAAGTAAAATGAAACAGCTGTTAAATACACTGAAAGGTGTCTGGAAGCTGATTGTACTATTTCTGCTTATTTTGTTCACCTTTTCGTATGCCATGTTCCAGGGCGGCTTTGTCAGCTGGTTTTTGTTTTACAGCTTTGTGCCGTTTGCTTTATATGCACTGGGTCTGTCGTTTTATTCATTAAACGGCGTTAAAGTGGAGCGGATCCTGCCGAAAACAGAATACAATGCGGGTGAGCAGGCAGTGATTGCTCTGAAGATAAGCAGGGGGTCAGCTTTTCCTTTATTATACCTCGTCATTGAGGATGAAATGAGTGAACAGCTCCTGCATGCCAGGAAGTCAAACGAGGCAAAGAGATTCTTATTTCCGGGGTTCCAGAAGGAAATGTCCATTCAATACAAGATTAATAGTCTGCCCAGGGGAGAGCATATTTTTGCCTCTGTCCGTTTTAAAACAGGTGATCTGCTTGGTTTAGTAGAGAAAGAAAGGCAAGCTCCCGCTGAGAGCAGGATGATTGTCTACCCGGCGTATGAGGAAATCATCTATAAGCCCATGGCACATCATTACGAACAGGGAATGACTGCTTCAAAAGAGCGGGTGCAAAGGGATACTTCCATGGCAATCGGCATCAGGGAGTATCAGCCGGGAGACAGATTTTCCTGGATTAACTGGAAAGCTACCGCAAAGCGAAATGATATTATGACCAAGGAATTTGAACAAAGACAATCCCATGATGTCTATATTCTGATGGACTGTGCAGCGGATAGCCGATTTGAGGCCATCGTTTCGTTTACTGCCTCCATTGTAAGGGCGATTCTACGTAAAGGAGCACAGGTCGGGTTTTTGACCTCTGCAGCTGCCCGGACAGCTTTTCCTATCAGAGGCGGAGAAGCACACCAGCTTCAGCTGTTTCATCATTTGGCAAAAATAAAAGATGATTCGGCAGCATCCGTGGACCGGGTTCTTGAAGCAGAGCATTTTCTTCTGCAGCAGAACAGTCAGCTGATGATTGTTACAGCACAATTAACAAAAGTACTTATAGAGAAAGCCGGATTTTTTACTTCCAAAAATGGGGCCATGACGATATTTTTAATCAAAAATGAGCATGAATCTCCTTCCGGTGATGAACTGCTGCTTAAAGCCTCTGCGAATGCCAGGGGAATACGTGTCATATTAGTTCATAACGGACATTTTGCAGATGTGTTTTCGGGGGTGGGCATGTAATGGGATATCAGCGGGTTCAAAAGGATTTTGCCACCTTTCTTCTTTATGTTCTTGGCTTTTTCTTATTATGGGAATGGCTGCGCCCGGTTGAAGAGCTGACAGATACGTCGAATATTATCGTTTTCCTTGTGTTCCTTGTATTGTCACTCCTGCTGGCTTTCTTTGGTGTAAGTCCAGTAATGAGCAGTATTATTAAGGTGCTTTATATTTTATATGAGCTGCATTATTTATATTTTGAAGGCTCCTTTTTTCAGTTTTCATGGATAGCCGTGTTTGCATCGGATATGTGGCACAACTTAGAATTGCTTGCTGAGAGAGACTGGCCCGCCATAACCAATCTTTTCAGAAGCCTGCTTTTTTTCATACTGCTGTGGCTGATGACCTATTTGATTCAGTACTGGCTGATTAATCGCAGGCAGATTTTCATTTTCTTTTTCATGACACTCATTTATATAACGGTCCTGGACACCTTTACACCTTACACGGCAGACGCAGCGATTGTCAGGACAGTTATTGCGGGCTTTGCAGTTATGGGCATCTTAACGTTTAACCGCGTTCTGGAGCAGGAAGGGCTGAAGAAAGAAGCCTCTCTATCGCGAAAATGGATGATTCCGCTGACTGCCCTGATCGCGCTAAGCACCGGCTTGGGATTTGCTGCTCCTAAGGCAGAACCGATTTGGCCCGATCCTGTTCCGTTTATTAAATCCTATGGGCAAAACAGCGGCAGTGATGGCTCGGGTATTCAGAAAATCGGCTATGGAGAAGACGATTCCCGCCTTGGCGGCCCTTTTATAGGAGATAACGCTGTGGTTTTCAGGGCGGAAGTGGAGTCCCGCCATTACTGGAAGGTGGAAACGAAGGATACGTATACAGGCAAGGGCTGGGTAACCTCTCAGCCTGAAGGGGAATACCTTCCGTTTGGAATGGGAGAAGAAATCCCGGTTACATCGTTCATCGATAACGATGCAATTGAAACCACTGAAGAAGTAAGCTCGGTTTATACTTTTATGAATTACCCTCATGTGGTGTATCCGTTAGGGTTAAAAAGTATAGAAGCCTCGCCTTTCATTACCTATGAGCTGGAAACGGCCACAGAAAAGATCCGGACATTGGATAGCGGACGGCCATTTGCATTGGAAGATTACAAATTGGATTTTGCGGTGCCTGAATACAGTGTGACTGCCATGAAGGCATCGGGAGCAAAAGCGGAATCACTTCCTGAGGAATTTTTGTCCCGATATACACAGCTGCCTGAAGAACTGCCTGAAAGAGTCAGGGAGCTGGCGCAGGAAATCACTCAGGATCAGCCGGATTGGTTTGAAAAAGCCCGGGAGCTTGAGAAGTATTTCCGCAGAGCTGAGTATAGCTACAGCCAGACAGATGTAGCGGTTCCGGATGAAAATGAGGATTATGTGGACCAATTTTTATTTGATACCAAGCAAGGGTATTGCGACAATTTCTCTTCCTCCATGGTGGTTATGGCGAGGTCGATTGGATTGCCGGCAAGATGGGTAAAGGGCTATACAGAAGGAGAATTTAAGCAGTCGCTTGGGTCTGGTCTTCGCTTGTTTGAGGTAACAAATAACAATGCCCATTCATGGGTGGAAATTTATTTTCCTGAAATGGGCTGGGTTCCATTTGAACCAACCCAAGGCTTTAACAATAACGTTCAGTTCAATTTTGACACGGCCGGTGAAAATACGAACCAGCCGGAGGCAGAAAAGCCAAAAGAGACTGAGACTCCTGTCAAGCCGGACAAACCTGACGTAACTTCATCTGAAGAGTCGCCGTTTACTTTAGAAAAGCTTTTGGGCAATATAGAGTCTTTCTTTAAAGAACATTGGAAAGTCATTGGAGCAGCCGTATTGGCAGCTGCTTTGCTTGTTATCCTGATTTACCAAAAACGGGGTAAATGGCTTCCTTATTATTTCATCTGGAGATTTAAAAGAACAAGGAATGATGAGCACTTCTCCAAGGCTTACCTGATTCTTTTGAAGGAATTGGACCGATACGGGTTAAAACGGAAAAGCGGACAAACCTTAAGGGATTATGCCAAGTATGTTGACAGTTTTTTCTCAACAAGGGAAATGAGCAGGCTGACAGCCCGCTACGAAGAGCTTGTCTACAGGGGAGTCATGAAAGAAGGAAGCTGGAATGATACGAAGGAATTGTGGGAAAATTTAATTAAAAGGACAATAGCTTGACCGGGATTTGTGGCTGTTGTTACAATAGGCAAATAAGACAGCGGCATATTGTTCGGGTTTTGCCGTTTTACACAATTAAATCATGCACCTTCATATATCCTCGATAATATGGTTCGAAAGTCTCTACCGGATCGCCGTAAATGATCTGACTATGAAGGCAGAAGAAGTTTTTTGCTATACGTGAGAACCGGAATTCTGCCTTCACTTTTTTTTGTGGAGAAAGAGTCCCGGTTTTTTTATTGTCCAGCTTCCCGCTGATATATATGAAATGCTTGAGAAATTATATTTTTACTAGATATTTTATCTGCAGGAGAGAAGACTAAAGGCAATATAACAAATTTAATGAGGTGAACAGTGTGACGGGGAAAACAGAACTTCAAAATCAGGAAATGATAGTAGTGCTGGACTTTGGAAGCCAGTACAATCAGTTAATCACACGCAGAATTCGTGAGTTTGGTGTATACAGCGAGCTGCATCCGCATACGATTACAGCTGCAGAAATCAAGGAAATGAATCCGAAAGGAATTATTTTCTCCGGAGGTCCTAACAGTGTCTATGGCGAAAATGCCTTCCGCTGTGATGAAGAAATTTTTGAACTGGGCTTGCCGATTTTTGGAATCTGCTATGGCATGCAGCTGATGACCATGCACTTTGATGGAAAAGTAGAACCTGCCAAGCACCGTGAATACGGAAAGGCGATCATGAAGATTGAAAACGAGTCCAAATTGTTTACAGATCTTCCTCGGGAACAGACAGTCTGGATGAGCCATGGCGATCTTGTTGTAGAGGCTCCGGCTGGTTTCACAGTGGATGGTACCAATCCATCATGCCCGATTGCGGCTATGAGCAATGAAGAGCGCGGTTTATACGCTGTTCAATTCCACCCAGAAGTGCGCCACTCCGTTCATGGAAATGATATGCTGAAAAACTTTGTGTTCGGTGTTTGCGGCTGTACCGGTGATTGGTCAATGGAGAACTTCATTGAAATTGAAATGGAAAAGATCCGCCAGGAAGTTGGAGATAAAAAGGTGCTTTGCGCATTGAGCGGCGGGGTTGACTCATCTGTTGTTGCCGTCCTTATCCATAAAGCAATCGGCGACCAGCTGACATGTATTTTCGTGGATCACGGCCTGCTGAGAAAAGATGAAGCAGAAGGCGTCATGAAGACATTTGCTGATGGCTTTAATATGAATGTAATTAAAGTGGATGCCCAGGAACGCTTTATGAATAAGCTTAAAGGTGTGAGCGATCCTGAACAAAAGCGTAAAATCATTGGCAATGAATTCATCTATGTATTCGATGATGAAGCTGCTAAGCTTGAAGGCATTGATTTCCTTGCACAAGGAACACTTTATACCGATATTATTGAAAGTGGAACAGCTACTGCCCAGACGATTAAATCTCATCACAATGTAGGCGGGCTTCCTGAAGATATGCAATTTAAGCTGATTGAGCCGCTTAACACTCTGTTTAAAGATGAAGTGCGTGCATTGGGATCTGAGCTTGGCATTCCGGATGAAATCGTGTGGAGACAGCCATTCCCAGGTCCGGGATTAGGCATCCGTGTTCTGGGAGAGATTTCAGAAGACAAACTGGAAATTGTGCGCGAGTCTGATGCCATTTTGCGTGAGGAAATTAAAAAGGCAGGTCTGGACCGTGATATTTGGCAATACTTCACTGTTCTGCCCGACATCCGCAGTGTGGGGGTAATGGGTGATGCCCGGACGTATGATTATACGATTGGAATCCGTGCCGTTACTTCAATTGATGGCATGACATCTGACTGGGCACGTATCCCTTGGGATGTGCTGGAAATTATTTCAACAAGAATCGTGAATGAAGTATCACATGTAAACCGGGTTGTGTACGATATTACGAGCAAGCCGCCTGCTACGATTGAGTGGGAATAAAATACGAACAATAATAAAAAGCGGACATGAAAATGTTCGCTTTTTCTATTGACTGGGACTTTTTGAGGTGCTATGATAAAGAAGAATTAAATATGTCGTTTTACGTCGTATAATCTTGGGGATATGGCCCAAAAGTTTCTACCGAGCTGCCGTAAATAGCTTGACTACGAGGTAAGTGCAAATAGGGATGTTTTTGCCTTTATTCTTTTTTGTTTTTCCCTATGGCAAGCACGAGCCAGTTGTCAATGCTCCGGTACTCAATACCGGAGTTTTTTTTATTGTGAAAATAAAGATAGACAATAGGGGGAAAAGAAATGAAGAAGTACTTCCAGTTTGAAGAACTTGGTACGAACTATCGCCGTGAATTCATCGGCGGACTCACAACGTTTTTAGCAATGGCTTATATTTTAGTCGTTAACCCGATTACTTTATCGTTAATGGATATACCGGATTTGCCGGATGCCATGAGAATGGACTATGGGGCAGTTTTTGTGGCGACAGCAGTGGCTGCGGCAATCGGATCCCTTTTAATGGGGGTATTAGCCAAATACCCGATTGCACTTGCACCCGGAATGGGATTAAATGCGTTTTTTGCATATACAGTTGTGTTAACAATGGGAATTCCTTGGCAGCATGCATTAGGCGGGGTTCTGATCTCAGGGATTATTTTTATCCTTTTATCCCTGTCAGGTTTGCGTGAAAAAATTATTAACTCGATTCCTGCAGAATTAAAGTATGCGGTCAGTGCCGGAATCGGTTTGTTTATTACATTTGTCGGCGCTCAAAGCGCAGGGCTTATTGTCAACAATGATGCGGTCCTTGTTGGATTAGGCGATTTTACTGACGGGAATGTGCTCCTGGCTATTTTCGGCATCGTCATAACAGTGATCCTGATGACAAAAGGAATTAATGGCGGAATCTTTATAGGTATGGTAATTACCACAGTTACTGGGATGATTGCCGGCTTGATTGACGTCCCTGGAAAGGTAGTTGATTCTGTGCCAAGTGTGGCTCCAACGTTCGGAGCGGCATTCGGGGCATACAGCGACCCTTCATTCTTCTCAACCAGCATGCTGGTCGTTGTCCTGACATTCCTGTTCGTCGACTTCTTTGATACAGCTGGAACGTTGGTGGGTGTTGCCAACCAGGCGGGCTTAATGAAAGAAAATAAATTGCCTCGTGCAGGTAAAGCGCTTCTGGCAGACTCAACAGCAACAGTCGTTGGTGCGATTTTCGGAACATCCACCACAACTTCCTTTATAGAATCTTCATCAGGGGTTGCGGCAGGTGCTAGAACAGGATTTGCATCAATTGTCACAGCTGGGTTCTTCCTGCTTTCATTATTTTTCTTCCCGCTATTAGAAGTCATTACTTCTGCGGTGACGGCTCCAGCACTGATCATTGTCGGTGTATTGATGGTTGCATCATTAGGCAACATTGACTGGACAAAGTTTGAAATTGCTGTTCCGGCATTCCTGACAATTATTGCAATGCCATTGACTTACAGCATCGCAACAGGAATTGCAATCGGATTTATCTTCTACCCAATCACCATGATTGTAAAAGGAAGAATCAAAGAGATTCACCCAATCATGTATGTGCTGTTTGTCATATTTGTTATGTATTTCATTTTCCTGAAGTAACAGGATGTGTGGGACCCGCTGGGATGCGGGTCTCTTTTTAATTCAAATCGATTCGTTGACTTCCCGTACAGGCTTTTATACCATGAGAGTACATTGTTTAATGGGCGGGGAGAAGAGAATGGGTGAGTACAAGGTAAAAAAAGTGCTGAATAATAACGTCCTTATTGGCAGCCATGAGTCATTGGGAGAAGTCGTCCTGATTGGAAAGGGGATTGGCTTTAACCGGAAATCGGGCCAGCCAATCGATTCTGCTTTGGTTGAAAAGCTTTTTGTGCTTAAAAATGAAAAAGAGCAGGAGAATTATCTGAAGCTCATGCCTTATGTGGAGAATGAATTGCTTGAGGCAATTATCTCCTCGATCCAATTGATTAAACAAAGGGCAAACTCCATGCTTAATGAGCATATCCATGTTGCGCTTACTGACCACTTGATGTTTGCGATAACACGCATGAAGAAAGGGATGGAAATGAGAAATCCTTTTCTTATCGAAACGAAGACACTTTACCCATTTGAATTCGAAATCGCCCAGGAAGTTGTAAATCTTATAGGGCATCGCACGGGTATTTATTTGCCGGAAGGAGAGATTGGGTTTATTGCCCTGCACGTTCACAGTGCTGTAATGAACCGTGATTTATCCGAAGTGAATCAGCATTCTCAGCTGGTGACTCATCTCGTTAACATGATTGAAGACCAGCTGGACATTCAAATTGATAAAGACAGCATCGATTATATGAGGCTTGTCCGCCATATCCGCTTCACCATTGAAAGGGTCAACAAAGGCGAGATCGTTGAAGAACCGGAAAAAATAACTTCACTCTTGAAAGAAGAATACCCGGTATGCTACAATCTCTCATGGAAGCTCATTAAAGTAATGCAGCAAACATTAAAAAAAACAGTCTATAACGCAGAAGCTGTGTATCTGACTATGCATCTGCAAAGGCTTCAAAAGAAAATAAATTAATTACGATAGTATCTTGTCCAGAAATGGCAAGTCTTTACGTGTTACTGATTCGATCAGGCATGAGTGAAGAAAGGTAATTGAATTTAGGGAAATAGGGTATGATACCCTTGTATGCACCTGGATTCTATCCTTTTTTCCTCATGCCTTTTTTATTTTTTAATGGTTGCCGCTATTAAATGAAAACGCTTAATGAGTAAAAAATTTAGGGGGTTAACATATGTTTAAAAAAGTATTTGGCGTCCTGCAAAAAGTCGGAAAAGCCTTGATGCTTCCTGTAGCCTTGCTGCCTGCAGCGGGGATTCTGCTTGCTCTTGGTGCGGCTCTGCAGAATCCGGCGCTGCTCGAACTGGCTCCGTTCCTGGATAACAGCGGGGTTGAAATCGTTGCCCAGGTTATGCAAAAAGCAGGGGATATCGTCTTTGCCAACCTGCCGGTGTTATTTGCAGTTGGTGTAGCTGTTGGTTTGGCAGGCGGTGAAGGTGTAGCTGCGCTAGCTGCTATTATCGGTTATTTGATTATGAACGTGACAATGGGTACGGCTGCCGGAATAACGGCAGAGGATGTAAATGGACTTAATTATGCGAATATCTTAGGTATTCCAACTCTGCAAACTGGTGTATTCGGCGGTATTATAGTTGGGATTATCGCTGCTGCATTATACAACAAATTCTATGAAATCGAACTTCCTTCATACTTAGGATTCTTTGCAGGGAAACGTTTCGTTCCCATTATTACGGCTGCTGCATCAGTAGTCCTTGGTTTGCTGATGCTGGTTATTTGGCCGCCAATCCAGGAAGGATTAAATGCCTTCTCACAAAACATGGTTCATGCAAACCTGACTTTATCAGCATTTATATTTGGCTTAATTGAACGGTCGCTGATTCCTTTTGGTCTGCATCATATTTTCTACTCTCCGTTCTGGTATGAATTTGGACAGTATGTAACGAATGCAGGTGAAACAGTACGCGGAGACCAGCGGATTTTCATGGCGCAAATCAGTGACAATGTACAAAACCTTACTGCGGGTACATTTATGACTGGTAAATTCCCGTTCATGATGTTCGGTCTGCCTGCTGCTGCATTAGCCATTTATCATGAAGCACGTCCTGAAAAGAAAGTGGTAGTCGGAGGTCTTATGGCGTCTGCGGCATTAACTTCTTTCTTAACAGGTATCACAGAGCCGCTTGAATTCTCATTCTTGTTCGTAGCTCCGATTTTGTTTGCTGTACACGCAGTGTTTGCAGGTCTTTCGTTTATGACCATGCATCTCTTGGATGTGAAAATCGGCATGACTTTCTCAGGCGGTTTGATTGACTATATTTTATTCGGATTAATCAACCCTCAGACAAATGCCTGGATTGTTATTCCGGTTGGATTGGTATTCGCTGTGATCTATTACTTTGGCTTCAGATTTGCCATCCGCAAATTTAATTTAATGACTCCTGGCCGTGAAGAAGTAGAAGATGAAGAATCGGCTGCTTCAGGCAAAGGTGGAGATCTTCCATATGAAGTTCTTGATGCTATGGGCGGACAAGAAAACATCGCTCATCTAGATGCTTGTATTACTCGACTTCGTGTATCAGTAAACGATATTAAAAATGTAGATAAAGAACGCTTGAAAAAACTTGGCGCTTCTGGGGTACTGGAAGTTGGAAACAACATTCAGGCTATCTTTGGCCCGAGATCTGAAACAATCAAAGGCCAAATGAAAGACATCATGAGCGGCAAAAGACCGCGCGCAGTTGAAAAAGCTCCGGAAGGCGGAGTGGAGCAGCAGATTGAAGAAGTAAATCCTGAGGCTCTTCAGACTGAACATAAGGAAGATTCATTCATTGCGCCAATAAAAGGTGAAATCAAACCAATTACAGAAGTACCTGACGCTGTATTCTCAGGTAAGATGATGGGTGATGGTTTTGCGATTGTGCCTTCAGAGGGAACTGTAGTTTCACCGGTAGACGGGAAAATCGTTAATATGTTCCCGACTAAGCACGCAATCGGCATCCTTTCAGACTCAGGCCGTGAAATCCTGATTCATGTGGGTATCGATACAGTTAACCTGAAAGGCCAGGGATTTGAAGCGTTAATTGCTGAAAATGACCGTGTAGAAGCTGGACAGCCGCTATTGAAAGTGGATCTTGATTATATCGGGGAAAACGCCACTTCTATTATTACACCGATCGTCTTCACAAACCTTCAGCAGGGTGAGGCGATTAAAATTAATAAGCCTGGCGCTGTTGATCTTAAAGAAAAAGATATCATCGTCATCTCAAAACAATAATATATAATATAGAAGAAACCAGCTGCGGTTCAAACAGCTGGTTTCTTTTAATTTTGAAAGGATAATAAAATCCTTATATTTTTTATGAATAATTTGTTGACCTTCTGGGTAGCAGGTGTTATTATATAAAAACAGTCGCTTGAGACGCTAACAGCATTTGAAAGTTTTTAAAAAAGTTGTTGACGAAGCGATTGAGAAATGATATATTAGTAAAGTCGCTTCTGAGCGGCAGATTGATCTTTGAAAACTGAACGAACAATACGTCAACGTTTAAATCATTAGTCTTTT
>NZ_MRTQ01000026.1 GCF_001956215.1 Paenibacillus sp. FSL R5-0490 | reverse complement strand
CTCCATATAAGAGTTGATTAAGCTCGAGTTGTCTTTTCAAAAAAGACTAATGATTTAAACGTTGACGTATTGTTCGTTCAGTTTTCAAAGATCAATCTGCCGCTCAGAAGCGACTTTCTTAATATACCACATGTCAACTTCGACGTCAACAACTTTTTTAAGTTGTTTTTATTAGTGCTTTCCGTCATCAGCGACGTTTATTAATATACCAAGATACCAATAAGAAGTCAACAACCTTTTTGAGTTTTTTTCTTCACACTCCAAAAAAATTACCCCTTCTTTTCATGATGCTGGCGGGAACGCATGTATTTCAGGCAATCTGCTGGTGTAGCCATGCGCTGAAATAATGAAAATAAAATTTTGTATCGTTCCTCCATGGCTCTTTTGACAACGTGGTCGATTCGGTCATCTTTTAAATCAAATAATATTTCGTCCATTTCCCGCTTGATCAAATACTCCATCTCTTTTAGCTCTTTTTGGCTTAATAGCATTCCCATCATTTTGATTGCCTCCAATACACTTTTCATTTTGTTTTTTGTAGTATTTTTCCAATTAAGATTTTTTATGAATGAATTTTTTATACATGGAAGAGACAAGTTCAGCATAGGTATGAAACTAGGAAGGTATCGGACGAGGTGAACGATTATGAACTTTTTTTATGTATTGAATGGTAAGTCTTTAAAACAAATTTCACTGGTTGTCATTGCAGCATTTTTCACGGCATGGTTCCTCTTCATGCAGAGTATTGTCCACTTGCCTGCTTTTTCAGCAAAAGACGGGCCTAAGGCGATATACAAAGGAGAAAAGGATATAGCCCTCACTTTTAATATAGGATGGGGGGATGTTAAAGCAGAGCCCATATTGGATATCCTAAAAAAAGAAAATGTTAAATCCGCGACCTTTTTCCTGGCCGGCTCCTGGGCGGAGCGCCACCCGGATTTAGTTTCAAGGATTGTGAAAGAAGGCTATGAAATCGGAATGCTGGGCTATGGCTATGAAGATTATACAGAGCTTGAAGAGGATAAAATCAGAAGGGACCTTGCAAAGGCGCAGGAGGCATTCAGAAAGCTGAATGTTAAAGACATTAAGCTTGTGCGCGCCCCAACAGGGCATTTTGATCAGAAAACCTTAAAGGTTGCTGACCGGTTGGGTTTCACCGTTGTCCATTGGAGCGTCGATTCAAAGGATTGGACGAATCCCGGTGTCGATAGGATTGCAGAAAATGTATCAAAGGCCAAAAAAGGAGATATCGTACTTTTGCATGCATCCGATTCTGCCAAACAAACAGCCAAAGCTCTTCCGCTCATTTTAAATGATGTAGAATCCAAGGGGCTCAGCTTTGTTTCCGTCTCAGAAATGATTGCGAATGCCGAGACAAAAACGAATGAAATAAAATAAACAAAAGCCATCCGTTATTTGGATGGCTTTTTAGCTATATGGCTTCTTTGTTTTTGGGAATCTTCATTCAGTTTATGAAGAATAAGCAGCTGGTATGTGTTGCAGACTAATAATGGGATCACCATTAGATATAGCCAGCTTTCCTCGTTTACCCTTAGTACCGGCACCCACTCAATGGCGGTTACGACCACCATGAAGAAGACTGCAGGAATAAAGGCATGCTGGTTGGTCTGTTTGGTTTTAATTGCTGCGACCACAAGAGCGACTATAAGAAGGAATGCTGCAACGCCAACATATGGAAGCATGCTGTCTCCCGCACCGGCAAAAGCCTTATAGCGGAAATAAACCAAGTCAAATAAAGCAAATAAAATAAGGACAATCTGAATTGGATTCCATAATCCTTTAAAGATCCCCAATCCAAAGCGGTGTACAGTCAAATAAGCAAAAAAGCCCATTTGGCTAATAATACTGAAGATTAATCCTACACCAATAAGCCAGAACAACACTGACAGAATCTCCAGGAAATCGAAGTCAGTAAAAATAGGCGCAAATTCATCCCAGCGCACAATAAACCCGACAACCCCAGTCGTTATTCCCCCGACTAAAAGAGTTGTTATAAAAAGCTTTACCCAATTACGGCTAGTCAATTTATTTTTCCCCCATAATAAATAAATTCATTCTTATTGATTGTACCAACCAAAGTTTGAAAAATCTAGGCATTGTATTTCCAGCGCATAATATTTGCTGAAAATCTTCATTCTAAAGGTAAGGACACCTCTGAAAGGAGCTTCACCATGAAAAAAACATTCCGTTTGCTCCTTCCATTAGCGCTAGTGTTTATCATATCAGGCTGCGGCCAAGGTGAATCTGGCGCCAGCCAAATGGATTATGAGCAAACTAAAAAAATGGTTGTAGATATATTAAAGACAGATGAAGGAAAGAAAGCACTCGAAGAATTGATGGCTGATGAAAAAATGCAGCAAAAGATGGTCATGGACCAAAAGGTTGTCAGTGAAACCATTGAAAAAACTTTAACTTCCGATAAAGGCACAGAGTTTTGGAAGAAGTCTTTTGATGATCCAAAGTTTGCCGAAAGCATGGCAAAAAGTATGCAAAAGGAAAATGAAAAGCTTTTAAAAGACCTTATGAAGGACCCTGAATACAGGGGAATGATGATAGAAGTATTGAAAGATCCCGAGCTAGAAAAAGAAGTTACAGATGTCCTTAAAAGCAAGGAATATCGGGAGCACATACAGAAAGTAATGACTGAGACATTTGAAAGTCCGCTCTTTAAAGCGAAAATTCAGGACATCCTTCTGAAAGCTGCAGCGGAAACGAAAAGCGGCGGTGAGCAAGGAGGACAAGAAAGCGGGGGTGAAGGCGGCGGCCAGGGTGGAGACCAGGGCGGCGGCGGTGGCGGCCAGAGCGGCGGCGCATAATCCCTTTAAGAAGAAAACCTCTTCCATGTTGGAAGAGGCTTTTTTTCATTATTTGCTTTCAATTGTTTGGATAACTTTACGGGCAATATCCGTATAGATTTGACCAAGCTTATGATCTTGGTCATATATGGACGGAGCGAAGTCTTCTTCATTCCAATCAGGCTGCTGAAGAGGCAGCTGACCCAGCACTTCTGTCCTCAGTTCATCAGCAAGCTTCTCGCCGCCGCCTTGGCCAAATACGTGCTCTCTTTCTCCAGTCAATTGACTTTCAAAGTAGGCCATGTTCTCGATAACACCCAGAATTTCATGCTCTGTGCGAAGTGCCATCGCCCCAGCTCTGGCAGCAACAAATGCGGCTGTAGGATGCGGAGTTGTCACAACAATTTCCTTGCAGGAAGGAAGCATGGTGTGTACGTCCAGGGCTACATCTCCTGTTCCCGGAGGCAAATCAAGAAGAAGGTAGTCTAATTCACCCCACTCAACCTCATTGAAGAAGCTGTTCAGCATTTTTCCAAGCATCGGCCCTCTCCAGATAATCGGCGCATTATCTTCCACAAAGAATCCCATAGAGATCACTTTTACGCCAAAACGTTCAACCGGCAGAATTCGTTCTCCTCTGACCACAGGACGCTTCGTAATGCCCATCATATCCGGAACGCTGAATCCATAAATGTCAGCATCAATCAATCCAACCTTCTTGCCCAGCCTTGCAAGGGATACAGCCAGGTTGACCGAAACAGTGGACTTGCCGACTCCGCCTTTTCCGCTGGCAATGGCAATGAACTCAGTCTTATTACCAGGAGAAAGCAGGCCTTTGTCTTCTTCAGCCGCTGTCTCTCTATATTGTGAAAGCACTTCATCCGGAAGCTCACTGAAGCGGATGCCGACGGTCGCCGCCCCTGCTTCTTTTAAAAGATTGACGACTTCCGTCTGAAGCTGAAGCTGCTCCGCTGTACCTGTCTTGGCAACTTGAATCTTTACGCTCACATGATTCTTTTCTTCTTTGATTTTAATTTCTTCAATGGCGTTAAGTTCGCCCAATGTTCTATGTATAAATGGTTCCTTCAAGCCGCTCAAAGCTTCTCTGACTTTCTGTTCAGTTAACATACATTGCACCCGCCTTTTGAATTCGTTTCCATTTCAGTATAACATATTGAAAATTCTTTACAGTTAATTGTATCACACCGGAAAAATATTCAAAAAAGAAAAGGCACTTTCTCAGCACCTTTTCATTCCCATGTTTCAGTCAATTCTTTTTCATTGGTATAGTAGCGCATAATTCCATTATAAATGGAGGCAGCGATTTTATCCTGATATTCATCCGTTTTCAGGTTTGCCCGTTCCCCCGGATTTGATAAGAATCCCACTTCTACTAAGACACCCGGCTTTTTGGCGTATTTTAAGATAAATACATTGTTTAAAGGTTTGGAATTCCGCTTCGTATTTTCCAGGTTACGGCGGAGTTCATCCTGTATGAATTTCGCAGCTTTGGCATTTTCCTTTATCCCGGGCGCATAGAAAGTCTGCGCACCTCTCCATCGGGGAGAAGGAATAGAATTTAAGTGGATGCTGACATAAAAATCAGAATTAGACGTATTTATCATTTCAAGCCGTCTTTTCAGATCTTCTACTTTTCTCCGGCTGTATCCCCTCGTCCCCTCTGGTGCGAGGTCCCTGTCGTCCTCCCTCGTCATGAGCACCAGCGCTCCCTGCTCCTGGAGGTAATCCCTTACTTTTAATGATACTTCCAGCGCAATATCTTTCTCGAGTGCCCCTTCGTCACCTGCCCCGCCATCCGGGCCGCCATGTCCGGGATCAAGCAAGATGATTTTCCCGGTTAAAGGCAGATTCCACGATTCCCAGGAATCATCATCCGTAAAGTCATATTGCAAAATAAGAAAAAGGACGATAAGCCCGATCGCAAACCCGCCTATTTTTAATTTTTTCTTCATACGCCCTAATCAGTCCCCTCCTGCTTATCCTCATTTCAATATATGGGACAAGACAGAGATCTAGAACTTCAATCAGGACAGCGGTCTGAACAAATTCACTTTTCAGTGGAGACGTAATTTATGCCTTCTCTCCCCTTTATTGAACCCTTCCGACCACCAGCTGTTTACATATTGCTCGCACATATAATAAAGGGATTCACTCATAACAGCTTCCGAACCATGACCCCAATAAAGGAAAAAGTTATATAGTGTATCCACTAAATGCTTATACTCTTTTTCACATCTATATCGGACCTGATCCAGCGATTCGCCATATCGCCCAAAACGGCTGTAGTTTGCCCCCAGCAAATAGGCTTCAATCGCTACATCATAGCAGGCCTCCTCAATTCCGGCATTCATCATCAGACCGGAGACAAATCTGGAAGAACCAAAAAATTGCTGAACTTTTTCTTTTAAGGCTTTTATCGAAATTTCCCGAAGGACTGATTTTTCATATTTGATCTGTTTTTCTCTTTTTTTCTCTTTGAACGTCGTTATGACAGTCACGCTTCTCACCCCTTGTAGATAGTCTTTATCTGCAGCAGGAGAGAAATGCAAAAAGCAGCCGCGAATCGGGCTGCCAATTTTTTATCAGAAAAGCGGAAGGCGCCCGCTTAAAAGGAACGCAGACTAAAACCGCCACGTCCTGTGGCAACGTCTGCATGACCCGCATCCTGCGGGCCTCAAGCATAAGACAAGCCGGCTGAAAGGTTGTTCTTTACCTTTTGGACGGATTGGCTTAGACCCGAGAGCTGATGGCGCCTGCAGCTTGACAGTTATCTAACTTCAGGATTAATTCTTATTATTTTAGAAAAGCACCAGCCGGAGCTGATGCTTTTGAAAAAGTTTATCGAATCTGCCCATTTCCGGACATTAGATATTTGCGTGTTGTTAATGCAGGCAGACCCATCGGTCCTCTCGCATGGAGCTTTTGTGTGGAAATGCCAATTTCCGCTCCAAAGCCCAGAGCGCCTCCATCCGTGAATCTGGTCGACGCATTATGGTATAGCGCCGCAGCATCTGCCAGCTGCATGAACTTTTTGGCTGTTTCCCCATTTTCGGTAATAATCGCCTCTGAGTGCTTGGTGCCATACTGATCAATATGATCGATGGCCTGTTCAAGACTATTTACGGTTTTCACAGCTAAGTCCAGGCTTAAATATTCATTGGCCCAATCGTTTTCAGCTGCGGGTACCACATCAGGCAATGCAGCTGCTGCAGAGTCATCGCCATGTACGGTTATCCCGTGACTCTTCAGAGCTTCTGCAAGCAATTCGTTATGCTGATCCAGCCATGTTTCATGTACAATCAGCGTTTCTGCCGCATTACAGACTGCGGGACGGTCAGTTTTGGCATTAATGAGGATATTGATCGCTTTTTCCGGATCTGCTTCTTTATCAACATAGATATGGCAGTTTCCAACTCCTGTTTCGAGTACAGGCACCGTCGCATTCTCAACCACTGCTTTTATGAGGGATGCGCCGCCTCTCGGAATTAAGACATCAATATGCTCTTTCATGGTGAACAGCTGCTTTGTCGCTTCTCTGTCTGCTGTGGCAATGAATTGGACCGCTTCTTTAGGTATCTTCGTTTTTCCAAGAGCTTCATGAATAATCTCCACGATAGCCTGATTCGAATTCAGTGCTGATGACCCGCCTTTTAAGACAATGGCATTTCCGGATTTCAGCGCAAGGCCCGCCGCATCAGCTGTTACATTAGGTCTTGCTTCATAAATCATGCCGATGACACCAAGCGGAACACGAACCTCTTCCACCTTCAGCCCATTATCCAAAGTCCAGCCCGACATAACATCTCCAATCGGATCAGGAAGTTCAGCTACCTGGCGAAGGCCTTCTGCAAATTCAAAAACCCGTTCCTTCGATAATGACAGGCGATCCATATATGCCTCTTCAAACCCTTTTTCCCTGCCATTTGCGAGATCGGCTTTATTGGCTGCAAGGATCGATTCATATCCAGCCTCCAGTGCCTCTGCAACTGTATAGAGTGCTTCGTTCTTTTCTTCCGTTGTTAAGACACTTAATGTTTTGGCAGCCCTTTTTGCCTTTATTGCCTGTTCTTCTACATTATTTATCTTTACTGCTGATGCAGTAGTCATTGAATCCCTCCTAAAAAGTTTAAACTAGTGCCGGCAGCTTAAAGTCGCGGGAGCATACAAACGTTTCCTGAGCGATGGCCGGCTCAAGCTCTTCATCTGCTGTATGTCTGCTTAACTGTTCGTTGGAATAATTAATGCGGCCGAGGCCGATTTCTTTTCCCTCTTCATCCAGAATGCGGACGACCGCTCCATCCTTAAATCGCCCTTTGACTTCCTGAATATCAGAGCAGTACAGATTTTCCTGATGATCCACAATAGCCTCTATCCCGTGGGAATTGATGGTCACCTTTCCTTCAGGGCCTGAGTGAAACGCAATCCACTGCTTTTCATTATCCAGATTAAACGCATCCGGCTCCGGCGTGAAGTAGGTGCCTCTCGCTCTGTTTTCCACAGCTTCGATTAAAATATTTTCCGTTCCCGCTTTTCCTAAAAAGGAGTCAATCCCTGCAGCCATTGCAATCTTCACTGCCTGGATTTTCGACTTCATGCCGCCTGTTCCTACAGCACTTCCAGATCCTCCTGCAGCCGCTTCGATTTCAGGTGTAATGCTGTGAACCCTCTCCAGAAGTGTCGCATGAGGATTATCATTCGGGTTGCTGTCATAGAGGCCGTCAATGTCAGATAAAATAATCAGTAAATCTGCATCAATCAGACCAGCCACTTTTGCAGCCAGAGTATCATTGTCTCCGAAGCGCAAGCGATCGACTGTAACCGTGTCATTTTCATTTATGATCGGGATGATGTCTCGCTCCAGCAGCACATTCATAGTGTTATGCATATTGCCATAGCGATTTTCATCTGAAAAATCGCTTCTGGTAATCAAGATTTGTGAAGCTACGTAGCCATGAGATAAAAAGAGTTCTGAGTAAGATTCCATTAATAGCCCCTGGCCAATTGAAGCTGCAGCCTGTTTTTCCGGAAGAGAAGAAGGCCGGTCAAGGCAGCCAAGCTTCCTATATCCTGCTGCAACAGCACCTGATGACACAACAGCTGTTTCATAGCCGGCATCCTTCAGCTCGACAATTTGCTCAGCAAATTTTTCAAGCTTTCTGCGGCTGATCTCCCCGTGCATGCTTGTTAATGAGCTGCTTCCGATCTTAATAACAACTCTTTTTATCTGTTTTTCTTTCATCAACATCTAATACCTCCCGTGAATCTTGTAAATCCATTTCCCTTAGGAAGTGACTAGTGCGCCTTCCAACTCTTCGCTGATCTCCTTCGACCGTTTGGCGGCATGTTCGACTGCCTGTGTGATGGCTTCTCCTCCGTTGTATCTCCTTAAGGCTTCGAGTCCTGACGCGGTCGTGCCATTGGGAGAGGTCACTTTCTCTCTTAAAGAAGTTGGCGTTTCTTCTTTTTCAAGCACCATCTTAGCTGCTCCAAAAATCGTCTGGGCAACAATTTTGCGGACAGTCTCTTCATCCATCCCTTTTTGTACCCCTACCCGCTCCATATTTTCCATCAGATAATAGAAGTAAGCAGGACCGCTTCCGGCTAATCCTGTAAAAACATCCATCTGGTCTTCATCGATGATATACACTTCCCCCATGCATTCCAGCAATTCCTTAACCATTTCCACATTGGCCATGCTCGTATTCTTGCCTGCCACGACAGCAGTCGCAGATTCCTGAATCATGCTTGAAGTATTCGGCATCACACGTACTACCTGCTGACCCGTATTCAAATGCTCTTCCATGAACTCTGTTGTGATGCCTGCCAACACGGAAAGAATCACCTGGCCGGGATATAATTTGTCTTTAATCGAACGAAGGGCTTCTTCTGCCCCCTTTGGCTTCATAGCTAAAATGAATAAATCAATTTCCTCAAACGGAAGCTCGTTCTGCGGCATGGTACTTACTCCATACTGTTCCTGAATCTGTTCTAGCCTGTCTGCATTGCTCCTGTTCGTTACAAACACCCGTTCCGGTGACATTTTTTCAGCTGTAATGACTCCTGAGATCATGGATTCCGCCATTGACCCTGCTCCTAAAAATGCGATTGTTTTATTGGCTAACATGGACATCCTCCTTTAGATGAAAAGCTGTTCGTATATCCGTTCGTATTTTATCAACGTTATCTATCGTAACATGCTCAAATACAGATTCAAGGGTATTAGGGAAAGACGGGAGGATAAGGGCGAGATAGTGAATGAAAACGCTAACATACACAGGCTAAGGTCCGCTGATGCTCTCTCAGTGTGAATAATCCCCTCTCAGCCCGATATTTGCAATAAAATAATTTCCAGTTTCTCATCGGTACAGAAATAAAGCCTCAGCTTGCTGGCAACAGTGCAGGGCAAAAGTTATCAATAAGAAAAAAGCTCCCAGCCAAAATGGCTGAAAGCTTTGATAAATAATTACCGAACCAGCTTTACCCCTGGTACTTCATAAGTGCCATTTAATACTTTAGCAGCAGGCTGATACATCCTTACCACTAAATTAAAATCTCCTTCAGGTGCCGGAAGCCAATTCGATTCATGATTTATCGGCCGGTCTTTTTGGATATAGATATCAAGGGAGCCATCATTATTGTACTCAAGCCCCTGAGTGTGGTCAGCAATGGAATAACGGCTAATTTCATTGGGCACCAGGTAGAAATCCGGGCCATACAGTGTTACTGACCAGAAAGCTTCTACCGGAGGCAGCTGGTCTTCATTGAAATGTAAAATGTATTTATTTTTCCCGTTTAGCTGATTCCCTTGATCATCAGTAAAAGTTCTAAAAAAAGTAGACTCTTCATCCACGTTTATACCAAGTCCGCTAAAAGCAATATAGGCCCTCTTAAGGAACTCGTCCCCATAAGTGCCCAAATCAGAAAGGACAAACCACCCATTATCAATTCTAGGGTTTAATTCTTCCAGACTATTTGCAATGATTTGAAATGCATCTCTGGCAGCACGATTTAGCCCTGCAATTGTTTCTGTATCTAATTTATTCGCATCGAAGCCGTACGTTCGATCAATACCGATATGCTCAAATTGTTTTTCAAGGGCCTCATTATGAATAGCAGGATTTAGAATCATTAAGTCTGTCATCGTTTTAAAGAAATCCATGGCACCAAGATCTTCCACCTTATTCTCTAAAAGCAATGGATTTGCAGGTTTTACAACAGGTCGCGCTTTTTTTCCATCCAGTGATGTCAGTGTAAATTGCTTTTGTATAGCTTGAGCATTTTCTAAATCATCTTCATCTTTTACCAGGATACGACTTACAATCCATACCGTGTTTGTGGGGGATTTTACCTCTTTAACATCTTCAGGCAGAATTCCTTTCCAATCGGGACCCACAATAGCATATTTTCCAGCGCCCGTTCCTGTAGTGCGCCGCCCTATATTAGAAAAGGTATTTGACCAGGCATCCATTAATTGCACGACATAGTACCTGTCATTCGTATCCGGTACATTAAGGACCACAGGGTTCCGGGTAAGGTCCAGCCAGATAAAGTAATAAATGGTATCAACATTTGGTGTTACAACATCTTTGAAATCAGGGGTATAAAGTTGATCATAATAAATAAACTCATTTGACACAGTTGCTGCCGGTCCGTAAGGCTCTTTTACTGTCGATGACAGCTGCCTCGTTCTTTCCATGGAGACAAGGGGATATCCATATATATAAGCCTGTATGCCTAAACTATACGCATAATTTTCCCTGTACGAGCTTGAAGAACGTTCATTCTGCATAAAAGCCTCTTCATTATTAATTACATATGGTTGTTCTCTATGATTAGATAAGGCCAAAACTCCTTGCTTATTAGGAAATTGTGAAAAATAATAACGATTTAGATTCCCTGCCCCTTGTGGATAATTCTGATATAACAACTGGTTTCGGAAATCAGGCATTGGCGCTGCATAATAAGGATATTGATACATATAAGGTGCATAATACATGTATTCACTTCCTTTCTAATTTTCACAATATCCTATGCAAATCGCCTACTTAATGACCTAACACGTTTTACCCCGGGTATTTCATAAGTACCATTCAATACTTTAGCAGCAGGCTGATACATCCTTATCACTAAATTAAATTCTCCTTCAGGTGCCGGGAGCCAATTCGATTCATGATTTATCGGCCGGTCTTTTTGGATATAGATATCAAGGGAGCCATCATCGTTGTACTCAAGCCCAGGGGTGTAGTCTGCAATGGCATAACGGTTCATTTCATTAGGCACCAGATAGAAATCCGGACCATACATGGTTACAGACCAGAAAGCTTCTACCGGAGGCAGCTGGTCCTTATTAAAATGCATAATGTATTCATATTGCCCGTTTAATTGTTTCCCTTGATCATCAGTAAAAGCTCTGGCATAAGCTGCTTCTTCATCCACATTTGCTCCAAGTTCGATATATGCAACGTATGCCCTCTTAAGGAACTCGTCACCATAAGTGCCCAAACCGTATATTATCTCCCACCCATTAAAAATCCGGGTGTTTAATTCATCTTTACTATTTGCAATTATCTCAAATGCATCTTCGGCTGCACGATTTAGCCCAGCAATTGTTTCCGAATCTAATTTATAACCATCAAAGCCATACGTTAAATCAATACCGATATGCTCAAATTGTTTTTCAAGGGCCTCATTACTAATATCAGGATTTAGAATCATTAAGTCTGTCATCGTTTTAAAGAAATCCAGGGCACTAAGATCTTCCACCTTATTCTCAAAAAGCAATGGATTTGCAGGTTTTTTTACGAATTGGAGTTTATTCCCGTCCAGTGATGACAATGTAAATTGCCTTAGTAAAACCAAAGCATTATCATAATCATCTTCCCCTTTCACCAGGATACGGCCTATAATCCACACTGTGTTTGTGAGGGATTTAACCTCTTGAACGTTTGCAGGCAAAGTGCCTTTCCAATCGGGACCCACAATAGCAAATTTTCCGGCACCCGTTCCTGTAGTACGACGCCCTATACTGGAAAAGGTATTTGTCCAGGCATCCATTAATTGCATGACATAGTACCTGTCATTCGTATCCGGAACATTGAGCACTACAGGGCCCCGGGTGAGATCCAGCCAGGCAGTGCAATAGAGGGTATCAACATTGGGAGATACGACATCTTTGTCATCCGGTGTAAGAAGCTGATCATAATAAATTAACTCATTGGACACAGTAGATACTGGGCCGTGGGGTACTTTAACAAATGATTGCAGCTGCCTTGTTCTTTCCATGGTGACAAGGGGATACCCATATATAAAGGCCTGAATGCCTAAACTGTAAGCATAGTTCTCCTTGTACGAGCTTAAGGAACGTTTTCCACGCATGGAAGCCACTTCATTATTAATTGCATATGATTGTTTTCCATGACCAGAAAAGCCCGCAGCTCCCTGCGTAAATTGTGATGAAAAATAAGGATTTAAATCCCCTGTCCCTTGTGGATAATGCTGATAAAACAACTGGTTTCGAAACACAGGCATTGGCGCTGCATAATAAGGATATTGATACATATATGGCGCAAAATACATATTTTCACTTCCTTTATAACGTTCGCAATATCCTATGCAAATCGCCTAGTTAATGTTTTCAACAATTAAGTAATGCACGAAAATCGTTTTCAGCAATAAAAAAAGACCCCCAACCAAATCGGTTGAGAGTCTTTGAAAGCTTGATAATTAACGCTTTGAGAACTGAGGAGCACGACGAGCACCTTTAAGACCGTATTTCTTACGCTCTTTCATACGTGCGTCACGAGTTAATAGTCCTGCGCGCTTTAATGTTGGACGGAATTCAGGATCAGCTTGAAGCAATGCACGAGCGATGCCGTGGCGGATTGCGCCAGCTTGACCAGTGTATCCACCGCCGTTTACATTTACAAGAATGTCGTAGCTGTTTACTGTTTCAGTAGCTACAAGCGGCTGTTTTACAACTTCACGTAAAGCTGCAAAAGGAATGTATTCTGAGATTTCACGACCATTGATGATGATTTTACCGTCGCCTGGAACTAAACGAACACGTGCAACGGAGCTCTTACGACGACCAGTACCAATATATTGAACCTGTGCCAAGTTAATAACCTCCCTAAAAATTATCCACGAAGTTCGTAAACTTCAGGTTGTTGTGCTTGGTGCTTATGTTCGCTACCAGCATATACGTGTAATTTCTTGAACATTTGACGGCCAAGAGAGTTCTTTGGAAGCATGCCTTTGATAGCAAGCTCAAGCATTCTCTCAGGGTAGTTTGTACGCATTTCAAGAGCAGTTCTTGTTTTTAGACCGCCTGGGTGCATGCTGTGACGGTAGTAGATCTTGTCAGTAAGCTTTTTCCCAGTAAGTTCGATTTTTGAAGCGTTGATAAGAATTACATGATCACCAGTATCAACATGTGGTGTATAAGTTGGTTTATGTTTACCACGTAGGATTGACGCTACTTCACTAGCAAGACGACCAAGAGTTTTGCCTTCAGCATCAATCACGTACCATTTACGTTCGATATTGTTTGCATTCGCCATAAACGTTGTACGCATCAGTTTCCCTCCTAATAGTTCCATTCATAATCAATTTTTTGGTTTATCTATTCGACACAATAAGTTCCGGGGCTTATCGTGGTTTTAATAATAATACCATATGCTATAATATAACTTTGACAGTCTAATGTCAAGCGAATGTTACACCTGGTTTAGTTGTTTTAAAATCTTTTTTTATTTGCGTTTGGCTTTACAACGCACCCTCGCGGTTCCTCGAATATTTTTTCCAAAATTTTAATAAAAAACTTCCCACAAATATAAACCCTGGGGAGGAGCTGTTTTTCCTGCAGCTGATCTGTTTTTTTCCTGAAGGACAGATGGCATGGAATCGGGGTCTCTTTCCCCTGAGCCGACTTCCAGAAGGGTGCCGGTCAGAATACGGACCATATTATATAAGAATCCAGTGCCTCTAAATCGGAAGATGAGCATGTTCTCTTCTTCAAGCACATCTATCTCCTGGAGTTCCCTGACTTTATCCTCCACTTCCGTCTTGGCAGAGCAGAAGCTTGTAAAATCATGTGTCCCTATTAAATCCGCTGCCGCTTGTCTGATCGCATCCGTATTTATTGGGTACGGGTACTGATAGGCATAGTGGCGTTTAAAAGGGTCTCTCCTGGAGGATAGGTGCACGAAGTACCGATATTCCTTTCCTTTGGCATCAAAACGGACATGAACGTCATCTGACACTGTCTCCGTCCCGATGATGGCAACATCATCCGGCAGCAGGGAATTAAGGGCGATTTCCCATTTATCAATCGGAATATTCAAAGGAGAATCGAAATGAATCACCTGGCCCCTTGCATGGACCCCTGCATCGGTTCTGCCTGAGGCAGTCACCCTGATGTCTTCTCCTTTATGAAGCTTCTTTAAGGCCCGTTCCAGCTCTCCCTGCACAGTCCGCTTGCCAGGCTGCACCTGGTAGCCTGCAAAAAGGGTCCCGTCATACGTCACCATACATTTATATCTTTGCATAAGGTCACCCCTTTACGTTCTCAGCAGGAATAACACCAGGGCCAGGGCTGCAAGTATGGCCAGCATTGCCGTATCCTTCAGGCCCCAGCTAAGCTGCCTGTATTTCGTTCTGCCTTCCCCGCCTCTATATCCGCGTGACTCCATCGCCACAGCAAGCTCTTCAGCACGCTTGAACGAGCTGACAAACAAAGGAATTAAGAGAGGAATAATGGCTTTAACACGTTCTTTAATCGGCCCGCTTGTAAAATCGGCTCCCCTGGCTGTCTGGGCCTTCATGATTTTATCGGTTTCCTGCATAAGTGTCGGAATGAAGCGGAGAGAAATGGACATCATCAAAGCCAGTTCGTGCACTGGAAACTTCACTTTATTTAATGGATTGAGCAGACTTTCCAGACCATCCGTAATTTCAATCGGAGTTGTGGTTAAAGTCAGAATAGAAGTCATCAGAATGAGCAGGAAGAAGCGCAATGAGATGAAAATCCCCTGTCTCAAACCTTCTTCATAGATTGTAATCCATCCAAACCGGAAGAGAACTTCACCCTCTTTTGTCAAAAACAAATGAAGGAATAAAGTAAAAATAACAAGCAGAAGGACCGGCTTCAATCCTGTATAGATAAACCGGATCGGCACCTTCGATAAAGCAATCATAAAAAAGGTATAAACCGTCAGAAGACCGTATGTCAGCAAATTATTTGCCAGAAAGACGATGCACACGAATAAGAAAATTAGAACAAGCTTTGAACGGGGATCCATCCTATGGATGACAGACTCGGCCGGAACATAGCGCCCAAAAATCATTTTGTCCATCATGCAGATGTCCCCCTTTTCATCACAGCAGCAATCTCATCCGTCAGCTCATCCATTGTCAGACACGTCTTAGAAAGACGGATGTTAAGTGATTTTTCCATTTTCAGCTGAAATCGGACAACCTCCGGAACATCGAGGCCAAGCTTAAGCAACCCTTCCGGAGAAGAAAAGATTTCTTCCGGCGTTCCCTTTTTGTATACTTCACCGTTGTGCATGATGACAATCTGATCAGCATAGCGGGAAGCATCCTCCATGCTATGTGTCACAAGCACCGTCGATAGCCCACTTGTCCCATGAAGGCTGTAGAACATATCCATAATTTCCATTCGGCCCCGCGGATCAAGTCCAGCAGTAGGCTCATCCAGGACAATGACATCAGGCTCCATTGCCAGCACTCCGGCTATGGCTACCCGTCTCATTTGGCCGCCTGACAGGTCAAATGGGGACTTGCTTAAAATTTCTTCCGGCAGGCCCACCTGTCCTATAGCCGCTCGCGCTCTTTTTTTGGCTTCCTCTTCTGATACTCCGAAGTTCATCGGGCCAAAGCAAATATCTTTCTCGACCGTTTCTTCAAACAGCTGATGCTCGGGAAATTGAAATACGATCCCGACCCTATGACGGATTTCTTTCAGGTTTTTTTGTTTCTTTTCCGGGGTGATTATCCGCTCTCCAATCACTACCTGGCCTTCTGTCGGCTTAAGCAGGGCATTTAAATGCTGGAGGACGGTCGATTTGCCTGATCCGGTATGACCGATGATCGCGAGAAATGTGCCAGATGGTATATCGATGGAGACATCCTTTATTGCAAGACGTTCAAATGGCGTATTAACCTGATAACGGTATTCTACATTTTGGAGTGAGATGTCCATAATTCTTCCACCAACTCTTCTTCAGATAAATAATGCCTTGATAACGGCAATCCTTTTTCTCTTAACACCTTGCTAAGCTTCACAGGAAAAGGAATATCCAATCCCAGCTTTACAAGCTCCTCATCCATTTGAAAGATCTCCTCAGGCGTGCCTTCCCGATATAGCTGGCCTTTGTTCATGACTATGATGCGGTCAGCTTTTGCTGCCTCCTCCAGGTCATGAGTGATGGAGATGACGGTCATGTGATAATCCCGCTTGAGCTCCCTGACGGTTTCAAGTACCTCTTCACGGCCTCTTGGGTCCAGCATGGAGGTTGACTCATCGAGAATGATAATATCCGGCCTTAAGGCAATAACGCCTGCAATAGCCACTCTTTGTTTCTGGCCGCCGGAAAGATGGTGCGGCTCTTGATTAAGAAATGACGTCATTTTGACCTTCTCCAGTGATTCTGTAACACGCTGAACCATGTCATTTCTTTCAATACCATGGTTTTCTAAACCAAAAGCCACATCATCCCGTACGGTCGTTCCGACAAACTGGTTATCCGGATTTTGAAAAACCATGCCAATCTTCTTTCTTGCTTCCCATACCGTTTCTTCCCTCAATGAAATTCCGCCTACTGTAATGCTGCCTTCCAGTGGAAAGTGCAGGCCATTAAGCAATTTAGCAAGTGTAGATTTTCCTGAACCATTATGCCCGACTATTGCGAGCCATTCTCCTTTATATATATTAAAAGAGACATTGTCCAGCGCATATGCAGCTTCTGCATCGTACTTAAACGAAACATTTTTAAATTCTGCCAGCGGCTCGGTCATTTGAAGTCCTCCTCTCAGCTCTGCTTCTCTATTTCAGCTCTGCTATTAACAAGTGCGTATGCGCCTTCCTAACAAGCATAAAACGCTTGTGCCTGTGAAGAACATCCAAGGAAGCATTCTTTGGTGCTCATCCCCGACACCTCGAGGGGCAGGCGCTGCAGCCAGATGCAAACATCCTTCCACAGAATTGTTCCCATCGTTCAATATTATATAGTTTCTTATATAATGAAAAAACCCGCCATTGTTGGCGAGCTTTAAATAGTTCGATAATAGGTTATGTTACTGGATAGCAAGCGTTGAATGATACCATTCTCCCACACTTGTAAAACACAAGAAAATTTGGATTTCTGCTATCTAAGCTTATTGGATGCCTATTATGCCTCCCTATTAAAAGCTCATACTGACGCAGTATGGTGGTTGGTTCTTGCTATTGTATAAATGTTCATAGATCTCGATTTCCTTATGTCTATGACCTTGAGGAATTTAAAAAAGCCTGCACCTCATTCCGTCAGGCAGTAGACTGCCGGGCGCATTTCTTATCTCCGGAAGAGGTGCATGAGCTAGACGAGTCAATGTACCAGGTAATGGGGAATCTATTGCTCATCCATCCCTGTTAGTTAGCTGTACATGCTCATCGTAACGCTCGTTTTTGGCCTGATTACGGCATTCCAGACAAATTAAGGAAACAGCCGTTTTTATAGAAAAAGGGCAAAGAACAAGTTCTTTGAAACCGTCCCGCGCCCTTTCCTTAAAAAATTATACTAACTCGATGATTACCATTGGCGCACCGTCTCCACGACGAGGTCCAAGTTTCATAATACGAGTGTATCCGCCTTGGCGCTCTTCATAACGAGTTGCGATGTCGCTGAATAATTTTTGAACAGCATCCTGGTCAGTTTCAGCGTTAGCTACCTCGTTGCGAACAAATGCAGCTGCTTGACGGCGTGCATGCAAGTCGCCGCGCTTTCCAAGAGTGATCATTTTCTCAACAACTGAACGAAGTTCTTTCGCACGAGCTTCAGTTGTTTCGATGCGCTCATTGATGATTAGATCTGTTGCTAAGTCACGCAGCATAGCTTTACGTTGTGAGCTAGTGCGTCCTAACTTTCTGTATCCCATGAAAGTTTCCCTCCTTTGTTGAAGTCATTCAATCTGCTGAAAGCAAACATGCAGATAATCAATTAATCTTCATTAATCAATCGTCTTTGCGTAAGCCCAGTCCAAGATCTTCTAATTTATGTTTTACTTCCTCAAGTGACTTTCTGCCAAGGTTACGGACCTTCATCATATCCTCTTCAGTTTTATTGGCTAATTCCTGAACAGTATTGATGCCAGCGCGCTTTAAGCAGTTGTAAGAACGTACAGACAAGTCAAGTTCTTCAATTGTCATCTCAAGTACTTTCTCTTTTTGGTCTTCTTCTTTTTCAACCATGATTTCAGCATTTTGAGCTTCATCAGTTAAACCGACAAAAATATTCAAATGCTCAGTTAAGATCTTCGCTCCAAGTGCAACAGCATCTTGAGGACCTGTACTGCCGTCAGTCCAAACATCGAATGTTAACTTATCATAGTTAGTCATTTGACCCACACGTGTATTCTCTACCTGGTAAGAAATACGAGCTACTGGAGTGTAGATGGAATCGATCGGAATCACACCGATTGGCTGATCTTCTCTCTTGTTTTGGTCAGCTGGTGTATAGCCTCGTCCGCGTCTTGCAGTTAAACGCATGCGCAGGTGAGCATTCGAACCCAGAGTAGCAATATGAAGATCCGGATTAAGGATTTCAACATCGCTGTCATGTGTTACGTCAGCTGCCTTCACTACACCTTCACCCTGAACATCGATTTCCAATGTTTTTTCTTCATCAGAGTAGATTTTAAGTGCTAGTTTTTTAATGTTTAAAATGATAGATGTTACATCTTCTACGACGCCTTCAATTGTTGAGAACTCATGAAGTACCCCATCAATTTGGATCGATGTGACAGCGGCACCTGGGAGTGAGGATAAAAGGATACGACGTAAGGAGTTACCCAAAGTTGTACCATATCCACGCTCAAGTGGCTCGACGACGAACTTGCCGTACTTGGCATCATCGCTGATCTCAACCGTTTCGATTTTTGGTTTTTCTATTTCGATCATCAAAATATACCCTCCTTCAAAACGTCGAAACCCCGGCTAGCAATCTCTAACCGAAATTCCCCCATGTATACGTTCCCGTTTTGTGCACAACAACTGGAATAATTGTTCTGTATAACTAAAAAATTAGTATCATATCCCATTATAGACAAGGATACAAATTCTATACAGAAAAATTATACACGGCGGCGTTTTGGCGGACGACATCCGTTATGAGGAACTGGAGTTACGTCTCTGATAGCAGTAACTTCTAGACCAGCAGCTTGAAGAGCACGGATTGCAGCTTCACGTCCTGCACCAGGTCCTTTAACAGTTACTTCAAGGGATTTCATACCGTGTTCCTGGGAAGTTTTAGCTGCAGTTTCAGCTGCCATTTGTGCTGCGAATGGAGTAGATTTACGAGAACCTCTGAATCCAAGAGCTCCAGCACTTGACCATGAAATAGCATTTCCATGAACATCAGTGATAGTTACGATTGTGTTGTTGAAAGTAGAACGGATATGTGCAATACCCTGTTCAATATTCTTTTTCACACGACGCTTACGTGTATTAGTTTTACGAGCCATTTAAAGTTACCTCCTTTACCGATTATTTCTTCTTGTTCGCTACAGTCTTACGAGGACCTTTGCGTGTACGAGCGTTGTTTTTAGTGTTTTGTCCGCGAACCGGTAAACCACGGCGATGACGTAGACCGCGATAGCTTCCGATCTCCATTAGACGTTTGATGTTAAGTGAAACCTCACGGCGAAGGTCACCTTCAACTTTCAATTTGTCGATGATGTCACGGATTTTGTTAAGTTCATCTTCTGTAAGATCTCGAACACGAGTGTCTTCAGAAACACCAGCTTCAGCCAAAACTTTCTGAGCTGTAGATTTACCAATACCAAAGATATAAGTTAATGAGATTACTACACGTTTTTCACGTGGAACATCTACACCAGCAATACGTGCCATTGTATAAGCGCACCTCCTTCGAATTAACCTTGTTTTTGTTTATGTTTAGGGTTTTCACAGATAACCATTACTTTTCCACGTCTGCGGATAACTTTACACTTTTCGCAGATTGGTTTAACTGATGGTCTTACTTTCATTATCCTAACCTCCTTAATAGTACGGAGTGCAATGATTATTTAAAACGATATGTGATTCTACCGCGTGTTAAATCATATGGAGATAGCTCAACTGTTACTTTATCTCCAGGTAAAATACGGATGAAGTGCATGCGGATCTTACCGGATACATGAGCTAGCACTGTATGACCATTTTCTAATTCTACCTTAAACATTGCATTTGGCAAAGTATCAACAACTGTGCCTTCTATTTCGATTACATCGTCTTTCGCCATTGAACTTTATTCTCCCTTCTTCATGTCATATACGAATTCATTTACATACTTTGCAAGCGCAAAGCGCAACTTTCCGTTTGTTACACGGCCGGTCTCCTGGAGACTGGTCTGAACTTCTGGAGAGATATAATTAAGCAATTGCAGATGCTGAACGTTCTTTTTCTTCGGGCGGTCGAATTTCTTCCTGCCGCCGTCAGCAAGCATAACATACCTTTCATCCAACAACCTTATAATTATAGCATATTGACCAGCATCGCTTCCACTTTTGATCAAAACAATTTGACCATGCAGCGGATTCGTATCAGAACCAACCAATGGAATCACCTGCACCTTAGGCTTTTGTCAGTATTTCATAACCGGATTCAGTGATCGCTATTGTATGCTCATAATGTGCACACCTTTTACCGTCAACCGTTACAACTGTCCAGTTATCGGTTAAGGTTTTAACATAACGACTTCCTGCATTCACCATAGGTTCAATAGCAAGTACCATTCCCGGCTTTAAGCGCGGCCCTCTGTTGGGGGGTCCATAATGAGGAATTTGAGGATCCTCATGTAAGTCTTGCCCTACACCATGGCCGACATACTCGCGTACAATGGAAAAGCCGTTAGATTCCGCATACGTTTGGATAGCATGGGAGATGTTCGACAAGCGCTCACCCGGTTTTGCTTCTTCAAGGCCCTTATATAACGATTCCTCTGTCACATCCATCAGACGCTCGGATTCTTCATCAATTTGGCCAACAGCATAAGTCCAGGCTGAGTCACCATGATAACCGTTATATTTAGCACCGATATCAATGCTGATTATATCACCGTCATTTAAAACTCGACCACCAGGAATTCCATGAACAAGTTCATCGTTAACTGAAGCACAGATGCTGCCGCGGAAACCATTATACCCTTTGAATGATGGAATTGCATCGTGTTTACGGATAAACCGGTCAGCAATAACATCCAGTTCGCGGGTTGTGATACCGGGTGCAATATGTTTTTTCAGTTCCTGATGTGTAAGTGCTACGATTCTGCCGGCCTCACGCATTATTTCAAGCTCACGCGGGGTTTTGCAAATGATCATTGTAAGCCCCCGAGCAATGCATCAAGATCAGAAAATACTTTATTAATATCCTGCTGACCATCAATATTGCGCAGATAACCTTTCGTTTCGTAGAAATCAAGCAACGGTTTGGTTTGTTTAATATTAACATCAAGTCTATTCTGAACAGTCGCTTCATTATCATCAGCACGCTGATACAGCTCACCGCCACAGCGATCACACACTCCGTCTTTCGCTGGCGGATTGAATACTAAATGATAAGTAGCTCCGCATTCTTTACAGATGCGGCGTCCTGTAAGACGTTCCATTAGAATACTCTGATCAACATCAATATTAATAACAAAATTAATTTTCTTGTTTAAATCAGAAAGGATGTTTTCAAGGGCATCTGCTTGGGCAACCGTTCTTGGGAAGCCATCCAGCAAAAAGCCTTTTTCACAATCATCCTTGCTTAATCGTTCACGTACAATGCCGATTGTTACCTCATCAGGAACAAGCTCGCCTTTATCCATGAATGATTTTGCTTTAAGGCCTAGGTCCGTTTCGTCTTTAATAGCCGCACGGAACATATCTCCGGTAGAAATATGAGGGATGCCGTATTTTTGGACGATCTTCTCGGCTTGTGTACCTTTACCGGCACCAGGGAGCCCCATTAAAACTAAATTCACGTCAATTTCCCCCTAGTCTCTAAATGGTATAAGGGAACATGCGTCCCCTACAACCAAATTATTTAATGAAACCTTTATAATGACGTTTAACCAGCTGTGCTTCAAGCTGCTTCATCGTTTCCAGTGCAACACCGACAACGATCAGCAGGCTTGTGCCTCCAATTTGCGCAGATTCAGGCAATCCGGCGATATTGATGAAGAATACCGGCAGGATTGAAATCACTGTCAGGAATAGCGCACCGACTAACGTTAAACGGTATAAGACGCGGGTCAGATATTCCTGCGTGTTATTTCCTGGACGGATGCCCGGGATATAACCGCCCTGCTTCTTCAGGTTTTCCGCAACTTGTTCCGGGTTCACCTGAATAAAAGCATAGAAATAAGTAAAAGCAATGATTAATGCACTATAGATGACCATTCCGATTGGAGACGTATAGTCAAATATTCTTTGAATCCATAGCGTAACATCATTCTGCTCAAAGAAACCGGCAATGGTTCTTGGCGTGATGATGAAAGAAATCGCAAAGATTACTGGAATTACACCAGCTGCATTAACTTTTAACGGAAGATGAGTTGATTGTCCGCCAGCAGAATTTTGTCCTGCTGTTACACGCTTAGCATATTGAATAGGAATCTTTCTTAATGCCTGTTGGATAAAGATCGTTCCTACAACAATAGCAATGACTGCGATTAGGATAAGCACGACTGTCACAATGCGAAGGAATAGCTGCTCTCCAGCATTTTCAAACTGCTGAGCGTAAATCTGGTTAACCGTTGAAGGAATCCCAGCTACGATACCAGCAAAGATAATGATGGAAATACCATTTCCTACACCTTTTGATGTAATCTGCTCACCAAGCCACATTAGAAATGCAGTTCCGGCAGTCAATACCACAGCAATCAATAGATAAGAGGTAATTCCCGGTTTCTCAATCAGCATTCCGCCTGCTAGGTTATTAAACCCATAAGACATACCGAGAGCCTGGATAAAACCAAGCACGATAGTAAAGTAACGGGTAAACTGAGCTAACTTACGGCGTCCAACATCTCCCTGCTTTGACCATTCCGTAAACTTAGGAACAACATCCATCTGCAGAAGCTGCACAATGATGGATGCCGTAATGTACGGCATGATACCCATTGCAAGGATGGAGAAGTTTAGGAGCGCCCCGCCGCCGAATGTATTCAGAACACCAAATACATTAAGTTCATCCTGGGCTTTTAATAGATCTGCATTTACGCCCGGTACAGGGATAAATGTACCGATGCGAAATACAATCAGCATTAAAAGGGTGAAAATAATCTTTCGTCTTATATCACCCACACGCATAAAATTGGAGATTGTCTGAAACATTAAATCACCTCAGTTTGACCGCCGGCAGCTTCAATAGCTTCCTTTGCAGCAGAGGAGAATTTATGAGCTTTTACTGTAAGCTTTTTCTCAACTTTGCCTTTTGCAAGAATCTTGATTCCTGCTTTTTCGTTGCTTACTACACCAGTTTCAATAAGAAGCGCTGGAGTTACTTCAGCTCCATCTTCGAAACGGTTTAAAGCATCAAGGTTCACAATCGCGTACTCTTTACGGTTGATGTTAGTGAAACCGCGTTTAGGCAAGCGTTGGAATAAAGGTGTTTGACCACCCTCGAATCCAGGACGGACACCGCCGCCAGAACGAGCGTTTTGACCTTTATGACCCTTACCAGCAGTTTTACCATTACCGGAACCGATACCACGGCCTTTGCGTTTGCGTTCCCCACGAGAACCTTCTGCAGGCTTTAATTCATGAAGTTTCATGTTGGCACCTCCTTATTTGTAGAAGAATAGATTTATTTTTCTTTTACCACAACAAGGTGAGCAACTTTGTTGATCATTCCGCGGATAGCAGGATTATCTTGATGCTCAACTGTTTGGTGCATTTTGCGTAAGCCAAGAGCCTTAACTGTTTCGCGCTGGTCTTGCGGGCGACCAATCACGCTGCGAGTGAGGGTTACTTCTAGTTTATTCGCCATTTGAAATCCCTCCTTATCCTAACAGTTCTTCTACTGATTTACCACGTAATTTCGCTACGTCCTCAGCACGTTTTAATTGAGTTAAACCGTTCAAAGTGGCGCGAACCATGTTGATTGGTGTGTTAGTACCTAAAGATTTAGATAAGATATCACCAACACCAGATAATTCTAGAACCGCACGAACTGGACCTCCGGCGATTACTCCAGTACCTTCAGAAGCAGGCTTAAGAAGGATTTCTCCAGCACCGAAGTGACCGATTACCTGGTGAGGAATTGTAGTTCCAACCATAGGTACTTCGACTAAGTTTTTCTTAGCATCTTCAATAGCTTTGCGGATCGCTTCAGGTACTTCCTGTGCTTTACCTGTACCAAAGCCAACG
Organism: Paenibacillus sp. FSL R5-0490; assembly: GCF_001956215.1. Taxonomy (GTDB): domain Bacteria; phylum Bacillota; class Bacilli; order Bacillales; family Cytobacillaceae; genus Cytobacillus. The sequence goes on along the minus strand of NZ_MRTQ01000026.1, from coordinate 42,642 downwards.
TGACCGTTTTTGTCACCTACTACTACAAGAGCAGAGAAACGAAAACGACGTCCACCTTTAACAACCTTTGCTACACGATTAATCGTAACTACGCGCTCTTCAAGTTCAAGTTTGTTTGGATCAATACGACGCATCTTTTTGTGTCCCTCCTTTGTCTATTAAAATTCTAAACCATTTTCACGTGCTGCATCAGCTAATGCTTGAACACGTCCATGATATAGATAGCCACCACGATCGAAAACGACAGCTTTAACGCCTTTTTCGACTGCGCGCTTTGCAACTAATTCTCCGACCTTAACTGCTGCATCAACGTTGCCAGTTGCATCAAGGTTCACTTCTTTATCTTGTGTAGAAGCACTTGCTACAGTAACTCCGTTTACATCATCAATAAGTTGAGCATAAATGTGCTTGTTTGAACGATACACATTTAAACGAGGACGAGCCGCAGTTCCAGAAAGTTTTGCACGCACACGAGCATGTCTTTTCTTACGAACTGCATTTTTATCAGCCTTCGTAATCATTTCGGTCACTCCTTTCGTTTACCTAAGCGGCATTACTTACCAGTTTTACCTTCTTTACGACGAACATATTCGCCTTCATAGCGGATACCTTTACCTTTGTAAGGCTCTGGAGGACGAACATCACGGATGTTGGCAGCCAATGCACCAACACGTTCTTTGTTAGTACCTTTAACAATGATCTTTGTGTTAGATGGCACTTCAACTTCAATACCTTCTTCAGGCTCGATTTCAACAGGATGAGAGTAACCAACATTTAAAACAAGCTTTTTGCCTTGTTTTTGAGCACGGTAACCGACACCGATAAGCTCTAGTCCTCTTTCGAATCCTTTTGACACACCCTCAACCATGTTAGCTAGAAGTGCGCGAGTAGTTCCGTGCAATGCGCGGTGTTCTTTCGCATCAGATGGACGGGAAACGTTGATTACGCTGTCCTCCACCTTGATTTCGATATCCTGGTTGAATGAACGAGTTAGTTCACCTTTAGGACCCTTCACAGTAACAGTGTTATTGTCGTTTGTAACAGTAACACCAGTTGGAATTTCGATTGGTTTTTTACCTATACGAGACATTTAATTGCACCTCCATTCATGAAAAACTCTATTACCAAACGTATGCTAATACTTCTCCGCCGACTTGTTGAGCGCGGGCTTCTTTATCAGTGATAACGCCTTGAGAAGTAGAAACTAGTGCGATTCCAAGACCGTTAAGTACGCGAGGTACTTCATCAGCCTTTGCGTATACACGAAGACCAGGCTTACTGATACGCTTAAGACCAGTGATAACGCGTTCGTTGTTTGAACCGTATTTTAGAAAAATGCGGATGATGCCTTGCTTGTTATCTTCGATAAGCTCAACATCACGTACAAAACCTTCACGCTTTAAGATCTCTGCAATTTCTTTCTTGATGTTAGAAGCAGGAACTTCTAATTTTTCGTGACGAACCATGTTCGCATTACGGATGCGAGTTAGCAAGTCTGCAATTGGATCTGTCATGACCATTGTTTTTACCTCCTTCCCATGCTTGGGGTTTACCAGCTAGCTTTTTTCACGCCAGGAATTTGTCCTTTATATGCTAATTCACGGAAACAAATACGACAAAGCTTAAATTTACGGTATACAGAATGTGGACGTCCGCAGCGTTCGCAGCGAGTGTACTCCTGTACCTTGTGTTTAGGCGTGCGTTTTTGCTTCGCAATCATTGACTTTTTAGCCACGTTTTCGCCTCCCTCTATTTAGCGATTACTTTTGGAATGGCATTCCAAATTGAGTTAAAAGTTCACGAGCTTCTTCATCAGTGTTAGCTGTAGTTACGATAACGATATCCATACCACGAACTTTGCTTACTTTATCGTAATCAATCTCAGGGAAGATCAACTGTTCTTTGACACCTAGAGTATAGTTACCACGGCCGTCAAATGACTTCTTAGAGATACCGCGGAAGTCACGTACACGTGGAAGAGATACAGATACTAACTTATCAAAGAACTCATACATGCGTTCTCCACGAAGAGTAACCTTCGCACCGATTGGCATACCTTCACGAAGACGGAAGCCAGCGATTGATTTCTTAGCGCGAGTGATAACCGGCTTTTGACCAGTAATCAAAGTTAGTTCCTCAACAGCTTTATCTAGTGCTTTAGCGTTTTGAACAGCGTCACCAATACCCATGTTGATAACGATTTTTTCAAGCTTAGGTGTTTGCATAACTGATTTATAGTTAAACTTGCTCATTAGAGCAGGAGTAATTTCTTTTGAATGCTTTTCTTTTAGGCGGTTCATTCATTGTACCTCCCTTCTTCTTTGAACTATTTATCTAGAACTTCACCGGATTTTGTTGCAACACGTACTTTTTTGCCATCAAGCGTTTTATAGCCTACACGAGTTGGTTCACCAGATTTAGGATCGACAGGCATAACGTTTGATACATGAACAGGTGCCTCTTGGCTGATGATTCCGCCTTGCGGGTTCATCTGAGAAGGCTTAGAGTGTTTCTTTACAATGTTAACTCCTTCAACAAGCACTCGGCTTTGTTTAGGGAACGCTGCAAGAATAACGCCCGTTTTGCCTTTATCCTTACCAGAGATGACCATAACTTTGTCACCTTTTTTCACATGCATCTGTGCGCACCTCCTTAAAGGCAATTTGATTTGTTATTTATAATACTTCTGGAGCTAAAGATACAATTTTCATGAAGTTGTTTTCACGTAGTTCACGGGCAACCGGTCCGAAGATACGAGTTCCGCGTGGTCCTTTGTCATCACGAATAATTACACATGCGTTTTCATCGAAACGAATGTAAGTACCGTCATTACGGCGTACACCGCTCTTAGTACGAACAACTACCGCTTTAACAACATCACCTTTTTTAACAACGCCACCTGGTGTTGCTTGTTTCACTGTACAAACGATAACATCACCGATGTTAGCAGTTTTGCGGCCTGAGCCACCAAGAACTTTGATTGTAAGTACTTCACGAGCACCAGAGTTGTCAGCAACTTTTAAACGTGATTCTTGTTGAATCATGTGTGTAACCTCCCTTCGGGATAAATCTCCCAACCGAACAATTAGATAATAACTGCTTTTTCAACTACTTCTACAAGACGGAAGCGTTTAGTCGCAGATAGTGGACGAGTTTCCATAATACGAACGATATCGCCAGTTTTTGCTTGGTTTTGCTCATCATGAGCCTTGAACTTTTTAGAGTACTTAACGCGTTTACCGTAAAGTGGATGCTTTTTGTAAGTTTCGACAAGAACCGTTACTGTCTTATCCATTTTGTCAGAAACGACGCGTCCAGTGTAAACTTTGCGTTGGTTGCGTTCACTCATTGTGCGAACCTCCTCTCAATATCACTTGCTAAAGCCGATTTCTCTTTCACGAATAACAGTTTTCATGCGGGCAATCGCTTTGCGTACTTCACGAATGCGAGCTGTGTTTTCAAGTTGTCCAGTCGCCAATTGAAAGCGAAGGTTGAAAAGCTCTTCTTTTAATGATTTTACTTTTTGTTCAATTTCGGCAGTGGTAAGGTCACGAATTTCATTAGCTTTCATTTGATTCACCACCAATTTCTTCTCGTTTTACAAACTTGCACTTAACTGGAAGTTTGTGTGCTGCAAGACGTAATGCTTCACGAGCGATTTCTTCAGATACACCAGCGATTTCGAACATTACTTTACCAGGCTTTACAACTGCTACCCATCCTTCAGGAGCACCTTTACCAGAACCCATGCGGACTTCTAGAGGCTTTGCAGTGTAAGGCTTGTGTGGGAAAATTTGAATCCAAACTTTACCGCCACGTTTCATGTAACGAGTCATTGCAATACGTGCAGATTCAATTTGACGGTTAGTGATCCAAGAAGCTTCTAGAGCTTGAAGGCCATATTCACCGAAGTTTACTTCAGTTCCGCCTTTTGATTGACCACGCATTTTTCCGCGGTGTACACGACGATATTTTACGCGCTTTGGCAATAACATATTATTTGCCTCCTTCCCCAGTTTTCTTCTTCGTAGGAAGGACCTCTCCACGATAGATCCATACTTTTACGCCCAATTTACCGTAAGTTGTATCAGCTTCAACTGCAGCATAATCGATATCAGCACGAAGAGTATGAAGTGGAACTGTTCCTTCGCTGTATGATTCTGAACGAGCTATATCAGCACCGCCTAAACGACCAGATACCATTGTTTTGATACCTTTAGCGCCAGCGCGCATTGCACGTTGAATAGTTTGTTTTTGAGCACGACGGAAAGATACGCGGTTTTCTAATTGACGAGCAATGTTTTCCGCAACCAATTTCGCATCGATATCTGCTCTTTTAATTTCAAGAATGTTGATGTGAACACGCTTGCCAGTTAATGAGTTAAGTGACTTGCGAAGTGCTTCAACCTCAGTACCACCTTTACCGATAACCATTCCTGGTTTCGCAGTGTGGATAGTGATGTTCACGCGATTAGCAGCACGTTCGATTTCTACTTTAGAAACAGAAGCATCGCTTAAGCGCTTTGTGATGTACTCACGAACCTTAAGGTCTTCGTGTAAAAGATCAGCATAGTCTTTGCCTGCGTACCATTTTGACTCCCAATCACGGATGATCCCGACACGCAAACCGACTGGATTTACTTTTTGACCCACTGATTATCCCTCCTTCTTTTCTGATAAAACGATAGTAATATGGCTAGTGCGCTTGTTGATTTGACTTGCACGGCCCATAGCGCGAGGACGGAAACGTTTTAAAGTTGGTCCTTCGTCTACGAATGCTTGAGCAACTACCAGGTTGTTAACGTCCATTTCGTAGTTGTGCTCAGCGTTAGCTAGTGCAGATTTTAAAACTTTCTCTACGATTGGAGAAGCAGCTTTAGGTGTAAGGTTTAAAATCGCTACTGCTTCGCCTACTTGCTTTCCTCGAATTAAATCTACGACTAAACGAGCTTTACGAGGAGCAATACGAACTGTTCTTGCAACAGCTTTAGCTTGCATTAGAATGCCCTCCTCTCATTAACGTCTTGTTTTCTTATCATCATTGCCATGGCCTTTGTACGCACGAGTTGGAGCGAATTCTCCAAGCTTGTGGCCTACCATGTCTTCAGTGATGTATACAGGCACATGTTTACGACCATCATAAACTGCGATTGTGTGTCCGATGAATTGTGGGAAGATCGTAGAACGGCGAGACCAAGTTTTAGTAACTTGCTTGCTTTCTGTTTCATTAAGCTTTTCGATCTTTGTCATTAAATGTTCATCAACAAAAGGTCCTTTTTTTAAGCTGCGACCCATGATTGAACCTCCCTTCGTGATTGCTCTACGGTTCTTAATTGGAACCGTAGTACAATCCCGTTATTTTTTACGACGACGTACGATAAATTTGTCTGATTTGTTGTTCTTCTTGCGAGTCTTGTAACCAAGTGTTGGTTTGCCCCAAGGAGTCATTGGAGACTTACGTCCGATTGGCGCACGTCCTTCACCACCACCGTGTGGGTGATCGTTAGGGTTCATTACAGATCCACGTACAGTTGGGCGCTTGCCTAACCAGCGTGAACGACCTGCTTTACCAATGTTAATAAGCTCGTGCTGCTCGTTTCCGACTTGACCAACAGTCGCACGGCATTCAGCAAGAATCATGCGAACCTCACCAGAGTTTAAACGAACTAATACGTACTTGCCTTCTTTACCAAGTACTTGTGCAGAAGTACCAGCAGAACGTACTAATTGTCCGCCTTTACCAGGTTTTAATTCGATGTTGTGGATTACTGTACCCACTGGAATGTTAGCTAGTGGAAGTGCATTACCCACTTTGATATCTGCTTCAGGACCAGACATTACTTCCATGCCCACCTGTAAGTTCTTAGGTGCAAGGATGTAGCGCTTTTCTCCATCTACATAGTTAATTAGTGCAATATTTGCAGAGCGGTTTGGATCATACTCGATTGTGGCAACGCGTCCTGGAATGCCATCTTTGGTACGTTTAAAATCGATGATACGATATTGACGTTTATGACCGCCGCCTTGATGACGAACTGTCAACTTACCTTGGTTGTTACGGCCGCCTTTTCTCTTTAAAGGAGCAAGTAAAGACTTTTCTGGTTGGTTAGTCGTGATTTCTGCGAAATCAGAAACCGTCATGCCGCGACGACCATTAGAGGTAGGTTTATACTTTTTAATCGCCATTTCGTTTCCCTCCTCTTCTAGTTATAGTGAATTAAGCTTCAAAAAGCTCGATTTCTTGGCTTTCAGCTGTTAATTTAACGATCGCTTTACGGCGTTTGTTAGTGTATCCGCCGAATTTGCCCATACGCTTGAACTTGCCTTTGTAGTTCATGATGTTAACTTTCTCAACTTTAACGCCAAAGATTTGCTCTACAGCGTCTTTAACTTGAGTCTTGTTAGCTCGTACGTCAACTTCGAACGTATATTTTTTATCAGCCATAATGTCAGTAGAACGTTCAGTGATTACGGGGCGCTTAATGATATCGCGTGCATCCATTATGCAAGCACCTCCTCTACTTTTTCAACCGCTGCTTTCGTCATGATAAGCTTATCATGGTTTAAAACATCTAAAACAGTGATTCCAGAAGCAGACACAACTGTTACACCAGGGATGTTACGAGCAGATAATGCTACGTTCTCTTCCAGGTCAGCAGTTACGATAAGTGCTTTTGAATCAACAGAAAGACCAGTTAATACACCTTTAAAGTCTTTAGTTTTAGGAGCTTCGAAAGCAAGGCCTTCTAATACTAGGATGTTTTCTTCTAATACTTTAGAAGATAACGCAGATTTAATTGCCAGACGGCGAACCTTTTTAGGCAGTTTGTAGCTGTAGCTGCGTGGTACAGGACCAAATACAGTACCGCCTCCGCGCCATTGTGGTGAACGGATTGAACCTTGACGTGCACGGCCTGTGCCTTTTTGGCGCCATGGCTTACGTCCTCCGCCCGCTACTTCAGAACGAATTTTAGTTTTATGAGTCCCTTGACGTAATGAAGCTCTTTGCATAACAACAGCTTCGAATAATACGTGCTGGTTGGGCTCGATACCAAAGATCGCATCATTAAGTTCGATATCACCAACTTTAGATCCGCTTTGGTTAAACAATGCTACTTTCGGCATTCTGTTTTCCTCCTTTCCGGTTTAATTATTATGCTTTTACCGCACTTTTGATTTTTACTAATGCTTTTCTGGCACCAGGTACATTACCTTTGATCAAAAGAAGGTTGCGTTCAACATCAACTTTTACGATTTCAAGGTTTTGTACAGTCACTTGCTCTCCGCCCATGCGACCAGGTAATAATTTACCTTTGAATACACGGTTTGGAGCTACAGGACCCATTGAACCAGGGCGACGGTGGTAACGGGAACCGTGAGCCATAGGCCCGCGAGATTGTCCGTGGCGCTTGATGGCACCCTGGAAACCTTTACCTTTTGAAATTCCTGTTACATCAACAGTATCGCCTTCTGCGAAAATATCAACTTTGACTTCTTGACCAACTTCATATTGTCCTAAATCAGCTCCGCGGAATTCGCGTACGAAGCGCTTAGGAGCAGTGTTTGCTTTAGCAACATGCCCTTTTTCAGGTTTGTTGGACAACTTGTCGCGCTTGTCTTCGAATCCAATCTGGATTGCTTCATATCCATCAGTTTCAACTGATTTCTTTTGAAGAACAACGTTAGCAGCTGCCTCAACTACTGTTACCGGGATAAGATCACCGTTTTCAGCAAATACTTGAGTCATACCAATCTTTCTTCCTAAGATTCCTTTGGTCATTTCAGTCACACCTCCTAAGTTTCTTATGATTATTTATTGATTAAAGTTTGATTTCGATATCTACACCAGACGGTAAGTCTAAACGCATTAGTGAATCAACCGTTTGTGGTGTTGGGTTAACGATGTCGATTAGACGTTTATGCGTACGCATTTCGAACTGTTCACGAGAGTCTTTGTACTTGTGAACCGCTCGCAGGATTGTGTAAATAGACTTTTCAGTTGGTAATGGAATCGGACCTGAAACAGCCGCACCAGAACGTTTTGCAGTCTCAACAATCTTTTCTGCTGATTGATCAAGAATTCTGTGATCATACGCTTTTAAACGAATACGAATTTTTTGTTTTGCCATTATTTTCCCTCCTTTTCGCCTATTTTAATATAGACATTCTCCGTGAAAATTTCCCACACACTCGCCATGGCAAAGCGGCCGGGTGTGTCAGCAACCTTTCACATCATCGCAGTCAAAGACCAACATTGTCTATTATACAGAAACAATAAATGAAATGCAACAAGTAAATGTTATTTCTTTTTGTTCCGCACACTTTTACTATTATAACTGCTGTGTATTGAGTTTTCAATAGTATAGGAAGAAGTCTAACTATTTGCACTGTGAGTAATTGAATATAAAAATATAGTGGTGATTATATATAGAAGAAAAGCGGTTTTATTCGGGAGTTTTAATGGAGGAATGATATCTTTATAATTGCAAGCAGCACCGTAAGAATTATTATTGAAATTGAAATTGTGCTTTTTATTCCATTCATCTCTTTATGTATTAAAATATTGAGAAAGCACATAAAAAAACAGATGGGTCGTCACCCATCTGTTTTTATTAGTTGAAATTACTCAGTGATTGTAGCAACTACGCCAGCGCCTACAGTACGTCCACCCTCACGGATAGAGAACTTAGTACCTTCTTCGATAGCGATTGGAGCGATTAGTTCTACAGTCATTTCGATGTTATCTCCAGGCATAACCATTTCTACGCCTTCAGGAAGATTACAGATACCAGTTACATCAGTTGTACGGAAGTAGAACTGAGGACGGTAGTTAGTGAAGAATGGAGTATGACGTCCACCTTCTTCTTTTGAAAGAACGTATACTTCAGCTTTGAACTTAGTGTGTGGAGTGATTGAACCTGGTTTAGCAAGTACTTGTCCACGTTGGATATCTTCACGTGCAACACCACGAAGAAGGGCACCAATGTTGTCTCCAGCTTCAGCATAGTCAAGAAGCTTACGGAACATTTCTACACCAGTTACAGTAGTTGATTTTGGCTCTTCAGCAAGACCGATGATTTCGATAACGTCACCGACTTTAACTTGTCCACGCTCAACACGTCCTGTAGCAACAGTACCACGGCCAGTAATTGAGAAAACATCCTCAACAGGCATCATGAATGGCTTGTCAGTGTCACGAGTTGGAGTTGGGATGTACTCGTCAACTGCTGCCATAAGTTCTTCGATTTTAGCTTCCCACTCAGCTTCTCCTTCAAGAGCTTTAAGAGCAGAACCTTTGATTACAGGAATGTCATCACCAGGGAATTCGTACTCAGAAAGAAGGTCACGAACTTCCATTTCTACTAATTCAAGTAGTTCTTCATCGTCAACCATGTCACACTTGTTCATGAATACAACAAGGAAAGGAACACCAACCTGACGAGAAAGAAGGATGTGCTCACGAGTTTGTGGCATTGGGCCGTCAGCAGCAGAAACAACTAGGATTCCGCCGTCCATTTGTGCAGCACCAGTGATCATGTTTTTAACATAGTCAGCGTGACCTGGGCAGTCAACGTGTGCATAGTGACGGTTTTCAGTTTCGTACTCAACGTGTGCAGTTGAGATTGTGATTCCACGCTCGCGCTCTTCTGGAGCCGCGTCGATTTGATCGTATCCGCGTGCTTCACCGCCGCCTTTTTTAGAAAGAACAGTTGTGATAGCTGCAGTTAAAGTAGTTTTACCATGGTCAACGTGTCCGATAGTACCGATGTTAACATGGGGTTTTGAACGGTCAAATTTAGCTTTTGCCATTTGAAATTTCCTCCTTCAGATTATAAAAGTTAAGTATTTGATGCCGTGGAGAGGTTTCCCTTTCCACAGCGCTTTTAGCCTACAATAGTAGTTATACTTTATTGAAAAGGTAAAATCAATTATTCACCTTTATTTTTTTTGATGATTTCTTCAGAAATTGATTTTGGAACTTCTTCATAATGGTCGAAGTGCATTGAGAATGTACCGCGTCCCTGCGTGTTAGAACGCAATGAAGTTGCATATCCAAACATTTCTGATAGTGGAACCATCGCACGAACTACTTGCGCGTTACCGCGAGCTTCCATACCTTCAACGCGTCCACGGCGTGAAGTTACATCACCCATGATGTCTCCCATGTATTCTTCAGGGATTACGACTTCAACCTTCATAACCGGCTCAAGAATTACAGGGTTACATTTTGACGCAGCGTTTTTAAGTGCCATAGATGCAGCAATCTTAAACGCCATTTCAGAGGAGTCAACATCATGGTATGAACCGTCAAATAAACGGGCTTTGATGTCAACCATTGGGAATCCGGCAAGTACTCCTCTATCCAGAGAGTCTTCAAGACCCGCTTGAACAGCTGGGATGTATTCACGAGGAACGACACCACCAACGATTCCGTTTTCGAATTCGAAGCCTTTTCCTTCTTCATTAGGACTAAATTCGATCCAAACGTGACCGAATTGTCCGCGTCCACCGGATTGACGTGCGAATTTACCTTCAACCTGAGCTGAACCGCGGAAAGTTTCACGGTATGCAACCTGAGGAGCACCTACGTTAGCTTCCACTTTAAATTCACGTCTCATACGGTCAACAAGGATATCAAGGTGAAGCTCACCCATACCCGCGATGATAACCTGTCCAGTTTCCTGGTCAGTATGAGCGCGGAATGTAGGATCTTCTTCTTGAAGTTTTTGAAGAGCTGTTGTCATCTTATCTTGGTCAGCCTTTGATTTAGGCTCGATAGATAATGAGATAACCGGCTCTGGGAATTCCATAGACTCAAGAATAACAAGACTCTTTTCATCACATAGAGTATCCCCTGTTGTAGTGTCTTTAAGACCTACAGCAGCTGCGATATCTCCAGCGTGTACTACTGAGATCTCTTCACGGGAATTCGCATGCATTTGCAGGATACGTCCTACACGCTCACGCTTTCCTTTAGTAGAGTTCTGTACATATGAACCGGAGTTCAATGTACCGGAATACACACGGAAGAATGTAAGTTTACCAACATAAGGGTCGGTCATAACTTTAAATGCAAGTGCAGAGAATGGTGCATCATCGCTTGAAGGACGAGTAACCTCTTCTTCAGTATCCGGAGTTGTACCTTTAATAGAAGGTACATCAAGTGGAGATGGAAGGTAGTCGATTACTGCATCAAGCATTTTTTGAACACCTTTGTTTTTGAACGCAGAACCACAGATAACTGGGTAGAATTCAACGTTTACTGTACCTTTACGAATAGCAGCTTTTAGCTCTTCGTTAGTGATTTCTTCACCGCCAAGGTATTTCTCCATTAATTCTTCATCAAGTTCAGCTACCGCTTCAATTAGCTTTTCACGGTACTCTTCTGCTTGATCTACGTATTCAGCTGGAATTTCACGGTCTTCGATATCAGTACCCAAGTCGTTTCCGTAGAATGTAGCTTTCATTTCAATTAAGTCGATGATGCCTTCGAATTGATCTTCAGCACCAATCGGTAATTGAATTGCAGCTGCATTCGCTTGAAGACGATCATGAAGAGTCTTCAATGAGTACAAGAAGTCTGCACCGATTTTATCCATTTTGTTTACGAATACCACGCGTGGTACTCCGTAAGTAGTAGCCTGACGCCAAACTGTTTCAGTTTGAGGCTCAACACCTGACTGTGCATCAAGTACAGCTACCGCACCATCAAGAACACGAAGTGAACGTTCAACTTCAACTGTGAAGTCTACGTGTCCAGGAGTGTCAATGATGTTAACGCGGTGGCCTTTCCACTGTGCAGTTGTCGCAGCAGAAGTGATTGTGATTCCACGCTCTTGCTCCTGCTCCATCCAGTCCATCTGTGAAGCACCTTCGTGCGTTTCACCGATTTTGTGGATACGGCCAGTGTAGTAAAGTACACGTTCAGTAGTAGTTGTTTTACCGGCATCGATGTGAGCCATGATACCGATATTACGAGTATTTTCTAAGGAGAACTCTCTAGCCATTGGGTCTTTCTCCTTCCTAGTATGAGTGTTATTTTAGTTAAGCAGTATATCTTACCAGCGGTAGTGAGCAAACGCTTTGTTTGCTTCTGCCATTTTGTGTGTATCTTCACGTTTCTTAACAGATGCACCAGTGTTGTTAGCTGCATCAAGGATTTCGTTAGCTAAACGCTCTTCCATAGTCTTTTCACCGCGAAGACGCGCATAGTTTACTAACCAGCGAAGACCAAGAGTAGTACGGCGGTCAGGACGCACCTCAACTGGTACCTGATAGTTTGCACCACCTACACGGCGTGCTCTAACTTCAAGTACAGGCATGATGTTTTTAAGCGCCTGATCGAAAACTTCCATTGGTTCTTTGCCAGTGCGCTCGCTGATGATATCGAACGCAGAGTAAAGAATTGCTTGAGATTTACCTCTCTTACCATCGATCATCATTTTGTTGATCAGACGGCTAACTAGCTTTGAGTTGTAAATCGGATCCGGCAATACGTCTCTTTTTGCTACAGGACCTTTACGTGGCATGGATTGTTCCTCCTTTCAAAGATGGTTGTCTATTAATTAGAATTATTTTTTAGCTGCTTTTGGACGCTTAGCACCGTATTTAGAACGGCCTTGCATACGGTTGTTAACACCAGCAGTATCTAAAGCGCCGCGCACGATATGGTAACGCACACCCGGTAAGTCTTTTACACGTCCTCCACGGATAAGAACAACACTGTGCTCTTGAAGGTTGTGCCCGATACCAGGGATGTAAGCATTAACCTCGATACCATTTGTTAAACGAACACGAGCATATTTACGTAATGCAGAGTTCGGTTTCTTTGGAGTCATTGTACCAACACGAGTACAAACACCACGCTTTTGAGGTGAAGCTACATTTGTTTGAGCTTTCTTGAAGCTGTTGTAGCCTTTGTTAAGAGCAGGTGAGTTTGACTTCTCAGACTTAGTTTGACGAGGCTTGCGCACTAATTGATTAATAGTAGGCATTTGATTTTTCCTCCCTTCGAATTTGTTTAAGCCCACACATCCAGGTGGTTCATTTTGTTGCAAAAACAAAGTTCTTGCAGATACCAATCTACAAAAACAGTTTTTAAATAGATATGGCAACAGCTGCTGCCCCAACTTCGATTCCACATGCCTTTCCGAGTTTTTTCATCGAATCGACATACACAATCGGAACGTTCATCTCATTCGCTGTACTAACCACTTTCGCTGTAACCCTAGGATCAGCATCACTGGCGACTACGACTTCATCGATTGTTCCCAGTTTAAGAGCTTTGACTGTTTGCTTTGTTCCTACAATAATACTTTTTGCCTGCAATACTTTATCATAAGACATTTACGACATCCTCCAAAGTATCCGGTGAATAGGAGCACCTTTGCTATAGTAACACCTTCATATTTCAATGTCAACAAGCAAAATGATTTTTATTTCGTTTATTCACTATAAAATGCGGCACTTGCTTTCAAATAAGCAAGCACCGCAATGATTACATTATTCTACAGTAACAGTATCTTCAGCAGCTTCCTCGTTTGTATAAGGTTCTGCTCTTCTGTATCGCTGCATACCTGTTCCAGCAGGAACAAGCTTACCAATAATTACATTTTCTTTCAGACCAAGAAGCTCATCGCGCTTGCCTTTGATCGCTGCATCGGTAAGAACTCTTGTTGTCTCCTGGAAGGATGCTGCTGATAAGAATGAATCTGTTTCAAGAGAAGCTTTTGTAATACCCAGCAGAACCGGACGTCCTGTAGCAGGCATTTTACCAGCAAGAAGGGCTTTTTCATTGGCATCTGTAAATTGATGGATATCAAGCAGTGTACCTGGAAGCACATCTGTTTCTGCCGCATCAATTACACGCACTTTGCGAAGCATCTGGCGGACCATTACCTCGATGTGCTTATCGCCGATTTCAACACCCTGCATGCGGTATACCTTCTGAACTTCACGCAGCAAGTATTCTTGAACAGCTGTTACATCTCTCACTTTAATTAACTCTTTAGGGTCAATAGAACCTTCAGTCAGTTCCTGTCCACGGACTACTTCGTCGTTTACAGCTACTTTTAAGCGGGCTGTATAAGGTGCTGTGTAAGTCTTAGACTCAACTTCACCCTGGACAACAATCTCCTGCTGGCGGTCGCGTCCTTCGTTGAGGCCGACTACTACACCATCGATCTCTGAAATAACTGCCTGACCTTTAGGATTACGCGCTTCGAAAATTTCCTGAATACGCGGTAAACCTTGAGTGATATCATCTCCTGCTACACCGCCGGTATGGAAGGTACGCATCGTTAACTGTGTACCTGGTTCACCGATGGATTGGGCAGCGATAATACCTACTGCTTCACCAACTTCAACCTCTTGGCCGGTAGCTAAGTTGCGGCCGTAGCACTTCTTACATACACCATGGCGGGTGTTGCAAGTGAATGCTGAACGGATCCATACCTTTTCAATGCCGGCTGAAACAATTTCAACTGCAATATCTTCAGTGATCAATCCATTTTCAGGCACGATCACTTCATTTGTCTCAGGATGCTTGATATTTCTTCTTGCATATCGGCCAATCAGACGCTCTTCAAGCGCTTCAATGACTTCAGTACCATCCTTGAGGGATGCGATAAGCAAGCCGCGGTCAGTTCCGCAATCGTCGTCACGAACGATGACATCCTGCGCAACATCAACAAGACGGCGAGTCAGGTAACCTGAGTCAGCTGTTTTAAGAGCCGTATCGGCAAGACCTTTACGGGCACCGTGTGTGGAAATAAAGTACTCGAGTACTGTTAAGCCTTCACGGAAACTCGATTTGATCGGTAATTCAATGATACGTCCAGCCGGGTTGGCCATCAGTCCGCGCATACCGGCTAACTGAGTGAAGTTGGACGCGTTACCACGGGCACCGGAGTCACTCATCATGAAGATCGGGTTGGATTTATCCAATGACTTCATTAATTTTGCCTGGATATTATCTTTCGCTGCACTCCAGATTGAAATAACACGATCATAACGCTCATCTTCAGTAATAAGACCGCGTCTGAACTGTTTCATTACATTATCAACCTTGCTCTGTGCTTCCTGGATAATTTCCTGCTTCTCCTTTAATACTACGATATCAGCAACACCGACTGTGATACCGGCTTTTGTGGAGTGCCTGAATCCAAGGTTCTTCATGCGGTCAAGCATTTTAGACGTTTCCGTAATTTTGAAGCGTTTAAAGACTTCCGCAATGATGTTTCCGAGGATTTTTTTCTTAAACGGATCTACCAGAGGCATTTCCTTGATAACGGCAGCTACATCAGTAGCAGGCTCTACAAAATATTTCACAGGAGTTTCAATCTCAAGGTTTTCTTTTGTAGGCTCGTTAATGTAAGGGAATGTTTCAGGCAGAATTTCGTTGAAAATAAGCTTTCCAACCGTAGTCAATAAAAGCTTCTTATTTTGTTCTTCAGTGAAAGTCTGATTATTTAAGGACCCAGCATGGACAGCTACTCTTGTATGCAAGTGCACATATCCATTTTGATAAGCAAGCAGCGCTTCGCTTGTATCTTTAAAAATCATACCTTCGCCAACTGCACCGGCTCTTTCTAGTGTCAGGTAATAGTTGCCTAGTACCATATCCTGAGAAGGAGTAACAACTGGCTTACCGTCTTTCGGATTCAGAATGTTCTGTGCTGCCAGCATCAGCAAGCGGGCTTCTGCCTGTGCTTCAGCTGAAAGCGGCACGTGAACAGCCATTTGGTCACCGTCAAAGTCTGCGTTGTAAGCAGTACATACAAGCGGGTGAAGACGAATAGCGCGTCCTTCAACCAATGTCGGTTCGAATGCCTGAATGCCGAGCCTGTGAAGAGTTGGGGCACGGTTAAGCAATACAGGGTGCTCTTTAATAACACTTTCAAGAACATCCCAAACTTCCGGCTGTACTCTTTCAATTTTGCGTTTTGCAGATTTGATGTTGTGGGCTAAGCCCTTCTCCACTAATTCCTTCATAACGAATGGCTTGAATAATTCCAATGCCATTTCTTTTGGAAGTCCGCACTGGTACATTTTTAAGTTTGGTCCTACGACGATAACCGAACGTCCGGAATAGTCAACACGCTTACCAAGCAAGTTCTGGCGGAAGCGTCCTTGTTTCCCTTTAAGCATATGCGATAGTGATTTTAACGGACGGTTTCCTGGTCCAGTTACCGGTCTTCCGCGGCGGCCGTTATCAATTAGCGCATCTACAGCTTCCTGAAGCATGCGTTTTTCGTTCTGAACGATAATGCTTGGAGCACCAAGGTCCAATAAACGCTTCAAACGGTTGTTGCGGTTGATTACACGGCGGTACAGATCATTCAGGTCGGAAGTGGCAAAACGTCCGCCATCCAGCTGTACCATTGGACGAAGCTCCGGAGGAATAACCGGAAGAACGTCGAGAATCATCCAGGAAGGTTCATTTCCAGAACCTCGGAAAGCTTCAAGTACTTCCAGGCGCTTGATTGCACGAGTGCGTCGCTGGCCCTGGGCGGTTTTCAGTTCCTCTTTAAGGGTATCTACATCTTTGTTGAGATCTATGTCAGAAAGAAGCTTCTTAATGGATTCAGCACCCATGGATGCCTGGAACTTGTTTCCGTATTTTTCACGGTATGCACGGTATTCTTTTTCAGAAAGCAGCTGCTTCTTCTCAAGAGCCGTATCGCCAGGATCCGTTACAACATAAGAAGCGAAGTAAATAACTTCCTCAAGTGCACGAGGAGACATGTCCAGCACAAGACCCATACGGCTTGGGATGCCCTTGAAATACCAAATGTGGGATACAGGGGCTGCAAGTTCAATATGGCCCATTCTTTCACGGCGGACTTTCGCACGTGTTACTTCAACGCCGCATCGGTCACAGACCACGCCTTTGTATCGAACACGCTTATACTTTCCACAGTGACATTCCCAGTCTTTCGTCGGTCCGAAAATGCGCTCGCAGAATAGACCGTCTTTTTCTGGTTTTAATGTACGATAGTTGATCGTTTCAGGCTTCTTAACTTCACCATGTGACCAAGAACGTATCTTATCCGGTGAAGCAAGACCTATTTTCATATACTCGAAATTGTTTACATCTAGCAAGGGGCCTACCTCCCTTTTGATCTCCGGGTTTTACCCTTATTGCTCAAACAGCAGCAAAGTGCCAATAATATCCCCAGCGGCATCCGCCATGTAAGGCGGAGCGCCCAGGGATGAAGGAATTTATATGAAATTATTCTTTCGTAACTACTTGCTCTTCGTTTTGCGTTTCCGGAGCGATTGTCAATGATTCAGCCTGCTGAACTTCATCTTCATCTTCCATGTCGCGCATTTCAATTTCTTCTTCATCGCCGGATAGAATCTTAACATCCATACCTAAACTTTGAAGCTCTTTGATCAGTACCTTGAATGATTCCGGTACACCTGGTTCAGGAACATTCTCGCCTTTGACGATTGATTCATAAGTCTTAACACGTCCAACTACGTCATCGGACTTAACTGTTAAGATTTCCTGAAGTGTATAGGCAGCACCATATGCTTCAAGTGCCCATACCTCCATCTCACCGAAACGCTGTCCGCCGAACTGAGCTTTACCGCCCAATGGCTGCTGCGTAACAAGAGAGTAAGGTCCTGTTGAACGGGCATGAAGCTTATCGTCAACCATGTGTGCCAGTTTGATCATATACATGACACCGACAGATACACGGTTGTCGAACGGCTCGCCTGAACGTCCATCATAAAGAACAGTCTTCGCATCACGCGCCATGCCTGCTTCTTCGATCGTTGACCATACATCTTCCTCACGTGCACCATCGAATACAGGAGATGCAACATGGATGCCAAGAGCTCTGGCAGCCATACCAAGGTGAAGCTCAAGCACCTGTCCGATGTTCATACGCGATGGAACCCCAAGAGGGTTTAACATGATGTCTACTGGAGTGCCATCCGGCAGGTAAGGCATATCTTCTTCCGGTAAAATACGGGAGATAACACCTTTGTTACCGTGACGTCCGGCCATCTTGTCACCTTCAGAGATTTTACGCTTCTGAACGATATATACACGTACAAGCTGGTTAACACCTGGAGGAAGCTCATCTCCGTCTTCTCTGTTAAACACTTTAACATCCAGTACAATTCCGCCTCCGCCATGTGGCACACGAAGGGATGTATCACGGACTTCACGTGCTTTTTCACCAAAGATTGCGTGCAATAGCCTTTCTTCAGCTGTCAGTTCCGTTACCCCTTTAGGAGTTACTTTACCAACTAGAAGATCGCCATCTTTTACTTCCGCACCTGTACGGATAATTCCGCGTTCGTCCAGGTTGCGCAGTGCATCTTCCCCAACGTTAGGGATATCTCTTGTGATCTCTTCAGGTCCAAGCTTTGTATCGCGTGATTCTGATTCATATTCTTCAATATGGATGGATGTATAAACATCATCTTTTACAAGGCGCTCACTCATGATGATCGCATCCTCGTAGTTATAGCCATCCCAAGTCATGAACGCTACAAGAACGTTGCGTCCAAGAGCTAATTCACCAAGTTCCATGGAAGGACCGTCAGCAAGGATTTCTCCTTTTGTTACACGGTTGCCAACAGCGACGATAGGACGCTGGTTGTAGCAGGTTCCCTGGTTGGATCGGATGAATTTAAGCATTCTGTATTTATCAAGATCGCCTTTAACTTCCTGGCCATCTACATTTTGAATACGGCGAACCCAAACTTCGCGGGCTTCTACATGCTCAACAATTCCCTCATGCTTACAGATGACTGCTGCACCTGAGTCTTTACCTGATACATATTCCATACCAGTTCCGACTCTTGGCGCTTCCGGCTGCATCAATGGCACAGCCTGACGCTGCATGTTCGCTCCCATCAGGGCGCGGTTGGAGTCATCGTTTTCAAGGAATGGGATACATGCTGTCGCAGCAGATACTACCTGTTTCGGCGATACATCCATGTAGTCAACACGGTCGCGTTTGACAACTGTGTTCTCACCTTTGAAACGGGCAACTACTTCTTCGTCAAGGAATGAACCATCGTCACCAAGAAGTGCATTTGCCTGAGCCACTACATAGTTATCCTCTTCATCGGCTGTCAGATAGTCGATGCGGGATGTAACTTTTCCGGTCTCAGGGTCGATTCGGCGATATGGTGTTTCGATAAAGCCGAAGCGGTTCACCTTCGCAAATGAAGATAAGGAGTTAATCAGACCGATGTTTGGTCCCTCCGGCGTTTCAATCGGACACATACGTCCATAGTGAGAGTAGTGAACGTCACGGACTTCGAAACCGGCACGTTCACGCGTCAGACCGCCAGGCCCCAGCGCAGAAAGACGGCGCTTATGTGTAAGTTCAGCAAGCGGATTTGTCTGGTCCATGAACTGGGACAACTGAGAGCTTCCAAAGAACTCTTTAATTGACGCAATAACAGGGCGGATATTAATCAGCTGCTGAGGTGTAATCGTATTAGTATCCTGGATGGACATTCTCTCGCGGACCACACGCTCCATACGGGATAAACCGATGCGGAACTGGTTCTGCAATAGTTCTCCGACTGAACGAAGACGTCTGTTTCCAAGATGGTCAATATCATCTGTATCTCCTACAGAATGCAGAAGGTTAAAGAAATAGCTGATAGATGCGATGATGTCAGAAGGTGCAATGTTTTTCACTGCTTCTTCCACATAGGCATTGCCGATCACATTGATGACCTTTTCACCATCTTCATTAGGCGCGTAAATCTTAATAGACTGAAGCAATACTTCATCATCTACTACTCCGCCTAATAGGCTTACCGTTTTGAAGCCGATATCCTTCTCAAGGTTAGGAAGAATGCGGTCTAATGTACGGCGGTCAAGTGTAACGCCTTTTTCCGCAATGATTTCGCCAGTTTCTGGATCCACAAGCGTTTCAGCCAGTTTTTGGCCAAACAGGCGGTTTTTAATATGAAGCTTCTTATTGATCTTATAACGTCCAACGTTCGCAAGGTCATAACGTTTTGGATCAAAGAATCTTGAGACAAGCAAGCTTTTTGCATTTTCGACCGTTGGCGGCTCGCCCGGACGAAGACGCTCATAGATTTCAAGAAGCGCTTTTTCAGTGCTTTCCGTATTGTCTTTCTCAAGCGTATTGCGAATGTACTCGTTGTCTCCAACCAAATCGATGATCTCTTGATCAGAGCCGAACCCAAGTGCACGCAAAAGAACCGTAACGGGCAGTTTCCGAGTACGATCTATTCTGACGTATACGACGTCTTTGGCATCTGTTTCATACTCAAGCCATGCGCCGCGGTTCGGGATTACGGTTGCTGTATAGCCTTTTTTCCCGTTTTTATCAAGCTTTCCACTGAAGTATACGCTCGGAGAACGCACTAACTGGGATACAATGACACGTTCCGCTCCATTAATAACGAACGTACCTGTCTCTGTCATAAGCGGGAAGTCACCCATAAAGACATCCTGGTCTTTAACTTCGCCTGTTTCTTTGTTTACAAGACGCACTTTCACACGTAAAGGTGCAGAATATGTAACATCTCGTTCTTTCGATTCCTCAACGGAATATTTTGGTTCGCCAAGGCTGTAATCAATAAATTCAAGCGACAAATTACCAGTAAAGTCTTCAATCGGAGAAATATCATGGAACATTTCTCGTAAACCCTCATCAAGAAACCATTGATAAGAAGAGGTTTGGATTTCGATTAGATTTGGTAATTCTAAAACTTCACTGATTCGTGCGTAACTTCTACGTTGGCGGTGTCGTCCATACTGAACTAGTTGACCTGTCAACTGATTCACCCCTCAAATCAAGCGTTATTGTTGCTAATAGCAATTTATATCATCCTATAAGAAAAGCAATGAGCGCCTGCCTATCGGTTCAGGTATTAGCAACTGAACCGATGGCGCACGAAGCCAGCCAGTAAAACTGGCCCAGAAGCAGGCTTTTCCCCGAAAAAGCACAGGGACATAAAGCCAAACCTCCATTCTTATAAGACAAAAAGAAAAAGGGTTTTCACTTCAAAAACCACATTTTCACAATACGACTATTATTTTGTTAGCTTTCCCATTAAAACCAAATTTATACAACTATTAGATAAATTTAGTTATAAATAGAAATATAATATGTTGGCATTTTACAATGCTAACATAGCAAAAAAGTCAAGTCAATCTTTTTTTGCTCTTAATATAAAATAGCCTTTTTTCTTTTCTGCTGTCTCCACTTCATCGAATAACTCTGTCAGTTTATCGATCGCGGATGGGGCGCCCTGTTTTTTCTGGATGACAACCCATAGCTCTCCGCCCGATATCAGAGCCTCAAAGCTTTGTTCAAAAATATCATGCACTATCTTTTTCCCGGCGCGGATTGGCGGGTTTGTCAGGATAGCCGCAAACTTATTGCCTTTCGTACTTTCAAGACGGTCACTTTCATAGATTTGGACATTCTTGATGCCATTCAATTCAGCATTTTCCTTCGCCAGTCCAAGAGCCCTCTCATTTACATCAACCATATGAACAGTCCGTTCCGGCATAAGCTTTGCAGCAGTCAGCCCGATAGGTCCATATCCGCAGCCGACATCGAGAATATTCCCATCCGCTTCCGGCTGTTCAAATGTTTCGATTAATAATTTTGACCCAAAATCCACTTCACCCTTTGAAAAAACACCGTTGTCTGTTTTAAAGCGGAACGGGAATTCCTTTAAAGTATAGCTCCAGGTTTTAGGGCTGCTATCAACTTGCTGTGTTTTGGAATAGTAGTGTTCAGACATGAAATCACCTCCAGGAGTATATATAAGAAGATAAAAGGAGAATCACAATTATGTGGTTTCGAAGGAATTATATAGGATTGCCCATTAAAAAGCAAAAAGTTATAACAAAAGCGTAATGGCTGAAGCTAGACGGAGACAAACTAATCCACAGTTATATACATTTCGCTCTTTTTAATATTTTCCAAAACAAAAAGCCCGCTTAAGCAGCGGACTTTTCATAAAGGCTATTACTTAACTTCAACGCCAGCTCCAACTTCTTCAAGCTTAGCTTTAACTTCTTCAGCTTCTTCTTTAGAAATGCCTTCTTTAAGAGCTTTTGGAGTGTTGTCAACAAGTTCTTTCGCTTCTTTAAGTCCAAGACCTGTGATTTCACGTACCACTTTGATAACTTTGATTTTTTGGTCGCCTGCAGAAGCAAGAACAACGTCAAATTCAGTTTGCTCTTCAGCAGCGCCACCAGCAGCAGCTCCGCCCATCATTGCTACTGGAGCAGCAGCAGTTACACCGAATTCTTCTTCAATAGCTTTTACTAAGTCGTTTAGTTCTAAAACAGTCATAGATTTAACTGCTTCAATGATTTGTTCTTTAGTCATGATTATGTTTCCTCCTTATTTTTGGTTTGAATCTATTAGTTTAACGCTAAAATTAACTTACGCGCCTTGTTCTTCTTTTTGATCTGCAACAGCTTTTGCAGCAAGAGCAAGATTGCGGATAGGTGCTTGAAGTACGCTGAGTAGCATAGAAAGCAAGCCTTCGCGTGATGGTAGTTCAGCAAGAGCTTTGATATCTTCTACTGAAGCGATATTTCCTTCAATTACACCTGCTTTAATTTCAAGTGCTTCATGCTTTTTCGCGAAATCATTAAGGATTTTCGCTGGAGCAACTACATCTTCTGTGCTGAACGCGATTGCGTTAGGTCCAGTTAAAGAATCGTTTAAACCTGAAAGTTCAGCAGCTTCAGCAGCACGGCGAGTCATTGAATTCTTGTATACTTTGAATTCCACGCCAGCTTCACGAAGCTGTTTACGAAGTTCAGTAACTTCAGCAACAGTAAGACCACGGTAGTCAACAACAACTGTTGATAAACTTGATTTAAGCTTATCAGCAATTTCGTCTACGATTTGTTTCTTTTGTTCGATAATGCTGCTCATCCTTACACCTCCTGTAGAATTTTTCTACATTCATACCGTCCAATAAAAAACCTCCACGACTTTGCAGACATGGAGGAAGTATACAATAGCAAGAAAAAGCAATTCTATCGTAATACCTCGGCAGGGAATTAAGCAATTAAGCACCTGCTGTCTACGGCACAAATGTTATTATATTTTAACAACAAAATACATATTACACCATGTATTTCAGAATGTCAATTGGTATTATTTTACTGCAACAGATGAAGGATCTACTTTAACGCCAGGTCCCATTGTAGAAGTAACAGAAACGTTCTTCATGTAAGTTCCTTTAGCAGCAGCAGGCTTCACTTTCATCATTGTGTCGAAAATAGTGTTGAAGTTTTCAACAAGCTTTTCGTCTTCGAAAGATACTTTACCGATTGGCACGTGGATGTTACCAGCTTTGTCAACACGGTATTCAACTTTACCTGCTTTGATTTCGTTAACTGCTTTTTGAACGTCAAAAGTAACTGTGCCAGTCTTAGGGTTTGGCATTAAGCCTTTAGGTCCTAATACGCGGCCAAGTTTACCAACTTCACCCATCATGTCAGGTGTAGCAACGATTACATCAAAGTCGAACCAGCCTTGGCTGATTTTGTTGATGTATTCAGAATCACCTACGAAATCTGCTCCAGCAGCTTCTGCTTCTTTCGCTTTTTCGCCTTTAGCGAATACAAGAACGCGCTGAGTTTTACCAGTTCCGTTTGGAAGAACAACTGCTCCACGGATTTGCTGATCAGCTTTCTTAGGGTCAACTCCAAGGCGGAATGCTACCTCAACAGTTGCATCAAATTTTGCAAAATTAGTTTTCTTCGTAAGTTCAATTGCTTCAGCAATCGGGTAAGCTTTTGAAGAATCAACAAGCTTCACAGCTTCTGCGTACTTCTTACTTTTTTTAGCCATTTTTATTTCCTCCTTGATTGTGGTTTTAGCGGAATAACCTCCCACGAGTAAAAGCGGAGGCGCCTGGTTCAAAGGCGCCGCAGCTCGACACGAAAAGCGGAGGCGCCCATTAAGGCGCCCGCTCTTGACAGAACAAAGGTTGCGAGTGAAACCAAATTCAACGTCGCAACCTCATCCCTTAATCTGCTTCATACATGGATTAGTCTTCGATTACGATACCCATGCTGCGTGCAGTACCTTCAACCATACGCATTGCAGCTTCTACGCTTGCAGCGTTTAGATCAGGCATCTTTGTTTCAGCAATCTCGCGTACCTTGTCACGCTTGACTGTTGCTACTTTATTACGGTTTGGTTCACCAGAACCAGACTCGATTCCAGCCGCCTTCTTAAGAAGAACTGCAGCAGGAGGAGTTTTCGTAATAAATGTAAATGAACGGTCTTCAAAAACCGTGATTTCTACAGGAATGATTAAGCCAGCTTGTTCAGCTGTACGAGCGTTAAATTCCTTACAGAATCCCATGATGTTAACACCTGCTTGACCTAGTGCCGGTCCTACCGGTGGTGCAGGGTTCGCTTTACCTGCAGGGATTTGCAGCTTTACAAGTTTGATTACTTTTTTAGCCACGAGACACACCTCCTTAAAGTCCGTGATGTGGTAATAGGGAAAGTTCCCTCCCACTCAACTTATAGTCTTTATATTAAGATAAAGAACTTTTAACTACTGTCCAGTCTCTTTGTCCGAGACATACTGACCTTTGAAATATTATCACTTTTCAAAGCCAATTTCAAGTTTTTTTACAAAGATATATAAAAGTACTTTCACAGAAGGCTGATTCTTACAGTTTTTCAATCTGTGAAAAATCAAGTTCAACCGGAGTGTCACGGCCAAACATGTTCACAAGCACTTTAATCTTTGCCTTATCTTTATCAATATCTTCAATCGAGCCTGTGAAGTTCGCAAACGGACCTTCGTTCACCTTAACCGTTTCCCCGATTTCAAAGTTGATATCAAAGCGGGCTTCTTCAACACCCATATGCTTAAGAATATGAGTAACTTCCTCAGGCAATAGCGGAGTCGGCTTTGAGCCTGAACCTGCCGAACCTACGAATCCGGTTACACCCGGAGTATTCCTTACTACATACCAGGAATCATCTGTCATCACGATTTCTACCAGTACATAACCAGGGAAGACCTTGCGCTTCACTACTTTTTTCTTGCCGTTCTTAAATTCTGTTTCTTCTTCTTCAGGGACTACCACCCGAAAGATCTTATCTTGCATACCCATTGATTCAACACGTTTCTCCAGATTGGCTTTCACTTTATTTTCATAGCCGGAGTACGTATGAACAACATACCAATTCTTTTCCATTCACGAGGACTTGTTCGTCCTTCCCTCCCTGTATTCAACAATTTATTATTTTTCTCCAAATTAAAAAACCCGTTTCCGGGCTTTGCAAATGTTTCCTGTGTTATTCTCCATTATACCATGGAAACTCAGGGGTTATTCAAGAATTATACGAATCAATTCAGAAATTCCCAGGTCAAGCACTGCAAAAAACAGAGCGAAGAACGTTACTGTAGCAAGAACGGTAACAGTATAGCTTGTCAGCTCTTTGCGTTTAGGCCAGCTGACCTTTCTCATTTCCCGGCCAACTTCACGGAAAAAATTCACGATGCGCTGCATTTCGTAACCCCCAACTTTCGAAAGATATATCCTTTAACAAGAAGCGAAAGCGGCTTCAAATCAGACCGGTCTTCCAATCTGCCTAAAACACTCAGCTTCAGTCTATTAAAAGAACAAACTTCTTATCTATATAATCACTTTGTTTCTTTATGGATCGTATGAGCACTGCATGTGCTGCAGAATTTCTTCAATTCCAGCCGAACAGCTTCATTTTTTCCCGCAGTGGAATAGTTCCTGGAACCACATACGGAGCAAGCTAAAATCACTTTTTTTGTCATATTTCCACCTACTAAGTCACATTACGCCCTTAAAACTTTAACATGCACCCTAAAACATGTCAATAACTGCAAAAAAGGCAAGGTGTTGGGAAATTCTGTCTACAGGGAAAATTCACGCACTTCCAGATATCTTTCCAGCTTTCTTTTTACCCGCTGAAGAGCATTGTCAATCGATTTAACATGCCGGTTCAGTTCTTCGGAAATTTCCTGATAGGACTGCCCATCCAGATAAAGAGCAAGCACCTTGCGTTCAAGGTCACTCAAAAGCTCGGACATTTTCACTTCAATATGATCAAATTCTTCCTGGTTGATAATCAGCTCTTCAGGGTCCATAACCTTCGCCCCGGAGATTACATCCATAAGCGTTCTGTCCGATTCCTCATCATAAATGGGCTTGTCCAGAGACACATATGAGTTCAGCGGAATATGCTTTTGGCGGGTCGCCGTCTTAATGGCGGTTATGATTTGCCTGGTGATGCACAGCTCGGCAAACGCTTTAAATGAAGACAGCTTGTCCTCTTTAAAGTCACGGATCGCCTTGTATAAGCCGATCATCCCCTCTTGTACAATATCTTCTTTATCTGCGCCAATCAAAAAATAGGATCTTGCTTTTGCCCGGACAAAGTTGCGGTACTTATGAATCAGATAATCCAGCGCCTCACTCTCGCCCTTATGCACGAGCTCCACTATTTCTTCGTCCTCTAGCTGTATAAAGTCTATAAGATTTTCTTCGATTGTCTTGAAGTCAGCACTCACTAGGATCCCCCCGACCGTACAAGCATGGTTAGAAACATTATACAGCACGGTTTTTTCAAGCGTCAACCGCTCATTGGCCTCCTCTGCGCCATTTTTCGAAAATTTCTGCCACTTCATCACTGAGAGGTATCTTGGAAACCGGCTTTTTCTCCTGAATTTTTTTTACTTTTTTTTCGATGCTGCTTTCAATCAAATTCATTTCATTCAGCAGCTCCCTCGCTGATTTCCTTAGGGCCCCCTGGCCAAATATGACCCATTGCTCTGTAAAATCGGAGGTTGCCACATGAATTTGGGTTTTAATATTGCTGAGATCAATAGCCAGTTTTTCGATGCGTTCATCTGCCGTTTCATTATTCCGCGTAAAAATAACTTCGATCTTTGAATTCTTAAACTTTTTTTCCGTGCCCTTTACATAATGGGCATCAAATACGACAATCACTCTGTACCCGGAATATCCCTGGTACTCGGCCATTTTTTCAATCAGGCGGTCTCTGGCTGATGATAAATCCTTGTTTTTGAGCTCCCTGAGTTCTGGCCAAGCACCAATTATGTTGTATCCGTCAACAAGAAGGATGTCCATTTTTATCCCTCAAGCGGGTGCCGTTTCCGGTAAACCTCATACATGAGCAGTGCAGCCGCAACTGATGCGTTAAGGGAAGTAACATGTCCAGCCATCGGCAGGTTAATGAGGAAGTCGCATTTATCACGTATCAGGCGGCCCATTCCTTTACCTTCACTGCCAATCACAAGACCTAAAGGCATCGCCCCATCCATCTGACGGTAGTCCTGTTTCCCTTTTGCATCCGTACCGGCGATCCAGACGCCTCTTTCTTTTAATTCATCAATCGTTCTGGCCATATTGGTAACACGGACAACCGGAATATACTCGATCGCACCTGTTGAAGCTTTAGCTACCGTTGCTGTCAGCCCGACCGCTCTCCTCTTCGGAATAATGATCCCATGGGCACCCACTGCATCGGCCGTTCTCATGATGGATCCCAGATTGTGCGGATCTTCAATTTCATCCAGCAGCAGGAAGAATGGTGCTTCATTTTTCTTTTCTGCAGCAGCAAACAAATCATCGATTTCAGCATATTGATACGCAGCAACCTGTGCGATAACGCCTTGATGGTTTCCCTCTGCCATCCCATCTATTTTTTTCTTAGGCACAAACTGGACCAGCACCCCGGCGGCCTTCGCCAAACCGATTACCTGCTGCATTTGCCCGCTTTGCGATCCTTCTGCAATAAAAATCTTATTAATATCCCTCTCTGACTTCAATGCTTCGATGACGGGATTCTTCCCAATGATAAAATCCTGGCTCATTTTACCGCTCCTCCTTTCTTTTTCTCAACTAAATCTATGGATTCCAGAATCAGCTCTTCCATGCGCTCCTGTCTTTTCGCTAAAAACAGATAGCCAATCAGCGATTCAAAAGCTGTGCTGTATCTGTATGTTTGGACATCTGTATTTTTCGGCACCGAACCGGACTTGGCATTCCGCCCCCTTCGGACGACTGCCAGTTCTTCTTCAGTCAGCCGTTCAGCGTCTATTAATTCATGAATGATCAGGGACTGGGCTTTTGCAGAAACATACCGGGTCGCCTCCTTATGGAGAAAATGAGGCCGGACCCGTCCATTTTGCAGGAGATGGTGGCGTATATAGGTCTCAAATACTGCATCTCCCATATACGCCAGGGCAAGACTATTCAATTGTTTTTCATCTACATTGTTATCATAGTGAAGCATTGCTTAGCCTCTTTTCCATCTGATTCCCTGCGGTGTATCTTCAAGGATAATATTCATTTCTTTCAGCTGATCGCGGATTTTATCTGCCAGTTCGAAGTTTCGCTCTTTTCTGGCCTGCTGCCTCTCTTCAATCAGCTGCTCGATTTCTTCATCCAGAAGGTCTGCATGTGCCTCTTCAAGTGAAAGCCCCAATACATCAAACAGCGTTTCAAATTCTTTCGTGAAAGCATCGATCACTTCCACCGCTGTGTTTTTCTCCATCAGATAATAATTCGCAAGCTTTGACAGTTCGAACAAAATGGATACAGCATTCGCTGTGTTAAAATCATCATCCATATCTTGAATGAACTGCTCATGAAGAGCTGTAATTTTATCCAGCCACTCCTGATTATTATCGGTCAGGTTCACACTTGCTTCTCTGCGGTGCTGCAAATTGTGATAAGACGTTTTAATGCGCTCAAGCCCTGTCCGGGTGTTTTCCAGAAGCTCATCACTGTAGTTGATCGGATGCCTGTAATGAACCGACAGCATGAAAAACCTTAAAACCTGCGGGTCATGCTTTTGGATAATGTCATGAACCAGGACGAAATTCCCCAGTGATTTAGACATTTTTTCGTTGTCGATATTAATATACCCGTTGTGCATCCAGTAGCGGGCGAAGGTTTTTCCTGTCAATGCTTCTGACTGGGCAATCTCATTTTCATGATGCGGGAAGGCCAGATCCTGACCGCCGGCATGGATGTCAATCATGTCCCCAAGGTATTTCTTTGCCATCGCCGAGCATTCAATATGCCATCCGGGTCTTCCTTGCCCCCAAGGACTCTCCCACGCAATCTCCCCTTCCTTCGCCGCTTTCCAAAGAACAAAGTCAAGGGAATCCCGCTTCTTCTCGCCGACGGCAATGCGGGCGCCGACACGCAATTCATCAATGGACTGATGGGAAAGCTTGCCGTACTCATCAAATTTCCGGGTATGGTAATAGACATCTCCCTCAGATTCATACGCAAAGCCTTTATCAATCAATGTCTGGATAAATTCAATTATGATATCGATGCTTTCTGTCACTCTCGGGTGGACATCAGCTCTTCTGCAGCCGAGGGCAGAAACATCCTCGAAATAGGCATTAATGAACCGTTCTGCAACCGCAGGAACATCCGTTCCCAGTTCGTTCGCCACGCGGATCAGCTTATCATCCACATCTGTAAAATTGGAGACATACTGTACATCGAAGCCGCGGAACTCAAGATATCTTCTTACGGTATCAAATACAATCGGCGGACGGGCATTCCCTATATGGATATAGTTATAAACGGTTGGCCCGCACACATACATTTTCACTTTTCCCTCTTCCAAGGGAATAAAATCTTCTTTTTGACGAGTAAGTGTATTATAGATTTGAATGGCCATGAATCTGGCTCCTTTCTTTCCTCAATGTTTCCACTTCCGTTTTTAATTCCCGCAGCTCCCCTTCCAGTTCCTTAAACCGGTCTGCAATTGGATCGGGAAGATCACAATGATTTAAATCTTTGCTAATTTTCACACCATCCCGGACTTTCACTCTTCCAGGAATCCCGACTACTGTTGAATTTGGCGGAACCTCATGAAGAACAACAGAGCCTGCACCGATCTTAGAATTCTCTCCAATAGTAATAGAGCCCAAAACCTTAGCGCCGGTTGCAATCAGGGCGTTGTCCTTAATGGTAGGATGGCGCTTGCCTTTTTCCTTCCCGGTTCCTCCCAATGTCACTCCCTGAAAAACTGTTACGTTATCACCGATTTCACATGTTTCCCCGATGACAACCCCCATGCCATGGTCGATAAAAAAGCGTCTGCCGATCTTTGCTCCCGGATGAATTTCAATTCCTGTGAAAAAGCGGCTGATCTGGGAAACCACTCTTGCAAGAAAATAAAACTTACGCTTAAAAAGAGCATGGGCAATGCGGTGTGACCAGACAGCATGCAATCCTGAGTAGGTTAATATTACTTCCAAATAACTTCTTGCTGCCGGATCCTGTTCAAATACCACTTCGATATCTTCCTTCATTCTTGCAAACATGGTTCTTTTCCCCTCCTGGCATAGATCTTCTTTGTAATAAATATTTTTCTCATATACTAATTTCTTGCAGGTTTTGCATATAAAAAAAGCGCCTCTGCCACAATCGGACAGAGACGCTTTACGCGCGGTTCCACTCTGTTTAGGCTTAAACAGCCTCAACTTTAACTTGTTAACGGATAAGTTTCCGCTCAAATCTACTTGGAAGCATGGCGTCCGTTCGAATTGAGGCTCAGAGGCGCACTTCAGAATAAAGAGAGGCTTAAACCACTTTCAGCCGGTGATGGTTTTCTCTAAAAAGCATCTTTTTTCTTACTTTTCCTCTTCAACACTTTTCAATATAGAATAATTTACTTAATACTATATTACATTTTCTCCAAGATGTTAACCAATAATGCTCATTAATCGAGTTTTTACTTTTTCTTTTCCTAAAAGTTCAATTGCCTGCGGCAGATCCGGTCCATGGGTTTGGCCGGTCGTTGCGGAACGGATTGGCATGAAGAGCTTTTTGCCCTTGTGGCCTGTTGATTTCTGTACAGTCTTCATAGCCGCTTTAATTTCATCTGCCTTGAATTCTGCAAGTGCATCAATTTCCTGCAGGAATGCAGTCAGCACTTCAGGAACCTGCTCTTCAGCCAGAACTTCCTTCGCTTCTTCATCAACGGTCATTTCCTCTGTGAAGAAAAGCTCAGAAAGCTCGACAATCTGAGCGCCAAAGCTCATTTTTTCCTGGTAAAGAGTGATCAGGCTATTAACCCACTCTTCGTTTTCCTGCTGCCAGTTTTCGCTGATCTTCCCTGCCTTCACCAGGTGAGGGGCTGAAATGGACACCAATCGCTCCTGATCTAGCTTCTTCATGTACTGGTTATTCATCCATTCAAGCTTCTGCTTATCGAAAAGGGCAGGAGATTTTGAAAGGCGGTTTTCATCAAAGATATCGATGAATTCTTCTTTGGAGAAAATCTCTTCCTCCCCTGCAGGAGACCAGCCAAGTAGAGCAATAAAGTTAAAGAGTGCTTCCGGCAAATAGCCAAGCTCTTCATATTGTTCAATGAACTGGATGATCGTCTCGTCGCGCTTGCTCAGTTTTTTGCGGCTTTCATTGACAATCAGGGTCATATGGCCAAACACCGGAAGGTCCCAGCCCAATGCTTCATAAATCATCTGCTGCTTAGGCGTATTGGAAATATGGTCATCCCCGCGCAGAACATGAGAAATTTTCATCAGGTGATCATCCACTGCTACCGCAAAGTTGTAGGTAGGCGTGCCGTCTTTCTTGACGATGACATAATCGCCGAAGCCATCCGACTCAAATGACACTTCCCCTTTTACCATGTCATTGAATGTCAGCATCTTGCCTTTTGGCACCAGGAAGCGGATGCTCGGCTTTCTGCCTTCAGCTTCAAGCGCAGCTCTTTCTTCCTCTGTCAAGTGGCGGCATTTTCCTGAGTAAGCAGGAGTATCGCCTTTTGCAGATTGAGCTTCACGCTCTGCTTCAAGCTCCTCTTCCGTACAATAGCATTTATAGGCATGCCCTTTCTCGAGCAATTCTTTGTAGTAGGTTTCATAGATATGATTTCTTTCAGATTGGCGGTATGGGCCGTATTCGCCTTCCCTGTCAATACTTTCATCCCAATCCATGCCAAGCCATTTTAAATAATGAAGCTGGCTTTCTTCGCCGCCTTCAATATTCCGTTTCTTATCTGTATCCTCAATGCGGATGATGAACTTTCCGCCTTTGCTTCTTGCAAACAAATAGTTAAAAAGCGCCGTTCTCGCATTTCCGATATGTAAATGCCCAGTCGGACTCGGAGCGTAGCGGACGCGGATTTCATTTGACATACTGATTTCCTCCTTAAAATCTTGAGTTTATCGTAAGCTATATTTTAACACTCAGGTTTTTCTTCTGAAAGGTAATTTTAGCGGTTCTCTATCTTTTTCAGCAAAACAGCTGCCTGGGAAGCGATTCCCTCTCCCCGTCCCGTAAAGCCAAGCTTTTCTGTAGTGGTCGCTTTCACATTAATATTTTCTTTTTCGGTTTCCAGAAGCTCTGCAATCCGCTCCTGCATTTTACCGATATGAGGAGCCATCTTCGGCTTCTGGGCAATGATGGTGCAGTCTGCATTAACCAGCTCATACCCTTTTTCTTTTACGATTCCCCATACATGCTGCAGCAGCTTTGCCGAATCGGCATCCTTGAATTCAGGATCGGTATCAGGAAAATGCCGCCCAATGTCCCCTTCTCCAATGGCCCCAAGGCAGGCATCTGCCACTGTATGCAGCAGGACATCTGCATCTGAATGCCCTAAAAGCCCTTTCTCATATGGTATTTCAATTCCCCCGATAATCAGGGGGCGTCCTTCAGCAAACTGGTGAACATCAAATCCTTGTCCAATCCGAAACATGATAACAATCCCCTTTACATATGGCTTCTTTTCTTTATAATTGCTTCCGCAAAATAAATATCTTCCGGCGTAGTCAGCTTAATATTATCGTAACTTCCCTCAACAATCACCACTTCATTGCCTAACCGCTCCACGAGGCTCGCATCATCTGTTCCTAAAAAGCCGTCTCCGTCTGCCTTGCGGTGTGCCTCAAGCAGGGAAGAAACGCGAAAGGCCTGTGGAGTCTGAACAGCCCACAGGCAGGAACGTTCAAGTGTTTCTGTAATTAAATGCCCGTCAGCTTTTTTAACGGTATCCTTCAGCGGCACTGCCAGAACAGCAGCTCCTTTTTCCCAGGCTGCCTTCACCAGGGGCTGCAGTAAATCCCGGGTAATAAAAGGGCGGGCAGCGTCATGAACCAGGACTACTTCCTCACCCGAAGCTGCCTTGGCCGCATTATAGACGCTATGCTGCCTTTCCCTTCCGCCTTCAACCATAGCAGCCACCTTCTTAATCTGATGCTTTTTTAACAGATTCCGCATTTCTTCTTCATCCTGAGGATTAATGGCCAGAAAAATGCCTGTGCACTCCGGGTCACTCTCAAAAACTCTTAACGTATGTATAAACACAGGGACATTTCCAATTTCCAGAAGAAGCTTATTCTTTCCGGCTCCCATTCGTTTCCCCTGCCCGGCTGCCGGGAGAATCGCTTGATAATTCATATTTTTTGACTCCTCTTTTAAAAAAGCAGGCAAAAAGGCAGGGAAATCAATCTCCCTGCACGTTCTGTCCTACTTTCCATCATACATTATAAAGCTTTTTCCAGAAGCTTGGGTTTTGCAAAGATCATTCTTCCGGCTGATGTCTGCAGAACACTTGTGACAAGCACGTCAATATGTTTGCCAATGTAATTTCTGCCTTCTTCCACCACGATCATCGTGCCGTCATCCAGATAGGCAATCCCCTGATTCTGTTCCTTGCCGTCTTTTATTACCTGTACTTTCATTTCTTCACCTGGAAGCACAACCGGTTTGACAGCATTAGCCAGGTCATTAATATTAAGGACTGCCACCTTTTGCAGTTCACAAACCTTGTTTAAGTTAAAATCATTGGTCACAACGACGCCATTCGTTAACTTAGCCAGCTTCACCAGCTTGCTGTCCACCTCTTGGATTTCTTCAAAATCACCTTCATAGATTTCCACATTAATCGAAAGCTCTTTTTGAATCCGGTTTAATATATCCAGACCCCGTCTGCCTCGGTTGCGCTTTAATACATCTGATGAATCAGCAATATGCTGAAGTTCTTCGAGCACAAACTGCGGAATGACAATCGTGCCTTCCAAAAAGCCAGTCTGGCAGATATCAGCAATGCGTCCATCGATAATAACGCTTGTGTCAAGAATCTTAAGTGATTTTTTAGGTGCAGCTTCAGGGTCAATTTCTTCTTCATTGCTTTTCTTTTTCTTGGTAAATAAGCTTAAAAGCTCATCCCGCTTTTTAAAGCCAACCTGAAATCCCAGATAGCCGAATATAAGCGTCAGCACAATGGGAGCTACTGTATTCAGAATCGGCACCTCAATCGCATTTAGGGCATATCCGATTAAAAAGGCAATGACTAATCCAAAAACCAGGCCGACACTTCCAAAAATAATATCTGTTATAGGTACTTTTACCAGTGATTCTTCTGCCCATCTCACAAAATTGACGACATGATCAACCGCCCAAAAAGTTAAAAGATAAAAAATAATAGCACCTAAAATGGCGGACACGTATGGATTGTTTAAAAGAGGAATGTCATCTAAATTGATTAATTTTAATAAGTCAGGAATTAAAAATATTCCAAGCGTTACCCCTATAATAAGGAAGCATGCCTGTACAATACGTTTTAACATTCCTTCACCTCCTTTTAATCATTATAAACAAATTCACAAAATTGAAACCCTGAATCCGGGGTAATTTCAATTTTGTCTCTTATAATTATTTCACGATAATAAAACAACTGCTTAAATTAATACTTTCATCCACTTTAAGGGTAGCACCATTGGCAATAAACTGTCAAATAATTAACCAACCATTTTAGCATAACTAATTACATAGTTCAATGGTCTCTTTATAGCTGACGATCCGCAAAAACCTGCTCTTTTATGAGCTTAAGTCCCTCTTTAATTTTTCTTGCCCGCACTTCCCCGATTCCTTCCACCTCATCGAGCTCCTCTACAGTTGCCGTGATGATATTGGGGAATTCTTCAAACCGGTTGATCAGATTTTCAATAATAATTGGCGGCAGGCGCGGAACTTTATTCAGCATGCGGAAGCCGCGGGGACATTTGAATTCTTCCGTGTGAATATACCCGTTGTAGCCCAGAAGCTTTAGAATGACAGAGTCTTCGAGCATTTCCCC
Organism: Paenibacillus sp. FSL R5-0490; assembly: GCF_001956215.1. Lineage (GTDB taxonomy): Bacteria > Bacillota > Bacilli > Bacillales > Cytobacillaceae > Cytobacillus. The sequence goes on along the minus strand of NZ_MRTQ01000026.1, from coordinate 7,495 downwards.
TTTTGAAAGGACCTGCAGTTTGACAAGCGCCTCCCTGGAGTCGATGTCTCTTGATTGGGCATAATCTCTAATAATCCATTCTGCTTCCCGTTCAAGCTCCACCAGCAGCTCATTCATCTGGAGCCGGATCAGCCTTCCTTCGGTGCCCAGTTCACTTAAATAGGTGAGCAGCTCATTTTTAATGCGCAGAACCATTTCGATATTATGAAAAACATGCAGGATGTCGCTGTAGGTAACAAGCTCCTCAAATTCCAGGATGCTGAGATTGCCGATGCTCTGTTCAAGAACGACCTTATATTTTTCAAGCGTCTGGACGGCTACATTCGCCTTCGTTAAAATAACGCCAATATCCCTCAGCGCATAGCGGGAATGCCCCTTATAAAGGGTAATGACATTGCGTCTCTGGGAAATGGCAATCACTAATGCGCCTGTTTGCCGGGCTACCCGCTCAGCCGTCCGATGCCGCATGCCCGTTTCTGTAGAGGGCACACCGGGATCAGGAGCCAGCTGGGCATTCGCAATCAGAATCATGTTCCCCTCTTCATTTAAAATAATAGCCCCATCCATCTTGGCCAGCTCATACAGATAACTTGGCGAAAATGGGCAATTAATTTGAAAACCCCCATCAACAAGGTTGCTCAGCTTTTCTTTAGAGCCTAATACAATCAGCCCGCCTGTATTGGCACGCAGAACATTATCAATCCCTTCCCTGATAGACGTACCCGGAGCCATGAATCGAAGGATTTCACTCATTGTTTTTTCGCCCATTTTTTTAGTCTCCATGTTTATCCCCCTAACGCAGCCTTTAGCGCTTCACCAACAGAGCTAACTCCGATCAGTTCGATTCCTCCCGGTGCGCTCCAGCCGCCAAGATTATTCGCCGGCAGGATGACCCGTTCAAAGCCCAGCTTGGCCGCCTCCTGCACTCTTTGTTCGATTCTTGAGACTCTCCTGACCTCGCCGGTGAGTCCTACTTCTCCAATGATGCAGTCTGTTGCTTTTGTTGGCTTATCCCGAAAGCTCGACGCAATACTCACCGCTATGGCCAAATCAATTGCCGGTTCATCAAGCTTTACTCCGCCAGCGACTTTTAAATAGGCATCCTGATTTTGCAGGAGCATTCCGACCCGTTTTTCCAAAACGGCCATCAGTAGCGGGACCCGGTTATGATCGATTCCGGTTGCCATTCGTCTTGGATTTCCAAAGCTTGTCGGGGAAATAAGCGCCTGAATTTCAACAAGAACAGGCCTCGTCCCCTCCATGGAAGCAACGACTGTTGAACCGGCAGCCCCCTGTGACCGCTCTTCGAGGAAAATTTCCGATGGATTGGCTACTTCCTCAAGCCCAAGTTCCTTCATTTCAAAAATGCCCATCTCGTTTGTTGACCCGAATCTGTTTTTTACAGCTCGTAAAATCCGGTATGTATGATGGCGTTCACCTTCAAAGTATAAAACCGTATCCACCATGTGCTCAAGAAGTCTTGGACCCGCAATGGAGCCCTCCTTTGTAACATGCCCTACGATAAAAATGGCAATTCCCTTCGTTTTGCCAATGCGCATCAGTTCAGCGGTACATTCCCGAACCTGGGAAACACTCCCCGGCGCCGATGTCACTTCCGGGTGGAAAATCGTCTGTATGGAATCGATAATGACAAAGTCAGGGTTGACTGTTTCAATCGTTCTGCTGATTTCTTCAAGGCTGGTTTCCGAATAAACGAGCAGACTGTCTGAAGAAACACCTAAGCGGTCAGCCCGCAGCTTCGTCTGGCGCATGGATTCTTCCCCTGATATATAGAGGACCGAGTGCTTCCTGTTCGCAAGCTGTGAGGACACTTGAAGAAGAAGCGTTGATTTCCCGATGCCCGGATCTCCCCCGATCAGAACAAGGGAACCTCTTACAATCCCGCCCCCGAGGACACGGTTTAATTCTTTTAAATCGGTATGTATGCGGGGTTCGCTGACTGTTTCGATGGATGTAATTGGCGTAGCTTTTGCCGCTATGGACGTTCCCTGTGAATGTGCAAAAGCGCCTCTTCTCGTTGAAGCTGGCTTCTCCACCTCTTCCACCATCGTATTCCATTGTCCGCACCCCGGACATTTCCCCATCCATTTCGCTGATTCATAGCCGCATTCCTGGCACATGAATTTCGTTTTTCTTTTAGCCATACTTCTTCCCCTCTCTGTACATTCATACCAGCCGCGGTAAAGGAAAATCTTATGATTACCGGCCTTGCATGGAAGAACCAGTGATGAAAGAAGTACGTTTACTTCCTATTCCCTTTTCCAACGGGTCTTAAAATGTTTTTGTCCTGATATCTTTTTCTCTCTTAAAATTAACATAAAACGGCTGAATAAACCTCTTTTAAGGCTGTATTTAAAAATGTCCTGAAAGAGTACAAAAAGGTACACGTATAACAGGGACGTGTACCTTTTTGCTGTGTGTGATCACTGATGTTTATATAATATGGTCCGTTACACCTTATTTTTGAAGGTTTGCTGTTCTGCTTGGTTCTGCGGTTCTCACCACAAATTCTCCATCCTTCACATCGATTACCACGCTTTGCCCAGTTAGGACTGTTCCTCTTAACAGCTCTTCGGATAAACGGTCTTCAATATGCTTTTGAATGGCCCGGCGGAGCGGACGTGCTCCGTACTCAGGATCATAGCCCTCAACCGAGATTTTTTCTTTGGCTGCATCTGTTAATTCCAATGTAATATCCTGTTCCTTCAAACGTTTCGTTAAGGTATCAGACATAAGCGAAACGATTTCCTGAAGATGCTTTTTCTCCAATGCATGGAAAACGATAATTTCATCGATACGGTTCAGGAATTCCGGACGGAAGGACTTCTTCATCTCTTCCATTACCTTTCCTTTCATATCTTTGTAATCCTGTTCCCCATCCTGGATGTTAAAGCCAACGTATTTGTTCCGCTTAAGCGCTTCAGCACCTACATTGGATGTCATAATCAGAACAGTGTTGCGGAAATCAACGGTTCTTCCCTTCGAGTCTGTTAATCTTCCGTCTTCCAATACCTGTAATAGGATATTGAATACATCAGGGTGGGCCTTTTCAATTTCATCGAGAAGCACAACAGAATATGGTTTTCTGCGGACTTTTTCGGTTAATTGGCCTCCTTCTTCATACCCTACATAACCTGGAGGAGAACCGACCAGACGGGATGTGGAGTGCTTCTCCATGTATTCTGACATATCGATGCGGATCATCGCATCCTCATCACCGAACATCGCTTCTGCTAATGCACGGGCCAGCTCAGTTTTACCCACTCCAGTCGGGCCAAGGAATACAAATGAGCCAATCGGGCGCTTCGGATCTTTAAGGCCAGCACGGGCACGGCGGACAGCCTTCGAAATGGCCTTAACGGCTTCTTCCTGCCCGATTACACGGGAATGAAGGATTTCTTCCAGATTAAGAAGCTTTTCTGTTTCAGTTTGGGCAAGCTTCGAAACAGGGATTCCCGTCCAGCTGGCCACCACATTGGCAATATCCTCAACCGTCACTTCACTGTTTTCTTTGCCCTGCTTTTCTTTCCATGTTTTCTTCGTCTCTTCCAGCTGTTCACGCAGGCGCTGCTCCGTATCCCTTAAGGAAGCCGCTTTTTCAAATTCCTGGCTTTGTACGGCTGCATCCTTCTCTTTTCTTACATCCTCAAGCTTAACCTCAAGCTCTTTCAGGTTTGGAGGCGTAGTATAAGACCGCAATCTTACCTTTGAACCCGCTTCATCGATTAAATCAATCGCCTTATCCGGAAGAAAGCGGTCTGAAATGTAGCGGTCTGACAGCTTTACGGCTGCTTCAATCGCTGCATCTGTAATGGTTACGCGGTGATGGGCTTCGTAACGGTCGCGCAGCCCCTCAAGGATTTGAACAGATTCTTCGGCAGTCGGCTCATCCACTGTAATAGGCTGGAACCTTCTTTCAAGTGCCGCATCTTTTTCAATGTATTTTCTATATTCATCAAGTGTAGTTGCACCAATACACTGGAGTTCGCCGCGGGCAAGAGATGGCTTTAGAATGTTGGAAGCATCAATCGCTCCTTCTGCTCCTCCTGCTCCTATTAATGTATGAAGCTCGTCAATGAATAAGATGATGTTTCCTGCCTGCCTGATTTCATCCATTACCTTCTTCAGGCGGTCTTCAAATTCACCGCGATACTTTGTTCCGGCAACTACTGTACCCATATCAAGCGTCATAACCCTTTTATCACGAAGAGTCTCCGGCACTTCATTGTTAATAATCTGCTGCGCTAGGCCCTCTGCAATGGCTGTTTTACCCACACCAGGCTCACCAATGAGAACCGGGTTGTTTTTCGTTCTCCGGCTTAATACTTCAATCACACGCTGAATTTCTTTGCTTCGTCCTATAACTGGATCGAGGCTTCCTTCTCTGGCAATAGCAGTCAGGTCACGTGCTAATCCATCCAGGGTCGGGGTGTTCGCATTGGCTGCCGAGCCTCCCTGATGGCTGCCGGATTCATTGCTGCCTAACAGCTGAAGCACCTGCTGGCGCGCTTTATTGAGGCTGACTCCAAGGTTATTCAATACCCTCGCAGCAACGCCTTCGCCCTCACGGATCAGGCCAAGCAGGATATGCTCTGTTCCCACATAGGAGTGGCCAAGCTTTCTTGCTTCATCCATGGAAAGTTCAATCACTTTCTTGGCACGCGGTGTATAGTGAATGGTCTGGGAAGCATCCTGCCCCCTGCCAATTAAATTCTCAACCTCTTTTTGGATCTTATCAGAGCCGAGGCCTAAAGCATACAGAGCTTTAGCCGCAATTCCTTCACCTTCGCGTACAAGCCCAAGCAGAATATGCTCTGTTCCGATGTTATTATGTCCTAAACGGATTGCTTCCTCCTGTGCTAACGCCAATACTTTTTGAGCTCTTTCCGTAAATCGTCCGAACATCATAATTTCATCCTCCCAACTCTTGATCTTCCATTTTTAATCTTTCCCTAATTAGTGAAGCCCTGCGGATATCGCGTTCATGCGGTCTGAGCGGCCCGCCTGCATACTGCTGCAGGAAACCGGGCTGTGTCAGGATCATCAGCTCATTCAATATATTCTTTGATATGTTTTTAATGTACTGCATATCAATCCCCAGGCGAACATCAGACAAGCATTGTGCTGCTTCCTTGGATTCAATGATCCGGCTGTTTGATAAAACGCCATAAGAGCGGAAGACTCTATCTTCTAATTGTATGTTAGAAGTCTTTGCTAATGCTTCCCTTGCCGATCTTTCCTGAGAAATCAGCTGACTGACAACGCTTTTCAGATCCTCGGCGATATCCTCTTCTGACTTTCCGAGAGTGATCTGATTTGAAACTTGAAAGATATTACCTAAAGCTTCGCTGCCTTCCCCGTAAATTCCTCTAACAACTAAACCTAACTGGTTAATTGCCGGGATAATCCGGTTCATTTGGTGTGTGAGAACGAGGCCAGGCAAATGCATCATAACCGATGCCCTGAGCCCTGTTCCTACATTTGTGGGGCAGCTTGTTAAAAAGCCAATATCTTCATCAAATGCATAATCGGCTTCTTCCTCCAGCCAATCATCAATTTCATTTGCCATATTTAAGGCTTCAGAAAGCTGAAACCCCGGAAACAGGCATTGAATCCTTATATGGTCTTCTTCATTAATCATGATACTGACTTCTTCATTTTCAGAAAGAAGGCAGGCACCATGAGTTGAATTCTCAGCAAGATGGGGACTGATCAGATGCTTTTCCATCAGCACTCTTTTTTGAAGCGGCTGAAGGTTATCCATTAATAAAAGCTCCATTTCCCCAAGTTTTGAAAAAGAAGAATGCTCCACCCTTGCCTTTATTTTTTCAATGACTGCTTCTGCTTCTTCATTTGAAAATAAGGTAGGGAATTTATATTGCTTTATATTGCGGGCGAGCCTGATCCGTGAGCTTAATACAATATCGGAATCAGGGCCTTCCGCACTCATCCAGGAGCTGATAGCTTGATTTATGAAACGTTCCAGCGACAAGCTACTCCCCTCCCTTTTGATCGGCATTGAGCTGTTTTTCCAATTTCCTAATTTCGTCTCTCAATTCTGCCGCTCTCTCAAACTCTTCTTTGGAAATCATTTCTTTTAAATGATTTTTTAAATCATCAATATTCCTGCGCAAGTGAATGGTTCCCCCGATTCTGGCCGGGATTTTCCCGCTGTGTGACGAATTCCCGCTGTGCAGCCTTCTAAGAATGGGGTTTAATTGATCTTTAAAAGTCTCATAGCAGCTGGCGCATCCAAAACGGCCAACTTTAATAAATTGCTGAAAGGTCAGGGAGCATTGCTCACACTGCAGAACCTTCTCCTGCTGAAAAGGATCCTGGCCCGATCCCTGAAAGGCAGGCTGAATATTCAAAAGGCCAGCAAGCAAGTTATTTATTGAAAAACCGGACCCGCTGCCCAGCATAAACATTTCACCTTTTTCCTGTGCGCATTTCTCACAAAGATGAAACTCTGCTTTCTCTCCATTTACAACTTTTGTAAAGTGCAGCGTGGCCGGCCTTTGATTACATTCCTGACAAATCATGACTTCACCTCTCCAGCTCACTACTATTTATATTTCAAAGTGGTCAACATTGCCTTAAGCATTCTTGCCCTCAGCTCATCCCTGAAAGGAAGGTCAATATACAGGACAGAACGGTCTATAACACTAAGCATTATTTTAGCTTCCCTGTGTGTTATGATCTCTTCTTCTACCAGACGGTAGATGACATTCTCCGCACTGCTCTGGGCAATCCTGCTCTGCACTAAAGATATTAACTGGTCAATCAAATCAGCATGGTCATAGGACTGGACTTTCATAATCCGGATGAAGCCCCCGCCGCCCCGCTTACTTTCAACTGCATAACCTTTTTCAATCGTGAAACGGGTGTTGATCACATAATTGATCTGAGAAGGAACGCACTGGAATTTGTCAGCGATTTCGCTTCTTTTAATTTCCACGATTTCCCTTTCACTCTTCTCTAAAACCTGTTTGAGATAATTTTCAATTATGTCGGATATATTTCTCACCAGGCCTCCCCCTATCTGACTTTGACTATATTTGACATTAATTATACATGATTTATGTAATTTCTTGCAATTGACGGGTATTAATAATTTTCCCCCATTTTTTGACTTCCCAAACCTGATAATGGAAGTTAATGTCGATAACAATATATTTTTGGATGGGCGGGTTTGTGCTTGGTTGGGGGAAGTTTTTTGGATGGCAGCTGATGTGTATGGTTGATTGTTCTTTGGGTTGAGGATGGCAAAACTGGATTGAGCTGCTGCTGGATGTGCACTGTTTTTAGATTCTTTGAAGATGGGGTGGTGCGATTTATCTGACATGTTTGGAGATTTATTTTGCGTGTTTGGAGATTTATCTAGCAGGTTTTTGAATTTATCTAACAGGATTTTTGATTTATCTAGCAAGTTTTGGAGTTTATCTAACATTTGGCACCATCCGTCTTTACGGAG
>NZ_MRTQ01000025.1 GCF_001956215.1 Paenibacillus sp. FSL R5-0490 | reverse complement strand
ACCATCTGCTCGTCTTATGCTTGTCACCCCAAGGCAAGTCGCCTCGCTTTATAATGTAAAGGCCCGATTGGTGAGATACAGTGAAACTTGCCGTCGCGCAGGCAGAGGCTTAGTTGAACCAATCGGGTTCGCAGTGTCGATTGATCGAAGCGCTAGCGGAGACCTTAGCAACACTAGAACGCGACTAACAATCAGTGGGGGATAAGGAAAACCCCCACTGATTGAAGTTTCACTTTAAAAGGAGGCATTTAAGGTGATTGTTGAAGAAATTATGAAAACGGATGTCACTGCTTTGTCAAAAGAAGACACGATTGCCGACGCCATAAGAATTATGAGCGAAAAAAGAATCCGGCATTTGCCGATAACAGATGAAGATGGCAGACTCCAGGGACTTGTAACAGACAGAGATATCCGGGATGCCACCCCTTCTATTTTTCATACAGAACTGTTTAAGGAAGATCTGCAGAGACCGTTAAAAATGATTATGAAGACAGATATCATCACTGGTCATCCGCTTGATTTTGCTGAAGAAATTGCTGCGGTTTTTTACGAGCAGCGGATTGGCTGCCTGCCTATATTAAACGATAATAAGGTGGTTGGGATTGTCACAGAAACCGATTTGCTTCATACATTAGTTCAATTGACGGGAGCTCATCAGCCAGGCTCGCAGATTGAAGTTAAGGTGCCAAACAAGGCGGGCATGCTGTTTGAAATCGCTGAAGTCATTTGCAAAAGGAAAGCAAATATCCAGAGTGTCCTTGTATATCCTGACAAAACGGATGATAAATTCAAAATACTCGTGATAAGGGTACAGACAATGAACCCTACGCTTGTAGTGGAAGATTTGAAAAAAGCAGGCCACCACGTTTTATGGCCAAATATGCCGGGGATGTCACTATGATACATGATTCAGTATTTGTTTATTCGGAAGACCTGCTGAATTACAAATTCGGCAAAAATCATCCTTTTAATCAGATAAGGCTGAAGCTGACACTCGATTTGCTCAAAAATATAAATGCCATCGATGACACTCATATTATCCCGCCCCGCCAGGCTGCGGATGAAGAGCTTCACCTGATTCATGATCCTGATTATGTGAATGCTGTCAAGCTTGCCGGCCGGGGACAGCTTCCGGAGGAATCATGCGAAAACTATGGTCTTGGAACTGAGGACACACCCGTATTTCCCAATATGCATGAAGCGAGCTCTCTTTTAGTAGGAGGCACCCTGGCAGCCGTTGATGCCGTAATGAGCGGACGTGCTAAGCATGCACTGCACCTTGGTGGAGGCCTTCACCATGGTTTTCGGGGAAAAGCCTCCGGATTTTGCATTTACAACGATAGCTCAGTAGCCATAAAGTACATGCAGGAAAAGTATAAAGCCCGTGTTCTGTATGTAGATACTGATGCTCATCATGGTGACGGTGTCCAATGGTCTTTTTATGATGACCCGGATGTATGCACCCTATCAATTCATGAAACAGGCCGATACCTGTTTCCCGGTACCGGAAATATCAATGAACGGGGACAAGGGAAAGGATATGGATTCTCTTTCAATATTCCCGTGGATGCTTTCACTGAAGACGATTCCTGGCTGCATGCATACCGTACAGCTTTTCGGGAGGTTGCGGAATTTTTCAGGCCTGATGTAATTTTGACGCAAAATGGTGCTGATGCACATTACCTTGACCCTCTTACCCATCTATCATCTACTATAAGAATCTATAGGGAAATTCCGAAACTGGCTCATGAAATTGCCCATGAATATTGCGGAGGGAAATGGATTGCAGTCGGCGGCGGCGGCTATGATATTTGGCGAGTTGTTCCCCGGGCATGGGCCATGATTTGGCTCGAAATGACTGAAAACTCTAATTGTTACGGCAATATCCCGGAGGAATGGATAAATAAGTGGAAAGAACACGCACCTGTGCCTCTTCCCTCTGAATGGGAAGATCCGGCTGATTTATATAACCCTATCCCCCGAAAAAGTGAAATAACTGAAAAAAATGCCCGGACATTGGACAAGGTTCTATATCCCATCCGGAACAAATCAATGACAGAGTCTAAATAAGAAAGTGACTGGCCGGAAACATCCGGCTGCCATTTCTTCACACGCAAATAAACAGGTCTGGCTTTAGCCAGACCTGTTTATTGATTATTCTCTTCATTAAATTTCGGATCAGAAATAATGATTTCAACACGCCTGTTCTTCTCCCAATTTTCCGGTCCGGAATTGGGAACGATGGGACGGGTTTCCCCGTAGCCGACAGCCATAAATCTGTGGCTGTCAAGTTTATGCCCTTCTGTTAAATATCTGATTACTGTACTGGCCCTGGCGGCAGATAACTCCCAATTGGACGGATATCTGTATGTGGTTATGGGCCGGTCATCAGTATGTCCTTCCACCTTCACCAGGTTGGGCATGTTTGCTAACAGGGTTCCTACTTTATCCAGGAAAGGGTATGAGCTGTCTATAAGACTGGCCTCCCCGGATTCGAATAAAACCTGTTCCTGCAGAACGAGAACAACACCACGCTCCGTTCTGTTTGCCACTATCACCTCTTCTAATCCATTCTCATCCAGAAAGGACTGTATTTCCATCTGGAGCTTATCAAGTGAATCAGATTGACCGCTGCCTTCTTCTTCCGTATTTTCTTTCATTTCTCCCTGATTCTCCGCGGGGATGATGGACGGCTGGAAATCAAGCACCTGTCTGTCCCTGAAGGAGTCAGATATCGTCTGAAATTTCATTAAATCGATCTGTGACATTGAAAAAAGCAGAATAAAGAAAACCAAAATTAATGTGACGAGATCTGAAAAAGTCACCATCCAGCGCGGGGCACCCTTGGGAGGCTCAGGAGGTCTTCGCCTACGCCTCATGATCCAAAGCCTCCCCCGCGTTTACAGCTCTCTCAAGCTCTCTCCGTTCCTCAGAGGATAAAAAGGCACTCAGCTTTTCCTCCAGAATTTTTGGATTTTGACCGGATTGAACACCGATGACCCCTTCAATAATGATCTCCTTTAAAAACACTTCCTTCTCTGTCTTTAAAGCCAGCTTTGCTGCCATCGGCAGAAAAATAAGATTAGCCAGAAGTGAGCCATATAAAGTAGTCAATAAGGCAATGGCCATATTTGGCCCAAGAGTGGAGGGATCATTTAAATTTTTCAGCATCAGAACCAGGCCGATCAGAGTCCCTATCATTCCCCATGCGGGAGCGTACTCACCCGCTCTTTCAAGAATGCTCCTGCCTTTTCTGTGCCTCTCTTCCATCGCCATTATTTCGGCATTCATAATGTCAGTAATGACATCCGGCTCTATGCCATCCACAGCGAGATAAATGCCTTTCCGAATAAAAGAATCTTCAACTTTCCCGACTTCAGCCTCAAGCGACAGCAGCCCTTCACGCCGGGCACGCTCAGAGAGTTTGACAAAAATTCCAATCATCTCGCCAACGCTTTGTTCTTCATTGGAAAAAACCTGCTTAAAAACTGTGGGCATATGCCTGATATCTTTTAATGGAAAACTAACAAGCAGCCCGGCTATTAATCCCCCTAAAACAATAAGGATTGATGAAGGGTCAATAAATGATAAAAATCCATCTGCTCCACCATTCCACATAATCCCAAAAATAAGCATAGCCATGCCCACCATTAACCCTGCAGGTGTTAACATATCGAACTTTCTCATACTCTCTCTCCCTGATTCACTGCATTATCTAAAAGTTTTAGGATAAAGTGAAACTTCAATCAGTGGGAGTGCTTTTCTCCCCGCTGATTGTTAGTTGAACCAATCGGGCCTTTACGGGCAGTTTGACCCCCACTTATCTCCTTTGATTCCACTGAGTCTTGAAGTGGGGATCTTGCTGCCCGTTAGACTGCGATAAACTTTGACAGAAAGAAACGCCTTTCAAATTAAGGCGTTTTTCTTTCTTCCCTTGTCCAGCTGCAGCGCCTAGCCCCCCGAGTCACTTCGGTCCAGATGCTGAAGTCAAAGAACGACTTCAACTTCTGGACCTCCAGCGCTTGTCGGGGATGGTCGAGGCGCTTCCGCTTTTCTTTTATATCGGCATGTTTCTTATTTTGTTGAGCTTCGTTCTTCAATTCGATGTGGGAGTACAACAATTTGCTCATCGACAGATTCTTTATTCATAAGTTTCGTAAGCAATCTCATGGCAACTGCACCGATATCATACAATGGCTGTACAACTGACGTCAGCTGGGGACGGACCATTAAGGTCAATCTGGTATTGTCTGAGCTGATGACCTCAAAGTCTTTCGGGACATGATAGCCTTTATCCTCAGCCCCATGGACGATTCCTAAAGCCATCTCATCAGATCCCGCAAATATAGCAGTTGGACGAGGGTCGGCCTCAAGCAGCTTTTCAAAGGCTTCTATACCTGAATCGTACGTATAATCTCCTTCAACCACCAAATCCTCGCGGAAGGATACTTCAGATTCTTCCAATGCACGCTTATAACCTGCAAGCTTCTTTTCCTGATTAATCGGCTCACGAAGGGGTCCTACCACAAGCGCTACATCTTTATGGCCTTTTTCAATAAATGACTTTGTGACATCAAATGCTGCCTGTTCATAATTAATATTTACGGATGGAATTTTGCCTGTTTCTTCAATAGAGCCGGCCAGCACAATTGGAACCGGAGACTTTTCAAACTCTTCAACAAGCTCGGACGTAATGTTGCCGCCCATGAAGACTATACCATCCACCTGTTTCCCTAGCATAGTATTGAGCAAGTGCATCTCTTTTTCGATATTCTGGTCGGAGTTGCTGAGAATGATATTGTATTTGTACATTGTCGCAATATCTTCTATGCCTCTTGCCAGTTCTGCAAAAAAGGTGCTGGAAATGTCGGGAATGATCACACCGACTGTAGTGGTTTTCTTGCTTGCCAATCCTCTTGCAACTGCGTTAGGACGGTATCCAAGCCGGTCAATTACTTCCATTACTTTCTTTCTTGTTGCCGGTTTAACATTCGGGTTGCCATTTACAACACGAGAAACCGTTGCCATTGATACATTCGCTTCTCTTGCCACATCATATATTGTTACATTCATTACTGACACTCCTTCTTTAATTAGCGGTCACTTCTATTATTTTATATTTTACAGCAACACGACATAACCTACTCATTTTTTATCCTAATTTGTGAGTAGTTACACATGAACAATTATGTATTTAATCATACGACAGTCCAGGATTTGCCGCAATGTCAAGGCTTATATTTCTGAAAAAAACTTAAAACTTCACTTTACAAGCGAAAAAAAGAGCCCTCTGCCATTAGCAGAAGGCTCTCCGTATATTGAATAGTTCCGTGGATGCCGAATCAGAATGCGCGAACGGCTCTTATTCGATGATCACACTTTCAGCAATGCTGAAGATTGCAGTTCAGACATAAAATGATCAAATTGATTTAAGTCCATTTGCTGTGCTGAATCTGAAAGGGCAACAGCCGGGTCAGGATGAACTTCTGCCATTACACCATCTGCGCCGATTGCCAGCGCTGCTTTTGCTGCCGGAAGAAGCAAATCTCTGCGGCCTGTTGAATGTGTAACGTCAACCAGTACAGGCAAATGTGTTTCCTGCTTAAGGATTGGCACTGCTGAAATATCCAGTGTATTGCGTGTTGCCCGTTCGTAGGTGCGGATTCCCCGCTCACACAGGATGATCTGTCCATTTCCCTGGGACATGATGTATTCCGCTGCATTAATGAATTCTTCAATTGTAGCTGCAATCCCGCGCTTTAAAAGAACTGGCTTATTTACAGCACCCGCTGCTTTTAATAGCTCGAAGTTTTGCATGTTTCTTGCACCGATTTGAATGACATCAATATAATTTACAGCTGTTTCAATATCATTAGGGCTTACAATTTCAGAAATAACTGCCAGATCGTATTCATCTGCCACTCTTTTTAAAATCTTCAGGCCTTCAAGGCCAAGACCCTGAAAATCATATGGAGAAGTTCTTGGTTTATATGCTCCTCCGCGAAGAAGTTTAAGCCCTTTCGCTTTTACAGCTTCAGCAACAGTTGCTACCTGCTCATATGATTCAACTGCACATGGACCAAAAACAAGATGAGGATTGCCATCTCCTACTTTTTCACCTTTCAAGTCCACAATTGTGTTTTCAGGCTTCTTTTTGCGTGAAACAAGAAGCGCTTTTCTATGATCATCTTTTTGAAGTTCAAGACCTGCTTTAAATATTTCCTTGAACATATGCTCAATTGTTGAATTTTCAAAAGGACCGTCATTATGCTCTTTTATTAAGTCCAGCATTTTGCGTTCCCGGACAGGATCATAACGATAAACCCCTTGTGTTTCCTTTACTCTTCCAATTTCTTGAACAAGTTCAGCTCTTTCATTGATCAAAGATAAAAGCTGAAGATTCAGCTCATCCACTCGATCACGAAGTTTATCCAGTTCATTATTGCTCATTTCCTGTCCCTTCCTTTCGAATCTCAATTTAAGCCGTTTTGAATTTTCAGGATGTATGCACAAAGCCCGCACCCTAAGCACGAGTTAAGTATTTCCATCTTTCTCTTTTACGGCCCCTCGATATATGATACATTTTTTATAATTAGGGTTATTATATATGAATTATTCAGACATGTCACGAAAAATTTCTTTATTAATTAAACGCTTTTAAGTAATAAAGCAATATAAAGGCATAATTAAGCATTCTATGACAATTCAAAAGAAGGTGTATTGCTTTGGACGAACAAAAAAAGCTTTTTGCACTGGATATCGGCACTCGCACGGTGGTCGGAATTATTCTTGAGGAAGACGGCGGCAAATACCATGTGAAAGACATCGTGATTAAGGAGCATGCAGAAAGGGCCATGCTCGATGGCCAGATCCATGATGTTCCGGCTGTTTCGAAAATTATAGCAGAAATAAGAGATGAACTTGAAGTGAAACACGGCCCATTAAATAAAGTTTGTGTAGCAGCAGCTGGCAGGGCTTTAAAAACAGAAAGATCTAAAACATCGATCACCATTAAAGGCAAACCGATGATGCAAAAACAGGATATAATTCACCTTGAATTAAGTGCGGTTCAGCAGGCACAGGCAATCGCAGCAGAAAAGCAGGCAGCTGAAAAAAGCTATTATTACTATTGTGTTGGATATTCGGTTTTATACTACCACCTTGATGGAGAGGAAATCGGCAGTCTGATTGATCAGCAGGGGGATGAAGCATCTGTAGAAATCATTGCTACCTTTCTGCCAAAGGTTGTAGTGGAGTCACTCATCTCAGCTCTTCAAAGGGCTGGCCTGGAAATGGAAGCCTTAACACTGGAGCCAATCGCGGCTATTAATGTCCTGATCCCGCCTTCAATGAGAAGGCTGAATGTGGCACTTGTTGATATCGGTGCCGGAACATCCGATATTGCCATAACAGATTTGGGGACAGTTACTGCATTTGGAATGGTCCCTGTAGCAGGTGATGAGATCACCGAAGCCATTAGTGACCAGCTTCTGCTGGACTTCCCTCTAGCAGAAAAGGCAAAAAGAGACTTGCACGTATCCGATACGATTACTGTCACCGATATTCTCGGCTTCCAATCAGAAATCAGCAGAGAAGAGACAATTGAAAAAATATCTCCAGCACTGGAACGTTTGACAAATTCCATCTGCGAAGAAATAGTGCGGCTGAATAACAGGCCGCCAAAAGCCGTCATGCTGGCAGGCGGCGGGAGCTTAACACCCGGATTGCCTGAAAGGATAGCGAACAGATTGGGCCTTCCGGCAAATAGAGTTGCAATTAGAGGGATTGATGCTATCAGCGGGCTGCATTTACCGGATTATACAGACCAGGGCCCTGAATTAGTCACCCCAATAGGAATTGCGATTGCCGCTAAAAAAGCGCCGGTTCAATATTGTACTGTTTACGTCAACGATCAGCCTGTCCGGCTATTTGAGGTAAAAAACCTGACAGTCGGGGATTGTATGCTGGCAGCAGGCATTAAAATGAATAAGCTTTACGGGAAGCCCGGCCTTGCCATGATTATCAATTTAAACGGGCAAAGCATTACGATTCCGGGAAGCCATGGAGAAGCTCCAGTCATCACTCGCAACAACATCCCAAGTGCTTTAGATGAAGAAATCAAATCAGGGGATAGCATAACCGTTTCAAAAGGGCATGACGGATTGCCTGCTGAAGTTTGCATTAAGGATTTAATAGATGAAGTCCCGGAAAAGACTATCACTATTAACGGAAAACAGTATACAATTCACCCTGCCATTACCTGTAATGAAAAAGTTGCCCCGCTCGAGCAGACTCTTGCTGATCGGGATAAAGTGGTGTGCACAGTACCGGAAACTGTTGAAGAAATCTTAACAATTTTAAATCTAAATAATTTATTAAACGAGCTGAAGCCTTTTCGAATCAGCATTAACGAAAAAGAGACTTTTCTGCCGCGCCATTCCGGAAAGCTTTATAAAAACGGCCTTGAGGTTAATTGCCACAGCATCGTAGATGATGGTGACAATCTTCGCATTGAAAAAGGAAATACTCTGACCGTAAAGGAATTAGCAGATATTAAGCAGCTGAAACTTCAGGAGAGCATCCCTGTCATTTTTAACAGCAAGAAAATAGAGCTGTCCAGGGGAATACTCGAATTTCAGAGAGAAGGCGCTGTACTCACCGAAGATGACGTGATTTCTGCTGGAGATGCGATAACAATCCTGAAAAAACCAAGATCCCCCTTTATTTTTCAGGATATATTCAGTCATGTTAATGTCGATATGCCTGCTTCCTCTTCCGGCGGCTTCATCCTTTTGAAAAATGGGGAACAAACATCTTTTCATGAATCAGTAGAGCCTGGTGATCACCTTAAAATTGTGTGGCCTGCCATAAATAATAAGCATTCAACTATTAAACAGAGCTAAAAATTAAAAACCCATCCGATTGGATGGGTTTTAGCTGTTTTTCTTCACTGCATTCAAAAGGGAGTCATATGTAATCTTCCAATGTGATGCATGCCATACTACATCTCCATTATTAAACAGAATTGCCTGAGGCGACTCATGTTTAATATGAAAAGCTTCTGCAATGTGATTGGACAAAGGGCGGTCCTCCTGAACAACTAAATAATAAGCATTAACATCTTTATTCTCTTTCACAAAGCTTTCATATTCTTCATATGCTGCACCGCTCACCGGGCATGTGGAGCTGTGTTTTAAAAGCAGCAGCTGCTCTCCTGACTCTACCGCTTGATTGAATGCTTCATGACTATCAAATTTTTTCATTCTTCTCTCCTCCTAAAATTAAACAACGGTGAAGTTATCG
The DNA here is from genome assembly GCF_001956215.1 of Paenibacillus sp. FSL R5-0490. Classification (GTDB taxonomy): domain Bacteria; phylum Bacillota; class Bacilli; order Bacillales; family Cytobacillaceae; genus Cytobacillus. Next base: position 66,149 of record NZ_MRTQ01000025.1, on the reverse strand, counting down.
TACCACTTCACCGTTGTTTAAACAAATAGTTTAGTTATACTTTTGCTCGGTTTCGTCAAAAGCCTTTTTCGTTTCTTCCAGTTTCATTTGGATTTCCGCATCATTGACTGGAGCGTTTCCTTCAGCCTGGAATGTTTCATCATTGATAGCTGCTCCCTCTTCTTCAGCTGTGCCGTTTGCAGGAGCTTGTCCATTTTGATAGTCTTTTAAGTTTTTCACTTTATTTACAAGCTCATTGGATTGCTTGGTCACTGTTTGAGTTAACACATTTGTTTTCTCTTTTGCAGCATTTGCCAGTTCAGTTCCTTTTGTCATAGCTGTTTCGCGGTACTGACCTGATTTTTCTTTCAGGATGGCCGCTTTTTCGCTTAAATCACTTTGAAGCTCTTTTCCTGATTTTGGAGCCAGGAACAAAGCTGTAGCTGCGCCAACCATTCCTCCTATAAGAGCACCAATCATAAAATCCTTCGTATTGATATTTTCCTCAGTTTTTACCTGGTTTGAATCAAATTGAGTACGGTCTTGGCTATTCATTCTCCTTTTTCCTCCTTTAATTCTAGTATCGTGCTCTTTCTCTCTGGCGTTCGGGCGGAAGCATTTGTTTCTCGCCGACATTGTACTGATAAGGGTCTTCTTTTCTCATTTTCCACTTATCCTTGATTTCAAGGAGAACATTGCTCCACTGAACCACCTGTGAGATTTTATCTTTATTCTGTTCAAGCTGTGTGTTAACAGAAGATGTGATTTTCTGAATGGATCCATTAAATTTGCGGACAGAGTCACCAACTTCTTTTACCGCAGTTACGACACTGTTCAGATTCTCAGACTTCTGCTGAATATCTGTTGCCAGTGAATTTGTTTTGTGGAGAAGGACTGTAGTTTCCTTCGTAACACCGTCTAATTGCCTTTCAAGGCCTGCTAATGTGTGTGAAACGTTATCTAATGTACCTTGCAAGGATTTTAATGTTTTTGCCAAATAAATGACCAAAACAAGGAATGCAATAGCAATGACTGCTACACTTAAGTATAAAATTATTTCCAATTCCTACACCTCCGGTTGTCTGTATACTAACTTTTTACCCAGATGCACTGCCTCTAAACCAGGAGTACATTAATAGATTCCACTTGTAAAGTGCAAATTCCTTCTCATTCGGGTATTTTCATCTGTTAAAGTAAATATTAGCATAATTGGAAAAGGTTAAACAAAACCATTCATTTCGGTTACAATAAGAGTTGTCGGAAGAATAAATTTAATGGAGGTATATATCCATGAAAGATCCCCGTATTGAAAAACTCGCCAAAAATTTGATTAACTATTCAGTCCGTCTCCAGAAAGGCGAGAAGATCCTTATTGAAAATTTTGGACTGCAGAAGGAATTAGTGACGGCACTGGTTAAGGAAGCATACGCTGCTGGAGGATACCCTTTTGTCTCCTTAAAAGATCATCAGGTGGATCGTTCCCTGCTTTTAGGAGCACAAGAAGAGCAATTCAATATGATGGCTGAATTTGAAGCAAATGTTATGAGCAAAATGGATGCATACATAGGACTTCGCTCCGGAGATAACATCAACGAGCAGGCTGATGTGCCGGATGATAAAATGAAAATCCATGGTTCAACAATAGGTCAAAAAGTACATAGAGAAATTCGCGTGCCAAAAACGAAGTGGGTAGTCCTGCGCTATCCAAACTCTTCCATGGCTCAGCTTGCTAAAATGAGCACAGAGGCATTTGAAGATTTCTACTTTAATGTCTGCAACTTGGATTACGGCAAGATGGATAAAGCGATGGACAGCCTTGTCGAATTAATGAATAAGACCGATAAAGTCCGGATCACCGGCCCTGGCACAGATCTGTCCTTCTCGATTAAGGATATTCCGGCAATCAAGTGCTCCGGCCAGATGAATATTCCTGATGGAGAGGTTTATACTGCCCCTGTACGTGAGTCTGTGAACGGCGTTATCACTTATAACACACCATCTCCATACCATGGTTTTACATTCGAAAATGTCAAGCTGACATTTAAAGACGGTAAAATTGTTGAAGCGGAAGCCAATGACAGTGAACGCATCAATAAAATCTTTGATACGGATGAAGGTGCGCGCTATATAGGTGAATTCGCCATTGGGGTTAACCCGTACATTCTCCATCCGATGCAGGATATTCTGTTCGATGAGAAAATTGATGGAAGCTTCCACTTCACACCGGGACAATGCTATGACGAAGCGTATAATGGCAATAAATCCAATATCCACTGGGATATGGTCAACATCCAGCGCCCTGACTATGGCGGCGGTGAAATCTACTTTGATGATGTATTAATCCGTAAAGACGGGCGATTCGTCATTGCTGAACTGGAAGCATTAAATCCAGAGAACTTAAAATAGGAGCTACAAGTCTATGTAAAAAAGGATGCTTCCTGAGCGGAGCATCCTTTTTTATAAATTATATTTGGTTTTCGTATGCCTGCTGGAATTTTTGGATATCTCCGGCACCCATAAACATAATTACACTTTCTTCATGATTTCTTAGGATAGCTGTTTCTTCCTCATTTAAAATTTGTGCATTAGGAATTTTATCCTTTAGATCATTGATCGTGAGTTTTCCATGGTTTTCCCGGGCAGAGCCAAAGATTTCACATAGATAAACCTTGTCAGCCAAATTGAGGCTTGATGCAAAATCCTCAAGAAATGCCTGAGTCCTCGTAAAGGTATGAGGCTGGAAAACCGCGACAACTTCCTTTTCAGGATACTTTTGTCTGGCAGCTTCTACAGTTGCCTTAATTTCTGTCGGATGGTGGGCATAATCATCAATAATTACTTGAGAGCCCACTTTCTTCTCGGAAAATCTTCTTTTTACCCCTTCAAAGGAAAGAAGCTGTTCCTGAACAATTTTCGCATCAATCTCTTCATAATGACATAAAGCGATGACAGCTAAAGAGTTCAGGACGTTATGATCTCCATAGGCGGCAATTGAAAACGTCTCATAGAAGGTATTGCGGACAAAAACGTCAAATGTTGTCCCTTCAGTCGTCTTTACTACATTGCGTGCCTGGAAATCATTTTCTTCTCCGAAACCGTAAAATACGACAGGCACTTTAGCCTGTATTTTTTGCAGCTGTTCGTCATCACCGCATGCAAAAATGCCCTTATTCACTTGCCAAGACATCTCCTGAAAAGCAGAGAAAACATCTTCAACATTGGCAAAGTAGTCAGGGTGGTCGAAATCGATGTTCGTCATTATCGCATAATCCGGGTAGTAAGAAAGGAAGTGTCTTCTGTATTCGCAAGCTTCAAAAACAAAATACTCAGCTTCTTCGTCCCCTTTGCCCGTACCGTCTCCAATAAGGAATGAAGTTGGTTTTGCACCTCTCATAACATGTGCAAGCAAGCCTGTAGTGGATGTTTTTCCATGTGCTCCTGTCACTGCAATGCTTGTGAAATTCTTCATAAAATCACCTAAAAAGCGGTGATAGCGCACAACAGGCAAGCCAAGCTTCATTGCTTCCTCAATCTCTTCATGCGTGTCCGGATATGCATTCCCGGCGATTACCGTCATGCCCGGCTGTATATTTTCCTTTTGAAAGGGAAGGATCTTTATTCCGGAATTTTCAAGTGCCACCTGTGTAAAAAAGTGTTTCTCAAAATCGGAGCCTTGAACCTGATAGTTCATATCATGCAGAACTTGTGCCAATGCACTCATTCCGGACCCCTTAATACCTACGAAATGGTAAATAGTCATATAAAGAACCTCCAACCATCGTATATCTGTAAAACAGTATATGACATATATCTAGTTTTGCGCATATCCCCTGAGAAGACATGCTTCCGTGACTGTGCTGCTATGCTGTTTCGCTGTTATTTATATAAAGTGAAACTTCAATCAGTGGGGGTTTTCCTTATCCCCCACTGATTGTTAGTTGAACCAATCGGGCCTTTACGGGCAGTTTGATCCCCACTTATCCTCCTTTGATTCCTCTGAGTCTTGAAGTGGGGGTCTTACTGCCCGTTAGACTGCGATAAACTTACACTTTAATGTATTGAAACATTATATCATTAATCGATTTTAAAAACTATGTAACGTATTGCCAGCTATTTATTCCCTAAACATTACATATAAACCATTGGATATCAGGAAGGCTCTCTATTCCCGCCCTGGAGCTGTTCAGCTTTACGAGAAGGATGCAAAACCGAAAGTGAGCCCTCCATATCCATTTAAAAGTATTGCTCTGTTATTCAACTTTTTCAAGGCGGGGGTTGGGGCGGTAACGGCGGCCTGCCTTGGCTGCGTGCTTTCCGTCTATCATCACATTATCTCCCGTGAACCCAATGGTGATCTTAAGAAGGCTGCTTCCCACACCATAAGTATCAACTGGAACACCCTTTTCTTCAAAATCACGGATTCGGGATTCGGTGAAGCCTCCGCTCACCACAATCTTCACATGGCCGAAGCCTTCGTCATCAAGCGCTTTTCTTAGAGCAAAAATCAGTTCAGCATTGACTCCACGCGGGTCAAATGTTCCCAGGATATGCTGATTTCTTAAGAAATATTGATCAATCATCGTTCTGGATGTGTCAACCCTGACACCTTTAAGCTCATCGCCAAAAGCCCTTGCGACTTTCAGGGAATCAATTATTGCATCATTGTTATAATCTACCAGAGCAACTAAATCGTCTTCAGGAAATGTATCCTGATAAGCTTCAGCAGCCGCGACGATATCTCCCTCAAACATCTGAATCAGCGCATGCGGCATCGTCCCCATGCCCTTTTTGCCCCACCATTCGTTCATCGCATGAGTAGCCTGGGCTGTTGCTCCCCCAATATAGGCTGCATATCCATCACCTGCCTGGGTGGTATAGTGATCATCCCGGTCCCCCATGAAGATGACCTGTTTTTGAACACCGGAAACTCCTGCTGCTTTTACCACATTATAGACATTTGTGGCAACCGAAGTTCTTCTGGCCAATATGCCGTCAATGATTCCTTCGAGATAGCCGAAATCCTGATATCTTCCTGTTATGGTCATTACTGTTTCAAAGGGTGAAATCTTGTCACCATCTTTTAATGAATGGATCTCCAGATCATCCGGACGGTCCGCAAATGTTTTTAACAGCGCAATGACTTCATCCGTACCGCATAGAACGGCATGACTCTTTTGAAAAAACTGCATAGTTACAATTTTATCAACGTGATATTTCTTAACAATTTCTCTGGTCTTTAGGAAGTAAACCGCTGAAAACCAGCCATCTCTTACACGTTCATCAAATTTAAAAGTCTGGTTTGTCAGACGCTTTATTTCTCCCTTAACCTTCATTTCAATCTCTTTCATCCCAAGCTCCTTACAAACATGAAAGAAAGCAGGCTTGCCTGCAGACTTGGCGTTGCAAGGAGCAGGCCCCTAAGCCGGCAGGACGCCGGCTTATGAATGCTTTCTTCGTTATCGTAGTAGTTATTCATATTATTTTAAACATGCAAGTAAAGAATACCATGGATTAATTTAATGTACTAGTGTCTTGTATGGATTCAAGATCAGCCGCAGTAATAAGGACATCCCTCGGTTTGCTGCCTCTATTTTCTGAAATGAACCCTTGCTTTTCCATCATATCAATCAGCCTGGCTGCCCTATTATAGCCTATTTTAAATCTTCTTTGCAGACTTGAAGTGGAAGCTGAGCCCTGATCAACAACAAACTCGCATGCTTCAAAAAACAGTTCATCCTCTTCTTCAATGGCTTGGGCTTTTTTCAAAAGCTCTTCCTGCTCAAATAAGTAATCAGGTTCTTGTTCCCTGCGTACATGGGCTACTACATCATCAATTTCTTTGTCTGAAACAAATGTCCCCTGGAGTCTGACCGGCTTTGAGGATCCATTTTCAAGGAAAAGCATATCTCCCCGGCCCAGGAGCTTTTCCGCTCCGCTTATATCGATGATTGTTCTTGAATCAATTTGGGATGACACAGAGAATGCAATCCTTGTTGGCACATTTGCTTTTATTAAGCCGGTAATAACATCTACGGATGGCCGCTGGGTTGCGATAATCAGATGCATTCCGCATGCCCGGGCTTTCTGTGCTATCCGGCAAATGGCTTCTTCCACATCGGCCGGCGCCATCATCATCAGATCTGCCAGCTCATCAATCACAATGACCATAAATGGAAGCTTATCTGAGTATTGCTGATGCTCTTCAGCCAGCTCATTAAAACGGTTTATATCCCGCACACCGGCATGGGCAAATAATTCATATCTCCGTTCCATTTCCTCTACAGCCCACTTCAGGGCAGCTGTTGCTGCTTTTACATCGGTAATAACGGGGCTGACTAAATGAGGGATTCGATTATATGGTGCAAGTTCGACCATTTTCGGGTCAATCAGAAGAAGCTTTAATTCATCCGGACTCGCCTTATACAAAAGGCTTACCAGGATCGTGTTGATACAGACGCTCTTTCCTGATCCCGTTGCACCGGCAATTAAACCGTGGGGCATTTTCCTTAAATCCGTCACAATCGGCTTTCCTGAGATATCAAGTCCAAGCACAGCCGTCAATGGGGAGCTTCCATTCTGGAACTCCGGGGTGTTTATGATCTCACTGATAAATACCGGGCGGCTGCTCTGGTTTGGAACCTCAATGCCGATTGTATGCTTTCCTGGAATTGGTGCCTCAATCCTAATATCCCTTGCAGCCAGACTAAGCTTGATATCATCCGAGAGGTTCGTGATTTTATTCACCTTGACCCCCGGTTCAGGCTGCACTTCAAATCTTGTGACAGAAGGTCCCTGCGTAACATTGACAACCCTGGCCCTGACATTGAAATTCTGCAGGGTGGAGTTTAGCATCTGTTCCTGTTCGTAAAGCCAATCAGATTCTTCATCCATGATTACCGGCGGTGTCAGTAATGTCCGCGAAGGGAATTGATAATACGAAATGTCATCTTCCGTCTGATATATCTGCTGTTCCTTCATCCTGTCCGATTCCGGTGAAGTCGAGTAATCCTCAATTCTTTCTGCTGAAGCAGCAGACTGCTGGATGCTTTCAGATGGAAACATTGCGATATTATTTTTTTTTTCATCAGCCGGATTTGATACTTTCCCCTGCTGGTTCAATTTTTTTCTGTCATTGTTCAGCATAATGACGTTGAATGGGATTGACCCTCTGGAAGAAGGCTTTTCTTCTTGAACATTCCTTTCCTGCACTGGATTTGACATCTCTTCATTCTCTGATTCTATGTTTATATCCTGGATTAATTGACTTTCGTCTGGGACCTCTTCAGCCTCTGGTTCTGGAATCGCATTAGAATTCAAATCATCCTGTCCGGAAAGTTCTGCTGTGTCTTCTGTGTATTCTTCTGTGTATTCTTCTGTGTATTCTTCTGTGTATTCTTCTGTTTCTTCTTCTGTTTCTTCTTCATGAAGAGCCTCTTCAATCATATTTGCGAGCGATCTGCTGACTTCAGATTTTTTCTCATGATCAATGCACTCTTCATGGTTTGAAAACTCATTGCCGGCTGGTTTGGAAGAACCAGGATGGATGACAGGTTCCAGCTCATCGTCCCATGCTGCATGTGTTTCCACTTCACAGGGTTCTTTTTCCTGGTTTTCCTCCGGAACTTCAAACATTAATTCAGATGCTTCACCTATTTTATATTTTTTTGCTGCCGGTTCCTCTTTTTCCAATGCAGCAGCCTGTCCCTGGAAAGCTTCCAGCTTATCAGTAATGACGGTTTTTCTTTCTTTTGGCGAATCATCAGCAGTCATCTTCGGCCCATTTTGAGGCTTCTGCTGAATTTTGCGCATAACCTCATCGTATGTAATTTCCCTGCGGTTATTTTCCTGTTCCCCGTTCCCTGATTGATCCTTAGGAGTGTTTGAACCCGGTCTCTTAAACCCATATATCGGGGATGGAATTTCTGTTGGCTGGAAAGGCCTTTTCTTATTGGCAGCCTCTCTTTCGTTGCGGGTCAGGATTTTTTCTTCACTTGCAGGTGATGGCGCAGTCTTTTTTTGCCGCTCCCTTTCTGCAGAACGGGGCACCCTTTTTTCATGAAATGGAGAATCTGCTGGTTTTGGTTTTCTCTGCCGCTCCGTTTCCCTTACCCTTGGCTGCCGTTTTTCAGGTGTTTCCTTAACCGTCTGCCCGCGTGTATGCTCCTGCTTTTGCTGCCTCTTATTTTCCCGTGCTGCTTCATGGTCAGGTATGACCGGAAAACGGAATTGACCTTTAGGATATTGATAAACTACTTTCGCATCTACATCTCTTGAACTTTCTTTTGTACTTTGAGAAGCAGGCTGTTTCTCTTGGTTTCGCTCATCCGCATGATCTTCAAATTCTTCATATTCTTCATCATTATCTTTAAACATATGGAACAGTTTCTTAATCCAGCTCATTTATATCAACTCTTTCTATCAAAAACTTTGTTAGACTATCTCTATTATTTTAGCAGTTATTCACAGATTTTGAATAAGAAATCCGAGAATGAGTCCTTTTAAAGACAGAATGGGTAAATTTACAAACAAACGAAGAGCTGCAGACATACTTTCGACTCAGGAAAGGTTAATAATTCATTTGTACAGACAGCTGACTTTTTTCGCAATACTAATAGAAATAATTGATTGTTATATATTTCGAAAATAGTTTACCTCTCCTGGGGGTTTAATACCTTTTTTCAGGATGGGTCGGCAAGTTTTAATAAAAAAGTTTTTTCGTATAAATCGTTTTATTATCACCTGTAATGTTGTCCGTTGATTTCCGCTCCAGGATGCTCAGCGAACCGCGGGGCGGGCGGTGAGCATCCTCGACGCTGCACGTCTGCGGGGTCTCACCTGTCCCGCTACTCCCGCAGGACTTTGAAAAAGCTTCCTTGAGTAAACACCGCAAGAAGAAAATCCGAAGGCATTTTCGAGGATCTCGCACCTTCCGCTCCAATCAACTCAGTAAATAATATACAATTAGCAACAAACCTTGCGAAAACAGCCAATAAAAAAGACCACATTGATGTGGCCTTTAAAAGCTATTTCTTTTTATTCTTACCCAAAATAAATATTGGTTCAAACTCTCCATTCTCGTATAGAAATGATAGGGAAGTGATGGGCACTCTGCCGCTCGCAAAGAAACTCATTGTCATCTGGGCGAGAACGTCATAGCCTGTTTCATTTTTAATATCAGCAATGATTAGTACATCCTGATGCGGGACTGCCACTGCCATGGTTCCTTCTGCTTTTCTGCTCATTTCTTTAATGAACGAATCATTCAGTATCCTGCTTGCATCATATCCATCATTCTTATTTAAGAAATAGAAAGTATTGCCTGCTACAGTATCCGATTTCATATCGGTCGAGAGAGATCTTACATTAAAGAGAGCCGTTTCTTTAATTCTTTCCGGATCCCATCCCTCTTTTCCCATTAGCTGTGCATCAATAAGCCGATACGTTTTACCGAGGTCAAGGGCATAGTAGATCCGGGTTTCAGCAGTATGTTCATCTGTCAGAAAAGGAATGCCTTCCTGTGATTCACCCGGAAAAGAAGTTGATCGAATGACCGGAAAAATATTTTTTTCATGGCCGGATAAATGAGCATCCTCCACCATTGCTTCCAGGCCTTCCTCCACATAATAAACGACTTCGTCAATCGCTTTTTCCTTTTGCTCCTGCCATTTAGCTATAATGCCAGGCAGAGAGATGGTAATTCCTTTTCCAGTGTCCTTATTTTCTATTCTAAGCTGGTCTTTCTCCCTGTCAAAAGAGAAAGTCCGGTTCTCTTTTGCTAAGCGCTGCTCTAATTCATTTTTCATTTTTCTGCTATCCATTTTCATATATAAGCCCCTCCTTTGGGGATTGATTTCCGACTATCATTTTACACTAATAAACCCTCCTGCTCAAAAAAGATGCAGGAGGGCTTAAAAGCAGAAGCACCTTGCCCCCCACTGCAAATCGAGGGGGCAGGCGCTGAAGCTGACATTTATTAAATCAGTGCCATGCCTAGTTTTCCAGAGTTTGAATAAAGTTCTCGATTTCTTCCTGTGTTTTGCGGTCTTTGCTGACAAAGCGGCCGAGCTCCTGGCCATCCCTGTATCCAATGAAGCTCGGAATGCCAAAGACATCAAGCTCAATGCAAAGATCAATGAATTGATCGCGGTCTACATAAACGAAATTATAGTCACTATATTTTGCTTCTACTTCAGGCAATACCGGTTCAATCACCCGGCAATCAGGACACCAGTCTGCTGAAAACATGAAAATGTGTTTCCCGCTGCTGCGCATCTCGTTAAATTGCTCCATTGATTCCAATTTTTTCATTTTCTTACGCCCCCTGTGCTGATATGCATGTCTCCAAATTGGATCCAACCTTTTTTCCTCATATATTCAGATAATATCAGGCTGATGAGAGCGGGTCCAATAATATGCAAGATGATGACCTTCATCCAAACGTCCGGGCCAAAGCCCATCGTGGTAAAAGTCATGATCTGGCCAACAAGCCCGCTTGTACCCATCCCTGCCCCTGCAGCATTGTTTTCCATTAGCCAGATGGTCGTGCCAAACGGTGCGAGGATCGCTCCTGCGATTGTAGGCGGAATAAGGATGCGCGGGTTTCTAATAATATTAGGCACCTGAAGCATGGAAGTTCCAATTCCTATCGCAATTAAACCGCCCATTTTATTTTCCCTGTAGCTGCTCACAGCGAAGCCGACCATTTGTGCTGCACAGCCAATTGTGGCAGCTCCTGCTGCAACTCCGTGCAAATCAAGCATAAGCGCAATGGCAGCTGAAGAGATGGGAGCGGTCAAGGCAAGTCCCATTAATACCGCGACTATGATACCCATGAGGATCGGCCTTTGTTCGGTTCCCCACATGATCAGGCTGCCAAAGCTTTTCATCCCAAAGTCAATTCCGGGTCCAATAAGTGTAGATACGACATAACCCGATGCAATGGTAACAAGCGGTGTTGCAATGATATCCACTTTTGTTTCCTTACTGACCAATTTTCCAAGTTCTGTGGAAATAAGGGCTGCAGCGAAGCTCCCTGCCGGGCCTCCGAGTGCCGCGCCGGCAGCCCCGCTAGCAATGGCTGAAAAGACAACCAGCGGCGGAGCATTCAGTCCGTATGCAACTGCCACTCCAATGGCAGGCCCCATCAGCCCCATTGCCAGAAGGCCCATATCCTGCAAATATTTGATATCAGTCTGTTCGCCAATTGTCTTAATAATCAGCCCGATGATCAGCGAAGCAAACAAGCCCAGCGCCATGCTGCTCAGGGCATCTATAAAATAAACTTTAGCTGAAAGGGTAACCCCTTTTCGATTCAGGAAAGCTCTCATAATTTTCCCCCTATGTAAAAGTTCTGCATTTATAAGATAACATATGTAAAGACACTTGTAATATAAAATCTTCTGTATTTTTATTGTTCTTCTATCAGGGGCTTTCTATAATATCAATTAAAGGTTCAGCTGCTTATTAAGACAAAAAAAAAAACGAAGGGCAGCGCCCCTCGCTTTAGTTATTCATTTGAACAGAATTGGCTATTTCCATCATCGCAGCGGCGTCAGAGGATAAGTTTCTGGTTTTAGCCTGCGTTGATAATTTTACGCCGCCAATCCCGACGACCAATTCATGTTCGTCTTTTTTTCCGCTGTTGATTAATAGGAAGCCATTATGTCCCTCTTTTGTAAACGTCTCTTTAACTTCAAATTCATCTTTCTGCTTTAAGGTAGCATCATAAACAATCTTGCTGTCCGGACCTTCATGCTGGTTGTAAAAAAGGATATAGCGTTTCGAGCCATTTTTTAGGATGATGTTATTTGGGCTTTCCTCTTCTACCTCATAGCCGAAAGGCAAATAATATTTTATATCTTCAAACTTATGATTTGTCTTTTCAGGTGATTGGTTAAATGCTTCCTCTGCAGCATTCTTTGCGGCGGTTTGCTCTTCTTCCAACGATGCTGAACAGGCACTGAGCAGTATAAATGAAATAAATAAGAGCAAGGCTGCGGTGAATCTTTTACTCATTCTATTGTCCCCTCCTTGCATGGATTCTCATATCCTTCCCTATCATACATTTCTTCTCAATAGTCTGACAACCCTGCATATCAGGATTGGCAGCCTTTTCACTGCGTTACTTCCTAGAAGAAATGTTAAAATATAAGAATATTGCATAAAGGAGGAAAAAGAATGGAAATAACCGTCTATTTAGCAGGCGAAATACATTCCAATTGGCGGAATGAACTAAAGGAAAAAGCGAAATTATTACAGCTGCCTGTTCATTTTACAGGTCCCATGGAAAATCATGACCGTTCTGACATGATTGGTGAGGAAATTCTCGGGACGCAGCCGGATGCAATACTTCGGGATGAAGCTGCTTCAGGCATTAATAACTTAAGAACACAGCTTCTAATGCAAAAATCAGATCTGGTGATTGCATTATTTGGTGAGAAGTACAAGCAATGGAACACCGCCATGGATGCAAGCGCAGCTGCCGCACTTGGAAAGCCGCTGATCCTTATCCGTCCAAAGGAACTTCACCATCCTCTAAAAGAGCTTTCAAGCAAAGCAAATGTTACTGTTGAAACTGTCAGCCAGGCATTGAAAGTTCTGTCGTACATCTTTGAAACCGAATAAAAAAAAGGGGGTAGCGCTTGCTATCCCCTCTTTCTATATTCATATTGCCCGATAAGAAGCTTCATGACATGCGAGAACATGGCAGAACGGTCGATCTGTCCATTTGTAAAAATGCCAACTGCCCCTTCATTTTTACGAATGTTTTCTTTTTTGGCGTAATCATCCATGACAGGGCCCAGTTCTTCGCCAGCTGATAGCCTTTCTGCAACAGCATCAGGAAGAGGAATCCTGGCTCCGCCTGCAATAATCGGAGGCTGCCCTTTTTCCGCCAGTGCCCCCCAGTTACAGAGAAAAAGCCCATATTCTGTTTTTTGCACACCGCCCTCTAACCCAATTCCGATTTGACCTCCGGATATTTCAAGTGCTCCATAAGCTCTGTTAATGGCCCCTTTAATGGTTTCTTCATCCGAAAATGGCTGATCGTTTACTCCCGAGAGCACATCTTCGGACATAATGTCAGCTTCATAATCACTAAAGGCCGCCTGTACTGCCGAAATCTTTGCAGGATTTTTTGAACCAATGATGATTTTCATAAATGCTCCTTTCTTTTGACAGGAAAAAGAGACAGCACATGCTGTCTCATCTGATTAACTGTTCTGGCGGATCGTATCTACTGTTGAACGGTCACAAGACTTTACAAGTTTAATAAGCAATTCTTTTGCCGCTGCATAATCGTCGACATGCACGATGGATGCATGTGTGTGAATATAGCGGGAGCAGATGCCGATTACTGCACTGGGAACACCTTCGTTGGATACATGAACTTTTCCAGCGTCTGTTCCGCCCTGTGAGACGAAATACTGATATGGGATGTTATTCGTTTCGGCTGTATCCAGTACAAATTCCCTCATGCCCCGGTGCGTTACCATTGAACGGTCAAGTATCCGCAGCAGAGCTCCCTTGCCTAAGTGCCCGAACTCATTTTCATCCCCTGTCATATCGTTGGCAGGGCTTGCATCCAGCGCAAAGAAAATATCAGGATTGATCATATTCGCTGCAGTCTGTGCACCTCTTAAGCCTACTTCTTCCTGAACTGTTGCTCCTGAATAAAGGATATTAGGAAGAGCTTCATTCTGGACTTCCTCTAAAAGCTCCACCGCCAAGCCGCATCCATAACGGTTATCCCATGCTTTCGCCAAAATTTTCTTTTCATTTGCCATTGGTGTGAATGGACAAATCGGCAGAATTTGCTGCCCTGGCTTAATGCCTATTCTTTTAGCATCTTCACGGTCATCCGCCCCAATGTCAATCAGCATATTCTTTATTTCCATCGGCTTTGTGCGCTTTGCTTCGTCTAAAAGATGCGGAGGAATGGAACCGATAACTCCTGTCACAGGTCCATGATCTGTAATAATTTGTACTCTTTGTGCCAGTAAAACCTGGCTCCACCAGCCTCCAAGTGTCTGAAAACGGATCATGCCATTATCTGTAATGCTGGTGACCATGAATCCCACTTCATCCATATGTCCTGCTACCATTACAGTCGGACCGCCTTCATCCCCTCTTTTAACTCCGAAGATGCCTCCCAGCTTATCCTGAACAACTTCATCTGTATATTGGCTGATTTGTTCGCGCATGAATTTCCGGACTAAATGCTCGTTTCCAGGTGCTCCCGGCAACTCTGTCAATGTTTTAAAAAGCTGCAAAGTATTTTCGTTCATATATTCTTCTCCTTTTTCAATCAATAGATTGTCTATGCAGATATGTATAATTTTATTTTACAGAACTTTCATACGTCTTTCCACCATTTCATACAGGAAATTTCGACTGACGAAATGCAATATTTATTTTAGTTCCAGCCTATTTTTGGTAAGATAGATTTGGAAAACAGAAAATTTTAATAATGAACTGCTTATATCATCAGCCTGGGGAGGTGCAATTATGAATTGGAAATCTTTTATGTTAGGTGTAGGTGTTGGTTTGGCAAGCGGATACGCAGCAAGGGAATTGCTTTCGCAGAAAACTTCCGTTTCCCCGGAAAAAGCTTTAGCTAATGCAAAGGATGCATTTAAACAGGAAGGTCCGATAAGCGGATCATGGATTCAAATGAAAGCTGAACCTTATGAAAAGGGACATTTGAAATATCAGGTTTATAAGGGCGGCATTTCAAGATTTTCCGGTGAGGAAGCCGAGCAGTATGAGTTCATTGCCGATGCGGAGACTGGAGCCATTTTGGACGTCTTCCCGCTGCATTAATCGCCAGCAGCAGAGCTGTATTAAAAAATCCCCGGATGGGGATTTTTTAGCTTTTTTGCTTTTCCACTTTTTCAAGCATATTTCCTGCTTCACCCCACTTGACTGCCCTGTAAAAAGCATCATGGTAAAAAGTGAACCAGGCGTTTTTTTTCATGCCGTATTCCATCCATTTTTCCTTGGCGCTGATGGAATCCATCGGGTAGTCATCATAAGCGAGGACCCATAAAACATTTGCATGGGCATGTGTTGGCATGATATCAGCCATATGAATGACGATATCGTCTTCATCTTCTATAACCAGGATGGAATGTCCGTCACTATGGCCGCCTGTATGCACCATTTTAATTGGGCCGAGTGTCCACTCCTCTTCAAAAACTTCCACCTGATCCTGAATGGACTCCCAGTTTTCCTTCCAATATGTATTTCTTGAACGAATATTAGGATTTCTCATTTCCTCCCATTCCACCCGTGATGCGATGATTCTGGCATTCGGAAATACAGACGAGAATTTTCCTTCTTCCGGTTTTGTCAGTCCGCAGGCATGATCAAAATGAAGATGCGTCATAAGGATATAATCGATATCCCCGAGGGACAAACCGTGCTTGGCTAAATCCTGTTCAACAAACGACTCTTCAAGCGCTCCGAAATTCCTCTTCTGTTTTTCATCCAGTTTCCCGTTTCCCAGACCTGTTTCGACTAGAATATTCTTGCCGTCAAATTGAATAAGAATGGGATCTGTTCTCAGCTCGATCTGATTTCTTTCATTGCATGGATATCTTTTTGACCACAAAGGCTTCGGAACTACACCAAACATGGCTCCGCCGTCAAGATATGTGACACCGCCGCGAAGCCAGGACATCTTTATGTTCTTTAACTTCAATGTTTCCATGTATATCTCCTCCATTTAATATTTCTGAGCAAGCGCTCGCTTTCCTTTACCACATCATAACATTTAAGCGCTTACTTGTAGAAATATTTAAATTATTTATGGGAAATATCAATAAAAAAGCCTATCCATATGGATAGACTCAATTATCTGTATTGCACTTCACACCGGAATATACGGCTTCCCCTTGAGGAAAACTTTTCTTCATATTCGGTCATGATGTTTCCTTCATAATCACTGTTGTGAAGGTCGAGGCTGACAAACGTCAGCAGCATGCCGTAATCGGAAAAGCTCATAAGAGAAGATTCAAACAATCCCTGGTTATCAGTCTTAAAGTGGATTTCTCCTTTATCCACAAGGATATCTTCATAAATTTCCAGGAAGCTTCTATAAGTCAGCCTGCGTTTTGCATGACGCTTCTTCGGCCATGGATCTGAAAAATTGAGGTAGACTCGATTGACTTCGCCTTTTTCAAAGTAATCCCGCAAATCATTGGCATTCACATTCAAAAGCTTTACATTTGGAAGCTCCTCCTCGATGATACGATCCAGAGCGGTGACAATCACGCTTTCAGCCAGCTCGATTCCAATATAGTTGATATCCGGGTTTGCTTTTGCCATACCAGTTACGAAGCGGCCTTTGCCTGTCCCAATTTCTATATGAAGGGGCTGATTTTTATCGAAAGCTTCATTCCATTTTCCTTTATATTTTTCAGGTTCTGAAATTACGTATTGAGTATATTCGGCTAATTTATCCTTCGCCCAAGGTTTATTTCGCTGTCGCATATTGACACTCCTAAAAATTAATATCGTTCAAACAATATCATGCCCATCCCGGTGATGCAACTTTATTTTTGCTAAATAGGTTCATCCCTTGTTTGTAGTTTAACCAGATGACATTTATACACTTAAATTACATTCCGCCCATGAATAAATAAAAAAGGAATCCACAACCTAAAAGTGAATTCCTTTTGCTTTTATTTTCAGATTCAAAAGAAAGGGTGTTTTTCATGCCGCTTGGACACCAGGATCAATTAAATTTATTAAAAGATATTTTAAGCAATCATCAGACAGATTGCTGTGGCTCTATTTCAGAATGTGAACAATTGGAACGCCTGGTTAAATCATTAATGATCAACGGAAACATTAAACAAAACGTAAAAACAGTATTAGAAGAAATTTATGAATACAGTCAGCATGGAATCAATTCTTCCCAATTGGATACCCACATTGAATCCCATCAGAATGATTTATCACAATGGGTACAGGATATTGATCAATTTTCGTAAATCTCAAAGAAGCTCATCCAGGTAAGAAAGCCACTTGTCCATTTCCTGGAATCGGAATTTATTTTTATGCCATTGGATAGATGTCAAAGTCTGTGCAATCACATACCATTTCATCCGGAGCAGCAAATCATCTGTCAATTGAATGCCATACCGCTCAAGCCAATTCGGCCATTCTTCTTTAGGAATGTACCAATATAGCAGCATGCCCAGGTCGATGGCGGGATCTGCTATCATGGCTCCATCCCAATCAATCAAGTACAGCTGGTTGTTTTCCGCAAGCAGCCAGTTGTTATGATTCACATCGCAGTGGCACACCGTATTTTCTTCACAGCGGATATGCGAGACTTCTTTTTTCAGGAAATCGACTGACTGAATAACAGCATCCTGCTCCTTCAGATCAAAGTCCAGCTCTTCCTCTATCAAATGCAGAAGAGTTTCAGGCTGCAGCGGAGACTTCCCCATTCTTGTCAGCATACCAAGCAGCGGCTTTGAAGAGTGAATCTTCCTCAAAAGCTTTGCCACGCTTTCCCGGTTCATGTCAGAAGCTTTCAGCTCCCGTCCATTAAGCCATTGCTGGGCAGTTATAACGTCCCCATTTTCCATTCTTTTTGTCCAGATAAGTTTCGGGACGATTCCTTCCGCAGATAGAACCGCCAGGAAAGGAGAAGAGTTTCTTTTAAGAAAAAGCCTCTGCTCATCATTCTTTGCATAAAAAGCTTCCCCTGTCGCCCCTCCGGCGGGAACAATCTCCCAGTCATGTCCAAATAAATGTTCCAAAATTGTTCACCTGCAATTTAGTAAGCCATTGGTTGTTAAATAGCTTGAGTTGAAAAATAAGCCCTGTTTTTTGCATCAAGACTTATTTTGCCATGGCCGATAAAAGGGCCGTTGCTTAGTAATGTTATGTTCTATTCGACTATAATGCATTTTCGCAAAATATAGCTGTTTATCAGGTTAATTAAGTAAAGCACCAATAATGCACAAAAGTAATAAGCAAATATAAAACCAGCCATGTAACGGGAACTTAAAAATAAAAAAAGAGCTATTGATGTAAGTTCCTCACAATAGCCATCTTTATAAATTTTATTCTTACTGGCTTTTTTCGTCAAGTGCAACTATTTAGGTTTACGGAATATCATCAGGAAAAATGATGTTTTTTCCGGTCGTTATATCAGTATTTTCTAATTAAGGGTAATGTTTGCAGAAAAAAGCAGCAGCCTGTTACTATTTTCTGCAAACCAGTACATATGAACTTAATGGCGGAATTGTCAATCTGGTGCTTATCTTGCGTATGGTGGAATTACCGGCGGTATGTTCATCAGCAATAAGGTCCCAATCCCCATCAGGAAGCAGGATTTCTTCTTCCGTCGCTGTAGGATTGATAATAACTGCTGCATGGCTGCACCCGGCATTTTGATCAGAGCTGGTTAAGACATAACCAATTAGCGGTTTTTTAATATCCATGAACTGCATGGAATTCCGGATTAATCCGGCATCGGCAAGCCTGAAAAGAGGAATTGACCTTCTAATGCTGATCATCCCTTTAATATATTCAACATTATTAAAATAACGTGATTTTCTCTCCCAGTCCAGTTGATTGATGGAGTCTGGAGCTCGGTAGCTGTTTCCATTCCCGCCTTTGGTCCGATAAAATTCCTGCCCGCTATGCAGAAATGGAATTCCCTGTGACAGGAGTACCATTACGGTTGCCAAACGGTGCTTTTTTTGCTGTGTAATCGAATCCGCATTTTCAGAACAAACCAGGATTTTATCCCATAGAGTGTGATTATCATGGGATTCCACATAATTTACTGATTGCGACGGGGAAAGGAAGATGCCTTTCTCCTTTTTTTCAAGGCCAATGCTTCCGGCCAATACCTGCTTCGCCGCATCATAGTAATGGTCATTCCCTAACGCATATCCTTTATCATATAAATTAAAGGTGCTGCCTTTGACGGAATCTCTGAACCAGTCATTGAATTGGCCGATTCCCGGCAGCTTTTCCTGATTGCGGATGCTTGCTTTCCGGTCTTCCGGTATAGGGGTATTCAAATCCCATCCTTCTCCAATGATAATGGCAGCAGGGTCAATTGATTCCGAAATTCTGTGAACCTCATTCATCGTTTCGATATCGAGGATACCCATCAAATCAAACCTGAAACCATCAATTTGATATTCCTTCATCCAGTATGATACAGAATCAGCAATGAATTTCCTGGCCATCAGGCGCTCAGAAGCAAAGTCATTTCCAACTCCGGTGCCATTTGAAGGCATTCCATATTGATCATGGCGGAAGAAATAGCCCGGTACGATTTTTTCAAAAGAAGAATGCTCACGAATATATACATGGTTGTAGACTACGTCCATTATGACTCTAAGCCCCTGGGAATGAACAGCCTGAATCAAAGCTTTCAACTCTCTAATCCGTGAATAGGGATCCAGGGGATTGGAAGAATAGCTTCCTTCCGGGACATTAAAATGGAGGGGATTATACCCCCAGTTGTATTCTTCTTTTGGACTTTCTTCATTTACACCTTCAAAGTCATGGACAGGCAGAAATTCAATGTGAGTTACACCGAGCTGTTTGACATATGACAGGCATGTCGGCTCCCCGTCACTGCCAACAGTGTTTGTCTCGCCTGCTCCCAGATATAGGCCTTTCTGTTGTGCCCCGCTCCCTGGATGAATGGTAAAATCCCTGATATGTGTTTCATATATAATAGCATCTGTCGGCTGATGGAGCGGTGGAAGCTCCGGCTTCTTTATTTTTGTACTTTCCAGATTGACGACAGCACCATATTCACCATTCATAGCCGAGGACACAGCATATGGATCTACAGCTTCTTTCCACTCCAGGTTAATGCATACCAGGAAAGAATAAAGAAAACGATCCAGGTCGCCGGTTACTTCACAGCTCCAGACTCCCTTCTCGCCTCTTGTCATCGGAAAAAGCTCCTCTTCCCCCTCCAATGCTTCTTTTAGCTTCAGCTTTACCATTGCGGCTGTCGGAGCCCAGAGCCTGAAGCATGTCTTTTCTTTGCTGTACGATATACCCAGTGGTCCGTCATAATAGAACTTCTCATCAAAATCACTTGTTCGAATGACCGCTCCGATTTGCAGGTCTGTTTTTCCGCCATACTCATCCATTATCCAGTATTGTTTCCCGAATTCCACATCATGGTCTATTTTGCATGTATATTTAACAGCGTCCTCAATCGGGCTGCTTTGCAATATGTCTACAGGAAACTCTTCCTCCACGTCTGAAAGGAGAGAGAAACCGGAAGAACGTCCCTGATGATAGCTGAAAGGAAGTAGAATCGTAATGATGTGCATTTCATCCAGGTATGCATTAAAAGTCCGTTCAATCGTTATCATTCCGAACTCAGCTCCTTTGCTTAGTAGGACGGTAATTTAAGAGCAGCTCTCTCCTAAGAATCATCACCCTTCTTTAACATATCCTTTAATTATTGAAATGAATTCCGGGCAAACAGTTGCTGAAATCGGTGTGCTGTCCATAACCTCGCCATCTGCGTGGGCAGGGATGGGGTGTGATGAACGAATGCTGATATTTTTGCCCTGCAGAATTGCGACTTCTTTAAATCCTATATGTCTCCCTTTGAAGACAGAGGCAAATACAAACAAAAGTTTAATCCTGGATATATTGTGGACTACCGTAACATTTAGAATTCCATCAAAAGGGTTTGCATCCGGAGAAATCTTCATACCGCCTCCGTAGAATGGCTGATTGGAAATAGTGATAAACCATGCTGACCTTATTTGATGTTTTTTTCCGTCAATGATGATTTCAAGATCAGAGCATTTATAGAAAAACAGCTCTTTTATAAGAAAGAGAGCGTATACAAATTGGCCCAGAGAAAGCTGATTCAAGATACCCTTCAACTTTGAACTGTTTACTTTCCGGGAAATCAGTGCATCAAATCCTGCACCCATATTATTAATAAAATATGTTGTTTTCCCATCAGTGTGTCTAATCATTCCGATATCGGCCTTCACAGGATGGCTGATTCCCTTAAGTATTGCGGTTAAAGATTCCTCCGGGTCTTTAGGGATATCAAAGCCCCGCGAGAAGTCGTTCCCGGACCCTCCTGGAATAAAACCGACAGTTACATTATGATGACCCGCCGCGCCATTCATCACTTCATGAACCGTTCCGTCTCCGCCCACAGCAACAAGATACAATCTTTGTCCGCCTGCCTGTTCTATATAAATCTTTGCCAATTCCCTTGCATGGCCGCGGTATTCTGTCCTGACTGCATAGTAAGAGATATTTGCCTTTTTCAGCATCTGCTCAACTTTTCCCCAGACTTTCAGGCAATAACCATTTTTCGCCTGCGGATTAATAATGAACATAAGTGGTTTATCCCCGTGGAACGTTTCAGGATTCATTCCGATTCTCCCACTCCAGCCTTTTGACTGATGCAGTCTGGCAATATTGAAGCAGTGCCTGTGCTCCTTTTAATTGAGCATGCTTGAGGGGAGAACGCTGACTTCTCATTGCCTGAAACCATTGATCATAGTTCCTTTTCTCGACCAGCTGCACATCTATCGGTGCTGCAGGATAATCAATATAGCCATTTCGCGTAAGAACAGCTTTTTTAACCGGCAATTCAATAGAATGAATTTCAAATATTTTTTGGATAATTTTTTCTGTTCTATTTAATGCAAGCAGTGGATTCAGGACTTTTTTTTCTTCCCCTTTCCCCTTTTTTATCCAGAATCTATCCTTTGAACCTGTGAATACCGCTGAATCTTCCTGCTCCAAAAAGCTGATGCACCATACCTCTGTCGGCCCTATGACAATAATTTCTGTTTCAACCGGAGCCCTTTTCAATAAAAAGATCGGATTATACATGACAAGATACGTATCCGGATATCTCTGCAGAAAGTACTTTAGCTTTTCATCATAATAGTAGTGCTTCTCGGGAAATGATTTCTCCGTTAGTGTAGAGGTTGCCCATTTCATCTGGAACCGGTAAAGCTGGTCCAGAAACTGGTGTTTTAGATTCTCAATTGTTTCTGGACGTACAGCAAAGGAGGCTTCAAATTCGAGCACGTCTTCCTCCTTTTTCACTTCATTTCCGGCAGCATCATATTCCTCAAATTCTTCATTCCTGCTCCGTTTTAATAACCCCTTTAGTTTTTCAATCAGCGGCTCTTTTTCTTCACCGGACCAGTCCGCTGTGCCCGCAGTATCATGCTGCGCGGATTGAGGGGTAAAGGATTCATTTGATTCCCACGCTTTATGCCATTTATCCCACTGCTGTTTTTTCAGCCTGACAAAACGGGAGGGATAAACAAAAATGTCCTGCTGGTAACGTGATACATAATCCTGCAATTTAATTAACTGTCCCATTCTCCTAGCCCTGCTTTCGTAAATAACTTTCTATCTATCATTTACTTTTTAAGTATGTAATTATTTTATTCCGCCAAAAGCGGAAAGATGGCAATGCTTTCATATTTCGGCGATTTATCCAGATGAGTTTGATATAGAACAACTTCTGAAGCCTCAAACTCCAGATGCCCGTCTTTAAAAGGACTGTTAACATCGAGCAGACTTTGCTGAAATGGACCAGTGCCGGCCCATTTTCTTGCCATGGTGATATGAGGCTTAAACGGCCTTGTCTCCAGCTCAAATTCCGCTTCCTGACAGGCTGAATATACTTTCAATCTTAAGTCTTGAAGATGTTTGTCCTGCTGTGTTCCACACCAGAAAATTCTTGGCGCGTCTTGTTTTCCGAATACGCCAAGTTTGCATATGTACAGCGGAAAACTCTTTTCGTTTTTGATGGAATCAGAGATAAGACTGGATGCTTTCTGCAGTTTTTCTTCGGGGGCCGATCCAAGGAATGCTAAAGTAATATGATAATCTTCATGATGGACCCAGCGGCTAAAAGGCAGTTTGAGACTTGCACATTCCATATATTCCTTCAATTTTTTCTTTGTTTCATCCGGCAATTTCACCGCAAAGAAAAAATGAGCATTCATTTGTTTGGACACTTGATATTCCTCCATATTTCCACTTATTTTAACAAACATCTGTTGAAATTGGCAGATACTTTCTGTTTATCCTCTTATTTTTGTCTTCCTTCCAATTCCTTTTGATTTGATTGGAATAGTCTGTTTTAGTATGATGGATATAACGGATAGGTATAGATTTCCTTTATCAGGGTGAAATTAAACAAATGGACATAAAGTGAAACTTCAATCAGTGGGGGGGGTCTTTATCCCCACTGATTGTTAGTTGAGGCCCACAGGAAGTGGGTCACAAAGACGTTGCCACAGGACGTGGCGTTCTTAGTCTTTGTTCTTCTTTTCGGCCTTTACGGTCAGTTTGCCCCTCACTTACCTCCTTTGATTCCTCTGAGTCTTGAGTGGGGGTCTTACTGACCGTTAGACTGCGATAAAATAACAAAGATAATAGTTCTATATAGTAAACTTCCTTGTTATTAAATAAAGTCATTTTTGAAAGGGAGAGTCAGATGAAAGTTGTCAACAATCTTGCGGACTTAATTGGAGATACCCCACTTGTGAAATTAAATAAGCTGGCACCTGAAAATGGCGCAAGCATTTATGCAAAGCTTGAATTCTACAATCCAAGCCGCAGTGTAAAAGACCGCGCGGCATATAATATGATTATCGAAGCGGAGAAAGCAGGCAAATTAAAACCTGGTTCAACCATTATTGAACCAACAAGCGGGAACACCGGCATCGGGCTGGCAATGAATGCAGCTGCACGCGGCTATAAAGCCATCCTGGTTATGCCTGATACTATGACGGCAGAGCGCATCAACCTTTTGAAAGCATATGGAGCAGAAGTTGTCCTGACTCCTGGAGATGACAAAATGCCCGGTGCTATTAATAAAGCAAATGAACTGGCTGAGGAGATTCCAAACAGTTTTGTGCCGATGCAATTTGAAAATAGCGCTAACCCTGATGCACACCGCCATTCAACTGCCATCGAAATTATTGAGGTTATGAAGGAAATCGGCAAACCACTGTCTGCCTTCGTTGCCACGGCAGGTACGGGCGGGACGATTACCGGCACAGGTGAAGTTCTGAAAGAGCATTATACGGGGTTGGGAGTGCATGTAGTGGAGCCAAAAGGCTCGCCCGTCCTATCAGGCGGAAAGCCTGGCAGGCACAAGCTTGTCGGCACAAGTCCCGGATTTGTTCCGGAAATCCTCAATACCGATGTTTATGATGAAATCCATCAAATCAAAGATGACGAAGCATATGATACCACACGCAGAATGGCAAGAGAAGAAGGAATTTTAGTCGGTCCATCCTCAGGAGCTGCCTGCTATGCCGCCATCCAGGTGGCAAAAAGGCTAAAGCCGGACGATGTTGTCGTATTCATCGTCTGCGATACTGGAGAAAGATATCTTTCAAGCGATCTGTTTCAGTTTGAATAAGCTAAGGTAAAAGACCCCAGAAATATTCCTGGGGTCTTTCGTTTAAGTATTATCTAATTTTAACCGTCAAGCTGCCGCACTGTTTTTCAATTGACTCTTCAAAAAGGTTCTGTAATTTATTTGTGATGGGTCCTGGACTTCCATTTCCAATCAGCTTTCCTTCAATCTCGATAATCGGAGTAACTTCGGCTGATGTGCTGGACATAAAGACTTCATCTGCGGCCAGTAAATCTTCCTTAGTAAAAGCTGATTCTTTAAGTGCTATTCCAGTTTCCCTGCAGATCTCATTGATCTTGCGGCGGGTAATGCCATTTAAGATCAAATTTGTTGCAGGGTGTGTATAAAGTGTTCCATCCTTTACAATGGCTATATTAGAAGAACTTCCCTCAGTCACCGTATCTCCGCGATGCTGAATGGCTTCAAAGCTGCCTGATTGGGCTGCTTTTTGCTTCGCCATGATGTTGCCCAGCAAATTCAGGCTCTTTATATCACATCGCAGCCAGCGGATGTCTTCAATCAGAATAGCTTTAACGCCATTTCTCATTGATTCAACCGGCCTTGTGGTTTCACGTGTATAGGCGGTAAGCACCGGTGCAACATCTGCACCAGGATATGCATGGTTTCTAGGAGAAGTCCCCCTGGAAAATTGCATATAAACAATACCCAGTTCAAGATTATTTCTCTCAATCATCTCTATAAGCATCTGTTTAAGCTGATCCTTGGAATAAGGAATGTTCAGCTCTATTTTCTTGCCGCTTTCAAGAAGCCTTTCAAGATGCTCATCTGCTGTAAACATTTTCCCGTTATAGACGCGGATTACTTCATAGACGCCATCACCAAATTGATAGCCGCGATCCTCAATATCGACTTTCGCTTTTGAACGTTCGATCAAATCACCATTCAAAATGACATATTCCATTTCCCGACACTCCCTGTATATGATTTGTATGTCTATCTGTCAGCTGTATGTAAAATCTTTCAGCCATCATATCAGGTTTCAAAGTTATTTCGCAAGTTCATAAATCGCCTGTGCATAAATGGCTGCAGCCTTTAACAAATCCTCAATAAACATATATTCATCTTTTTGATGTGCGACATCTTCCCTGCCCGGGAAGAGCGGGCCAAATGCAACTCCTGATTTCAATGAGCGTGCATATGTCCCCCCGCCAATGGATAAAAGCTCTGCCTTTTCGCCAGTCTGCTGTTCGTATACTTTTTTCAGTGTTTGAATCAAAACATCATCTTCTTCCACATGATGAGGCTTGGCATCTGAGAAATTTTCCAATCTGAAATGTTCGTTTTCGATTAGAGACTCAAGCTTGTTTTTCGTTTCTCCCATATCATTTGTAACGGGATAGCGTACATTAAATCCTAAACGGCCGCCATTTTCCTTCGTATATGAAAGTTTGCCTACATTGATGGTTAAGTCGCCTGTAATATCATCCGTGCATGCAATGCCAAGCTTTCTTCCTCTGGAATCATCACATAAGTATTGTGATACAAACTGAAAATATTGACATGCCTTCTCATCCAGCTGAAGAGAAGCCAGGAATGATGCCATCAGTATACCGGCATTTTTCCCATTATCAGGCTCCATCCCATGTGCTGAGACTCCCTGGAGTTCGAGGATCAGCTCGCCATTATCTATGTAATACTTGCCTTCAAGCTCTGTCTTTTTCAGGAAATTAATATACCTTTGCACCACTTCAGTATGTTCAAGGTGAACCACAAGACTGGCTTTTGCAAAATCAGGAACCATGTTATATCTTCTTCCTGCCTGGAAAAAGACAACCTCTGCCAATACTTCCCTGTCTGCTTCTTCGGTGTATCCAATTTGGACAAGATCAAAATCAGAGATGCCTTTTTCAGCATAAATAATTGGGAAATCTGCATCCGGAGCAAATCCAATGGAAGGCATTTCTTCGTGTTTGAAATAATGCTCCACACAGCGCCAGTCGCTTTCTTCATCTGTTCCGATAATCATTCGGACCCGTTTGCTTAAAGGCAGCTCTAATTCCTTCACAATTTTCATGGCATAATAAGCAGCCATCGTTGGGCCTTTGTCGTCAATCGCCCCTCTGGCAAAGATTTTTCCATCGCGAATCTCTGCACCAAACGGGTCGCTTGTCCATCCATCCCCTTCTGGAACCACGTCAACGTGACAAAGTACTCCAACAATTTCTTCGCCTTCGCCGAATTCCAGATGACCAGCCAGACTGCCGACGTTTTTTGCAGTGAATCCATCCTTTTCACCAAGTGCAAGCATGAAATCAAGCGCTTCTTTTACACCTTCACCAAGGGGAGCATCATCTGTTGCATTCTCTTCGTCCAGCAGACTTCTGATTCTTAAAAGGTTTTGAGTATCCTTTATTAATTCATCTTTTCTCTTATTAACCTCTTTTTGCCAATCTAATACGTTCATACAGTTGCCTCCTTAACTTGAACATTTATGATTTCCCCATTATAACCCATTTTGTCCGCCTTTTGCTCATGGGATAGTTTAATGAAACATACATTTATTATGCATCAGGAAAGCTGAACCTTGCCAAGACGAGCGTTGAGGCGCTTAAAAACAGCCCTAACAGTAAAATGGCGAGGAGGAAAAGGGCTAAGACGGTTCTATTTCTCGAAGTAAAGTAAAAATCCTTTTCACTGTATTTTTTAGTAAAGGGATGAGACATAATCGCTTTATCCCAAGTAAGGGAGAGCCAAGAATACATCAGGAAAAGAAAGACACCTGATACAATCACTTTTATCCATAGAGGCGGTATAAGAAGAATGCCGGCAGCGCTCACGGAAATGATTTGAAAATAACCGAAAATATACGAGGGGTTTCGAATAAAAATCTTTAAAAATAATTCCGCCAGTCCCGTTATGGGTGTTCTCTTATTAAAGATCCGTCTGGAGTTTCTGAATAATAGCGGTTTTGTCCGCATTGAAACAACGGGCTTTTCCAGATCAGGAGCCATCATAAAAATCCATTTTATATACTTTGTTTTTTCTTCTTGTTCAAGCATAACCTCAAATTCTAAGGACGAGATTTTTTTCAGCATCTGGGAAGCTCTTATTAATGCACCGGAAAGCAGCACTGCTGATGCTATTATCACCGGAAAGTCTGCACCGATAGACCAAAGTGAATATACAAGCTGGCTGAACCAGCTTAAGAGTACAAACAGAGCAAAAGTGATCACATATCTTTTTAATTTCCCTTCAATCCTTTTCAAAAAATAAGAAACTATCATAATAGACCATTTCAGTGAGATGAAAAAGAGCAGGAAGACAGCAATTTGGTTCCATTCCAAAAGATATCTATTCTTTAAAAAGGGAAGAAAAACAGCAATCATCGCTGCTGTACCCATTGCTTGAAAAAATAATGAATAAACAAATCCCCATTTTCTCATTCCCATAAAGAGGGTCTTATTTTTCACCAGAAATACCTTATCTGCCTCTAATACAAATGGACGGAAATTTCCCACCCATGAAAAAATATAGAACAGAAAGAACAGGAGAAACAATGGCAGGCCAGCAATCCATTCCGGAGTTTCCAGCCACCAGGAGCGATAGATCATTCCTAAGATGACAGTTCCCGGAACAATGAGATAGACCATAATGGTCCAATCTGCAATGGAACGGAAAATACCAAACTGATAACTCCAGCTGTCTATTAGCCTTCTGAGAAAGAGAGAATTATTTTTCATTGCGGTTCCCCTCTGCGATCTGATGAAAACATTCATAAAGTGACCCAGCGGGAAGACCGCATTGCCGCCTGATATCAGATAATGTGCCTGAAGCCTTCAACTGCCCCTCATGCACAATTAAGAAGCGGCTGCATACTTTCTCTGCCGTATCCAGAACATGCGTGGACATGAGAATGCCTGCGCCTCTTTGCCTTTCCCGATCAATTGATTCCAGAAACAGTTTCATTGCATTAGGATCCAGCCCAATAAACGGTTCATCAATGATATAGACATCCGGATCTGCAATCATCGCAAGTATCAGCATAGCCTTTTGCTGCATTCCTTTTGAATAGGTCCCGGGAAACTTGTGTGCGTGTTCAGACAGATTATACTCTTTTAAGAGCTCCTCTGCTTTCTTCTTATAATGGAATTCCGGCAATCCTTCCACTGCCGCTGTAAAATCCAGGTGTTCCCACAGTGTCAGCTCATCATAAAAAATAGGCCGTTCCGGGATATAGGAATATTTCACTCCCTGCTTAAATTCCACTGCTCCCTTTTTATGCTCTATCAATCCCAGAATCGTTTTTATCGTTGTGCTTTTTCCAGCGCCGTTTGGCCCTATAAGGCCGATTAATTCCCCTTCCTGCAAATCAAATCGAATATTATGGATGATCGGTTTTTCATTTTCATAGCCTGCAGATGCAATTTCCACGTTTAATAGATTCATTTTCTCTCCTCCTGACTATACATACGAATATCACAGGAAAAAGTTTGCACTAATTTAATATTTTTTAAAGTCATAAAAAAACTGCCCCTTCAAAGAGGCAGTTTTTTTATGGCTGGAGGATTTCCATTAATTCTATATTTTCAAAGTCCTTTGCGTAATCATAGGCTGTATAGCCCTCGGCATCTTTCACAGAGGGATCAGCGCCATACTCCAGAAGCAGCGCAGCCATTTCAATATCATCATTAAACACTGCACTCATTAAAGGAGAGGTTTGATAGTTATCGATCACATTAGGGTTAGCCCCACTTTCGAGCAGAAGAGCAGCGCTGTCATACTGGCCATAAGAAACAGCCCAATGTAAGGCAGTAGTGCCGTCTGCATCTGTTTCCTCAATATCCGCACCATCAGTCAATAATGTGTGAACCATGTCAGTATCATTTTCGCTCGCTGCGTTCATTAGTGCGGTGGCACCTTCAATCCCCATAACCGTTTCAGTCCATAAATCCATTTTTTCAAGTGTTTTAAAACCAAACCAGAGTCCTGCGGATAAAATCGTCAAAGACAGGACTGACACTGCTGCACCAATCCAAACTCTGCCCTTCGGTTCTTTTAATTCAATTGTAGATTCATTGGCAAAAAACTTCGATAGGGCATATATTCTTTTTGGCAAGTGCGGATGCGTGGATAGTTTTTCATTCAGCCAGACAAAAAATCCGGTTTCAGTTTGAAGCTGCTCCATATATGCCTGTTTATTGACCTTAGGATAAAGGTCTTTTCCAATGGCAAGCATGGTTAAAGCATCCCTTGATGCTTCAAAGGATTTTATATAAAAGGCAGCATAACGATCACATGTATACTCGCAAGCTCTCAGGTACGCATTCCCCAGGAATGGAACCCACATAGCAGGAAGGAGCAGGAGACTTATGATAACATGTTTTCTTTTTAAATGAGCGAACTCATGGGCCAGGACGAACAGCACTTCCTTTTCAGCTCCCCGCTCAACCAGCTCAAAAATACCAGAATATAAGACAACCATATTTCTTCTGAAAAATCTGGTGGCAAAGGCATTTAGAACCCCTTCAGACTCAATTACGTAAATATCCGGCAGATCCTGCAGACCCATTTCCTTCGCAGTCATTACTGCTTTTTCAAAAATCTCCGGAAACTGTTTCTCACTTATTCTTACCCCGTTTCTTCTGATGCCGCCCATCATAATCCCATGGAACAAGAGAGATACAAGGATCAAAGTTAAAATAATAACAATCCCAATAATAGAAAATGCGAGAAAAATATAAGACACAATACTAAATAAGGCAACAAATGCAAAATAAATACTTTCCTTCGGGTATACCAGGCGATCTCTCAGAGTGTGAGCTTCCATAACTTTTCTTCCTTTCAATCTTACTTATAAATATACCAATTGATTATAATCAAAAAACATATTTTAGGATATAGGGAAATCCAGAACATATTTTAGAATTTTCTGTCATATTACAAACCCCTTCTGCCATAAGGTATAGTAAATAATGCTTTTCGCATCGAAGTTTAATCGCAGTAATTTAGGGAATTAAACATACATTAAAAAAAGGGGGAACGCAAAGACTAAAAAAAGAAGCACCATTATAAATATTTTGTAAAATTTTAACCTTGAAGTAGAAATAATCAGATAATAACGTTACAATATAGTCAGAGGTATGACATCTTGACTAAAAACAAGAGTATAAAGGGGTTGTCTGGGGAAAAGAAAACTACATACGATTGAAGGTTAACCTTCAATGTAGCTGTCGGTTGCAGAAAATTGCCATGGGGTTTGAAAAAAGGATAGGGAGTGGTTTTTTGAAACCTTCAACTAACCGGATGTTAAACCGTGTAAAATCCGTCTACATGTTTATAAGTAAGCGCGGAACTGTAACAACTCAGGAGCTTGTAGAGGAATTTGGCATCACTCCTCGCACCATTCAAAGAGATTTAAATGTCCTCGCCTACAATGACTTGGTTAAGAGTCCGAGCAGAGGCAAATGGACTATTACTCAAAAGAAAGTAAAGATGTCATCTTAATACTCAAAGCAAAACCAGCATAATAAATAAAAAATCGCCCTGCTCTCAGGGCGATTTTTCTGTCTTATCCCACTTCATAATTCATCAGCTTATCAAGCTCTTCTTCCGTCAATTCCCGATATTCTCCCAATTCCAATGTCTCATCCAGCTCGAGCGGGCCCATGGAAAGTCTCTTTAAGTAAATGACTCTTTTTCCCACAGCTTCGAACATCCTTTTCACTTGATGGAACTTGCCTTCTGTTATTGTTAATTCTATATCAGAGGTGATGCCGGACTTAAGAATTTTTAATGTCCCAGGCTTAGTTTCATAGCCATCATCCAATATAACCCCTTTTTGAAATGCGGCTATATCCTCTGCTGTAACTTCACTGTCTATGACTGCAAAATAGGTTTTGGGGACATGTTTTTTGGGTGAAAGCAGGCGATGGGACAGCTGGCCATCATTCGTAAGCAGCAAAAGCCCTTCTGTATCCTTATCGAGACGCCCTACCGGAAAAGGAGAAAACACAAGATCTTCCATTTCGAGCAGGTCCACCACGGTCTCAGATTGTGAGTCCTCTGTTGCGGAAATGACGCCAGGCGGTTTGTTCATCATTAAATAAATGAATTCCTTGTATTCAACTTTTTCGCCGTTGATGACAACGGCATCCTGTTCAGGATCTACATGGTGTTTTGGATCCTTTACTTTCTCATCATTAACGGTTACTGCTCCATCCTTTAATAGCTTTTTAACATCCTTGCGGCTGCCGTAGCCGAGATTGGCGAGCATTTTGTCTATTCTCATAATGACCCTCCTCTGAAATATTTCTGAATGAGCGAAAGCTTTTACAAACTTCCTCTTTAAAAAGGCCCCCATCATGGAGACCTTTTATTTTTTATGCTTTCAGTCTTAATTTCTTCAGCATTCTATCAACCCTTGATCCGAACAGGAGATAGATTAGTTTTGTTCTGAAGCTTAGGTAGAAATAGACTCCGGCTCCTGCTGCTGCGCAGATGATGACAATAATGACAGCCCCGACACTGGATGCAGGCGATAAGAAGCTGGTGGTAATTTGATAAACCAAGCCTGCAGCAATGTACATGCATGCAGTAAATAATACAATCAGCGTACCTCGTCTTAAGACAAGCTTGAATGGATATTTTGCATATGTTTTTATTACATACAGGTTAATTAAGATCGCCGCAATATAGCCAAGTGCAGTTGCAAATACGGCTCCCTGTGTTTCGAACATTTTTATGAGCGGAATATTCAATGACAGCTTTACAAGCAGGCCTGTCAGCAAACCCAAAATGGTGAAACGCTGTTCATTGATTCCCTGCAGAATGGCTGCTGTTACCGAAAAATAAGCAAAGAGAATCGCTACCGGTGCGTAAGTTCTTAACACTTCAGTACCCAAATCTTTATGCTCATAGAATAGAGTAAAAATGGGCTCTGCGAGCAGGGACAATCCTGCCACGGCAGGAAGAGTCAGAAATAATAGCACCTGGAACGTCTGGTTCAGCTGGCGGTTTAAGTCAGCCCGGTCTTCTTCCATGAATGCTTTCGTCACACTCGGCACAAGTGTCAGCGAGAAGGCTGTGGCAAGTGAGACAGGAATGATGACCAGCTTATGGGTCTCAAAGTTCAGAACAGAAAAGGCTGCTACAGCATTGCCTGCTTCGCCAATAGCGTCCATCGCCCTTTTAAATGTAATCTGATCGATGAATTGAAAGAGCGGATTTGCAAGACCCACAAACACAAAAGGTGCAGCATAAAGAATGATTTCTTTATATATTCCCTTGAGAGAGATGTCCACTGTTCCTTTATCTTCTTCAAGCATTTTATCCAAATGCGGCTTGCGCTTATACCAATACCAGAATAACACCCCGAGGCTACCGAGTCCTCCTATAAAGGCAGCAAAAGTTGCGACACTGATTGCCGTAGTGATAGAGCCTTCCATAACATTTAAAACGACATATGCACCCGCAAGCACAAACAGGATGCGGACAATCTGCTCCACCACCTGTGAAACCGCAGTAGGCCCCATGGACTGGTGCCCCTGGAAAAATCCTCTTATCAGACTCATGAAGGGAATAATAATCAAGGCAAATGATACTGCTCTGATAACGGTTGTTACATCTTCAACACTTACCTCCACATCTTCCCCTGCCAGGGTCATTTCGGCAACCGTTGGAGCAAGGAAGAACAGGAGCAGGAAGGAGATGACTCCGCTTGCCGTCATGATCACCAAACCTGACTTGAACAGCTTTCTGCCGACAGCATACTCCTCTATTGCATTATATTTAGAGATAAACTTTGAAACTGCCAGCGGAACCCCTGCAGTTGCGATACTAATAAAGATTGTATAAGGTGTATACGAAAAGGAATAAAGGGCTGTCCCTTCCTTACCGACTATTTGATAAAAAGGAATAACATAAAACAAACCAAGAACCTTCGAAATAATGGTGCCAAGCGTAAGGATGAAGGTTCCCTTTAAAAGCTTAGATGACATATAATCCCTTCCTTAAAAAAGCTGCGCAGTAATCTAGAACTGTATATGAATGCCGAGCTGCGTTCGTCATTTTTCTATCTTTTTAGACACACTATTTGTAGTGTACTCTTCTTGCCGGGGAAATTCCACTTGCAATACCGTATAATGAAGGATTATTTTTAGAAATAGGATATTTGATTTATAATGAATCTATTGTTTACTTAGCGAATTTAGATAAGTTGGTGAAACCATGAAATATGATGTAATAGTGATAGGCGGAGGTCCTTCGGGATTGATGGCAGCAATCGGTGCTGCGGAAAAGAAGGCAAAGGTCCTTCTCATTGACAAAGGAAACAAGCTTGGCAGGAAGCTTGCCATTTCCGGCGGAGGCCGGTGCAATGTCACAAACAGGCTCCCAGTAGATGAAATCATTAAGCATATTCCCGGCAATGGGAGATTTTTGTACAGTGCATTTTCCATCTTCAGCAATGAAGATATTATCCGCTTCTTTGAGAATTTGGGAATTGAGCTGAAAGAGGAAGATCACGGGCGGATGTTTCCCGTTACCGACAAAGCGCAATCGGTTGTTGATGCCTTAATTTTAAGGCTGAGGGAACTGAAGGTCGATATCAAAACAGACAGCCCGATCCAGGATGTTCACTATGAAAATGGCAGGGTGAAATCGGTAGAATTAAAAACAGGCGATGTTTATGAAGCAGACTCTGTTGTGATAGCCGTCGGAGGAAAATCAGTCCCTCACACCGGCTCAACCGGAGACGGCTATGCATGGGCGGAAAAAGCAGGCCATACAATTACAGAGCTTTTTCCAACTGAGGTCCCGCTGACATCTTCAGAGAGCTTTATTAAAGAAAAAGCGCTGCAGGGATTGTCGCTCCGAAGCGTGGCACTTAGTGTTCTAAACCCTAAAGGAAAAGCGCTCATAACGCATCGGATGGATATGATTTTCACCCATTTCGGCATTAGCGGCCCGGCGGTCTTGCGCTGCAGCCAGTATGCGGTGAAAGCGATGAAGAAGTGGAATTTGAAAGAAGTAACCATGAACCTGGATGCACTCCCGGATACAAAGGAAGAACCTCTTTTTCAGGAAGTGTCCAAAAAGATTAAAGAAGAACCGAAAAAAATCATTAAAAACCTATTAAAAGGGCTTCTTCCGGAAAGGTATCTTTTGTTTCTTCTTGAGCAGAACGGAATTGATCCATCTGCGCAAGGGGCTGTTATTTCCAATGAAAAAATCAGAAGCTTTGTTAAGGGCTGCAAATCTTTTCAGTTTAAAGTAAACGGCACTTTGCCTCTCGATAAAGCCTTTGTGACCGGCGGAGGTGTTTCCGTCAAAGAAATCGAACCGCAGACAATGGCTTCAAAAATGATGGAAGGTCTTTTCTTCTGCGGAGAAATTTTGGATATCCATGGCTACACAGGCGGTTACAATATCACTTCGGCACTTGTAACAGGCCGGTTAGCCGGATTAAACGCAGCTGTATCTGCACATACCGTGTAATAAAAATAGAGCCTGATGCATTAGAATACATTAGGCTCTATATATAACCATGGCAGTAAAACAATAAATCTGTTCGTCTTCATCCTCATGCACTGCGGCCACATTATATTTGATATCCAGAAGTTTTTTCTCCTCAATTTTCTCCAGAAAATGATTCATATCCTTTTCCAGGTCTTTTTCATGCTCATGATCGAATAACTTTACCTTAATCATAGAGTTCTTTCCTCCCAGTATTTTTTACTAGCTTGGACAATTTTCGGAATTTTTAAAATAACATTCCAAAAAAAAACGAAGCCTAATTGGCCCCGTTTGTAATTTATTCTGTTTTCCCCTGCCAGTCCAGCATGCCGCCAGCCATATTGCGAACCTTATATCCTTGTTCCTGCAAGTAATGACAAACATTTCCGCTGCGGCCGCCAGAGCGGCAGATAATGATGTACTCAGTGTCTTTATCAAATTTATCAAGATTCTCAGGAATCGTGCCCATGCGGATATGTCTGGCTCCAGGAATCATTCCGGATGCCACCTCTTCATCTTCCCTAACATCTACAAGCTCGGGCTTCTCTCCAGCCTCCAGCTTTTTTTGCAATTCATCTGTGGTAATCTCTTCAATACGATCCAATTCTAACACCCTTTCCGGAAATCTTTTTAAATAGCACTTTGCATCTGCTAATGCTGCCACTCCTATAATACCCTATATGGCACAAAAAAAAAAAATGAGAAGTTTCTTTAACACAAATACAAAAAAACCACCCCTGATCAACTAGAGGTGGTTTCATCTCATATAACTTAATTTGCAACGATGTTTACAAGCTTGCCCGGTACTGCAATAACTTTACGGACAGTTTTTCCGTCAATTTGCTCTTTTACTTTTTCATCACCCATTGCGATTTGCTCCAACAGGTCTTTTTTAGCATCGGCCGGTACCATTAGTTTCGCTTTTACTTTGCCGTTGATTTGAATAACGATTTCGACCTCGTCATCCACCATTTTGGCTTCATCAAATGCCGGCCAGGCTTCA
Source organism: Paenibacillus sp. FSL R5-0490 (assembly GCF_001956215.1). Lineage (GTDB taxonomy): Bacteria > Bacillota > Bacilli > Bacillales > Cytobacillaceae > Cytobacillus. The sequence goes on along the minus strand of NZ_MRTQ01000025.1, from coordinate 30,270 downwards.
TAAGCAATGGACTCATCATGGCCGAATTTTGACCAAAGCTCTTCTGAAATATGAGGAGCGATTGGTGAAAGCATTTTAACAAAACCTTCTGCAAAAGTTTTTGGAAGCACATCTGCTTTATAAGCTTCGTTGATGAATACCATCATTTGAGAAATAGCTGTGTTAAAACGAAGTCCTTCGTAGTCCTCAGTTACTTTTTTCACCGTTTGGTGGTAAACCTTTTCAAGACTGCTGCCTTCATCAATGTCCTGAATTCCCGGGCTTAATTCACCAGTCTCTTCCACAAACAAACGCCAGATGCGGTCAAGGAATCTTCTAGAGCCATCCAATCCATTTGTAGACCAGGCGATGGAAGCTTCAAGCGGCCCCATGAACATTTCGTACAGGCGAAGAGTATCTGCACCATGGCTCTCTACGATTTCATCCGGATTAACGACATTGCCTTTTGATTTACTCATTTTCTCATTGTTTTCCCCAAGAATCATACCCTGGTTAAATAGCTTTTGGAACGGTTCCTTCGTATGGACAACTCCCACATCGTAAAGGACCTTGTGCCAGAAGCGGGCATATAGAAGGTGAAGAACCGCATGTTCAGCTCCTCCAATATATATATCAACCGGAAGCCATTCTTTTAATTTCTCGGGATCTGCAAGAGCTTCACTATTTTTTGGATCAATATAGCGAAGGTAGTACCAGCAGCTGCCTGCCCATTGCGGCATTGTGTTCGTTTCCCTGCGGCCTTTTTTGCCAGTTTCCGGATCCACTACATTAACCCAATCATCGATATTGGCCAATGGTGACTCACCAGTGCCGGATGGTTTGATCTCCGTTGTTTTTGGAAGCACTAATGGAAGCTGATCTTCCGGCACGGCAGTCATTGTGCCATCTTCCCAGTGGATGACTGGAATCGGCTCGCCCCAATAGCGCTGGCGGCTGAATAACCAGTCACGAAGACGGTAAGTAACCTTCTTAGTGCCAATACCTTTTTCTTCAAGCCAGGCAATCATTTTCTCAATAGCGTCCTCTTTGTTTAATCCATCAAGGAAACCTGAGTTTACATGCTCGCCATCGCCAGTGTATGCTTCTTTATCAACATCTCCGCCAGCAACGACTTCTTTAATAGGCAAATCAAATTGCTTGGCGAACTCATAGTCGCGCTCGTCATGTGCCGGAACCGCCATGATGGCACCCGTTCCATAGCTGACTAAAACATAATCTGCAATCCAGATCGGCATTTTTTCGCCGTTGGCCGGATTAATCGCATACGCACCAGTGAAGACACCCGTTTTTTCTTTAGCAAGATCTGTCCGCTCAAGATCGCTCTTGCTCTTTACTTTGTCAATGTAAGCCTGAACTGCTTCTTGCTGGCCCTCAGTTGTGATCTTATCAACAAGCGCGTGCTCTGGAGCAAGTACTGCATATGTTGCACCATATAATGTGTCAGGACGTGTTGTGAAAACAGTGAATGTGCCATCATGACCTTCAATATTGAATGTCACTTCTGCTCCTTCAGAGCGTCCGATCCAGTTGCGCTGCATATCTTTCAGGCTCTCTGGCCAATCCAATAGATCAAGATCTTCAAGCAGGCGATCCGCATAAGCCGTAATTTTCAGCATCCACTGTCTCATTGGGCGGCGTTCTACAGGATGGCCTCCGCGCTCGCTTTTTCCGTCGATAACCTCTTCATTTGCAAGTACTGTTCCAAGTGCAGGACACCAGTTAACAGCTACTTCATCGATATAAGCAAGCCCTTTTTCATAAAGCTTTAAGAAGATCCATTGAGTCCATTTATAGTATTCAGGGTCTGTTGTGTTTACTTCACGATCCCAGTCATAGGAGAAGCCTAACGCCTTAATCTGGCGGCGGAAGGTGTTGATATTCTGTTCTGTGAATTCTGCCGGGTCATTCCCTGTATCAAGTGCATATTGCTCTGCAGGCAAGCCAAATGCATCCCAGCCCATCGGATGAAGGACATTATAGCCCTGCATGCGCTTCATGCGGGAAAGGATATCTGTTGCCGTATATCCTTCCGGATGGCCAACGTGAAGACCAGCGCCTGAAGGATATGGGAACATATCAAGCGCATAAAACTTGCGCTTGCCTTTATCTTCAGTTGTTTTGAATGTTTTATTTTCTTCCCAGTGGCCTTGCCACTTTTTTTCAATCTGCTGATGATTGAAACTCATTTTTGTTTCCTCCTATTAATGAAAGTAAAATCAGGCTCTCTCCTTCTAAACCGTTGTTTAGCTTATGAATAATGCCCGTTGATTTCCGCTGCGGACACTTGATTTCCGCTGCGGACACTTGCTTTCCGCAGTGGAAAGCAATTCAGAAAGTTAAACTTAGTCTGTAAGAAACATGTCTTATGAGACAGCCTAAAAAAAATAAAAAACCCCTCATCCCAAAAAAGGGACGAGAGGATTATGTATAAATCTCCCGCGGTACCACCCACATTAGTGAACATGTCACTCGCTTCATTCATCCTTAACGCGGAAAACGGCAAGCATTACTGGTATTTCACACTTGCTGCTCAAAGGCGAGTTCATGATGTGCCCGGCTGACTTGCACCTGCCGTCAACTCTCTTAAAACGGGCGCTGCACCACTACTGCTCCTTATCTAAGCATTTTAGTATAAGAATATGACTATTGTAATAAATTTCCCGCCAGGATGCAAGTAGGCTTATCCTGACAGGAATTTAATACTTAGAATATGCAAGGCTTTTAAAATTGTGCACCATGTTTCACTTTCTTTAGGGCAAAAGTTTACGAAGCCATTCAATTCATTATTTCAAATCAATCAGATGCGGATGAAAGAACCATAATAGAATCGCAATGATGGGCAGCGAAACTGCCATAGCGATTCCCGGCTTTTTATAATGCATTCGCAGCATGATGAACATGATGAGATTAAACAGCACAGACCACCAGAAATTCCACCCATTATCATAAACAAACAATCCCTTTTTAGAAAACAAATACTCCAGCACTGAGAAATAAACGATCCACACGCCAATATAAAAAATCTTTTTCTTTAGATTTTTTTCCGGAAAATAGCGAAGGTAAATCATGACGACGACTGGAATAATCAACAAAGTGAAGGTGATTTCAATAAACGTGTGATTCAGCCAATCCAGCGTAACTGCTCTATAGGCCCATAGGGTATGATTATAAAATAAAAAATTATATAGAAAGTTGGCAATGATATAAAATTGGACAGTTGGATAGTATTCTTTCCATCTTTTCCAATCAACAAATTTCCAGGCAAAAAAAACATAAACAAGTACAACCAATAATAAATACACAATATCTCCACCAATTATCTGCCATCATTTCAGTATCAACAATATACCCATAGTTTCAAAGGTTTTATTCGCATTACTGGACATGAGAAAAAGAGGGCCATTCTCTGCCCTCTCTAAAAATTGCTATGCGCATGCCTTTATTGAACTGTATAGCCTCCATCAATAACTGCCGCCTGGCCCGTAATTCCTTTAGCTGCATCACCGGCCAAAAAAATCGCATAATCTGCTATCTCTTCCACCGTCAGCAGCCTTTTTTGCGGGACTAATGGATAAATGACTTCCTCCAGTGCTTTTTCGATGGGTACATTTCTTGTTTTAGCTAGGTCATTCAGCTGATTTCTTACGAGTGGTGTGTCTACATAGCCCGGACAGATGGCATTAACCGTAATTCCGTGTTCAGCAGCCTCCAGTGCCGCTACTTTTGTAAGGCCGATGACGCCATGCTTGGCACTGTTATATGCTGCCTTGCCAGCAAACCCCACAAGCCCGTTAATGGAAGCCATGTTCAGTATCCGGCCTGACTTTTGTTTTTTCATGATTGGCATCGCATGCTTTATAGCCACGAATGGAGCAGTCAGCATTACTTTGATCATAAATTCAAACTTCTCAGTGGGAAAATCTTCAATAAAGGAAACATGCTGCAGCCCTGCATTATTGATCAGTACATCCAAAGCACCGAATCGGCTGATAGTTTCATTGATGGCCGCCTGTATATCAGACTCTGATGTCACATCACATTTTAGCCCAAGCGCTTCAAAACCTTCATTCTGCAGGTTTTCTGCAGCCTTTTTCACGGCATCCTCCTGAATATCTGTCAGAACAATTCTCGCGCCATGTTCAGCAAATCTCTTACCAATCTCATATCCAATTCCCTGCGCTGCACCAGTGATAAAAACGACTTTATTTTGTACCATGAATAAGCTCCTTTCAAAAACAAAACCGGGGCTCAATTTTAAGAGCCCCTGCTGAAATTAGATTCCCAACCCAAGTGAGAACAGGATAATAGCAATCGCAACTCCGATAAGCGGGACAATTACCGTAACAGCAGCTACTGCTCCATATGCTGCCTGGTGGGTTTCACCGCAGATTGCACGTACTGTGGTAACAACATAGCCATTATGCGGCAACGAGTCCAGGGCTCCGGAAGAAATGGCAACCGTTCTGTGCAGGGCTTCTGCATTAACGCCCATGTCCATATAATGCGGGGCCAGAATTGGCAGGGCGATTGCCTGGCCGCCTGAAGCTGACCCAGTCATCCCTGCGATCACACTTACAGCTATGGCACCGCCTATCAGCGGACTGCCAGGAATGCTCGTCATCCAATCAACCGCTGTGGCAAATGCCGGCACTGCTTTTGCTACGCCGCCAAACCCAACGACAGCAGCCGTATTACCTATAGCAATCAATGCACCTAATGTTCCATCAGACACAGCATTCCAGAAATTAGTGAAATACTTTCGGTTCAATAGATATGTGGCAATGACTCCACCCAGCAAGGCAAGAATAAGTGCAGATTGTGCAAGTGAATCATGAAAAACGAAGGAAATAATTAAAACGACAGCCAATGGTACAACACCCATAATTGGATGCGGTAAATCCTTATTTTCTGTTACAGGATCCTGCTTGCGAGATTCAAACGTTTCTCCTTTGTTTACAGCCTTGGTAATCATTCGCTTCAGCCACCAGTAGCCGAAGATCATCATGAACACAGCCACAATTAAGCTGACTTCCCAGCCCGCATATGGAGTCGTTCCAAGAAATTCAATCGGAATCCAGTTTTGAATTTCAGGTGAACCTGCAGAAGTCATCGTAAATGTTACAGATCCAAAAGCCAGTGCTGCAGGGATAAATCTTCTCGGCAGATTTGCCTGCTTAAATAAACTCAACGCCATCGGATACACAGAGAAGGCGACAACGAATAAACTGACTCCGCCATAAGTTAAAATGGCACAGGAAGCGACTATGGCAAGAACGGCATATTTCATTCCAAGCTTATCCACGACCATTTTGGATACACTGTCAGCTGCACCGCTATCCTCCATTACCTTTCCAAAAATAGCACCCAATAGGAACATCAGATACCATGATGTGACAAATCCCGAAAAGCCGGACATATAGTTCCCGACCAAGTTAGCCTCTCCTTCACCTGCCAGTTGCGGAAATAAAGGCATACCGCTAAAAAGAGCTACAAACAGCGCAGATAATGGACCGACCACCAGCAGGTTCATTCCCCGCATCGTCAGGTATATCAGCAGTGCAAGCCCGCCTATTAACCCAATCATACTTAGCATTTCATTTCCCCCTTTGTTTTAAATATAAGAAAATAAACTTGTCACCCCTCCTCTTGCAAGCGTTTTCAAAAATAGAAAAATAACTTCTTCTGAAAATTAATGCAAGAAGTGTGCCAACATAAAATACTTCCTGGGTGAAGGGAATGGTGAACATTTAATGAATTATTTTTCCGGAAATCTGGAACGGGCAGGGAGCAAGTCCTCCAATTTAATAGAATAGTTTTCAGATAATTCCGTCTAACAGAGGGCTATCAGCATTAATGATTCCTAGAGTCAAAAAAGTCCAGAATTTTGGAATGCATTCCGGATTTCTGGACTTTTTACACCTATACAATTCCATATTTCTTTAACTTTTCGTACATGGACGATTTACTGATGCCAAGAGCGTTTGCTGCTGCTATTCGGTCATTATTATATTTGCTCAAGCTTTGTGACAGAATCCGCTTCTCTGTTTCCTCAAGAATATCCTTCAGATTCTTTTTTCCAACCGGATATACAGCAGTTTCTTTCATATAATCCGGCAATGATTCTGTCGTGATAGTTTCATTGCTTGTCAGGTGAATAGATGCTTCTATTACATTTTCAAGCTCCCTGATGTTTCCGGGCCAGCTGTATTGATGGAACTTTTCTATGACTTCCTCTTCAATTGCACTTATTCGCTTTCCCGATTTTTTCGTTATTTTCTTGATAAAGCTGTCAATTAGAAGCGGTAAGTCCTCCATCCTGTCGCGCAAAGAAGGAACCATGAACGGCACTACATTAATCCGATAAAATAGATCCTCCCTAAAACGCTTTTCCTCCATCATTTTTTCGAGCGGTCTGTTAGTTGCAGCAATAATCCGGACATCCACTTTAACCGGAGCAGTCGATCCAACACTTTCGATCTCGCCTTCCTGAAGGGCACGCAATAGCTTCACCTGCATATTAAGCGGCATATCCCCGATTTCATCTAAAAACAAGGTTCCTCCATCTGCTAGCTGAAATTTTCCTTTTTTGCCGCCCTTTTTCGCCCCTGTAAAAGCTCCCTCTTCATAGCCAAACAGTTCAGACTCCAGCAGATGTTCAGGAATGGCCCCGCAGTTAATTTTTACAAATGGCTGATGGCTTCTGTTGCTTAGCTGATGAATGCTGTGGGCAAACAGTTCTTTGCCGGTCCCGCTTTCCCCGCGGATTAAAACGGAAATGTCACTGGCTGCCACCATTTTCACCTTTTCTTTCAGGCTGTGAATCTGGCTTGAGCTTCCTAATATATCATCGAGGCTGTATTTTACACTTGGATCAATTCCCTGAATATAGCTCTGGATTTTTGTGAGCATGCTCTTTACATGGCTGTTCATCTGCATCCATTCCTTTGTATCCCTAAAGAAAACCGTCCCGAATGCGCCAATTACCTCGCCATCAGAAAAAATGGGAATGCGGTTTGCTATCATATAGTTGCCTCTTATAAATTGCAGGTCCGCAATTTCTTCCTTTCCTGATTCTGCCACTATATGCATTCGTGAATTTTCAATAACCCCCGATACATGCTTCCCCAGAACCTGTTCCCTCTCCACCTCAAGGAAATCGCAATAATTTTTATTGATGTAAATGATCGTTCCTTCTTTATTTACAACGACAAGCCATCCAAAGGCGTTTTCTACAATGGTTTCAACCATTTGAACAGGCAAATCAAATAATGCACTTTTCATTTTTGATCCCCTCATTTTGAACATTCGAATATAGTAAACACTATTTTATCATATTTTTCTGACAACAAATTCATTTCAATAGGTATTCCATTTGCTTTTACTGTCCATACCATTAGTAATCCGCGCAGACATGGGAGGTGCTTCAGCTGAAAGGCATATATATGATCAATCCTCATTGGCAGTACTTAAACAAGTCCAAAGAAGAATGTATTCAGCTGCAAAAACAGGCATTGGAATCCTATATTGAAAACCATAATATTTATTCAGTAAAGCTGAATCAATGGCAGCTGAACGACTACTACACCATTCCACATGCCCTATTGTATGATTTGAAGAAAAAGAAAGCAGAGCTGGATATCCTGCTTCTTTATTCTGAAGAGGTCCTTGAAGACTTTATCCATTCTTATCCGGCGAGATGGCTGATTCTGAAAAGCTTCTTCAATGAGGTTGTATTTTGCGCTACCCAAAAAGAGAACTCTCTTGAAGGCGCAGGTTAAATTAATTACTTGAAACTATAAAACCTGCAGCTCAAAACTGCAGGTTTCATTCTTTCGCTTATTGTTATGAAGCATGCGCCAATTCTTTAGACTCCTTTAATTTCCGGTCATATACAAGAGTCGTCAGAATGGCAAAAACAAATAGAACCATTAATACAGCAAACAGCATGGAGATTCCATAAAGATCAACCAGAATCCCCCCCAGTAAAGGACCGATCATCCTTCCGCCTGTAGCTGTGCTGTTTACGATTCCCTGGTAAAACCCTTCTCTCCCTTTAGGAGCAAGCTGGTTGGCAATGGTCGGAACAGCTGGCCATATCAGCATTTCGCCTACTGTCAGAATAACCATGCTTGTGACAAATGCGGAGAACTGCTCTGCGATCGCCGCAACAGCAAACGAGCCAATAAATATAACCATTCCCGCCACCATCTGAACCTTTAATGTTTTAAACCATTTTACTATTGCGCTGATAACCGGCTGTCCTAAAACAATCAGGGCTCCATTAATAGTCCACAGTAAACTGTATTGCTTTAAAGAAATGTTCAGCTCCTGGGTATAGGCGGCAATAGTCGATTGCCATTGGACATATCCAACCCAGCACAATAAATAGCCCGCACATAATATGAGCAGCGCATAAAGCTTGGTATGATTTTTAACCATGCCATTTTCCTGAAGGATGGAGGTCTGCTGACCCGAAACTGTGTTTATTCCCCGGTAGCCAAAAACTGCAATCAATAAAAAAAGGATATACATGACAGTATTGGCCAGAAAAATTAATTGAAAAGAGTACGAGGCTACAAGACCTCCAAGAGCAGCACCAATGGCAACGCCGGCATTCTGGGCTACATAGATGGCATTGAAAGCTTTGCGGCCTCCTTCTTTCCAGACTGATCCTGCCATTGCAAACATCGAAGGAAAAACAATCCCGGATCCAAATCCCACAAATGTGAGGAACACCACATATGCAGGCCAGCCATGCCAAAAGGTCAAGCCCAGGAGCGCCATTACCGTAATGACAATTCCAAGAAGAATCGAACGATAGCCGCCTATTTTATCATATAGACTTCCCCCTATTAAATTTCCTGCGACACTGGCTGCTGCGTTCACCATCAGAACCAGGCCGGCTACCGATAAGGATTTCCCTAAGTAGTCATGGATGTAGATTGTGTTAAGAGGCCACAAAAAAGAAGATCCGGTTACATTCACTGCCATCCCAATAATTAAAAGCCACAAGGTCCGCGGCATAAGATAACGCCCCTTTTTCGGTATTTTTTATGTTTAGCCGGTACATTAACTCCCGGACACTATTTCGAAATCCAAAATAATTTTAGTCGGTTTTTCCTGTCCTTGCAATAGGTTTTCAATCGATTTTAATAGACAGAATACTTCTTTTTTTTCGTTTAAAAAGTAAAGCCCCGATCCTCGGTGGATCGGGGCCTTGCCACAATTATTTATGAAGATTGTTCCGGTTCAGGATGGAATTTTGATTTAACAGGCTGACCGCCTGATTTCTCATAGTTCTTTTTCGACTGCTTTACCATATCAAAATCCCGGCCAAATTCAACATCCTGGCTATTGGCGCCATTGCGGGTCTTTTGTTCCGGATTGTTTTGTTTTGAACGCTTTTTCACCATCTGTGAACCACTCCTTAATGAGGAAGAATTATCATCTGATTTTGGAGCTGCTGCAGCTGGAGCCTCATCCGGTGAAGCTGTTCCCTCTGCTGGGAGTTGGCGCTGTGGGCCATCTGGGTTATATCATTATAGGCAGCTTCCAGGGACTGAAGTGCATTGGAGTATTCGAAATCATTATAATGCTCCTGCGTTCTTCCCGATTCAAACTGCTCCTGCGCAAAACGGATTGCATCCTCACACTGCTGAATAAGTGTATCCATCGATTCACGGGTTGCCATTGTATGTTCCCCTCCTTGAAGAATGGGTCTAGAAGCTTGCATGCTTCATGAATTAGTTTGTTCAATTTTCCGTAATCCTTACCACTGTATTTCCTGCCAATTCCCCTTTTATAAGGTTTTGCGTCATGATAAGATTAATTTTATGAAAGCATTCATAATGATTTTCACCATATAGATTACTCTTTGATTAAGGAGGGATGATTGTGGATAAAGCAAATCCTTTTCCATATGCATCCGATAATAAACGGTACCATACATGGAATTATCATTTACGCAGTGAATTTGGCCATAAGGTTTTTAAAGTGGCACTTGATGGGGGCTTTGATTGCCCAAACCGAGATGGCACGGTCGCACATGGAGGGTGTACGTTCTGCAGCGCCGCCGGTTCTGGAGACTTTGCCGGGAACCGCACTGATGATTTGGACACACAGTTTAATGCAATCAAAACAAAAATGCATCATAAATGGAAAGACGGAAAATATATGGCCTATTTTCAGGCTTTTACAAATACACATGCCCCTGTTGAAGTGCTTCGTGATATGTACGAGCGGGTGCTTGAGCAGGAAGGGGTTGTCGGGCTGTCTATTGCGACCCGCCCCGACTGCCTGCCTGATGATGTAGTTGACTATCTGGCAGAGCTTAACAAGCGGACTTACCTTTGGGTAGAGCTTGGACTGCAGACTGTACATGAAAGAACTGCCCTTTTAATTAACCGCGCACATGATTATCAGTGCTATGTGGAGGGAGTAAACAAGCTCCGCAAACACGGAATCCGCATCTGTTCCCACATTATTAATGGGCTTCCGCTTGAAACGCCGGAAATGATGATGGAAACCGCCCGGGAGGTTGCGAAGCTGGATGTACAGGGAATTAAAATCCATCTCCTTCATTTATTGAAGGGAACCCCGATGGTTAAACAATTTGAAAAAGGCATGCTTGAGTTTTTGTCTCTTGATGAATATATAAATTTAGTTTGTGACCAGCTGGAAATTTTACCGCCGGAAATGATTGTACACCGCATCACCGGTGATGGGCCAATCGACTTGATGATTGGGCCGATGTGGAGTGTTAATAAGTGGGAAGTCCTTAATGGCATTGATGCAGAATTAAAGCGAAGAAACAGCTGGCAAGGTAAATTTTACAATCCAAGCGAAGTGGAGGCATTGTCATGAAGCTTGAAAGAATCTTGCCATATGCAAGACAGCTGCTTGAGAAAGCAGTATCACCTGGGGATATCGTTATTGATGCCACTCTGGGCAACGGACATGATACCGTATTTCTGGCTGATCTGGTGGGGTCAAACGGCAGAGTTTACGGATTCGATATTCAGGAAGAGGCTGTCCTGAATACAAAAACACGCCTGGCTGATCACGAACTGTCAGACAGGGCTACTCTTTTCCATACAGGTCATGAACACATTCTCGAGAATGTACCGCCTGTCCACCATGGAAAAATAACGGCAGCCATATTTAATTTAGGTTACTTGCCCGGTGGCGATAAAGATATTGTCACCCGTCCTCAGACAACCATTTCTGCGATCGATCAGCTCCTGGAACTGATGGCTCCGGAAGGGATAATTCTTTTGGTGATTTATCACGGCCATATTGAAGGTGCTGTTGAGCGCGATTACCTGCTCCGATATGTCAAGCAGCTGGATCAAAGCCTCGTCCATGTCTTGCAGTATCAGTTTATTAATCAAAAAAATAACCCGCCGTTTATCGTTGCTATTGAGAAACGTTAATATAATGTAAAAGCCTGCAAAAAAATTGCAGGCTTTTACTTATTTCACAAAGACTTTTGCAAAACCAGAAGGCATCACCTTCTGCACTGTCCGGTAAGCTCTTCCATTCACATAAAAGAAATAGCTCACCATTCCGCCTGTCCTGATCATGCTTTTGGCTAATCTTCTGACATTCCGCTGCTTCCGGACCTTATCATCAGAGAGATAGACCCCCAGCAGGCCGCGATTAATCAGTTTATGAAAATGTTTATGAGGCAGCTTTTCCGTATGCTTGTCTGCCTCTGCAACAAAGTGCTTCAATCTCGAAAACAATCTCTCTTCGCTTTCATAGTAAAAGCAGAAATTCAAGTCTCCCCCGGCCTTGTCCTCTTCCTGATCAATCAGATAATCAAGCAAAATGTGGAGGCCCTGGATGTAAGGAAAATATCCATTTCTTATATTAACCGCATGCTCCGCTTTAAAATCATCTCTCAGTGCGTAGGAAACAAGGCAGAAAATCCCTAGTGTCGAACCCGAGCAGGCAGAAAACTCATACCATTCCATCTCGGGTATATCTGAACGATACTGGTCGAACCAGTTTTGCAGGCGGGGTACTCGTTCTTCGACTGCAACATGCTTATGTATTTGCAGATCACAATAGTAACGGCATAATTCAAGCAGATGTCTTTTAATATGGGAATATTGCTCGAGACTCGACAGCACTTCCCTGCAGGATGCTGCTAAATCTGCAAGATAATTTCCATCATCCTGCTCACTTCTCAGCCGATAATAATTTTTCCCTTCTGCGTCAATATCCAGGGCATCCTCCATTGACTCATGAAGTGCCGCAAAATCTCCGGGATCATGCGATGTGCTCCGGTCGCAAAGATTGTCCAAATAATCACTGATTGTCTGATAAGCGACAATGAACTTAATCGCTTGTTCATATTTTTCCATTGCCATCAATGACATAATAGCTCCGCCTTCACAGTGGAAGGTTTTATGTTCAATGCTGGCAAGAGCCTGCTTTCTTAACTCCGGATCAGGAATTGCTTTCGCCCGGCCCTTCCAATATGCAAGCTCCTTATGGACAACAGGCAGAACCTTCCGATAGACATGTGACATCAGGCTAATTGGCATGGAAGGGACACTCATGACAGCAGATACCTCCTTTTGATCAGGTCTGGTGAATATCTTAAGGAAATCATTAAACCACATAACCCAGCGCCTTTAATTGGCTGTTCACGAAATCCTTCGCATATTCAAATACCTCTTCACGTTCAGGTTCATTGAAGACTTCGTGGTAGCACTTTGGCCACTCTTTGAACCTTTTTTCTGAGAAAGGCGCAAGGTTAAACCATTCTCTGACAGTTGTTTTATTCACGATTTTATCATCGCCGCCCTGAATTACAAGAAGGGGTACATCTTGGATATTATCAAGATTCTCAAAGGCCAGCTTTATGGCATAAACAAGTTCCCTGTACCATCTGACCGAAACTTTTGTCACATACAGTGAATCATTTAAATCAGCATCAAGGACATCCTGATTACGCGTTGCCATGTCCACTGACAATCCTGCATCCATTTTCAGACCCGGCATCACTGAATTGAGTCCAAGCGATAAGAAGTTCAGTAATTTCGAAGGCTGCTGAACTAAACCTAAACATGGGGATGACAAAATCACTCCAGCGAGATTCATTCTTTCTTCCTGCAGCAGGCGAATGGCAATCAGTCCGCCCATGCTGTGTCCCAAAAGAAACACCGGCAATTCAAATTCATAGGCAGCCTGTACCCAATCTTTAACTTCAATTATATATTCATCAAAGGAATCAATATGGCCCCTTCTGGATCTTGTAGTCATTCCCTGGCCGGGAAGATCTCCCATAATGACATGGAAACCGGCCAAGCGCCACATTTCAATCAACCAGCCATAACGGCGGTGATGCTCCATTGCCCCATGAATCATGACAATAACGCCTTTTGCCTCTCCTTCAGTTTCCCACTTCCACATAGTCAATCCTCCCTGCCTTTTTACGTACGATCTTATGTAAATATATTATAGCCTAGATGCAAAAATTGTTCATGAATCAGCCCCTTAAAAAACTCTTTTGCCAAAATAACGTTTATCATGTCTCATATGATAAAATCAAAATAATCCAACTAAATACAGGAGTGTTTTTCACATGATCTATCCATTTAAAGATAAAGAACCTAAAATTGCAGAATCCGCATTTATTGCAGATTTCACTACCATTACCGGCGATGTTGAAATTGGGGAGGATTCCAGCGTCTGGTTCAACTCCGTCATACGCGGAGATATAGCACCAACGATCATCGGCAGGAAGGTCAATATCCAGGATAATTCCGTCCTGCATCAGAGCCCAAATAACCCGCTGATATTGGAAGACGAAGTAACAGTAGGCCATCAGGTAATCCTTCATAGCTGCATTATCCGCAAGAAAGCTCTAATTGGGATGGGCTCAATTGTCTTAGATCAGGCAGAAATCGGGGAGGGAGCATTTATTGGTGCAGGCAGCCTTGTTCCACAGGGAAAGAAAATTCCGCCCAATACACTTGCATTCGGGAGGCCTGCAAAAGTAATCCGTGAGCTGACACCGGAGGATATTAAAGATATGGAACGGATCAGCAGGGAATACGCTGAAAAAGGCCAGTACTATAAGTCTTTGCAGAAAAAGCCAAAATAACTCTCCAGCCTTAATAGAATGGGAAATAGGCCGATATTAAAATATAAGGCAACAGCTATTGGCGGGTGAAGGAATTGAAGATTTATATCGGGGCAATTGTTCTATTCTTATTATTAATAGTGGTATTCAGAAAAACCATAGTAAAAACGGCACCCATGTTTTTACTTGTCTTCATCCTTGTTTCTGCAGCATTTGTTTATGACAGCCTTGCAGGAAGCAAGCCTCCATCAGCCGTGAACAAAATAAAATCGTGGCTGTCTGAACCAGCTGAAAAAGCCACTGCTTTCCTTGGAAACAGCACGTCTGTTATTAAGATCAAGGAAAAAATAATTATAGATGTGCCCGCAATCAATCAGTTTCCTGAGCTCCCCAGAGGATGCGAAGTCACGAGCTTATCCATGCTTCTGCAGCATGCAGGGGTCCAGGCTGATAAAATGACACTGGCTAAAGAAATAAAGAAAAATCCTGAACCTTATCGCATAGAAGACGGAAAAATCTATTTCGGGCACCCGAATGATGGCTTCATAGGCGATATGTACTCCTTTGATAATCCCGGTCTGGGTGTTTATCATAAACCCATAAAAGAGCTTGCTGAAAAGTACATACCCGGCTCCATTGAAGACCTTACCGGATCCGATTTTGAAGACTTGAAAATTCATTTGTCAGATGGAAGACCTATATGGGTAATTATCAACACAGCCTATAAACAGCTTACTGATGACTTTTTTCAAACCTGGCATACACCAAGCGGAAAGATTCAGATTACCTATAAAGAGCATTCAGTCCTGATAACGGGCTATGATCAGGAATACATATACTTCAACGACCCGCTCACAGGCGAAAAAAATAAAAAAGCACCCATAAACGATTTTGAAAAAGCATGGGTCCAGATGGGCAAGCAGGCTATTACCTATATCCCATAAAAAATAGCGTCCACCAGGGTATTCCTGATGGACGCTTTTGTTTAGCCTTTAAGAGGCTGCAAATCTTTATCTAACAAATATTCTTTTTCAAAGGAGTATTTTTTCTCCACATATACCTGATGCCAAACCATGAACATTAGAACTGTCCAGATTTTGCGGCTGTTGTCCGCTTTATCCTGACAATGGTCTTCAAGCAGCTGCAATACATACTCTTTATTAATCAGATGATCTGTATTGCTTTCACGGATGATATTTTTCGCCCACTCATTCATCTCGTCCTTCAGCCAGTGGCGGATTGGCACAGGGAACCCAAGCTTTTTGCGGTTCAGTACATGATCCGGAACGACTCCTTCAGCAGCTTTGCGAAGAATATACTTCGTAGTGCCATTTGCCGTTTTCAGGCTGGTCGGGATTTTGGAAGCCACTTCAAACACTTCTTTATCAAGGAACGGAACTCGAAGCTCGAGAGAATGAGCCATCGTCATTTTGTCCGCCTTTAATAAAATATCTCCTCGCATCCAGGTATGAATGTCGATATACTGCATGCGATCAACCGGATCATAGCCGCAGCTTTCTTCATATAAAGGTTTCGTGATATCCGTATAATTTAAGCTGCCTTTATAGACATGAAGCAGATTGCGCTTCTCTTGTTCTGTAAACATTTTTGCGTTTCCGATGTAGCGCTCTTCCATGGGCGTGACACCGCGTTCGATAAAGCTTTTACCCTTCATTCCCTCTGGCATCATGCTTGCGATCATGCGAAGAAGCTTTTTGCCGATGGCAGGAATTTTATTGAAGACTTCCAGAGATTGTGGTTCACGGTAAATGTTATAGCCGCCAAACAGCTCATCGGCTCCTTCACCTGAAAGCACAACCGTTACATGCTTGCGTGCTTCTCTTGCCACAAAATAAAGAGGTACACATGCCGGGTCGGCAAGCGGATCGTCCATATGCCACATGATTCTCGGAATCTCATTCATGTATTCCTCAGGAGTAATGATATAGCTGATGTTTTCAACACCAAGCTTTTCTGCTGTTTCTTTCGCTACATCCACCTCGCTGAAGCCATTGCGTTCAAAACCGACAGAGAATGTTTTAATAGCAGGATGGAATTCCTTCGCAATCGACGCAATGATGGAAGAATCAATTCCGCCTGAAAGGAAAGAACCTACAGGAACATCGGCACGCATATGCATCTTGACCGAGTCGAATAACACATCTCTAATTTCTTTTGTAAAATCAGCTTCTGATTTCTGCACGGGGTGGAAAGCAGCTTTCCAATAGCGCTTAATATCCATAGGAGCACCGATTTTTTTAGTAAAATAATGGCCTGGCTCCAGTTTGTGGATTCCTTCTGACATCGTGTTTGGCTCAGGCACAAACTGATAGGTCAGATAATGCTGCAGGGAGTCATAGTTTAATACATCATTCTGAAGCGCCAATAGAATGCTCTTCTTCTCTGATCCAAAGAACGTGCTGTCTCCCTTATCGTAATAAAAGAAAGGTTTAATCCCAAATGGATCTCTGGCTCCATATAAAGATTGCTCCTGTTTATCCCATATGACAAACGCAAACATACCGCGCAATTTTTCAACAGCTTTTTCTTTCATATGGCTGTAAAGGGCAATGATGACTTCTGTATCTGAGCTTGTTTCAAAGCTTAAGCCCGCTTTGAGAAGTTCTTCACGAAGTTCCACATAATTATAGATTTCACCATTAAAGATGATCCAATAACGTTCATTCTCGTAAGTCAGCGGCTGGTGTCCGCTTTCAATATCAATAATGCTCAGCCGGCGGAAGCCAAATTGAATATGATCATCAAAATAGTATCCTGAGTCATCCGGACCCCGGTGAGTAATGATATCATTCATATTTTGGAATTGTTCTTTATCTGCGTCACGGTAATTTTGTGCTTTTTCATGTACACAACCAATAAAACCACACATTATGTACGTCACCTACTCCATTCTATTCTCAATATTTAGATATAGCCTCAGGCGGCTCCTTTGTCTTAGAAAACATACCCTATAATACTACCACTAATCGCTAATAATTAGCACGCAGAATATAAAATGTTTCTGTACGGAAAATTAAGCCATTATCCGAAGTTTATACGATACCATAAAATTATAAACGACTATAGAGCATAAAGACCGAAAAGTGAATTACACCCTATATGTATTATGACGCAAAAAAGAAAGCGGGAGTTACACTGTAAATGCAACTCCCGCTTTTCTATTAAGCTTCAGAACGAAGAATTTCTGCCTTGTCAGTACGCTCCCAAGGAAGGTCAACATCTGTACGTCCGAAATGTCCGTAAGCAGCTGTCTGCTTGTAAATTGGGCGGCGAAGGCCAAGCATGTTAATAATTCCTGCAGGACGAAGATCAAAATGCTTTCTTACTAAATCAACTAATACATCTTCATCCACTTTGCCAGTTCCAAATGTATCAACAGAGATTGAAACAGGCTGTGCCACACCGATTGCATAAGCAAGCTGAACTTCAACTTTTTCTGCCAAACCGGCTGCTACAAGGTTCTTCGCTACATAACGTGCAGCATATGCAGCTGAGCGGTCAACCTTTGTAGGATCCTTACCGGAGAACGCGCCGCCGCCATGGCGTGCATATCCGCCGTAGGTATCAACAATAATTTTGCGTCCAGTCAGACCAGCATCCCCTTGTGGTCCGCCGATAACAAAACGTCCAGTCGGGTTGATGAAGTACTTTGTATTCTCATCGATTAGTTCTTTAGGAACAACCGGGTTAATAACATGTTCCTTCAGGTTGCGCTGGATTTGCTCCAGGCTGATTTCAGGGTGATGCTGAGTAGAAATAACGATTGTGTCAATACGGACAGGCTTGTCATTTTCATCATACTCAACGGTTACCTGAGTTTTTCCATCCGGACGAAGGTAAGGAAGGATCTCTTCTTTACGAACTTCAGTCAGGCGGCGGGAAAGCTTATGTGCCAAAGAAATCGGAAGAGGCATAAGCTCCTTCGTTTCGTTGCAGGCAAAACCGAACATTAAGCCCTGGTCTCCTGCACCGATTGCTTCAATTTCCTGATCGCTCATTTGCCCTTCGCGTGCTTCAAGTGCCTGGTCAACACCCATTGCGATATCTGCAGACTGCTCATCAATGGAAGTTAAAACTGCACATGTTTCAGAATCGAAACCATATTTAGCACGGGTATAACCGATTTCTTTTACCGTTTCACGAACGATTTTTGGAATATCTACGTATGTAGATGTTGTGATTTCACCTGCAACTAATACAAGTCCAGTTGTTACAGAAGTCTCTGCAGCAACACGGGCATTCGCATCTTTAGCTAAAATCGCATCTAAGATTGCATCAGAAATTTGGTCACAGATTTTATCCGGATGACCTTCAGTAACTGATTCAGAAGTAAACAAACGACGTTTTGTTGACATCTGGCTTCCTCCTTATAAATAGAAAATTGAGCGAGAAATAAGAAATGGGGAAGCGGAAAAATAATTTTTCCCTGTCATTTCATGGATCTCTGTTTGATACGGAACTCATTCCCTTAGTAGTATGAAATAAACATGGAGTTTTTATTAGAAAAATAGACAGCGCCGGCAAGAATGCCAGGTATCCATTATTCATAATCATGCCAAAAACTCACATAAATAGTACATTCCAAAAGCCGTTCATTTCATTGCAATATAAAAAACCTTCTCATTTAGTGAAAAGGTTGAAAGCAAATCGATTCGCGCCTTTCACTCTTATCGTTCAAGGAATTACGTCCTTGCGTCAGGTTAGCACCTTTGCTGATTATTGCCTTTAGCAGGTTGCTGGGTTTCATAGGGCCTGTCCCTCCACCAGCTCGGGATAAGAGAGTATCCGTTCAAGGTTGAATCATACCGTATTTTATCGAACCATGTCAACAGATTTTCATTATTTTTCACCGTTAAATTTCAGCTTCAAAATGTAAGCTTCCCCTTTATAGGGAACAGCTTCCATCGCCACACTTTTTCTTTAGAAATTTTTGCCTGTTTTTCGCAATCCATTTGTAGGCAGGATCGCCCAGAAGTTCAGTGAAAGGTAAATATAAAAAGGTGCTGATCAAAAAGGATGCAGGAAAGAGGAGCAGCAGTCTCCGTACTGCAGAGTACCCCTTTTTCACGCTGCCCGAGGGGGTAATAAGATGAAGCTCTTTGCGCAAATCTTGTCTGGAGAATGATAAAGAACCCGGCATTTTCTCATATTCCTGCAGAGAAATCCATTCCACTTTATCCAGCCAATCGAGCTTCTTAAATATTCTCTTTGTTTCCTTGCATAACGAGCAAGTTCCATCATATAGGGCAATTGTCTTCATTTTAGATCAGTCCCATGGTAAAATTAACACTTTCTTCTATAATAGCATATATCGGTTATAAGGCGATCAAAGGAGATTACCTGTCCAATTGTGACAATTTAATAACAGAGACAAAAAAGTTTCGTAATAGTATAGACTAATCATTTCAATGTGTTATACTAATTTCGAGATGTAATCACTTTCATAAAAAAATCGGGAAAAAGGAAGGTATTCATCAGATGAACTCTGTAAGCATATCAAACGAATTGAGTGAATTATTAAATGGCAGCAACATTCAAGTGCAATTATCCGTTCCTCAGCTTGTAGAAAAAGTTTTAAACCGCAATGAAGGGTCCCTTACTTCCACTGGTGCTGTACGCGCTACTACAGGAAAGTATACAGGGCGTTCCCCTAAAGATAAATACATTGTTGAAGAAGCATCAAATAAAGATAAAATGGACTGGGGCAGCGTAAACCAGCCCATCTCTGAAGAAGCATTCTCCAATCTTTATAATAAAGTAATCAATTACCTAAAAGAAAAAGAAGAAGTATTTGTGTTCAAAGGCTTTGCAGGTGCTGATAAAAAACACCGCATGCCTATCCAGGTGATCAATGAATATGCCTGGCATAACCTTTTTGCACACCAGTTATTCATTCGCCCGGCAGAAGACGAGCTATTGGATCATCAGGCAGAGTTCACAGTCATATCTGCTCCAAACTTCAAAGCAGACCCTGCTGTTGACGGCACAAAGTCCGAAACATTCATTATCATCTCATTCGAGCGCCGCACTGTTTTAATTGGCGGAACAGAATATGCAGGTGAAATGAAAAAGTCCATCTTCTCTGTTATGAACTACATGCTTCCAGAAAACGGAATCCTTCCGATGCATTGTTCAGCAAACGTTGGACGTGAAGGTGATGTGGCTTTATTCTTCGGCTTATCCGGAACTGGAAAAACAACTTTATCTGCAGACCCGAACCGCAAGCTGATCGGTGATGACGAGCATGGCTGGTCTGCGAATGGCGTATTCAATATTGAAGGCGGATGCTATGCGAAATGCATCAACCTATCCCGTGAAAAAGAACCGCAAATTTTTGATGCAATCCGCTTTGGAGCTGTGCTGGAAAATGTAGTGGTAAACAGCGAAACCCGGGTTGCAGATTACGATGACAGCACTTTAACTGAAAATACACGTGCGGCCTACCAGCTTCAGGCCATCGATAATATCGTTGACCCAAGCATTGCCGGACATCCTAATACAATCGTATTTTTAACAGCTGACGCATTTGGCGTATTGCCTCCAATCTCTAAACTGTCAAAAGAGCAGGCAATGTACCATTTCTTAAGCGGCTATACATCCAAGCTTGCAGGAACTGAGCGCGGCATTACATCACCGCAGGCAACGTTCTCTACATGCTTTGGATCACCTTTCCTACCGCTTCCTGCAAATCGTTATGCTGAAATGCTTGGCGAGAAAATCGATGAGCATAATGCAAAAGTCTTCCTTGTAAACACAGGATGGACTGGCGGAGAGTATGGAGTCGGCGAACGCATGAAGCTTGCCTACACCCGTGCTATGGTGGAAGCTGCACTCGAAGGTGAACTAAACAACGTAGAAACAATCAAGGACGAAATTTTCGGTCTGGAAATTCCTCAGCACGTTACAGGAGTGCCTGATGAAGTTCTTCAGCCAAACAAAACATGGGCAGATCAGGCTGCTTATGAAGCGAAAGCAAAAGAGCTTGCTGCTAAATTCCGTGAAAACTTCAAGAAATTCACAAGCGTTTCATCTGACATTGAAGAAAAAGGCGGACCAATCGCATAATATAAGAAAGGCGCAAGCGCCTTGCCCACCCCCGACAAGCACAAGACGAGCCTCACAGAAAGGCGTTCTTCGCCTTTTTGGGAGGATTGGCTTGTGACCTCGAGGGGGTAGGCGCTGGAGCTAGACAGTTCTCAAAGTTAAAATTAATACTTTCTTATCATTTTAGAGAAAGAATTGCCGTTTGCGCGGCAATTCTTTTTTAGTATTAGGAATGCAGTCTTCAAAAACATTCCAAATCAAAAAAACGCCGGACTCTGTCCAGGCGCGCTCTTCTAGTTTGTTGAGTTTAAGGAAACAAGCTGATAAGTAATGAGTGTCCGGCTGTTTTCCCATTCCACTTTTCGGATGACTCCCATTCCGTTCAGGTCGCCGTCAATTGTTCTTTTTACTTCGACCGGGATATCGAGGGGATATAATCTGTACCCTTCTTTGACAAGTGAAAAGTAATTCTCATCAAGTCTTTTTTCCCTTCCCTTTGTCACGATCATTGTGTTCAGCTCTAAAGGCATACCCATTGGTATCTCTCCTTCATTCTTTATACTTTCCTCTATTTTACCCCAGCTTTTCATGCTCTGAAAGCCTTTAAGCGAAAATCATTCGTCATTCATGACTTTTCATCCACGCACCTAGATCCTCTACCGTCTTCCGGTTCACGGCTGGAGGAAAGTAGTGGGTATATTCAGGGAAGTACCAGCTATCCACTTCTTTATTAAGAGCCTTCAGTCTTTTTTCGAGGCGATAGGAATGCTCCACCGAAACATTGTGATCCTGTTCTCCATGAATGATTAAGACAGGCGACTGCAGCTGCTCCAGCTGAAAAAGCGGGGTACGGTATTTATACCGTTCCGGAAACTTTACCGGAGTTCCGCCGATTACCCGTTTCATCATTCTCCGGAGATCCTTGCGCTCCACATAGGTGAGAAACATATCACTGACTCCTCCCCATGTTACAATGGATGCGGCTTGCGGAAACTCGATTGCAGTTAGCAATGCCATTACGCCGCCACGGGAAAAACCAAATATATGAACTCTTTTTACCCGGGCATGCTCCTGAAGAAGGGTAAACGCAGCAAACGCGTCCTGCCTGTCCTCCCCTGCAAAGTCTTCGTTTCCATCTCCCCCTTGATTTCCTCTGTAAAAAGGCGCGAATACAATAAAACCTTCACAGGCAAACTGGACAATCCGGGAAGGCCGTACTTTCCCGACATTTTTGATGCCTCCTCTCAGGTAAAGGAATCCATCATATAGCTCCTCTCCCTTTGGCTCTGCCAGCAGCCCTTTTATATGTAATCCATTTGCCTGATAAGTAACAACAGATAATTCAATTGCCGGATTTGGCGAAGGGAATCTCTGTTTATTGATGATTTGGCCGTTACTGAATTCCATTTTCTCATCCTCCCTCTTGAGGCTTCCTTTTAGTCTGAGCTTTTAGACCTTCCTCTAAAAATATTTCCATGGGCATTCACACATTTTTTTGATTTTCATACGATATCCTAGGCTTTTTAATCTGACTTTTTAGCATAAGGGAGGTCTTATGACTTATGAAAAAATGGATGAAAACAAGCATGTTGCTTATGCTTGCAGTGATACTGATCGTTCCTTTGGCAGCCTGCGGAAAGGATGAAATGCAAACCGTCCGTATTGCTGAAGTGACACGTTCCATCTTCTATGCCCCACAATATGTAGCCCTTGAGAAAGGCTTCTTTGAAGAGGAAGGACTTAAAGTAGAGCTTACAACAACAGCCGGAGGAGATAAAACAATGACCGCGCTCCTGTCGGATAGCGCTGATATTGCGCTAGTAGGTTCAGAAACTTCCATTTACGTTTCGGCACAGGGCTCCAATGATCCGGTCATTAACTTTGCACAGCTTACCCAAACGGACGGAACATTCCTGGTTTCACGCAATAAAATCGATAACTTTTCATGGGATATGCTGGAAGGCAAAACATTTCTCGGGCAGCGTAAAGGCGGCATGCCGCAGATGGCCGGCGAGTTTGTATTGAAAAAGCATGGCATTGACCCGCACCAGGATTTGGATTTAATCCAAAATATTGATTATGCCAATATTGCTCCGGCTTTCGCTTCCGGCACCGGTGAATTTGTCCAGCTTTTTGAACCTACTGCAAGTGTATTTGAAAAAGAAGGAAAAGGATATATTGTTGCTTCCTTTGGAACCGAATCCGGACATATACCTTATACCACATTCATGACGAAACAAAGCTATATTGATGAAAATAAGGAAACAGTCGAGAAATTCACAAGAGCGATTTATAAAGCACAGCAATGGGTTGAGCAGCATAGCTCGAAAGAAACGGCAGAAGCTATTCAAGGATATTTTGACAACACTGAGCTTGAAATCATTGAAATGGTAGTAGACCGATATAAGAGCCAGGGATCTTTTGCAACAGATCCAATACTGGATACGGAAGAATGGGATAACCTGCAGAACATTATGGAAGAAGCAGGAGAGCTCCCTAAGCGCTTAGAGCATGGCACACTTGTCAACACAGAGATTGCTGAAGGGGTAATGAAATAACTAAACGAAAGAGGAGGCCGACATGGAATTTCTGAAAGTTGATGCTGTCCACCACACTTATTTTACGAAAACCTCTGCTGTCACGGCCCTCTCCGATGTTTCGCTTGAAGTGGAGGAAGGAGAATTTGTTTCCTTCCTCGGTCCAAGCGGATGCGGTAAGACAACATTGCTTTCTATCATAGCAGGCCTGTTTGAACCCACAGAAGGCACTGTCACACTTGTAGGAAAGCGGGTTGAAACAGCAGAAAAAGAAATAGGCTATATGCTTCAGCAGGATTATCTTTTTCCCTGGAAGAACATTGAAGAAAATATACTGCTGGGGCTGAAAATCGGGAATAGCCTCACTCCGGACAAAAAAGCTTATGCACTTAAGCTCCTTCAGGAGATGGGACTAAAAGGTGTAGAGTCACAGTTTCCGAAACAGCTTTCAGGGGGAATGCGCCAGCGGGTTGCCCTTGTAAGAACACTTGCAACCGGCCCAAAGCTGCTTATGCTTGATGAACCCTTTTCCGCATTGGATTATCAAACCAAACTTAAGCTTGAGGATCTGGTCTCTGACACGCTTAAATCTTTCGGAAAAACAGCCATACTGGTTACACATGATATTGGTGAGGCAATCAGCATGAGTGATCGTGTTTTTCTCTTCTCCGCAAGGCCCGGACAGCTTCATAAGACATTTGTAATACCAAAAGAATTAAGAGATGAAACCCCTTTTAACGCAAGAAATCATGAAGCATATCCAGCGATTTTTCAAACTATATGGAAGGAGCTGGAGTCCCTTGAGCCCGCAGGAGAACGTTAAATTCCTCCACCAGAAGTATATCCGGTCGCTGAACCGCGAGAAGAAGTGGGTCCGCTTCTATCAGGCTGTCATCTTTATCGTGTTTTTTTCAGGATGGGAGCTGGCAAGCCAAAAGCAATGGATTGACCCGCTGATTTTCAGTGCGCCTTCTAAAGTATGGGGATTGTTTTTAACCAAAATACAGGATGGTACCTTGATGGTGGATTTAGGCTACACTTTGTCTGAAACCGTATTTGGATTCATTTTAGGCACTTTTTTAGGCACATTTCTGGCAGCCATCCTCTGGTGGTCACCCATGCTTTCAAAAATAGCGGATCCCTATTTGGTTGTCCTGAATTCAATGCCAAAGGTTGCTCTTGGCCCTATCTTAATCGTAGCTTTAGGCCCGAGCTTTACTTCGATCGTTGCAATGGGTGCGATTATCTCGATCATCATCACAACCATTGTCGTGTATACATCTTTCAAAGAAGTAGACCCCAATTATATTAAAGTGCTTCAAACCTTTGGGGCAAGTCGATTTCAAACCTTCAGGGAAGCCATTTTGCCCGCTTCATTTCCGACCATCATTTCAACCTTAAAGGTGAATGTGGGGTTATCCTGGGTCGGAGTAATAGTCGGTGAATTTCTTGTATCCTCAAAAGGTCTTGGATACATGATTATCTACGGATTCCAGGTATTTAACTTCACCCTTGTTATGCTTTCATTGCTTGTGATTGCTGTTTTCGCAACAGTAATGTATCAGCTGGTTGAACTCCTGGAGAGAAAACTAATTAAGAATGGTTCATAAAAAACGGCAAATCGCATGCCGTTTTTTATTTTTTCTTCAAAATTTTTTCGAGGCTCTTTTCAACTACTTTATCCTTCATGATGAAACTGTATTGACTGCTCCACCTGTCTTCAAGCAGGTTTTCCCCTGTCAGGATGGGACCGTTTGTTTCAAAATATTGATTTGTATTGTTGAGGCTTTTCACCTCTGCGAAAAATATAGCTTTGACAAAACGCTCATTGCCCAGGTTAACTTCATATTCACCAATAAAATTCAGATTAAATAAGTCTGCTCCGGTTTCTTCATATACTTCTCTTCTGGCTGCCTCTTCCAGAGACTCACCCTGTTCTCTTTTACCGCCAGGAAATTCCCATCCCCTTTTTTTATGATTCGTCAGCAGCCATTGATCACCATAGCGGCAAATGACCAAAACATGTTCAGGCTCGGTTTCGAATGCTCTTTTATTAAAAGAAAAGCGCACTTTCCCGCCGTTTTCATCCAAAAAGGTTTCCATGCTATTCCCTCACTCAATAAATTAATGTTGATGTTTCCATTATAAAGGTAAATCTAGTTTTTAAAAACTTCTGGGGCTAAAGTATTAAATTACATATTTTTGAAACTTTTCTCCTTTTTTTCCCGTAAAATTAGGTGACTAACATAAATAGAGGAGTGTATATCTTGAAAAAATCTCTCGCAATCCTTACCGGCTTCTTCATGATTTTAATGCTGACTGCATGCAATGAAACGGCCAAACCTGTTAATGAATCAGCAGCCGGCACAGAAAAGGAAGAAGCAAAAACAGAAGAAGCTTCTGAAATGACATTGGAGGAAGTTTTAAAGAAATCAACGGAGGCTTCGGAAGAGCTAAAAAGCTTCTCAGTAAAAATGGATATGAGCCAGGAAATGAGCTCTGGTGCTGAAGGGGAAAATATGAATATCGATTCTGTCATTGACATGAATGTCACAACAGACCCGATGGCTTTTTATCAAAAAATGACTATGTCCATGGCAGGAGCAGAAGAATCCTATGATATTGAAAGCTATTTTACGGAAGAAGGCATGTTTCTTTATGATGCTGCCGGACAGCAGTGGATGAAGTTCCCTAAAGAAATGTCTGATGATTTGCTTCAAATGTCCAGACAGCAGACAAATCCTGGTGAGGAATTGAAGAAACTGCAGGAATTTGTGGACGATTTCACCTTTGAACAGGATGCAAAAAGCTATATCCTGAAATTGAAAGCCGATGGAGAAAAATTCAATGATTTCGTGAAGGAAACGGCAGCAGAAACACTCCCGCCTGAATTGGCCGCCAATGGGGAAATGCTTGAAAACATGAACATCAAGGGCGTGGAATATGAGATTGTGATTGATAAAGAAACTTTTTACCCGAGCGTGCTGAATATGATTATGGACATGGAAATCACGGCTGAAGGCCAGAAAATCTCCATGAAGCAGAACATGAACGGACAATACTCAAACTATAATAAAGTTGAGGCTATTGCCGTTCCACAGGAAGTTCTTGATACAGCTGTAGAAATGGAAATGTAGAAAAGCTGAGGTGCGCCTCAGCTTTTTATTTATGTTCCTCTTCTGTCAGGATTCCCATGCTTTCAATATGCTTTCTTGCTTCATCATCCCCAAGATCATATATCATTCCATATATTCTTTTCATTGTTTCGTCATAGGCATCGTTTTCACGGTCATAATGGTATTGAACATAAGGAACATGGGCTCTGAAAAAGTTTTGCCATTCTGTTGAATAGTTCTGGTCAAAATATTCTCTTAGTGCAATAATTTCATCATCATTTGCCTCAATTTTATAATTCCAGGTGGAGCCAGTGGCACTTTGAGATATCTCACCCGAACCAAGCGTTATATAATATGTCTTTTTATTTCCTTCCAATCCTGTCAGCCCCTTTATTGTTCATTGCTGTGACGCAGATTCAACACCGGTTAGTTTTTCTTTACATATCACAATATTTTTCATTTCTATAGTTATCGTATCCCACATTTATGATAAAATTATACAAAATTACGATCATTCTTCTGAAGCTGACATATACTAAGTTAAACAAATTGGAAGTCAGCTTTTCCAATTGTCATGGGGTGAATATTTTTCTGCATCAGGGGTATTAAATTAAGTATACTATAGAAAACCGGAGAGTTTTAAGGAGGTGTTATCATGAAACTGATTGATGAACTATATGAACTTTACAGGAATAAGCTGACTGGTGATGAAGAAGACATCGATATGCTCGCTTTTGCCTTCTTAGAAGAAATGAACAGAGAAGACCTGCTGAATATTATCAAGGACCTTGATAATCAGGAGTTATATGATTTAATGGGGCTTTATTTGATCGAGAGCTTAAAAGGGAAATTTGCCAGTGAAAATTACGGTCAGCGCAGAAGCCCGATCATTCACCACCGGAACATACACTAACCTATACATATCCGAATTTAGAATAACGATCCATACTCGAAGGCGGCGTGAAGCCGCTTTTTTATTTTATTATAAAATAAAAAGACCAGCTTTGCAGCCAGTCTTTGTTTATTATCCAAGGTATGCTTTAAGCATCCAGATATGTTTTTTCAAGCTTTGCTTTACAGCAATCAGCATGTCGCCTGTTCCTTCATCTTTGGCTTCTTCTGCAAGTTCGATTGCTTCCTGAAGCTCGTCTACCATTTTTTCGAAGTCGTCAACAACAGACTGAACCATTTGTTCTTCGTTTTCTTTGCCTGTCGCTTCTTTAAGGGAACTGGTCTCCAGAACTTCCTTCATCGTTGCAACCGGTTTAGCCTCAAGAGCAAGGATTCTCTCAGCCAGTTCGTCTACATGTACGTTGGCTTCATTATAAAGCTCTTCAAATTTTGCATGAAGGGTAAAAAAGTTTTTCCCTTTAATATACCAATGGTAATTGTGAAGCTTTACATATAAGACTGTCCAGTTTGCTACTTGCTGGTTAACAGCTTTTACTAATTCTTTACTCATAATAATCATCCTCCCAACAATAGAATACCCACATTGAGAGGATTAAAACCTGTACAAGACCATGGCGAAATTTTTCATTACTGGGCTGCTTTCATGGTAGAATATTGAGTGAAAAGGGGGAGAAATATGTATACGGTATTAGTCATATCGATCATTATCGTGATTGTGGTTCTGCTGCTGAGCGTCATTACTACTTCAAAGGCTTACCAATTCAAGCATACGGTAGACCCGATTGATCCGCTTCCTGACAGCGAGAAGGAACAAAAAGAGGCTACAGAGGAGCAAGAAGATAACCAAAACCGTTCGTAAGCATACGCTATTATATAAACAGCCTCCGTACAGCCGGAGGTTTTCTTTTTAAATGGACGGAAAAATACATGTGGAGAGGACATTAAGATGGATATATACTCCATGATGCTTACAGTATTTCTAGTTTTAAATATTATTCTGGCTGTATTTGTTATCTTTCTGGAACGAAGGGATGCAGGTGCCACTTGGGCATGGCTCATGGTTTTGTTCTTTCTTCCTCTTCTTGGTTTTTTCATGTACCTCTTTTTTGGACAGAATTTAACCCGAAGAAAGATGTTCCAGTGGGAAGACCGCAAAAAAATTGGAATTGATGAACTGCTGAACAACCAAATCAGAGGAATTAAGGAAAAGGATTTCCATTTTCGCAATGAAGTCATTGAAAACTCCAAAGACCTCATCTATATGCACCTTGTCAACAATGATGCGGTATTGACCCAGGATAACGAGGTCAGAATTTTTACAGATGGGAAAGATAAGTTCAATTCGCTTGTAGAGGATATAAAAAGTGCAACCGATCATATCCACCTGCAATATTATATCTTCAAGAGAGACAATCTTGGGAAAAGCTTAATCACTCTCTTAACGGAAAAAGCCAGGGAAGGTGTTAAAGTCAGGCTTCTCTATGATGAACTTGGCTCAAGGAGCCTGCATAAAAGGGCATTTAAAGAGCTGATTGCTGCAGGGGGAGAAATTGAGGCCTTTTTCCCTTCGCGGCTGCATTTTATCAATTTAAGAATCAATTACCGGAACCACCGGAAAATTGCCATCATTGACGGACGGATTGGGTATGTTGGCGGTTTCAATGTCGGGGATGAATATCTCGGGCTGAATCCAAAGTTCGGGTATTGGCGTGATACCCATCTAAGAATTAGAGGAAGTGCTGTCCATTCTCTGCAGACCCGCTTTATCCTGGACTGGAACCAGGCTTCCCACCGCCATGACATTTTCTATGCTCCTGAGTTTTTTCCGCTGTGCGGGTCTCAGGATAGTGTAGGGATGCAGATTGTTACAAGCGGTCCGGATTCTGAATGGGAACAAATTAAAAATGGTTATATTAAAATGATTTCATCTGCACGTAAGTCCATATATATCCAAACCCCATATTTCATTCCTGATGCAAGCCTTCTGGATGCTTTGAAAATAGCTGCATTGTCAGGGGTGGAAGTAAATATTATGATTCCGAATAAACCTGACCACATGTTTGTTTATTGGGCCACTTACTCCTATATTGGGGAAATGCTAAAAGTAAATGCAAATATCTATATATACGAAAATGGCTTCATACATGCAAAAACCCTGATTGTGGATGAAAAAGTATCATCGGTAGGAACTGCAAATATAGACGTTAGAAGCTTCAGGCTCAATTTTGAGGTAAATGCTTTTATTTACGATCAGGATGTTTCAAAAGAACTGACTGAGAGCTTTAAGGAAGATGTCCAGCTTTCAACAAACCTGTCTGCAGGAGATTACAGAAATAGGTCCTTGAAAATAAAGTTGAAAGAATCCATTTCAAGGCTGCTTTCGCCAATATTATAAAACGGGCTGAAAAAATCAGCCCGTTTTCTTTATCGCAGTCTAACGGGCAGTAAGCCCCCCACTTCAAGACTCAGAGGAATCAAAGGAGGATAAGTGGGGGTCAAACTGCCCGATCTAGCTGCGGCTCCTAGGGGCTCGAGGTCATAAGCC
>NZ_MRTQ01000024.1 GCF_001956215.1 Paenibacillus sp. FSL R5-0490 | reverse complement strand
CAGCTAATGGTTCGCATATCCCAACGCCCATAGCGGACTTTCACCGCCAAGTTAATGAACATGCCTGGCACACAAAAAAACCTCCAGTTGAAAACTGGAGGTCGCACACATTATTATGCTGCATTTTTCGCTTCAGTAGAATGTGACTGGCTGCCGCCCTTTATTGCTGCAGCTGCAAGACCGATCAGACCGCCTGCCAAGGACGGGACAATCCAGCCTAAACCAACATCATACAAAGGAAGGATTGCACTAAATAGATCATTGATTGGCGCAAAAGTAATGCCTGCTGCGTTCAAGCCATCAAACAAACTTACCACAAATGTGAAAAGCATGCTTCCCTGATAAACTTCTTTCCTGCCTTTAAAAATCGGATGAAGGAAAGTAAGAGCCATCAGTGCAATCGCCAATGGATAGATTCCCACCAATACAGGTACGGAAATAGCGATCAGCTGGCTTAATCCAAAGTTGGCAAAAACCGCGCTGATTATGGATAAAACAACTACGAACATTTTATAAGATACTTTTGGCATCAGTTTATTGAAGTATGAAGAGCAAGCTGTAATCAGACCGATGCTGGTAGTCAGACAAGCACCAAACACAATTACACTTAGAAGCAGTGCACCCAAAGATCCAAAGTAATGCGCAGACGCACCTGATAGAACAGCACCGCCGTTATCCAATGCTCCAAGACCGCTGACACTTGACGCCCCTATAAAGGAAAGCGATGTATAAATGACTGCCAATAGACCTGAAGCAATGACACCTGCTTTGGCGATGGATACCATGATATCCTTCTTGGTTGCAGCGCCTTTTTCCTTAACAGCATTTACAACAATAATCCCAAATACGAATGCTGCCAATGCATCCATCGTCAGATAGCCTTCCTGGAATCCTTTAAAGAATGCACCGTTCACATAGGCTTCAGTTGGAGCCTGGAATGCTCCCATTGGATTAAAGAAGGCCGCACCGATCAATACTGCAATAACAATTAGGAGTATAGGTGTTAAATATTTTCCTACGATATCAACAATCTTTGAAGAATTCAAAGAGAAAAGTGCTGTAATTCCAAAGAAGATAATTGAAAAAATAATTAAGCCGACTGAACCGTTTCCTTCTGCCAGATAAGGCTTAATGCCGATTTCGTATGACACTGTAGCTGTTCTCGGAATGGCAAAAAGAGGACCGATTGATAAGTATAGGGCTACTGTAAAAGCAAGTCCGAACAATGGATTGACACGGCTTGCCAGCGATTGCAGATCACTTTTTCCCGAGAATCCCAAAGCCAGGATGCCAAGCAGCGGCAAACCCACACCCGTTATAATGAAGCCTGCGTTCGCTGACCATACATTCGTTCCTGCCGATTGGCCCAGCATTGCAGGGAAAATTAAGTTTCCTGCCCCGAAAAACAAGGCAAATAGCATAAAACCAACTGTCACAATAAATGAGAATGGTATTTTGTTCGTCATGTTTATTTCCTCCTATTAACAAGGCTTCAAACCTAACAATCTATCAAATTTAAATTTTCTGAAATTATAGTGCGGTAATAATTTTATTTTTGTACTCTAGTAATATATTGCATAACTCAAGATAACATATTCAAAATACTTATGCAATATATCGCATAAACTTTTTGTCGAATCATGCGATATATTGAATTTTTCAAGATACTTCTATATACTAAATATATATTATATTGGAAATAACTATATCATCACAGGAAAATTGCTAGAAATGAAAAGGTGGTCACAGCTATGCCAATACCCTCTAATTATTCATCACCTACCCGTGTATCCGCTAAAGATCGCGCCTTCTCTCAAATCCAGGAGTGGATTATTGACGGCACACTTCAGCCTAAGGAAAAATTGAATGATGCTGACCTTGCCAAAGCATTAGGAGTCAGCCGTACCCCTATCAGGGAAGCACTTCAGCTCCTGAATGTTCAGGGTTTTGTCGAAATGTTCCCAGGTGTGGGAACTCAAGTCACTTCAGTTAACCCGGAAGATATCAGCAAGATTCTGCCCCCTTTAGGCGTACTTCAGGCCCTTGCTGCAGAATTGGCAGCTCCTGTGATCAGCCAGGAGACAATCAATATTCTCAGGGACATCAATCATAAATTCGCCAAAGCTCTTATGGCGGGAGATACCTTCTCAGCTCTGAAGCAGGATGAGAAGTTTCATAATATCATTATTGATCTTGCCCAGAATCCTTATATTTCGAATACAGCTTCCATGCTGCAGGCTCATGTCATGCGGCTCTACTATAATAAAACCATTATTTTAAAAGAACGTTCTATTGAAGAACATGAAGATATATTAAAAGCTTTTGAACAAAAAGACAGAGAAAAGGCCGGAAATATTGCACGTGTTAATTGGCTTCGGGCAATTGACGAGTACTACTCCGGGGAAAAATTATAAACCAATTGTTAAAGTCAAAAAAACGCACAGTAATTAAGTTACTGTGCGTTTTTTTGTTGGATTAATGGAATTTTATGTTAAAATTAGTGAAAAATACTGGATTAAATGAGGGAGGGAACTCTTATCATCACATGGTTTCGCCACTTACCGCAGATTAGCATGAATTTGGCAGAATGGACTCCTTTTATAAGGAGTAATTGGTATCGAAAGCATTATATGAAGTTTGTATATCTGCTCCAGATTATCATATTTCTGATACCCTTTTTTTTTGAGACAGGTTTCTCCAGGATTAATATCATTTACCTCATTCTAGTAGGTATCTTTGTCTTCCTAGTTCACGAATGTCTGCATATTTTGGTTATCAGCAAAAAAGGCGATATTAGCTTAACATTTAGCGGAATGTATTTTTGGCTAAATACAAATGCTACTCTATCCAAAATGAGATTTTGGGTTTTTATGAGTTTGCCCTTTATTGTATTATCAGTCGTCACTGGCGTTCTGTCATTCTATGTATCAGGGAATATTAAAACAATTCTATTATTTATTTGCTGGTTTAACTCATTCATTTCCGCCTCGGATATCTACAATTCATTTTTAATTGCCATGAAACCGAAGAACTCATTTTTTTGCAGGGGTTATTATCAGGTGAAATCGTAATTAAGGTATTATTACTGCTTCCGCAAAAGCCTGGGATGCAAAAAACAGACCTCTTGGAGAAGGTCTGTTTTTTGATTCTTTCGGCAAGAGATCCAGGGAATCTGGCTGTTTAGGTTTGGACTCTTATACTTTGATTTTCCCTTTCTATGTCCGAGGTTGCTTCAGCTTCTGACTCTAACTCTCTGTTTCCCGCTTTCTGTGTCCGAAGTTGCCACAGCTTCTGACTCTAACTCTCTGTTTCTCGCCTTCTATGTCCGAAGTTTCCCCAGGTTCCGACTCAAACACAACCTTTCCCGCTTCCTGTGTCCGAAGTTCCCCCAGGTTCCGGCTCAAACACAACCTTTTCCGCCTTCTGTGTCCGAAGTTCCTCCAGGTTCTAACAATTCCAGCGGCCTTCTTATATAATCCGGGACGTAATCATGCCTTCAATTTGATTAATCTGTTCAAGCAGTCCAGGGATCACATCGCCATTCACCTTGTTATCGATATCGATCATGGTGTACGCATATTCACCGCGACTGCGGTTTACCATGTCTGCGATATTCAGCTGGTAGCTTGAAATGGAAAGTGTGATTTGGCCGACCATATTTGGGATGTTTTTATGAAAAGCAGTGACACGCCGCTTGCCTGTGTAAGGAAGAGCAGCATTTGGGAAATTCACTGAGTTTTTGACATTGCCTGTTTCAAGGAAGTGCTTCACCTGTCTTGCTGCCATGACTGCACAGTTTTCCTCCGATTCCTTCGTTGATGCGCCAAGGTGTGGAATGGCCACTGCGTTTTTCATTTTCAGGATATTTTCATTTGGGAAGTCTGTAATATACTTGCCCACTTTTCCGCTTTCAAGGGCAGCTGCCATATCTGCTTCATTCACAAGCTCTCCGCGTGAGAAATTCAGGATGTGAACACCCTTTTTCATTATGTCAAACGTATCTTCATTGAACATTTCCCTTGTATCATCGGTTAATGGAACATGCACAGTGATATAGTCAGATTCTGCAAACACCTGCTCGATGCTCATGGCACGCTGAACATTGCGGGACAGGTTCCAGGCCGTGTCGACAGAAATAAATGGATCAAAGCCAACGACATCCATATCAAGCTCAAGTGCATCATTGGCCACAAGTGCCCCGATTGCGCCCAAACCGATGACCCCAAGCGTTTTCCCCTTAATTTCTTTACCGACAAATTGCTTCTTTCCTGCTTCTACAAGCTTAGGGATCTGGTCTCCTTCATCTTTCAGCGTTTTAGTCCAGGCGATTCCGGCAAAAAGATTCCGGGATGAAGCCATTAAGGAGGTAAGCACCATTTCTTTTACGGCATTCGCATTGGCGCCAGGTGTATTAAACACTACTATTCCCTGCTCAGTGCATTTCTCCACCGGGATATTATTCACACCTGCACCTGCACGGGCGATTGCTTTTAATCGATCGCCCAATTCCATCGAATGCATATTAAAGCTGCGAAGAACAATCGCATCCGGATTGCCGCTTTCATTGTCAATTGTAAAATGATCCTTGTTAAACACTTCAAGACCGCTTGGCGCAATGGCATTCAGCGTTTTAATCGTCTTCACTTTGTCTAAAGTCATGGTACTCACTGGATTCTCCCCTTTTCAACTAACTTTGTCAGATTTTAAAACAGAAAGAGGCAAGGGTAGAATCCCTTACCTCTGCCCAGGCGAACGGCTTCGACACCATGTGCTCCCCCGCGGTGATCCGCGTCTCGCCAGTTACACATAGCCTTTTCGGTTTTTTAAATCTTATCAAAGTCTTCTGAAAACTTCAACCCTTTAAAGCGCTTACAATAAATAAAAAATTTATTTATTTTCCGATGAATAATAAAGTATATTTTTCGAAATTTGTACATTATGCTGCAGTACAGGCTTTTATCCCTTATTCATGTCGTCATTTCCCGGCACACTCGGTTCCTATTAAGTTTATAAAAGAAAAAACATGTTAAACCTAATACATATCCTAATACCTGTGGGTGAATCATATGCGTGCTATTTTCATTCTCCTATCACTCTTAGCCGGTACAATCGGCCTCATTGTGTCACTTGATTATATGCAGGGCCATTCAGTATTTGAATCCTGGCAAAGCATAAAAATTGTCCTGTCTTCCGCACAGGGAGAAGATTAGCGGAAAGATCGTTTTCCTGTTGTCCTTTAAGGCTTCTTCCACATAATTTGTGTCCAGTATACTGTCCATATCGATTTTACTGATTCTTTCCTTCACTTCCCTGACAATTTCCTCTTTCGCTATGCCCTCCATATATAAAATGCCTATATCGGTTTTGGTCACCTTCCCTGCTTTTGTCTGTTCAATTCTTAATTGGTTATTTTGTATTCTGGCACGGATCAGCGAAATATTCGTGCCTAAATTCTCCGTAAATCCATCCTTTGGCCCCTTCACCACTGTTTGTGTGGTAGGTTCTGTAATGGACCTTGATTGAATCCTTCCTGTTCCTGCAAGGATCGCCTCTGAATGACCCTCTATCAAAATAACCGTGTCCCCGGTATTATGAATATCTTGCCTTTTAAATAAAAAACCTAACCAATCAGGTTAGGCATTCATTATTCTATATTAACCGGGATTCTTTTACCTCTGAGTCTGGGGAACATTCGTATTCTCCGGAGTATTCCACTAGTCCAATCTCGCAATTTTTGCCGATTTTGACATTTTTGCCTCTGACGACAAGAGCTGAGGTGCCTTCCAGTTCAATGTCATCGCCTTCAATTAATTCAGCCTCGAGCTTGAGGGGAAAGAGCGATTTGATCAATTTAAACAGGCTTTCTCTATGCTGTGCCACTTTTATCTTTCTTCCGCCAATCTCTTTCGCTTTGCTTTCTCCAAATAGTTTAATATCGATTGTTTCTGCGTTCAGTAAACCATCTATCTTAAAAGCCCCTTCAGCACGGAAAACCTCCGCTTCACAGTCTCCTGCAATCTTTGCTTTCCCATTCACAACCATTTCATCGCTTTTCACAGAACCTCCAATGGAGGAACTCCCGGCTACCTCAAGCTTTCGGCTTAGGACAGCTTCTGAAATGGATGCGGATCCGTTGATACTTAAAGATTCAGCTTTAACTGCTCCATGGACCTTGGCTGCACCGCTGATCTTTCCTTTTTCGGTTTTTACATTTCCATGGATCGTGCCCGTACCGTTGCAATAGAATTTCTCGCATTCTACATCACTATTTACCGTGCCCTTTCCATTGATTTCGACTTTATTAAAAGTTCCTCCATTAACCGATCCAACCCCATTAATGATTAAGTTCCCCAGTGTTTTCATTTCCACAGCATTTCCTCCTAGGCCAATTTGGATTTTAATTCCTCAGCACATTGCTCTATCGATATAGCGGCAGCCAATTTTGTCCCTTTTTCGAGAAGGACCTGTTCCTCGTTCATTGAAGCAATGCAGCTGGACATTCCGAGTTTTCGAATGAAGCAGATCACAGCTTTTGGCTGCTGCAGGATCTTTTGATGATCATTCAATAGCTGAAGGAGCATTTTCCCTTCTTCGATATGGATATCCCCCGATTCAAGCAGGCTGGAAAGTATATAAAGCTTTAAAATCTCATAATAATTAAATTCGTGAATCTCCCCCTGTGTGTCCAGAAAGATATTCATAACCGGCTCGGAAACTATTCCTTTAGCCATCAGACTTTCCTTTGGCAGCTTCAGATTCGTTGCATTCAATGAAAACAAATCAGCCAGATCATCCAAAGAAAGGCTATCCTTCATCTTCTGTATCTTTTCAACCCGCTCGAGGATTTTCTCTTTTGGAAAAAAAGTCTCCTGCCCTGTAAAAGTTGATTTCCGGACAAACCAATCCTCAGGTATCAGGTTCTTCCTTTTCCACCGGTAAAGCTGACCATAAGAAATACCAGTTAAATCCAATACCTCTTTTTTTGAAATTAATTCATCGCTCAATTCCAGGACTCCTTTCTGATGATACGATTGTAACATAACACTGTTACGTTAGAAATGTTATTTTATTCTTTTTTTCCTGAGTTTTTTCGACAAATCCGCCGTTTTTCACCACGAAATCAATACAGTTCCTGCTTTTCACTGCAAAACAATGTTTTATTGACACAAAAAAACCTGGCTCACATTGAACCAGGCATTCCTTCATTCGTATACTTTTAGTAAGTTAAACTGCTTTCCAATATACCGGTAATTTTGCCTGCGGTACATCTCTTTTGGAGTATCTTCTCCATCCGCCACAAGAATGATCGTTTTATCCTGATACTGATCCATCACGGATTTCTGCAGGGAGCTGCCGATGCCCTTTTTTTGAAAATCCTCATGGACCATCAGTCCATCAATTTCAGCTGTTCGTTCCTTAATAATGACATCAACAGATCCGGCTGCCTTTCCTTTATAAAAGGCAATAAGCTGCTGAATACTTTCATCTTTGTAATTTCTTAAGTGCTGAGCTTTCTTTTTCTCTGCGAATTTTTCCCCATATACCGAATCCTGCTCATACTGAAATTCCAAATAATCGCTCCATGTTTTATCCGTAACATATTCGACTTTGATTTCTTCCCTTTCCTGGACTTCCGGAAAATCAGCCGGAAGAATCGCAAATAATTCCAAGAACCCAACCGTATAATCTTTATCCTGCTGAAAGAAAGCCACAAGCTCTTCAGAAAGCTCCTCATCATGAGGATAATAAAATCTTACATGCTTTTGGCCCTTTTTCTGATGAAAATCTCTTAAATATTGATGTGCCTCTTCAAACTCCTGAATGGAAGGCATTCTTTTAAAAGCAATAAAATTGCTGTCATACTGAAGGAGCATGTCAGGATTATGGTTATGAATAAATAGGTCATTTTCCAGAACAGTGTGTCCCGTTTTATAAATATCTTGAAATGTGATCTTTTCCATCGGTTTCTCCTAAAGACATTTTATAGGTATTTATACTCTCTATCTGTTATGAGCACATCATGGCAGCGCATTAAATTCTCCTTTAGTTCCGGAGGGGTATTTCTGTTATCATACGCACACAGGGAGATCAGTCCATGGTCAGAAATGGCATTGCTTAGTTTCTTTTCATATTGTTCTACTAGCGGAATGTAGTCCTTCACGTTACCCCATTCTACCAGACCCCATGTAAATATCTTAGAACTGCTGTCTAAATAAGGCTGAATATGTTTAATAAAAAAGTTGAACACTGTATCAGGATTAAAATTACCATTAGAGTAATAAAAATCAAAATTATTCGTAAAATGAACCCTGCTTAATTCCTCTCTTCCCAACAAATTAGTTAATTCTTTTTCAATAAGAAAATAATTCCGGTCATTCTCCACAAACAAAACATGTCCGCCGCATCTGACACCAGCCGTTATGTATGAGACCGCATTTTGAATATAGCAATCCATTTGATCATAGTGGTAAAGAATATGGCCTCTGTTTGACTTTTGCAGATCATCAATTAAATCTATTAATAATTCATTCATTGATAAGTCCCCTTAGAACGAAAAAATGTTTGATGTAATATTCACTCATTCTCACCTTTTGCTTATCGGCCCCTCCTCGCGGCTCTTCTTCATTATAACTAAAAATTGAAAAAAATGGTTGTATTTTCTCCAGGTTTGCGGTCCATGGTCCAAATGAAGACTCGAGGTAAGTTCCTCGAGTCTGCTGCAATTATTAAATATTATTCATTCTTCCACTTCCGCCCCGGCTATTTCATCAAAGTTAATTTTCTCAAGATCCCCGCTCTCCAGTTGCAGATAAATTTTTCTGCTGATGCCATCCAGTCGGTTTACCCTTCCTTTGTATTCGAGGAAAAATCCTTCCCGCCAGACTTTTACTTTCAAAAGATAAGCATATTCCATTGCATAGTGAATTTTGTTTTCATATTCCTCCAATTCATATTCATCAATGAGCGGCTTGTTTTGCGCCATTTGATCTCTTTCCAGCTTTCTTAGCATCGCCCGGTGTTCCGGCATGAAGTGAGCAGGCTGCCATTTTATTTTCCCTCTGTCTTTTAGCGGCATAATAAATCCCTCCATACTTTATTATAGAACATTTGTTCGATTTTAAAACCTAAAAAACAGAAAAAGCTTAAGTTGGTTCATTTGGATAATAAAAGTACGAATGGTAAAATACACTTTAACTCTCTAAAAAAAGATTGGTGAAACAATGAAGCAGATGCAAATCAAACACCGGTGGCTTGGAAGCTTGCTGGCGTCCGATCCCGGACTTATCCGATTTCAAAAAGCCGGACGAGCCACATTAAGTTTAATGGCGTCGGTATTTACAACTTTATTTCTTATGCAATTGGCTGGGGCAGATGCCGCTCTCGCCCTTACTCCGGCAATTGTTTCCGGAATGGCCGGCATGCTTGGCATCATGATTGTGATGGATGACTCTAAAAAAGGGAAAATGCTCACAACCGGCCTCCTTGGATTTTCAGCAATGGCAGGAGTATCAATCGGTTCACTGCTGGCAGAAAGCACAATCTTTACCGATATTTCAATGGTTGCATTAATATTTTTAAGCTTTTATTTGACCCGCTTTGGTGTCCGCTATTTCTCATTATGCATGATCGCATTCATGACACTTTATTTCTCATCTATTCTGCAATTATCAGCCAGCCAGCTTCCTTCCTTTTACTTCGGGATCTGGATTGGGGTCGCGTATGCTTTCCTGTTCAATTTTATTCTTTTTCAGGACACCGCGAAAAACCTGAAAAGAAGCATCCGCTCCTTTCATTTCCAAAGTAATTTTACCTTCAATCTCTTAATTGAGGGAATGCAGGAAGAGCGTATGACTGCTCATCAGCGGGAAGAATTGCGGAGAAACGTGCTGAAACTCCGGGATTATGCTGTAATCGTTTCAGAGTATATCAATGAGGATGATGTGCAGAAATTATGGCCCGGGCTGACCCCATCCCAGCTGAGATTATATATATTTGATACAGGCATGCTGATTGAAACGCTGACTGACTCCATCCGGAACTTAAAAAAAGCGAATGCCCTTGACATAGAAGAGCTGAGAAACCTCCTGGTCTGGGTCACCCGCTCTCTCCGTGACGCTGAAGTTCTTGCCCATCAATATGAAGAACAAAATCTTCGTGAAGCAGAGCTTGCTGTACAGGCACTTCGCCTGCTTATTATGGATTTGTTCAACAGGGAAGACAAACCGGCAGGATGGCTTTACTTGATCAGGCGGATCGAGTCCCTTGCAAACCATGTCATTGAGGGCGGCATAACTATACAGCAGGCGCTTCATAAAGTAAAAGACAATGAAATAGAAGTATCTGAAGAGACGCCCGATGAGGATGAATCACCTAAAGAAGATAAGAGCCTCAAACCTTCCACCAAAAAAGCATTTCAGGCATTGACTGCTGCCATCATATCCATCATTGCTGGACAGATTCTTTCGCCTGACCAGCCTTATTGGGTTCTTTTAACAGCCTTTATCGTTCTGCTCGGAACCGAATCAATCGGGCGCATTTATACGAAAGGTTTTCAGCGGTCAGTTGGAACGATTATCGGGGCAGTGATAGGATTTACGCTTGCCAGAGTGGTCAGCGGCCATTCTGTGCTGGAAATCACGCTCATTTTTGCAGCAGTTTTCTTCTCTTTTTATTTATTTGAAGTCTCTTATACATTAATGAGCATGTTTATTACGATGCTGGTCGCTTTTATGTATGACCTTTTACTTGGCGGAATATCATTCTCCCTTATCAGTGCCAGGGTTATCGATACGATTGCCGGTGCCGGCATTGCATTCGGCGTATCTCTATTTATTTTTCCTAAAAAAACGAAGGATAAAGTGGCCGATACGATAAATGATTATCTTCAGGAACTGAAACCGTATGTCACGGCATATGTGCGAAGCTTCCGGGAAGATGTGAATGTTAAGGAGCTTTCAGGCAAAGGCTTCTTATTGGATCAAAAGCTTAAAACCATAAACGTCGAAGCGCAATCACTGATAAAGAAACCCGGATC
The DNA here is from genome assembly GCF_001956215.1 of Paenibacillus sp. FSL R5-0490. GTDB lineage: Bacteria > Bacillota > Bacilli > Bacillales > Cytobacillaceae > Cytobacillus. The sequence goes on along the minus strand of NZ_MRTQ01000024.1, from coordinate 68,015 downwards.
TCCGCGCCATGCTGACGTTAACAGATGGATCACCCTTTTTTCAGCCATCAATTACTATGCAAGACATCTGGTGGCTTCCTCCTACCGGAAAGGATTCGACTATCCTGATGAGCTGGTCGATGTTTTCACAAGAATGGAGGAGAAACTTGAATTAAATATTGAAACATTAATGGACCTGATCAAAGAAAGCGGAGACGGCACACTTGTCTATAGTCTGGACCGGGAAAGAGAACAAATTGAACGAATGGCACCACCAAGGCAGCAATCCCAGCGTGACTTGATTCATCATCTTTATTTCGTCTGGAGAATCAACAAAGCGATTGTGGAATTGGCAGAAGAGCTTGGTGCAGGGAAGGAGCAATAATGCTCCTTCCTCTTTTATTTATAAAGAGATTAATAATAGTAATATGGAGGATATGAGTAATAAGGATAACCGTAATATGGGTAAGGATAACCATATCCGAATGGCGGAGCTAAAGCACTTCCCAAAAGCAGACCTCCCAGGAAAGGAAACCCGAAGCCAAAACCGAACGGCCTGCCAAATCCAAATGGTCTTCCAAACCCAAATGGTCTTCCGAATCCAAACGGTCTCCCAAAACCAAACGGCCTGCCAAACCCGAAAGGTCTCCCAAAACCAAATGGCCTCCTAAAGTCATCATCTGGGCTAATCTGCATTAGTTCATTCACTTCATTCTGCATGTCTAGTCCTCCTCAGGATAAATTTCAGTATTAGCGTATGCAGATATTTATTTTAAGAGTAGGCTGTTACCCAGACAGAAATTCAAATACACCGCAAAAAAAAGAGCAATGCCCGAAAGCATCACTCTGAGTTTTTTCATTTCTTTATTCTGAGAAGCCTTAGGCTATTCAAGGTGACCAGCAGAGTTGCTCCCATGTCCGCGAAAATGGCAATCCATAAGGTCAGCCAGCCTGGAACCACCAGCAGTAAGGCAAGGGCCTTGATTCCGAGTGAGAACGTAATGTTCTGTTTTATGATCGCTAACGCTTTTTGGCTGAGTTTAATCGTATAAGGCAATTTGCTCAAGTCATCTGACATTAGCGCTATATCCGCTGTTTCTAGTGCCGTATCGGTTCCGGCACCGCCCATGGCAACCCCGACAGACGCAGCAGCAAGTGCAGGCGCATCATTGACTCCATCTCCGACCATTGCCACACTTTGATGGCGGGCACGAAGCTCTTTAATAACAGCCAGTTTATCCTGTGGCAGCAAATCCGCTTTAATCTCAGAAACGCCGGCCTGCTTTCCGATCTCCAAAGCCGTTCTGTGATTGTCGCCTGTCAGCATAACCGTTTTAATTCCCATATCATTTAGTTTGCTGATGACCGTTTTCGAATGCTCCCGTATTTCATCTGCAACAGCTATTATTAAGAGGATTTCGCTTTCTGTTCCCAGAATCATAACGGTTTTACCCTGGGTCTGCAGATCTGTTATTTGCTTTTGAATCGTGCCTTCCATGCCGCTATGAAGCTCTTCAAACAGATTGGGGCTTCCGGCATAATAGAGGACATCATTCACTGAGGCTTTTACTCCCTTTCCTGTAATAGAGATGAAATCCTCTATGTCCAGGCCGGTAAAATCAGTGCCTATGTCTTCTGCTTTTTTCATGATTGCAGAAGCAAGGGGATGCTGTGACCCTTTCTCAATGGCAGCCGTGATTTGGAGAAGCTGTCTTTCATCACCATTAATAGTGATGATGTCTGTAACGGCAGGAACACCTTTTGTCAATGTGCCTGTTTTATCAAATGCAATCGATTTAAGCGCCCCTGTTTCCTCCAGGTGGATGCCGCCTTTAATCAGGACACCGTTTCTTGCCGCATTTCCGATGGCCGTAACGACCGCTACCGGTGTAGATACGACTAGCGCACACGGACAGCCGACAACCAATGCAGCTAGCCCCTGGTAAATCCATTCGCTCCAATCCCCGCCAAATAGCGGAGGAACCATCGCTATTAAAAATGCTAAAACAATAATGGCAGGCGTATAGTACCTGGCAAACTTATCGACAAATTGCTGGGAAGGCGCTTTTTCAGCCTGTGCTTCTTCCACTAAATGGATGATTTTGGCGATGGTGGTATCTTCAGCATGCTTCGTGACTTTTACTTCAAGTAGTCCCTCTTCATTTAGTGTGCCTGCAAAAACCTCATCACCTGCAGTCTTAACGGCAGGCACGCTTTCTCCGGTAATCGCTGCCTGGTTCAGGGAAGAGGTTCCTTTCACTACCACGCCATCCATGGCCAATTTTTCTCCCGGCTTCACAATCATGATGTCACCAATTTGAATATCATCCACATGAATCCGCATTTCTTCATTGTCCCGTTTGATCAATGCTTCTTTAGGGGCAATGTCCATCAATGATTCAATGGACTGGCGCGCTTTTTCCATTGAGAAACGCTCAAGGGCTTCACTGATGGCGAAAAGGATGACAACCATCGCTCCTTCTCCCCACTCGCCAATGATCACTGCACCTATAATAGCGATCGTCATCAGGGTGCTCATGTCAAAATTCAATCTTGCAAGATTTTTGAAGCCTTTCAGGAATAAAGTATAACCGCCTATGATGATTGCTGCTGCATACCCTGTGATCGGATATAGATGATCCTCTCCATACTGTTCGCTTAAAAACCAGCTCACAATCAGAATAAGCGCTGCCAAATACACTTTATAGTTAGATTTCTGCTTCCAAAATGCCTCGCGCTCCACCTTTTTTTCATTCTCTGCACGCAGCTTCAGATTTTCAAAGGCTCCCGCTTTTTCGACCGCCTTCATTGAAGCTTTCCCTGTAACAGTTATCTTAGAAGCACCAAAATTCACATTCGCATCTAAAACGCCATCCAGGCGTTTCACGTTCTCTTCGAACGTCTTGGCACAGCCTGCTCAGGAAAAGCCCTGAACACGGTAGGTTACCGTCTCTTTCTCCGCAATTCCAGCTTGTTCAGACATTGGCTTTCACCTCATTTCTGTGTTCAAGTGCAATCATCATTAATTGCCTGATATGATCATCATCCAATGAATAAAAAGCCAATTTCCCTTTCTTCCGGAACTTAACTATTCCTTGCTTATGCAATGTCCGCAAATGGTGGGATGCCGTTGCCACTGTTGCGCCAATGATATTGGCAATATCACAGACACACAGCTCTTCATCCCGGGTTAGTGCATAAGAAATCTTTGCCCTGTTCTCATCAGCAAGAGCCTTGAATAATTGGGCAGCACCCGAAAGATCTTCCTTCAGCAGTTCCCCCTGAATGCGGTTCACTTTGTCTTCATCAAAGCAGTAAATATCGCATGTATCTTTAGAGCCCAATTTTATTCTCCCCTCATTATTCAAACATTCATTTGAATATATTATACCTCGTCTGTGACCTTATTCAAACAAGTATTTGAATATTGTATGAAAAAAGGAACCGGATTGCTCCGATTCCTTTTATTTCTTTACTTCTTCTTTCAGTTTTATCAATAATTCATCCGAATTCTCCGCTGCAATCATTTTTCCGTCCACTACAGCATAGGGAGATAGCCTGCATTCTTTGCATTTGCTCTGGCATTCGTATTCTTTATAGGTAATATTCTTACGGCTCAGGAATTGGTTAAATTCAGCCAAACTTTCTTCTTTTAAAAATTCATCCAGATTCCGCTGGCAAAATTCAATTGAAGATGTTTTTTCTTTTGAGAATAGTTTGTTGATGAGTTTCACCTGATCAAACTTCCTTTTGGTTTTACTTTTAGGATCTTTTCCGTACAAATTGTTGTTTTTTGCCTATCTATGTTGTCCGTTGATTTCCGCTCCAGGCTGCTCGCTTTCCGCGGGGCGGGCGGTGAGCCTCCTCGGCGCTCCGCGTCTGTGGGGTCTCACCTGTCCCGCTACTCCCGCTGGAGTCTCGCACCTTCCGCTCCAATCAACACAGTAAATATAATACAAAAAGCAAACCTTGCGAAAACAGCCTACTTAATAACACTTGTAAATATTGTTTTCCCTAATCCATTTGGTTGCCGCCCATTTTTCTCCCTTTTTGACAGGAAGACTGCTATGGACTGATAATCGGTCCAGCTGCCCCTGGTCATTGGCATAATGAAAGTAAATGGCCGATCCCTTTTTGGGAACAATCGAAAGTCCGGCTTTAGAAAAAACGGTTTCACCGCCCTCAGCCACATCATTCAAATAGATGAGGAAAGTGCCAACACGCTGTCCGCCCTTGCCGGCATCCACCATATGGGGAGGCAAGAAATCAAAATGAGGCTTATATTCTTCACCCAATCCATAGTTCAGAATCTGAAGGCCTTCTCCATTTTCTGCCGGATAACCCGTCAGATCGGCAATCCTCATTTCAATCCTTTCGACCAGCTCATTTTCCATGATGCGGAAAGCCATGCTCCTGCTTGTTCTGCCGGAACCTGCCCGTTCTTCTCCAGAACCCGTATCCACCACACGGGATGGCTGCAGTCGGCTCCTTGAAAGACTGATGAGCCCATCACATTCTTCTGAGGTGAGCACAGAATCCAAATGGAGAACAAACGGCTTTTCATTCCTGGAAAGCACTTTGACGTCCCTGTCACTGGCATGCAGGATATTCCCCTTCCTGCCTATTTCAGGGACTTCATAATTATATCGAATCTGCTGCCCTTCTGTCGTCCCTATTGCTTCATTTCCAACAATTTTAAATAAAGTCTCATAAGCAAACCGGTTATCGAACCCCTTTTTGATCAATGCATTTGCTAGCGAAATAGGACTCACTTCATTTTTTAACGCACCCGTAATCCATTCCTTCAGTTCGTCTGATATCTGCATAATCTTCGCCATTCTCTTCCCCCTGTATGACTCACTGAAAATACCCATCGGCCGAAAAATAGAAATATATGTATTTTATTATACTATTATTATAGAAGGAACTGAAATCAATTTAGATAGTTGGAATTTGGTATTCGCACTAGCAGGGGGACCATTTTCTTCCCGCCGCTCGCTTTTTCGGCTCTATAAAAAAACAGGATAGAGTGTCACACTCTACCCCGCACTAGCCAATCATAATTTTCTCTTCTGCAAATTTATATTTGGCCTTTCCTTTTCTTCGGGCAAGTGCAAAAGCGATTGTGATAGGCCCTACTCTTCCTGCAAACATCATAAATGCAATTATTCCTTTTCCTGTTGCACTTAATTCAGGTGTCAGCCCCATCGACATGCCTACAGTGCCAAAGGCGGAGATTACTTCGAATAAAAGGACGTTTAAAGGAGCATTTTCAGTTATGGATAAAATAAATAAGATAAAGAAAATAAATCCTATTGAATAGACGGTTATCGTAAAGGCCCTGACAATTAGATCCTTCGGAATTCGCCTCCCCATCAGGCTTACTTCATCTTCCTCCTTTATCAGCGCCCGGACTGCAAGAAAAATCAAGACAAATGTAGTGACTTTAATGCCTCCTGCAGTACCGCCGGATCCCCCTCCAATGAACATGAGCAGCATTGTTACGAGCTGTGAACCCAGTGTTAATTCACCAGTATTCAAAGAATTAAAGCCAGCGGTTCTCGGTACTACACCATGAAAGTATGCTCCCAGCAGTTTATCTTTTAAAGGCAAATTGGCAAGTGTCCCGGGGTTATCAAATTCCAGCGCAAAGATAAACACTGTCCCCAGAAAATTTAGAACCAGAGTCATCAAAAGGACCAATTTTGTATGCAAAGAGAGTTTCTTAAAGCTCCTGGTTCTTTTCACATCAAGTACAACAAAATAGCCAATTCCCCCGATTATCAGCAGAGTGCTGAGCGTCATAATGACCGTAAAATCTCCGGCATATTCAGTCACGCTCCTGAATTGGCCCATTATATCGAACCCGGCATTATTAAACGCAGAAACCGAATGGAAAATGCCATAATACAACGCGCGGGGAAATCCAAAATCGGACAACCAGCGTATGGCCAGTATCAAAGCACCGATCGTTTCAGCAATTAAAGTAAAGCCGACAACGAATTTAACCAGCCTGACCATCCCTTCAATCGAAAGCTGATTTAAAGATTCCTGGATCATCAGCCTTCCTTTCAACCCAATGTTCTTTCCAAGCATGATAGCAATGAGAACTCCAAATGTCATAAATCCAAGGCCGCCAATCTGTATGAGTACCATCAATACAATTTGGCCAAAAACAGTAAATGTTGTTTGGGTATCCACTACCACGAGACCTGTTACACAAACAGCAGAAGTCGCCTCAAAAAGGGCATCGATAAACGACAAATGATGTCTGTCTTTCGTAGCAAAAGGCAGCATCAGCAGCAGTGTGCCTACACCAATTAAGATTAAGAAACCGACCGAAAGCATTTGTGCCGGATTCATTTTTATCCACTTATAGGATCGTCCCATTCTCCTCATTCTTTTATGCTCCTTATACATCTAAGGCTAACCCCTTGTATTGGTATTTTTTAGGAAGGCTTATACTCCATGCCTCTCAAACCTGCCAATCCCTTTATTATGTCCCATTACAATCAGGACGTCTCCCTTTAAAATGACCTCTTCAGCCGGCGGAGTAACGATTATTTCCTTCCCGCGCTGAATCCCCACGATATTACAGCCATACTTAGCCCGTATATTCAACTCTGATAGAGATTTGTTGGCAATTTTATTAGTCGCCACAATCTCCACCATACTATAATCTTCAGACAGCTCAATATAATCAATCATCTTCTCTGAAACAATATGGTGGGCAATCCGCTTTGCCATATCCCGCTCCGGATGAATTACACGATCAACGCCAATTTTTTCGAGCACTCTGGCATGATATTCATTATGTGCCTTCGCCCACACCTTTGGAATTCCCAATTCTTTTAAGAGCAATGATGTCAATATGCTGGACTCGATGTTTTCACCAAATGAAACAAATGCATGATCAATATTCTTAATTCCCGTCTGTTTAATGGCAGCTTCATCAATCCCATTGATTTGAACGGCGTATGTCACAAACTGAGCGTATTGATTCACTTTCTCCTGATCCACATCAATCGCAAGCACTTCCACACCTAATTCATGAAATTCCTTTACAAGACTGCCGCCAAAGCGGCCTAAACCAAATACAGCATACTGTTTTTTCATTGAAGAATTTCCCTTCTTTTTAAAAAATGAACACAAAAAAACCACTCTTAATAAAGAATGGCCAATGGTTTCCATTAACCCTTCTCTCGATTTGGCTTACGGAGTTAGCTGTCGGATTAGGGATTGAGAGTATCCCTTCTTAGCCTTAATATGCTAAGATTCACCCCAAGATAAACAAGGTTTATCAAAATTGGTTCCCCCGCTCAAATGATTCAGCAAAAAGGTTTACTATGAAATTAATAAATATAAATTACTCCCATGTTCATCTCTTGTCAATCTTTTTTTATAAAGCTTTAAATTCTTGAACAAAAGAAAAAGACCTCCTCATAAGGTCCTTTTGGTCATTCCTTGGTGGAACAAACGCACCTCTTACTTGAATAAGGAAACAGGCCAGCCAGAACTATCCTACCCTCAACATACACACCCGTCATTTAACAAGCCTTTGTTCTAACTCAGCTTTTTGGCGCAAGTGATGACGAAAATGCATACCAACTAAATCATACCATTCCCTTGCATTCAGCCATCCGAATCCCCCATGCTCTACTTTATATTTTGGGTTTATATTATCCACTTTCGATTCCCATTGACTTAGCCTTAGAATTACTTGATCCATTCTGCTGATAAGATCCTCCTTGCTATCTGAATTATTAGGTGGAGCATTTAGTTCAGCCGGTAATTTTATTTTTATTGGAGGAAACCCTCCTATCTTAAATAAATGCAAACCAAACTCAGTTTTCCCAAGGGGCTGTTCATCATATAATTTGGAGCATTTTTCCATATTATCCAGGTACTCATGGGCAACAAGGATTAAATGGTCATACATTTGCCCAATTGACCAGACCGTTTCTTCAGATTTATAACTTAGCTGTTCTAAAGAGTATTTTTGAAGCTCGTTTTTGTAAGTCTTTATTAGTTTAAGTTCGCTCAATTTAAATTCTCCTTTATATTAAAATTAACTCACTGTATATGTAAGTAATTATTCAATTTTCTATTACAAATACCTTCTTCAAGAATCCTGCCCTGTTTGCACATTAGAGATCGAGTAAGAAATCGCAAACGTTTTATACTCAATTATTTTGAAAATTCAGCTAGAAACTTGGTAAATTATATTAAAATATAAAGAGAAGCAGAAGAAAGCGTCATAGATAGGGGGAGAAATATGAATATACAAGAAATAATACATCAGCTAATGAACAATAACATTTTACCTTCAAAGCCAACTTATCATGAAAAATTAAATGGGGGTACGGTTAGTGAATTGTACCTTCTGCATTTTGAGGAAATGAAGTATGTCATTAAGAAAAATGAACCACAAATTATTAAATCAGAGGCAAATTTCCTTAATGATTACAAGAAGACTGATTTATTGCCGAAACTCTTATTCGTTGATCCATTATACGAGTACATCGTTTATTCCTTCATTGAAGGCACTGCCAATTATGTTAGAAAAAACAAAAAAGAAACCCTCCAAACACTGGTGCAAGGGCTTTTAAATCATTACAAACCCGTTGACAGCATTAATGGCTGGGGCTGGGCGGATCAGCCATCGAAGTCTTGGCATAGTTTTATACTTGATAACATCAATGAAGCAAATAAAATCCTTCATTCACGATTAGATAATCGTCATTATAATCTCGTACTGGAGCTTGCTGAAAAAAACAGCAAAGGCAAAGAGGCATTTTTACTGCACGGGGATTGCGGAGTACATAATTTTATTTTTCGTAATGGACAATTAAGTGGTGTAATTGACCCGACGCCTGTTATTGGCGAGCCTTTATATGATTTAATTTATGCTTTTTGTTCATCCCCAGAGGAACTAACGAAAGAAACCCTCCTTAGTGCAGCAGCCTTTTTGAAATCTAAAAGTGATATGAATCTTTCTGTTTTATATGAAGAGGCACTAGTTGGTTTATATCTTAGAATGGCAACTTGTATAAAGCATCATCCATGTGATTTCCAGGAATACCTTGAAGCCTGGGATTACTGGGAAGAAATCGTTAAAAACGAGTAATTATTAAGCATTAATTGGGTTCTTTATCGGATTAGGCCACATACAAAAAATAAAGCTCAGAGTCACATACTCTGAGCTTTTTGTGTGTAATTTCTCTATGAATTATCTTAACTGAATTGTTTCTTAAAACGGATAGTGCCTTATTCCCAAATCGCAGATGCCCACTCAGGATGATCGATAAACGGATTGCGATTATGCTGGTAATCAGAGTAGATGATTTCGTTTCTTCTCCGTTCTTTATCATCGACCGGATCTTCCTTATGCCACTCGAGCAGGACAGACATTTTGCCATGATAAGGAGCAGAACCGTTGTTGACTGCATTGTTCAGCTCCAGATCCACTTCTCCGCTGTCTCCTTCATAGCGGACAGCCATATAAAACAGCATCCGGGCTACATCGCCTTTTACGGCATCCCTTGGTTCCCAGGAATCTGAGTCATAGTAATTTCCAAGTGCTTCAGAGTGCTGGGATCCCCCATTATCAAAGTCGAGATTTCCTCTCGAACTATTTACAGAAGCATCTGTTGGCCGCAAATGATGAAGGTCAGTTCCCGCCCCCATCGCTGTGCCAAAGTCCCCGTGCGATTTAGCCCACACATGTTCCCTGTTCCAATCATTGACTCCAGATCCATTGGTGAGTTTGCCCTGTGAACGCCCGGTATATAAGAGTATGACGTTATTCGGATTAGCCGGGTCTTCGTCTGTTTCACGAAGAGCTTCCCATACATTGGAATAGGAAATTTCATTATGGTCATCAATGATGTTATGAAGAGCAGATTTTAAAGACTCACCTGTTTTTCCATTTGCAGCATCATAATACCCTCCAGGTCCGGGTTCCGGGTCGATTGCTCCGCCGCCATCCAGTTCAAAAGCAGTACCATCCTTAAGCCCCGGATGAGAAAAATAAGCAGTCAGCGCTCCCGTTACTTTCATTTTCTTTCCCATCAGAGATGGATTCGATTTCAAACCATAGCTTGAGCGAAAGGAGGATGGAATTTGAACATAAATCATCTTAGCCAAGCTGGTCTCTGATGGACTATCCGCCAGCGCTAAAGCATAGTCATTTGGAAACCCGCTGGTGATCACCGTATTTGTTGCAGTCGGCTGTCCAACCACATAGCCTTGAACAGTTTTGGATGAGTTATTCTGAGCATTGATTCCCTGAGAAACCGAATAAGGTGATGACCAGGACCCATCTCCAGCAGCTGCCTTTGTTATTGAATCTTGTATGGGCTGCATTACAATGAGAATGGCAGCAAATAGAATCAGCGATAACAGCAGACCTTTTCTCTTACGATTCAGCATTCATTCGCCTCCATAATGTTTTGAAAGGACTTCGAATAATCAGAAAAGTCACAATCAACACCTAGTATAAATGAACACCTTCGGCCAGGGCATGATGTATTGGTCCCAAAATTATACTGTTTTACAATACTTAACAATTTTTTAAAGTGCTTACTTTTTTAATATGCCCAAATATTCAATCCAAGGACCAACATCTGTCCTGTACCTATTTGCCAATACTCTTGAAATCTGTGAAATATGCGTAAGATCATGCACAGCCCAAGTGGAAATCAATTCCCTGACTCTTACTGGACCAAATGCCGGATGAAGGCCTTTCTTTTCGAAATGAGTTTCCAGATCAGGCATACCTCTCAGCGAAGCCAAATTTTTCATTCTAAGGGTCTTAAAGATTTTAAGCTTTTCTTCAAATGGCAGATCCCCTGACAAACTTAAATGAGCAAAACGGTCAAATGGAGGAAATGGCTTGCTTTTCCCTTCCTGCAAAATAAATGTCAGTCGCGGAATCCAATTTTTCTCCTCGCCATCAATCAAATGATCAACCACTTCGGCTGCATTCCACGTCCCTTCCCCTTCATTGCCATTGAGCCATTCTGAAGATAAACCTCTTAGTAAGGCATCCAGCGTATCAGGTGTACGTTCAAGAATCTCAATAGCTTCTCTTAAGTTAAAATTCATATTGCCGCTCCTTTCCACCTTCACGGGTTTCTTATAATAATTTCTCAAAAGCAGTAATTGTGAGTAAATCGTTTATTTTGATCATTTCTACCTCTTTAAATCCATTTTTCAGATAAAATGCGACAGCTGGAGTATTCCTGGAACCGGTTGTGACAATCATTTTTTTTATGATCGGCCTCCGCCCAATGTAATTCAGCAGCTTTTGTGCAATCCCCTTCCTAAAATGTTCAGGATGCACAATCAGTCTGTGAATATCTAAAACATCATTCTTCTCTTTAAAGGAAATCGCACCGCATAATTTTTCTCCAGTAAAGTACCCAAAGAAGGTCTCTCCGGTTGTTCGCAAATCGTCCGCCGAATCCTTCAAAGGCGGTAAATCAGGATAACCAATGATTTCAGCCTCAATTTTGTACGCGGAAAGCTGTACGCTTAGAACCTGCTCAGCCGCTTTTCGGTCCTTAATATTTATTTCCTTAATCATGATCGTGCCTCTTTTTATATTAGTTTTAAAAACTAATTCTCTATCGAAAAAAAATCCCCTCTTTTTTGGACGAATGAGTCCCTTCCAATATAAAATGTTAGCTAAAGGGGTGAATTGGTATGAATCTAAACTATGAAGTGGTAAAAGAAGACGAAATCAGCCTATGCCGGGATTTATGCAATGAGCTGATGGCTTTTCAGAAATCAAAGGCACATATAACACCTGAGCGATTTGACAGCATGAACTTTGAAACAAGAATGGTTCCATCCGTAAAATCTGCTATACATAATTATATTGTAATTGTTAAGGACGATGAAGAAGTCGTGGGCTATGTCTATTCCAATGTTTCTCCTAAGGAAGCCTACTCGAATGATTTCGCCACTTTTTTTGATTTATCTTCAGTTGAGAAAGACAATGTTGGCTGCTTATCACAATTCTTTATTAAAGATGGCTACCGGCAATACGGAATCGGGTCAGTGCTTTTTAACATGTCGATGGAATGGTTAGGTCAATTTAAAGATGTGGAAGACTATTTTATTTATGTATCAAATGGTAATACAGAGGCCCTTGAATTTTATGTAAGTAAAGGATTTACTAAGAGTCACGATATTCTGGACGGTTTTATTACAGTTTTGCGAAAATAGGTTTGTTTTCCCATAATGCATATATCTATTTTCTTTAAAAATATAGTGGACATTGCCAGATATCTTGTTATAATTCAAAAAGAAATTACTTTGAAAAGGGTGCATTATGGGAAATACATGCAGATATGTTGTGAGTGCCACTGGAAAAAACGGCGAGACTTATTATACGCAATGCAAGGATAAAGTGGAGTTGAAAAAGTGGCTTGCCGAACATGAAGACAAGCTGAATAAGAAGGGACTGAAAGTCAAGGACAAAAATAGACATCCTATTTTCAACTGGCTTAATTTCTAATACCTTAATATTATTGTTTGAATAATATATTATTGGAAATAACAAATAATTAAAAGGATGTTTACAAATTTCATACTATTTTGTTATTATATTAAAAAAACATAAATTATTTTCGCTTAATCTTTATTGAGCGGGGGAACCAATTGTACTTTTTATAAAGTACCTGGGGTGAATCCTTTTATAGGTAGGGTACTCTCAAAACCCGAACCCGACAGCTAACCTCGTAAGCGTGTTGAGAGGCAAACACTGCATAAATGCACAGTGGTTATACCTCTGTGTTTTTTTGTTGCCTTTTTTAAGTTAGATTTATGTTTTTTGGGGGTAATATAGGGAAGGACATTATTTTTTGTGTCTGTATTTTACATTTTTTTACATCATTCATTGGAGGAACGCGTATGAAATTATCTACTAAAATTATTATTGCTTTGATTGCAGGGGGAATTACAGGCCTGCTGATTAATTTGTTTGCGCCTGGAATATTCCCTGAGCTTGACAAGTTTTTGTTTACACCGCTTGGAAAAATCTTTTTAAATCTGATTAACATGCTGGTTGTCCCGATCGTATTCTTTTCCATCACCCTCGGTACTGCAGGACTTGGTGATCCAAAGAAATTAGGAAGAATCGGTGTAAAAACGATATCCTACTTTTTAGTTACTACAAGTATAGCGATTATTATCGGACTCGCTTTGGCATATGTCTTCCAGCCGGGAAATGTTGGGGAATTTGACGTAACAAACGTGGAGTATGAATCTGAAGAAGCTCCGCCTGTCTCTGACACCCTATTAAATATTATTCCGACCAATCCTGTAAAAGCCTTCACAGAAGGAAACATGCTTCAGATTATTACTTTTTCCATTTTCGTCGGATTTGCCTTAACGATGCTTGGCAATAAAACAAAAGGCATTTTAAACCTGATTGAACAGGGCAATGACATAATGATGTATCTTGTTAATCTGGTTATGAAATTTGCGCCATATGGAACATTCGGACTTATCGTTTCAGCTGTCGGCAGCCAAGGTCTAAGTGCCATTAAAGCCATGGGACTTTATATGATTGTTGTCCTTCTCGCGTTATTTATACACGCGATCTTAACCTATGGAGGTTCCATTGCTTTACTTGCAAAGAAAAACCCGATTTGGTTCTTTAAAGGCTTTGCACCGGCAATGGGAGTTGCGTTCAGTACTTCAAGCAGTAATGCAACGTTGCCGATTTCCATGAATACTGCTCAAAAGAATCTGAAAGTTCCTGAATCAATCAGCAGCTTTGTTCAGCCGCTTGGTGCAACGATCAACATGGATGGGACAGCCATCATGCAGGGTGTTGCCACTATATTTATCGCACAGGTATTCAATGTGGATTTATCACTCACCCAGCTTATCACCGTTGTTCTTACCGCGGTGCTTGCCAGCGTAGGTACTGCAGGTGTGCCGGGTGTCGGCCTTATTATGCTTGCCATGGTTCTTAACTCCGTTAACCTGCCGGTTGAAGGTATCGCCTTAATTATCGGTATTGACCGTTTGCTTGATATGACGAGAACAGCTGTCAATATTACAGGCGATGCTGCTTGTGCAGTTATTGTCACGGAAACAGAAGCAAAAAAAGAGGCTGTTAAAGCCTGATCACAAAATAACACCGGTTATCCGGTGTTATTTTTTTTTCGGAGCTGTTCCTCCCCTTTCATTCAATTTCATTGCTTTTCTATGATAGTTTAGTATAATTAAATTCATAACCATCACGTAACAGTTTGGAGGAAACCTCATGGGGCTGAGAAGTTAAGAATAGGAGAATTGGCTGAAAAAGCAAAGGTTACGAAGAGAACGATTGATTACTATACTTCCCTGGGTCTTTTAGAAGCAGAACGTTCACCTTCAAATTATCGCTATTATGACCACTCCTCCATCGAACGTATTGCTTTTATCGAGAAATGTAAAGCGGATGGTTTGTCATTGGAGGAAATCAAGAAAAAAGTCATCAGCCAATTTTCTGAAGAGGTAGATGTTCTTGAGCTAAGGCTAAAAATTCAGGATCTGGAGGAAGATGTGACGAAAGCACTTTCACAGCTGAAGAAATCAGATCCGGAAAAATATGAGTATGTTAAAAAAAATATTTCACATGAAAGCTTATCATTAATTCAGTCACTGCTCTTATTGCTGAACTGATATCGTTTTTTTGATTTTTGGAGCATTATGGATATTTGTTTGGGCACAATTTAAGTAGTGAACTTATTAAGTATTATTACCATTTTAGGAGGTGTATGTCTTACTTTTTAGTAAGACTGCTTGTTGACAACCATAAATTTATTATTGATTGCATTATTAATAGCATTAACCGCATTCTTCGTAGCAACCGAGTTTGCGATTGTAAAGGTCCGTGTTTCCCGAATTGATCAGCTGATTGCTGAAGGGAATAAAAGGGCTATAGCGGCTAAGAGAGTCGTCACGCACCTGGATGAATATTTATCGGCCTGCCAATTGGGTATTACCATCACTGCATTAGGTCTCGGGTGGCTTGGTGAGCCAACGGTTGAAAAGTTATTGCATCCGTTATTTGAGAGGTTTGAAATAGCAGAGTCCCTTACCCATATTTTATCATTTGGTATTGCCTTTGCTTTAGTCACCTTCCTGCATGTCGTTGTAGGAGAGCTTGCACCAAAAACAGTTGCCATTCAAAAAGCGGAAGCAGTTACAATGGCATTCGCAGCACCGATTATCTGGTTCTACCGAGTGATGTTTCCATTCATTTGGTTCTTAAATGGATCTGCCAGGGTACTCGTTGGCCTGTTTGGTTTAAAGCCGGCTTCTGAGCATGAAATGGCCCATTCAGAAGAAGAACTGCGAATTCTTTTATCTGAGAGTTATAAGAGCGGTGAAATCAATAAAAATGAATTAAAGTACGTGAACAATATCTTTGAATTTGATGAAAGAATTGCAAAAGAAATCATGGTCCCGCGTACTGAGATGGTTACGATTGCCTTCGATAATACACTGGCAGAAATTATGCAAACCATCCAGACAGAAAATTACACGCGATACCCCGTTGAAGATGGGGATAAAGACAATATCCGCGGGTTTATTAATGTAAAAGAATTTCTGACTGCCAGTCTAACAGACAGGATTACACCTGAGAACCTTGATTTAGACTCCTTTATTAATCCGGTCATCCATGTCATTGAAAGCATTCCCATTCATGACCTGCTTGTCAAAATGCAGAAGGAACGCATCCATATTGCCATTTTAATGGATGAATATGGCGGAACTTCCGGATTGGTGACGGTTGAAGACATTCTTGAAGAAATAGTCGGTGAGATCCGTGATGAATTTGATGAAGATGAAGTTCCGGAGATACGAAAGCTGAATGATGATCATTATATCCTGGATTCCAAGCTTCTTATAGAAGATGTCAATAATCTGCTTGGCACGGATTTTGAGCATGAAGACGTAGATACTATTGGCGGCTGGTTCCTTACACAGCATATGGAAGCAGAAATAGGAACAGAGATTGAAGCGGATGGATTTACATTTAAAGTCCACGAAAAAGATGGACACCAGCTTCATTATCTGGAGGTTTTTAAAAGCAAGCCCCAGTTAGCCTAAGAAAAAACGGCGGCTCCGATTAAGGCAGCCGCCATTTTTGTGTCTATATAAATACTTGATTGTTTTCTTATTACCCGTTAGACTGACTTATGTACATTTTATATCTATAAACTTTGTGAATTGTCTAGCTCTAGCGCCTACCCCCTCGATGGGTCGGCTTGCGCTTTTCTTATTAATCAACAGGATGTGTGACTATGTCAGAAATTGTTATCAGCTTAATTGAATTTTTAAAACAGTTTTCTTACTTTGGAATATTGCTTGCACTTTGCTTTGAATTCGTCCCGGCAGAAGTGGTTCTCCCTTTGGCCGGCTTTTGGGTCTTCCAAGGTGATTTTAATTATTATCTGGTTGTATTAGCAGGCACTGTGGGAGGAACGATCGGACCGCTGACATTATATGCGCTGGGCCGATATGGCGGCCGTCCCATGGTTTTAAAATACGGAAAATACTTTTTAGTTTCACAAAAACAGATCGATGCTTCGGACAAGTTCTTTGAGAAGTACGGTTCAGGGGTCGCTTTCTTTGCCCGCTTTCTGCCGGTTGTCCGTACAGCAATATCGATTCCATGCGGAATGGCCAAAATGAATGTGTGGAAGTTCTCAATCTATACATACCTGGCAATGCTTCCGATTACCGCGTTCTATGTTTATCTGGGGTTTAAACTTGGCCCTCATTATAAAGAAGCAGAGGAAATTTTCAATAGCTATGCCCTTCCTCTAGTCCTGATTATCCTTGCGGGACTCATTATTTTCTTTACTTACAAATTCATCAGCAAGCGCAAGAGCGAAAGTATCTAAATCGAAAAAGGCACTGGATGAGCATAATGGATTCGGTTATGAAGTGCAAAATTCGAATTTGCAATGCTTTTCGCAGTGTAATTAGCTGAACACTTTAGCAGTAAAATTAGCATGAAAAAAGCTCGGAGCCATTATGCTCTGAGCTTTCTTTATAGCAGCACGTTATTGAAGATAAGCATCCTTATGTTTAAGTAAATTAGTTCAGAAACTTATTCCAAAAATTATTCTTTAATTATTGAGTAATGCGTATAGATACTTTAAGCGGAGCAAAGCAGTATGCTAAAACAGCCTCTGGACGATTAAATGGTCCTAAAAAAATTCTTAAATCAATAAGTTATTCAAACAAATTATCTCGCATCCTTTACTTTCATAATAGTCTATCATACCATCAATTTTCTTTTTATCATAACTGGTAATGCAATCTGATAGTACACTAACCCCATAGTTTGATTTACGTAAGTTATAGCAAGTTGACTTAACACAAGCAACAGCATCCGCTCCAGTAATGTAGAAGTCGTCTATTTCATTTATACTAATAAAGTCTGTGAATTCTTCACTTGTTAATGCGCTTCCTTTATATTTTGTAAAAACATTTTCTGATACTATTTTCAAATCTGGAGCTAATTCCGCACCTAGTGTACCTGTTTTAAAAGTTCTCGTACCAGGTGACAAATTCTCATGTCTTATGTAAACAACATGAATATTATTTTCGACCGCCCAATCAATTGATTTGTTGATATTTTCAATGATATCTTTGTAATTCTTTGTTATGTCATTTTGAATATCAATTATTACTAAAGATTTTTTTTGCATAAAACTTCCTCCTAATATCTTGCGTTTTGCTATTGCAACAAGTTCCTCTTTTTCTTCTTAAACAATCCTGCTTCATTAGTTGAATTAGCCTCTACATCATTTTAACATAAATATCCAGAAACCTAATTGCTGTTTTCAACATACCAATTCGCACGCTGACAATAACTTCTTTCACTCTGCTAAAAGGGGTGCGAATTCGAGTGCTAAGACACCATAAAATATACAAAATTGCCCGCTATATCAACAAAAAGAGGCAGTCCAATTCAGTTGCGAATTGGACTGCTAATTAGTGCGCGAATTAAGTTTTTGTCCTCGAAAACCGAACCCGTTAGGATGAGCAGTGCCGTTTTTTTATACAAAAAACTTCGAAGCCCAGGCAATATAATAAGCCCCGGGTATAAACAAGATCTGTGCAAGGACGGTTCCGATCAATCGGGAGGTAACCATCATTATGGAAATCCCCTTTAGATTCGTATACTTTGCTTTCCCGCGCACCACATTATCTGACATGACAGAAATTTTCGGATCGACAAAAATCGATAGCAGGATTGTTGCTACACCGTTTATGAGACCAGATGCCATAATTGCTGTTCTTGAGCTATCATGAGTAAGCAGCGAAGCATATAGAGCTGACAGCACTCCAATTGTATAGATAGCGGTTACAAACATATTGAATAGAAATAGCCGTTTTGGTATTTCACTGAGTTTAAGTCCATTTAAATAAGAAATTCTCGGAAACTTAAAATGGCTGATTACTGTCTTTGCCGATTTCCAGCTAAAACCGACTTTTAGCAGCGAAGGCACTGATCCTCCTGCATCGGCAAGACGGATAATGGCTCTTGAGAAAATCGCTATAAATGTCGGCAGCAGCAGAATTCCAATGATGGTCCCTATTGTGGAAGCCCCAATTAGCACCCTGAATTGATTTTCAACAAAACTGAGAAAGTTTTGTTCTGGAGCAGTATCAATAATACTCCCAAGCAGCGGCTGCTGACCCATGTTCGCCATTCGTGAAACAATGACAATGGTACTGAACAAAGAAAGCCCTGATGCGATCAGCTTGACCCGGGCACCCGATAACCGGACAGCGTAGGCCAGTGTTTCAATACTATGTATAAGAATGATGAATAAGGAAGCAAACAGGATTTTCCCCGTAATTAGATCCAAAAGGAACACTTCTTTCGTTTTTTCCTGATTATACCATTATGTTTAGAATGAATGAAGTATGATGATGGCTAATCCGTCTGAATACCGACCATTCCTTTAAAAGCTTATCAGTTTCCGGACTTCACCATCAATATAGTCTCTTAAATCATAGAGCTTAGTAAAATCTATGTGAGAATGATCATTTGCAGCTGAACTATATTAAGACACTATAAACAGGATCTTCTTTAAGATTTTCAAGGCAATCACGGTAATCCCCCAGGATAGAAGACAGGTAGTCCTCTCTCGGCACATTAGGAAAAGTTGCTTTTATGGATTCGCCAGCAGCACAGATACCTCGATGATTAACGATCGTAATATGAGCAGCCAAATCAGGATCAAATCCGGAAACGCTATGCGGATCCACTTCTTCTTCAAATTTCTCCCGCCAAAATTCACTATAGTGAAAATCAAATGGACATGGATGCTGCCAATTGCAGAGATCTTTTTCATTCAAAAAGCTGACTTCAATGGGGAATGGTGCATTGGAGGTCTTTAAGAGTAACTTTGCCGGCTTACTTTTTATATCAGATGACAAGGAATGATACGTTACAATTAAAATATCAACATCACTTTTATCCGGGTTAAATCCGCCCATCGCCAATGAGCCGTGCAAATAAAAACCTTTAAAATTATCTTTTAATATCACTGTTACTTCTTCTAACAAATGATTAACAATTTCCATTACATCAGGCTTACTCATGCCAAAAGCTCCCCGCTTCATAATACAAATACGTGCGTCCCTCATTTATTTTGTTCATAAACACGCAATAGTTCTTCAACCGGAATACCATTGATCTTCATTCCACTCATGCTGCTTTCGGAAATTTCAACATTTTTCAAACAGCAGTTAGTTATTTTACTCCCTTCCAGGTTACATCTATTAAATGAAATGGGATTCTCTCCATCCCGAAGATTCGTATCAGCAAATAGCACTCCGCTTAAGGTAACATGCATGAACCTGCTTTGAGATAGATTCAAGTCGGCAAAAAGAGTTTTTTGGAGATTAATATTTTGAAACTTGGAATGACTTAAATTACAATTGCTGAAATGTGCTTTACACAGGCTGCTGTTGCTGAACGAACTTTCCGCCATATTCACTTTGTAAACTTCAGTGTTTCCCATATCGCAGTTCTCAAATTGAGGATCTGTAATATCTTGTTTCGAAGGTCCGGTTCTTTTCTCATAACAATACTCTTCATTCGTTTTAAAAGATATTTGAAAGCCCATTTTCTCGTAGAAGTGATGATTATTGATTTGTCTGGCCGATGTTTCGAGTTCCCATGCCTTTATATATGGATAATGATTTTCTATAAACTTTATGGCAGCTGAACCAATTCCGCAGCCCTGTAAATCAGGCCGGATAAAAATCCGATCAATCCGTCCATATGATTTTCCGGAAATCGTAACGATAATCCCGCCTGCTATTTCATTTTTATAAATTACTTTATAATAATCCAGTTCCAGAATCATATATTTCGTCATTTGCAGGGAATCATATTCGGGAGGCTGAATATTAAAATCTGCTATATATTGTTCATCACCTGTAAGCCATTTTTGAGCTTCCTCATCAAATGCAGCTTTCATAATGTCTGTTAACTGAACTGCATCTTTCATCATTGCTTTTTCAATCAATATTTCCATTTTAATGTTCTCCTTTTCAGTGACAGAAACAAGGCAGGCACCTTAATCCTTCTCCATTATCGCTTTCCTGCCATCGGCTTCTAAATTCCCCAGCCTCTTAAATTCCTTGCTCAAGCAAGCCTGTTTAAATCGTTTTGTCTGTTTAAGGCTGTTAATGTCAGCGCGATTGTCATAGGATAGCTGAATATGAAAATAGTTGATATATTCGAGAATGGCAAAAACATAGATAAAGCCGGCAATCGCAAATCCAAGAGGAACTGCCGGGTGCCATATTACGTAGTCTGCCACGAATGCAACTGGAATCACTATGATCATGCCAAGATTCCATTTCTTTGTAATCCATAACGGCTGTTCAAGCGTGATCGGGGCAACTGACGTATTCTCCCTTTTTAACCGTTTCCATTTTACAAACCAATAAATGGTGCCCTGAAGCAAGATGAACTCCAGCAGCAGAAATGATGACCAGAAGGAAAACAGTGAATATAAATGGAGATCCGAATAGGTATAGTTCACCAGGTAACTGATGAAGACAAACATGATTAAACTCATTGATTCTCCGGTAAAAAGATAGGAAAGTCTCTTCAGGACTCTATTTCTCAATCTGAAATTCCCCTTTTCCGAGTAAGGTCTGCTCCTAATGTATTACGAATATTCTCAAAAATAGTTTCAAAAAAAATTAGTCATTTCCTTAATATTGAATGAAATTGAAAATATCGGCAAAACTAAAAAAAATACATATGATGGGGTGAAATAATGCAAAACCCATTCGAGGCCATTAAGGAAACCATTAAGAATTTTGCTGATAACGAACCAAAGCCGCCGCTGCATGTCGGGGAGGTTATGGATTTATGGACTCTGTATACAGCATTCCATGAAGCCCACTCCCTTTACTATATTGCCTTAAATATGACCACAGATCCTGAACTATTGCATACTATACGCTCCTCCATTAAAGGAAGCAGGGCCGACACAAAAATGATTGAGAATTTTCTGCTTAAAGAAGGAGTGCCACTGCCTTTAACTAATGCCGAAAAACCACTTTCCAACCCGGATTCTGTTCCTGAAGGTGTCAAGTTAACGGAAGATGAAATCGCTAATTTAATATCAGTAAAAATCGCAGCAAGCATAACCTTTTGTGCACAGGCTATGAGTAAAACAGTCAGAACAGATGTGGGGTTAATGTTCTTTACCTTACAGGTGCACTTAATGGAAATTGCCTCCCCTCTTAAGAATTTAATGAAGGAAAGAGGCTGGCTGAGAATCCCGCCAAGCTATATGCCGCCTGGCACTCCTGAAAGAAATTAAAAATCGCTGAAAGACTTCTGCCCCTGACCAACGGAGCAGGAGTCTTTTGTTATTTCTCCCGATACACGGACTGGCACAGAATATTTTCATCTGCGTATTCCTATAGTGGTGATGAACATGAAAATATTAAGAACGATCAGAAATATGATAAAACACGAGGCCAGGAAGTTCTTCGATAACAGAATGGAAAGGAATAAAGAAAGGCTGTGAGCTTCCGGCAATAGCAGGAAGCTCTAATTTGACCTGATATAATGCAAATGCCAGCGGACAAATAAAAAAGCAGCAAAATAGTAGAAGAAAGAATACCACCATTTCCAGAAGAAATAATTAATAAAATCCATCTTAACCGTAACCATTTCATAAAGAACAGAGAAAATGACCCAGGCTGCTGTATAAATGAAAAAAGAACGCCTGCTTTCCGGCATGAAATTCAAAAAAATAATCCCGAATGACGCACCAAGAGTTAATTCAATAATATGTACCCCCAGCTGTACTCCCCCGCCGTTTAACTCATACAGCCGAAAATATAAACTTAGCATTACGTCTGTACTTAAGTTAATCAAAGCAATGACAGCCCAGCTTACGTATATTTCTTTATTCGTTAAACGCTTTGGCATAAACCAGATTACAATGAGATTAATGGCCAATGAAAGATAAGGAAACCAATACATACAAATGAACCGCCTTTTTTTATTTCTATACCTGCTATGTAAAGAACTTATCTCCTCCAACAGAAGCATATATTTATAATCAAAGTTTTAATATATAGTTCCTTATTCATCAATTTGCTATGCAGAGATAATGTTCCCGAATTTGTCAACTCAGGTTATGATCCCGTAAAAAGTATGGTTGACCTGTAAGTATTTGGGTATTTTAAAACTAAGAATGCCCTAATACATCACGTTCACACATGCATTTCCTACATGAAAGGAGAGCGTTATGCAAAAAGGAAGCTTTCAATTAGTTCTGCAGACAGGAAGTTTGGTTGTCGGCTTCATGGTGTGGGTCATTCTTTCCTCACTGATGCCCTATATCCAGTCCGATATTGCCCTCAATCCGGGAGAGGTGGCGTTAGTCACGGCCATACCTGTCATATTGGGGTCTTTATTAAGAGTCCCAATTGGCTACTGGACCAACCGGTATGGTGCAAGGCCTATTTTCACCGTAAGCTTCATTGTCCTGATTCTGCCTGTGTTTGTGATCAGTTCAGCAGGTACGATGATGACCCTCATCCTCGGAGGGCTTTTACTGGGGATTGGCGGAGCAGTATTCTCTGTTGGTGTTACCTCCTTGCCGAAATACTATCCAAAAGAACGGCACGGTTTTGTAAATGGCATTTACGGAGCCGGCAACATCGGTACTGCAGTAACCGCCTTCTTGGCGCCGGTACTGGCAAACAGCTTTGGCTGGCGAATTACGGTGCAGTTCTTTATCATTCTTTTAGCACTCATTGCGGTATTAAATTTCTTGCTTGGTGACCGTAAGGAAAAGAAAGTCCAGGTGTCTCTCGGGGAGCAGATTAGAAGTGTTTACCGCAATCCTAAATTATGGCTGTTAAGTTTGTTTTATTTCATCACGTTTGGATCCTTCGTAGCCTTTACCATTTATTTGCCCAATTTCCTTGTAAATCACTTTGGACTGGATAAAGTGGATGCAGGACTTCGGACGGCCGGCTTTATTGCCATCGCTACCTTTTTGCGCCCTGCCGGCGGTTGGCTTGGGGATAAATTCAATTCCTTTGTCATTTTGATGCTTGTATTCTCAGGGCTGACATTCGGCGGATTTCTCTTATCCTTCACGCCATCACTTCCGATTTACACAGTTGGATGTCTCGGTGTAGCCATTTGTGCAGGAATTGGAAATGGAACCATATTTAAACTTGTACCTATGTATTTTTCCAAACAAGCCGGGATTGTCAATGGGATAGTCGCTGCTATGGGGGGACTTGGCGGATTTTTCCCGCCGATTATTTTAACCATTCTGTTCGATTGGACCGGTCATTATGCCATCGGTTTTATGGCATTATCCGAATTTGCCCTCGCAAGCTTAATTCTGGTCGTTTGGCTTTACTACCAGGATAAGCTCAGCTTATCGAAACAGGTGCTTGAAAGTACAGAGTCCGGCATGATGATTACCGATTTAAAAGGAATTATTAAACAAGTAAATCCAGCCTTCACAAAGGTTACTGGATTTACACCGGAAGAAGCGGTCGGCAAAACACCTGCAATCCTTCAGTCAGGAAAACATACAAAAGAGTTTTATAAGCAGATGTGGGTGGAAATTGAGACGAAAGGATATTGGCAGGGTGAAATCTGGAACAAAAAGAAGAACGGCGAGATCTTTCCAGAGTGGCTAACCATCAGTACCATCAAAAATGATGCAGACGAACCGAAGCTGCATGTGGCCATGTTCAGCGATATCTCCAAAAAGTAAAAAACACCTTCCCCCAGGTAACGGGTTCAGTTACCTGTCAAAAGTTCGGCTGCAAATTACGGTACATTTTAACCGGCAATTTTGCTAACAGAAAGATAATTTGGAGAATGAAAAAAAATCGCTTAACAGTTGCGTTAAGCGATTTTTATTTATGAACGAAATACAATTTCCACAATCCTTATTAGGAAATAAAGAAGGCCCCCTCAGCAGCCTGAATACCTCATTCGATCTTATTACTTAGATATTCCCCGAAGGTGATTTTCCCCATTTTTCGAAAAGAATTTGTATTTTTCCCCTCTGAGATAGATTTGTACAGTTTTCCTGGAAAAGAAATGCTTAAAACTTTATTTGACTCCTTATTTTTTTGGATTTTCAGTTCAGCCATTTCTTTTAATGTCATAATATCTGGTCCACAAAAATCATCCGCTCTTCCTTGTGGATCTTTCTCCACTAAACCTATTAGATGACTGGCAAATTCACTAACATCAACACTTTGAAATTTAAAGTTTCCAGGGACAATATATCTTTTAAAGAGTGGTTTTGATATAAATAAATTTTCGACAAAATTGTGGAACTGAGTGGCACGTACAATTGTGTGTGGGATAGAACAATTATTTAACAACTCTTCTGCTTCATATTTGTGTTTATAATATTTAAATGGTATTTCATCTATCCCAACAATTGACGGATAAATAAAATGTTTTATGTGTTTCATTTTACCTAAAAACTCCTTAAACGCTAAAACCTCGACCATTTTTGAATTTTTCATCGGACTTGTTGCTGCGTGTATTATTACATCTACATCTTTTACTGCGGCATCTAATCCTTCACCAGACGATAAGTCGCTATAAACCCACTCGAAATGTCCTAATCCTTCAGGTTTTCTTCTAGAAGTTATTTTAACTTTATAATCAGAACCTTTTAGTTGCTTAACTAAAGTTGACCCTAGTTGTCCTGTTGAACCTGTAACCAATATCCTCAAAGTAAACACTCCCACTCTAATGAATTTCTCTTTATTGTCATATTCAGAAACTTGGTTCATAATTCAACAAAACTGATCCGTTAGTTTAATTAGAAATTCAACCAAAAGGAGCATAAATCCTTCTCTGTAATAATGGTTTATAAATGCCCCACAAAACAAAAAACCAAATTGCCGGTATAGCAATTTGGTCTGCAAAAATTGTGATAGGTATCCGAACCCGTTATCCTCCATAGGTGCTGTTTTCTACTTTACAGGCCAGAAGCAATTTCTTCATCATCTTCACGCAACTTTTGTAAATGGCCTTTATTATTCATTCCGAATAACACTCTTTCCTCTGTCTGATTGTGGATATCCACCAGCAGGAGAATGGTTTTAAAGCGGTCAATCACTTCTTCTGTTACTCCATCGCGCGGAATCCTTTCCTTCAGGTCAGAAACAAGCATTCTTAAGAGATCATGATCTCTGATCAGCTTAATGACTTCCTCCTTCAGGTCCGGTTTATCCTTCATAACCTCCTGATAAAACCCTTCCTCTTCGGAATCTGCATGGGCAATGGTTCTGGTCTCCCAATGCTCCACCAGTGCCTCGGCAGCAATCCCGCACTCCTTCTCTCTGCCTTCACGAGACAGTTTAACGAGCACTTCAGTGAGATCACGGCCTTCCGTATAATAGCCATCATGAATGGATTGGTGTGAATAATGGTTTTTTAACGCTGGGCCAGCCAACAATCATTCCTCCTTGTAAAGGAAAAAGAAAGGCTGTATCACGATGAAGCCTTTCTGCTCCCTATTTCTTTTAGCGCTTAGTTACATTCTGATTTTTTGCAGGCGACATTTTCCGGTACACAAGATATCTCCTTTTCAGATAAGCCAAAGGCAGGCTCCACACATGAACCAGCCTTGTAAATGGCCAGATGGCAAATAGGACAAATGCCAGCAATACATGTGCCTGGAAGCCGATCGGCGCTCCGATCATATAAGCGGGATCTGGGTTAAAGGTTAAAAGCCCTCTAAACCATGGTCCAATGGTCACCCTGTAATCGAAATCCCCTCCAGATGCCGTGTATCCGACTGTGTTGGTAAAACCGACGATGACCACTATGCCAAGCATAACGAGTGATAGCCAGTCTTTGAATTGGCTGTTCATTTTAATTCGTTTTACGGATGCCCGTCTTGCAAATAGCAACGCCCCGCCGATCACGCAAATGACTCCTGCCGCTCCGCCAAACCAGACAGCGCCAAAATGATACATATGCTCCGTAATCCCCACAGTATCGTACAATACTTTAGGTATCAATACGCCTGCTACATGACCGAAAAACACGAAGATAATGCCCCAATGGAACAGAATGCTGCCCCATTTAAGCTTTTTCTTTTCCAGGAATTCACTTGATTTAGCCGACCAGCCAAACTGGTCGGTATTGTAACGGTAAATATGCCCGAGCACAAATATCGTCAGACAAATATAAGGGAAAATCACCCATAAAAACAGATCAAGACTGCTCATATGATTCTCCTTTCATCCGAGCTGCCAATTGCATCAGATGCGCGAAGCTGTTTGATGCAGTCGACACATGCCGCCAGCAGGAAGTGATAAGGACTGTTCAGGGCTTCAAGTTCCAAAGACAGGCGCTCAATTGACCGAAAGTGCAGCTTCAAAAGCTTAGCTGATTTCTCAGGTTCCGTTATAGCCGCAAATTCCAAAATAAGCGGCAGATAGTCCGGAAGCTCATCGCTCTCGAGCTCTGCCCCCGCTTCCTTGAATTCCTGCCTCAATTTAACCAGCGCCGGACCTCTTTCCCGATTATCTTTAAACACGGAATAAGTCAGGTACAAGGTGCTCCTTTCATTAAAATCAAAGGTCAGCACATAATTTTGGCACAGATCCTCATAAGCAGTACGGTCCAGATAGTCCAAAAATTTCTTCAGACTGACGGCGATTTGCTTATCATCCAGTGAGTCGGCTTCACTATGCAGGTCAGGCAAATAGTCTTTCCATTCACTGGATGGGTACTGAAGCAGGACAGATGCTAATTTATAGACCGCTTGGTTTTGATTCATCCAAATCACTCCAATATTCTTCGCCATAATAGTAAAGCGGATCTCTTTCGGAGCCGACACTGCAGGAGTTACAGTCTGTGGCCAAATCATCAAAGCCGACATTTCCTTGCATATTGTGCATATCACCGGTTCTTTCTTTATGGGAAGCAGGGATCACATATCTGTCGGAATACTTGGCAATGGCTGAAAGCTCATACATATCCCGCACAATCTCTTCTGTCATTCCTGCCGCCTGCAGTACGCTTGTATCCGGTTCTTTTCCCAGGTTCACCTGGCGCATATAGGTCCGCATCGCAACAAGCTTTTTAAGCACCGATTTAATCACTTCTGTATCACCCGCTGTGAACAAATTGGCTAAATACTCGATTGGGATTCTGAACTGATTAATCGTTGGGAAAATGATATTTGGATCCAGATCATCAATTTGCCCTCCGAATGCATTCACAAATGGGCTGAGCGGCGGAACATACCAGACCATCGGCAGCGTGCGATATTCAGGATGAAGCGGAAGAGCAATCCGCTGTTCCACTGCCATTTTATAAACCGGCGATCTTTGCGCGGCTTCAATCCAATCATCGGGAATGCCTTCTTTTTTCGCTTCCTTAATCACTTCCGGATCATGGGGATCCAGGAACATATCCAGCTGGGCTTCGTATAAATCTTTGTCATCAGGAACGGATGCCGCTTCCTTCACTTTATCGGCATCATATAGAACAATCCCGATATATCGAAGCCTGCCAACACAGGTTTCCGAACATACAGTTGGCAGTCCCGCTTCAATTCTCGGGTAGCAGAATGTGCATTTTTCTGCTTTATGGGTCTTCCAGTTAAAATAAACTTTTTTATACGGGCATCCCGTCATACAGAACCGCCAGCTGCGGCATGCTTCCTGGTCCACAAGCACAATCCCGTCTTCCTCCCGTTTGTACATGGCTCCTGAAGGGCAGGAAGACACACAGGAAGGATTCATGCAGTGCTCGCAAATCCTCGGCAGATACATCATAAATGCCTGTTCAAATTCAAATTTAATCTGGTCATCCAGCCCGGCCATGTTCGGATCCTTCTTTCCGGTTACATGAACACCTGCGAGGTCATCCTCCCAGTTCGGACCCCATTGGATGTCCATATACTCGCCTGTCAGCTGGGATTTTGGCCTTGCTACCGGCTGGTGTTTTTTCTCAGGGCTCTGGATCAGATTTTCATAGTCATATGTCCAGGGCTCATAATAATCATCAATATCGGCAAGGTCAGGGTTATAAAAGATATTAAGCAGTTTATTGACACGGCCGCCTGCCTTCAATTCCAGCTTTCCATTTTTCAGCGCCCATCCGCCTTTTCTCAGCTCCTGGTTTTCCCATTCCTTCGGATAGCCGATGCCAGGCTTGGTCTCCACATTGTTCCACCATTGGTATTCAACACCCGGGCGGTTCGTCCAGGTGTTTTTACAGGTGACACTGCAGGTATGGCAGCCGATGCACTTATCAAGATTCATGACCATTCCGAACTGCGCTTTAATCTTCAAGCCAATCCACCTCATCCCTGTTCATTTTCCGGATAACCACTTTTTCATCTCTCTGGTTCCCAGTTGGTCCATAGTAATTAAATCCGTAGCTAAACTGGGCATAGCCGCCAATCATTTGAGTCGGCTTTACATGGATTCTTGTCGGGCTGTTAAAGGTGCCTCCGCGCTGTTTGGTGATTGGGGAACCAGGCACATTAATATGGCGTTCCTGAACATGATACATGAACACGATTCCCTTTGGCATTCGGTGGCTGACCACAGCTCTGGCCACGACGACACCGTTTCGGTTATACATCTCAATCCAGTCATTATCCTCAATGCCGACAGACGCAGCATCTTCATTATTGAGCCAGACATGCGGCCCGCCGCGGAAAAGGGTCAGCATCGGGAGCGTATCTCCGTATGTGCTGTGGTAGGACCATTTAAAATGCGGCGTTAAATAGCTTAAGGTTATTTCATTTCCTTTGCCTGCCGGCTCATGGTCTCCATCGTAAAAAGCAAGCTTATGAAGCGGTGCTTTAAAGTTCGGGAGCTCTTCGCCAAACTCCAGCATTAAATCATGATCCATATAAATATGCTGTCTGCCTGTCAATGTCCTCCATGGCACAAGGCGCTCCACATTTGTGGTAAAAGGATTATACCGGCGGTTTCCGGTTTCCGTTCCGCTGAATACAGGTGATGAAATAACCTTCCTTGGCTGAGCAGTAATTTCTGCAAAGGACACATGCTCTTCTGCCCGTTCTTCCGCCAAATCCTTCAGCTGTAATCCTGTTTTCTTTTCTAATGCCCCCCAGGCTTTCATCGCAAGCGAACCATTGGTTGTGCTGGACAATGTCAGAATCGTCTCAGCTGCATTCCGGTCCGTATAGAGGCTTGGCAGGTCTTTGTAATCCCTTGTCTGTGAAGCTGTGCCAATCATGGCCTTCAGCTTTTCATATTCTTTGGCAGCATCCCACGCAATTCCTTTTGATCCGATTGATTCTTTTACATTCGAACCGAGTGCGATGAACTTGTCATACACCTTCGAAAGATCTCTTTCCACCAGATGAAGCCTAGGCATATTAACGCCCGGCTGTGGATCTGCATCCCCATTTTTCCAGTCCGGAATTTTCCCGTATGCTTGGGAGATTTCGTCCTTAGAATCATGTAAGAGCGGTGTTGCCACAAGATCGGTAATCGGCTCTTTAAAATATTTTCCTGCCATTTCAGAAAAACGCTTCGCCAGATTTTTAAATGCGTCCCAGTCCGATTTGGCTTCCCATGGAGGAGTAATCGCCGGATTGAAGGGATGGATAAAGGGGTGCATATCCGTGCTGGAAACATCATATTTTTCATACCAGGTCGCAGACGGCATGATAATATCAGAGTATAAGCCGGTGCCGCACATTCTAAAGTCATAGTCGATCATCAGATCAAGCTTGCCCTCAGGCACCTCCTGCACCCAGCTGATTTCATTGGTCAGGTCTTCCTCATTCTGCTCGCTCAAGTTTCCATGATGTGTACCCAGAAGATGCTTCAGGAAATATTCATGTCCCTTGGCAGAGCTTCCGATCAGGTTGGCCCGCCACACAAACAGGACCTTAGGAAAGTTTTTCGGATCCTCCGGATTTTCAATGGCAAACTTCAGCGTTCCTTCCTTCAGCTGTCTGACGACCGATTGAATGATTTCATCTTTGTCTGTCAGTCCAGTCTTTTCGGCAATTTTAATGGAATTTTCATTAAACTGCGGATAGGACGGAAGCCACCCGAGTCTTGCAGAAAGGACATTATAATCACCTGGATGCTTATAAGTCGGTTTGTTGACGAGCGGTGAAATTAATTCATCAGACATTTGATTGTCATAACGCCATTGCTCAGTTGCAAAATAGAAAAAGGACGTCCCGTTCTGGAGCCTTGGCGGGCCGCCCCAGTCCCTGGCCATGGCAACGGTCTGCCAGCCTTCAAGCGGCCGGACTTTTTCCTGGCCTACGTAATGCGCCCATCCTCCTCCATTTACACCCTGGCAGCCAGTGAGGAGAACCATATTTAAAATGGCGCGGTAAATCATATCCGAATGGTACCAATGGTTAATTCCCGATCCCATGATAATCATGGACCTTCCCTTTGAGTCGATGGCATTTTGAGCGAACTCTCTTGCAATCTGTGCACAATCCTTCCTGTTCACCCCTGTGATGCCTTCTTGCCATGAAGGTGTATAAGGCTTCGGATCATCGTAATCCTTCGGGTAATCTCCAGGCAAATCCCGATTCACGCCGCAATTGGCCAGAAGCATATCAAAAACGGTTGTCACCACAAAGGTTTCCCCGTCCTTTTTAAACTTTTTAACAGGAATCCCACGCTTTAACACTTCTTTTTTCTCTGTCCCGAAGAACGGAAAGCCGGCCATTACGACTTCATCTTCCATTCCCTTAAGGGTAAGAACCGGGTCTATGCCATCCAGTTCATTATCACTGTCTTTTAAATGAAGATTCCAGCTCTGGTTATTTTCCCAGCGATGTCCTATGCTGCCATTAGGAACGGCAAACTCTTTTGTGTTCTTATCGAGCACAACGGTTTTCCATTCCCCGTTCTCTGTTTTTCTGCCAATATCTGATGCTCTTAAAAACTTATCTCCCTGATAAAAGTCACCATTTTTCTTTAACACAAGAAGGTAAGGCAGATCTGTATATTGCTTAACATAGTTATTAAAATAGTCCACCTGCCGGTCAACATAGAACTCTTTCAAAATAACATGAGTCATCGCCATGGCGATGGCTCCGTCCATACCCGCCTGTACAGGCAGCCATTTATCGGCAAACTTAACGAATTCAGCATAGTCAGGGCTTACAGCCACCACTTTAGTTCCCCGATAGCGGGCTTCCACCATGAAGTGCGAATCCGGAGTCCGTGTCTGCGGCAGATTGGAGCCCCAAACCATTAAATAGCTGGAATTATACCAATCCGAGCTCTCTGGCACATCGGTCTGTTCCCCCCAGATCTGCGGAGAAGCAGGAGGCAAATCTGCATACCAATCATAAAAGCTTAAGAGAGAGGCCCCAATCAGATTCAAAAATCTCGCACCGCCCGCATAACTGACCATTGACATGGCCGGAATCGGCGAGAAGCCAAAAATCCGATCAGGTCCATACTCTTCGATTGTATGAATCAGTGAGGCCGAAATCAGTGTGTTCAACTCGTCCCAGCTTGAGCGGACAAAACCGCCTTTTCCCCTCGCTGTTTTATATCTGGCAGACTTATCAGGATCATTTACAATGCTTTTCCAGGCTTCAACCGGATCTTTATGCTCTTTATAAGCCTCTCTCCACAGCTCAATCAATGCGCTGCGCACATATGGATAACGAATCCGAATGGGACTGTATGTATACCATGAAAACGTTGCACCTCTTGGACATCCCCTCGGTTCATACTCCGGCATATCAGGCCCTGTGGTAGGATAGTCAGTCTGCTGGGTCTCCCATGTGATAATTCCGTCCTTGACATGAACCTTCCAGCTGCAGGACCCCGTGCAGTTTACACCATGGGTTGTTCTCACTACCTTATCGTGCTGCCAGCGCCTCCTGTAAATTTTCTCAGTTTCCCGGTCATAAGGTGAGACAGTGGCATGATCTGTTATGTCCTCCGATTTTCCAAAGTAACGCAATTTCCTCAAAAACGGCGGTATCTTTTTAGTCAAATTGAATCATCCCTTCCTTTCAGAACGTTACTATTGTTTACAAAATTAGGTGAAGTTATCCTATTTGGTGTAATTATGGAAAATAGTAGACTCTGGTTGGCGAATACCCTGTTATACATAGTTTAAACATTATTTTCTCAATTATTCGAATAGTTTAAAAATAAAAAAGAGAGCAGACCCGTAAGAAAACTTGGTCAACTCTCTCTTTCAATTAAGCTCCTAATCCCGTCAAAGCTCTCATCTGTTTTCTTGCCCTGAAAATTCTGGTTTTAACAGTTGAAGGCTTTAAATTTAGAACATTGGCAATTTCCTGCTCTTTTAATCCTCCATCAACCTTGAGCAAAAGCACTTCCTGGTAGTTCGATGCAAGCTGTCTGATGGCTGACTTGATTTCCTTAAGCGCAAAACATGATTCCACTTCCTGTTCGACATCTTGCTTTGTAATGAGGCAGAAGCTTTCAAGAGTGTCCTGCTCCATCGGCACTGCAGCCTTCCGCTTTTCCCGCCGAATCATATCCAGTGCGGTTCTTCTGGCAATGACAGACAGCCATGCCCCTGCTTTTTCTTCATCTATAATTGTTTCCGCCTTCTTCATGGCTTTAATAAACGTTTCCTGAACGATATCTTCTGCAAGATATGCGTCTCTTGTCATCGAAAAGCATATATGATATAGCCGTTTATAATGGCAGGAATACAGTACTGCAATATCCATAATTCCCCTCTTCCCTTACTCCTCTAATTTCAGCGAAATGCTCACCTTGAACAAATCACCATCTGTATCTATTTCAAGATTCCCTTCATGAAGGTCAATGATCGACTTGGCAATGGCGAGCCCCAGCCCAGAACCATCTGTATGCCTTGATTTATCTCCCCGCTTAAATCGCTCATACAATTCTTCACTCTGGTCATCGAGCTCGTATTTGGAAACATTTTTAAACGTAATGACTGCCTGGCCTTTGACTTTTGCAATGGCAATATAGACCCGTGAATGTTCCAATGAATATTTAAGGATATTGCCTATTAAATTATCAAACACGCGCCAGAGCTTTTGGCCATCCACATTGGCGATTGCCGGATGATCAGGCTTGATGACGCGGAACTGCAGATTCGATTCCCTAATGGCATTATCATGCTCTGCAAGCGCCTGCTGCAGCAGCTGGACCAGGTCTACTCTTTCTTTTCGAAGCTCAATATTGCCGGTTGCCATCTTTGAGACCTCGAATAAATCATCAATCAAAACTTTTAACCGTTTAGATTTCCGGTCAATGATTTCAAGGTAGGCAGAGCGATCATCTTCTGATACCTCGCCTGACTTCAGCAGCTCCGTGTACGTAATAATGGATGTCAAAGGTGTCCTTAAATCATGGCTGACGTTTGTTATCAGTTCCGTTTTAAGCCTTTCGCTTTTTGCCTGTTCGCTAAGGGACGTTTTTACGCCCTGCTTCAATACATTCATGTTTCCTGCGAGTGAAGCCAGAACGCCTTTTCCTTTAACCGGCAAGTCCTGTCCCATTTGGCCTGAAGCCAATTCATCTGCAGTCTCAACAATACGGTTGAAATAGCCAACACGTTTGACCAGGCCCATAACAAGAGGAATACCTGCAAAAGCTAAAACCAGTACATAAAACAGGACAAACAGCGGGTGGAAGAACATGATAATGGAACCTATTCCCATTCCAAAGATGATTAATAGAACAACAAACAGCTGCGTTCCTGTGCTCCGGTTTAAAAAAGCTTCCTGGAGGCTGGTTTTTAAACCGCTGGCCGCCCTATACATCAGACTTTTTTTCAAGACTGATTTTGCGTTTTCCAAGTCCTTAAATTCACTTGCAATATATTTGAACTGAACAATTGTCAGTCCGCAAAGAACCGATGCTCCAAGGAGAACAATAATCAATTCAATTACACGCGAGAGGATGTTGTAGCTGTCTATAAGAAAATCGTTTACCAGAAAAAGTGCTAAAATGCCACCCATTGCTGATAAACCTAAGAAGGTGATCCGTAAATCAATAGGCATCTTATTGTATAAAGGCTCCCACCTTTTGATTTCAGCTGACAGGGCCTTTGACTTTCTGCCGGCAATCAATGCAGCGATAACAGCTAAAACCGCTGAACCGCCATAAATTAATAAAACAACTTGTTTTTGTTTGAAATGATTATTCTGGTCAATGAACATATTTGATTCAGGAAGGTTTTTAGCAAGGCCTATTTGTCCCTTAAAGTAGCCAGATTGCGATTCAACCAGTGTCTGATCGAACTCCTCATACCCCCCCATAATAAAATGAAGGAAATAATTTTTATCCATCGTATAATCGGTATGATAGAGCATTTCTTTTTCCATGACTTCATCCGGAGATTCATTCTTGGATAAAGTTAAATTTGTGTATACTTCACCTGTCGAAGTGTCCTTAAAATAATAGGAAAATGAATCCTTATAAACATCGTACTGCTCCCGCAACTCCTCTTTGTCCTTAAAAAATTGTTCAAGTTTTTCTTCTTTTTCTTTGACTACTTTAGGACGGACGTGATCATCACTTTCAAAATTCCTGGTGATGTCATCGATTCTTTTGTTCATCTGATCGGTCAAAGCCTTGGCAAATTCATTATTTTCTATATCCTTTGCCTCTTGAATCCTGGGCTCATATTGGCTTCTGATATTATCAATTTGTTCAGGAAGTGTTCCATAACGATAACGATGTTCATTAATTTCCTCTTCCGTCACGTCTATCGCTTCTTTGGCTTTTTCTATGGTTACGTTATTCAGTTCAAACAATTCCAGATAGCCGGCATATTGATCAATTTCCCCTCTGAACACTCCA
Source organism: Paenibacillus sp. FSL R5-0490 (assembly GCF_001956215.1). Lineage (GTDB taxonomy): Bacteria > Bacillota > Bacilli > Bacillales > Cytobacillaceae > Cytobacillus. The sequence continues at coordinate 32,669 of NZ_MRTQ01000024.1, read as the reverse complement.
GTGTGAAAATAATCAGGGTTTGCATATTCCCTTGCATTAATCAGAACTGCCAAAACGCCGCTTGCTCCGAAAGCGAATAAAACCATTATCATCGCAATGATGAATCTATTTTTCCATCTTGTATCCAATTCCCCATACCACCTTTAAATATCTCGGATTTTTCGGATCAATTTCAATCTTTTCACGGATTTTCCGAATATGTACCGCCACTGTATTTTCTGCGTTATAGCAAGGTTCGTTCCATACCCGTTCATAAATTTCATCTATGGAGAAAACGCGGCCGGCATTTGTCATTAAAAGCTCCACAATTTTATACTCGATTGGAGTCAATTTCACCGGCTCTCCATTAACAGTCACTGCTTTTGCTTCCTTATCGAGCATAAGGCCGTTCAGATCAATGACCTTTTTAACTCCTTCAAATGTTCCGAATGTCACATATCTTCTCAGCTGCGATTTCACGCGGGCAACCAATTCCATCGGATTGAAGGGCTTGGTCACATAATCATCAGCCCCAACCTGTAGCCCGAGGATTTTATCGGTATCTTCTGTTTTGGCACTCAGGATGATAATCGGGATGTTTTTCTTCTCGCGAATTTTATATGTAGCCGAAATGCCATCCAGCCTTGGCATCATGACATCCAAAATGATGAGATGCACCTGGTGCTCATTCAAAATCTCCAGAGCTTCGATTCCATCCTTTGCTTTTAAAACGGTGATGCCTTCATTTTTGAGATAAATTTCTATGGCGTCCCTGATCTCTTTTTCGTCATCTACGACAAGTACATTATAGTTATCCATAATCCCCCTGCTTTCACGGTGCTCGTTTTCATATTTTTATACTAAACGTAAAATCTTAACATTAATGTAATAGAAATCTTAAGAATTTCTTAAGATTGGTTGTGTGTTTCTTAAGTTTTCACCCTTACTATTTTATAGTGGGTGGAAATGGAAATATAGACTTGTAATTGCAAGACACAAAAAAGCACCCTCCGCCAGCTGTTATTGCTGATGGAAGGTGCATCGAGTATAAAATTCAACTTTTAAAAGGAGCGGACAGGCGATACCAGCTGAATATAAGACTCTCCGCTGACAGGCTTGATTATGATTGGTCTCATTGAACCGCTGAAGCTTAAAAGAACATGTTCTTCCTGTATAGCTTTTAAGGCATCCATTAAAAAGTTCCCATCTACTGAAATTGATAGTTCTTGTACGCCAGTGATTTCTAATAGTTGCTGTGTTTCTTCGATTTTTCCGATGGCAGAGGAAACAGAGGATATTTTCAATGGTCCTTCTTTTATCTCCAAAAGGACATTATTGTTTTTCCAGTCATGGGCAAACAGGCAGGCGCGGTCAATACCCTTTAATAGTTTCTTTGCATCAAGTTTTATGACTGTTTTCGCTTCCTTCGGGATAAGTACAGTCACATCCGGATACTTGCCTTCAATAAGCCGCGAACAGAGCATAGTTGATTTTGTTTTGAAAACTAAATAGCTCTCTGAAGGAAAGATTTGTACATCACATTCTTCCTGATGAGCTAATAACTTTAAAAGTTCCTTAAGGCTTGAGCCCGGAATAATGAATGAGCCGTTTGATGGAGAAACGATGCTTGTCTCCAGATATGCCAATCTATGTGAGTCAGTTGCTGCACACGAAAAGCTATTTTCGTTAAAATTCATATGCACACCTGTGAGAGCCGGCCTCGTATCATTCCTTGAAACAGCAAACACGGTCTTCTTTATCATTTCTATTAATTTTATAGAAGAAAATTCAATTCCTGGTGAATCTTCAATTTCGGGAAGTGCTGGATACTCTTCAGCAGGAAACCCGTTTAAAGAAGTGAAGATTTCGTCTGACTGTACCATCATGCAATTCTTTTCATCCACTTTGATATGTATGTCACCAGGCAGTTTGTTAATGAGCTCAGTCAGGTATTTAGACGTTACTACAACACTTCCAGTATCTTCAATGACAAGTCCGGCTCCTTCATCAGAGGCTGGGATGACCTTTTCAATCACAATATCCGAGTTGCTTCCGGTGAGTGTTAAATGATCCTCACAGGCAGTCAGCTTTATTCCTGTCAAAATAGGAAAAGGAGTCTTAGCTGAAACTGCACTGCTTACTTCTCCAATTGCTTTATGAAAATATTCGTTCTTAATTGTAAATTCCATTCATTCCCCGCCTATTTTTTTCGATAGGATATTCTTTCGACAAAATTCCTGAAAATCCCTTTCAGCTTGTCAGCTTAACTTTGTGTGAAACAGTCCGAGAGGATAAAGCCGTTCAGCTTTTACGGCATCAAGAATTTGCCTGATGACTTTGGCATCACGAAGTTCCTCGTCCTTAAAGCTTTTAAAGTTTGATAGATTCACCCACTTGCTGTCGACTATTTCTTCTTCCTGAAGGCTCAAAAAGCCCCCTGTTATTTGACCAATAAAATGAAATAAGATGACCTGATGGTCCGTACTGCTGATAAAATTATAGATTCCAGTTGTATGAGTCAGCTTTACATCCAGGCCTGTTTCTTCTTTAACTTCCCTGCAGGCAGCCTCAAGGATATCTTCTCCTTTTTCAACATGGCCGGACGGGAAATTCCATTTATTCTTTACTGTGGCTTTATTCTCTTTGATCATCAGCACTTTGCCATCTTGTATAATTGATGTACTGGCAACAAGCACGATTTCGTTCTGTGTCATTCAGCAGCTCTCCTTTCCTATTAATTCACCCAATGCTCTGGTCTCTGTAATCCCTTAGGCAGCTTCGTATGCATATCCCCTTTTGCTGAATTAACCTGAGCCTGTGTGAGAAAAATACTTCCCATTAGATTGGCTCCGCTTAAATCTGCGTCCCTGAAGTCCGCGCCAATAAGATCCGTATATCTCAAATCAGCTTTGCGCAGGTCAGCTGCAATAAATAAGGATCCTCTTAAATTCGTCCCGCAGAAAACCTCACCTCTTAATTTGGCCCCGATATAATCTCGCCGGCCGCTATTTTTCTTCGAATGATTCAACCCTGAATTCCCCCTGACCATCTCACTGGCTTTCAGAAGCAGCTTATTGACTTCTTCCCTATGTGCCTGAACATTGATAGCCATAATTAAATCCGGTTCCATATTAGTTAAATCCTCTGTTTTATCCAAAATCCCCCTGACTTCATCATGAATAGGCCCGGCGGCTTCCAAGTGCAAAATTTCAGTTAAGTAGAAAAGCATTTCATGAAGCTGGTGCATAACAGGAAACACATTAAACATGTCTTTCTCAAGTTCGGGATGGCTGCGCCAGTCTCTATTCTTAAAGGTGTTTTGAGATACTTGCTGACCTGCACCAAAGCACTCAAATGTGGTGCAGCCCCTGAAGCCTTTTTTTCTGAGGTCGGCATGAATTTGGCAGCGAAAATCAGCCTGCAGATTGGGGCATGGTTTACCTGCTTCCTTGTCCATAGCAAAGTCCGCAGATTTTGCATAGGGAAGGGCCACACAGCAAAGTCCAAAACAATTTTCGCAATCGGGAATTAAATGATTCATTCGATTATGCAAAGCAATGCACTTCCTTTTGATTCATATACATTCTTATCAATATTTTGCATATGTTACTATTCTTGACTTTCCTAACGGGAATGTTTATTCTTTCTGCAAATGGAAATTATTCTTACTAACACATTATGAAGGAGTGACTTCATGTCCAGAAATAAATATAAAGAAAAGGCAATGAGTGCCGTAAACAAGCTGAAATCAAACCTTAAAGGGAAGCTTTATGAAATGGCAGACATTCCTTCCGTGTCTGTTAAGCAGCTTTCAGAATTCATCCAGCAGCATCCCGATACACAAATAACAAAGAGAGAGCTCCTTGGAAACACCTACACTTTCTACCGTCTAAATGCGAATGATGACTTTCTGTATATGGAGACAATTAATCAACGAATTCTTCAATTGGATGGATCCTCCCATGGAAAAAGATTTGTTTCTTATCGATCCTACCGGGATTCCCATAATTTGAATACTCCAATGAGGTTAACATAACGGCCTTCAGTCAAGTGAGCTTCACATCATGGGAAGCTCACCTATTTTTGATTGCTGCTGATTGGTTTATAAGATATTTTGACAGTTTAATAGTCTCTTCCATTCGTTCAAGCTTTTCTGCATAATGTCTATCTTCTTTACCACTGCGAATATTGATGGCATCCAGTATGATGGGGTGCCATTCTTCCGGCAAATGCTTTAGGGAGTACTCCCCGGCCCCTTGCTTAGAGATAATATCCTTCTCCCTCAATGTATAAAACTGCCGCAATAAACCGAGCACCGTCCATTCAATTTCTTTATCAGCCTCAGATTCAGCTACTCGTGCAATTTCATCAATCGATTTCTCGATTTTCCGGATTCGATTTGCCCAATATGTATTCATGTTTTCATATGTGTATGAAACCAAATCACTATCATTTGTCTCTATTACCGGAAGAGCTCCATAAATGGTAATTCCCTTCTTATTTAAAAGCCACCAGGTGACTGGATTCAGGAAATGCCCATAATTCATTTTGCCGTTATTAAAAAAGTAACATTCACCAAGTTTTCCGAGATCATTCTGAGTTATATAAACCCCATCCATCTCAGGAAACTGATATTTGTCAGCTATTATTTTATGAATCTCCTCAGCCCTTTCCAATTCTGATTGGGTTAACCCTCTATGTGTAACCGCAATAAAATCAATATCGCTCCTTCCTTCTACATAAGCATCCAGTGCAAGCGATCCATGCAAATAAAGACCTGCAAGCTGATTAGGCATATATTCATTAAATAGTTTCATGTACTTATTCAGCAGATCATTAACTGCTATTGGAAGTTCTCTCATCTGCACAACTCCCCTGACTTTTTAATCCATTTTTGATTGTCCCATATTTGTTAAGTTTACTAAAAAAGTGAATTTTTTCAATATTAACAACGTATTAAATAGAAGGTTAGGAATTTTGCAGGATACCAGCATCCAACTTGTCATGAAAGCGGGGAAAATGAATGACTGTTTTAGAGGTAAGGAATCTACAAAAATCCTTTGGTTCCATCAAGGCTGTCCAGGATATCAGTTTCTCGGTTCAAGCCGGTGAAGTTTTCACCATAATAGGGCCTAATGGAGCAGGCAAGACGACGACACTGGAAATGATTGAAGGCCTGGTTCCACCTGACAATGGCGCGATTCATTTTGGTGACCTTGATTGGAATAAACATGCCGTCTCGATAAAAAAGAAGATTGGTGTACAGCCCCAGTCAAGTGCCATGTTTGATTTGCTGACACCAGAAGAAAACCTTAACCTTTTTGCTTCCTTTTACGACCATGCCCGGCCAACGGAAGAGATTCTTGAAATTGTCAACCTGACGGAGCACCGCAAAAATCACGTTAAAAAGCTTTCAGGCGGCCAGAGGCAAAGGCTCGCCATTGGACTGGCACTGATTAGTGACCCGGAAATCATTTTTCTGGATGAACCGACTACCGGCCTCGATCCGCAGGCCCGAAGAAATATATGGGATATTATTCTCCATCTTAAGGAATTAGGCAAAACGACCATTTTAACGACACATTACATGGAAGAAGCGGAAAAGCTGAGTGACCGGGTATGCATTGTGGATCAGGGGAATGTGATTACACTCGACACCCCTTCCGCACTCATTGAGAAGCTGACGGATGAACGGGAAATAAGACTGAGCTTTCTTGATGGAGAAAAGGCAGCTAAGGACGCTGACAGGTTTTCAATAGAGCTGGATTCCGTTTCCAAAACAGAACGGGAAGGGGCGGCTCTGAAAATATGGGCATCAAAACCGGAAGAAACCCTTTTGGATTTATTTAAATTTACTAAAGAAAACTCATACGGAGTGGAACAGGTCTCCATACGGGAAATGAGCCTGGAAGATGTGTTTATCGCATTTACCGGCAAAGAATGGAGGGATTAACATTAAAAAATTTAACCAATTTAAAATGATGTTTATGGCACAGCTGAAATTAACTCTTCGTGAAAAACAGGCATGGTTCTGGGGCATCTTTTTCCCTGTTATTTTAATGGTCATCTTTATGGTCATTTTCAGCGGAAATTCAGATGAAGAGTTTAAAACAGAGGTTGCGATAGTGAATCCAAGCCCGAATCCGGCTTCCGAGATGTTGCTGTCTCAGATCAGTGAGCTTCCTGTTTTTGAGGTGAAGTCAGGAAAGCCGGTTACGAGGGATAAAGCGGAGGAATGGGTAAAGGAGCAGGAAGTCGATGCCGCCATTATCCTGCCGGAGTCAGCGGAAACATCCTCTGTGTTTCTTGTTGTCAATAAAGAAAATGAACAGGGTGCAGCAGCCCAGGCCGTTTCCGGCATTCTGGATAAGTTTGTCCAGCAGGCCAATTTACTGGCTGCAGGTGCTTCGCCAAAATATGATCTTCAATATGAATCGATTACATCAGGCACGAATGAATTGGATTATACAGACTTCCTTTTAACCGGCATGATCGCTTTATCCATTGCCCAGGGCGGCATGTTTGGCATGGTGGACCTGGTGGAAATGCGCAGAAAGGGATTAATCAAAAGACTGCGCATGACACCGGCCAATATGGGGATATTCGGGTTAAGCGATATGGTTATGAGACTTTTGTTCAGCATTGTGCAAATTATCCTGCTGTCTTTAATAGGAGTCCTCGTATTCGGTGCAAATCTTTATATAAACCCTTTTACCCTGATTATCGTATTTTTGATCGGCGCATTATCCTTTAATGCTCTTGGCTACTTCTTCTCCTCCTTCAGCAAAACAACCGAGGCTTATATGGGCGTAGCCAATATTTGCAGCTTTCTCATGATGTTTTTAAGCGGCGTGTTTTTCCCTATTGAAACGATGCCTGAATGGATTCAGCCGATTTCGGCTGTTCTGCCACTCACCTATTTCGCTGATGGTTTAAGAGAAAGTATGGTGTATGAAACCGGCATTGCTACGGGATCTCTTTGGGCAGGAATTGCCGTGATGGTGATTCGGGGTGCGGTTACCTTCCTTCTGGGGTCGGTGCTATATAAAAGAAAGGCGATTGCTGCAGATAGATAAAAATGAAAGGCCCGGCTGCCTATACGGCGGCTGGACCTCATGGCCTTTTCAAAACTTTTTCTTTGACAGATCTTCATGGTCAGTAGCCATAGGCGGCTTTTCAAACCATCCTTGTTCGATTAAGATATTCATTCCGTCTTCTGCCAGCAGTCCAATCTCAACAATCATTCGCGCATAGTTTGCTGAAATGTCCCTTCGCTGTGCCATGGCCAATGCTTCCCCGTAATAGCCTATAGAAGCTGAAAGAAGAGTTGCGATATGATACAACATAAGTTTATCAGAAAAGGGAGGAATCGTTGAATCCGTTACCTCTGCCTCATATGTCCTGGGGATACTCAAATTCGACTGCTTTAGTATTCCAGATAAAATTTCAAAATGCTTGCGGCAAACCTGTGTGCTTCTTTCCATGTATTTTTGAACTTCTTTTAGTTGGGCCACTTGTCCAAATCCAAGATCTAAAATAATTTTTATCATCGTTTTCAGCATATTCACGTAAATTCCGCTTATTTCGATTGCGTTTACAGGTCTCCGCTTTCCGAACCATCCTGTTAAGTAACTCTGTTTCCCTACAAAGTCAATTTCTTGCTGGTTATTTAATATCGGCGGCTTGATAATTACTCCCTTCTGAATTAAAACATTTGAAGAACGATCATGTAATTCCAGCGTTTCATCTATAACCTGCTTCATATACTTCCTAATGTCTGCCCGCGTAGCATTGCCTACAGCACCTGCATACCTGGTCCCCCCATGAATAGCCATTACATGTATGTATATCCCCATATAAATATCAGTAAATAATAACGGCGCATCCACATTAACGTCTTTGTCAGTGAAACCAATTGGAATCGGCTGATTCTCTTTTGATAAAAACCCTTTAATTTTTTTTATGTGGCTTTCTGATAACTTAAGAGCAAATTCAAGTACGTTTCGGATCTCTTTATCCTTTACATGGTTTAAAAAATAACTCAGGATACAAACAGCAAGACTATCATTCACATATTGCGACCAAAGGGTTGCATGTTCGGCTGCAGTAAGCTTATCTTCATTATTTCCGCCAGGCATATCTTTCCCTCCTGCATTTTGTCTGGTATATGTTTCCCCGCCATTCGCAAATTTATTAAAAAATTTCCAGCATTATATTAAGTACGGTAAAAATATCAAAAAAGGTGAAACCACGTGGGTTTCACCTCAAACTCGTCCATTATAAATTTTGAAAAAATAATCTGATTACATCGGCTCCCCCAATAAAAGTGCCGATTGAGCTTCCAATATTAGAAAGGACAACAATAAGTAAAATTCGGGTTACCTTATTGCGCCAAAAACCTTTCACAGTAAATACATCCTCTGTTAGTGTTTCAAAATCATGGACACTCGGACGGCGGACATAAGCCTGCGCCAGCCCGGCAAACCAGCCGGATGCCAATAGCGGATTTAAGGAAGTGATTGGCGCTGCTACAAATGCTGTCAGAATCGCAAGCGGATGTCCAAATGCAACTGCAGCCCCCAGCGCTGATAAAGAACCATGCCACAGAATCCAGCTTAATGTCTGGGAAAACCCTGCAGATGGATTTGCTATAAACGTATAGGCAATAATGGCTATAATCATAAAAGGAATGCTCCAGCCAACAATCTTCGGAATCTTGGATTTTGGCGGGCGCTCATTCAATTTGGCCATATCCTGCTCTTTTTTGATTTCCTCTTTGATGCCCGGTACATGGGCCGCCCCCAGCACCGCAACAATTTTTTCTCCTGGTGCATCTTTAATTTTCTGCGCGAGGTATTGATCCCGCTCGTCAATGAGTGGTTTTTTCAATCGCGGAAAACTTTCTGTAAATTCATTTAGAATTGCATTTATTGTATCCTGATTCTTCATTTTTTCAAGTTCTTCTTCAGTTATTGTATCTTTGCTGAAAATACTTGCTATTACCTGACTGAGAAGCAGTGATTTTCCTTTTAATCCGAGGTTGCCCCATATCCTTGCAAAGGTAATCTGGATGTTGCGGTCCGCCAGAACGAGCTTTGCCCCTGTTTCCTTGGCTGACTCAATCCCCTGGATCATTTCCTGGCCTGCCTTTATGCCAAATTGGTCTGCCATACGATTTTGAAAGGATGAAATCGCCAGATTCATTAAAAGCAATGATGCTTTCTTTTCCTTAATCACCTGGATAATATCCATCTGCTTCCATTTGCTGCCATCAATAATGGATTGATATCTTTGTTCATCCAATTCCACACAAACAGAGTCAGGCTGTTCAGCCTCAATGACTTCCTTCACCTGTTCTGCACTGTGCTTTGATACGTGTGCTGTTCCGATCAGTATGTATTCCTTGCCGTCTAAATGAATCCTAGTTATGTTTTCCTCTGACATAAATACCTTCCTTAGATACAAATTCGATTATGTATGCTTTAGCTTTCTCCACATTATACCATGAACTGCAGGGAGATTTTAATTTATTAACCGCCAAACAGAACAGATGTTTTGATATAATATAAGAATGCATGAAAAAAATGCAAATATCACATAAAGGTGGAAATAATTTTGAATGGTACCGCCCATGCAGCAATTGGAGCAGCAGCAGGATACGTGGTAGCGAACACTGTTCACGCCAGCCCTTCTGCAACACTTTTATTAGTCGGCCTCGGGAGTGTTTCAGGACTAATCCCTGACCTCGACATTGATGGAAAACTCCGCGACCGGCTGACACTGTCACATGAAGTCGTACAGACAGTTGCCCAGATCATTGGAATTTTAATGATTATTTATAGTCTTTATGAAGGCTCCGCGAAAGAGAAATGGCTTGGTATGGCTATCGGAATTGGAATGACAGCCATTTCTTCGAAAATCAGGCAAAAGCATATGCTGACCATAACGGGTATTGGCGTCCTGGCGGGAGGATTTTCCCTGCAGGAACTTTGGCTCATATTATTTGGGATTTATATTTTAATAGCTTCCTTTGTTTCCCACCGCAGTTATACCCATTCCCTGCTGGGGGTTATTTTTTTCGCATTCATCGCTTCAAGATTTGAAATGTCCCTTGGCATAGAGGGAGTCTATTATACGTGCCTTGCCGGTTACATAAGCCATTTGATTGCCGATTTAAAAATCCTGCCCTTTAATAAAAAAGGGGTAAAGCTCTTTCTTCCCCTTTCATCGAAAGAGATTTAAGACAGCAGCCGCTCAAAATCTTGAGCGGTTTAATCATTGATTGGAATAAAAACTTCTGCCTCTTCCTCCTCATTTGCAGCCGGATAATAAACTTCAATAATATATTGGTTAATAGACTGCTGGCGATCGTTTTCACTTAGCCAATGGTTAAGACGCGTATACAAATCGCCCATCTCACCAGTTTTTCCTCTGATCGATGCATAAGTGTGCGCGGCCTCTATATACTCCATCCCATCTGGCAGCGTTTCTGCTTGTTCATGAACTAAATACCCGGTAAAAAAGGTTCCTTCCAAATGGTCTTCCCCTCTCTTAGGTTCATAAAAGGCCACTTCTAAACCGCTGCTGTTTTGAACAAGATGGCCCTGCATTAAAAAAGCCTGAGCTGCTTCAGGCACCAGACGGGCATAATCCTTAAATAGACCATTGTTCCTTATCACAACTGCTTTAAATTCTTTTGATGCTACTTTGCACATTAGAAATCCCCCCAAACTTTTATTCATATGAAATTCTCTAAGAGATGGAAAAATCCTCCTTTATCAGAAAGGCTCTTTTTGTATAAATTGTTGTTTTTCGCTTTTAAATATTGTCCGTTGATTTCCGCTCCAGGATGCTCAGCGAACCACGGGGCGGGCGGTGAGCCTCCTCGACGCTACGCGTCTGTGGGGTCTCACCTGTCCCGCTACTCCCGTAGGACTTTGAATATGCTACCTTGAGTAAACACCGCACGAAGAAAATGCGAATGCATTTTCGAGGATCTCGCACCTTCCACTACAATCAACTCAGTAAATATAATATGAATAGCAACAAACTTTGAGAAAACAGCCATTAGAAAAGACGCGCCCTGCGGGACACGTCTCTTTAACTCCTTATTTCATTATATTAGTCTGAGGCAAGGGGTATCTTCGGACTCTACTGCCCAAGTTTTCTGGTTTTGAGTCTGGACCTGGAGCAACTTCGGACACAGCGACCAGGCTTTTCCAATGTTGAGTCCGAACCTAAGCAAACTTCCGACACCAGAACCATGATTTCCCTTTTTTGAGTCCGAACCCAAGCCACCTCCGACTCAGCAGCCACCCATAACCCTTTTCAAGTCCGTTGCAGCACCATGTTAAATCATCAAGATTTCCCGTATATCCTCTTCCGTCAGACTTCCAGATGCACTTTCATTAGAATCGATGATTTCTTCAATCAGGTTTTTCTTTTTATCCTGGAGTTCATTCATCTTTTCTTCAATGGTGCCTTTTGATAACAATTTTATTACTTGAACGGTATTTTTCTGTCCTATACGGTGGGCCCGGTCGGCTGCCTGTTCCTCAACGGCAGGGTTCCACCATAAATCGTATAAGATGACGGTATCAGCACCAGTCAGATTTAGGCCAGTACCTCCTGCTTTCAGTGAAATCAGGAAAAAATCGCGTTCTCCCTCATTAAATCGGCGGCAGATTTCCACCCGGTCCCCTGAAGGTGTCTGCCCATCCAGGTAAAAACACGGCAAATCCATAAGGGCCAGTTCTCTGCCAATAAGGTCCAGCATTTTAGTGAACTGTGAAAAGATCAGCACTCTCCTGCCAGATAACCTGGATTCTTCTATAATACTCTTGAGCTGTTCAAACTTTGCTGAACTCCCTTTATACCCATCCACAAACAAAGCAGGGTGGCAGCAAATCTGGCGAAGCCTCGTCAAACCGGCAAGGATTCTTATGCGGTTTTTTCTAATTGTGTCTTTATTTAAATGCTTTAAGGTATCTTCTCTCAGTTTTGCCAGGTATGCAGCATAGAGCTTCTTCTGTTCGGCCAGCAGCTCAGCGGAATCTATCAGCTCCATCTTTTCAGGCAGTTCTGATAGAACATCTTCTTTCAGCCTTCTGAGCATGAAGGGGCGAACTCTTCTCGAAATCACCTTTCTTGTTAAATTACCGTAATCCTTTAACCCGCCAAACAATTCAGGGAAGACAACATGAAAAATAGACCACAGCTCTTCTGCAGAATTTTCAACGGGTGTGCCTGTTAACGCAAAGCGATATTTCGCTTTGATTTTCTTCACTGCTCTCGCAGTTTGTGTGACCGGATTTTTAAACACCTGTGCTTCGTCGAAAAATACTGTGTGAAATTCCTGCATTTCATACCACTTTATATCTTTCAGCACCAGTGGATAGGATGTAATCACCACATCAACACAGGTTAAATCCTTCTGAAGCTCAGTCCGTTCTTTTTGATTTCCATCGATGACAATTGCCTCGATGTCCGGTGTGAACTTTGTCAGTTCGCTTAACCAGTTGTAAGTTAAAGATGATGGGCACACAATCAGGGCAGGACGGGTACTTTCCCGAATGTCCTTAAGCTCAGACTGAATAAAAGCAATGCCTTGCAGTGTCTTCCCAAGTCCCATATCATCAGCCAAAATGCCGCCAAATCCATAATGCGCCATTGTCTTTAACCATTTAAATCCACTTTTCTGGTATCCCCTTAAAATAGAATCCAGGTTTTCCGGCACAGGAATCAGCAGGCATGATGGATCCTCTAGCTCCGCCAAAAACGTCCTAAAGGATTCCTCATGACAGAACACTTCCTGAACACCAGCAGCGTCCAGCATTCTAAGACCAGATACAACCGGCATGTTTAAACCGCTCTCCAGATCCTCCGCCTGCTCGGGCACAGCTTTCAGAAAACGCTGGATTTCCTCAAATTCTCTTGTTTCCAATGACAGAAGCGCGCCATTTTTCAGGCGGAAGAATTTCCGTTTTTCTTCAAGTGCAACTAATACATCCCGTATCTCCTGGTCAGCTATGCCGGTCAATTCGAACTTGAATTCCAGCCAATTGGTCCGCTCTTTTTTCATTTTTATCCGTATCTGCGGTTTGGCATTCTCCCTGGAAATCCGGTTTCTGACAGCGGTAGTCGCATATATCTGCACCAGTTTCTGCAGTTTAGGGACAACATGATAAAGGAATTCATATTCCAGCTCTTCATTCTGCAGAAAATAGCCGCCATCCGTCTTGGCAAATGAGCTTTCCTCCATAAGCTGAAGGATCTCATCCTCTAATGCCACATCTCTAATTATCCGCGTGCCGCCCTTCGGCTCTCTGCTCTCCAGCGGAATAATCACGATATTTCCATAATGAAATTCAATTCCTGCCAGCAGCCGGTTCCGAAGACGGTCCAGGTAGAGCTTGGCAGTCAAAGGAGTTTTCATGAACCTGTGTGACATGTCTTCAGAAATATGGAAATCCCCCAGTTTTCTCAATCCAGGGACCACTTTTACCAAAAACATCTCCATTTGTTCAGCAGCAATCGGAATCGTGTTTTTTCCGGCAGCCTCAAGCATCTGTGTTAAATCATACAGACGCTTACAGTCATCTTTCTTGAGCGTGATGAATTTACCGCCGGATAGAACCGCACTATACGAATCCAGTATCAGCAGCCGATCCAGTCCTTTAACATGTAAATAACAATGTTCTTTTGTTTCGGCCAATTCAAATCTCAATGGGAGCCGGTCCTCTGAAAATGTCATCCGATCAAATGTTTTTCCTGTTATTTCAAGCTTTACTTTTTCGGCAAACGCCAAAACAGGCTTCAGCCGTTCCCATGATGATGGAGGGATTAAAAGCATATGCTTCGATGCTGTATAATCAAAATCATCCATTAAAGCATTGATATAGATAGATTCATCGTGTATTACCTGTATCAGCTGCTGAAGGATAGCATCCGCTTCCGGCGGGAAACAATGCAGGACGGGATCATAGGAAAAAGATAGTGATAATAGGCCTGGTTTCCCATCTTTAACTGAATGGAGAAATTGACGGATATCCAGGACAGCCAATGAGCCGATGGAAATTTTAATGGCAAACAAATAATGCCCTTTCCCCAAATGAACAGGAACACAGGTAAACTCAGGCTGGAGCACTTGCCTGTTTTCAAAATGAAGCTGGTGCCCGCTTGTCCTTCCCGGCTTTTCACTAAAAAGTGTCATGAGGCTATCTGTTAAGGCGTGTTCCGGAGAAGCTTCAAGACTTCCAGCTGATAGAGCTGGCGATCTATATTGCTGCATATCATGAATTGCCAGCAGTACAGCCGCTGCATGCTGGCACTCTTTATCAAATGATGCAAGCTTGGGACAGCTGCATGTAATTTTGAACCCATTACCTGAAGTTTTCTCTACTTCAACATAAAAATCTTCACCAGCAGAAACGGTTGCTTCACAAATATCACCATTGTATTTATTTATCGTTACTTTATGATTCCTGAAAAAGGCGTCCCCTCTTTTGAAGGAGACAGTACCGCACATTTCTTTTATCATTTTGTGAGTCAATTTAATATCCACAAATGTTCTCCTTCCGGGAAAATCTATACCAAAATTGTATCATAGTCATCTGCCTAAATTCATTTTTATGCAACACAAAAAGGGGGTAGCATATCCCCCTTTCGAATCATCAATTATTTAAGTTCCCCTTCCAGCCGGATAATCCATTTATAAAATACCACCACTAATAGAAGGAGAATGGGGTCAAGTATTGCCGCATGCCATAATCTCCACCAGCCATAGCGAAAATACCCCCAGGGTTCCGGCAATAAGGTGAGAACTTCATACAGCAAAATAGCCACTACACAGAAAAAGATATAAGAAAAACGTTTAATAAGATCTCCTTTAAAAGGATACCAGTTCAGAAACATCATATTCACCGGGGGCAACAGCGCAATGTGCGCCAAGAGCCCTCCCCAATTGGGTTCCTTGTTAAAATACCAATATCCCCAATATTTAAACTCGACCATAACATCAAAGGTCATCTGAAGTGATATGGTAAATGTCCATATATGTAAAATTTGGTTTTTCGTCAAACGTTTATTTGTTTTAAAGGCAACGAAATTAAAAAGAATGATGGCAACCAGCAGTCCAATCATAGCAAAATCCTTTTTATTTGTTAATGTCTCTTAAATGGCTTTGTTTATTCTTGATTTGGTAACATTAATCATAATAACTGTGATTAAAACGAGAATTTAATGGAGCCCTCATTACTTTCAATGTTTCTTCCGGCCATTCAGAAGCTTCCTTATGACCGGCCGCTGACAAGGGATCAATTGATTACCCGGGATTTTTTAATCAGTAAGAATGGAGATTTGGTTGAATTTTCCTATAAAAAAAGAGCAGTTTCCATAAAGGAAAATCTGCTCTAATCATCTTATGCT
Source organism: Paenibacillus sp. FSL R5-0490 (assembly GCF_001956215.1). Lineage (GTDB taxonomy): Bacteria > Bacillota > Bacilli > Bacillales > Cytobacillaceae > Cytobacillus. The sequence continues at coordinate 17,264 of NZ_MRTQ01000024.1, read as the reverse complement.
TTTATTTTTTCTAATCTTTCTTCCACATCTGCCTCTGAAAGGCCGTGCTCAGCAATATAACGGTTCCGTTGATCCGTGCGGCATTCATCAGAACAGCTGCGCATGTATTTATGCTCGTTTTCTTCAGAGCAAAGGATTTTTTTATTGCAGGCAGGATTTGCACAGTTGACGTAGCGTTCACAAGGCTCGCCTGTGAAGTAGTCCTTACCAACGACTACATGCTCCTTTTGGTTAACGGGAATACCAATGCGATCATCGAAAACATAAAGCTGGCCATCCCAGAGCTGCCCCTGTACCTCAGGGTCTTTTCCATATGTGACAATTCCTCCGTGAAGCTGGGCTACATCTTCAAAGCCTTCTTTTACAAGCCAGCCGGAGAACTTTTCACAGCGGATGCCGCCTGTGCAATACGTAATGATCTTTTTATCGCCAAGCAATTCTTTATTTTCACGGACCCAGTTTGGCAGATCGCGGAAGTTTTCAATATCCGGCCTGATCGCTCCTCTGAAGTGTCCAAGATCATATTCATAATCATTTCGTGCATCCAGCACAATCGTGTCTTCATCCTGAAGTCTTTCGTAGAACTCTTTTGGCTCAAGGTATTTGCCTGTAATCTCGTTCGGGTTCACATCGTCTTCAAGGCGAAGGGTTACAAGCTCGGGGCGTGCACGAACCTTCATCTTAGGAAATGCATGTCCATCTGCTTCATCTATTTTGAAAACCATCTCCGCAAAGCGCGGATCCTGCTTCATCGCTTCCATATAGCGGTCGGTCTGTTCCACTGGTCCGGATACAGTCCCATTAATTCCTTCATTCGCAACAAGAATACGCCCTTTAAGGCCCAGCTCATTGCAGAATGCTTTATGCTCCCTTGCGAACTCTTCAGGGTCCTCAATTGGAACATACATGTAGTAAAGTAATACTCTGTACGGTTTTTGACTCATTTGTATTTCCACCTATCACTTAATATTTGCAAGATATATCTGTTAATAGGTTAAAACAATATATACTTACCTAGATAAGTATAACAGATGATGTCAAGTTTCAAAATTTTCGGAGAGCGAAAGATTAATGGAATCTAATTCAATTCCCATGTAAACCACTTTCCATGCCCTTCTGTTTGGCTGGCCAGTTTCTTGTATTCTGCAGCATGCAAATAATAATCTAGATGCAGATTCCGGTCCTGGATATTGTTATAAATATGAAAGATATCCCTCATGCGTCCGCTTGCTTTTATTTTTGCAAGCAGATTCTCTTTTACTTCTGGCTGCATTTGATTGGCCACATGTGTGTGGAATACACAGACTGAATGTTCTTCAGGTATAGCTTCAATCAAACTTGGCAGAAGCTCAACACCATCTCCTTCTATAAGGGAGATTGGATTTCCCCTTACACATTGGGCAGCTTTTTCGAATAGAGTTCTTCTCTCCTCATGTTCAGGCCAGATAAGTGATTTCAGCCACAAAAAATCTTCCCCGATATTCAAGTCATTTATATGAAGATCAACCCCAACTCTTGAAGCAACCGGCGGCATTTCTTCAGAAAAAATCGGGATATGGCCCCCCTTGATTTCAGAGGATAAATGAACGTTTGCGTTTGGATGCCCGTATGTTTCTCCTGTTCCATAAGAGTAGCTGTATTTATCCCAAAGAAGCTGGAGTCCGGCGCTGGTTCCGATTTCAATCAGGGCCAGCGGCTTTTTGGTTTGCTGGTAAATGTAATCGAATACTGGGTATAAGTAAGCACAGCGCCTTACTTCATTCGTCTGAACTATTCTTGTTTGTACTATCTCTTTAATTTCTTGTGAATACAGCCTGCAGAAATCTTTAAAGCTTTGGAAGGAATCCTGGGGGGTTCTTGGATCCTCCACTATACTAGGATAGAATTCCTTAAGTACATGCTCTTTCCCTTGTAACAGCAGATAATGAATGGCTCCAAAAAACAAATTTGGCACAGGCTGGCCGTCTCTCGCTTCTGATGCCAAAACCAGCAATTCCTCATCCTCCGCAATCTTGTAAGACAAGAACTCATATAGATCGCTTGATCCGTGGCACTCATATTGTCCAAAATTCTTAAATTTCGATGGTAGGTTAGGTATTAACATTTTCATCCCCTCCGAAATGAACGTAAGTATCTGTGTTCCAATGCTTTAAACCTGTTTTCCTCTTACCGGTCCATCCGGCTTTTTGAAGTTCCCCCGCAATTAACAGGTTAAAAAAACCGTGTCCCGCGAGAACAGCAGAATGATGTTCTTTTGCAATTGAGGTTAATAATAATGATGCTTGCTTTGCCCGAAGCTTTGCATCCCTATATGATTCACACCCCTGCGAATAGCCGCATATCCAAAGTAACCTTAATACCAGTGCCCAGGTTTTGGGCCTTAATTTCAGTCCCGGCAAATTACTTGCAGGAATGGGCAATTCAGCTTCACTGAATATTGGATCTGCATGAATCTTTGCGAAGGGATTTATGCATTTAGCGGACTCGATAGACCTCTTCAGATTACTTGTAAGTATTAAAGATGCTGAAACCCCTTTTTCCAGAGCATCTGAAGGACAAACTTCATCTTCAAGAATCCCTAAACGGTTATACGTTTCAACCCATTTCTTAAATTCACGGCTATTCAGGCGGTGGTCTTCTATATGCGCTGACCTGCCATGTCTGATTAGTGTAATTTCCATTTAATAACCCCAAAAATATATATTTATTTCCTTTATGGATAATTTAATTAACATGGAGGTGAAGACCATGCGGGAACAAGAATATCCAAACGTAAAACTCGGCGGCAAAAAGGTGCACGAAAAGGGAAATGGCGGAGACCAGGTTCGCGGACATGAAAAGGAAAATAAAAACGGCACATTTAATACAAATCCTAAATCTGATCTATAACCTTAACGCGGGACACCCCCATATTGAATGGCGGGTGTCTTTGAAAATTATCTAAGCCCAATCCCTTTTTCTAATGGTGTAATGGAGAAACAGTTCTCCATCAATCTCTATTTCGCCAGCAAGCTTGAAGCCGCATTTTTGCAGAACTCTATTGGAACTGGCATTGCTGGTTAATGCAACAGCATTTATTGTTTCAAGAGCCGTTTTTTCAAAAAGAAAATCTATTAGCCCTTTTGCTGCAAGGGTGGAATAACCTTTATTCCGGCAGTGCTTCGAGATGGCATAGCCAATTTCCCTGTTCGGTTCTGGCAGTTCGTCCTTTATTCCTGTATTGCAAAAGCCAATAAACTCTCCAGTTTCCTTAAGAACAATTCCCAAATTCAAAAAGCCGGCATCTTTCAGATCTGGCATTGAGGACTTGAATTTTTCATTCGCCGGTATTTCATAATTCTCCATCCAGTCCACCCGCTGCCCTAGCGTAGCCTGTGCACCTGGAATAAACTCATAAACTTCCGGCTGGGAAGTAATTTCATAGAGTGCCTGGACGTCCTCCATCCGGTATTCCCTAAGGATTACTTCACCACAATCAATTATGATTTCTTTCAGCATTTTTTCATCTCCACATGCTATAACTTTCTGCATTTAATAATAAAAACAGCGGGTAAAGCTTTGGTTTTTTCATAGGAATACCATCGATTGGCATGCCGCTGAACATCTTCCTCAGTAAGACTTACATCTTCAATTACCCTTTCAATCGCAAACCCGTTTTCTATTAGTAGATTGATATATGTACTTAATTTATATTGCTGCATAATGGCAGGCTGGTTCCATGCAATGTGCTGATAGGGGCCTTCTTCATGATAGGATTTATCCATAATTAATACTCCATTTTCAGCCTTAATCCGGTTATACAAGGGATGCTCCCAGCTGAAAATAAACATCCCGCCTGATTTAAGATAGGAATGAACGTTTTTCAGCGTCTCTTCTAAATTCGTGGTCCAGCCAATCGCATAAATGGAAAAAACGGCATCGAAATAATCAGCAGGGATTCCGGGATTTTGTTCCATCGGGGATTCAAACAGCTTTACTTTTGAGGAAGAATTTTTCAAGAGTTCCTTGGCAGCATCGATTTGACGGGACGATAAATCCAATCCCCATAATTCACCTGCTCCCCGCTGGTCCAAATACTTTAGGGAATGCCCGCTGCCGCAGCCAATCTCCAGCATCTTTAAGCTTCGCACATCTCCAAACAAGTGAAGGTCATCTTCAGTTGGTGCCAATGGTCCATATTCAGGAAGCGGATTTCGACCATAAAACCTTTTAGCCGCTTCATCCCAGCTTTTCTTATTTATTTCCAGTGTTTCATTAATCATAAATAACTCCTTTATACTGAAAAATAGTAAACCTCTTCCTCTCCCCATATCTCCCCGGTGGGGGAAAATCCGAAGTTTTTATAAAGTATCCTTGCGTGTTGATTATCTTTATGAACCGTTAAGCGGATTTCCTCGCATTTTGGAATTTTAGTTTTTATCCAGCTGATCATCTCCTCTAATGCAGCCCGGCCATAGCCCCTGCCCTGATACTTCTGATCAATAAAAAAACCGTTTATCCAATACATATTAACTGTATCCGGCTCATAGGCATGCATGATGAAACCAACCATTTTATCATTGTCATAGATTGAGAATGGAATATACTCTACTGCGTCCCCATCTGGTTTAATATAAACCTTGGCAAGTGATACAGCCGCTGAGGGAACGAAATCACGCTGCCATTCTTTTACCTTCATCTGTATGGCTTCTTCCCAGTTATCTCTTGTGACGGGTTTTAATTTAATGGTCATTAGCCTCAGCCCCTCTTACAATTTCCTGCTTTTCTCACCAGCATGAATAATGATGCTTACATAAGCGGCCTCTCCATTTTCAACGTGGTTTTTGATTTTTGACACATCGATCTCTTTCTCAATCCGGACAACCTTAGCTTCGTTAGGGAGCAATTTAACGTTACTAGGTTCACCGCTGTTCATCAGTGAAAGCATCTTTACATCCTCTTCAAATAAATATCTGTCATAAAAGCCGATAGTAAAAGACACTTCTTCATTGCTGTAATTTTCAAATGGCAGCTCACAAGTTCCCTGCAAAGTATCTTCACCAATCATTACAAACTTACATTGACTTTCATCTTTTATATAGGAAACGGCATTGATGCCATTTGCCAGCGTTTTTTGATAAGCCTCTGCCAGAGAAGGAGGCAGAAGGGAAACGATGATGATAACGGTAAAAAATGATCGCAAATGATATTTTTCGAGTGAACGATGAAGCAGGACCATACCCAGCACAAGTAAAAGGAGAATAAATATCCCTGTATAATGAATTCCATCCGCTGAATTAATTGGAATATTTAATATCATAACCCCTGCTTCACCTAGTCGATTTTGATGCGGAAAAGGGAAGTTTAAAGCCATGGAAATAACGATTAAGACAATTGATGTCAAAAAGAGCTTTTTGTTTTTGATCAAGGCAGCTCCTCCTTTACTTCTTTTCTGAGGATCCAAACGATGCCCCAAAAGCAACTCCCATGGCAATGCCCAAAGCCCAATTTTCAAAGAGCATTCCAAAAACTAATCCTAGAGACAGACCAAATGCCATTCCGCTTCCTGAAAGACCCCAGTTCATTTTTTTCATCCATTAAACCGCCTTTAAATGTTTTACCTTATATACGATCTAATGAAAGTTTAGTTTCATATTTTTGGAAAAAAGGAGGCGGTTATCTTATCATCTCTGAGCTGCCAGCTGTCTTTTTAACACCCGGATTTGCCCCCGATGGCTGATTTCATCCTCCATAACGTGATACCAGAACCAATAGTTGTTGAAAGGGACTCCATTGCTCCACTTTCCTTCTTCATATAGCCAGCTATCCCGTTTGGATGCTAAAAGTTTTAACGTTTTCTCTCTAATTGCCGATAGTTCCTCCAAGTAAAATTCCAGAGGATGATGATTAAATTCATTCCTTGCTTTCTCACCCAATTCATACGCCGCAGCCCATTTAGAATATTCTTCATCGTTAAGATCTCTATTCTCAAAAGTAATGATTTGGTGAACATATTCAACAAAAGCAATATGCTTCAAAAGTGATCCTATTGAATTACTGTTTTCATCGGGAAGAAAATCCAGCTCATTTTGTGTCAAGCCAGCAACATCTTTAAGCGTCACAGACCTGGTATGTTCAAGCATTGAAACAAGTTCTCCTATTTTTTCATCATAGCCCTTCACATGTTTAATTCGATAATCGATCACTTTTAAATTCTCCATTCTTCTTTTTTCAGGGAAAAGACTGCCGGGTAGGCAGTCTAGTTAATGGGTTCTTCATTGATTATTACGCAACAGGCATTGCAAGCTCTCTAAACGTAGTAACCGCTTTTTGGATATCTGCTTCAAAGCCCAGTTCTTTCGTGGTTTCACCGATTCGTATAACTGCTTGTTCAAGCATGTCTTCAGTCGTATTTCCCATATGGCCGATTCGGAATGCTTTTCCTGCCAGATGAGCCAGGGCTCCGGCAACAATGACTCCTTTTTTCGCAAGAGAGGCCCGGAATTCAGCATCATCCATACCTTTAGGGTAAAGAATGCAGCTGAGAGTTGCTGCAGCGGCATTTTCATCAGCAATTGCCTTCATTCCATATTCAGCAAGCGCAGCCCGGACAGCTTTGCCGTATGCTTCATGACGCTTATAGCGATGCTCCATTCCCTCTGCTAACACCAGCCTCATTCCCTCATCATAGGCATAAATCAAATTCACTGGAGGTGTAGCAAAGTATTTTTGCGGGTCCTGCATAATAGGAATCCAATTATAAATATCGCAATAATAGGCAGGAACCCGTTCCATTTGTTGGCGGGCAGCCAATGCTGTCTCATTGAATGCGACAACAGCGAGTCCTGGCGGCACACCAATCGCCTTCTGCGAGCCAGTTAAAACGACATCAATTTTTCCGCCGTCATATGACTTGCTCATATCCTCTTCTATCGCTGCGGTCGCACAGACTCCATCCAGAATCACAAGTGCCCCATGCTTTTTAATGATTGGCACCAGGGAATTCAGGTCAGCCGCAACACCTGTTGATGTATCAGCATGGGTTAACGTCACCGCTTTATAGGAATGAGATGCAAGTTTTTCCTCGACTGCTGCGGGGTCCACCTGTTTACCCCATTCGGATTGAATGATATCTGCCTGGATTCCGAACGCCCTGGCTAAATGCAGGAAACGATCACCGAAAAAGCCCTGGCTAATAATCAATAGCCGTTCTCCTGCTGCTACCGTGTTCACCAGAGCAATTTCCATCGCAATCGTCCCGGAGCCAGAAATGACAAACACTTCTCCATCCGTTTTCAGCATCTCCCTCGTTTTCTCTATCGCACTCTTATAAACAGCGGCAAACCTCGGATCCGTATGCCCCCTTGTCTCCTGTGACATCGCCTCATAAATCGAATCCACAACAGGTGTAGGTCCTGGAATCAAAAGCATTTCCTCATTTGGCATGATAATCCTCCTTTGGTTGTTTGCAGATATCTAAATGTTTCGACATTTTATTTTAAAAACCTTTATTCTTATCATCAATTGATATAATTCATATTTTCTGTTCTTGTATCCTCCGGTGTTGGGTAGTTCCATAGATTTGAGTAGTCGTGCAGCTGCTTGTGAATCTTAAGAGGAATATCACGCCGTTTTACAATCATTTTTTCACTCACATTCTATATTAATCCTGTTTGGATTGTTTATCGAACTTGAGCAAAAAAAAAGACAGGGCACCAGCCCCATCTTTCCTCAAGCCTCAATTATGAAAATTAGTTCCGTCTGTTGTCGCTTCAATAATTCCTGCACGGATCACGAAGTCGCCAAAATGCTCGCCGTCCTGACGTTCGCGCGCATAGCGTGGCAGAATGACGCGCAGCTCGTTCAGGATTTCTTCTTCTCCGATGTTTTCGCGGTACATTTTGCTGAGCCGGCTTCCGTCAAAGGCTGCGCCAAGATACATATTGTACTTGCCGACCGCCTTGCCAATAAAGCCGATTTCGCCGAGTGCGTGACGCGCACAGCCGTTCGGGCAGCCGGTCATGCGGATCGTGATTTCTTCATTCCGCAAGCCTGCTTCATCAGCGATTTCATCAATTTTATCGATCAATCCAGGCAGATAGCGTTCAGCCTCAGCCATCGCCAATCCACATGTCGGCAGAGCGACACAGGCCATGGATCCGCGGCGAAGTGCACTGTAGCGGCTTCCGTCTGTAAGACCGTATTTTTCAATAAGCGCCTCAATTGCAGACTTATCTTCATCAGCCACACTGCCAATAATCAGGTTCTGATTGGCCGTCAGCCTGAAATCGCCTTTATGAACCCTGGCAATCTCCCGCAATGCTGTTTTCAGCTGATAATCTTCAAAGTCTGCCACACGGCCGCCTTCTATGAACATCGTAAAATGCCATTTTCCCCGGACACCCTTTACCCATCCATAACGGTCCCCGTTGGAATCAAACTTGAAGCCGCGTGCTTCCTCGAGTTTCCAGCCTAAGCGGTTTTCGAGCTCTTCCATAACAGTCTCCAGCCCAAGACGGTCAACTGTATATTTAAAACGGGCATTTTTCCGGACGGAGCGATTTCCGTAATCTCGCTGAATTGTAATCGTCTTTTCAGCCACTTCATAGATTTTATCAGGCGTCACAAAGCCGATGACCTTCGAAAGCTGCGGATAGGTGGCTTTATCTCCATGAGAGAAGCCCATTCCACCGCCAATTGCCACGTTAAAGCCAATCAGCTTGCCATCTTCGACTATCGCAATAAAGCCGAGATCCTGTGAAAAAATATCAATATCATTGGAAGGCGGCACAGCGATCCCAATCTTAAATTTCCGCGGTAAATAAAGCGGGCCATACATCGGTTCAGTCTCTTCATCCACCTCTGGAGAGCCGGCTACTTTTTCTTCATCCAGCCAAATTTCATGATATGCACGTGTACGGGGCAGGAGATCGTTACTTAGCATCTTCGCCAGCTCATACACTTCCTCATGAATTTCAGATTGATCGGGATTGGAGATGCACATGACATTCCGGTTCACATCTCCGCATGCCGCAATCGTATCAAGCATCGTCGAATGGATGGCCTGGATCGTCTTTTTCATATTCCATTTCAGGATTCCATGCATCTGGAAGGTCTGGCGTGTTGTTAATTTGAGAGTGCCGTTGCCATACTTCTCAGCCAGGTCATCCACGACTAGCCATTGCTCCGGTGTTGCGACCCCTCCGGGAAGACGCAGGCGGAGCATAAATTGATAAGCCGGCTCAAGTTTCTGCTTCTGGCGTTCATTCCTGAGATCCCGATCATCCTGCAGATAGCTGCCGTGGTGCTTCATTAGTCTGTTATCATCATCCGGGATCCCGGCGCTGATCCGATCCTGCATAACTTCCGCCAGCGTTCCGCGCAAAAAGTTGCTTCGATCCTTAATTCCCTCAACATCACTTGGAGGTCCGTCCGGTGCTTTTAATTTTGGGTTTACCATGCTGAAAAACTCCTTTCCTTCCAAATCAATATACATCGCGCTGGTAGCGTTTATTTTTCTGCATATCGGCCAGATATTCTGCAGCCTGTTCGCGGCTCATTCCGCCTTCTTTTTCAATAATATCTATGAGTGTGTTATGGACATCATGCGCCATGTTTTTCTCATCGCCGCAGATGTAGACGGTCGCACCTTGCTCGAGCCACTGGAATAGTTCCCTGCTTTTTTCCTGCATTCTATGCTGAACATAAACCTTCTCATCATCATCACGGGAAAAAGCGACATCCAGCTTCGATAAGATTCCATCCTTGAGCCACTTTTGCCATTCAGTCTGATATAGAAAATCGGTTACAAAATGCTGGTCGCCGAAGAATAGCCAGGACTTCCCTTCTGCGCCGCTTTCTTCACGCTCCTGCATAAAGGATCGGAACGGTGCAATTCCTGTTCCAGGACCCACCATAATAATTGGTGTTTCCGGATTTTCAGGCAGCTTAAAGTTTTCATTGTGCTGAATAAATACCGGCAGTGTATCGCCTGGCTGAAGACGCTCCGAACATAAAATGGAGCAGACTCCTTTGCGTTCACGGCCATGGGCATCATAGCGGACTGCACCGATAGTTAAATGTACTTCATCAGGATTCGCCTCAAAGCTGCTGGAAATAGAATATAGACGCGCAGGCATCTTACGCAGTATAGAGACAAACTCCTGTGCCGAACTGCTCCATGGCTTAAAGTCACGGACTAAATCGATTAAATCACGGCCACCGATATAGGATTTCAGCTGATTGCTGTCAGAGGCAAGCTGGTGCAGCTCTTCATTACTGGAAAGCTTTGCAGCCTTTTCCACAAGCGGCTTGGTCAGGACAGTAATCTCAAAGTGGGCCGTAAGCGCTTGTTTTAATGTAACAGTTTCCTCTTTCACTCTGACTGTTTCTTCAGGATCCCAGTTCATTTCAGTTAGAAGCAAGTCAACCAGTTCAGGATCATTTTCCGGATAGACCCCAAGACTGTCACCAGGCTGATACGTCAGTCCTGAACCCTCTAATGAAATCTCAAGATGGCGTGTTTCTTTATTGGAGCCGCGGCCATTGAGATTAATATTCTCCAGCACTTCTGCACGAAACGGATTCGATCGGGAATAAACAGACTCGGCAGGTGCTGCAGCTGAAACTGAAGCTGCTGCAGGAGAAGGACTGCTGCTATCCCCTTCGCTCAATCCGGCTAAAACTGCTTCCGCCCACTCTGCTGCAGGCTCTTCGAAATCAAGATCACAATCTACCCTTGGTGTAATTCTCGTTCCGCCAAGCTCCTCGAGACGTTTATCAAAATCCTTCCCAGTCTGGCAGAAGAATTCATATGAGCTGTCGCCAAGAGCTAAAACTGAATAACGGAAGTCTTCAAGTTTTGGAGCTCTTTTTCCGTGAATGAATTCATGGAATGTTAATGCGTTATCCGGAGGGTCTCCCTCACCATGAGTACTGACGACAATTAACAGGTTTTTGACCTTTTTAAGATTATTAGGCTTAAAATCACTCATGGCTGAAACGTTTACTTGAAAACCTCTCTCCTCAAGCGTTTTCCCGGCTTTTTTTGCCAGATTCTGCGCATTCCCGGTCTGTGATCCAAATAAAATGGTCACTTCCTTTGGAATGGCCGGTGCTGCTGCCGGTGCTGGACGCTCTTCCACTGCAGGGGCAGCCTGCAATGATGAGGACTGTATCGCGGCAAGATACCCGCTCAGCCAGAGGGATTGAGTCTCTGTCAGAGTCGGAAGAAGACGATTCAGGAGCTCTGTCTGCTCCTGGTTAAACGGACTGTTCATTACCTGAAGTTGCAACATGATCCACCTCGCAAACCAGCAGAATAGAGCTGGTTTATTCTTATTTCTTTGAATTTCTTCTTTTCCTATAAAAAAAGTCGGGTTTGTTATTAAAAAAATATATATCTAATACTTTACCGAATGATTTAACATTAGTAAAATAAATATTAATTATCATAACTATTAATATTATTAATTATAAAAGGGTGATATTTTGCATTATGATGCGTTAAAAACTTTCGTCACCTTGGCTGAGGTGAAAAATTTTACAAAGACGGCTGAGCTCCTTCTCATGTCCCAGCCCAGTGTCAGCCTGCACATTAAAAATCTGGAAAAGGAATTTCAGACAAAACTTTTTCAGCGTTCACCAAAATACTTGAAGATTACGCCCAGCGGTGAAATATTATATGACCGGGCCAAGCAGATGATTACCATTTACGAGCAAACCAGGCAGGAAATTTTAGATCAGCAGCATACCATTAAAGGGGATCTGAAAATTGCGGCCAGTTTCACAATAGGGGAATACATCCTTCCTCCTCTTTTGCTTGATTTGCAGAATGAATATCCTGAACTGAATCTCCAGATTACGATTGCCAACACGGAGGAAGTTGTCAAGTCCACACGCTCCCATCATGTCGATATCGGCTTAATTGAAGGCCAGACAAATGAAAAAGAGCTTATTGTGACTCCCTTTCTAGAGGATGAATTATTTATTGTGACCTCCAACCATCATCCCCTGGCACAAAAAGAAGAAGCAACCATTGCTGATCTCCAGGATCAGGCCTGGATCATGAGGGAAAACGGCTCAGGAACCCGGGAATATTTTAACCATGTGGTCAGATCAAATGGCCTTAAGGTGAAATCACTCCTGACGATCTCAAGCAACCAGGGAATAAAAGAAACACTCATCAATGGGCTGGGAATGAGCATTCTATCCGGAAGCGTAGTCGCAAGAGACGTAAAACAAAACAACCTGTCTATCATCAAGATAGAAAATCACGAATTCAAACGCACTTTGTCCTATGTACTTTCTCCCATTATGCAGGAAAAAAGAAATGTCAGCATTTTTATCGAAGCTCTCAGCGAAAAATGGCATTATAATTAATGGCACTGAGTCGGAAGCTGCCCTCGTGTTGGGACTCAAAAATGGAAAAAGTCTGATCGATGTGTCCGAAGTTACTTCAGGTTCAGACTCAACATTGGAAAAACCCGGTCGCTGTGTCCGAAGTTGCCCCAGGTTCAGACTCAAAACCAGAAAAAACTGATCGCTGTGTCCAAAGTTGCTTCAGGTTCATATTTTAAAAAATATGACAAGCTTTTTTCACACTAGTCCCACTTTATGCATATATTATAGTGTCGACGTGTATAATTTCTGTCCATTTTATTCAAAATAAGGAAAAAATGGCTGAGGTGAAAAAAGATGGGATTATTGAATACCTTTAATGAATGGCGCGAAATGAGATATCAGAATCATGTCAATCGCATGAAGGAAGAAAACAAGTGTCCGGACTGTTACGGCAGGGGTTTTTCACTTTATCCGGGGAATGAATTCGCTTATCATGCTAACCAATTTGACTGCCAGGGCTGCAATGGAACCGGACTGTATTCAGAATGGAATAGTTTATCATAATCGAAAGGCCATGATCCATTTGCGGATCATGGCCTTATTTTGAACTTAGGCTAATGCCTTATTCGACTCAAATTCTTCTTTGACCCTTTTTAAAAGCTCCTTATTTGTTAACACTTCATACCCGGTAAGTGCCATTGCCTTTGCTCCAAGGATCATGGCTTCTCTCGCCTGCTCACTCATCGCAGCTTCCCGGAATTCATGTGTATGGCAGGCATATGCCTTATTTGTGATTTTAATATAAGGATGAATGGATGGTGCTGACTGGCTGACATTCCCCATATCAAGTGAACCTGAGCCGTCCTTCTGCTCCATTATTTCCTCTTCATTCACACCCAGAGAAATCAGTTCTTTATTAAATGCTTCTGATAAAGGGCTGTTCGTAACCATATCATCATAAGAAAATTCATAAAAGGACCATTTCATTTGAGCACCCGTCTGCAGGGCTGCCCCTTCAGCACATTTCTTAACCTTTTCGACTAATTCATTTACATATTCACGTTTTGCAGCACGCACATAAAATTGGGCAACTGCATAATCCGGAACAACGTTTGCCGCTTTGCCCCCTTCTGTAATGATGCCATGAATCCTGGCATCAGGCTTGATATGCTGGCGCAAGGCATTTATGCTGTTGAACGTTTGAAGAACAGCATCCAGCGCATTGATTCCCAAATGAGGGCTGGCAGCTGCGTGTGCTGATTTTCCGAAAAACTCAAACTGAATCGCATCCATCGCCAGTGATGAACCGCTCTTCACATAGTTGTCGAGGGGATGAACCATAATCGCTGCATCCAAAGCGTCAAAAATACCCGCTTCAGCCATGGTCACCTTGCCGCCCTTCGTCTCCTCTGCAGGCGTGCCAAAGACAATGACTTTTCCTCCTGTTTCATGAATCACTTTGCTCAGTCCTATGCCTGCAGCGATCCCCATTGTCCCAATAAGATTATGGCCGCATGCATGCCCTACTTCAGGCAATGCATCGTATTCAGACATATATCCTATTGCAGGCCCTTCTTTCCCGCTGTCATAAGTAGCCGTGAAAGCAGTCGGCAAACCGCAAGTGCCAATTTCCACGGTAAAACCATGGTTCTTAAGCTCCTCTGTCAATACTTTGCATGCCTTGTACTCTTCATGCCCCAGTTCGGGATTCTCGCCTATGTAAGTGCTTATTCTATTAAAATCATCTTGAAGTTCATCGATTTGCTTAATAATAAGATTTTTTCCCATATATCTGCTCTCCTAATCCGCCAATCTATATATTTATACATATATAATTATAATAATACATTTCTTTATTATTTTACAGCACGAATTATTTTGTTATTTTCTCCAAAGGCCGTTCAACGATCAGTGCATCTTCCCATTCCTTGCAGACATCCACCCAGGCTTTGGCATCTGAATATGTATTAATTTCATCAGGAGTCAGTTCAATGGCGGAATTACTGTTTCCGCATGCAGGAAAAAGGGTTTCGAATCTGTTCATAGATTCATCCAGATAGACTTCCAGGTCATTCTTCAATCCAAATGGACACACTCCGCCGACAGCATGGCCGGTCTGTTCGAGAACTTCCTCTGATGAAAGCATACGGGCTTTGAATCCGAACGTTTTCCGGAACTTTTTGTTGTCAATTTTCGCGTCACCTGCGGCCACCACAAGAATTGCTTCATTCCCTTCACCCCTGAAGGAAAGCGTTTTGGCAATTTGTGCAGGGCAGACACCGATTGTTTCAGCAGCCTGTTCCACAGTTGCGCTTGAAGAATCAAACTCCATTACATCCTGTTCCCGGTCCCATTTCTTAAAATGGGCTTTCACACTTTCAATTGACACTCGAACTCACCCTTCCCCTTTGTTAAAATCTTATATATATTCATTCTATACTTTATAGTTGTTTATTTTAACATACTATCTGATTATGTCACCGGGGTAATTTCTTTTTGTCAGAAGATTTGCATTTGCTCTTATTAGTTCCTTGCACTAATATAAATTTATATTAAAAACACAGATTTAAATAAGGATTTTTTATGAAACAGACTATTCCATATACATTTATTGGAGGAAGAATTGCCAAAACCGGGCTGGCTGTTTTTATAACAGCTTTTATTTGCCATATCCTGAATTGGCCAGCCATGTTTGCTGTCATAACGGCCATCGTTACGATTGAGCCCACTGTTGCGGATTCCATTCGGAAAGCATATGTCAGGTTTCCGGCTGCAGCTATTGGTGCGGGCTTTGCCGTTTTATTTACGTTCATTTTCGGGGACAGCCCTTACAGTTATGCTTCCGTATCGCTTGCCACAATCATCGTCTGCCATAAACTGAAGCTTCATGACGGGATGCTGGTGGCTACGTTGACTGGTGTTGCTATGATTTCTACCGTTCATGATCATTATTTATCGTCTTTTTTCATTCGATTGGGGACTACCACAACCGGTATTGTCGTTTCCACGGCAGTTAACTTTTTTATCATGCCTCCCAATTACTCAAAATCAATCATAAAAAACATATATGCCTTATACAGACGCTCCGGTGACATTTTACTTAAAAGAGGCATTGAGATTTTTAATTCACAGGAATCTGATGAAAATGTCCGCTCTGATTTCCAAAGACTTATTAAAGATATCGATAAGACTGAAACATTATGCCACTATCAAAAAGCGGAATACAGATATCACCGATTCAGCCGTGAGGATATGCGGGACTTTCATTATGAATATAAAAAACTGACCATCTTAAGGCAAATCACCTATCACACGGGAAACTTGATCTTTCTGGCGCCTGGCCGGCTGGATATTGAGAAGAGCAGGAAAGAGTTCGCCTTGTCAGTCCTTGAGGATTTAAAAGACAGTCTGTATGATCCCTGCTTTCTTATTTCAGAAACCCAGCGTGAAAAAATCAGCCAGATAACACAATGGTTTATTGAGCAAAAACAGCTGGACCCTGCAGGCGGTTTGAGACCCCGCACACACCACCATGTCCAGCCTGAGACAGCTATTCTCTATGAGATTCTCTCGATCCATGACTTAATTGAGGAATTAAATCAAATTCAGATTATGGAAGTTAAACACCGGAAGCTTTTAAAAGCCCCATTAAAGCAGGTGGCCAAAAGGCGGGAAACAGGCATGAATGAATAAAGGAAGACCGGGAATTCAAATCCCCGGTCTTTTTCCATTAAGATGGTATACTCTCTTTCCCCATCAAATATCCTGCTATTATTCTAGTTAAAGCATCACGATCCATTTGCAGCTTGGGAACCCCTGCAGCTGCAAGCAGCTTTTCCGTATTATCTGACGGGAAATCAATGGTCCGCTGGAAATAACTGTGGAAAATGCTCATTGAATCATGAAAAGCCTTTTCTTCATTTGTCATTTCTGCAGATTCTCCAGGGACACACATCTCCAATTCAGAAAAATCCAGTACCTCTTTTACTATTTCATATATATCTGATTGCAAAGGCGGGTTAGGGTTTGTAATATTGTAAATCCCGCCATTCTCTGCATGAATCAAGGCAGCATCCAGTGTGTCAATCACATAATTCACCGGCACAAAATTCTGGGCCACTTCTGGATCCAGATAGATTCTGCAGGTATGGCGGTCCTGTTTTCTTATAGCCCGTTTTTTTAAGATCTTGATGCCTTTTAGAAATCCATATAAGCCAAAGTTTGTATCAGCCTCACCTGTTCTGGAATCACCAATGATAATCCCCGGACGAAGAATAACAATATCCAGTCTTTCCCGGAATGAATATACGAGATGCTCTGCCTCGCATTTGGAAGCTTCATAGGGATTTACAAAATGCCTGTCCGCTGAGTAAAGAGCCTCCGCCCCAGCAGTCTCTGTCCCAACCGTATAGGCGGTGCTGATATATAAAACCTTAGGACAATTTATCTCCAAAGAAAGCTTCAGGACATTTTCTGTTCCGCCCACATTCACTTCAAAAGTCTTATCCCGATCTTTTTCATCGAATGATAGAAGTGCTGCACTATGGTATATTGCATCTATCTTTCCTTTTAATGCAACAGTAAGTTCTCTATTTAATCCAAGATACTCTTCTGTCACATCGCCTTCCAATATATGAATCTGCTTGGAAAAGCCGCTTCCTTCACCCTGCATGAAGGCGTCGAGCCGCTTTCTGCTTCTGACTAGCAAATAAAGTTCATGACCCTGTTCCAAAAGCTTCAATGAAAGCTTTTTCCCCAAAAATCCGTTTGCACCTGTAATAAGTATATTCAAAAAAGAATCACAGCCTTTCTATCTGACATCCCTTTTAAAAACTTTAGCGGGAAATCCAATTAAAAGCAATGGAATGTAAACGCTAGAATAAAGTTGACAGTTTTCGCTTGATTAGATTTTACACTTTTGCTCTATCAGCCTAAAACTTTAG
>NZ_MRTQ01000023.1 GCF_001956215.1 Paenibacillus sp. FSL R5-0490 | reverse complement strand
GCGGAGATCTTAGCGACACTAGAACGCGACTAACAATCAGTGGGGGATAAGGAAAACCCCCACTGATTGAAGTTTCACTTTATTTTTCTTGTTTTCAGCGCTTTTGTTTGTTAAAGTAATCCTAGTTGCAATGTTATACATAGAGGAGGATTTTTATTATGAAAATGATGGATGCCAATGAGATTATTTCTTTTATCCAAAACAGCACAAAATCCACACCTGTAAAGGTTTATATTAAAGGTGATTTAGAAGGAATCGACTTCGGAGCCTCAGCTAAGTCCTTTGTAAATGGCAGCACCGGGGTAGTGTTTGGTGAATGGTCTGAAATTAGCCAGGCGATTGAAGCAAACCAGTCAAAAATTGAAGATTATGTAATTGAGAATGACCGCAGAAACTCAGCGATTCCATTGCTGGATATGAAAAATATTAAAGCGCGCATTGAGCCGGGTGCCATCATCCGTGACCAGGTAGAAATCGGCGATAACGCTGTAATCATGATGGGTGCCTCTATAAATATCGGATCAGTGATCGGTGAAGGCACAATGATCGATATGAATGTTGTACTTGGCGGAAGAGCTACAGTCGGCAAGAATTGCCATATTGGAGCAGGAACTGTATTGGCAGGCGTTATTGAGCCTCCTTCAGCAAAACCTGTTGTTGTAGAAGATGATGTAGTAATCGGAGCAAATGCAGTGGTTCTCGAAGGTGTAACTGTTGGCAAGGGTGCTGTAGTCGCTGCTGGTGCCATTGTCATTGATGATGTACCTCCATATACAGTAGTGGCAGGCACACCAGCTCGTGTGATTAAAGAGATTGATGAAAAGACTAAGTCTAAGACAGAAATTAAGCAGGAACTTCGCCAATTATAATAGCTTAAAAAGCGTGGATCTCGATCCGCGCTTTTTTCTAAAGGGATAATTCATGATTGCTATTGTGTGAAGAAATATATAGGGGCATTTTTAACAAGGGGGAAGCTAGTTTGGTCTCAAACAATCCATTCGTTTTATTACGGCGGGAGCTGCATAAAATACCGGAGTTAGGGTTCCGTGAATTTAAAACACAGCAGTTTCTATTAGATTACCTGTATTCTCTCCCTCAGGACAATTTGGAAATTAAACCTTGGAAAACGGGTATTTTTGTGAAAATCAAAGGCAGGAATTCCTCCAGGCTGATTGGTTATCGAGCTGATATAGACGGCCTCCCAATTACAGAGGAGACAGGCCTGCCGTTTAAATCAGAGCATAATGAGCAAATGCATGCCTGCGGACATGATTTTCATATGTCAATTGCACTTGGCCTAATAACGAAATTCATAGAAGAACGCGTTAACGATGATTTACTGTTTATATTTCAGCCAGCTGAAGAAGGGCCTGGCGGGGCAGAACCTATGCTTAAATCTGAAATAATGAAGGAATGGAAGCCGGATATGATATTGGCCCTCCATATTGCTCCGGAATATCCTGTCGGAACCATCGCATTGAGGGAAGGCTTGCTTTTTGCAAATACGTCGGAGCTATTTATTGATTTAAAGGGAAAAGGGGGGCATGCCGCATATCCGCATAATACCAATGATATGGTCGTGGCAGCATGTACCCTGGTCAGCCAGCTTCAGTCCATCATTTCGAGGAACGTTGATCCCCTTGACAGCGCAGTCGTTACAGTTGGAAAAATTACAGGTGGCACTGTTCAAAACATCATAGCTGAAAAAGCAAGGCTTGAAGGTACCATTCGCACTCTGTCTCCAGAATCAATGAAAAAGGTAAAAAGCAGAATTCAGGCACTTGTTAAAGGTATTGAAGTGGGGTATGAATGTGAAGCTTCAATCGACTACGGAAGCATGTATCATCAGGTTTACAATGAGGAAACCTTAACAAGGGAATTCATGGATTTTGCACGCACGAATACAGACATAAATGTGGTTGAATGCCGTGAAGCCATGACAGGTGAGGATTTCGGCTATATGCTTGAAGAAATTCCAGGCTTCATGTTTTGGCTTGGCGTTGACTCAGAATATGGACTTCATCACGCCAGACTGAATCCAAATGAAAATGCAATCGAAACTGCAATTGAATTGATTGCAGCATATTTAAAATATAAAGGCTAAAGCATATATAACTATAAAAAAGCTGATTTCATAAACCCTTTTAGGATCTGCGAAATCAGCTTTTTTGCTTTCGCTTTATCGCAGTCTAACGGGCAGTAAAATCCCTATTACAAGATTCAGAGGAGCCAAAGGGGGATAAGGAGGGGTCAAACTGCCCGTAAAGGCCCGATTGGTACAACTAACAATCAGTGGGGATAAAGATCCCCACTGATTGAAGTTTCACTTTATCCGGCAGCACTATCTGTTCCTGCCTGTTTTTGAATAAGCACCTGATGGGGGAATGGAATTTCAATCCCGCTGGCTTCCAAAGCTTCCTTCAGTGCTTTTTTAAGCTGCCGTTCGACAGTCCATTGTTCCATGTTTTCTGTCTTGGCTATGATTCTTAGTACAACATCAGATGAACCTAATGTTTGGACGCCAATGACATTCGGGCCCTCAACAATCGCCTGGTTTTCCTGAGCGATCCTGTCGCATGCTTCCTGAAGGACTGCGATCGCTTCATCAATATTGTCATCATAAGAAATTCCTATATCCACCAGTGCACGCATGTTTCCGCGTGAATGGTTGCTCAGACTGGTAATCTCCCGGTTCGGCAGATAATGTAAAGTTCCGTCAAATCCTCGAATTTGAGTGGTTTTTAATCCAATCTGCTCCACTATTCCTGAGTAGCTTCCAGTTGTTACATAATCGCCTACATCAATTTGCCTCTCCAGCAAGATAAAAAATCCTGTTACTACATCGCTGACAAGACCCTGTGCTCCAAAGCCGACTGCTAAACCGATTACTCCGGCACCAGCAAGAATGGCAGTTGCCTTTATCCCGAAAATTTGCAGAATTGTAACAGCGAAAATGAAAATAAGAGCATAGGAGAATATGTTTTCAGCAAGACTTAGAAGTGTTTTCGACCTTCCGGGAGATATTCTTTCCTTTTTCGCAATTCCCTCAAAGCTTTTTTGGATGATTTTGTTCCCAGCTGATTTAACAATCACAAATGCAAAATAGATAGCAGCAATTTTTAATAGAAGAAGGCCAGCATCAATCAGCAGGGCTTCCCAATTTAATTGTGAAAAATTTAGATATTCCATCTTCCACTGTCCTTTCATTATTATTAAAGTCATCATTCTATCGCAACAGTGATTTAGATGCAAACGGTTAGCCTTCCAGCAGATTCATTACTTGAAAGAACAACAGATTCCTGCTTCTTAAAATGAATATAAAAAAAGTGCTAAATCAACCAAAAAGGGGTGGAAAAATACTTCGAAACTCGATATATTTAATATTACGTTCTAACTTTTCTAATTTTTCCGCAAATTAAAAGGGGGTATGCAGATGGAAACATTTAAAAAGTTAAAGCAATATTATTGGCCATTTAAACATTACTTTATTTGGTCCATATTTTTTCTGTTTATTGTGACAGCGATAACGGTTGTGTATCCAATGATCCTGCAGGTGACCATTGATGAAGTTGTCATTGGAGGAAATTATGGGTGGATCCCTTATTTGGCTTTAGGCTTTATTGCCATAATGGCCGTGAAGGGCGCAGCGACTTATATCCATCAGTACACGGGTGATTTATTTGGAATCACATCGGTCTATAAGCTTAGAAATGTACTTTATGAAAAACTGCAGTTTCTGCCCTTCAGGTATTATGATAATGCAAAAACAGGAGATTTAATGTCCCGGCTCACTGCAGATGTTGAGGGATTCCGTTTCTTTCTTTCATTCGGATTTTCTGAACTCATTCGTTTTTGTTTATTGATCCTCATCAGTATGTCGGTTATGTTTTATTATTCTGTTTCACTTACTATTGTCACACTTATTACCCTGCCTTTTCTTGCAGTAGTCACCTTTAAATTCGACAAGGCTGTACATCCGGCTTTCCGGGGTATCCGGAAATCATTCGGGCGCCTTAATACAAAGGTTCAGGAGAATATAAGCGGAATTAATACTGTGAAGTCATTATCACGGGAAGACTTTGAGATTAATAAATTCAACGGCTCTAACAGCGATTATAAGGATAAATATCTTTTTACATCCGATATTTGGGCCAAATACTTCCCGTTAATGGAATTTCTCGGCAATTTAAGTGTTGTACTGCTTCTGGCTTACGGCGGTTATCTTGTTATGGCCGGCAGTCTGAATCCAGGGGAACTTGTTGCATTTTACAGCCTTGTCTGGTATATTATGTGGCCAATTATGAACTTAGGCTTTATAGTTAACCTATTTTCACAGGCAAAAGCCTCCGGAGAGCGTCTCATTGAGATTCTTGAAGCAGATAATGAGATTGAGGATACTGATTCATGTGTTAATGCAGAACGTTTGCAGGGAGAGGTGGAATTCCGCAATGTTACCCTGAAATATACGAAGGATGACAATGATGCTTTATCGAATATCTCCTTTCATGCTGAGGCGGGAAAGGTAATTGGGTTAATCGGCTCTACGGGATCAGGTAAAACGAGCTTAACGCAGCTTATGACAAGGTTTTATGAGCCAGTTGAAGGCAGTGTGATGATTGATGGGATAAATGTGCAGGATTACTCTCTTCAGTCTCTGAGAAGAAACATCAGTTTTGTTCTTCAGGAATCCTTCTTGTTTTCTTCTTCGATTAAAGCAAATATTGCTTTTGGGAAGCCTGACTCAACAATGGAGGAAATTATTGAAGCTGCCAAACGTGCACAGGCTCATGAATTTATCATGGAGCTTCCTGATCAATACGATTCCGTTCTTGGAGAGAGGGGCATGGGGCTTTCAGGCGGCCAGAAGCAAAGGATAGCGATAGCAAGGGCTATTTGTGCTGATCCAAGCATTTTAGTTCTTGATGATGCAACAAGCGCCGTGGATATGGAAACAGAATTCAGAATACAAAAAGCTTTGAAAGAAGTAATGGCTGATCGAACTACTTTTATCATTGCCCATCGGATTTCTTCCCTTAAGCATGCAGATGAAATACTTGTGCTTGATAGCGGGAGAGTAGCTGAACGGGGGACACATGATAAGCTGCTTAAAAATAATGGCCCATATCAGCGGATTTACGATATTCAATATCAGGACCGGGATAAGGTTCTCCAATCAAATGCAGGCTAGGAGGTGCGTCCTTGGAAAAAACTAAAACAGAAAATGACAAAGTGTTAAACAGGTTCCAATATTCTGCTGACGAAGTGATCGAGAAGCCATTTAATTGGAAGCAGATGCTGCGATTATTCAGTTATATGGAGCCGTACAGGAAAAATTTACTCCCGCTCTCCGTTATAATGGTATTAATAAATACGGCAGTCAGACTAATCATTCCTATCTTGATTGGTGTGTATACGTTAGATAAGGCATTAATTGAAAAAGACGGCAGGCTGCTTGGCATCCTGGTTTCATTGATTGGAGTGCTTTACACCATTTCATACGCTGCAAACTACTGCAGGATTAAATGGATGAATAAGCTTGGCCAAAATATTATTTACGATCTTCGAAAACATTTATTTACACACGTGCAGACACTTTCGCATCGTTTTTTTGATCAGCGTTCAGCAGGATCCATACTGGTAAGGATCATGAATGATATTAATTCTCTTCAGGAGCTTTTTACTAATGGAGTTATAAATCTGCTGATGGATTTGATCATGCTGGCAGGGATTTTCATTATTTTATTCACACTAAGTCCGGAACTGACCTTGGCAATAATGGTCATCCTGCCCATCATGTTTTTTATTTCAACCAGTTTGCGGAGAAATATCCGCAGGTCATGGCAAACTGTCCGATTAAAACAATCCAAATTGAATTCTCACTTAAATGAGAGTATACAGGGAATAAGGATTACCCAGTCTTTTACACAGGAAAAAGAGAATATGGCATTCTTTGATGGTGTGAACACAGAAAACTTTGAAAGCTGGAGGGTTGCCTCCCAGAAAAACGCTATGTTCAGACCGCTGGTTGAATTGACCAATGCCCTGGGTACTGCTGTATTGATTTGGTTTGGAGCCCATCTGATTCAGACAGGGTCAATATCAATCGGCGTATTTGTTTCTTTTGCCTTTTATTTAGGGATGTTCTGGGAGCCAATTTCTCGTCTTGGTATGGTTTATAACCAGCTTCTCATGGGGATGGCTTCCTCTGAAAGAATCTTTGAGTTTCTTGATGAGAAGCCAATTGTATCAGAAAGAAACAATGCGGTGAATTTGCAGGAGATAGAAGGCAAGATAGAATTTGAGAATGTCACTTTTTCTTATGATGAAAAAAGAATAGCCCTAAATGAAGTTTCCCTTAAGATAAAAGCAGGGCAAACAGCAGCACTTGTCGGTCATACAGGATCTGGAAAAACAACGATAGCGAATTTAATCAGCCGTTTTTATGATCCCACAGGAGGCACTGTAAAAATAGATGACTATGATTTAAAGGATGTTTCTTTATCAAGTTTGCGCAAGCAAATCAGTGTTGTGCTGCAGGATACTTTCATATTTTCCGGCACAATCTGCGATAATATCCGTTTTGGCAGGCCTGATGCAACGGATGAGGAGGTAGTGGAAGCAGCCAAAGCTGTCGGTGCACATGGATTCATTGAAAAACTTTCAAAGGGATATGAAACCGAAGTGGAGGAAAGAGGGAATGTATTATCGGTCGGTGAGAGGCAGCTGCTCTCCTTTGCCCGCGCATTGCTTGCAGACCCGCGTATTCTTATACTTGATGAAGCTACAGCAAGTATTGATACAGAGACAGAGATGAAGATCCAGC
The DNA here is from genome assembly GCF_001956215.1 of Paenibacillus sp. FSL R5-0490. Lineage (GTDB taxonomy): Bacteria > Bacillota > Bacilli > Bacillales > Cytobacillaceae > Cytobacillus. The sequence continues at coordinate 77,846 of NZ_MRTQ01000023.1, read as the reverse complement.
AGGCATTAAAGACCCTTTTAAAGGGCAGAACGGCTATCATTATCGCCCATAGGCTATCGACTATTCGGGAATCCGATCAAATATTCGTGCTCGATCATGGAAATATTTTAGAACAGGGGAATCATGAGGAATTGATGAATGCGAAAGGTGAATATTTCCATTTAGTTAAGGCACAATTTAATATGCTGGAAGCAATTTAATGAATAGATTAAAACCTCCAGACGGGGGTTTTATTTCTGCCAGGAAGTAATTCTAATAGCTATCTATTCAGCTCTGTACGCTATTATGTTATTATTGTCTATATTGCTAACTTTGCTGGGGGAAGATAGGATGAAGAAAGAATTTGCTGTAATCGGACTTGGACGTTTTGGAGGAAGCATCTGCCATGCTCTTGCTGAAGAAGGTATGGAGGTTATGGCGATTGATGTTAATGAAGACCGTGTGAATGAATTTGCGAGAGTTGCTTCGCACGCAGTAGTTGGCGATACTACTGACGAATCCGTAATCAAGAGTTTGGGAATACGCAATTTTGACCATGTCATTGTAGCGATTGGAGATAATATTCAGGCCTCTATCCTGACTACCTTGATTTTAAAAGAGGTGGGAGTTAATAAGATTACGGTTAAGGCGCAAAATGATTATCACGCTAAGGTATTGAGGAAAATTGGAGCCGATCATGTTGTTCATCCTGAAAGGGATATGGGCAGAAGGATTGCCCATAGTATTGTTTCAAATAATGTACTGGATTATCTGGAACTCTCTGATGAACATAGCATAGTAGAAATCGTAGCTAATGAAAAATTGGCCGGCCACAGCATAATAGATCTGGATATCCGGGCAAAGTACGGAATCAACATCGTTGCAATTAAAAGAAAAAATGAAATTATCGTTTCTCCGCAGGCGAATGAAAAAATACAATTTGACGATATTCTTATTGTTATTGGAGCAGATGTGGACATCAACCGGTTTGAAAAGAAAGTGATGTCTTAATAGGCAAAAGGCTGTATCTCTCATTTGAGCGATACAGCCTTTTTTTAGTATATATTTATAGCTCTTGGTTTTAAACTTCCATGATAATCGGCAAAATCATTGGACGGCGCTTTGTTTTTTCATATAGGAATGGTGCAAGAGTATCAGTAATTTCATTCTTGATTTCTGACCATTGAGTTGTTCTGCGTTCCATAACCTTGCTTAAGTGTTTTGTGATGAGTGCTTGTGCATCATTGATTAAATCTCCGGATTCCCTCATATAGACGAATCCGCGGGAAATTAAGTCAGGTCCTGCAGCAATTTTGAAATCCTTCATATTAATGCTCACTACAACAACCACTAAACCTTCTTCAGAAAGAATGCGGCGGTCACGCAAAACAATATTTCCGATGTCACCGATTCCGCTTCCATCAATATAGACAGAACCAGACGGGATTTTTCCTGCTACCTGAGCAGAATCTTCGCTGAGAGCCAGAACTTCACCATTATCCATGATAAAGCAGTTCTCTTCCTCTACTCCACAATCTACAGCCAATTTGGCATGCATTTTCTGCATTCTGTATTCACCATGAATCGGCATGAAGAATTTGGGCTTTATTAAACGAAGCATTAGTTTCTGTTCTTCCTGGCCGCCATGTCCGGATGTGTGAATATCGCTTAATTTACCATAAATGACTTCGGCACCTGCACGGGAAAGTCTGTCAATCGTTCTGCTGACACTGATGGTGTTCCCTGGAATAGGTGAAGAAGAGAATACAACAGTGTCACCAGGAATGATCTGTATCTGGCGATGCGTTCCATTAGCAATTCTAGAAAGGGCCGCCATCGGCTCTCCCTGGCTTCCTGTACAAAGAATGGTCACCTGGTTCGCTGGAAGTCTGTTAATTTGATGTGCATCAATAAACGTATCTTTAGGTGCCTGAATATATCCTAATTCCTGTCCTATATTTATGGCTGCTTCCATACTTCTGCCAAAGACAGCAATTTTCCTGCCGTTTGTAACGGCTGCTTCAGTCACCTGCTGAAGACGGTGGATATTAGAAGCGAATGTGGCAAAGATAATCCGTCCTTCAACCTTACGGAAGATGTCATGAATGCTGTCGCCAACTCGGCGTTCAGACATGGTGAATTCTGGTATTTCACTGTTTGTACTGTCGGAAAGCAGGCAAAGGACGCCTTCTTTACCGATTTCGGCCATTTTCGTCAGGTTCGCAGGCTCTCCTACAGGGGTAAAATCAAATTTGAAGTCCCCGGTATGAACAACTTGTCCTGGCGGTGTTTTGACAACGATTCCATATGAATCAGGAATACTATGAGTTGTTCTGAAGAAAGTCACGGAAGTTTTTCTGAATTTAATGATATCATCTTCCTTGATTTCATGAAGAGTAGTCTGTCTTAATAGACCGTGTTCTTCAAGTTTATTTCTCAGAAGCCCTAGAGCCAGCTTTCCGCCGTAAACAGGTATATTGACTTCTCTTAGAAGGTATGGAATTCCTCCAATATGGTCTTCATGTCCGTGGGTAATAAATAATCCCTTTATCTTGTCTTCGTTTTTAACTAAGTAAGTGTAATCAGGAATAACATAATCGATTCCGAGAAGCTCGTCCTCCGGAAATTTGATTCCGGCATCAATCAGGATAATTTCATCCTGGAATTGAACCGCGTAAGTGTTCTTTCCGATTTCACCAAGTCCGCCCAGGGCGAAAACGGCTGTTTGATCATTTTTAACAAATTTCATAAATTACTCAATCTCCAATACTTTAAAGTCTTCACTTTGTTTTTCATATTCCAGGAAATCTCCTTGAACAGATGCTACAAATTCAATATTATAGTTGCGGTCAGCGAGCTTTTTTCGAACGTCTCTTTCAGAATCGCCTTCCACAAAGATCGTTTTTGTTTTTTCCCTAACCGGTACCTCTGTCTTGGACTCCTGATAATATACCTTGAAAATCATTTCTATCTCTCCTTAATCCGATAAAAAACTTTTATCTAATATATAAAATAATAACATGTATTACATGTTTTTTCCTGCGGGATATGAATATTAATTCTTTTAGATGCTAATACGCTTCCGAATCTATGTAAAAAAAGTATACTGATAACCAATTTACAATAAGGAAGGAGCCCTTCGCAAGTTTGAAGGGCTCAAATTTGTCAGGCAATAGATTTTTTTCGAAGCATTTCATTCCACTGTTTTAAAAGCTTCTTTCTCAGCTTCTTTAACATAGTGGATCAACTCCTTACTTTCTATTTTAAACGATCCTTGTCCAAAGTAAAGGCAGCAAGGACGTTTTCACACGTTTTTTGTAATTAATGTGGCTTTTTTACAGCTGTCCAGCTCCACCGGGCTGCTTTTTATAGTCTGCGTTCTTCGCGGGCAAGGAGATTCCGCTTTTATTAATTATATTATATGGTAAAATAACTGAATTTATCGTGGGTAAAAATGGAAATTACCATTCTTTCCAGCAATGAAATTGACTTTTTTACTTTATGGGTTTAGTGTTTTATTACGATAAATTATGTAATAAAAGCCAGCAGAATATTGCTTGAAAGGAAGATTGTTTTATATGAAAAAGATTGTTTTCTTTGATATAGATGGGACCTTGTTGGATCACGAAAAAAATTTGCCGGATAGTACGAAAGAGGCAATTGATAAGCTGAAAAAGAATGGGACATTTGTGGCGATTGCTACCGGCCGAGCTCCTTTCATGTATGAGAACTTGCGCAGTGAGCTTGATATTGATTCATTTGTCAGCTTTAACGGACAATATGTTGTATTTGAAAACGAGCCGATATACCGTAATCCTCTAAAAACAGCTGAAATTGAAAAGCTATATCGGCATGCACAGTCAAACGGACATCCATTAGTGTTTATGAATGAGAAAACAATGAAAGCCTCAATTTCCCATCATCCATTTATAGAGGAAAGCATGGGGAGCTTAAAGTTCCCGCATCCTGAGGAAGACCGGGAGTTTTACAGCGGCAGGGAATTATATCAATCATTGCTGTTCTGTGAGGAAAAAGATGAGGAAAAGTATATTTCTTCATCTGCATATCCTGACTTTGGCTTTATCAGATGGCATCCATATTCCGTAGATGTATTGCCTGCTGGCGGGTCCAAAGCTGAAGGGATAAAGCAAATGATTAAAAGGCTTGGATTTGATTTGAAGGATGTATATGCCTTTGGAGATGGGCTCAATGATATAGAGATGCTGAATGCTGTCGGAACGGGGGTAGCAATGGGCAATGCAGAAGAAGTGGTTAAGAAAGCAGCAGACCACGTAACATCAGGAGTGGACCAGGAAGGAATCTGGAAGGGACTAAAAGAACTCCAATTAATATAGCAGAGAAAAAGCCTCCGTTTTCATAGCTGGAGGCTTTCTTTTGTAATGCTGCGAATGCTTCGGGCATTCTATCGTTCTACAGCAATGGCATTTTCGATTGGCTCAAACGGATTTTGTTTGTTTATGTGATCATAAAACATAATTCCGTTTAAATGATCAATCTCGTGCTGGAAGACAATCGCAGGCAGCCCTTTCAGCTTGAGTTTTACTTCATTGCCATCCAGGTCAATGCCCTTAACAGTAACTTTTGAATATCTGGGTACAAAACCGGGTATGGATTCATCAACAGACAGGCAGCCTTCTCCTGCAGCCAGATAAGACCGCTGCACAGAATGGCTGATGATCTTAGGGTTGAAGAATGCATAACTGAAGAGCTCGCCGTTATAGGTTACATGGACAGCAATCATCCTCTTGGAAATATTAATTTGAGGAGCAGCTAATCCAATGCCTGCCCTTAATCCATATTTAGCAGCAAGCTCAGGATTCTGGCTGTTTTTCACATATTCCATCATTTCCCTCAGGGTTTGTTTTTCTTCTGCAGATGGAGGCATGTTTACTTCCGCGGCAATTTTCCTTAATGTTGGATGGCCATCACGTATAATATCTTGCATGCTCAGCATGATTATCACTCCCGCTATGTAATAAAGAATAAAAAAATGGCTAAATTAATGGCACAAAGACCATATGGAAAAGCCGAAGGTTTGCCAGGCATTACGTTAATATTAATATATTCAGTCTATCAGAGCGGCGGAAAAAAGTTAATAAGAGAAGGCGCTTTTGGGCACCTTCTCAAGTAATTAAAACTTCCAGCAAGCGCAGCCAACTATGATTAAGAGAATGAATAATACTACAATTAACGCAAAACCTCTGCCGCAGCCGGCACCCGCTGCTGGATAACCGCATCCATAACCGTATCCGCCATATCCGTACATGAAGGATAACCTCCCTAAAGTAAGATTATCGTCCATCTTTTTGCCTTGCCACATCGGACGATTAATATAGCCTATGTTTTAAATGATGGATGGTGTAGGCCTTTGCCCAAGTCATAAAGGAAAAATGAAGTGAATAAATTTTAAATACACTTCTAAAAAGGACAAACTGTGAATTGTTGTGAAAAGTGTCAAACCAAAGAGCTATTGTCAAACAGGGCGGGTACCTTTATAGTTAAAAATGTTATAAGTAAGGAGGTTTCAACGTGTCAATTTTCAACAAAAGCAGACTGTTGCTTGTTTTTATAATCTTGGCTATCTTCCTCTCAGGCTGTATGAACAAGCCGAAACCAGAGGAAGAAGTGTATGATGTTCTGGAGAATGTAGTTAAAAAAGAAAAGGACTTTGAAAAGCAGCAGGAACCGCTAGTAAAGCTGGAGAAAAGAGAAAAGGAATTATACGATAAAATTATCAACCTGGGAATGAAGGACTTCGAGGAAATCAAGAAGCTGTCTGATGAGGCTTCCTCGATTGTGGATAAGCGGAAAAATCATATGGAGAAAGAGCAGAAAAGCATACAGGCATCCAAAAAGGAATTTGAATCATTATCTCCGATCATAGAGGATATAGAGAGTCAAAAACTGAAAGATAAAGCAAAAAAACTGCACGAAATTATGATGGACAGATATAAAATACATGACACTCTTTATGAGGACTATTCCAAAGCGCTTAAACTGGATAAAGAGCTGTATGCAATGTTTAAAAAGGAAGACCTTACTCTCGAGCAGCTTGAAAATCAAATTAACGAAATAAATGAAATGTATGAAAAGATCCTGTCTTCAAATAAGCATTTCAATGAAAAAACAAAAGAGTATAATGAAGCAAAACTGGATTTCTATAAAGAAGCAGGGCTTGAAATAAATACAAAAGAATAAGATTAATGCCGGCATATAAATGCGCGGCATTTTTTGTTTTTTTGGCTTTTAATGCGCAGGGAGACATCAGGTCATTATGATTGCGCTTACTTAATTTTATGCAGACGTCTTTATCTTAAAATAATGACAGGTGAAATTTCTTTACTATAACACGTGAAAATATAATAGTTTTTTATAATACAGATGGGGAGCAGGTGTTAATACAGTTATGGGATTTGATATAGAATTTAATTAGTATGGTAACTGTGAAAAACAAAAAGCAAGGTAATTGACGAAGGTCCTGAAGGTGTATTAAACTAAATCTCGTAAGTATTTCTGTATCAATTTTGTTGCAAAATAAACTGATACAGAATATGATAGTTAAAGATGAACAGAAAGACGTTTTTTTAAAAGTGATCTGTGGAACACTAGTTGTAAGTATGCATATGGCAGAAAAGAACGTTCTGCTATTTAGAGATGCTAATAAAAACATGCCAGGAAAAGTACTTTTTTGCTTTTTGAAAGTGTATCTAATATGGCTTCGTTTTGGGTAACCTAAATTTTGTGTATAAAAACTCTTAATTAACGTCTTTTTATGAAAGGAAAGGGTGACTGATATGGCTTCTAAAACAAAGAAGGCACAATTCGATGCGAAAAAACAGCTCGAAACAGTTGAAGAACAGTTCCAAACTCTACAAATTTTAAATGAAGAAGGCAAGGTTGTTAATGATTCAGCAATGCCTGACTTAAGCGATGAGCAGCTTCAGGAATTAATGCGCCGCATGGTTTATACCCGCATTCTTGATCAGCGTTCTATTTCACTTAACAGACAAGGCCGTTTGGGCTTCTATGCTCCTACTGCCGGACAGGAAGCTTCTCAGCTTGCATCTCATTTTGCACTGGAGAAGGAAGATTTTATTCTTCCAGGTTATCGTGATGTGCCTCAAATCATTTGGCACGGCCTTCCGTTATACCAGGCTTTCCTATGGTCCCGCGGGCACTTCGAAGGCGGAAATATCCCTGAAGGTGTAAATGTTATTTCACCTCAGATTATCATTGGAGCACAATATATTCAGACTGCAGGGGTTGCCCTTGGCATGAAAAAGCGCGGTGAAAAGAAGGTTGCCATCACTTATACTGGCGACGGCGGTGCTTCACAAGGTGACTTCTATGAAGGTATCAACTTTGCAGGAGCATTCAAAGCACCTGCTATCTTTATTGTGCAAAATAACCGTTTTGCAATTTCTACTCCTGTTGAAAAACAATCAGCAGCTAAAACAATTGCACAAAAGGCAGTGGCGGCCGGTATTCCAGGAATTCAGGTTGATGGCATGGATCCGCTTGCTGTATATGCAGCTGTTCGCGAAGCTCGTGAACGTGCGCTGAATGGTGAAGGTCCTACATTAATCGAAACGCTGACATATCGTTACGGACCGCACACAATGGCTGGAGACGATCCAACACGCTACCGTACTTCTGACCTTGATAATGAATGGGAAAAGAAAGATCCTCTTGTTCGTTTCCGCAAGTTCCTTGAAGACAAAGGAATCTGGAATGAAGATATGGAAAACGAAGTAATTGAACAAGCAAAAGAAGATATTAAAGAAGCTATTAAAAAGGCTGATGATACACCTAAGCAAAAGGTTACTGACCTTATGAACATTATGTATGAAGAAATGCCTTACAACCTAAAAGAACAGTATGAAATATACAAAGAAAAGGAGTCGAAGTAAGCCATGGCGCAAATGACAATGATTCAGGCAATTACTGATGCTCTTCGCACAGAATTGCGCAACGATCCGAATGTATTGGTATTCGGTGAAGATGTGGGCGTTAACGGCGGCGTTTTCCGTGCTACCGAAGGCCTTCAAAAAGAATTTGGCGAAGAGCGTGTATTTGATACACCGCTAGCTGAATCCGGAATCGGCGGTCTGGCTGTCGGTCTTGGTTTACAAGGCTTCCGTCCGGTACCTGAAATCCAATTCTTTGGATTCGTTTATGAAGTAATGGATTCTATTTCCGGTCAGCTGGCACGTATGCGTTACCGTTCCGGCGGAAGATATAATTCACCGGTTACGATCCGTTCACCATTCGGGGGAGGGGTACATACTCCTGAAATGCACGCTGACAGCCTTGAAGGTTTAATGGCGCAGCAGCCTGGACTAAAGGTTGTTATTCCGGCAACTCCTTATGATGCAAAGGGGCTGCTTATCTCAGCAATTCGCGATAACGATCCTGTTATCTTCCTTGAGCATATGAAATTGTATCGTTCTTTCCGCCAGGAAGTACCTGAAGAGGAATATACAATTCCGCTTGGCAAAGCAGAGGTTAAACGTGAGGGTTCAGACCTGACAATCGTAACTTACGGGGCAATGGTCCATGAGTCTTTAAAAGCGGCTGAAGAACTTGAAAAAGAAGGAAAATCTGCCGAAGTTATCGACTTGCGTACTGTCGCACCTCTCGATATTGAAACAATTATTGCTTCTGTTGAAAAGACAGGAAGAGCCATTGTTGTTCAGGAAGCACAAAAGCAAGCTGGTATTGCAGCAAGTGTAGTGGCAGAGATCAATGATCGTGCAATTCTTAGTCTGGAAGCACCAGTTCTGCGTGTAGCTGCACCAGATACGGTATTTGCTTTCCCGCAGGCTGAAACAGTTTGGCTTCCAAACTATAAAGATGTAATTGAAACAGCTAAAAAAGTACTTGAATTTTAATTGAATAACTAATGACACAAGGGGGAAAATATCCCCCTGACGTGTTTTACTAGAACGATTGAAATAATAGGAGGGTGAATTCCATTGGCATTCCAATTTAGATTGCCTGATATCGGTGAAGGTATCCATGAAGGTGAAATCGTCAAGTGGTTTGTAAAGCCGGGTGACGAAGTACAAGAAGATGACGTGCTTTGTGAGGTTCAAAATGATAAAGCGGTTGTAGAAATTCCTTCGCCAGTTAAAGGTAAAGTTGAAGAAATCCTTGTTGAAGAAGGTACAGTGGCAACTGTAGGTCAAGTTTTGATCACTTTTGATGCTCCAGGATATGAAGATCTTAAATTCAAGGGAGACCATGAAGATGAGGCTCCTAAAGAAGAAAAAACAGAAGCACAGGTACAGGCTACTGCTGAAGCTGGACAGGATGTAAAGAAAGAGGAAGCTCCTGCACAAGAGGCACCAAAAGAAGGCGTCGTTATTTCTGACACGGATGTGGATCCTAACCGCCGCATTATTGCAATGCCTTCAGTAAGAAAATACGCTCGTGATAAAGGCGTAGATATTCGCCAGGTAGCTGGAAGCGGCAAAAATGGCCGTATCCAGAAAGATGACATTGATGCATTCTTAAATGGCGGTGCTCAAGCTAATGAAGCGCCTGCTCAGGAAGCTGCACCACAAGCTGAAGCAAAAGAAACTGCACCGGCAGCTGCACAAGCGATTCCTGCTGGACAATATCCGGAAACTCGCGAGAAAATGAGCGGAATCCGTAAGGCTATTGCAAAAGCTATGGTAAACTCTAAGCATACAGCTCCACACGTTACATTAATGGATGAAATTGATGTTACGAAACTTGTTGCACATCGCAAGAAGTTTAAAGAAGTTGCAGCGAATAAAGGAATTAAGCTTACATTCCTTCCTTATGTGGTAAAAGCATTAACAAGTGCATTGCGTGAATTCCCGGCACTAAATACTTCAATTGATGATGCAGCGGGTGAAATTATCCAGAAGCACTACTATAACATTGGTATTGCGGCAGACACTGAAAAAGGTCTTCTTGTGCCAGTTGTTAAGGATGCTGACCGCAAATCTACATTTGCCATTTCAAATGAAATCAATGAATTGGCTGGTAAAGCACGTGACGGCAAGCTTGCTCCAGACGAAATGAAGGGTGCTTCTTGCACAATCACAAATATCGGTTCTGCAGGCGGACAATGGTTCACTCCTGTCATCAATCACCCTGAAGTTGCCATTCTAGGAATTGGCCGCATTGCTGAAAAGCCGGTCGTGAAAGATGGAGAAATTGTTGCTGCTCCAGTATTGGCATTATCACTAAGCTTTGACCACAGAATTATTGATGGAGCAACTGCACAAAATGCATTGAATCACATCAAGCGTTTACTGAACGATCCAGAACTATTGTTAATGGAGGCGTAATTACAAATGGTAGTAGGAGATTTCCCAATCGAAACAGATACTATAGTCATCGGTGCGGGTCCAGGGGGATATGTTGCAGCAATTCGTGCAGCACAGCTTGGACAAAAAGTTACAATCGTAGAAAAAGCTAATATGGGCGGAGTTTGCTTAAACGTTGGGTGTATCCCTTCAAAAGCTTTAATCGCAGCAGGCCACCGCTACGAAAATGCTAAGCACTCAGATGTAATGGGAATTACAGCTGAAAATGTAAAAGTTGACTTTACAAAAGTTCAAGAATTCAAATCCGGTGTAGTCAAGAAGCTTACAGGCGGAGTTGAAGGACTATTAAAGGGAAATAAAGTTGACATCGTGCGCGGTGAAGCTTACTTTGTTGATGGTAATACCCTTCGTGTAATGGATGAAAATTCAGCACAAACTTACACGTTCAAAAATGCAATTATTGCAACAGGATCCCGCCCAATTGAATTGCCGACGTTTAAATTCTCTAAACGTGTTCTTGATTCAACAGGCGCTCTTGCTCTTCAGGAAATTCCTGAGAAAATAGTCGTTATCGGCGGCGGTGTTATCGGAATCGAGCTTGGAGGAGCATATGCGAACTTTGGTTCACAAGTAACGATCCTTGAGGGTGCAGATGATATTCTAATCGGCTTTGAGAAGCAAATGACATCTCTTGTTAAACGCAACCTGAAGAAAAAAGGTGTTGAATTCATTACGAAGGCACTTGCTAAGGGTGTTGAAGAGAATGAAAATGGAGTTACCGTTAAGTTTGAAGAAAAAGGTGAAGAGAAGTCTCTTGACGCAGATTATGTATTTGTAATGGTCGGAAGACGTCCAAATACAGACGAACTTGGCTTAGAGCAAGCCGGCGTTAAGATGACTGAACGCGGTGTTATTGAAATTGATAAACAATGCCGTACGAGTGTGAGCAATATTTATGCGATTGGTGACATTGTTGCAGGTCCTCAATTAGCTCATAAAGCTTCTTACGAAGGCAAGATTGCAGCTGAGGCAATTGCAGGCCATAACGCAGAAATTGATTACTTGGCTATCCCTGCGGTTGTATTCTCTGAGCCTGAATTAGCTTCTGTAGGCTATACTGAGCAGCAGGCTAAAGAAGAAGGAATCGAAGTAACAGCAGCGAAGTTCCCATTTGCAGCTAACGGCCGTGCCCTTGCACTTGATTCCACTGACGGATTCTTAAAGCTTGTGACACGCAAAGAGGATGGACTTGTAATTGGTGCGCAAATCGCCGGTGCTAGTGCATCAGATATGATTGCAGAGCTTGGATTGGCTATTGAAGCAGGCATGACTGCAGAAGATCTTGCGATGACTATTCACGCACATCCTACATTGGGTGAAATCACAATGGAAGCAGCAGAAGTTGCTATTGGAAGCCCAATACACATTGTAAAATAATAATATAAAAAAATCCTTCCCTGCCAGGGAAGGATTTTTTTATGGATGATTACGGTTTTTCGATCTTTTTATCCATGGCTTTGGCGAGCGGATAAATGATCTTATCTTTAGATACAGTGCCTTTTATTTCTACTAAAACTTTGTCCTGATACACCAGCAGCATGGCAGGACAGTTTTCTACCTCATAATTGCTTAAGTGACTCGCTTCAGCTGCTGTTATCACTTTCATATCTTTAATTAGTTCAGGATAGCTTCTCTTTAATTCGATGATGGCATCATAATAGGAGATTTCCTGCTCATATTGTTTTTTATCAGTAAAAAAAATAAGCTGTTTAACATTGTCGTCTATCTTCAGCTCTTCTTTTACTTCCTTATGATTGCATGAAGAGGTCACAAACAAGAGTGCAGTAATAAATAACAATGGCAGACCTTTCATCCTTTTGCCCTCACTTTATAATAAATTCCACCTTTTTACATAAGACTGCAAAACAGTATAGAAGTCATTGAAATTTTCCATCCTTTTGACAGAAGGTGAGCAATTCATAATAATTATGAGTATTTTATCATATGGAAAATGGAAATATTAGCTTGTCATTCAAATGTTACAGAAATGAAAAATAAGAATATCCTTTTCAACATATATTACAAACACAAGTGTTTCTTCTATTATAAAAACGGGTAAGGATTAAAAAATTTGGTGGTGGAGTGTATGAAGATTTATACAGCTCTTTTGTTGCAGATGTTAATCTGGAGTGGATATACTTTCATTGAGTGGCTGTCAAAATATGATCAGCTCGTATATAAAGTTATTATGTTTTTTGTTTTCTTCTATTTGGCAATCAATATTGGGAATTGGGTTATTAAGTCAGCAAAGAAAACATTTATGGTCACTGTTATGAGCCTAAGCTTATATGCTTCTTTTCATTTAGCGATGTCATACATTACACATTGGTAATTGGCAATGTGACAAGCAGAAAAATCGGCACCCATTTTCAGGTGCCGATTTTTTTAGTCTTTATCATCTCTTTTTTTGATATGGTTTCTTCTTTAAACGATTTAGCCAGCGATAGCACGATTAAAAGCATAATGATAGTAAAAGGAAGTGCAGCTATTATAGAAGCTCTTTGCAGTGCTTCCAGCCCTCCTGTCCATAAAAGGATGGCAGCAGAAGCAGATTGGATAATGCCCCAGACAAATTTCACTTTGCCCGGAGGGTTCAAGCTTCCGTTTGTCGTCTGCATCCCAAGAACAAAGGTAGCTGAATCTGCAGAAGTTATAAAGAATGTACTGATCAAGAATATAGCCAATAAGCTTAGAACAGTGCTGAAAGGGAAGTTATCAAACACAGCGAACAGTGCAACTTCCATTCCCTGCTGGTCGATTGTTTCCATAATAGGCTTTGCCTCAAAGAATTCAAGGTATATGCCTGTTCCTCCAAAAACTGAGAACCAAAGCGCTCCAAATAAGGTAGGAACAGCAAGCACGCCGATGACGAATTCTCTTATTGTCCTTCCGCGTGATATTCTGGCTATGAATGTGCCGACAAATGGCGCCCAGGCAATCCACCATGCCCAATAAAAAATGGTCCAATCCTGAAACCATGTCAGCTCCTGATCAAATGGACTAAGCCTGAAACTCATGGAAGGAAGATTTTGAAGATAAGAGCCAATCGTCGTTGTAAACAGATCCATAATAAAGTTTGTAGGCCCAACAAACAGCAGAAATAGCAGTAACGAGATAGCTAATATAATATTTAAATTACTTAAGTATTTTATTCCTTTGTTTAAACCGGTTTGTGCTGAAACCATAAACAAGATTGTCACAACCAAAATAATAACCAATTGAGTGGTGAAATTATTGCCGATGCTGTCAAATGTTTCAGAAAGTCCGCCAGAAATTTGAATGGCTCCGAGACCTAATGATGTTGCAACACCAAAAACAGTAGCAAAGACGGCTATAAAATCAATTAATACTCCAATTGGACCATCCACTTTGCTCCCCAAAATTGGCCTTAAAATGGAACTGATAACTCCCGGTGCGCCTTTCCTGAACTGGAAATAAGCAAGTGCAAGCCCAATAACTGTATAAATAGCCCATGGATGAAGCCCCCAGTGGAAGAAAGAGTACCTCATGGCAGCTCTTGCTGCTTCTGGTGTCTGCCCGTCTAGGAAAGGTGGCGCAAAGTAGTGATACATTGGCTCCGAAACTCCCCAAAAAACCAGGCCAATTCCCATCCCTGCACTGAAAAGCATGGCAAACCAGCTTAAGTAGCTATATTCGGGCCTGTCTGCATCCTTTCCCAGACGAATATTTCCATACTTGCTGAATGCTAATAGGATTGAAAAAATTAAAAAGATAGAAGCTGATAAAAGGTAAAACCACCCGAACTTTTCCAATATGAATCCCTGAACAGATGCTGTAACAGAATCCAGGTTGCCTTTTGGCAGTATGGTCTTCGGTACTAATCCCCATATAATAAATATTGCTGTGAATATGACTGAAACCGTAAAAACGGGTGTCAGTTTCTTCATCAAATCCCTCCAGTCTCAATAAAATAAACCTAAATAAAATACTTCTGTAAAACTTCCAATCCTAAAAAGGCAGGCATTTAAATATCCCGCTTTCCTGATAGTGTTTGCTTGATTTTTTAAGCAATTGGAGCTCAGCAGGGGAGAGCAGCTTCCCGGAAACAGACTTTAAAGTAAAATCGAAAGGATGTAGATATCCAATCTAATTTCTAAAGTTTACTTTTAATGTTCAAAACGAGACTGTTTCGGGTAAAATCAGTAGGTAATAGAAAGATTTCCTAAGGGGAACTACTTTTTTAATAAGGCCATGTAACATACTAACACTTATGAAAGGGAGTTTAAAGAAATATGCATTAAGGAGGTAACAATGAAAAAAGCTATATTTTTTATTTGTATTATTTTCGTTATAAACCTGACAGCATGTACGGATTTTTCTGCAGATGACGATAAGCCATCAGAATTTGAAAAAGAAGAAGAAAATAACTTGGCTGATCATTCTAATGTTCCCGCAGCTAAAACAGAAAAAACACAAGCTGATGCCGGTGAAAAGCCGAAGGAAGAAGCGGTATCCCTGCCAGAACCGCAATACAAGATAAATGAAAATAATTGGTCAATAGAACCAATCAATAAGGCCAATTCAAAAGTTGTATTACTGACCATTGACGATGCTCCTGATAAAAATGCATTGGAAATGGCCAGAATTTTAAAGAAACTCTCAGCACCTGCAATCTTTTTTGTTAATGGGCATTTCATAGATACCCCGGAAGAAGCAAAAGTTTTGAAGGAAATTCATGAACTTGGCTTTGCTATTGGCAATCACACAAATAGCCACCTAAACCTGAAAAGCTTACCTGAAGAGCAGCAATATAAAGAGATTGTTGACCTTAATGATCGAGTTGAGGAGATTATTGGAGAGAGGCCAAAATTCTTCCGGGCACCATTCGGGTCTATTACAGACTACAGCAGGAAAATTGCTGAAGATGAAAACATGGTGCTTATGAATTGGACATACGGATATGACTGGGAGAAGGAATATCAATCAAAAGAAGCTTTAGCAGATATAATGGTTAATTCACCCTATTTATCGAAAGGAGCAAACTTATTGATGCATGATAGGGAATGGACAAAAGAAGCCTTAGAGGATATTGTGAAGGGGCTTAGGAATAAAGGATTTACACCAGTTGACCCAGTTCTGATCAGCACGGAAACAAAATGAGAACAGCCGCTGCTGTTCTCATTTTTTAAGAAATCAATTATTTTCTTTTATAAAAATACATGATTCTTCCATTAAAAAGATGCAATTCACCTTGAAGTTTTTTAGCGAGGAATTTGCAAAATTCATTTGCTTTGCCTTTATCTCCGAATGTTGCACCTTCCGGCAATGTAACTTGTATGTAAGTCTGCTCACGTTCAGAACCGTCTTCATCCTTCACTTTTTCTTTGTCAATGCCAAGCAATATAGCGTTATATCGGTCATGTTGAGAATGCAGGTAAAACCAGGTTCCTTTTGCTTCAGGCTTCTCTTTTATCTCATAAGGAAAAGCGGCATCATCATATTCCCATTTAATCTGACTGCCTGTTTTTCCAGTAATATCCCTATAATATAAAAAAAGTTCTTTGAGCTCTTCTGTTGAAATCTTTTCCTTAGCTGATGAAGGAACCAGCTTGATAAATGAATTAGCTGCCAACTTCTTTCCCCCCATTATCCCAATAATTATAGTAATGAACATCCTCTTCCATTCTAGCATTAGATAAAATCTTATGACAACTTAAAATAGTAAGGTAAATTTATATTACTTGTCAAAGAGCCTATAATGAATTATAATAATATTCTAAATATTATTATAAATAAGGAGGAATCTTATGGATTTTTTTGAGAAGCTCTATGATGAGCATGAAAACGTGAATGTACGTTTTGTTGGCTTTACAACGGAGTCAACACGTTATGATTTTGGAATCGTATATACAAACCTCTTCTTTTCCAAGCCTCTGGTTATTTGTATGCAGACAGGCCGCTCAACTCTCCTCGACCCTAAAGATCTCGAAGACATCGAATACTTGCAAAAGGCATTCAAGCTTGATTTATACGAACAGGCTGCAGATTTAAGCGAATTTTTCTTAGAAGCAATCCCAGGTGCCCGTTTTGAAGAACAATACGACTAAAATAATATACAAAAACAGGCCATAATTGGTCTGTTTTTGTATATTATGACATACTATTAATGAAGAGTTTCAGTGATTATAAGGAGAATGCCAAAATAAAACAATGATTATGTTATACAATTAGGCTTGATAAATTAATAATGTTATATTATTATAGATTTAAAGATAAAGCGCTTTCAAACAAAACTCATTGAAAAGGAGAATGAAAAGATGGGTACAATCGTATGCCAGGCTTGCAATTCAACTATTGATCACTTTGAGGATGAAAAAGTAACCGTATTATATTCAAAAAAATGCAATTGCTGTGACGGAGAAAAAACAGAGAAGACAAACAAATAGCCATTAACCATAAAAAGAGCCTTTCCTAAATGGAAGGCTCTTTTGCATATTATCTGATGGCTTTATGCTCTTCAATAACGCGAAGATACTTGAAATCATAATCCTCTGGTCCCTGAACCGGCAGTCCAGCTTCCATGTTCGTTTTAATATAACGGAGGTTTTCCCCGGTTATGATTTCTCCCGGAATAAAAATAGGTATCCCAGGCGGATAAACCATAATAAACTCAGCAATTATTCTCCCCTCAGACTCGTCAAATGGAACAAGCTCTGTATCAGCATAAAATGCATCACGAGGTGTAAGCGATAAAACGGGAATATCAGGGAGAAGCACTTGAGTTTCAAGCTTTTCAGTATTCCCTTTGCGCTCACTGGCGAGTTCGGCAAGAGCAGAAACTAAAATATCGGCTTCCCGTTCGGAGTCACCAGGGGTAACAATGCAAAGGATATTATATAAATCAGACATCTCTACTTCAATATTATGATGTTCCCGAAGCCAATTCTCCACATCGAAACCATTCATGCCAAGCTCTTTGACTGAAATAATCAATTTGGTCGGATCGTAGTCATGCGCAGCTTTGGTTGCCAGTATTTCTTCACCGACACAATAGAGCCGGTCAATCTCATTGATGCGGCGGCGAATGGATTGGGCCAAATCAATTGTCTTTTGAATGAGTTCCTTTCCCTCTGTAGCCAGACGTTTCCTGGCAACATCCAGGGAGGCAAGCAATAAATAGGAAGTGGAAGTTGTTGTCAGCATGCTTAAAATGGATTGAACCCTTTTGGCCGAAACAAGATTTCCTTTCATATTTAAAATTGAACTTTGCGTCATGGACCCGCCCAGTTTGTGGACAGATGTTGCGGCTAAATCAGCACCTGCCTGCATGGCGGATAAGGGCAGCTCATCATGGAAATGAATATGCACACCATGGGCTTCATCCACAAGTACAGGCACATTATATGAATGTGCTATTTCGACGATTTTCTTCAAATCTGCCGAAACACCGAAATAAGTAGGGTTAATCACTAATACCCCTTTTGCGTCCGGATGAAGTTCAAGGGCTTTCGATACTGATTCAGTTGTAATCCCATGAGATATGCCCAGGTTTTCATCAATTTCAGGATGTATAAAGATAGGAGTTGCGCCTGAAAAAACAATGGCAGACATGACAGATTTATGAACATTTCTTGGAACAATAATTTTATCCCCGGGACCGCAGACAGCCATAACCATGGTCATGATGGCTCCGCTTGTTCCTTGAACGGAAAAAAATGTTTTGTCCGCTCCAAAAGCCTCAGCTGCAAGATCCTGGGCTTCTTTAATAATGCCTTTTGGCTGATGGAGATCATCAAGCGGGCCAATATTGATCAAATCAATGGCAAGTGCATTATCTCCAATATATTCCCTGAATTCCGGATCAATCCCCGCTCCTTTTTTATGGCCGGGTATGTGAAACTGTACGGGATCCTTCTTTGCGTGTGCAAGCAAACCGCTGAATAACGGTGTTTTGTATTGAGACAACTTATTCCCACACCTCTTTAATAATAATATTTCAGAAAGCTCAAGCTGATTTAAAACATTTGCATTATAGCATTATTCAATCCCTTTGCATAGAAAGTTCTATTGTTTTTCCATTCTGTTAAAGCGTGTCGTTTCCGGACATTCGCCTCCACAATTCAGTTTTCCGTTTAGTTTTAGAAGTTAACAGGAATTTAAACCATATAAATCGAAATAAAACGTTATAAAGAAAATGGAGGGTCCATAAATGAACTGGAATACACGTGTGACAGAATTACTGAAAATTAGATATCCAATTATACAGGGCGGCCTTGCCCATCTTGCCTATTCAGATCTGGCTGCCGCTGTTTCGAATGCAGGAGGTTTAGGGCAGGTTACCGCAATGTCTCTCAGCAGCCCGGAAAAATTAAGGGACGAGATTCAAAAGGTTAAGAAATTGACAGATAAGCCATTCGGGGTTAATTTTGCTATTGGCCAGCATGGAAGGCCATTCTCTGATTATCTGGATATAGCCATTGAAGAAGAAGTTCCCGTTATTTCTATGACAGGAGGAAATCCTGCACCTATTTTTGATCAATTAAAGGGTGTAAATGTTAAGAAGCTTGTTCTTGTGGCAGCAAAAAGGCAGGCAGTAAAGGCGGAAGAGCTTGGTGCTGACGCAGTGATGGTTGTAGGGCAGGAAGGCGGAGGGCATTTAGGCAGGGATGATATTGGAACCTTCATACTCGTTCCTCAGGTGGCTGATGCTGTTTCCATACCTGTAATTGCCTCAGGAGGAATAGGAGACGGCAGGGGGCTGATGGCAGCATTAAGTCTTGGAGCAGAGGGGATTGAAATGGGGACAAGATTTGTTGCAACAAAGGAATGCGTCCATGCATCTGAATTATATAAAAACCGCTTAGTCGAAGGAACAGAAAATGACACAGTTGTCATTAAAAGAACTATAGGTGCACCTGCAAGGGTGATTGCGAATCCATGGTCGGATAAGATACTGGAAATCGAAAAACAAAACGGCGGCTATGAGCAGTTAAAAGATTACATTAGCGGGAATGCTAATAAGAAATATATATATGAAGGGAAAGATCAGGAAGGGTTTGCATGGGCTGGACAAGTTATGGGATTAATTAAGGATATCCCCTCCGTGGAAGAACTATTCGAGCGGATTATAGCGGAAGGTGAAACTATCAGGGCGAAATGGACTAATTAATGATAAAATGCATCATGAATATCATAAATGAGGTGAAAGGCAATGGAATATCAGTACCCGATCGACCAGGATTGGTCAACAGAAGAAATAGTGGATGTTATAAAATATTTTGAAAGCATTGAAATGGCATACGAAAAAGGAATTGAGCGGGAACAATTCATGAATGCATATAGACGCTTCAAGGAAATCGTTCCTGGGAAAGCTCAGGAGAAAAACATCTGCGATGACTTTGAAGAACAAAGCGGCTATTCCTCCTACAGGACAGTAAAATTGGCTAAAGAACGTTCAGCCGGGGACAAATTAAAAATGGAGAAATAGATTTGAAAAAAAACAAAACCTTCAACTTGCTGAAGGTTTTGTTTTTTTACTGCCAAATCCACGTTCTGAAAACATGTTTATGCCAATTTGTATAGGGGTAATAAATTTCTAAATACAGATTCAGCTTTTTCAATAAACTGATCAGGTGACATGCGAACGGCATCTTCCCGAGAAATATGATAGCCGCAAAGAATTTCCGCTTTCTTTACATTTTGCAGACGCTGAAACATGGATCTCAATTCTTCCTTGTCCATTTGCTCATGCAAAACAGCATCTGGTTTTGTGTGGTCGCCGGACCAGACATAATTGTTGGGTATTTCTTTATAAATTTTGTCCAGGCTGTTCTCAAACACCTTGCCTGCACCCATTTTATCTGGTGCTTCATAGATGATGGCAAACCAGATAAATACATGCGTTTCCCATAATCCGATCTGGAAATGCGGAAGCATTTTATACCCTCTCGCATTGCTTGCAAATGCGACCCATGTATCATTTGGCGGATTCTTTGTTCTTCTCGCATGTTTGGCAACATGAGGGAACATTTCATCTCCTGACAGGTTTGAGAGGGATGGTGCAAAATAGCGGCCCAATTCTTCTAATTTAGGCCTAATAACAGATTTTAACCTGTCCATTCTTTCATCCAATCCATCTATTTTAAAGACATCAAAATCATCGTTTGTAAAACCGGAAAAAGACATATGCTGACCTCCTGTATGCTTTGTCAAATATTGTAGCATAACCGGGAACAATCCAAAAATTTAAAGCCCTATAGAATTGGCGAAATAAAGTTTTAGGTTATCGCACAAATTAGTTGCAACCGAGAATTGTCCTTCATATGATAAAAGTAAAAATAATCAGAAAATTAAACACTTTTGGAAGGGGTGTACTGTCTAATGAAACAACTAATGAATACAGTGAAAAAGAAAAATGGTGATAGGGAAAGGACAGCGGTTTTAAGGCTGGAAATGGACTATGAGCTTGCTACTTTATTTGATGCCATGTCAGAAAAGAATGAAGACCTTCAAAAACAATCTAAACTAAAGCTGGAAAAAATCAGGCAGGAACTTCTTAGATTAAAAGCACTTTAAGATGAATTGTCGATAAAGGAGAAAAGGCAGAAAAAATGCAAATAAGACGAAAAAATTAGAAACGAACTCCATGACGCTATGAGGAGTTCGTTTATTATTTTTAATCAACAAATCACGGCTGGTTTTCGGCAAATAATTATTTACCCGGAAATGATACCCCCTATCATTGGAGAGTATATAACTTGAAGAACCTTGCTAATTCATTTAAGCTAGAAATATTTTAATGCTATCACATGCGGAGGGCTGACCCATGACAAATTGGAGTGAGATTCATACATATGCCAAAGCCTTGATTAAAGAGGCGGGCGGGAATATTAAAAATTCGTTCAGCAAAACTCTGACCATAACCACCAAGTCAAATGCGAATGATTTAGTGACAGATATAGACCAGGAAACAGAACAATTCTTCATAAAGAAAATAAATGAAAAATACCCTGAGCACCGGATACTCGGTGAAGAAGGTTTTGGTGATAAGCTAAATGACCTGGATGGAATCGTCTGGATTATTGATCCGATTGACGGAACAATGAACTTTGTCCATCAGCAGAGAAACTTTGCCATTTCAGTCGGCATCTATGAAGATGGAAAAGGCAAAATCGGATTAATATATGATGTAGTTCATGACGAGTTATATCATTGCATGAAGGGGCATGGTGTATTCATGAATGATTTGGAACTTCCTCCCTTAAAGGAAACGGATGTGTCAAAAGCGATTATTGGATTGAATGCCACATGGGTTACCGAAAATAGAAGGATTGATCCATCACTGCTGGCACCACTTGTACGAAATGCAAGGGGGACACGGTCCTACGGTTCAGCAGCAATGGAAATGGCATATATAGCATCCGGGAGAGTTGATGCTTACATAACCATGCGTCTGGCTCCATGGGATTTCGCTGCTGGAGTGATTATGATTGAAGAATTGGGAGGAATTGCTACAACCGTTAAAGGTGAGGAGCTGAACTACCTTGAAAACAATTCTGTTTTTGTCTCTAAGCCAGGGCTGCATCAGCAAATTATGAAAGAATACTTAAAAAATGGCAATTGGTAACATATCAAGCAGCAAGTTTACAGAGGAAGACCTGCCCTTTTTTATAGAAGTCATTAAGGATAGCACGGACTGGGAAGAAGAAGAAAAATGCGGGAATGACCTGTGCAATTATATGGCCAGGCATCATGAATTAAATGGTGAGTGGAGAATTTGGCGAATTAACAGAGAACGAACAGCCGTCACTTTCCATGTGAATTTATCCCCTTCTAACCGGAAGCCGTGGCTCGGTACGATCCTGGTTAAAAAAGAAATGCGAAGAAAAGGAATCGGAACAGCGGTTATCGAACTGTTGGCCGCTGAATTAAAGAAAAAAGGCGAAAAGTCTTTCTTTGCTGGTGTTCCTGAAAATCGGAACAATTGGATTTGCTTTTTATCTGATGCCGGATTTGAGCAGTTTAAGTCGGAGGCTTCCGACGATGGCCGGGAATTTTTAATAATGGTCTGTCCATTAATATGAAAAAAGGCTGCAGCCAACCGCTGCAGCTTTTCATTATAACAAACCTTCTTCTCTCATTTTCTTCTTAGTCTTAAAACCATATCCCATCACAAATACTAAAGCGATGATGGACAAGATAATCCCTAAAATGCTTCTTTCAGCAACCGCAACGCCAATACCCATCATGCATATAGCTGCTCCTATAGCAAAGGCTAATAAAGGCCACTTGATATTCTTCATAATTTCACTCCCAAGAGGATTAATTTAGTTAAATACTGGTGAAAAATATGTAGAGAATATACTGCCCGGCAGTATAATTTTTCAGAAATATATCCTTCTCAACATTATTTTACACAAAAAGTTTTTAGGTTTCTATAGTAATTGTGATATAATGTATCAGTTGTGAAAAATGTTGAAAAATGAATTTGATTCAGTTTTGATAAATAGGAGGAAATCTTTTGAAATTAAGAGAAGATATTCGAAATATTGCGATTATAGCCCACGTTGACCATGGAAAAACAACATTGGTTGACGAGCTTTTAAAACAGTCCGGAACTTTCCGTTCAAATGAGCACGTGGAAGAGCGTGCGATGGATTCAAACGATCTGGAAAGAGAACGCGGTATTACGATTTTAGCTAAAAACACTGCAGTTAAATATAAAGATACAAGAATCAACATTCTGGATACACCAGGACATGCCGATTTCGGCGGAGAAGTTGAACGTATCATGAAAATGGTTGACGGCGTATTATTAGTTGTCGATGCATATGAAGGATGTATGCCGCAGACGCGTTTTGTTCTTAAAAAGGCTTTGGAACAAAAACTTACGCCAATCGTTGTTGTAAATAAAATTGACAAACCATCTGCCCGTCCAACAGAAGTTGTTGACGAGGTAATCGATTTGTTCATTGAACTTGGTGCAGATGAAGATCAGCTTGAATTCCCGGTTATTTATGCATCCGCTATTTCAGGAACTTCAAGTGTTACCCCTGACAAGCAGGATGATGACATGCATTCTCTTTATGAAGCAATCATTGAACATATTCCTGGACCTGCTGATAACCGTGAAGAGCCGCTTCAATTCCAGGTAGCACTTCTTGATTACAATGATTATGTGGGGAGAATTGGAATTGGCCGGGTATTCCGGGGAACAATCAAGGTCGGACAGCAGGTTGCTTTAATGAAACTTGATGGCTCTGTTAAGCAATTCCGGGTTACAAAGATCTTTGGTTTCTTCGGACTTAAGCGTGAAGAGATCCAGGAAGCTTATCCTGGAGACCTTATTGCCGTTTCCGGAATGGAAGACATTAACGTCGGGGAAACTGTTTGCCCTGTCGAGCATCAGGAAGCACTTCCTGTTCTAAGGATAGATGAACCAACCCTGCAAATGACTTTCCTTGTTAACAACAGTCCATTCGCGGGAAGAGAAGGCAAATATATTACTTCAAGAAAAGTTGAAGAAAGACTTCGTGCACAGCTTGAGACGGACGTAAGTCTCCGTGTTGAAAATACAGATTCACCTGACGCCTGGGTAGTATCCGGACGTGGAGAATTGCATTTATCGATCCTTATTGAAAATATGCGCCGTGAAGGTTTTGAACTGCAGGTTTCTAAGCCGGAAGTAATTATTAGAGAAATTGACGGTGTTCGCTGTGAACCGGTAGAACGTGTTCAAATCGATGTGCCGGAAGATAATACTGGATCGATTATTGAATCTATGGGTACCCGTAAAGGTGAAATGCTTGATATGGTCAATAACGGCAATGGTCAAGTAAGACTGACATTCAATGTCCCTGCCCGCGGACTGATCGGCTACTCCACCGAATTTATGACGCTAACCCGCGGCTATGGTATTATCAATCACACATTTGACAGCTACCAGCCAGAAATTAAAGGTCAAATTGGCGGACGCAGCAAAGGTGTCCTGGTGTCTATGGAAAGCGGCAAGTCATCCACATACGGAATTATGCAAGTTGAGGACCGGGGAACAATTTTCGTTGAGCCGGGTACTGAAATTTATGAAGGCATGATTGTGGGAGAGCATACTCGTGAAAATGATCTTACTGTAAACATCACTAAAGTGAAGCATGCGACAAACATCCGTTCTGCTAATAAGGATCAGACGAATGTAATTAAAAAGCCACGTATCATGACACTTGAAGAAGCTCTGGAATACTTGAATGATGATGAGCTGCTTGAAGTAACACCTGAGTCAATCAGACTGAGAAAGAAACTTCTTGATAAGAACGAAAGAGAAAGAATGGCCAAGAAGAAGAAATACGCTGAAACTAACTAAGACTTAAGAAGGGGGAGGAGATAAGGATATGGATGTATCACAGCGCCTGTCTTTTTTTGCTGCTTTGTTCAAAGTCGATGAGAATCCCACAACTGGAATGTGGCTTCTTTATATAACAATTGTTCTGCTGTCAATATTGGTATTTAAATTAGGATTTGCCAAGAAACTCCCAATTTTAAAATCAGCTATGATATACACTTTCTTGATTTTAGGCTGTACGATGCTGACATTTCTTGGAGTATTCCTTCCTGTAGCAGAAGGTCTTGTTGTGGCTGCATTAATCTTGATCATTTACAAAATCCGCCTTAACCAGGAAAAGAAGGAACAGGCAAAGGCGGAATAACAGGGAGATGCTGAGATGAAGTCTTTGCAGGATTCACTGTATAACTGGCTGACGATAAAAATTGTCTGTGAGGATCGTCCGGATGATACAGCAGCAGCAGACACAGAAAGAATGTTCTTTGAGATTCTTTCGGAAGAGCATAATATTTCCGATATTCACTTTGAAAAAGATGATTTGATGTATTATGTGCATTACACAAAGGGTGAAGAACGGAATAAGAGCCGTTTTCCCTGTGAATTGATAGAAGTAATGCTTAAACAGATTCAAAGTGAACCTGAAAAATATGTAAATTATCCGGAGGATTAAAAGAAGCCGCCCAGACAAAATGTTTGGGGCGGCTTTTTTGCTGTTCATGGAATGGTGTGCAGTTCACCATTCTTCCTCCTGGACTTTGCTCCGATATAGCTTAAAGTTTCCGGTATCAGCTCTTTTTTGTGTTTTTTCTGTAATTCTTGTTTCACATGGTCTGCACATATATGTGTGAATTGGGCGGTTGCGTAGACGTTTAGCCTGTAAGGACTCGTTTTCAATGGATTCAATTTTATCACATAGTACACATTTTACTCGCATGGGACACCTCATATTGTTTTAACTGTTGTTATTACCATTATAGTATAAGTTAAGGTCTGATTCGAATGCTTTGCGGCAAATAAATTTTTTTACGGTCATCCCGTATCGGGTTTTATGTGTTAGTTTATATTAGTATAGAAAGCGCTGCAGGTTAAATCAAACGTGTAGAAGAGATGTTATAAGTTGAAAGAAAAGCGTTATCATACTATGATGAAATTAATAAAGGAGGGAAAAGAATGGCAAATCAGGTAGAACCGAAATTAATCAAACCATTATATGACGAATTGCAAAAGGAACGTTTCGTCACACTTGCCACTATTGACTTTGAAACTGGCGGACCTAATGTTAATGCGATTTCATGGATACTGGCAAAAGATGACGAAACATTATATTTTGCAGTTGATAACCGTTCAAGAATTGTTCAAAACATAAATAGCAATAACAAAGTTGTTCTGAATATTATCGCGAATGAATCTACATACTCCATCGCAGGTGAAGCATCGGTTAAGGCTGAAAAGATGGAAGGCGTACCTTTAAAGCTCGCTCTTATGGTCATCACTGTGAAGGAAGTCCGTGATGTCATGTTTTACGGCTCTAAAATCACTGTCGAACCTCAATATGACAAAACATACGATAAAGATGCAGCAGCCCGTTTGGACAAACAGGTAATGGAGGCAATGAAAAAAGCTTAGTTCCCCAGGGAACTAAGCTTTTGTTGTTCTTACAGCCGTTTTACCGCTAAATAATAAATGCCATCGGTGGAGTCACTTTTACTTATAATAATTTGAGTGTTTTTCCTGTTTTTGTTCAAGCTGTTTTTCCTGATCATTGTTGAGTCTTTTCTTTGGATCTTCGGTTGCGTTTTTCTCATTTTCCTTTTTAGGATCAACCAGGTCGGCTGGGACTTCAGGCATTAGCCGGCCAGCGATATCTGCCAGTTCATTCATGATTCCCTGCAGGGGCTCTCCGTTTTGAATATCAGCGGCTATTTCCCGAAGCCTGGCGTTAATATCCGGATCAGCCACTACAATTGCTCTTGCACCATGAGGATCATTTTTAAGAGTTTCGGCAACTGAATATTTGATTGATCCGACCTCAGAACGGTCGAGATTTTTATTTACATCTACGCCAACTACTGCAAAGCGTCCAAGTACAACAGCTGTTGCATCATTGACATTGGGAACTCGGACAGCCAAATTGACAAGATGCCTGGAAACCTGCTGTCCAGTCTCTCTGTCAACTTCCTGTATTGTACTATTTTTAACATTTACGGAGTTGATGTTTTTCTGTTCCTGTTGATCTTGGGCTTCATTGTTGATCATGCCGCACCCTGTTAATAGTAATCCTGTCATCCATAACAGCAGCCATTTATTCATATTTGACACCTCCGGGACATCAAAATTTCCTGAAAATGAAAGCTTGAACTTTTTCAGGTTCAGGAATATTGAGGATTGTTTAATGTTATTGTGCAAAATTTCTTCTATCTTTATTCGGCATTACATATATTTTTACCAAGATAGATTTGTCCACTTCATAAGAAAGCCTTTCTTCCTAATTAATCAACATCTTTCGAAGGCTGAATAATATAAACCAACAGGATTATAATCCATCAGGAATGAAGGTGATCTTTTTCATGAAACTGCAAATCTGCAGGCAGGGGACCTTGCTTTTGTAATTTGCTTTATCAAGACACAAGAGGAGCAGGAGGCATCATATTGAGTAAAATTTACGTATTAGATACCAATGTCTTGTTGCAGGATCCTAATTCCATATTTTCATTTGAAGATAATGAAGTAGTCATTCCGGCTGTAGTCCTGGAAGAGGTTGATTCTAAGAAAAGGTATATGGATGAAATTGGGAGGAACGCAAGGCAAGTATCCCGGCTGATTGACAGCATGAGGGAGACAGGTAAGCTCCATGAGAAAATACCTCTTGAAAATGGCGGAAGCCTGCGAATTGAGTTAAATCATAGATCATTTCATGAACTTCAGGAGATCTTTGTAGAAAAAACGAATGATAATCGGATTTTGGCAGTTGCAAAAAACTTATCCTTGGAGGAAGAGACAAAAGAAAATGGACGAACGGTAATCCTGGTAAGCAAAGATGCCCTTGTCAGAGTTAAAGCGGATGCTATCGGGCTAATTTCAGAGGACTTCTTAAGTGATCGTGTAGTTGAGAATGATCATTTATATCCTGGGTTTCTGGAGGTATATATAGGTCTCGATATTATGAACCGTTTTTATGAAAAAGGAGAACTGCCGCTATCTGAAATAGCAAATCATCCTTTCTATCCGAATCAGTTTCTGGTGATGAAAGATGCGCTTGGTTCCTCATCGTCTGCACTTGGTATTGTGGACAAAAGTGGAAAGAAAGTGAAAAAACTCATTTTTGATCATGACCATATATGGGGGATCAAGCCCAGGAACGTGCAGCAGACAATGGCTCTTGAGCTGTTGCTGAGAAACGACCTGCCGCTTGTTACGCTTATCGGTAAGGCGGGGACTGGAAAAACTCTTTTGGCGCTGGCATCGGGCTTAATGCAGACAGAAGATTATGGCCAGTACAAAAAATTGCTGGTCGCCCGCCCTATTGTGCCTGTAGGCAAGGATTTGGGATTTCTTCCGGGTGAAAAAGAGGAAAAGTTAAGACCGTGGATGCAGCCGATTTTCGATAATCTGGAGTACCTGTTTAATGTCAAAAAGCCGGGTGAATTGGATGCCATATTGGCAGGTATGGGCTCGATTGAGGTGGAGGCTCTGACATATATCAGAGGCAGAAGCATACCGGATCAATTCATTATTATTGATGAAGCTCAGAACCTGACGAAGCATGAAGTAAAAACCATATTAACCAGGGTAGGGGAAGGGAGTAAAATTGTACTGATGGGAGATCCCGAGCAGATTGACCATCCCTACCTGGATGCTTATAACAACGGTCTCACCTATGTCGTGGAAAGATTTAAAGATCAGGTTATCTCAGGTCATGTCAAACTTGTTAAAGGTGAGAGATCTGGCTTGGCCCAGCTTGCTGCTGACCTGTTATAGCCTGCATGACAGAATTTGTGATTCTGGGGGTTTCATGCCGGGGGAGAGACTGCGAAGAAAAAGGGCGATGCAAATCGCCCTCTCCGGTTATTCCACTCTAAAAGCTTTCACTCTTTTTATGGGGGAATTTTGGTTGCTGCCATCCCCAAGATAGGCATGAACTGGCCCATCCTCTTTTAATGGTTTTCCATCCTTTGAGAACCCCAATATTAATTCCTCGGCTTCAGAAAGTGTCAATCTGGTTTCACCATCTTCACTTTCAATAACAACGATTTCTGCACTCTCATCCGGCTCTGCATTCATTAGGAATGGTTTAAAAGGTATACCGAATGTGCCTGTCAGGACCTTTTCTTTTTCAAATTTCTTTTCTGTTTTAAGTGTTGGAGGGAAAACTGCGCCTTCCATGATTTCTCTATCCCAATGCTTTGAGACAGCTTTAGTATATTCCTCCAGTTCATTTTTTCTGATATTTTCCTGCATAAAGTATGTTGTCAAATCCAGCCTTCGGTCATCAAATATCCAGACTCCCGGATCTAAGGTGATTTGATATTTTACGTTTCCTTTGAAAGCAATAATATTTTCCATATTGAACCTCCTGGCAGCAGCTATTATTCTAAATATATGTATGATTTAAGTATACAGATTTTTAAGGCGCTTGTCATACAGGCAATAATTGATGACATGCCTTATTCGTGCATTCTGAATTGATGCCGTAATCATTTCTCTATCGAATCCCTTATTATCCTTGCTTTTTTCCATGCTTAAGTATAAAATTTATAGATAGGATAATCGCTCGGAAATGGAGGGATTGAAAGTTGGCTTCTGACATGATTATTGATCACAAAGAAAAAGCAAATGCCCTTTTGAAGGCAGATGCTGCTAAAATATTAAAGTTAATAAAGGTGCAAATGGATAATCTAACCATGCCTCAATGCCCTCTATATGAGGAAGTTCTTGATACCCAGATGTTTGGCTTATCCAGAGAAATAGATTTTGCTGTCCGTCTTGGATTAATTGAAGAGACAGAAGGCAAGGCTATTTTAGATGAATTGGAAAGGGAGCTGTCCATGCTCCACGAAGCTTCAGTAAAAAAATAAAAATAAAAAACTCAAACATCTTCCATAGAATGTTTGAGTTTTTTTATAACCGTATTATTATAAGAATGGGTATTAGTATATCCAAAAGAAAAGAATGCTCAATATTGTATAACTTAATTTAAAAATAGTATAACATAATTATAGAATTATTTTCTTTGCTGTGTTACATTTAAATTAACTTTTCTTTTCTTCAAAGCAGGATATTCAATACTATAGTAGAATAAGTAATAAACTTAGAAGATAAGGGAAGAGGGCTGGATGTTAAAAAAAATATTAAAATCATATGATTATACCCTGATAATAGCTGTAGCCCTGTTAGCTGTTTTTGGACTCATTATGGTTTTCAGTGCAAGCATGGTAACAGCTGTGCAGATTTATGATCAGGAAAGCGACTTTTTCTACAATAAACAAAAGATGAATTTAATTATCTCAGGCATTGTTTTCGTTTTTGTCGCTCTATTTCCATACAAAGCTATGCAAAGCAACAAATTTCTTGTTCCGATGGTGTTTCTGTCGTTATTCGGCCTAATTGCGTTATTTATCTTTGGAAAAGTAGCGGGCGGAGCTATGAGCTGGTTTGAAATCGGAAAAAGAAGCCTTCAGCCTGCAGAGTTTGTCAAGCTTTCAGTCATTATATATTTGGCTGCAGTGTATGCAAAGAAGCAGCCCTATATTAATGAATTTAACAAAGGTGTTCTGCCCCCGCTTGCTTATCTGATTCTTGCCGTAATCCTGGTTGCTGTACAGCCTGATTTTGGTTCGTCCATGATTATATTGCTTGTGGCTGGAGCTGTGATCTTTACTTCAGGCATGAATTTTAAGAACATATTTAAATTGGGGCTTTTCGGTGTATTGCTGGCTGCTCCTTTTATCCTTCTATTAAAAGATAAGATATTTGCGCCTTATCGAATGGGGAGGGTAGAAGCATTTAGAGATCCCTTTGGATCGGAGTTTGGATATCAGCTTTCTAATTCCTATATTGCCCTCGGTGCAGGCGGGTTAAAAGGGCTGGGCCTTGGTGAGAGTATACAAAAACTTGGGTATCTTCCTGAAGCCCATACAGACTTCATTATGGCCGTAATTGCTGAGGAACTCGGGGCACTTGGAGTAGGTTTTGTCATTTTGCTTCTCGGGTACATTGTACTGAGGGGAATCTTTATCAGTTTAAAGTGTAAAGATGCTTTTGGCAGCTTGCTTGCTATCGGGATTTCCGCCATGATAGGAATTCAGGCGTTCATTAATCTTGCGGGAATTTCGGGTGTTATGCCGCTCACTGGTGTTACACTTCCTTTTATAAGCTATGGAGGGTCATCCCTGCTTCAGCTTTCGATTGCAATGGGAATTCTAGTGAATGTTTCTATGTTCGTCAATTATGAAAAGAAATATAAACATAAACATGAAGAGACAAATCCGGAATCCATGGACATGGCTTCCGAAAAAACATTTTCTATTCATAAATAAGCACAGATAACTTCACAGTGCTTTATTTATATATCAATCAGCAGATGCTGATTACATAATTGCTTCCATCAGGGGGATGCCAATCAAAGTTATTATGGCCGGTTAACGGAATACCCGCCCGGCCTCAACTTAGATTTGGCAGAATATTGCCAAAAAATACATAAAGACGGGGTGTTTTGTTTGAGCAGAAGAATTAACAAGGTATTAGTAGCCAACAGAGGAGAAATTGCCATTCGTGTTTTCCGCGCCTGCACAGAGCTGGATATTCGCACGGTAGCTATCTATTCGAAAGAAGATTCCGGTTCCTACCACCGCTATAAAGCGGATGAAGCTTATCTGGTAGGGGAGGGCAAAAAACCAATTGATGCCTATCTTGACATTGAAGGAATCATTGATATAGCAAAAAGCAGTGATGTTGATGCCGTTCATCCTGGCTACGGATTTCTATCTGAAAATATTGAATTCGCAAAACGGTGCGAGGAAGAAGGCATCATATTTATCGGTCCGACTTCAAAGCATCTGGATATGTTTGGAGATAAAGTTAAGGCAAGAACTCAAGCCCAGCTTGCAGAAATTCCGGTTATACCCGGCAGTGATGGTCCAGTAGAAAGCCTGGACGAAGTAATTAGCTTTGGTAAAAATCATGGCTTCCCAATTATCATTAAAGCTTCACTTGGCGGCGGCGGAAGAGGCATGCGCATCGTAAGGAACCTTGAAGAAGTAAAGGAATCCTATGAGCGTGCCAAATCAGAGGCAAAAGCAGCTTTTGGGAATGATGAGGTTTATGTTGAAAGATTTATAGAAAGACCAAAGCACATCGAAGTTCAAATCATCGGTGACCATGAAGGAAATATTGTTCACCTGTATGAAAGAGATTGTTCAGTCCAAAGGCGCCACCAGAAGGTTGTTGAAGTTGCTCCTTGCGTCTCACTCCCGGAGAGTTTGAGAGACGAGATATGCCAGGCTGCTGTCAACCTGATGAAGAATGTAGATTATTTAAATGCAGGAACTGTGGAATTCCTGGTTTCAGGTGACCAGTTTTATTTCATAGAAGTAAATCCGCGTGTGCAAGTTGAGCATACGATCACCGAAATGGTAACAGGTGTCGATATTGTACAAACGCAAATCATGGTGGCTGAAGGCTACTCGCTGCACAGCAAAGAAGTTGGTGTTCCAAAACAGGAAGATATTCATGTACATGGTTATGCCATTCAATCCCGTGTTACAACAGAGGACCCTCTAAATAATTTCATGCCCGATACTGGCAGGTTAATGGCATACAGATCAGGCGGCGGTTTCGGTGTGAGGCTCGATGCGGGAAATGGTTTTCAGGGTGCAGTAATCACTCCTTATTATGATTCGCTGCTTGTTAAACTCTCAACGCACGCAATGACATTCCAGCAGGCAGCATCAAAAATGGTGAGGAACCTTCAGGAGTTTCGTATCAGGGGTATTAAAACAAATATTCCTTTCCTTGAGAATGTTGTAAAACATGAGAAATTCTTAATCGGTGAGTATGATACATCATTTATTGATGAAACTCCTGAGCTATTCCTATTCCCGAAAAAGAAAGACCGCGGGACGAAGATGCTGAATTATATCGGGAATGTAACGGTAAATGGATTTCCGGGAATTGAAAAGAAGAAGCGTCCGGTATTTGAAGAGCCTCGAGTACCGAGATTAAAATACAGTACAGATTACCAGGATGGAACTAAGCAAATTTTAGATAATCAAGGTCCTGAAGGGCTGGTTAAATGGATAAAAGAACAAAAAGAAGTCCTGATTACGGATACTACCTTCCGTGATGCGCATCAATCTCTGCTCGCGACGCGGGTAAGAACTAATGACCTGAAGCATATAGCAGAGCCGACAGCAAAATTGCTTCCCGATATGTTTTCGTTTGAGATGTGGGGCGGTGCAACTTTTGATGTTGCTTACAGATTCCTGAAAGAAGATCCTTGGGATAGATTACTGACATTACGGGAAAAAATGCCAAATGTTTTATTCCAGATGCTTCTTCGTGCTTCGAATGCAGTCGGGTATAAAAACTACCCGGATAATGTAATAAGAGAGTTCGTAGAAAAATCGGCCTACGCCGGCATCGATGTATTCCGGATTTTCGATAGCCTTAACTGGGTTAAAGGGATGGAAGTCGCAATTGATGCTGTGCGCCAGACTGGGAAAATTGCTGAAGCCGCTATGTGCTATACAGGTGATATTCTGGATCCTGCCAGAACGAAATACAATCTTAAATACTATAAAGACTTGGCAAAGGAACTGGAAAATCAGGGAGCACATATACTGGCCATCAAAGATATGGCTGGTTTATTGAAGCCGCAATCAGCATATACTCTTATTTCTGAATTGAAAGAAACTGTTGACATTCCAATTCATCTTCATACCCATGATACAAGCGGAAATGGAATTTACACATATGCAAAGGCTATTGAAGCTGGAGTGGATATTGTGGATACGGCCCTGAGCACAATGGCAGGCTTAACATCCCAGCCAAGTGCGAACTCTCTCTATTACGCGCTGCAGGGAAATGACAGACAGCCAAAAATTGATATCCAGTCGCTCGAGCAATTATCTTACTATTGGGAAGATGTGCGCAAATATTACCAGGACTTCGAAAGCGGGATGAAAGCTCCTCATTCAGAAGTCTATCAGCATGAGATGCCTGGCGGACAATACAGTAATCTTCAGCAGCAGGCTAAAGCAGTAGGCCTGGGGGATAAGTGGGATGAAGTTAAGGACATGTATTCCCGTGTGAATCAAATGTTTGGTGATATTGTTAAAGTTACACCTTCATCCAAGGTCGTTGGTGATATGGCGTTATTTATGGTCCAGAATCAGCTGACAGAACAGGATGTTTTGAATAAAGGGAAATCACTGGATTTTCCAGACTCAGTTGTAGAGCTGTTTGAAGGCTACCTGGGACAGCCATATGGTGGATTCCCGGCTGAACTGCAAAAGGTCATATTGAAAGACAGGGAGCCAATCACAGTCCGACCGGGAGAGCTTCTTGAAGATGTAGACTTCGATGCTTTAAAAGAAAAACTCTTTAAAGAATTGGGCAGGCAGGTTACAAGCTTTGACGCAATTGCCTATGCACTTTATCCAAAAGTATTTATGGATTATATTAAGACCTGCGATCAATTTGGTGATATTTCTGTTCTTGATACCCCTACATTCCTGTATGGTCTAAGACTTGGTGAGGAAGTGGAAATTGAAATTGAAACAGGTAAAACATTAATAGTTAAATTGGTTTCGATAGGGCAGCCTCAAGCCGACGGCACAAGAATTGTGTATTTCGAGCTAAATGGCCAGCCGCGTGAAGTAAGCATAAAAGACGAAAGCATAAAAGCTACAGCCGCAGCGAAGGCAAAAGCTGATCCGCACAATGAAAGCCATATTGCAGCCAGCATGCCGGGAACTGTCATCAAGTTACTTGTAGAAAAAGGTGAAAAAGTCGAAAAAGGCGATCACTTAATGATTACAGAGGCTATGAAGATGGAAACTACTGTACAGGCACCATTCTCTGGAACTGTAAAGGATATTTTCGTCTCAAATGGTGAAGCAATTCAAACTGGAGACCTTCTGATAGAGTTGTTAAAATAAACAAAAGAGCTTCGGCATTTGCCGAAGCTCTTTTGTTTAGTGTATTTATGGAATGGAAGTAAAAGTAGGGATAGCAGATTCATCACTTTTGTCTTTTTCCTTAACTGCTGAAACAGCAAGCTCATTTTTTCTGCTTCGTGAAGACAGGAGGATAAAATAGCTTAGTACTCCAAATAAGCAGGAAATAAAGAAGGCGTGTGCAAGAGCTATATACAAGTTAAGTCTGGTTAAAACAACCAATGCTCCAGCGGCAACCTGGAGTGATACTAAGATAAATGAAATAATCCAGCCCCAGTAAATTACCTTCTGGTTCTTGTAATGTTTAATGGCCAGATAGGTAATGTAACCAATCCATATGAAAATTAATCCCGCGGCAGCCCGGTGCCCCATTTGCACCCATTCGTACATATTAGCCGGAAGTGCGGAAGATCCATTTATACAAAGCGGCCAGTCACGGCATACAAGGCTGGCATTTACATGACGCACAAGTGCGCCGGTGTAAACAACCGCATAGCTGTATAAAGAAACTCCAATAATATGTTTCCTCATTCTTTTATCGATAATAAGCTTTTCTGCCTCGAATTTTTTATCAACTTCAAAAATAAGTAAAGTCAGGAGCAGTACAGCAGCAAATGATATTAAAGATATCCCGAAATGAAGGGCGAGCACAAAATCAGATTGCCCCCAGACTACTGCGGCAGCGCCTATTAAAGCCTGCAGGATAAGGAAAAAAAGCGAAGTCAGCGCTAAAAACTTTGTCTCTCTAATATGTCCTATTTTTCTCCATGTCCAAATCGATAATATAAGAACCATAAATCCGATAGCGCCTGAAACCAGTCTATGTGCCAGTTCAATAATCAGTTCAGGAGTAATATCGGTGGGAACTAACTCGCCATTGCAAAGAGGCCACGATTTCCCGCACCCCATTCCTGATTCCGTTTTCGTTACCAGGGCACCGCCCAGCAAAACCAAAAGCATGCCGATTGATGTAAGAACAGCAAGCCATTTTAAAGATCGTTGCAAAGCCTTTCACCTTCTTTAAATATTCTAGGTTTAATATTAGTGTCATAATTGATTTACTGCGTATTTGTCCATTATCTATCTTAACAAAGATTCTATAAAAAGCCATATATGAATGTGCGTCCATTTACTTTTTCGATAGTACAGGAATAAAAAGCTTTTTACAACAGTTATAAAAATTATAAAGTTAATTACAGTAAAAAAGGTTGAAACTTATAATAGAGTTTGCTAGAAATATAAAGGGGGTATAAAATGGATGTCCCCTGTCGCGGAAAGTAAGCCAAAATACATAAAAGTGAGTATATTATTCCTTCTTAGTTTTCTGAAACAGTTTTATTATCTCAAAAATAAACCCTTTCTTTAAGTGAATTTAGACTTTGACACAAATTAGTCATAAATTATTCTAAAAAAATTCACAAAAGAGTTTTAAAGTGTGATTTAATATACAGAGAAATGGTTTAGATTCATTTAGATAGTAAACAGTTTAAATACATTATTAATAGTAGAAAACTATTAGTATGGTTATTATTCATCCAGGGTTCACCCCTCGTTTTTTATCGTGAATATGGCTTTCAGTGCATTTATACTTTATAGTAGGTGTAATGTTCGCGATAAGGAATTAAGGAGGAAAAGATATGTCTGACTCACGGGCTTTGAGTGATGCTTCTATCGAGAACAGAGAGCGAAGCCTTCAACAAGATATACCTGAGACAACAGTTTGGAAAGACTTCCTTGCTCTTATCAAAATTGGCATTGTAAATTCCAATCTGATTACAACCTTCACCGGTCTTTGGCTTGCACTGCATTTCTCAGGAAAAGGATTTTTCAATAATCTGGATCTGGTTCTTTATACAGTAATCGGCTCCTCATTGATTATTGCGGGCTCCTGCAGCTTAAATAATTATATTGACCGCGACATTGATCCATTAATGGAAAGGACAAAAGGGAGGCCAACTGTTACTGGGAAAGTGAACCCAGGCAAGGTTGCACTTTTGAGTTTTCTGCTTATTGGCCTTGGTACGGCCTTTTTAATGTTTACAACAGCAACAGCAGTTGTAATTGGATTAATTGGTGTTTTCAGCTATGTTGTCTTATATACAATGTGGTCAAAACGCAGGTTTGTTTCCAATACGATTGCAGGCAGCATTTCAGGGGCAGTTCCCCCGCTGATTGGGTGGGCCGCTGCAGATGGTAATCTTGATCCTATGGCTTGGATGCTGTTCGCTATTGTGTTTATCTGGCAACCTCCTCATTTTTATGCACTGGCAATGAGAAGGGTAGAGGAATACCGGGCTGCGGGAGTTCCGATGCTCCCAGTAGTAAAAGGATTTAAAACCACTAAATGGCATATTTATATCTGGATTGCAGCATTATTACCGCTGCCGTTTCTTATGCCATCACTTGGATTGCCATTCATAATACTTGCTGAGGTTTTAAACATCGGCTGGTTAATGACTGGGTTATATGCAAGGAAGTTTAATGATGATATTAAATGGGCTACATTAATGTTTGTATACTCCCTGCAATATCTGACCATCATGTTTGTAGCCATGGTAATTATCACACTTATTTAACTTAGTTAGGAAATTCCTTCTTTCGTTAATAACGAGAGGGGATTTATCCATATTTTTTGATCAAACAATTCAAAAAATGAAATCTTTACGAAAGAGGGGTTTGATTAAGCTATGAAAAGGCTTGCAAAGTGGCGTCTTTTTTCTCTGTTTGCAATGATGGCGCTCATTCTTTCCGCTTGCTCCGGCAAACCGTATTTATCTACGCTAAAACCTGCCGGCGAAGTGGCGCAGACACAATTTGATTTGATGGTGTTAAGTACTGTAATAATGGTAGGAGTAATTGCGGTCGTAACAGTAATCTTCTTTATTGTTGTTTTTAAATTCCGCCGCAAGGACGACAGAATTCCAAAACAAGTTGAAGGAAGCCACAAACTGGAAATCATTTGGACTGTTATTCCTATTCTTTTGCTTCTTATTCTTGCTGTACCGACAGTTTCAGCTACCTTTAAGCTTGCTGATGTAGGCCCAATGGAAAAGAAGAATGAAGAAGGTAAAACAGATGCACTTGTCGTTAATGTGCGTGCAAACTTATACTGGTGGGAATTTGAGTATCCAAACCAGGAAATTATCACTGGCCAGGAATTAGTTGTGCCAACGGATGAAAAAGTTTATTTCAATCTTATTGCTTCTGATGTTAAGCACTCCTTCTGGATTCCTGCTGTAGGCGGTAAGCTGGATACGAACACGGACAACGTGAATAAGTTCTGGCTGAAGTTTGACAGTGAAAAGGCTGCTGATGCGGACAATTACTTTTATGGAAAATGTGCTGAGCTTTGCGGTCCTTCCCATGCATTAATGGATTTCAAAGTTAAAGCGGTTCCACGTGATGAGTTCGATCAATGGGCAACTGCGATGGCAGAAGTAAAAGAACCTAAAAAGGCAGAGACAGATCTGGCTCAAGATGGTCAGGAAGTCTTCAATAACAGCTGTATCGGCTGTCATGCTGTAACTCCGGCAAACACTGCTCCTGAAGCAGCCCGTTTAGCTCCTAACTTAACAAACTTCGGTGATCGTGACCGTATTGCCGGTGTCCTTGATCATACTGAAGAAGATCTTAAGGATTGGTTAAGAGATCCGGAAACATTCAAACCTGGCAATAAAATGACAGGTACTTATGGTGAATTATCTGAAGAAGAGCTTGATGCCCTGACAGAATATTTAATGGGCTTGAAAGTTATGGAACAATAGGGGATTTTTTGAAAAGGGAGGTAAAATTGTGAGTACCTTAGCACAAAAAAAAGGTTTCGGAGCGGTTTTATGGGATTACTTAACTACAGTTGACCATAAAAAAATCGCAATCCTTTATCTTATAGCTGGCGGATTT
This sequence comes from Paenibacillus sp. FSL R5-0490, assembly GCF_001956215.1. GTDB lineage: Bacteria > Bacillota > Bacilli > Bacillales > Cytobacillaceae > Cytobacillus. The sequence continues at coordinate 39,111 of NZ_MRTQ01000023.1, read as the reverse complement.
TTCTTCTTGCTTGGCGGATTGGAAGCTATGTTCATCCGTATCCAGCTTGCAGTACCAAATAATGACTTTGTAAGTGCCGGATTGTATAATGAAATTTTAACTATGCACGGTACAACGATGATCTTCTTGGCGGCTATGCCACTGATTTTTGCTTTTATGAATGCTGTTATGCCACTTCAGATTGGTGCGCGTGACGTTGCATTCCCATTCTTGAATTCTTTAGGATTCTGGCTGTTTTTCTTTGGTGGAGTTTTCTTGAATCTGTCATGGTTCTTAGGAGGAGCTCCTGATGCCGGATGGACTTCTTATGCATCTCTATCAATTGCTTCTGAAGGGCATGGAATCGATTTCTATGCACTTGGACTGCAGATATCAGGTGCGGGTACGTTAATCGGGGGGATCAACTTCCTTGTTACCATCATTAACATGCGTGCCCCTGGTATGACATACATGCGTATGCCTATGTTCACTTGGGCTACATTTGTTACATCAGCATTGATTTTATTTGCATTCCCTGCTTTAACAGTAGGACTATTCCTGTTAATTTTCGACCGTATGTTTGGATCTAACTTCTTTGATCCTGCTATGGGCGGTAACACAATTATCTGGGAGCATTTCTTCTGGATTTTTGGACACCCTGAAGTTTACATCTTGGTATTGCCGGCTTTCGGTATTTTCTCCGAGATTTTTGCGATTTTTTCAAGAAAGCGCCTTTTCGGATACTCTTCAATGGTATTCGCAACGGTTCTTATTGGTTTCTTAGGATTCATGGTATGGGCTCACCATATGTTTACAACTGGTATGGGGCCGATTGCAAACGCGATCTTTGCTGTTGCAACAATGGCAATTGCAGTACCGACCGGTATTAAAATCTTTAACTGGCTATTTACAATGTGGGGAGGAAGCATCACTTTCACAACACCGATGCTTTGGGCTATTGCCTTTATTCCTTCATTCGTAGCCGGAGGTGTTACTGGTGTTATGCTGGCGTCTGCTGCACAGGATTACCAGTACCATGACAGCTACTTTGTAGTGGCCCACTTCCATTATGTTATTGTCGGCGGTGTTGTGTTTGCACTATTTGCGGGTGCTCACCTTTACTGGCCTAAAATGTTCGGTACAATGTTAAACGAATTCCTTGGAAAAATTACGTTCGTATTATTCTTTATTGGATTCCATTTAACATTCTTTATCCAGCATTTCCTTGGACTTTGGGGAATGCCGCGCCGTATCTTCACGTACCTTCCTGGACAGGGATTTGAAACGTCGAATATGGTAAGTACTGTTGGTGCTTTCTTCATGGCAGCTGCAGTAATCATCTTGTTAATAAATGTTGTTATTACCAGCGTTAAAAATGAAAAAGTTGGCAATGATCCTTGGGGAGACGGCCGTACTTTAGAGTGGGCCATTCCTTCACCGCCTCCATTCTATAACTTCAAGCAGCTTCCGCTGATTCGCGGCCTTGATGCATACTGGCTTGAAAAAATGGAAGGCAAAAAAGGCATGTCGCCTGCAGAGCCGCTAGGTGACATCCATATGCCAAACAACTCGTTCATTCCTTTTGTGATTTCTTTCGGACTATTTGTTGCTGCATTTGGTGCAATGTATCACGAAGAACACAGCTGGGGTATTCCAGTACTAATTGTGGGTATGCTTATTACTCTAGGCTCCATGTTTGTTCGTTCTGTCAAGGATGATCATGGATACCACATTCATAAAGAAGATTTGGAAGACAATAATGATAAGGGGGTTAAGGCATAATGGCTACTGAACAAAAAATGACTTATGAAACATGGCCTGCTTCGCCTGAAAAGCAAACCCTCGAAGCCAAGAACAAATTCTTAGGTTTCTGGTTTTTCCTTGGGGGAGAGACGGTTTTATTCGCCTCCCTATTCGCCACTTACCTTGCTTTAAAAGACAAAGTTCCTAGCAGTGACATGGCTCTTGCGAAAGACTTGTTTGAAATTCCATTGGCATTTATTATGACAATGCTGCTATTAACAAGCTCGCTCACAAGCGTATATGCTATGTATCACATGAAGAACTTCAACTTCAAAAAAATGCAGCTATGGCTTGGAATTACTGTTTTGCTTGGACTTGGATTCCTTGGTTTGGAAATTTACGAGTTCAATCACTATGTACATGAATTCCATCATAGCTTTACAAGCAGTGCCTTTGGTTCAGCCTTCTACACGTTAGTTGGATTCCATGGTGCTCACGTGGCATTCGGTTTATTATGGATCACTACTTTGATGATCCGCAACAGCAAAAGAGGATTGAACCTTTACAATGCTCCTAAGTTTTATGTAGCCAGCCTATACTGGCACTTTATCGACGTTGTTTGGGTTTTCATCTTTACAGTAGTATATTTAATGGGAATGGTGGGATAAACTGATGGCCAATCAACAACCAAACTCAGGTAACCCAAGAGTAGACATTGAATATAGACGCAAAAAAAGTGCAGAAGAGATGAGACATCAAGTTATCACATTTGCACTAATGATCTTCCTGACAATTGTTGCGTTCGTAGCAGCAGGTTATGAAGGTTTCTCCGGATGGTTTATAGTGCCGTTCATCCTGATTCTTGCTCTTGTGCAAGTAATCTTCCAATTATATTATTTCATGCATATGAGCCACAAAGGTCATGAAGCACCGTCTTTGTTCTTATACTCAGGAGCATTTGTCGGATTTATCACTATCATTACTTTCTTGACTGTTATTTGGTGGTAAGTTCAAAAAGAAAATCGGCTGTTGGCCGATTTTCTTTTTATGTAATGAAGTATTTGCAAATACCCAATTTCCGATTTATTGAGATTGCAGACTGAAGAGAGTATAATAGTACTTGTCAATATCGCTTAGTATTGGAAACGTTTAAGGCCGATTGAGCAATATTTAATGAGGTGATAGCATGTCTTTGGAAATATTCGGTTTCCGTGCACTTTGGAGTCCATATTTCTTTTTATTTGTAGCACTGATTCTTGCAGGATACTTTATGTTAACAGTAAAGTATCGTGGAAAGTTCAAAGATAGTGAGCCATTAACTAAAAGGCAGGGTGGGTATTTTACAGTCGCTATGATTGTGTTGTATGCGATCAAAGGCTCTCCGCTGGACCTGATGGGCCATTTAATGTTTTATGCCCATATGATACAGATGGCTATCCTGTATTTAGTTGTTCCTCCCCTTGTAGTCATGGGAACCCCTCAGTGGGTGTGGAGAAGAGTGATTAATCACAAAGCTATTAAACCTGTATTCAGTATTTTTACAAAGCCATTAATCGCCATTATTCTGTTTAATGGAGTATTTTCTATATACCACATACCAGATGTTTTTGACGTGGTAAAAACGGATATGATGTTTCATACTGTATATACATCTGGCCTGTTTCTTCTGGCAATCTTTATGTGGTGGCCGACTATTAATGAGCTTCCTGAAATGGAGTCACTGGACGGCTTGAAAAAGGTAGGATATATTTTTGCAAATGGTGTTTTATTGACTCCTGCATGTGCTCTGATCATTTTTGCAGATACTCCAATGTACAGCACATATTCTGATCCAAATGCATGGGCACAGGCCCTTCAGTTATGTGTTCCTTCTGCGACACTGGCAAGCCTGAATCTTAGCGGGCCGGAAATGTTCAATTCAATGTCTCTTATACACGATCAGCAGCTTGGCGGGGTCATCATGAAGATTATCCAGGAAATTGTATATGGCTTTATTCTTGCGCAAATCTTCTATGCTTGGTACAAAAAAGAACAGGAAATTACGCCTTCAGAAGAAGAAGCATTATTAAATCCGCATTTAGTAAAATAAAAAATAACTCCAGTCAGAGGCTGGAGTTTATTTTTTTGAAAAAGTAAAAAATGTATATTGCAATGATCATGATCACATGGAATGAAACAAATATTGAACATTTAAGGAACTTTTATTAAAAGCTCATACAGTTTGTTGAAAAATATAGTACACTTTAATAAAATGAACCTTGTGATAAATAATACCGTGAAGATGAATTTTAAACTGATAGTGGAGAGAGGAATAATTTATGGAATACTCATTACCTATACTCCCTACCATAAGCACGACCTTTATTGTATTAAGTGCAATAACGGTTGCGATTGGTTGGGTACAAATCAGCAAAAAAAAGCTTGAGGCTCATAAGAAAACAATGACTTTGGCTGCTGTGTTTGCTGTTATTTTCTTTATCATTTATGCCAGCAGAACTGTTTTTATTGGGAATACTGCATTTGGCGGCCCTGATGATATAAAAATTTATTATACGATTTTCTTAATTTTCCATATTACCCTGGCAACTGTTGGGGCAGTTTTAGGAATTATCTCGTTATATACGGGCTATAAAAATAAAGTGGCAGCACATAGGAAATTGGGACCGATAACCAGTGTGGTCTGGTTTTTTACTGGCATAACAGGTGTTGCAGTCTATCTGCTGCTGTATGTTTTCTACCATGGAGGAGAAACCACATCAGTTATAAAAGCAATCCTGGGTACGTAACAGGTTATGAGATGCCGCTGGCTGTTTAGCGGTATTTTTTTTATGCCCAAAAAATTATCCACTTCTTAATTAAAAGGACTTAATAAGTATATGGCGAATATTTATGAATGATATTTAATTGGGAGTGAATTTTGTGTCGGTAAGTAAATTAACAGAGAATGAATATATTGAGGCCATGAAGCTTTCCATGTATGCCTTCCAGTATAATGTGCCTGAAGCTGACATCCCGGCCAGGATGGAACGTTTAAAAAATCATGCCATTTTTGGTATCTGGGAAGGGGAAAGTTTGGCTGCCAAACTTCACATCATCCCCCTGAAAGTTCATATTAATGGCTTTGAATGGGATATGGGAGGTGTTGCTGGTGTGGCAACATATCCGGAATTCAGAAGAAGGGGGCATGTAAGCAGTCTGATCAAGCACGCTTTAGCCGAGATGAATAATAAGGATCAGCTATTTTCATTTTTGCATCCATTTGATATTTCTTTCTATCGAAAATACGGATGGGAGATATTCACTGAATATAAGAAAACGCATATTAAGAAAATAGATTTAAAAATGACGGGAAAATCTTCAGGGACCATTAAGCGATTTACTAAGAACCAGCACACATTAACCATCGAAAAGATTTATAAAGAATATATGCAGCGTTATTCAGGAGGGCTTGTAAGAGACACATACTGGTGGGAAAACTTTGTGTATTCTGATTACCAGATTGCGGTGTATTTTAACGAATCAGGTGAAGGACAGGGCTATATATTATTTAAGGTAAAAGACAATAGAATGGATATCGAAGAATTCGCAGCTTTAAATCAGGAAGCCAGATTGAACTTATGGAATTTTATCTGTCAGCATGATTCGATGGTTGAGGAAGTAAAGATCATTACTTCAGTACACGATCCATTTCCTTATTACCTGAATCAGCCTAATTTAAAAATGGAGGTTTTTCCGTACTTTATGGGGAGAATCGTCAATGCTGAAAAGTGTCTCGGCCAATATTCTTTCAATGAATATAGTGAAAATGTCTTTCTGCATATTGAGGATCACCATGCACCATGGAATAATGGAAGTTACCTAATTGCTGACGAAGGTGTCAGGGTGTTTAAAGAGAAAGCAGGAAGCCAATGCACTAACCCTCCAGCACGGGGTCTTCATATGTCTATCAATGCCCTTTCAGCGATTATAATTGGCTATAAGAGGCCAATGGAGTTATATGATTTAGGTGAAATTAAAGGTCCAAGAAATGATGCAGAAATACTTGAAGGAAAAATTCCTGTGCAAAAGTCCTTTTTCTATGACTTTTTTTAAGGAAACTAAGTTGAGATGTTTGCAGGAAAGAAAAAGCGTCCAGGCGGACGCTTTTTTATTTTTTTATTAAGTTTATATTTTGAAATTCATCTTAATAAGTCCTGCTTCTTTTGCGGAATTAAAGGCAATGACCAGTAATGGGCCAATGATGAAGCCCAGTATTCCAATAAGTTTCAGGCCTAGATACATGGCTATTAGCGTAGCAAGCGGAGATAGCCCTATATGGGTGCCCATTACCTTTGGCTCAACTGTCCTCCGGATAATTAAGAGGACGGCTGCAAGAATTGCCAATTGTGTCCCCATAGCTAAATCTCCTGTCAGCAGATGAAACAATGCCCATGGGCCTAGAATGACAATGGAGCCAATAATAGGGATAAAGTCAATAACCCAAATGATTATAGACATGATCAATGCCATTTCTGGATTGATGAATAATAATCCAATCAGTGAAACGATAAAGATAATCACACTTACAAGAAATTGAGCCTTGAAAAAGCCAAACCCGACATAAGAGAGCCGTGAAGTCATAAACTTGACTTTATCTGCTGTTTTTTCTGTAAGGTGATTATACAAGCCTTTCCTTAATCGCGGAAGATCTATTAAAAACAAAAATAAGGCAATCAAATATACGATGAAACTGACAAGATAATTCGGGATGTTTGTCAGAAGTGCTTTTAAGCTATCTATATTTACGTAAGCGACAAGGTCATTCTTCGTTTTATTCAAGAAGGATTGAATCTGGTTGCTTAATTCATCAACAAGGTCTTTAGGAAGGTCTTTGGCGGCATTGGAAAAGTCCGCTTCTGCCCTGAGCCATGCTTTTGTAATTTCATTAATGTACATAGGAGCATTTTCAACAAGTTTAATGGCTTCAGTAATCACTTTTGTCGTAATAAAGTAACCTGATAAGCCAATGAAGAGGACAAATCCCAGAAAAGTAATCAGCACGGATACTCTTCGGCTTATTTTTATTCTATTTTGCAGCAGTTTCACAACTGGCTCCAGGATTAATGCAGTAATAAATGCAACAATCAGCGGAACAGAAACAGGCAAAATGAAATAAAAAAGGACAGTTATAAGAATTACAGCAATCAATATTAATAAAAAACGTTTTGTGAATATTGCAGACAAAATAAGTCCCCTTTCCCAATTTTGTTAACCATCAAAAGACCGTAACACTTTGATTATAGTATGCATTAAATATTATAAAAACAAAAAATTAAACGGTTTAAAGCTGAGAGATTATTGCCCGTATATTAAAAATCGTAAAGAAAGAAGTGAACGGTAGATGCATAACGCCCATCTTGACTTCGAGACGATTCAGGCAGCCAGTGATATAATCTCCGCAATCGTAGAATCCAGCCTGGAGGAAAGAAAAAATGTTATTCCTCTTAAGCATGAAAGATTCACTTTCTTTAAGAGAAAAGAAGAACCAATCTCCATAACTTTTAAGAACACTGAAGTATATTTGAGAATTAAGCTTAACATAGTAAATGGAAAAAATATTTTGGAGGAAACTCTCCGGATTCAGAAAGAAATCAAGGATGAGATTGTCCATTTTACAGGACTGAAGGTAAAAAGAGTGGATCTCTCAGTCCAAAAAATTATATCTGCAGGAAGCGCTCTTTCAGAAAATTAAATTTAGCGGGTCCAAAGTTGATATAAAAAAGACGCATGATGTTCATGCGTCTTTTTATGCAGAAAAAACATTCTGTAATCTTAGCAAAAATTACTCAGCAAATTGGTCAATTTCAGCTTTAATTTCACTAAGAATTTTTTCGCATTGGCTTACTAATGATTTAGGGAAGCTTTCGCCTTCGCCGTATTCTACACCGTGCGGATAGTAATGTTTGCCTAGCAGCGGGGTCATAAGCTGAATAGTTGCTCTATGGGCTCCTACATCTCCTTCAGCAGCATATCCAAATACACGAAGGTAAAAAACGCCTTCTTTTAATTCGAATTTACGGTCATATGTAACTCTTTCATAATCCCATTGCCCTTCACGGACAAGGCCGTGTGAAAGCATTACTTCATCTAAGCGGGTTAAGTCTGCTTTATTATTTTCCAGACCTGTGTTTTCAAATTTCATAATTGTCCCTCCTGAAAACAATCCATGGTTCTGATGAACGGATCCATGCATAATTTTAACAAGTTTATCTCAAATTTAATAATAGTAGAAAAAAGCGTAACTTGCAACGGATTCATGCAAGAAAACATTCATCTGTCAAAGAACGTTAGCTGAAATGCCATATTTAACGTCTGTCTGGCATATCTTGAGCAAATGGAACTGAGCAGCTGCAAAACTGTGAAAGGGGAAGCGTCAATTGCAGAAATACAAAGCCATCAGCATCTTATTTTTTCTAATATTCTTTACACCTCAGCCTGCAGGTGCTGCTGTAGATTACAGAGTTGAGCAAAAAGATACTCTTTGGGAAATTGCCCTTAGATTTCAGAAAGATCTGAAGGAAATTATTAATAGCAATCCTCAGATAGAAAATCCTGATTTAATTTTTCCAGGTGAAATGATTATCATTCCAGACCATGGAAAGAAGATAGCTCTTCCAAATATGGGTGAGAATGAAAATGAACTTATGAGACTCGCCAACGAAAAAAGAAGGGAATTAAGTCTAAAACCGTTGTCTGTAGATTTGCAGCTGAATGCTGAAGCCCAAAAAAAATCTTCGGATATGATGAAATTACAATATGTTTCACATAATTCTCCTACATATGGAAATCCTACAGAAATGTTAAGGAATCAGCAGATTTCATTTTTCACCGTTAAGGAGAATATCGGGGCGGGCTATAAAACAGCTGATGAAATCTTTGCTGCCTGGATGAATTCCTCGGTCCACCGGGAAAATATTCTTAACAAAAAGGCAACCCATATCGGTGCCGGATATTGTCAAGGAGGCCTGCACGGTCACTATTGGACCATATTCATTGTTGAAAAAAATGAAGGAGGATAAAAAATGGAAAAAATCCGCGATATTATGACAGACCAGGTTGAAAGCTGTTCACTATTGGACAATGTTTATGAAGTGGCAGTTAAGATGAAAGAATTAAACGTAGGTGCTATCCCGATTGTGGATAGTGATAAGCTCGTCGGAATGATCACCGACCGGGATATTGTTCTTCGCTGTGTGGCAGAAAAACACCCTGCTTCATCTAAAGTAGAAGATATTATGAGCAGCCATTTAGTAACTGTGTCAAGTGATACAGAGGCTCGGGAAGCAGCCCGTTTGATGGCAGAACATCAGATTCGCAGGCTTCCTGTTGTGGAAGGTGACAAGCTTGTTGGGATAGTTTCACTAGGTGACTTCGCCGTGCGTCATTTAACAGATGACCAGGCTGGAGAAGCCCTTACTGATATTTCTAAACACGAATCTGAAGCACAGCATTAAGAGGACACCACCTGGGTGTTCTTTTTTTTTGCAGCAAATGCTGTTACGGAACTTATTTATAATAGATAAACAATACACCTAATGGTATGATTAATAGTATATATGCAATAATTTTATTTAGATTCCATTTAGCAGAACGCCTGCATGTTATACTTTAAATTTCCTTAAATACAGCGAGTAAAAGAAGGGAGGTACGGTTCTCTGCGAGCACTTTTCCGAATTTTAGTATTGATTTGCATTTTTCTGGCAGCAGGCTTTTACATCGATATTGGGCGTAAAGAAAAAGGGGAAATCCTTGTCAGTCAGGAAAATACAATTAAGGATATAAATAATAAGGAAAATAAATTATCTTCCAATACAGGGTTCCCTGAAAAGGGTGTGGCCTCACTAATGGGAAAATCAGCTGGGGAGCTTAAAGAAAGTTTGGGAGAGCCGTCCAGAATAGATCCCTCTTTTTATGGATACGATTGGTGGATATATAATAAAAGCGGCGCTGAGTATATTCAGGCTGGCGTCAGCAATAATAAAGTGGTTAGTTTGTTTGCGACAGGTGAACATTCAGACATTTACCCTTTCAAAATAGGGCAGCCAATTGGTGAATTATATTCATCCGTCTTTTTTGAAACAGAATTCAGTCTTAAAGTAAAAGACAGTTCATACCGTTTCGAGTTATCTGAAGATGACCTTAATACAAGGCCGCTTGTTATGGTTGGTGAATACTATGCACAGCTTAATATAGATAGATTTACAGGGACGCTTTCCAGCGTGAGGTTAATGGATGCAGCCACTTTAATAAAGCTTCGCCCGTATGAAATGGTTTACCGTGGTGAATTATTGGAGCCCCCATTGCCTTCTCCTGCTTTTGAAGACGATGTGGAGAGAGCGAAAGAGAAGCAAATTTTCGACATTACCAATGTTATAAGAGTCAGCCATCATTTACAGCCGCTGAAATGGGATGATCCGACTGCAGCGGCAGCTTTAGCTCATAGCAAAGATATGTATGAAACAAAAGACTTTTCTCATACTTCTAAAACTTACGGCGATTTGGCGGACCGGCTTGAAGCTGCGGAGGTCTCATATGAGGAGGCCGGGGAAAACATAGCTGCAAATTATACAGATGCTCCCGCTGTTGTTGAAGGCTGGCTTAACAGCAAAGGCCATCGGGATAGTCTGCTGAAAGAAGAGTTTACCCATCTTGGAGTTGGAGTTTATAAAAAGCATTATACGCAAAATTTCATAAAAAAAGCTGATGGAGAAGCTAAAAAATGAAAAGAGCCTAAATTAAGGCTCTTTTTTACTATTAGCAATCTGAATCCGGCCAACCTGAAAATAGTCATCTTTCCAATTTCCATACAAGTGGACAGAATCACCGATCTTGACAGAAGGAATTGAAGCATTAGTCATTAAAGGAGTAATTTTTTTTATATTTGAATGCTTGAGGCTCTTTGTTTGGACGGTCAGTTCAAGAACATGTACATAGCGGCTGTAATTATAGCGCTGTCTGCTATCGCTAAGATGGACGACTTCGCCTGAAATAATGGCTTCCTCGGGGACCTCTGCAAGGCTCACCCACTTCTCATAGCCTTCCCGCATTTCCTTTTTTGTCAGCCAATAAAAATAAAGGCAAATAATTGGAATAACGATAGCGGTGACCATCTTTCCACCTGCCTTTAATTATTTACATTTTTCTTTTCAATGATAAAAAAGCTGCCTGTTGCCTGTGCAATTTTTCTTCCATCAGAACGGAGTACATCTGCAGATAATACCATGCTTTTTGTTCCCTTATGGTCAATTGTCGCTCTGCATGTTACGTATTCCCCTTTGCCGACTGCAAGATAATGAATATTCAACTGTGTCGTAACAGCGCCAAAACCTTCAGGAAGAAGCGAAGCCGCAAGTGTTCCCATGGCAGAATCAATAATTGTAGCGGTTATTCCCCCATGGAGAATTCCGAGCGGATTATTGACAATCTTACTTAAAGGAACTGTCAGTATGCATTCATCTTCAGTTATATGCCGTTCCATATGGAGCAGTCCGCCAATATAAGAGCTGTTTTGACCGGTTTGTTTTTTATGAAAACCTAAAAGCAGGGATTCTAATGCGGTTAATTCTTCGTCAGTGGCATTCCTGGTGCACTGATCAAATAATTCCATAAGATCTCTTTTCATTATTATTCACCTTTCAATATCTTTCTGCATTCATATATTACCATTAATGGCTGAATTTTTGAATTTTAATGGACCAATAAAGCAGATATAAATATTCACCTTTTTCATTCATATTCATATGGTATTATAGGCATTTGCATTAGAACGAGGTGATATTTTATGTCCAAAACGAAGCTTCATCCCTCTGTTGAAAAGTTTAAAGAGTTTGTTAAACAGAATCCCCGGATCATCAAAGAAGTCAGGGATGGTAATGCAACGTGGCAGGAATTATATGAGGATTGGTATTTGCTTGGGGAAGAAGATTCAAGGTGGGACTCTTATAGAGAAAACAAAGAAAATACACAAAAGACCGAAGAGAAAAAAAGTGACTGGATGGGCAGCATTATGGGTACCCTTAAGCAAATGGATGCGAATCAAATGCAGGGTTACATCACTAATCTCAGCCAGGCACTTTCAACTGTGCAGGGGGTTATTTCGCAATTTCAAGGCGGCGGCCAGAAACCATCGGGAGGCTCAAAGCCAAGTATGACTAAACCAAGCAGCCCTTTTACATTTAATAAGGATTAAGGGGTTAATCAGATGAGAAAAGATATCGTCGAGTATCTTGAACAAAAGCAGGATCTTAGGCAATTTATCCGTGAGCAGCCTTATTGGTATAGAAAATTGAGCAGAAATCCAAACGAAATTCAATCTCTGGAAGTGGCCGCACTGCACTATTATAAAAAAACAATTCCACATCAGGTTGAAAAATTCACGAATGGAGTGCAAATGGCCTCCATGATGATGAGCATGTTTCAGGCCATGAATTCTCAATCCAATTAGAAAGCTTTCTCGCACACGAGGAAGCTTTTTATTTGTTATAGAGTAAAAATAAGCAGCCGGGCAAACACTAACTTTATTAGAGCGTTACGGAAGACATCCTAAAGGAGTGTAAAATAATGAAAAGGCAAATATACTTTTTTATATTGCTGGTTATTTTTGTTCTTGCAGCGTGCCAGAAAGATATTCCTGAGCCCGAAACAAAAGCGGAAGCCAATCCTGCTGTGAATGCCGTTAAAGCAGAACAGCCGGTGCCGGTTTCGGGTGTGGAAAGCTCTGCCAGGGATCCCTTTTTTGTAAGGCATCAAATAAAAGGAAAAGACGTTTTTATTGAATGTATTGTGCAGGATGTGTCCTTTAGAAAGCAAAGCAGCAAAGAAAAAGGCAAAATTATCCTGTATGTAAACGGAAAGAAGAAGGATGAAATCCATTCAGCTGCTTTTATTATAAAGGGGCTTCCTTCAGGCAAACATCGAATCGGACTGGAACTTGTTAAAGGCGACAGGGCTGAAGCTTCTTTGAAAAGAGATTTTCTTGTGGTGATTCCTTAGTCTGCTTGCTTTAGCTTTAAACCGTTTCATGATAAAATAAGAAACGGAGGTGGGCTATTTTGCTTGCTACATTAGAAAGAATGGCTATTTTGGACAAAGCTGACGAACTTGCAGCGATGATTACAGAATCTGAAGAAGCGGAACATTACCGCAAAAGTTTATATAAATTAAAGAACAGCCGTGAAACTCAAAGGAAGATACAGGATTTTATCAAAATGAAAGAACTGTATGAAGAAGTTCAGCGATTTGGCAAATATCATCCAGAATATAAAAGGGTGATGATGTCTATTAGGGAGCTAAAGCGCGACATGGACATGGATATACATGTGGCGGAATTCAGAAGAGCAGAGACCGCTCTGCAAACTCTCCTGGATGAGGTAAGCATGCTGATAGGACGTTCTGTATCCGAACACATTAAAGTTCCCACCGGCAATCCTTTCTTTGAATCAAGCTGCGGAGGAGGCTGCGGTTCTGGAGGCAGCTGTGGCTGTTCTTAGACAAGAGTAAGTGCTCTGTCCACTGAGGCAGCGTTCAAAAAACCAGCTAATGCTGGTTTTTTCTTTTTAAATAAAATATGCAGTTTGAACCTTCCCATTGAAAACTGTTATTTTTCTGTGCTAGACTAAATAAAACAAACGATCGCTGAAGGGGAAAACTATATGCTTGGTCAAAGGCAAGGAATAATCGTATGGCTTTATTCTTTAAAGCAGGCAAAAATGTTAAGAAGATTTGGAAATGTACATTATGTTTCAAAACGGCTCAAATATGTAGTGCTATACTGTGATCTTGCAGATACGGAAACAATTATGGAGAAGATAAATTCATATTCTTTTGTTAAAAAAGTGGAACCATCCTATAAGCCGTTCCTCAAAACGGAATTTGAAAATTCCAAACCGGACAAGGCTAAAGAATATGATTATAAGATGGGAATATAAAAAGGCGTGAGCAAAAGCTCATGCCTTTTTCTCATTTAATGCAAAGGTGCAATAAAATGATTAAGCCTTAGAATTCCTATTAAATATTGATAATATAATTCCTTTTCATTAAAAATAGCAGAAGGCTTTACTGTCAGCTGAATAATTTCTTTATTCATTTCTTTCGCTGCATCCTCGAATAAATCATACCTTTTATTTGGCACTGACTTGGGATTTGGGATCCCTTCACGGCAAATATATAACGGCTGAAATTCTCCCGGGTCTGTCGGCTTCAATATGACTGCAAGGGATGTCATTTCTCTATTATTGATGCTCGTATGGAAAGCTGCCATGTGGGACAATCGATGCTTGTTCGCCCGTGCAATTTCAATTAATTCATAAATATCTGAGTATCCCTCGCCTATTTCTATAAAACGCTGTATCAAAATTAGAACCTCCTTAAAACTCAACGCATTCACTTATTAAATGATTTTTGTCCATCCATACTTTATCATTTTAAGCATAAAAATAGAATGGAAAAAAATCATAAAATTTATAAAAATTAATGTGACTGATGACCTTCCCTTTGGTATTGTTAGGTTAAAAGAAAAATGACTAAGAGGGCATAGCAATGTGGAAGGCATCTTTATTTATTTTTTTACTTTTGTCTGGAATTATTTCAGGTATGGTACTGTGGCAGTGGCAGACTTATTCTGATCGTGCGGTTGCCATAAACAGTTCCGAGGCGATTACACAGGAAATCATAGTCGAAACGCATCAGAAAGAACTAAAAATCACTCAAAAGTTAAACGGACTTCTGGACCGAAAAGAATATAGGCTTGATATCCCCGACACTTTATTTAAATGGAATTGCAAGACTGGAACGGGAAAAGCCTGTGATTCAGCAGACGAAAGTCCTTATACATTTTTTTCTGCTGATGATCAGATGATATTTGAGTATACTGTACCGATAAATGAAAAGAAAAAAGCATTCCTGTTAACGGATTGGTTTGTTAAAATCCCCGGAATAAAGGCTGAAGGCTTGTCCATATCAATTTCGGATTCTTTCAAAAGAGAGGGTTCCTGGGCAGCAGGGATTAGGCTTAAAGCCCAAAAGAAACTAGATCATATCGATTACTATTATTTCGAAGGTTATGGAAATGTTCCATCACTTTACTGGCAAGAGGAACCGCTTTTGAAGACAGCTATAAACAATACAGATGCATACACAACTGATATTCGGGCAGCCAGCTTGGATTTTAAGAAACTGGATGACATCGGGAATTTTCCATTTATGTCGATTATCCTTACCAATCGCTACCCTGAATATATGGATGAAAATATCCTGATTGCATCTCCACACATTAAAGTCGACCAGCTGGAAAAAAAGCTTATAGCTTTGCAGTTTCAAAGAAAATTTGCAGATGGCTTTCCTGACTGGATTATTGATGCTTTCACAGCAGGATTATTAGATTTAAAACCTGGCTCATCGGAAGGAAGACTAGTCCTGAAGGAATTGCAGGGGGAGTTGACAGAAGGTGAACTAAAGGATTTTCTTCTAAATGTATTACAGGAGGATACTCTGAATACAGAAAAGCTGGACAAACTTTTAGGCAATGCTAAGGGTCTGCACACACAATTTTTCACCATGAATATCAAAAGCAAAGCACTGCTTGTCCCTCTGTATTTTCAGGAAGAAAAAAAGCTATGGGTGTCTGGTGCTGAGAAGGCGAGCATAAATTTAGTATATAGGGATGGTCTCATTTTTCTGCCATTTACAGCCTCGATGCAGTCATTAGGATATGAAGTTAAGGTCCTTTCCGGTGAGGAAACGATGCTTGTGTCAAAAGGGAAGAACAGTTATCGGTTTTATTTGAATAAAAATGTTTTTATCTATAATGAAGAAGATTATGGATTGCTTATGAATCCATTAACTAGGCAAAACGGAACAATATGGATGGAAATCCAATGGTTTAAAGCACTTTTTGGAGTGACTGCTGAAGAAAGAGAAGGCGGGATTCACCTGACCCCCTGACAGAATTTAAAAGAATACAAAATAAAAAGCCCTGCAGTTAACTGCAGGGTCCTTCTATATCCTTTTCAGGATAGAAGGCAAAGGGAGAGGAGAAACCGGAGGAAGAACTTATGGGGAAACGTAAGTCTTCTCCGCGGTTGGCAACAACATCCTTGAATAGATGCTGTTAATTACATTATTTCCACATTCCTCAAGGATATACACTTCCTGCTATATTTTTTTCCAGCTGATGATCTCGCTTACAATTTGCCGGTTGGCCACGAATTGTAAGATATGGTAGGATAGGATAGAAAAAAACAGTTTTCCATTTCGACAGGAAAATTGAAAAATTGCAGGTTAGTGGTGATCGTATGCGAGTGGTATCGGGAACTAGAAAAGGGAAGATATTAAAAGCTGTTCCGGGCAGCTCAACCCGTCCGACTACTGATAAAGTAAAAGAAGCTATTTTTAATATAATTGGGCCCTATTTTGACGGTGGCCAGGGGCTTGATCTTTTTGCCGGCAGCGGCGGCCTTGGTATTGAAGCTTTGAGCAGAGGAGCGGACAAGGTCATTTTTGTGGATAGGGACGGAAAGGCCATTCAGACCATCCATGAAAATATACGCAATTGCGATTTTGATGAAAAGGCGGAAATATATCGAAATGATGCAGATCGTGCACTCAAGGCAATTTTAAAGAGAGATCTTGTTTTCGATTATATATTTCTCGATCCGCCATACCGCAAACAGCAGCTGCTTAAGCTTCTTAAAGTTATTGATGAGAATAACCTGCTTTCGGATCAGGGAACAATTCTATGCGAACATGGATCAGATGTGGAGCTCCCTGAAACTGTTGGAAGACTGGTTCAAAAGAAGCATGAAAATTACGGGATAATTTCTATCTCTATCTACAGCCGGGCTGAATAATACATACTTGGAAAGCTAATGGAAAATATACATAACAAGAATGTGACAGGGGGATAACAATGGGAGGCATCGCGGTTTGTCCAGGCAGCTTTGATCCAATTACTTACGGTCATCTGGATATTATTAAGAGAGCGGCAAAGGTATTTGAACAGGTTTATGTGGTTGTATTGAATAATTCTTCAAAAAACCCTCTTTTTAATGTTGAAGAAAGAATTCATCTGATAAAAGAAGTTACGAAGGATCTTAAGAATGTTAAAGTTGATTCATTTCAGGGGCTGCTGATGGATTATGCAAAATCGGTAAATGCAAGTGCTGTTATTCGAGGCCTTCGTGCAGTTTCTGATTTTGAATATGAAATGCAGATCACATCCATGAACAGAGTCTTAAATGATGAAGTGGAAACCTTTTTTATTATGACTAACAATCAATATTCGTTTTTAAGCTCAAGCATTGTGAAAGAAGTGGCAAAATATAACGGGAAAATATCAGAACTAGTTCCCGACATTGTAGAAAAAGCTCTGAAAAACAAGTTCCAATAATTAATCAGCGGGGATATCCTTGCCTGCTGATTGTATGGGGTTTAATAAAACGGGTGCCTGATAGGTACCCGTTTTGCTGTTACTTCCTTTCCAAACGCCTGGCGAGCATTAAAGTATAAATTGAAAGTGCAAGTATAGTAATAATCGGTCCGGATGAGACGAATCCATCCATTAATTTACCGAGAAACGAGTATTTTTCAAAAAGACCGACCGGAATGGCATTTGATGGCTGTTCTGTATTGTAATAGCGTTCATAAATTGGCTGCCAAAGAATGAATGCATAAAATGCAGCTGCAAAGCCATGAACAATTCTTGCGAAGAAGAAAGGCTTGAAGTTAATATCGGTTTGTGCCAGGATGCTCGCCACCTGAGCTTGCACGCTGAATCCGCTGAAAGCGAGTATGAAGCTGACAATGATGACCTGGTGCATTAATGTTGCCTGCTGAACCTGGCTTGTCATCTGGCTTCCAAGTGTTATTTCAAACAAACCTGAAATGAACGGGATGCTTAATTCTGTTGGCAGGCTGAATATTGACAATACGGCTTCTAAACCTTTAGCAAGGAATGCCGTTATTCCAATGTGAAATAGGAGCTTGTTAATAACAGAGAATAAAATGATAAATCCGCCGATCATCAGAAGTGTCTGGATGGATGACATGACTGCATCACCAAGAAGCTTGCCTATCGGGCGATTATCCTTTATTCTTGTCCGATGAAGAGCTGATAAGGCAGCCCTTAAAGATGGTTTTGACGTCCTTGCACCATGGGAAGGCTGCTTGGGCTTCTTTCCGTAGAACCTCATTAATAAACCGACGGTAATATTGCCGAGATAATGTGCCAGAGCCAATATCACCCCAAGTTTGGCGTTATTAAAAAAACCAACCGATACGGCACCGAATATAAACAAAGGATTTGAACAGTTAGTAAAGGAAACCAGGCGCTCTGCTTCTGTTTTTGAGAGCTGTCCCTCCTGCCGCAGCCTTGCGGTCAGTTTTGCCCCGGCCGGATAGCCTGAAGCCATCCCCATTGCCCAGACAAACCCGCCTACCCCAGGTACTCTGAAAAGTGGCCTCATCAAAGGTTCAAGAAGTACTCCAATAAATTTAACAACACCAAAGCCGATCAGCATTTCTGATACTATGAAGAAAGGCAGCAATGAAGGGAAGACGATTTCCCACCACATATCTAACCCCCTGATGGATGCATCAACCGATTCCTGGGGAAATGAAATTAATGAGATGGCCATTAAGGTTACAGAGAGTGCAAGAGTAACCGTTTTTAATTTGGAACGAAACACGGACAAGCCTCCCTCAAGTTGTACTGACTGTGAAATGAATTTAAACAATGGTAAAATAAAGAAGCATTTGCATCTATATTTTTCTCCGGCCTTTTCATTTATTTGAATCCGGAACAAAGGTATACGGTGATAAAGCCTGTGCTGCCAAGTCTTGTCCCCATATAACTCAATATACTCATAGAACTTTAAAATAGACCATAGAATTAGGTACAGGCATAAGTGAATTTTCAGCTGAAAATTTTTATAATATGCTTCTTTTAGAAATAAAATGAATAGAATAAACATAAGTTCGAATCGGCCAGTGGCTATAAGGGGGGAGTCTTTTGCAGCGTCCGAAAATAGGTTTGGCACTTGGTTCGGGAGGAGCTCGGGGATTCGCCCACCTGGGTGCGATCAAGGTCATGAAGGAAGCCGGCATACCGATTGATTATATTGCCGGCAGCAGCATGGGTGCCATGGTAGGCTGCTTTTATGGGGCGGGTCTGGATGTTGATCGGTTATATAAGCTTTCCAAAGCATTTAAAAGGAAGTATTATTTAGATTTTACAGTTCCTAAAATGGGTTTTGTGGCAGGGAAACGAGTAAAGGAATTGATCCGTATATTTACTCATGGAAAGAACCTCGAGGACCTCGATATTCCTGTTAATGTAGTGGCCACAGATTTAATGACTGGTGAGAAAATTGTTTTTAAAAGCGGCCCCATTTCTGATGCTGTTAGGGCAAGCATATCCATCCCGGGTATATTTGTGCCTGAAAAATTAAATGGCCGCCTTCTAGTGGACGGGGGAGTAGTGGACCGGGTTCCTGTGTCAGTCGTTAAGGAAATGGGAGCTGATATCGTCATCGCAATCGATGTTTCACATGTTAAGACAAATGCGGAAATCACCTCAATCTATGACGTAATCATGCAGAGTCTGGATATCATGCAGATGGAGCTTGTCAGTCACCGGGAAATTGCTTCTGATTTTATGATCAAACCAAGGGTGGAAATGTATAGCTCACGCGCATTTACAAATATTGAAGAAATTATCAAAATTGGCGAAGAAGAAGCAAAAAAGCATATTGACACTATTAATCATTACATAACTAAATGGAAGGAGCATCCTGATTCATGAAAAGCAAATTTTATACCCGTTCCTTCTTGATTTTGGCAGTTATCCTTGTGGCCAGTTCGTTTTATTATCTGCCTTATTATGTATCAAAGCCGGGTATGGCAAAAGAACTCGAACCGATTATTGAGGTGGAGAACGGCTATGAAGAACAAGGCAGCTTCATGCTGACTACCGTAAGAATGGGCCGGGCGAATATATATGCATATATGGCCGCCAAATTCAGCAAGTATCAGGAATTGTATCCTGTGGAAGAAATACGGGCTGAGAATGAAACAGATGAAGAGTATAATGTACGGCAGCTTCATATGATGGCAACTTCCAAACTGGCTGCTATTGAAACGGCTTATAAAAAAGCCGGCCTGCCCATTCATTATCTTTATAATGGCGTATATGTCCTTAATGTGCTGCCTGATATGCCCGCTGACGGCAAACTTCAGGCAGGTGACCGCATCTTTAAAGTGGACGGCAGGGAGTTCGAATCCTCTGACGAATTTATCAGTGCTGTCTCCAATAAACAGGAGGACAGTGAAATAACACTAACTTTTGAACGACAGGATAAAACGATGGAAACCTCGATTCCTTTAAAAACACTTGAGGAAACAGGAAAGCCTGGCGTAGGGATCACTCTTGTTGACGACAAAGAAATAGAGGTCGAACCGTCTGTGAATATTGACAGTGAAGAAATTGGCGGCCCTTCTGCCGGACTGATGTTTTCTCTTGAAATTTACAATCAGCTAATAAAAGAAGATTTGACGGGAGGCTATAAAATAGCCGGTACCGGAACAATCAATTCCGAAGGGACAGTCGGGAGAATTGGCGGGATCGAGCAAAAAATCGTAGCAGCAGACAAAGCAGGAGCAGAAATTTTCCTTGCGCCTAACGAAAATGGAGCAGAAGACTCCAATTACAGAGCAGCTGCTGCAACAGCCAGGGATATTAAGACCGATATGAAAATCGTTCCGGTGGATACGTTTGATGATGCAGTGGAATATTTAAGGAACCTGGATTAAAAAAACTTGCAGAAGCCAGCGCCAATCGAGAGATGCCGCTGGCTTTTCTTTTTTATCTGGAGCAATTAGCCTTGAAAAGGGAAGGCAGAACAGAATTTAGTCAACCATAATAGGAGGCTGGTTAAATTCCTGCTGCATAAGACTCCGGTCCTCAGCAGCCTCCATGCCCATTGCATATACCCGGGAGGCTTTAATATCCAAATGCATCTGTTGTGCAGCATTTGAGGAAATTCTTGATATCAGCGGAAGCTTTAAGTCAGACTTATGCATGTTTAAATACCTCCTGCCATTCCTGGACATCCCCAAAAGACGAAGATATTCGGCTTTTGATGCTTTATTGGGCATCTCTGTTTTTTCCGTATTTGTAAGGATATGTACACAAGCCCGCTGAAGTCTTGTCCATGTGTACCTCTTTGTTTTAATCTTTTCCATGAACTGCTGAAAGCTTTCTGCCTGAATTGCTGCTGATAAAAACCTATGCTCCAGGCCTTCTTCCATTTCATAAATGCATCTTAACTGTTCCGGCTGCAGATGAACCAGACGGAATTTTAAAAATGACCAGTATTGTTCCCATTGATTAAACGCACCATACTCTTTTTTATATTGAAGTAAACCCTGATATGTAGTTTCCGGAACATATTGGCGAATGGCTTCAATTTCTCCATTCCCGGCAAAAAGTGCTTTTCTTATGCTTGTGGCACTTGCAATAGATTCAGAAGAAAACTGTTCGTCATGATATCCTGCGCTTTTTCTTGCAACTGTAAAAAGCTGCATAGATGAATTGATCCTGCGGGCTGAATTTAAATATTGAAAGCCAAGAATGTTATTCGGTTTTGAAAGGTCAACCAATTCATTTTCAGGATTCAAATCAAGGAATGCCAAGGATGCTGCTTTTGGATAGCTGACTCCTGCACCAAGGTGTACTCTGAGCTTTTCCTGGTAGGCAGCATGATGTTTTCCGAGAAATGACAGCGTTTGGTGAAAGCTTTCCATATTGCCGGATTCACTCCCGAAGCATAAGCTGCTGCAGCCGGCTGCTTCTAGAATGGATACTGCTCCGCTTGCGAAAATATCTGCCTGCTGAACAGCAAACTGGTAGGGAAGTTCAAATACAATATCTGCACCCGCCTTTAGTGCCATTTCTGCTCGTTTCCATTTTGAAACTAACGCAGGTTCTCCCCGCTGCAGAAAGTTGCCGCTCATGACCGCAATAATGGTTTCTGCACCTGAAATATTTTTGGCCTGCTCCAAATGGAAGGCATGGCCATTATGAAAAGGATTATATTCTACAATTACACCTGTTGCTTTCATATTGACATACTCCTCGAAAAGGTTTAAAAAGATATGTATTGGAAAAAGTATTAAAAGAATAGCGGGAGCGCATTGCCAAGTAAACAAAATCTCTAAATCCCGCAAAAAAACTTTTTACTAAAGAAGCCTTCAATAGTATGATAATAGCTACATTATAGTGTAAAGAAAAAATATTGACAAATAATTATAGGAAGGCTATAATTACCTTTGTTGCCTTGGGGTGATTCGTATGAAATGGACTTTAAGTCAGTTACAAAAATATCGAAGCAAGGACTTTCCCATTGATGAAACTGTCAATGCTGATGAGGTCATGAAATTGAATCCGGAAATACGCGGTGCATCACCAATGCATGTGACTGGCCGTGCGGATATCGATTCTGCCAAAGTGACCTTTCATTTAACTATAAAGGGTCATTTAATATTGCCTTGTTCTCGTACTTTAGTTGACGTAAATTATCCAATTAATGTTGAAACAACTGAAACTTTCCTCTTAAAAGGTCCTGATTATGAGACCGAAGAGGAAGTTCACCAGGTAAAAGGGGATGTGATTGATTTAAATCCGATCCTTCATGAGATCCTTTTACTCGAAGTCCCAATGCAAGTTTTCTGCGAAGACAGCAGTGAAGAGGGAGCTCCACAATCCGGTAAGGATTGGGAGGTCATTCATGAGCAGGATAAACAGGATAAAGTAGATCCTCGTCTTGCCGGACTTGCTCAATTTTTTGATCAGAATGATCCTTCTTCCGATTCATAACGGAAGAAAAACAAGAAGCACTTGAAGACACCAGCTTGCTCTGGCCTTCATAACTTTCTTAATGGGTTTGTCCAATTCCTATGGACATCCTCTAATACTCTTTAAGGAGGTGGGAAGAATGGCTGTACCTTTTAGAAGAACATCTAAAACTGCGAAGAGAAAACGTCGTACCCATTTTAAATTACAGGTTCCTGGTATGGTGGAATGCCCAAACTGTGGTGAAATGAAACTTGCTCACCGCGTTTGCAAAGCTTGCGGAACTTACAAAGGAAAAGAAGTAGTTAACGACTAATCCTTTAGATACAAAGCACAAGAACTTAGTTCTTGTGCTTTTGTCGTTTTAAAGCATCGATTTAATCATTATAAGTACATGCCTATCTATATTTTTGCTAATATTAGAAATAGTTAATCAAAATTTAAGGAGGCACCCATGAAGCCTTACATAATTGAAGAATATGAGAATGGACTGTTAATTTTCAGGATTAACAGGCCTGAAAAAAGAAATGCCATAAACTATGAGGTTATGGATGGCCTGGAGACCGCAATTCATATGGCTGGTAAGAAATCAGTAAAGGTGCTTGCGATTACGGGTGAGGGAGACCAGGCTTTTTGCTCAGGAGGGGATCTATCTTCCTTTCACAGTTTAAAGACAGAAAATGAAGCCTTTGGAATGCTAAGCAGAATGGCTGCTCTTTTAAAAAAATTACTATTCTTGCGTACACCAACTATTGCCATATTGAATGGGACAGCTGTCGGCGGAGGCTGTGAGCTGGCTGCTGCATGTGATTACCGAATTGCCAAAGCAGGAATAAAAGCAGGTTTTATTCAGGGAACTTTAGCCATAACAACCGGCTGGGGAGGCGGTTCCATTATTATGGAAAAGATGCTTCCTGCCAATGCCATGAGAATGCTGATGGAAGCAAAATTATATACTGAAGAGGAATTAAAAGAATTAGGTTTCGTACATTCAGTCTTTCAGGGCGATTCAACCGATGGGTGTCTGCATTTTCTGGAAAGAATGATTAGACTTGAGAGTGAGGTATTGGAAGCTTATAAAGATCTTCTTGTAAATAAATGGGCGAAAGCAGGCTTAGAAGAGAGAATTGACCAAGAAGTGCGCCGCTGTTCGGTTTTATGGGAGGGAGAAGCACACCATAACAAGGTTGACAGCTTCCTGAATAAGCCATAAGCGTTTTCTTTGCGGGGATGAATAAAGTTACAATTTATAATATGATATCAGTCTATCTTTTCTAGCATTGGCATATGTATAAAGAAAAACACTAGGAGGGATACGCTGATGTCTTCAACCCGTCAGGATGCTTGGTCTCAAGATGAAGATTTACTTCTTGCAGAAGTTGTGCTCCGTCATATACGTGAAGGAGGAACTCAGCTTCAGGCATTTGAAGAAGTTGGCAAACAGTTAAGCAGAACCGCGGCTGCCTGCGGATTTCGCTGGAATTCTTATGTAAGAAAACAATATAAATCAGGTATTGAATTGGCAAAAAAGCAGAGAAAAGAAATGAAGAAAAACCCGCAGGCTGCTGGAAGTGAACATGATCTTCATGCAGTTCCTGAGGAAAAGACGGAAAAAAGCGAAAACACAGTTCAGGAAATTAATAGGAAAATCGAGTTTGATGAGTTAGTCGGCTTTCTGAAAGCCTTATATGAGAATGCTCAGAAACCTGCACCTGCAGAAGATCCCAGTGCTTTGAAACGCATTCAGGAGCTTGAGAAGCAAATGTACTACCTGGCTGCGGAAAATGAGAAATTAATTAAAGAGTTAAATACGCTGGAACAGGATTACAAAGCACTGGTAGAGATTATGGAAAGTGCAAGAAAGCTTGTTGGGCTTAAGGACGGCAGCCGCCACAAAAACTTGAATTTTACTGTAAATCCCGAAATAAAGCCTGAAAAGGTTGAGAAATAGATGATTGTAAATAAATAGAAATAAGCGGACTGAAATTTGTCCGCTTATTTCTATGCATTCATAGCAGAAGACATCTGCTTAATGAGTTTGTTCTTTAACACCAGCAGGGAACCAGGCAAGCGGATTCTCTCCCAGGTCGCGTTCCATATCATAATGAACGGGTTCAAATCCCATCTTCTCCCAGAAGGCCTTTGATTTCACACGCGGATTTGTTTTAATAGGAAGTCCAAATCCTTTTGCGAATTCTACAAGTGATTGCCCATAGCCTTTGTTTTGATAGTCAGGCAAAACTTCAAGCTTCCATAGCTCTAAATAATCCTGTGCAGGTTCGAAATAGCGGTCGAATCTTGCTTCGATTTGATAAAGGCTCATGCGTGCAACAAGCTTATCCCCGAAATAAATACCATAAAATGGAGATTCGCTGTCGTTTTCGATAATATTAGCTTCAAGGTCTTCAAGCATGGAAAGCTCCTGCAATCCATACTCTTTAAATTTCTTAAACTCTTCCAGAGTTTTATAATTTACCTTTAATTTTTCAACCTTATAGTTCATAAAATCTCCCCCTTAGCCATCGGTGTGTAGGAATTCCGCGGATGTAAACGCTTTATAATACCTTCCTTTAAAGTTGAAAGGTTTCTTCTTTGTCTATTATTATATAACAAGTAAACAAAAAATTCTGCACATATGGAAAACTTAATATATTTTTAGTTTTTTTATAAAAATCAGAAAGCGTTTACAAATATAGCAGGAAATAAGCAGAAGATTGTAGAAATATATATTATTGCAGGATTAATACAAGTAGAAAGGGGCCAGATTGTGCGAAAAATTCTGATTGCCAACAGGGGAGAAATTGCTTTAAGAATCATAAAAACCTGCCGTGAAATGGAAATTGAAACTATTGCCATATATTCTGATGCAGATAAAGACCTGCCATTTGTTAAAGAAGCTACATATGCTTTCCATATTGGTGAACCGCCTGTCAATAAATCTTATTTAAAAACAGATGCCATTCTAGAGATTGCCAAAAGGGAAAAGGCAGATGGAATTCATCCGGGATATGGTTTTTTGTCGGAAAACGCCGGCTTTGCAAGAGCTGTAATTGATGCAGGGATTGCTTTTATTGGACCGGATCCGGAAACGATTGAATTGATGGGGGATAAAATTGTATCCCGCAAAACCATGAAGGAAGCAGGAGTGCCGGTTGTCCCGGGCAGCGGAGAGGGAACCTCAACCATCGAGGAAGCATGCAGGCTTGCTGATGATATGGGTTACCCAGTTATGCTAAAGGCAAGCGGTGGAGGCGGAGGAATTGGTATGGTGCGCTGTGAAAATGAGCAAGCGCTCGCTAAGTCCTTTGACTCAACCAAAGCCCGTGCCAAAGCTTATTTTGGTTCTGATGAGGTTTTTATAGAAAAGTATATAGAGAATGCCAGACATATTGAAATACAGGTGTTTGGTGATCATCATGGGAATATCGTCCACTTATTTGAAAGAGATTGCTCTATACAGAGGAGACATCAGAAGGTAGTGGAGGAATCACCATCTCCTTTCCTTTCAGAGCAAACAAAGCAAAAGATGTATGATACAGCTTTGATGGCTGCCAGAGCAGTCAATTATAAAAATGCCGGTACTATTGAGTTCATTGTAGATGAACAGGAGAATTTTTATTTTCTTGAAATGAATACAAGACTTCAGGTCGAGCATCCCGTAACTGAACAAGTAACCGGACTTGATCTTGTCGAATGGCAGCTCCTTGCAGCGAGAGGGGAAAAGCTTCCTCTTGAACAGAACAATATAGAGCAGCAGGGCCATTCGATTGAATTTAGGCTTTATGCAGAGGATCCTGTAAGCTTCATGCCTTCTCCTGGGAAATTGTCAAAATTTGAATGGGCAGATTCTCCGGGAATACGAGTAGATTACGGATATGCTTCAAATACGGCAGTCAGCCCATTTTATGATCCTATGATCGCAAAATGCATTATCTATGGCCAATCAAGGGATGAAGCAATCAAAAATGCACTGCGATTCTTTGATGGACTGAAAATTGAAGGTATTAAAACGAATGCCCCATTATTTAAAGAAATTTTAAAAGACGAAGATTTCCGTAATGGAAATTATTCTACATCCTATCTAACCCAGAAGGCTTTTGCCGTTAACTAAAAGGAGGAAATTACAATGAAAGAAATTACATCATCAATGGCAGGTACTGTATTAAATGTGTTGGTCGAAGCAGGCCAGGAGGTTAATGCAGGACAGGAAGTACTAATGCTTGAGTCCATGAAAATGGAAATTCCGGTCGAAAGCGAAACTGCTGGGAAAGTTGCTGAAGTGAAGGTCAGCATAGGAGATTTTGTGAACGAAGGCGATGTGCTGGTTGTATTTGAGTAAGCAGGCAGGGACACACAAGGCATGAGGCTGCTTGCTAAGCCCCGTCTGTTCCGTGTAACTATCTGCCATTCGGATTATTGGCTATAATTTGAAATTTATCGCAGTCTAACGGGAGTAAGACCCCCCACTTCAAGATTCAGAGGAATCAAAGGAGGATAAGTGGGGGTCAAACTGCCCGTAAAGGCCCGATTGGTGAGATACAGTGAAACTTGCCGACGCGCAGGCAGAGGCTTAGTTGAACCAATCGGGTTCATAGTGTCGATTGATCGAAGCGCTAGCGGAGATCTTAGCGACACTAGAACGCGACTAACAATCAGGGGATAAGGCCTCCCTGATTGAAGTTTCACTTTATATTTGAGGAGGATGGGAATGACTACTGCAAAGACATTAACTGAGACGCTCCAGGAAAGAAGCCGGGTAATAGAAGCGGGCGGACATCCAAAATATCATGAAAAGAACGAAGCACAAAACAAGCTATTTGTAAGAAGACGGCTAGAGCTTTTGTTTGATGACGGATTCTATGAAGAAGATGGAAAATTTGCGAACTGCCAGGAAAATGACCTTCCTGCAGATGGAGTTGTTACTGCAGTTGGAAAGATAAACGGCCAGACTGTCTGCGTAATGGCGAATGATTCAACAGTAAAAGCCGGCTCCTGGGGTGCGAGGACGGTTGAAAAGATCATCCGTATTCAGGAGACAGCAGAGAAGTTGAAAGTTCCGATTCTATACCTGGTTGACTCTGCCGGTGCCCGTATTACCGATCAGCTTGAAATGTTTCCGAATAGACGCGGAGCAGGAAGAATTTTTTATAACCAGGTAAAGCTTTCAGGCATGATACCGCAGATTTGCCTCCTTTTTGGACCATCTGCTGCCGGCGGAGCTTATATACCTGCATTTTGTGATATTGTTATAATGGTAGATCAAAATGCTTCTATGTATCTCGGATCACCAAGGATGGCAGAAAAGGTTATCGGGGAGAAGGTAACCCTGGAAGAAATGGGCGGCGCCCGCATGCATTGTTCTGTCAGCGGATGTGGTGATGTCCTTGCTTATAGTGAGGAAGAGGCTATTGAGTCAGCAAGAAGGTATTTGGCATATTTCCCGGCAAGCTTTAAAGAAAAACCTGCGAAGCTGGAAGCCGTCATGCCAAAATCCGGCCGTGCGCTTGAAGAAATCATCCCAAAAAATCAAAATGCCCCATTTGACATGTATGAGTGTATTGATTCCTTAATTGATGAAGGCAGCTTTTTTGAAATTAAGAAGCTTTTTGCTGCGGAACTAATCACAGGACTTGCCCGAATAGGCGGAAGGCAAGTGGGAATTATCGCCAACCAGCCAAAGGTTAAAGGCGGCGTTTTATTTGTGGATTCTGCGGATAAAGCAGCGAAGTTTATTCAGCTTTGTGATGCTTTCCATATTCCGCTGTTATTCCTGGCGGATGTCCCTGGGTTCATGATCGGGACAAAGGTTGAAAGAGCCGGAATTATCCGTCATGGTGCCAAGCTTATTGCTGCCATGAGTTCTGCAACAGTTCCGAAAATCTCCGTTGTTGTAAGAAAGGCATATGGAGCCGGATTGTATGCAATGGCTGGTCCGGCATTTGAGCCTGATTGCTGCATAGCATTGCCAACAGCGCAAATTGCAGTAATGGGACCTGAGGCAGCTGTAAATGCTGTTTATTCCAATAAAATCAATGCGATTGAAGATCCAAAAGAAAAGATTAAGTATGTTCAGGAAAAACAGCAGGAATATAAAGAAACCATTGATATCTACAAGCTAGCCTCTGAATTAATTGTTGACGATATTGTTGCACCTTCAGATTTAAGAAATGTTTTAATTAACCGATTTACTCTTTATGAGACTAAAGAACTGACATTCAGTGTCCGGAAACATCCGGTTTATCCGGTTTAATACTCATCATTAAAAATCCCTTTTTCGATTTTCGAAAAAGGGATTTTTTTAAAGGATTTAGCTGATGAAAAATGGAATTAAGAAATAACTATTAGATTTCATGTTAAAAATGTTCCATTTTACCCATGAATTTATCTTATTTTGTTAAAATATGTTTAAAAAGTAAAAATGGTGGAGTCTGTTATGAAAATAGCTATTATCGGAGGAGGCGCTGTCGGCCTTCTGTTTGCCCATTACTTAAATGAAAATCATGATGTGCTTATCTATGTGAGAAACAGCATTCAGCTGAATAAGCTGCGCAAAAATGGACTTACAATCGAGAGAAATGGAATCCGCAGCAATACCCGCGTTAAGGCATGCCATTTTAGTGAATGGAAGGGGGAAGAGGATTTAACAATCGTTGCGGTTAAGCAATACAGTATTCCTGAATTGACAATAGATTTATTGAAGAAGGATGCTTGCAAATCCGGGTCATTTTTGTTTCTGCAAAATGGGATGGGGCACTTGAGGTGGGCAGAAATGCTGGAAGCTGATAACCTTTTTGTGGGCAGTGTTGAGCATGGTGCTTTTAAGACAGCATCTGATACTGTGCTGCATACCGGGGTAGGAGTCACAAAAGTGGCAGCATTAAAGGGTGATGTGGATTTTTTGAAAAAAATTTCCGATTCGGCATCCTGCTTTTTTCCATTTATTTTCGTCGAGGATCATCTGGAAATGCTAATTCAAAAATTAATCGTCAACTGTCTGATAAACCCTCTCACTGCAGTTCTCCGTGTTAGAAATGGTGAACTGCTTTCGAATAAATATTATTATCAGCTATTTTTAAAGTTGTTTGAGGAAGTAAGTGCCATATTAAAAATCACTGATAAAGCAGCTGCTTTAAGCCACGTAAAAAGTGTCTGTAAGGAAACAGGGATGAACAGATCCTCAATGCTTAAGGATATTGAAGAAGGCAGGGAAACAGAGATAGATGCTATTTTAGGCTATATCCTCAAGGAAGCTGAAATGAAGAAAATGTCTGCTCCGTATACAGAAAGTCTTTATTGTCAGATTAAAGGCAGGGAGAGGGGGAAATAAGTTGAACACTGTGTTCTCAAGCCTGATTGCAACACTGGTGACCATACCGCTGCTCGGGTACCTGGCTGTTTTTATTATCAGCAAACAAATTACAAAAAAACATAAAAAATCTGTACATATTGCCTTGGATGTCAGCACTTTTTTATTTATATTGTCGGTTCACTATTTAATTATCGTTATCTGGGATAAATCTTTTCTATGGATGATTATTCTATCCCTGCTCATTACAGCTGTCATTTTTATTATCATTCATTGGAGAATTAAGCATGAAATTAATATGCGTATCTTATTCAAAGGATTCTGGAGATTTAATTTCCTGCTCTATTTAACAGCTTATATTATCTTGATGCTAATCGGTCTTGTTCAAAGGGTAACTTCCGTTGTTTTCATACCTTAATAAACAGGTTTATAAACATGATGATTTAACATTTAGAATTGAAGCATTTAGGTAAGCAAAGTTTTTTTCTTTTCAATTAAGACAATGCTATACTCATAAGATGAAAATCAAAATGATCAGCTATGAGAAAGGAAGTTCATTAATGGAGATTCTTAATCTCTCATTACCGGCAACAAACCGGTTTGCAACAGATTATATTGCACAAACAGAAGAACTTATGCAGTTTTTTCACTATCGTTATAATTCGGATTCTGATTATAAAGCAAGGGTAGCTGAACTGAAGGGCCGTTCATTTATGAGGAATGAACTTTCTCAATATATTGGAGAGTTTATGGATCGTTTTCCTTCTTCACCGGCAGTTCATGACTCGCTAAATAAGCTTAAGCAAGAAAATAGTGCAGTGATTATCGGAGGACAGCAGGCAGGGATTTTGACGGGACCTCTTTATACTATACATAAAATCATCTCAATCATTCATCTTGCAAAACAGCAGGAAAGTAAGCTGGGCATTCCCGTTGTACCTGTTTTCTGGATTGCGGGCGAGGATCATGACTATCAGGAAGTAAATCACATTTTCATCGAGAAGAATAATAAAATGGAAAAATTGACTTACCCTGAAAAAGTATTAGAGAAGAAAATGGTATCAAATATCCCTTTGAACCGTGAAAAATGCAGGGCATGGGTGGAAGACATCATTGAAACTTTTGGAGAGACCGAACATACAAAAAATCTCCTTTTGGTATTGGAAGAAAAAATTATGCATTCCAAAACCTATGTGGATTTCTTTGCCGGCATTATCATGCATTTATTTAAAGAAACAGGGCTTCTTCTGGTTGATTCCGGTGACCCAAGGCTCCGCCAGCTTGAAAGCAGTATTTTTGGCAACCAGATTAAAGGCTTTGAAGAAATCACAAACCGTGTGAAAATCCAGCAGCATAACCTGGAGAATGCTGGATTTTCAAATGCCATTGATTTAAGTGAAAATGCTGCCAACCTGTTCTATTATGATGAAAAGCATAAAGAAAGGGTTCTTTTGGAGTTCAATCAGGAGAAAAAGGTATTTACAGGGAAGGAGTGCTTCCATGAGTTTACCATGAGTGAGCTTCTGGAGATTGCTGAAAATCATCCAGAAAGACTGAGCAATAATGTGGTGACAAGACCCATCACTCAGGAATGCCTATTTCCGGTTCTAGCCTTTATAGCCGGGCCTGGTGAAATTGCCTATTGGGCTGAACTTAAAATGGCATTTGAATGGTTTGGGATGAAAATGCCTCCTATTATGCCGCGTTTAAATATAACCTTTTTAGAACGGTCTGTAGAAAGTGATTTGGACGAATTAGGACTTGATTTACAGTCTGTGCTCGTATCAGGAACGGAAGCAGTGAAGGAAGCTTATCTAAAGAGTATTAAAAATGAAAGCTTAGAAGACCAGTTCCGTAAAACAAAAGATCAGTTAAAACAAAATTATGAGCTTATTGAAGAGCTTACATTAAAAGATGTTAGTGCCCTTCTTCCACTGTTGAAGAAAAATGAAGAGCTGTTATTGAAGCAAATAGATTTCATGGAGAATAAAATTCAGAAATCCATACAGCAAAAATATGATGTGGTTATTAAAAAATATGAAAAAGCGGAAATCTCCCTGAGACCGGGCGGCATTCCTCAGGAGAGAGTGTGGAATATTCTATATTACCTTAATAAATATGGGACAGATTTTCTTGAAGAATTACTCCATATCTCGTTTGATTTTGATGGGACACACAAAGTCATAAAAATTTAATATTCGCCATTATTCTTCGGGCCTTATCCATTTGGATAAGGTCCTTTTTATATGAAAAAGAAGGTGAAACCTCTTTATCACCTGTGTTTTCCCCTTTAAAAAACCTTGTGTAAAAACAGTAAAGAGTTTAAAGAAAATGTAATAAAAAGACGAACGGAAAATGGAAGAATACCTTATAGGAAGCAGGATTTTAAATGTAGTGGTAGAATAATTAAAAACATGTGGAGGAAAGTGGGGGATTGTGGTACATTTGAGTTAGAAAGTGGGTGCAGTGGGTATGTTCATGGGTGAGTTCCATCATAACGTTGATAATAAAGGCCGTCTCATCGTGCCATCCAAGTTTCGTGATAACCTGGGTGAAACATTTGTTTTGACACGCGGCCTTGATCAATGTTTGTTTGGCTACCCCATGGATGAGTGGAGGCAGCTTGAAGAGAAATTAAAAGGACTTCCGCTTACTAAAAAAGATGCCCGTGCATTTACCCGTTTTTTCTTTTCAGGTGCCACTGAATGTGAAATAGATAAGCAAGGAAGAATAAATATTGCTTCCCCGCTTCTGCAATATGCAAAATTGGAAAAAGAATGTGTAGTGCTGGGCGTTTCCAATCGGATCGAGATATGGAGCAAAAATCTTTGGGAAGATTATTTTGCAGAATCAGAGGAATCTTTTGCTGATATTGCGGAAAATATGATTGGGTTTGATATATAATGGGAATGTTTTAGTAATATAATTTCCCATGAAACAAAGATACTTGTTTAGCTCCGGATGCTTACAACGCGTCTTGTGCTTCTCTGATTGGAAAGGTGGATTCATTCAACAATGTTTGAACATACAACAGTACTATTAAAAGAAACAGTAGAAGGCTTAAACATCCATCCTGATGGTGTGTATGTGGATTGTACCCTGGGCGGAGCAGGCCACAGTAAATTAATTCTTTCCCAGCTGTCTGCAAAAGGAAAGCTATACGCATTTGACCAGGATGACACAGCAATTGCACACGCAAAAGAAAAACTGGCTGAATATGGCGACAGAATCACGATTATCAAAAGCAATTTCAAGTATCTTCAGGAAGAGCTTGAAAACCTTGGTGTTTCTAGAGTGGATGGTGTTTTATATGATCTTGGCGTTTCTTCACCTCAGCTGGATACACCTGAAAGAGGATTCAGCTATCATAATGATGCCCCGCTTGATATGAGAATGGATACCGGTGCTGATATTTCCGCTTATGATGTGGTAAACAGCTGGGAATATGGTGAACTTGTGAAAATCTTCTTCAGATATGGAGAAGAGAAATTCTCAAAGCAAATTGCGAGGAAAATTGAAGCGGCCAGGGAAGTTACTCCGATAGAAACAACAGGCCAGCTGGTAGAAATTATTAAAGAGGCCATTCCTGCACCTGCCAGGCGAAAAGGCGGACATCCCGCCAAGCGTGTTTTTCAGGCAATTAGAATAGCTGTAAATGATGAACTGGGTGTATTTGAAGATTCTCTGCACCAGGCTATTGACATATTAAATCCCAATGGAAGAATCAGCGTAATTACGTTTCACTCACTGGAGGACCGAATTTGTAAAGCTGCCTTTAAAAAAGCCAGCGAAACACCGAATCTGCCTCCCGGCCTGCCGATTATTCCAGATGAATATAAGCCAACCTTAAAGTTAATTAACAGAAAGCCGATTCTGCCTTCAGAGGAAGAGCTGGAACA
Source organism: Paenibacillus sp. FSL R5-0490 (assembly GCF_001956215.1). Classification (GTDB taxonomy): domain Bacteria; phylum Bacillota; class Bacilli; order Bacillales; family Cytobacillaceae; genus Cytobacillus. Next base: position 5,300 of record NZ_MRTQ01000023.1, on the reverse strand, counting down.
TAATAATCGAGCAAGGTCCGCAAAGCTGAGAATAGCAGAAAAGCTTTAATCGAATAGAGAAAATAAATTACAGGAGGGGAATTATGAGCAATTTAGCCCGAAAAATACAGGAAGAAAAACAATTTGATGTTCAAACCCAGCCCGTACAGGCCCCAAAGAAATTAAAAACAAAAAAGTCCTGGCTTTCCCCCGGCGAGAAAATACTGGGGCTTGCTTTCACTGGCATTGTTTGTTTTGGTGCAGTGCAAATGGTTTCAAATCAGGCGGCCATTTACGAAGTAAACAAAGAAATTCAGCAAACAGAAGAAGCAATCCAAACGCAGAGCAAAGTGAATACAGATCTTAGTATGCAAGTGAGTGAATTAAGTACATACGAACGCATTAAAGCGAAAGCTGAAGCAATGGGTCTCAAATTCAGCGGAAATAATGTCAAGGTCGTGGAAGATTAATGAAGAAACAGCCAAATATCAATTTTGGAGCAGCGATATTATTTTTAATATTCAGCCTGCTCTTTTTTGTATTAATTTTTCGCTTTGTTTCTATTCAGGCAACAGGTGAGGCAGCAGGCCACGCACTTGCAGCTAAGGCTCAGCAGAAATATGAACGCGAAAAGACCATTCAGGCCAAAAGGGGTACCATTTATGACCGAAATGGCGAAGTCATTGCCGAGGATACTATTTCTTACAAGCTTGTAGCAATCCTGGACAAAAGCATGAAACCTGATTATGTGAAAGACCCCGGAAAAACAGCAGCGGCGCTTTCAAAAGCCATTGACCTGGAAGAGTCAGAGATTTACAGGATTTTAACAAAGAAAACAAAAGATGGAGAAAAACCATTCCAGGTTGAATTTGGAAAAGAGGGCCGCGATCTTCCGTTAAAGACAAAAAGAGAAATAGAAGATATGAAATTGCCCGGGATTACCTTCATAACAGATTCCAAGCGGTTTTATCCAAATGGAGTCTTCGCCTCACATTTAGTCGGGTATGTTGAAAAGAAAAAATCAAAAACAAATAAGACCGATACAGTCGGGATGCTGGGCCTCGAGCAGAGCTTAAATAAGGTGCTCACAGGAAAAGATGGGAAATTCAGCTATGAAAGTGATATATGGGGCTATCTGCTTCCTAATGGAGATCAAAAAATCCAGCCTGCTCAAAATGGCAAAGATGTGTATCTGACGATCGATAAGAAGATCCAGACCTTCCTCGAAGATTCTATGAATAAAGTAGACGAGGAGTATAAGCCGAAAAAAATGGTTGCGGTAGTCGCTGATGCTAAAACAGGTGAAATTTTGGCTATGGGACAGAGACCGTCCTTTCATCCGAAAACAAAGGAAGGCATCGAAGACACTTGGCATAATGAAGTGATTGAAAACTCATTTGAGCCCGGATCAACCATGAAGATTTTTACTTTGGCTGCTGCCATTGAGGAGGGTGAGTTTAATCCGAATGAATGGTATAAATCAGGAAGTTATAAAGTGACGGAAAATTCACCGGCTATACGAGACCATAATCAGGGACGCGGCTGGGGATCGATTACTTACCTTGAAGGTGTGCAGCGTTCATCGAATGTGGCTTTTGCGAAGATAGTGAAAGAAAAGCTCGGGTATGAAAAATACAGGGAATATATAACAAAGTTCGGCTTTGAAAATCCGACGGGGATTGACCTGCCGAATGAAACGGGCGGAAAGATCGCTTATGAGTGGCCGCTTGATAAGGTAACTACGGGATTCGGACAAGGTTCGGCCATTACGCCTATTCAGCAGATACAGGCAGCTACCGCCATCGCGAATGACGGCAAAATGATGCAGCCACATGTTATCAGCAGTATTGTTGATAGCGATAAAAAGGAAGTCGTGAAAAAAACAAAGCCGAAGGTGAAGGGTAATCCCATATCTGCAGAAACGGCAAAGAAAGCCAGGGATATCCTGGAAACAGTTGTTTCTTCTGAAAAAGGAACAGGGTATAAAAGGTATAATATCGAAGGCTATGAGGTTGCGGGAAAAACGGGGACTGCCCAAATCCCCGATCCAAATGGCGGGGGATATTTAACAGGTCATGAAAATTTTATCTTCTCGTTTTTAGGCATGGCGCCAAAAGATGATCCTGAACTGATCATCTATGTAGCGGTCCAGCAGCCGGATATTGACCTCAGTACAAATGGTGCAGAACCTGTTGCTAAGATTTTTACTCCGGTAATGAAAAGCAGTCTGCAATATTTAAATATAGAACCGGCAAAAGAACTAAAGGCAAATTCGGAACAAGCGCCTGAAGTGGAAGGAAAAACAGTTGAGGAAGCAAAGGCACAATTGAAAAAATCCGGATTTGAAGCTATTGTGCTGGGAAAGGGCACCAAGGTACAAAGGCAGGTCCCTGGCAATATGTATAATTTGCTTGAAGGCGAACGAGTGATCTTAAAGACAGATGGTGAATTAACAGTGCCTGATATGTCTGGCTGGTCGTTAAGGGACGTCATGAAGGTGGCAAAGCTTGCTGACTTAAAGCTTAATACTGTTGGAAGCGGGTATGTGATGAAACAAAATCTGAAAGCCGGTTCTGTACTTAGGGAAGGTGACTATTTAATAGTCGAACTTGAGCACCCTGCTGAGAAATATAATGAGGAGAACCTCAAATCAGAAGAGCAGCAAGAAGAAGAGGAAGCAGTGCTTGATTAAATGGGGAACGTACTGCCGGATGTGCGGCAGTGCGTTCTATTCGTTTTGGTACAAGCATATATTGGAACGAGCTATAATTTAAGGAGGTTCGTCCGTACATGCGTGTTTCTAATGTAACCGTTCGAAAACGGCTGACTGCAGCGTTGTTTGTTGGTATTCTCGTCTTTTTTATAATTGATTTGCGTCTGGGATATGTTCAGTTTTTTCTGGGGAATATGCTTACAGATGGCGCAAAGGAGCTCTGGAGCAGAGATATCCCCTTCGAACCGGAAAGAGGAGAAATCGTTGACAGAAATGGTGTTCCGCTGGCTACTAATGTCAGTGCTCCAACTGTCTATGTTGTACCCAGACAAATCAAGGATCCTGCAGATGCTGCAGAGAAATTGGCTGCAGTACTGAATATGCCAAAAGAAAAAGCCTATGAGCTTATCACCAAAAGGGCATCAAGTGTGAAAATTCCTCAAGGCAGAAAGATTTCCCATGAAAAAGCGAAAGAAATCCGTGCATTGGGTATCGAAGGAGTATACATTGGTGAAGATTCAAAACGCCATTATCCTTTCGGTAATTACCTATCGCATGTTCTGGGGTTTGCAGGAATTGATAATCAGGGTCTTATGGGCCTTGAGTTATATTATGATGAAAAGTTAAAAGGGAAAAAGGGATCTGTTAAGTTTTATGCGAATGCAAAGGGAGAGCGGATGAACGATATGGCGGATGACTATAAGCCGCCGGTTGATGGAATGGATTTAAAGCTTACCATCGATTCAAAGATACAGACTATTGTAGAAAGGGAGCTTGATATAGCTCAGGCGGAATACAACCCTGATGGAATAATCGCAATTGCCATGAATCCAAATAATGGAGAGGTTCTTGCCATGTCCAGCAGACCGGATTTTGACCCCGCGAATTTTAAAAATGTTCCTCCGGAGATCTACAACCGCAATCTGCCGATATGGAGTACATACGAGCCTGGTTCCACATTTAAAATCATTACTCTGGCAGCTGCATTAGAAGAGGGAAAGGTAAATTTGGAAAAGGATCATTTCCACGACCCGGGATCTGTTGAAGTGGGCGGTGCCAGACTGAGATGCTGGAAAAAGGGTGGACATGGCAGTCAGACTTATCTTGAAGTAGTACAGAATTCCTGCAACCCAGGCTTTGTAGAGCTGGGTGAGAGATTAGGCAAGGAGTCTCTATTTAAATATATTCGCGACTTCGGGTTCGGCGAAAAGACCGGCATCGACCTTCAGGGCGAGGGGAAAGGGATTCTATTTAATCTCGATCGGGTTGGTCCAGTCGAGCAGGCAACCACTGCTTTTGGTCAGGGGGTTTCCGTTACCCCGATTCAGCAGGTAGCAGCCATTTCAGCTGCGGTTAATGGCGGAACATTATATACGCCTTATATAGCAAAAGAGCTTATAAATCCGGCTACAGGTGAAGTTTTGATGAAAAAATCGCCTGATGCAAAGAGAAAAGTAATTTCAAAGGAAACATCAGATGAAATCCGCAAAGCGCTTGAGTCAGTTGTGGCAAAAGGATCAGGAAAAAAAGCGTTCGTTGACGGATATCGTGTTGGGGGAAAAACGGGGACTGCACAGAAAGCGCAAAATGGCAGGTACCTGGAAAATAACCATATCGTATCATTCATAGGGTTTGCACCTGCTGATGATCCTCAGCTCGTCGTGTATGTGGCTGTGGATAATCCAAAAGGAACCGTTCAATTTGGGGGTGTTGTAGCTGCTCCGATTGTAGGAGAAATCATGGGGGACAGCCTGCGGGCGATGGGTGTAAAGCCCCGCAAAAATCAAATTGAAAAAGAGCTGACATGGATGGATTCCCCAATGATTGAGGTTCCTGATATGGTAGGTATGACAAAGAAAGACCTTGGGGAACTATATCTTAACCTGAAAATTGATGCCAGCGGGACAGGGGATACGGTGGTAAAACAAACGCCTCAGCCGGGCATTAAGTTAAAAGAAGGTTCAACGATCCGCCTGTATTTTGATAATAAATAAGATAAGAAATGAGGGCGGCTTCCTCTGCGCCGCCTGAATTTTTTTTGTTTGTAAGGAAACTGTAACATACTTTCAGGGTTCTTCTTCTATATATAAAATAGCTAAAAAAGCAATTATCCTGTACAATATATATCGCCATCATTTAGAATGTTGTTTTGATTATATTTATTTATCGCAGTCTAACGGGAGTAAGACCCCACTTCAAGACTCAGCGGAACCAAAGATAATAAGGGGGTCAAACTGCCCGTAAAGGCCCGATTGGTTCAACTAACAATTAGCGGGGAAAAAGCACTCCCCACTAATTGAAGTTTCACTTTATCGCAGTCTAACGGGCAGTAAGACCCCACTTCAAGACTCAGCGGAACCAAAGGTGATAAGGGTGTCAAACTGCCCGTAAAGGCCCGATTGGTTCAACTAACAATCAGTGGGGAAAAGAAAACCCCCCACTGATTGAAGTTTCACTTTATCGCAGTCTAACGGGCAGTAAGACCCCACTTCAAGACTCAGAGGAATCAATTGAGTTAAGCGGGTGTCAAACTGCCCGTAAAGGCCCGATTGGTTCAACTAACAATTAGCGGGGAAAAAGCACTCCCCACTAATTGAAGTTTCACTTT
>NZ_MRTQ01000022.1 GCF_001956215.1 Paenibacillus sp. FSL R5-0490 | reverse complement strand
TTTTACTAAAGTTTTAGGCTGATAGAGCAAAAGTGTAAAATCTAATCAAGCGAAAACTGTCAACTTTATTCTAGCGTTTACAACTATCCGTGTTAAATAATAGAGAGAGTCCTAGTTTCTCCTTATAAAAATCCAATGCCCTATTTATATCTTTTACAGGTATTCCAATTTGTCCAACATTTTTAATCATGGTAGTATCCATTAAACTTTTCTCTCTATGGTAATATTATACATAATAAATAGAATTTTAAGTATATTCATATATTTAACCAATGAAATTGGATGAACCGGCATAAGTAGGTATGGTTATTTAATTTGATTTCAGTTAAGCCGGGGTCAATGAGGACTGCAGCATATTTAGGAGAACAAACAATTTTCAAGGAACTTTTTACACTATTTCATGCCAAAATTCCTATTCAACTAAATGTCAGAGTCCTTTAAGATATAAATAGAAGAAAATGGAATTTATAATGCGGAGCTGATTCTGTTGAAGGTGTTAGAAGCAGATTCCTTGCTTGCAGGAATCGACGAGACGAGCAATCAATTATCCATCCTTAAAGATCAGATAAGTCAAGTTCAGGTATCCATCCAGGAGCTGGTGTCTCTTGAAGAGGCATTCAAAGGGCAGGGCAGCCAGGCCATACATGCATTTTATCAGGATTGCCACCAGCCTTTCCTTCAATTTCTCGAATCCTGGATTGATGAGTATCAATCCTATTTAAAAAGTTTTATAGGTTCATTGCAGGACATTGAACCCTCCCCTTCAGGCTTTATCCGCCAGGAATTTTATTTGGATATTATAAATGACCCTATCGGAAAAGTAAGCCAGGCTCTGGATATGCCGAAGTATATATGGTCCGCTGTCTCCAGCGCCTGGGAGCGGGATGTTGTAAATGGGGACGCCAAGAGCCGTACAGCCTTCTTTACCTATGGCCTGACTTCACTTGGAATCAGCATTCTTGGGGATAAGGGGATCGGGAAAGCTGGAGCCGTTGCCAAGACGGTTCGCCAGGCTGGTAAAGGCGAGAAGGCACTTCCGATTTTTATGCCGGTTCAGACACCAGCTGTGGCTGGAGGAGGAATGGCTAGGGGGCCAGTGCCGTATAATATTCTTTTTAATCCGTTGACGAAGATTAAGACGGTGACTGATGATGTGTTTGGGGTTAAGGGTACGGGTAAAGCTGCGAGGCTTAAATCAAGAAAATTATCTTCTGAACAAATTGAATTAGATTGGCTAGATGATAAGTATATTGCTGTAGAAGTAAAAGGAACAGTTAAAGTTGGTGGGAAGAAAGTAGATGTCTCCAGAAGAGTGTACCAAATTGAGATTGATAAAAATTATGTACCTATTAATCCGAAGGCACTAGGAAAGTCAAATGGAGAATTGATGGAAAAGGGTAAATCACCATATATTGTAAAAGACGGAGTGGAAAGTAAAGTTGAATTACACCATTTAGTTCAAAAAGAACCTGGTGGAATGGTTGAAATTGCAGAGGTAACTCATGATAAATACGATTCGACGCTACATGGTTTAGTTGAAAATGGAACAAGTTTTAGGAATAATCCAGAACTCGAAAAAATGTATAATAACTTTAGAAGTAACTATTGGAAAATGCGTGCTAGTGAGTAATAGGAGTGAGTTTATTTGATGGATGAAAGAATTATAAAGATGATCGAAAATTATGGTGAAGAAGATGATTTTTTTGGAGAAGTATCAGAAGAATATATTAATAAGGCTGAAGAAAGACTTAAAGTTAAACTTCCTCGAAGTTACCGCAATTTTATAAAAAAATATGGTTCGGGAGGAATATGTGGAGTCGAGCTTGAAGGTGTCCAGGGGAATTTAGGAGCATCTGTAGTTGATGCAACAGAGAGATGGAGAAAATTAGGGTTGGGTTTGAACTTAATTGTTTTAGAGGACTCGGGAGAATTTGTTAGATGTATGTATAGTGCAGATATTAAAGATGAAAGAGTATTTAGTTGGGAAAGGGCGGGGACAGATTTACACCCAAGGTATAATACATTTGAGGACTATGTAATAGACATATTTCAAGAAGGAATTGATAACTGGTAAAAAACAATGAGGTGCAAGGGATACTTATGAATCAATTGCACTTGATGTCAACTGGGACTGAACCCTTGTCAGTACAGTAATGAAATCACCTTTAACCAGCTATCAAAAATTAATGAAATAATAGGTATAGGATTTAAGGAATTAAATCATTCACAGGTGGGCTACAGAAGATGTTAGCTCACCTTTTGTTTTGTTAGGCTAACCTTTATTTACTTAAGGACAGGTAAGCTCGGTCCAGAAAGATCTTTCTGCCGCAAAAATTCAGGTTTAACAACAGGTGCCTGACCCCAACTATACTACCGCATTAAAGGGCTGAGGGTCAGGCTCCTTTTTCCGGCATATCCATTATATAAAAAATAATATAGAAGGTGATTCAGGGATATGAGATATCCATTTGAATTTAAGAAAGACCCATTTGGTGATTTAGGAATAGTATTGCCGGAAGAAATAAGTATTTTCTCGGATTTTATTCAGGATATTTCAACAGAAGAAGAAGTGGATGAGTATATAGGATACATTAAGAAAGTTTTAGAAGGGGTATATGAAGACTTTGAAATTACTTTGAATGCTACGAGTGTAAATATCAAGAAAGATGTGACAGTAGCTGAACATCATTATCGGATTGATGAACCTACTCAAAATAAAATTGAAACGGAGGAATTTATAGAGCTGTTATTGATATGGAGAGAGAAGATTCCAGAAATATTCAAAGGTTGAATAGTGAGATCAAAATAAACAGACCTTGAATGGCCATCTGCCATTCAAAGAAAAACAGGTGCCTGACCCTAACTATACATCAGGCCCCTTTTTCTATCCCAGCCTATTTTTATTTCTTCAGCACATTTCTTGCAGCACGGGTCACACCACTCTGGTGAAATATTGTCATGAAGTTTGATGAAAAAGGAAATTTCTTTAAACAAATGGTGGAGTATTCAGTAATAAGATCTTTTGAAGAGTTCGATAATCAGGTAGATCAAGAATTAATAAATAAGATTTTATTTTAGAGTTATTAATAGAAGATTTTACTAACCTTTATTTACTTAAGGACAGGTAAGCTCGGTCCAGATTAATCATTCTGCAGGAAAAATTCAGTTTAAATACATTCATAAAAAAACACCTCTCGCTTTATTTAAATTATGAGCGAAAGGTGTTTCTTTATTATTCAGCAATCAATTTGTTAGAACGGATGACGAAGGATTTATCTTTCAAGCTTTCTAGTGAAAAAGAATTGCCTATCCCGTCTATTACATCAATGACAATTTGCATGTGCTCCCAATAGGCAAAGTTTGAGTTATGCATATAATAGGCACATCCATCACTTCACCTATTTGTTTATCCTGGCTGCCAAGATAAAAATCACCTGCTGTCATACAGATTGGTGAAGTTCCAGGATACAGGTGCCTGACCCCAACTATACTACCGCTTTAAAGTGCCGGGGGTCAGGCACCACTTTTTGTTAATGATCCGTTGAAGAAGATTAAGACAGTGACTGATGATGTGTTTGGGGTTAAGGGTACGGGTAAAAGCCCTTCAGATTTTGCAGATCGTGGTAAACTAGAAGGACATTTTGATAAGCATGGGAAGGAATTTGATGGATTATATAAAAATGCCGACGAGTATCTTGAAGGTGCAAAAGAGGTTATTAATAATGGCATAAAGGTCAAGTATGAAAATAAAGGTGAAATTAGGACAGGATATATCAAGTTTATGGGAAATAACAAAAATGGTAAAGCAAAGTTTGAATTTGTAGGTACTAATAATAAAGGAGATATTACGACCTACCAGACTCAGAGTGGCAAAAAGATCTGGAAGACCATTAATGGTGAAAATATTCCAGTGATTAATCCAGCAGAGTAGGAAGTGAGGATTTATATATGGTATATACGGCTCTCGTTAAAAGGCTAGACCCACAAATTGAGGAAGAAGTGACAATTGAGATCAAGGGTATTAAATTTACAGGATTTGCTTTTATTTGTCCTTATAAAATTGAAGTAGGAAAAAGTTACCCTGTAACAATAGGGTTTACTATTTTAAATGAGTTAATGATTCGTGAAATCCAGGGAGAGAAGAAAGAAATAGAACGTATTGGTTTGGGTTATGAGTATTATATAAGAGGTTTGTTACATGAAGATAATATTGATGCAGGAGTAGTTTTTACTGACGACGATGAGTATTTCTCTGACTATCCTGAATTGATGGATAAATATATTGAAATAAAAGTTGACAGAATAAGTATAGAATTTTTAAGGACAACTACTGATTATAAGGAGAATAAATTTAATTTCATAAAGTATTAATACTCACAACAGTCAAAAAACAGGTGCCTGACCCCAACTATACTATCGTTTTAAAGTGCCGGGGGTCAGGCACGTTTTTTTTTCAAAAAAGGCGAATTTAAAATGAAGGAGATCGTTGGTTATTGAGATGGTTTCCTATTGGTTTTCTTATTCTTGTACTTCACTCATTAATGCATGAGTATTATCTTCTGTATCTTTAAAAAATACCATCCATGTTTCTGTTTGTCCCATTTTCGCTACAACATGTGGTTCATCGATAAAGATAACTTCTTTACTTACTAATCGCTCATAAGTATCTTTAATATTAGTTACTTGAAAATAAATAACTGCACTTGAATGGGCGAATTCATCTTTTTCAGGTAGTGATAACATCAGCCGTAAGCCATCGCATTCAAAGAATGCCATACTATCCGTGTTAAATAATAGAGAGAGTCCTAGTTTTTCCTTATAAAAATCCAATGCCCTATTTATATCTTTTACAGGTATTCCAATTTGTCCAACACTTTTAATCATGGTAGTATCCATTAAACTTTTCTCTCTATGGTAATATTATACATAATAAATAGAATTTTAAGTATATTCATATATTTAACCAATGAAATTGGATGAACCGTCATAAGTAGGTATGGTTATTTAATTTGATTTCAGTTAAGCCGGGGTACATGAAGGATGGTGTATATACACCTGAAATACTTCTACATACTATTAGAAAGAATAGGGATTTATATCCTGAGCTATTCAATAAGTGAGTGGGTGGAATGTATGGACATAAAATTGGAATTAACAAAGATTTACACAAATAGATTTCTTCAATCTCAAAAAGAAATATCTAATTTTGAAGGAGCGCTAAGCAATCTAATTGGCTTAGGAGATACGTCAGTAATTACCGACTTATGTATGGGATTTGACGATGATACTGAACAATATGAAATAATGTTTGGCTTAGTGCATGGGATAGAACATCTATATAAAGAAAATATTGAAGAAGGTTTATACTTTATAGCAAAAGCAGTCCCAAGTGTTATTGATAGAGCAAGAGAATGGATGGAAATTTTACATTACAGAATTCTAAATAATGACCAAGTAAGAAGTTTATACGGAGAAACACTATCTAAAGTAGATATCAAGACAAAAGAAACAATAATAAACTTATTGAATGATATAAAAAAGGAAGATCCAAACATCTTTGGCAATTCTGTAGATGAAGTATTAAAAGAAATATGATTATAACCTCAGCCTCAAGTAGTTTAATTTAAATTAATTGTATTTAAAGATCTGTATTATAAAAACACAGGTGCCTGCCCCCGACTAACGCTAGAGTGTAGGGGGTCAGGCACTTTTTTTACTTGCAATTCCTTGAATCCTGGATTGACGAGTATCAATCCTATTTAAAAAGTTTTATAGGTTCATTGCAGGACATTGAACCCTCCCCTTCAGGCTTTATCCGCCAGGAATTCCTGGAGCATGAGCTCAAACAGGGACTGAAAAATACTCTTCAGATCACTGCTGAGCTGACAGAGGAAGCGAATGGGATCATGAAGTCCGTTAGCGATATTGTTGCGCTTCCGCGGCTGGAGGATGGCCGATTTATCCAGGCAACAAAGAGCGCTGAGGACTCAAGCCGCCAAACCGTTGAGAAACTAGAGGACTTCGACCATCGGGAAACGGCTGCACTGGACCCTCTCCTGCAAGATCTATCCCACATGAACCAATACATCCAAAAAATCGCGGGCATGTTCCAAAGCGGCAGCTTATCTCTGGCCCAATACCAGCCTAAATCTCTCAACTGGAAGGATTTCCACGTGGAAATATCGAATCCCAATCCAGAAAGCGGGCAAAGCATTCTTCAGGATATAGCTGAAGGAGCTATTGAAGGGGCATCCAAAGCCGTAGGGGATACATGGGATGGACTGAAGTCAACTTATGAGCTGGGCAGAACCATCATGGGCCCGTTCAGTCCGCTGTTTTTAGGCAGTGAGTTGTTGCTGTTTAACCGTGACCAGCTGCTCGAAAATCAAAGGAAGCACCAGGAATTTTATTTGGGCATTATAAATGACCCTATCGGAAAAGTAAGCCAGGCTCTGGATATGCCGAAGTATATATGGTCCGCTGTCTCCAGCGCATGGGAGCAGGATGTTGTAAATGGGGACGCCAAGAGCCGGACAGCCTTCTTTACCTATGGCCTGACTTCCCTTGGAATTGGCATTCTGGGGGATAAGGGGATTGGGAAAGCTGGAACCATTGCCAAGACGGTTCGCCAGGCTGGTAAAGGGAAGAAGTCGATTTATACGCCAGTTCAGACACCTGCTCTGGCAGGAGGTGGACTTGCTCAGGGGCCGGTGCCTTATAATGTTCTATATGACCCGTTGACGAAGATCAAGATGTTAACGGAGAAAGCATTTGGAGTTAAGGGTTTAGGTAAGCCCAAAACAAGGGTGCCTAGAACAAATGGAAAATGGGTAGGAGAACCTGGAAATGGAACATGGTATTCAGATAAGCCAGAAGTTAATAAGGTAACTAATGGTGAGGGTGTAGAATTCCTTGATGGTAGACCTAATTTCACGCCATGGAGTAAAGGATCCATAAAATTTAAAGAAGGTATGTTAGATGGGTCAAAAAATGACTTTAATTTGGTTTATGAAAAAATTATGCAATTGAAAGGATATAAATCAATGAATCAGGCAAAGGTTTGGTTAAAAGAAAAAGGATTAACCCCTCATCATAAAAGTACTACTGAAATTGAATTAATCCCAACAGATTTGCATGGAAATATACCTCATATTGGTTCAGCGTCTGATTTAAGAGGAGGATAATAAAAATGAATCAAAAATTAAAGAGTGCACTAACTAAAATAATAGACACAGAAATAGCAGTTTCCCAAAAGAAAGATGCCTATAAATCTATTCATATGATTGAAAATTTGTATGGTGTAGATTTACCATCAGATTATAAAGAGTTTTTACTTGAATATGGAGGAAGTTTTATAAAAGATAATATAATGTATAAGCCAATTGAAATTACGCCCGTCACTCACAAGGATGGTTTTGATTCCATTGGTGGTTTTTATGGTATTACAGATGATAACTATAATATTGAATCGGTTATTAAAACCTACAAAGATGTTTTAGGGAAAGAATTGATGCCTATTGCAGATGCAGATGGGGGAGATTTATTATGTATAGGAATAAATGGTCGATATAGAGGTAAAATTTACTATTGGTATCATGAAGGAGAAGTTTCTAAAGATGGAAAAGAATATGTTTATCTCATAGCAAATTCTTTTGAAGAATTCATATTAAAATTTACCCCTCATCACCGAGAGCAAAATGTAAATTTAGATGATATCGAATTATTTTTAGATGAAGATTTACTAAAAGACTAAATTGTAATGAGAATACTTTATACCTGGGCTTAGCATTACTGCCATTAAGTTGACGAAATTATACGCAAATAAATAACAGCACCCTCTAAAGTTATAGAGTACAACCGGTGCCTGACCCCAACTAGAATACCGCTTTAAAGTGCCTGGGGTCAGGCACTATTTTTTAGTGACTTAATTTTTTGGAATGATGAGGACTTTTCTCCAGAGGAAGTAGTGGAGATTGCCTTGCGTATAAGGAACAAAAATAATTTTATCTAGAGATCAATATCAACAGACCTTGTATGGCTATCTGCCATTCAAGGTCTATTTTGTGTGTAGCTCCATAGCGAATAACCTTTACTTAATCATAGATAATTGTGTACTTACCCTAATTGGCGTTTAAATGCTTTAGTGGCGAAGAAGTAACCGATGACCATGATGCCGATGCACCAGGAAAGCGCGATCCAGATATCATTGCCAACAGACCCTTCATACAAGAGTGTACGAATTGCATTCACGATTGAAGTCACGGGCTGGTTCTCAGCAAACGCACGAACAATTTTGGGCATGGTATCGGTAGGGACAAAGGCCGAACTGATAAACGGCAGGAAAATCAGCGGGTACGAGTAGGCAGTCGCCCCTTCCATAGATTTTGCTGTCAATCCAGGAATGACCGCAATCCACGTCAGTGCCAGCGTAAACAGCCCGAGTATCCCGGCTACGGCAAGCCAATCGAGGATATCAGCATTGGAACGGAAGCCTATCAAGAGGGCAACAAGGATAACCACCACGACAGTAAGCGCATTGGAAACAAGCGAAGTCAACACGTGAGCCCACAATACCGATGAGCGCTTGATAGGCATGGTAATGAAACGAGCCATCAGCCCGTTCTTTACATCGTTAAACAGCCGCAATGAAGTGTAAGCGACGCCGGATGCAATAGCCATCAGTAAAATTCCCGGCAATAAATAATTGACGTAGTTGTCAGTGCCTGTTTCTATGGAGCCTCCAAATACATAAACAAACAGCAGCATCATCATAATCGGCGTAATCGCCACCGTAATCATTGTATCCGGACTGCGCATAATATTGCGCATTAAACGCCCCAGTAATACCCCTGTTTTGCTTTTCATTTACATTTCCTCCTTTTTGCCGATGATTGCGAGGAAAATTTCCTCCAATGTCGGCTGCTTCTCGATATACTCCACTTTCGCAGGCGGGAACATCTCTTTAAGTTCGGAAAGGGTACCGGTCGTAATGATTTTTCCGCCATGCAGGATGGCGATACGGTCCGCCAGTTGTTCGGCTTCCTCCAGGTACTGGGTCGTCAGCAGGATGGTCGTGCCGCTGCCAGCAAGTTCCTTTATGGTATTCCAGACTTCAATACGCGCTTCGGGGTCAAGTCCTGTCGTCGGTTCATCAAGAAAAATAACGGCTGGCGTCCCGATCAGGCTCATGGCAATGTCAATCCGGCGCTTCATCCCGCCGGAATATTGGTCCGCCCGTCGGTTGGCCGCATCGGTAAGGCTGAATTTTGCAAGCAGATTGTCGGCGACTTGAGCGGGATTGGAAACTCCGCGAAGCTTGGCGATCATCATCAGATTTTCTCTTCCTGTCAGCATGCCGTCTAAGCTTGAGAATTGTCCTGTCAGGCTGATGCTCTGGCGAACATGATCCGGTTGACGCCGGGAGTCAAAGCCGCAAATAGCTGCTTCGCCGCCATCGGGCCTCATCAGCGTCGAGAGGGTGTTGACCGTCGTTGTCTTGCCTGCTCCATTTGAGCCCAGCAATGCGAAAATTTCGCCACGCCACACTTCAAAATCCACCCCCTTTAAGACTTCCTTGTCTTTAAAGGATTTTTTCAGCCCTTTTACAGAAATCGCTGCATTACTCATACTTTTTTCCTCCTTATAAAAATGATGGGAGCTTGATTGCCTAAAATACCATCTACTTAGTATCACAGATAATCTGTATTACTTACTACCGGGATAAAAATATAACTGAATAGTGAAGGTGGCACCACATTTGTAACCAGCTATTCAGTCGGACTATTTATTGAAGTTCCTTTTTTAAAAATCGATCTCATTCAAATCTTCACGATACTTGTCGACAAAGTTATTAGCGTTTGCCACTAGTTCGCTGGCAAAGGACGTCAAGTCGAACCTGGGATGTCCAGGAGTTGTCTGTCTTCTGCCGCACCGGATTCGAACAACTCAATTTATTCGTATCTGTTTAATGGAAGAAGGAACGAGATAACATGTTTATTAAATTCCTTCTATTTTTTCATAGCCTTATCGACTTTTTGATTGATCGATTCTTGATAGAGATCAGCATAAGTTTTTGAATCATCAATAAGTGCATCGCAGAAAGCAGCAACGTCTGTTCCTGTGACTTCAAGCACACCTTTTTCAGCTGCAGCTCCTTCTTCAAAGAAGCTCAGAATGTCAGAAAGCAGTCCGATACCATTGTTTAGCTCAACAGGACCGACTTTGAAGAGATATTTTTGGATCTCTTTATAGACAATTTGGTAATCTTGTGGAAGCGCTTTGACACGTGAAACATGGGCTCTCCATTCTTTTTTGCCTTCAATGATTTTTTTGATGCTCATTTTAGTCCTCCTAATTTTCTTGCGACGTTCTTGTTGAGTTGGTCACGCCATTTATCTCGATAAGATTTTGCTCCTTCGCCACCAACAAGCGCTGCACAGAAGCCGCTGATATCATCTCCTAGTACTTCTTCGATGCTCTGGCCGTCTGCTGATGTAACTTCAAGTAGTTCAAGAATACTGTCAAGGATGGGCATCAGACTACGACCGGTGAAATCTCCATGAACCCAGAGATTACTTTTAATTTCTTGCCAGGCACTTTGATATTCAGCTGGCAAGATTTTTGCCCGCTCTTCAAAATCTTTCATTGCTTTAGTCATATCGCTGCCGGTTATTTTTTCTAAAAAGTTCATTGTAGTCTCCTTTAAGATACTAAAGTAAAGTTCTATTATTTAATCGTATCGTTGAGTTTTTGCCGTTGCTTATCAACCCATGATTTTGCATCAATGGCAAGATCATCACAGAAGGCTGCTACATCATTGCCAGTAACTTCTTTAACGCCTTTGCCATCGGCTGCGGCCTCTTCAAGAAGGTCGATGATGTGATTAAAAACGAATTTTGTTTCTTGCCAATCCATCACGCCGCCAGTGTTCCAGAGATATTTTTGCATTGCTTTGTAGGCTTTCCAGTAGTCTTCAGGTAAGGATTTTGCACGGTTTTCCATTTCACGCCATGCTTTCTTTTCGCTAAAATCGCCAAAGATTTTTTCAAAAATACTCATCATATTACTTCTCCTTTTTTATTTTATTTTCGTTTTGAGTTCGTCAATTTTGCCCGAGACGAAATCCCATTTTTTCCAAAAAATTTCAAGATGCTCTTGACCTGCTGCGTTAAGTGTGTAAAATTTTCTCGGAGGTCCCATAGTGGATGGCTTTTTCTCGATGTTCACCAGATTGTTTTTCTCAAGTCGCATGGTAATTGTATAAACAGTCCCTTCAACCACATCAGTGAAGCCAAGTTCCCGCAGCTGTTGCGTGATTTCATAGCCATAAGTTTCTCCGCGGCTGATGATCTCAAGCACACAACCCTCAAGCACCCCTTTCAGCATTTCTGTGATGTTTTCCAAATTCTTCATCTCCATTTTACCGGTATTCTGTGTTACTTATTACTAGTATATAGTATGACTAAATAGCTGAATTGTCAATAAAACTTTTCGTTAAAAAAGCCCGTTTTTATGTGTACAATGAACACCAGTACCACCCCATTGCTTCCTGAAAGCACTAAATAACCCTACTCTGCATACAAAAAGCCTGCCAAGGGTAAACCCAATATAAAAAGGGTGGCAGATATGGCTTTCGATTACGATTTGGATTTTGACACAATAGATTTTCGCAAGAATCCTGAACTGTATAGGGTTGGCAGGGGAGAACAGGGTGTGCTGCTGGTGGAGCCTTATAAGAGTGAAATCCTGAAGCATTGGCGATTTAAGACTCCGGTAATCGCTGAGGAGTCATCCGATAAAATTTATCAGATGTTTCTTGATTATAAGGAGAAAGAAGATTTTGTCGGGATGGACATGGCGAGGAAATTTCTGCAGATGGGATATACACGAGCCCGCAGGTATACGAATTACAAAGGCGGGAAGAAATATGATGAGAATGGCAAGGTAAACGAAAGGCAGAATGATCCGGAGAAGGCAGAATCGGCTTCCATCTTTATGGAAAAATGGAAGCTCGCGCGGGAGGATCCGGATTATCTTAAGCGAAAAAAAGAGCATCAGAAGAAATATGGCTGAAGCAGCATGCCCTTTGCAATCAGCGTAAAGGATACAGCAACCTGAGCAACAGAGTCTTTGTTTTAAGGGGAAGATAATCTTGAAAGTCTATACGATTGGACATTATAACCATTCGATCGAACAGTTTTTAAAGCTGCTGGGAGCAGCTGAAGTTAGTTTTGTGGCAGATGTCCGGGCATTTCCTGCAAGCCGCAGGAATTCACATTTTAAAAAAGAAAACATGATCCAGTGGCTGAAAGAAGCGGGGATTCATTATCGCCATTTTCCCGGTCTTGGCGGAAGAAGGAGAATGTCTGGCCAGGTAGGGGAGCAATTGAACGAAGGGTGGAATAACCGTTCGTTTCACAACTATGCGGATTATACACTGACAGATGATTTTCAGTCTGCTTTGGAGCAGCTCAAGGAACAGGCCGCAGAAACGACGCTCGTCTATATGTGTTCGGAATATCATCCGGCAAGATGCCACCGCCTTCTCATCAGCAACTGGCTGAAGGCAAATGGATGGGATGTGTGCCATCTCATTCCTGATGCTAAGGGAAATCCGAAGATCATCCCACATGAATTGGGGAAGTGGGGAGCCATGCCAATCATTGAAGAAGATGGGACTGTCGTGTATCCGAAGCTATAGAAAGGAAACGCAGGGGCACAGGTGCCTGGCCCCCTTTTTGAAGCAGCTGCTGTATTGTGGCTGCTTTTTAATTTGCAGTAGTTTTCACCTATATGGTTTCAATAAAATGGTATAATTTACAGTGAGATTATCATTTTAATATAAAGAATTAAATAGAGAAACAGGAGTGGTTGAATTGAATTCAATGCTGCAAATGGGGGGAAATACAGTATTAAGTTCCCCAAAAGGTTATGTGACCGTTAGCTACGATATGTCTCATTTGATCGATATTTCCTTAACTGCTTTCCTTTTAACAGATTCAGATAAGGTACAAGGAGACAGCGGGATTATTTTTTATAATCAGCCAAAGAGTCCTTCCGGTGCAGCAGCCCTATTGCCGGCTGAAACTAAAGGGACCAGGATAGTACATACTATTCAATTTGATATGAGTAAAGTTCCTGCAGGCATTCATAAAATAGCGATTACTCTGACAGAGGATAATCACATGGGGTTCTCGAATGTAAAGAATTTAAAAGCCGAGATATGTGCGGGGCATACGACCATCGAGTTAACGCCATCGAGTTTTACAAAGGAAAATGGGATTGTGGTTTTAGAATTATATGTAAGGAATGGACAGATAAAGGCAAAATCAATCTGGCGCGGATTTGAGTCCGGGCTTGAAGGGTTATGTAAAAATTACGGTGTGGAAGTGGATTCCACTGAGGAAAATAAGCCTGCTGAAACTAAATCCGTTCAGCCTCTTCCTGCTGCTGCCGAAAGCAAACAATTTCAAAATACGATCACCCTTGAAAAGGTGAAGGGCATAATCAGTCTCGACAAAGGCCAAAAGCCGGTGATCATTGAAAAAACACCACAGATTACCGCCACGGTTTCCTGGAAAACGGGAACAGATTATGATATTTATGCTCTGGTTTATACAAAGGATGGCAGGCAGATCGATGTCGCCATGTTTGGTGCAAGCGGAACACCTCCACTTAGAAGTTATGCAAACGGAGCAGTTGAACATATGGGAGATGTCAGAAGAGATTACAGTTCAACGAAGACAGAAGTAATTAAATTGAGGCTGAATAATGACATCCTGGCAGTCGTGCCTGTCGTTTACTCTGCCCAGTCTAATGGAACGGGTTCTTTCTACAGATACAAAGTGTCCATGAGTATAGATAATCACAGCGGCACCTCTGTTACGATCTCAGCCAAAAATGCCAACAATGATGACCGCATTTATACCTGTGTGCCTGGAATCCTCCATAATACGCCGGATGGAGTAATCATCAGTCCACTGGAGCTGTACAGTTCACCGGATTCTGAGTATAGACCTAAACTCAGAATGGGGCCTTCCAATATGGTAGAGGTTGTAATGGATGCAGGTCCCAGAAATGATTACAAATAAAGAAACAGAAATACTTAAACCTGGATTAGGGAGGATAACTAATGATGGAAAAGATATTAATTATGAATGCTCTTTTATTCAGTGTAATAATAGTTTTCTTACTTTATAAGAATAAAAGCAAACACAATAATATATCCATTATAGTCGTATTGCTTATCCTCCTTTCCGGTGTATTTTCTGTAACAGCATATCTTATAAAATCCAACTATTCTATCATACTATACAATCTGCAATGGATATCCTTGCTGGTTGCTGTAATTCTGCAATTCAGGATAAAGAATTCCAAAGAGAAACTTCACAAGTGATATTGGACAGGTGCCCGTCCCCAACTATACTGCTGCTTTAGGCGTCAGGCACCTTTTGGCTGTTTATTAAAATTCATCATAATCTGCTAAAGAAAAATCATCTTGAGTGATGGGAGCGTTTTTTTTCAGCTTATATTCCTCGATTTTGGTTATAAAATTGTTAAGAATGGATTCAAGTGCGGTTTGTTCGTTCTTGCCATATCCAATGGCCCCTTCATATACTCCAACTGTGTCCTTTATTTTTAAGTTCATATAACTTAGATATCCATTTTGGTCGTCTTGAGTTTCATAAATTCTTACTTTGAATCCGGCATAAGGTATTACTTCACCTTCCTCAAACAAATCACCCAGCAAACTAAAAGCAGAAACATCAAATTCACTGACTAACTTTTCGATAGAATTAATCCCGGTTACTTTA
Source organism: Paenibacillus sp. FSL R5-0490 (assembly GCF_001956215.1). Taxonomy (GTDB): domain Bacteria; phylum Bacillota; class Bacilli; order Bacillales; family Cytobacillaceae; genus Cytobacillus. Next base: position 71,442 of record NZ_MRTQ01000022.1, on the reverse strand, counting down.
ACATTTTTCCAGCTCAATATACATCCTCCATTATTGTGTAGCTATTCTATCGTCCGGAGACCTTTTACCTCGACTTCCCTTCCCGCATCAATGCTACCCGATAAGGGAATAATTCCCCTTCCATCATACCCTCAGAAATAGCAGGATCATCCCTCATGAATTGTTCAGCACTCGTTTCATCTTCAGCTTCGAAGATAACAATTCCAAATCCGGTATCATCGTCATTCAGTGTTCGTCCTGCCAATATTACTTTTCCCTCTTCAGTATTTTCCTTGAGTTTTAAGAAATGGCGGCTGATAATCTCTTCTTCCGTTTGCGTCCAGCTTTCCCTTTTTAAGAAATGTGCTTTTAATCTTAATTTATATAAATATTGTTCCATTGATCTATCACCTCATTATTAATTCGAGAACGATTGTTTTAGCTAAATTTAAATCCAAGAGCCTGATATACAGAATATTAACATAGTTACATCTGTAAAATTGAATCTGTCCTCCAAATTTTTTGTAATCTGTCTATTTCAACACGAAATAATTTAATATAGTAATAGTAATGGATATTTTAACCAAACAGAAGAGGTGCTTCACATTCTTTTTTAAAAGAAGGCATAAAAATATGATGAGGCTTTGAAGATTGAATTTTTTTATAGAGGAGGAAGACATGGAAGAACTGTTTTCAGTTTTTAGAGGGGCACATATTGCGGCTGGCTTCTTGGCATTGCTTTTATTTTGGCTGCCGCTTTTAACGAAAAAAGGAGGGAAGATGCATAATAGAACCGGCTGGATGTATGTCTGGTCGATGACCGTTGTCGCCCTCTCCGCCTTCTATATGGGCGTATACCGGGTGGCTTTTGATGAGGCTGCGGACAGCGGGAGGATTTCTTTCTCCTGGTTCCTGATTTTTATCTCTGTTTTAAGCGCGGTATCGGCTTTGTATGGCATGCGCGTTTTAAACCATAAAAAGAGGAAGGAAGCACACCGGAATCCATTGGATATAACGGCTGCAGTCATTCTTGGACTGGCAGGCGGAGGGATCAGCATCTACGGTATTCTATTGAAATCCACCCTGCTGACCTATTTTCCGCTGATCGGGCTACTGTTGGCTGGAATCCAGCTCAAGTATTGGCTCAAGGCGCCGACAAAGAAAATGCATTGGGTGTATGAACACTTTGGCGGCATGATTGCCTGCGGGATTTCAACTGTCACGGCATTTACTGTGTTTGGAGCGCCAAGGATCTTGAATATAAAGTCAACCAGTCTGGTCCTTTGGCTGCTGCCGACCCTTATACTGGTACCTGTTATGATTGGCTTCATCATCAAGTACGATCGAAAATACAACCGAAAACCAAAGCCATCCGCCCAAGAAATAAGTAAATGAATGGTGAAGCCATGAAAACTATAAAAGGAATTATATTTGGCCTGATTTTTGGTTTTGTTATATCCCTTTGTTTTTCCTTTCTGTTTATGGGGGCGGCACAGGGGCTGGCTGGCGGCTTTACCTCTTTGGCTGGCGAGAGATGGGTATATTACGCGACGTTCCCCCCCTTTACCATTACCTTTTCCATATTAGGGTTTTATTTTGCCAGACAAGATAATGTTTCAAATAAAAAGCTGTGGTTTCTGAGCATAATCTCAGCCTTGTTTAACAGTCTTTACACCGGGACGATTGGTGCCTTATTTGGAGAGTATGCTCTAAGGGGAGGAAGCCTCAGAACTTATACAGCAAGTGAAGCTGCAGGTATTAATGTCGAGGGTGTTTTAATTTGGGGAACCCTTTATGCGTTTATCCTGCTGCCGCTGACTGTGCCACTGGCCCGTTTGCTCATCGGGGCATTCCTTGAACTGCTTAAAAAATTTAAAATCAATAAATGCACTGCCTGACCGCGGCGAATGCTTAGATTCTTGCTGCGGTTCACCCTTATGTTTAATGGAATACAAATTAATCCTATTTTCCCATAGCAGCCCAAATCATGATATATTTTAATAGGTACGATATAGATAACCAAAGGGGTATGTATGAAGGAGTTTAATAATAAATCCAATAAAAAGATCTATCATATTGTGGCGTTTATTGTGATCGCCATTATGATTATGGGGCTGGTGGCGGGTAATCCGCGGATGGGTGACTTCGGGGCTGGCTATATGCTGAATCTGGTGCTGGTCCTCATTCTGTCGGTCTGTCTGCTGCTGTATCCCCGGGCTGATACGTTTGTACATAGAGTGATAATCACGATTGTTTCGTCTGTTTACTTTTATACGCTGTTTTTTTTATATCCGGAGACCTGGTCGAATTTTATTTTTCTGTGTCTGATTCCCGCCCTTTCGATCCTGTTTTTTGATTCCAGGATTTTTTATTTTTCGCTGGTTCTCAATTGTGCGGGTTCGGTGCTTTTGTTTGGTTATATTGCGGCTGTTGATCACGGTCATCAATATGCCTATATACAGCAGGATTTAATAGGGAATGTGATTAACTTTTTTGCAAGCCAGGTGATTGTTTTTTTTATTTTTTTCTTAACGAATGGGAGGATAAAAAAACAGCAGCTCTATTATGAACAAATTCAGCAGTCTGGGCGCTTGAAGATAACGGGCCAGCTGGCAGCTGCGGTTGCGCATGAAGTCAGGAATCCTCTGACCGTGGTGAAGGGTTTTCTGCAGTTATTTGAACAGGATCCTTCCTTTTCTTCCAGCCGAAAAGGACAGATTTCGCTGATGGTTGATGAGTTAAATACAGCTGAGCAGGTGATTTCTCAATTTCTGTCTGTTGCGAAACCGGAAAAAGAGATTGCATCTGAAACAGTGGAGGTCAAGGCTGTTCTGCAGAGTGTGGCGGATTTACTGTATTCGTATGGGCTGCTGCATGATAACCGGATTGAAGTAAATGTTCCGGATGATTGTCATATCGCCGTGAACCGCCTGGAGTTTAAGCAATTGCTGATCAATATTATTAAAAATGCGATTGAGGCATCGGAGCTGGGGGATATCGTTCAGATCACGGCTGCAAGGGAAAAAGATTTTGTTGCCATAAAGGTTACCGACCAGGGCAGAGGGATGACCGAATCAGAAGTTGCCTCACTCGGAACGCCTTTTTATTCGCTGAAAAGCAAAGGCACCGGGCTGGGTATGATGATTTGCTTTGAGATAGTGGAAAAATATAAAGGCACCATTCATTTCGACACGGCTTTGGGGCACGGAACAAACGTTGTGGTACGCTTTCCAGCCATTTAAATACAGGTGCCTGACCCGAGTTATACTGCAAGTGCCGAGGATCAGGCCCCTTTTGTTTATATCCCCTATTTCCTTACAACAGGAATCCACATCTCACCGAATACCATTCCGTTTCGCTGCCCCATTTCAACCGAGGCATTGGGCCCGCCGACATAGGCGTAATCCGTTGCTTCCGGCAGTGCTTGACCAAAGGCAATCCCCGTAAGCATATTGCTCAATTCCTCAGATGTTCCGGCTTCCCCTTTCACAACCAGGTATTCACCTTCAGGAAATTGAATTAATCTGGTTGCTTCCGGCAGAGATGCCTCTGTCATAACGCCTGCATAATGCATCATCTTGTTATTTACGGCTTCGTTTACGACAAAAATGTAATCATTTGTGGCTAAGGCTTTTAATTTGTCCAGCCTTCCATCCTGCTTGACTGCCTGCCAGAAGTCAGCTTTCTCCTTATTTATGCCTGCATAATCTGTGTAATTGCTCTTCAATTCAGTTCCAATGCCTAATACAGTAAAGCTTTCTTTTTCTTCCAGAGTGTAATTCGCCATTTTCAAAACCAGCCTTTTTTAATTATTTCAAATGATTTGCCCATTTGATAAGTTTATACTAACGTTAAATCATGTCAAAAAATGATACTGTTTAGGGAGGCCGAAATGAAAAAAGTGGAACGGATTAATGTAATGATGCGGTATATCAACAACCGCGCCCACTTTACTATTTCTGAAATCATGCGGGAATTTAACATTTCCCGTTCAACAGTGAAATAGAAGCCATGGGGATGCCGCTTGTCGCTGAGGTCGGAAGGGATGGGGGCTATTTTGTCATGAACAACTCCGTCCTGCCCACTGTCCGCTTTACCGATAATGAGATCAAAGCTCTGTTTATCGCCTTTATGGCTACAAGAAATCTGCAGCTCCCCTATTTAAAGAGCCGTCAGTCTTTAGCTGAAAAACTGCTCGGCCTGATCTCGGAAGCCCAGCAGGAAGACCTGGTTCTTTTAAATCAAATCCTGCTGTTTGAAGGGACCAACCCTAATAATCCCGATTTGCTTGATCTATCAGACCTCCCTCATCCGATGCTGGAAAAACTCATTGAATCTCTTATTTTGGATCGCTATTTAGTGATTACCGTAAAAGAAGAGAAGGAAATCAGGTCTTACCCCATTTATCTTTTGCACCTTTATCGTGAAAAAAGCATTTGGAAGGTGGAAGCCTTTGACTTAAAAGAAGAAAAGAGACACATTTTCCCCGTGGATAATCTAATCAATGTTGAAGAGTATCCTGTGAAAAAAAGAGTAAGCAGGAAAAATATTTTAGAAAAACTAAGCATGAAGGACGAGGCTATCAATCTTGTCTTAGAACTCGGTCCGCAGGCGATTGCCCAGTTCAAAAAATACCATCCTATTAAGGCTTCCATTGCCTATACAAATCCTTACCAGACCACAGCCATTCTAAAGACTTTTATCAATGTAAATAATTCGGAAGAGCTGACCGAAATAATCAATTGGCTGCTTTTCCTGGGTGAGGATATCCATGTCAGGGAAATGCCTGAAGAAGTTTTAGAAGGCCTGCAGGATAGATTAAGATTGTTCAGTCCATAAGAAGATAACTGTGTATCTAAATAGAAAAGGATGATGCTTTCTTAATAGCATCACCCTTTTTCATGGTTATATTACTCCTTGTGCGATCATGGCATCGGCTACTTTTATAAATCCTGCGATATTAGCGCCTGCCACCAGATTGCCTGGATAGCCATAATCCTCGGCAGCTTTGACGGTGCTCCGGTATATATTCGTCATAATTTGCTGCAGTTTTTCATCCACTTCTTCAAATGTCCAGGATATTCTTGAGCTGTTTTGGGCCATTTCTAATGCAGAAACGGCAACACCGCCTGCATTGGCTGCTTTTGCAGGCCCAAAGAGAACGCTGTTTCTCAGAAACTCATGGATGGCCCCTGAAGTGCATGGCATATTTGCTCCTTCACCAATGGCTCTAACTCCATTGGCAACAAGGATTTCTGCTGCGGCCTCATCGATTTCATTTTGTGTCGCACATGGCAAAGCGATATCACAGGGGATGGACCAGATGCCGGAGCATCCCTCAAAGTATTGGGCATGAGGATGTTCCTTCACATATTCCCGGATCCTTTCTCTCTCAACTTCCTTCAGCCTTTTTACTGTATCAAGGCTGATGCCGTTTGGATCATAAATATAGCCGTCAGAATCGCTGCAGGCCACAACCTTCGCGCCTAACTGTGCCGCTTTTTCAATCGCATAAGTAGAGACATTTCCTGAACCGGAGACAACGACAGTGCTTCCTTTAAAGGAAAGCCCTATTTCCTTCAGCATTTCCTGTACAAAGTAAACCGTACCGTAACCTGTCGCTTCAGTGCGGGTTAAGCTTCCGCCATACCCGATACCTTTCCCTGTCAGGACTCCAGCTTCATAGCCTCCACGGATTCTCTTATATTGTCCAAACAGATAGCCTATTTCCCTGGCGCCGACTCCGATATCTCCGGCAGGAACGTCTAAATCCGGCCCGATATGCCTGCTTAGTTCCAGCATGAAGCTTTGGGTGAATCTCATTATCTCCCCAACAGATTTCCCCTTAGGATCAAAATCAGCTCCGCCTTTTCCTCCTCCGATCGGCAGACCTGTAAGGGCATTTTTGAAAATTTGTTCAAAGCCCAGAAATTTGATGATGCTGGCATTTACAGAAGGATGGAATCGCAAGCCGCCCTTGTAGGGACCGATTGCGCTATTGAATTGTACCCGGAAGCCGCGATTCACCTGTACTTTTCCCTGATCATCCACCCAGGGGACTCTAAAGGTGATCACTCTTTCAGGTTCCGCTATTCTTTCAAGAATACTTTGCTCCATGTATACGGGGTTTTTCTCAAATACTGGAACGAGTGAATCAAACACTTCTTTAACGACCTGATGAAATTCACTTTCATTAGGATTGCGCTTTTTAACTGTTTCGAATACCGCCTGAACATAATCCTCCGCCTGTATTCGCTTCTCATTAATTTCTGTTAGTGCAGTCATGCTGCCAATGGACCTCCCTTAAGTCAAAATTAAATACTTCAATAAATTTCCAACTATTCAAAAATTGTATGATTCTCTCATTTTATAGTTGTAAATCAATCTAAACAATATGAAAATTAGATAATATTGATGCCGAAATTAGATGATTGGCAGAAGGGAGGGAAAAAATCACATGGAATTAAGGCAGATTAAATACTTTATTGAAGTGGCGAAAAGAGAACATGTAACCGATGCGGCTTTAGCTTTACATGTGGCACAATCTGCTGTGAGCAGACAGATTTTCAACCTTGAATCAGAGCTGGGGGTTAGTTTGTTTATCCGTGAAGGAAGGAATGTGAAATTGACGCCGATCGGCAAACTATTTTTAGAACAGATGGAAGAAGCCATAAAGGTAATCGATAATGCCAAACGGCAAGTCAAAGAGTATCTGGATCCGGAGCATGGCAGAATACGTTTCGGCTTCCCAAGCAGTCTGGCACTTTATACGCTGCCTTCCATCATATCTGCTTTCCGCGGGCGCTATCCTCATGTGAAGTTTGAGCTCAAACAGAGTGCTTATCATGATTTAATCAGCGGAGTGGCGGAAGGGGAAATCGATATGGCATTGATTGGCCCTCTCCCTAAGAAAGAGAAAAAGGTTAAAGGGGATATTTTATTCACCGAGAAAATGGTCGCTCTGGTTCCTGCTGCCCACCCTTTAGCAGACAAATCTTTATTGAATCTAAACCACCTGAAAGATGAATCCTTTATCTTGTTTCCTAAGGGTTATGTCTTGCGAGAATTATTCGATGATGCTTGCAGTCAGCATGGCTTTCAGCCTAAAGTGTCATTTGAAGGGGATGATATTGATACGATTAAAGGTTTGGTCTCAGCAGGTCTGGGGCTGACGCTTATTCCGGAATCTACATTGGTGGACAGCCTGCCGCGTTCCACAGTAAGGCTGCCTGTCATGCCACAGATTACCCGTGCGGTAGGAATCATTATTCCAAGTGAACGCCAGCTGCTGCCCACGGAGAAAATATTCTATCAATTCATTCGTGATTTCTTTGCCGTTTTGGACCAATTTCAAAACTGACAAAGGTCTAACAGGAGAAGAATGTCAAAAGGTATAGCCCTATGAGATTCTTTTTCTGGCCTTCATATATTTAATATATTCAATAAGAGGATTTCCCTGATGAATTAGCGAATTTGACCTCGATAGTGAAATGGCAGGCATGTTCCTGGAAAAAGGCCGGGGAGCTGCCTTTCCAAAGAGAAGGGGGCTAATATGATTGATTTTAGAGAGATAGACCGCCACAATTTTTTTGATGTCATTGATTTGCGTGTAGCGGAAGAACAGAAGGCATTTGTGGCGCCGAATGTGTTTTCGCTTGCGCAGGCTAAGGCGTTTCCGGAGTGTGAGTGCTTAGCGATTTATCATGATGATGTGTTAGTGGGTTTTACGATGTACTGCATGGATGATGACGATAAGGAATATTGGATTTACCGCCTGATGGTTGATGAGAAGCATCAGTCAAAAGGGTATGGGAAAGCAGCCATGGAAAAGCTGATTGAGCGGATTAAGCTGAATCAGGAGCATAAGGTGATTTATTTGAGTTTTGAGCCTGAGAACCATCTCGCGAAGGGGCTATATGAAAAACTCGGCTTTAAAGCCGATGGCCGGGTGATTGATGGGGAAATCGTATATAAACTGGCGTATTAATCAAAAGAGCTCCTGCTGAGGGAGCTCTTATTCATGGAGGTGAACCCATTGCTAAAAAAGAATAGCAGATGGATTGCAGTTTTCTTAATCCTAATTCTTTTGATTGCCGGCCTGCTTGATCTTAAGTATCAAGGGCTGTTTTTTCAGCTGCTGCCGGAGTCCGTTCAATCAAAACTGACAGGTGTCTGATCCTCAGGCACTTTCGTTTCGACGCCGGAAAAGGCCTGTCCCCAGTTCATTAAAAGCAATGGCAGCCAGTATAATCGCCGTGCCCAGCCACTGCATCGGGGTTACCGTTTCTGACAAGATTATGCTGGCTGACAGGATGGCAATTGGCAATTCAATGGAGGTTAGTATATTGGCAATTCCACCTGAAACCAAAGGCGCACCAGCCGCGAAAAACAGCGGAGGAAGGACTGCGCCAAATAGCGAAACCCCGGCGGCAATCGTCAGCAGATTTTCCTCCAAAGGCAGAACAGACGGGATATCACGCATGAACAGGATCAGCACCAGGATGGCTGATCCCGTCACCATCAATGAACTCCTTATCCAGGGATCCACATTCACAGCGACCTTGCCGCTGAAGAAAATGAAACCGGCATAAGTGATCGCGGAGAGGATTCCCAAAATAAAACCTTTAACTGGAAGGCCCTGTATGTCGCCATTTACAATGTTAGAAGCGAAAAAGACCCCGATTAATATCAAAATGATCGAAAGCACGGTGACAGGCGCCGGTTTTATTTTGCTGAAAACCCATTCTAAAAGGATCCCGATCCAGACAAACTGGAACATTAAAATGATGGCCAATGATGCAGGAAGATACTGCATGGAGCCATAATAGAAAATACTGGTTAAGCCGACAAAACAGCCGGTCATCATGATTTGCAGCACGTTTTTCGTATGGAGCCCTTTGAAACTGGAGCGTTTTATCAATGTGAAGGACCATAGCAAAATGAAGGAAATAACCATCTGCGCAATCGTAATCTGTCCCAGCGAGTAGCCATAACTAAACCCCAACTTTGCAAAAATCGGTGTAAATCCGAAAAAGGAAGCACCGAGCAGTATATATAAAATTCCTTTATTGATTTTCAATTTGAAACCTCCTTGATGCAAACGTAAAAAAGGTGCTACACATGTATCACCTTTTTTAACTTTATTGTGACATTAAACTGCCAAATGTCTGGTTTCCGCCTCTTTCTTCCCTTCCAATCTCCGGTAAATAAACGCAAGCAGCGCCGCGGGGATCGTACATACTACCATTCCGATAAAGGCAAACCTTGGTTCCATTTCATAAAGATACCCGCCGAAAATGGTGAAAAGGGCTGTGCTCCAGCTGAGGGCGAGTGCCGAGTAGACCCCTTGAGTAACGGGCACCTGTTCATGAGGAACATATTTAATTAAATATTTCATGAAGGCGTAATGTGCCATGGCAAATGAGAAGGCATGCAATGTCTGGCTAATGCTGAACATAATGACATGCGGGAAGGCAAATACGAGAACCCAGCGTGCAGTGGAGCCCAGTGCTGCCAGTGCCAGTAATGAACCGATTGAAAACTTCCGGAAAGTCCTTTCCGCAATGAAAAAGAAAAAAATTTCTGCAATCACGCCTATATTAATAATGGCGCCGATTAAATATTTTGGTGCTTGAATTTCCTGTAAGTAGATATAACCATAATTGTAATAGGAAGCATGCGCTGCCTGCAGCAGAATCACAATGATGAGCACAAGGCCGAAGTGTCTGATGCTGAATAATTTCCTTATGGCTCCTTTGGTCTGGCCGGGTTTCGGCTTTTCAGATAGTACTGCAGGTGTATTCATGAAGCCGAGACAAAGGACTACAAGCATGCCGAGTAATAACGCCCAGAAAATGGCCTCATCTCCGAACCCTCCTGTAAAGAAGGTCAGAATCATACCGGACACAACGAATCCGATCGATCCCCAGGAGCGGCTTTTTCCGTAATTCTTTAATTGTTTGTTTTGGACAAGAATGCCCGCAGCACTATCCAGTGCAGGCATCAGTGCCGGATAAAAGAAATGCAATAGCAGCGTTACCAGCAGCAGGCTGGCAAAAGAGTCGGCCGGAATATAGCAGAGAATGGCGATCAGGGTACCGGCTGACATCCCGTTCAGCAGGGTTCTGCTGCTGAATTTTCCTGATAGATAGGGAAAAGCAAAAAGTGTGGCAAGTCCCCGTACCGCCAGGCCTAAGCTCATGATCAAACTTGCCTGTGAAACCGTCATTCCTTTTATATGGATCATCCACCCTGTCCAATAAGGCAGGAAAATGCCCCAGGTCATAAAAAAGCTGAAAAACTGCCTGCTCATCCAGCTTTGTGTCTTCATAAAAATCCCTCCGATATTTGCATGATATCAGGAAGCTTCGTACAATAATATGAGATATCTCATATTTTGGGGTGGATGATGGAAACATACAAAGGGAAAAAAAGACAGCATTACCTGGAGAAGCACTCTATATCCCATTTATTTTCTTTTCCAATTGAGGAGTTTATAGAAGTTCGCGAATATAAGCGGGATGAGTGGATTATACGCGAGGGCATGAGGCCGGATTATTTGTATTATGTCATCGAGGGAAAAGCCAAGATTTACGTGACGTATCAAAATGGAAAGGTATCTTTGATTAATTTTATCAATGCCCATGATTATATCGGGGAGATGGAGCTTTTGCATGAAGTGTACTATACAAAGGGGATCCAAGCCTCAGCAAAGACAGTCTGTTTTGCGATTCCCCTGCACCACTGCCGCAAAAATCTGCTTGAAGACACCACCTTCCTCCGCGAGCTCACCAAGTTTTTAAGTGTGAAAGCAACCAAGATGGCTGAAAAGTATTCCCAGAGCCTATCCTTCCCGCTTGAAAACCGGCTGGCCGATTTCATCCTGCAAACCGCTGATGGGGATGTGTATAAAGAGAAACATGTGACCGTCTGTGACTTTTTAGGAGTGTCCTACCGTCATCTCCTGCATGTTCTTGTGCAATTTTGCGAAAAAGGCTATTTGCAGAAGGAAGGACGCCATTACCTTATTCGGCAGCCGGACGATCTGCACCGGCTTGCAGATGTGCTGAAAAATGGGTTGGAGACGGGCGGCTGAACCGGATATAAAGCAATGAAAATTCCCACTTAAAGGTAAGCGGTTTCATTCACTGAAATTACCAGCTTCCCAAGCATTCAGGCATACCGGGAAAAAGGTCTTTTTTATTGTGCCATAACCATTGCCAATTCATCCTTTCAGGCTTATAGTGAATACGAAGGATAAGCTATTACAAAACCTATATATATCTGAAAGGTTTATATAAAGGAGAAGAAGTCAATGTTAGCAGCAAAGAACAGCTACAGAATCGAAAAAGATTTTCTAGGCTCTAAGGAAGTACCGGCTGATGCCTATTATGGCGTTCAGACGCTTCGTGCGGTTGAGAACTTTCCGATTACAGGCTACCGGATTCATCCGGAGTTAATCAAGGCAATGGCCATCGTGAAAAAGGCAGCGGCCATGGCGAATATGGAAGTTAAGCGCCTTTACTCAGGCATCGGAGACCCGATTGTACAGGCAGCCGATGAAATGATTGAAGGATTATGGCATGATCAGGTGATTGTGGACCCGATCCAGGGCGGTGCCGGAACATCCATTAATATGAATATTAATGAAATCCTTGCGAACCGCGCGATTGAAATCATGGGCCATGAAAAGGGCGATTATTCCCATTGCAGCCCTAATACCCATGTTAATATGTCGCAGTCGACGAATGATGCGTTCCCGACAGCTATGCACATCTCAGTATTAAATCTGCTGGATCAATTAATCCTGACAATGGAAAATATGCACTCTGTTTTCCTTGAAAAATCAAAGGAATTCAGCCATGTGATTAAAATGGGCCGGACCCATTTGCAGGATGCTGTTCCAATCAGGCTTGGGCAGGAATTTGAAGCCTACAGCCGCGTCATTGCTCGCGACATCAAGCGCATTCAGCAATCCAAACAGCACTTATATGAGCTGAACATGGGCGCAACGGCAGTTGGAACAGGTCTGAATGCCATCCCGAAATACATTGACTTAGTGGTGAAGCATATTGCCGATATCAGCGGCCTGCCATTTAAAGGGGCAGAACATCTTGTAGACGCCACTCAGAATACGGATTCTTACACTGAGGTTTCCGGAGCACTGAAAATCTGCATGACCAATATGTCCAAAATCGCAAATGACCTGCGCCTGATGGCTTCTGGCCCAAGAGCGGGTCTTGGTGAAATTTCTCTTCCGGCAAGACAGCCGGGCTCATCCATTATGCCTGGTAAAGTAAACCCTGTTCTTCCGGAACTGATCAATCAGGTTGCCTTCCAGGTCATCGGGAACGACAACACGATCTCCCTTGCTTCAGAAGCGGGACAGCTGGAACTGAACGTCATGGAGCCAGTCCTGATCTTTAACCTTCTGCAATCGATCAGCATTATGAACAATGCGTTCAATACGTTTACAGAGCATTGTGTAAAAGGAATTGAAGCCAATGAAGAAAGAATGAGGGACTATGTTGAAAAGAGTGTCGGCATCATTACTGCCGTCAACCCTCACCTTGGCTATGAAGTCGTATCCAGAATTGCACGGGAAGCGATTTTAACAGGCCGTTCCATCAGGGAGCTGTGCCTGAAATATGATGTTCTGACAGAAGAAGAACTCGATTTAATCCTCGATCCATATGAAATGACGGATCCTGGCATTGCAGGCGCTGCGCTGCTTGAAAGAGATTAAGGTAAACAAAAAAAACGCTTGTCCCCGCAATAGGGGGGCAAGCGTTTTTGCTATCTATTCATTCCAATTAGTATGGAAAGTCCCTTCTAAATCAGTCCGCTCATACGTATGGGCACCGAAGTAATCACGCTGTGCCTGCAGCAGGCTGGCATTTGATCTTCCATTCCTGTAGCTGTCGTAATAGGAAAGAGAAGAGCTCAAGCATGGCAATGCGATGCCGGATTGAATGCCTTCGCAGACAATTTTGCGCAAGCCTGTCTGGTAGTCCCTGATTCTCTCTGCAAAGTAAGGGGAGACAAGGAGGTTTGCCAGGTTCGGCTGCTCCTGGTAGGCTTCGCTGATGACATTTAAGAATTCCGCACGAATGATGCAGCCGTCGCGGAAAATCAGAGCGATATCCTTTAAAGGCAGATTCCAGTCATTTTGCTCAGATGACATTTTATATTGTGTAAATCCTTGTGCATAGGCACACACTTTCCCCATATATAAAGCCTGTCTGATGTATTCAATCCAGACGTCTTTTTCAAGGATTATCTGATCCTTCTCAGGACCTGTTAAAAGTGTTTCTGCCGCCACACGCTCATCCTTTAGAGCAGAAATATAGCGTGCGAATAAAGATTCTGTAATGATCGAGGTTGGGATCCCATTATCGATCGCCTGCAGGCTGGTCCATTTTCCGGTTCCCTTTTGTCCGGCTTTATCAAGGATGACATCGATTTGCGGCAGCCCTGTGCGCTCATCTTTTTTCCTTAAAATAGCTGCTGTGATCTCGATTAAATAGCTCTTCAGCTCGCCTTGATTCCATGTTTCAAAGATATCCGCTATTTCCTCAACAGATAATCCCAGCTTTTCTCTTAAGAATATATAGGCCTCAGCAATCAGCTGCATATCTGCATACTCGATTCCGTTATGTACCATTTTGACAAAGTGGCCTGCCCCTTTAGGTCCGATGTAAACACAGCAAGGCATCCCGTCAACCTTTGCAGCGATCTTCGTAAGAATTGGAGCCGCTTTTTCATAGACATCCTGATCACCGCCAGGCATGATGGAAGGCCCTGTTAATGCTCCCACTTCACCGCCTGAAATGCCGATACCCAGATAGCCGATTCCTTTTGCTTTCAGATCATCATATCTTTTTTCCGTATCTTTGAAATGGGAGTTGCCCCCGTCCATGATAACGTCGCCCTCTTCAAGGAAAGGAAGTAAGCTTGCGATAACAGAATCAATGGCTTTTCCAGCCGTCACCATTAAAAAGATCTTTCTCGGTGTTTCCAGAGACTGGACAAAATCCTCTACTTCGTAATAAGGGCTTATGGCTTGCCCTTCAAGCTTTTGTACAAGCTGATCGGTTAAATCCCTTGTGTAATTATATACAGCTACCTTCTCGCCGTTGTTGGCCATATTTAAAGCGATATTGCTCCCCATTACGCCGAGACCAATAACACCAATTGTATTTTTCATAGTTCCTGCTCCTTCATTCAGAATAATAGGCAATGAAACCCTCTTATAAAGTAGGGTTTCATTGCCATAAAGTGTTTATACAAATAAGCTTAACAATAAAATAAATCCTAATCCAGCAACAGATATTATTGTTTCAAGCAAAGTCCATGTTGCAAACGTTTCCTTCATGCTCAAACCAAAGTATTCCTTGAACATCCAGAAGCCGGCATCATTGACGTGAGAAGCGATTAAGCTTCCCGCACCTGTTGCAAGCACCACTAAGGCAAGATTTGCATCCGTTTGGCCCAGCAGGGGAATGACTAATCCAGCTGTCGTTAATGCAGCCACTGTGGCAGATCCTAATGAAATCCTCAGGATAGCCGCGATAATCCATGCCAGTAAAATCGGAGACAGGCTTGTCCCTTTGAAAAGCTCGGCCACATAGTCACCGACACCGCCATCAATTAATACCTGTTTGAAGGCGCCGCCTCCTCCGATAATCAAAAGCATCATCCCGATATGGCTGATGGCCGTTGTGCAGGAATCCATCACATTTTTGATTGGGATTTTTCTTGCCAATCCCATGGTATAGATGGCAACCAATAAGGAGATCAGCATCGAAGTGCCGGCATCTCCAATAAAGCGGATGGCAGCAAGTAAGCTATTATCTTCAAATCCCATTGTTTTTTGAAGCAAAGTAATAATCGTTGCGATTGACATTAAAATAACAGGAAGCAAAGCCGTAAATACACTGATTCCAAAAGCTGGTGTGTCTTCAAGCTTAAAGGTTTTCTGCTCTCCCAGAGAAGCGATGTTTCCGCTTTTTGTGAATGAATCCGGAACGAGCTTTTTAGCGATTTTCGTAAAGACCGGTCCAGCTAAAATAACGGTTGGAATCGCAATGATGAAACCATAAAGCAATACTTCACCAATGTTTGCACCATATTCACCGGCAATAACAGTCGGACCCGGGTGAGGCGGCAGGAATCCGTGTGTGACAGATAAAGCCGCTGTCATCGGGATACCAAGATACAAAATAGAAATCTTTAATTCTCTTGAAATAGCAAATACGATCGGAATTAATAGAACAAGTCCCACTTCAAAGAATAAGGCAACACCAATAATAAAGGATGCAGCCACTACGGCCCATTGGATATTCTTTTCACCGAATTTATTGACAAGAGTCATGGCAATTCGCTGGGCGCCGCCAGAGTCGGCGATCAGCTTGCCCAGCATGGCGCCAAGTCCGAAGATGAGTGCCAGGTGGCCAAGTGTTCCGCCTAATCCGGCTTCAATGGTTTTGACAATTTGGTCGAGCGGCATTCCGAGTGCCAGCGCAACGCCAAATGAAACGATAATTAAAGAAATAAAGGTATTTAATTTTAAGCCCATTATCAGAATTAATAAGGCAACGATTCCAATTGCTACTATTAACAGCGGCATTGTTATTTCCCCCTAGTTATGGTGTATTAAGCTTCTTTGATAGTTGGCGATCGAAGTATATTCATCCTCAAGCGCTCTGGATAATTGGATGAAGATCGGCAGCAGCTGTCTGTATTCTCTTGCAGCCTCTTCCTTCGGTGTATGCTTGTAGGTATCGCCCACCATATCCGAAACGGCATCAAACGAGTCAATTTTTCCTGTGGCATACAATCCTAAAATACAGGCACCGAGACAGGAGCTTTCATAGCTTTCAGGTATGACGACTTCCGATTCAAAAATATCGGACATCATTTGCCGCCAAACCTCAGATCTGGCAAAGCCTCCTGTTGCCTGAATCCGGGTTACCGGACCGTCCATGCATTCCACTAATGCCAGGTACACGGTGTACAGATTATAAATGACGCCTTCAAGCGCTGCCCGAATCATATGCTCCTTCTTATGGGACATCGTTAATCCGAAGAAGGATCCGCGGACGTCCGGGTTCCATAAAGGAGCACGTTCACCTGCGAGGTATGGATGGAACAGCAGGCCATCAGCGCCCGGCCTGACGCGTTCGGCGATTTTTGTTAATACTTCGTACGGATCAATGCCTAATCTCTTGGCCGTTTCGATTTCAGATGAGGCAAATTCATCCCGGATCCAGCGGAGGACCATTCCTCCATTGTTCACCGGTCCGCCAATCACCCAATGATTTTCTGTTAAGGCGTAACAGAAAATTCTCCCTTTTTCATCGGTCTGGGGTTTATCAATAATGGTCCGTATCGCACCGCTTGTCCCGATGGTGATGGCGATCTCACCTTTTCTGATCGCATTCACACCCAGGTTCGAAAGCACACCATCACTTGCGCCGATCACAAAAGGTGTCTCTGGATCGATGCCCATTTGTTTGGCTAAAATAGGATGGCAGTTTTGGAACATCTTTGTCGTAGGAACGAGTTTGGATAGCTGAGAGCGGTTGATGCCCGCAATCGCTAATGCCTCTTCATCCCAGTCCAATGTCTTGAGATTCATCATGCCCATGCAGGAAGCAAGTGAATAATCGACAGCATATTCATCAAAAAGCTTTTTGAAGATATATTCTTTAATGCCGATATATCTTTTTGTCCTGTTGGCAATCTCCGGACGCTCATTCACAAGCCAGGTGATCTTGCTTAATGGGGACATAGGATGAATCGGTGTGCCGGTCCGTTTATAGACCTCATGTCCATTCCAGTCTTCTTTAATTTTGCGTGCCCAGGCTTCACTGCGGTTATCGGCCCAGGTAATGACCGGCGTAAGCGGCAGGTCATTCTCGTCCATCGCGATCACACTGTGCATCGCACTGCTGAAGGACACAAAGGACAGTTTTTTATCATGATGGTTTTTCGTAATATTCGCTATGGCTTGAACGACAGCAGAGAAAATCTCATCAGGATCCTGTTCTGCTGTGGAGATATCAGGAGTGTACAGCGGATATCCGATGTTTTCCTGCTGAATCACATCTCCTTTTTCACTGAATAACACGGCTTTTGTACTGGTGGTTCCAATATCAATCCCTAACATATAGCTAGTCATCTTGTTGTTTAACCCCTTTTGACAGCATTTGCTGTGACCTCCATAAATCGTCCACTTTCCCTTGAACATCATCAAAATTTTCGTGCAGCGACTGAATCATGAGGTCTCTGTCTTTTGTTTTAATTGCATCAATATATAGTTCATGATTTTTCACAATCCGATTAAGATCTTCATAATTTTCCTTAAAGCGCACGCGCATGGATAAAAGAATGAAGCCTTCCATCACGGGCTTTAAATTATTCCAGATCAGCTGGATATAAGAATGGCCAATAGATCCAATGATGATTTCGTGGAACAGAAGATCCTGATACGCAAACTCATCCGCATCCCGGTACTTGACAGCCACCTTCATCATCTCCAGCACCTTGCTGAGCTCCATCGCCAATTCATTTGTGTCCATGCTGATAAGACGTTCAAACACGAATGTCTCAATCATCAGACGGACATCGTATATTTCTTCTATTTCTTTTTCAGTTAACCCGGCAACCACCGCACCCGTTCTTTCCAGGCGGATGATATTTTCAGATGCCAGTGTCCTTAAAGCTTCACGAACCGGTGAACGGCTTACAGAAAAATCAGCGGCCAATTTATTTTCAGAAAGCGTGGTACCGCTTTCAATCAAACCGGCAATAATGCGCATCCTAAGCTCATACGCGACACGATCGCCAGAGGAAGCCTTAGACAGCCATTTTTGCGGATATAGAAATTCAGCAGAATCGTTCATGACATCACCTTTATGAAATGACATTTTGAGTATACGTGTATACTTGTATACAAGTATTATAATCCAAATGAAATAAAATGCAAACGCTTTAAATTTAAAATTGATTGGAATTATTGTTTGAATATGGGTTTGTTTATGGGTGGTGGAGCTGGGGGCGGGTGCATTCCCGAAACGGATCGGCTTCGGACAGAGGAAGTAGGCTTCCGGGAATTGGAGTCTGATGCTGGATCAACTTCGGTCACTTATAAATGGTCAAGATTTAGGTTAAACTGATATTGAGTCAAAATTAATTCCTCCACAATGATTTTTCGTCGTTGATAACCATTGTGACCATTAGGAATTAATTTGACTCCTTTTCTTTTTACACAATTATATGGGCTTAATCTAGAATTGAGGATTCAGAGTCGGAACCTAGGCTAACTTCGGACACAGAAAGAAGAAATCTGGGATCCAGAGTCAGAACCTGGTCCAACTTCGGACACAAAAAGGTAGAATCGAGGATTCAGAGTCAGAACCCGGCCCAACTTCGGACACAAAAAGGTAGAATTGAGGATTCAGAGTCAGAACCTGGTCCAACTTCGGACACAGAAAGGTAGAATCGAGTATCCATAGTCAGAACCTGGGCCAACTTCGGACACAGAAAGGTAAAATCGAGGATTCAGAGTCAGAACCTGGTTCAACTTCGGACACAGAAAGGTAGAATCGAGGATCCAGAGTCAGAACCCGGGTACACCACCGGACATAAGAACCCCGTACCCGCGTCACCTCCTCCCATCAACAACACTCACTCATAATAGGTATTACTGGTGCTGCCGCGCGCTGTAAAGTTTTTCTTTAATACCCTGGAGAAAGTTCTTTTGTTTATATTGGCATTACACCATTCATGGATGCCTTGGGTTGTCAGCTTTCGCTCGGGAAAGAGATGCTTGAACTCTTTTATATTCCGCAAAATACCCTGATCTATTTTTTCATGCCCGCCGCATTTTTTGCATACCAGATTCTTGTGTACAGGAGTAAGAAGAGAATGACAATCCATGCAATACATCCCTTTTTTCAGCTGGTCAAAGTGATAATCGGGCAAAATAGTATAGGGATTTTTGGTTTGATGGAGTGACAGTAATTGCTGGGCCAGTTTTCTGTGACCCTCATTTAGTTTGGACGGGGGATGATTCAAGTCTTTCAGGAATCGGTTTATTTGGGTTGGCAGGATAATGGGCTGGTCCATGGGAGCTTGGTATAAGGTGAATTCAGGGTTGATAAAAATAACGGAGGCTTCAACGGGAATGGTTTGCTTGAGGATTTGAAGCAGCTGGCGGAATAGGGCGGCACTTCTTTTTAATTGGTATACAGGATTCTTATATTCCCGGCCGGTAGTTACGGCAAATAGCTTGTCAGATTCCAGGTGCCAGTCTCCCTGGAAATTTTTTATTTCTATTAGATGGATCATTCTTTCTGAAATGATCAAGGTGTCAATTTGAAAATAGGAGTTGTTCACTTCCAGTAACAGATCATGAATCACCACCCTTACTTCGGTCAATTTTTCAGTCAGAAGGTCAAATTTCACCTCTCCTTCATAGCCTTTTTCAAGGTTGGCCCAGTGCTGCTTTTCTTTTTCGGTTAACTCCATTCGGGTGTTCAAATATCTCATATACCATAATTCATCTGACGGAAATCTTCTTTTTAATAACATTTTCCACTTCCTTTCTTTACCTCTAAATCTATTTTAAAATAAATCCTAAAAATTACAAATTCTATTCCAAGGCTTTCTTACCATTTGCCGATTTTCATGAAGCAGGAAACATAAAGATCAAATAAAGGAATACAATTCCAATGTTACTGGAATAAACGGGAGGGATCACTTTGGATATGGTTCTTTTAAAAAGAAAGCCAGATATAAATAACATTTTCATTCTGGCAGACGGGGTAAGAGTATGGCAATAAAGACAGCCGAACGATTGATGAAAATGCGCAAAGTCTGTGGTTATGGCGCTGCGATAGCGGTGACTCCTTATCTAATGATCAAAATCGCCTGGACGTTTGGCTTCTTTCTTCCGACTGAGCAAATGGGAGAAGCCAGCTGGCGGGGGATTAATGCAGCTACAGCGGTTATCGCTGCGGTCGGCATCCTGCTGGCAATGGCATTCTGCAGGCCTTGGGGTGAACGGCTGCCCGCCTGGATGGTGGCCCTGCCCGTGTGGCTCGGTACCGGTCTTCTAGTTCCACTGCTGCTGCTGGCACCTGTCCTTGGCCCAGCGGCCATGGCTCAGGATCAGGAGGCAGGTGCCGCCGGCTTCTGGATTTACGAGCAAATCTTCGTTATGGTCTCTCTCGTCGGAGTCGGGATATGCCTTCCTCTGGCTTTAGCAGGATATGCTATGATGCGGTGGCCTGAGGCGCTTGGCGGTCCGACCGATTGCGGGGAGATGCCGGGACACACTCGGCAGCTGCAGACCACATTGGGGAGGATCGCCGCGGCAGGCTGCATGATTCTCGGTGCCATAAAGATATTTTGGGCAGCAGGCGGAACCCTTGGCATCAACCCGGATATGCTGGAGTCCCGTGATTTGTGGTGGCACCTTCTGACGCTAAGTACAGGAGGGTGGGCTCTAGTGGGTGCATGGGGCCTCCTGGTGCTGATTACCCGCCGCGGCTCCCGGAGTTTTTTGCCGCCCATGGCTGCTGCATGGATTTCGTCGGGCATGCTGTTTTCGTATAACCTCTTTTCCATCATTCGCCCGGATTTTCAGTCCAGTCCGGAGTATCCGCTGACACGGGTGCTGACCACGGAGATGGGGATTGTATTGGGTGTGATGATGGGAATCATCCTTCTCCTGGTTCTGCATGATCGGCGGCGGGCGCTGATAAGGCAGGAGTAATATTCGTCCTTGCTTACTCAGGCTATTTCCTTTTGCTTTCATTTGTGTAAAATGATAATAGACTATTTTAGCCCGGGAGGATTTAGATGATTACCATAAAGGAAATAGCAGAAAGGGCGAATGTGTCTCGGACGACTGTTTCGAGGGTTTTGAATAATTCCGGTTATGTGAGTGAGGACGCAAGGAAAAGAGTTCTGCACGTAATCGAGGAGACAGGTTATGTCCCAAGTGCCCATGCGAAGTCACTCCGCACGAAAAAAACAAAGGTTATTGGTGTTATTCTCCCGAAGATCAGCACTGAAACGTCCAGCCGTCTGGTTAATGGGATTGACGACGTATTGGCCGGGGAAGGCTATCAGATTCTCCTTGCTAATACAAATCTTCATGCTGAAAAAGAGATAGAATATATACGGCTTCTCAAAAGCAGAAATGTGGACGGCATGATTCTGTCAGCTACAAACGTGCAGCAGGAATTGATCCAGGAAATCCGTCAGCTGAAAATCCCATTTATCATGGTAGGGCAGTATGCGGAAGAGTTGACCAGTGTAATATTTGATGAATATCAGGCTGCTAGGGATATGGCTTGCCTGCTAATCAAAAAGGGATATAAAAAAATTGCTTTTATAGGCGTGGATGAGGCTGACCGTGCGGTGGGCTACCTCCGGAAAAAAGGATACCTCGATGCAATGAAGGAACATCAGCTCCCGGTTGAAGCGAGCTGGCTGCAAAAAGGGATGTTCGATATAGACTCCGGGTCTGATTGCATGAGGAGCATCATGGAATCTGCTGAAGATAAACCGCAGGCAGTCCTTGCTGTGACAGACCGTCTGGCGATTGGTGCTTTACAGTATCTCAGGCAAAATGGATTTTCTGTTCCCGGTGATGTTGCGATAGCAGGCATGGGCGGATCGGAGCTTTCTAAATATATCACCCCAGCCTTAACAACCATCGATTTTTCGTTTGAAGATGCAGGACGGGAGGCGGCTTTATTAATCCTTCAAAAGATTAAGGGGGAGCATGAACAGAAAATAAACAGAAAAATTAGATATAGACTTGTAGAAAGAGAAAGTATATAATGGTTGTGTAATCGATTTCATAAGAAGGTTTAATCGATTACACTTTTATTTTTGCTTTTATGGAATCGATTTCACAAAGGAACGTTCCATTATTTTTTGTCTGATGTGGAATCGATTCCACATAAATATAAAAATAGGGGTGAAGAGAATGTCGGAGTATCGTAAAATTGCGGAAGAATTAATTGACGCTGTCGGGGGTAGGGACAATGTTCAATCAGTAGCCCACTGTGCGACCAGGCTGCGGATCATGGTGAATGATAAGGAGAAAATTGATCAGGAAAAGGTTGAAAGCATCAATAAGGTTAAAGGCGCTTTCTTCAATTCAGGCCAATATCAGATCATTCTTGGGACGGGAACGGTTAATAAAGTCTATGAAGAAGTATCCGGCCTGGACATTGAATCCATGTCAGCATCGGAGCAGAAAAAAGAAGCGGTTAAAAGCGGTTCTGCTTTCCAAAGGGCGATCCGGAAATTCGGGGATGTATTTGTGCCGATCATTCCAGTCCTTGTGGCGACAGGGCTCTTTATGGGATTGCGCGGACTGGTGATGCAGGAGGAAGTTCTCGCTTTATTTGGCATGACAGCATCTGATGTGTCGGAAAATTTCATTTTATTCACTCAGGTACTGACGGATACGGCATTTATATTCCTCCCGGCTCTTGTCGCCTGGTCAACTTTTAGAGTGTTTGGCGGGACTCCGATCATTGGTTTAATTCTAGGGTTGATGCTTGTGAGTCCTTCCCTGCCAAATGCATGGGATGTGGCAGGCGGAAATGTTGAACCGATTTACTTTTTTGGATTTATTCCGGTTGTCGGCTATCAGGCTTCTGTCCTTCCAGCCTTTATTGCCGGGATTATTGGGGCAAAATTGGAAAGGGTCATTCGAAAACGGGTGCCGGATGCATTGGATTTAATTATTACCCCGTTCTTAACCCTTCTGATCATGATTGGATTATCACTTCTGGTCATTGGGCCGTTATTTCATATGGTGGAGCAAGGCATCCTGGATGTTACCACAACTGTGCTCTCATGGCCGTTCGGAATCAGCGGCATCCTTATCGGGGGTCTTAATCAGCTTATCGTTATCACCGGTGTTCATCATATTTTCAACATGCTGGAGATCCAGCTATTGGCTCAATATAAAAGCAATCCGTACAACGCAATTGTTACATGTGCCGTTGCAGCACAAGGCGGTGCAACCTTAGCAGTTGCTTTAAAAACACAATCAGCCAAATTAAAGGCCCTGGCTTTCCCATCAGCCTTATCCGCGTTTTTGGGAATAACCGAGCCGGCATTGTTCGGTGTCAATTTGCGCTACGGCAAGCCGTTTGTCATGGGATTGATTGGCGGAGCTGCCGGCGGGTTCGCTGCCTCCCTGCTTCAGCTGAAAGCGACTGGAATGGCCGTTACCGTTATTCCTGGCACACTTCTTTACTTAAACGGCCAGGTTCTGCAGTACATTTTAGTTAATGTGATTGCCATCGCAGTGGCCTTTGCCCTGACCTGGATGTTTGGATATTCGGATAAGGCAAAGAAAGAAGTGGAACAGGGACAGTAACAGAAATTTCAACAGCAAGGATGTTCTAAGATGACTAAAATAGATTTATTCAAGAAGGCTCGCGGAGAAGCAGAAAGAAACAGACATTTGGTTAGCCAGGATCCATACCGGTTGAAGTATCATCTCATGCCGCCTGTCGGCTTGCTGAATGATCCTAATGGCTTAATCCAATTCAAGGGTGTTTATCATGTGTTTTATCAATGGAACCCGTTTGACACTGCCCATGGTGCCAAGTATTGGGGACATTACTCATCCAGGGATCTCATCCATTGGAAGGAGGAGCCAATCGCGCTCGCTCCTGATCAGTGGTATGACCGGAATGGCTGCTATTCAGGAAGTGCGATTGATCATGATGGAAAGATGTATCTTTTTTATACAGGAAATGTGAAGAGGGAGGATGGCAAGCGCGAGACTTATCAATGTCTTGCCATATCAGAGGATGGCATCCATTTTGCCAAAAAAGGCCCTGTCCTGGAGCTGCCGAAAGGGTATACTGCTCATTTCAGGGATCCGAAAGTCTGGGAAAAGGACGGGAGCTTCTATATGATTGTTGGCGCTCAGACTCCTAATCAGAAGGGGGCTGCTGTTCTATTTGCTTCGAAGGATTTATACCATTGGGAGGAAAAAGGGAAGATTGCCGGTGCATGGATGAATGGTCTGGAAGACTTCGGCTATATGTGGGAATGTCCGGATCTATTTGAGCTGGGTGGCCAGGAGATATTACTTGTTTCACCGCAGGGGCTAGAGCCGAGCGGGTATGAATACCATAACCTTTTTCAATCAGGGTATTTTGCCGGAAAGCTTGATTATGAAAAAGCGAAGTTTAAACATGGTTCCTTTGCAGAGCTTGACCGCGGCTTTGATTTTTATGCACCGCAAACGTTTAAAGACGATTCAGGCAGGCGGATTCTTTATGGATGGATGGGCATTACAGATGAAGCCGAATCGAGCCAGCCGACTGTCCATTACCGCTGGATCCACGCATTGACCATGCCAAGAGTGCTTGATATGAAAAACGGAAGGCTTATACAGATTCCTGTGGAAGAATTCAAAAAGCTCCGCAAAGATAAAACGGAATTCCATGATGTGAAGATAAATGGAGCAAACCTGCAGCTGGACGGATTAAGTGGAAAAACGGCCGAACTGATGCTGGAATCCTTTAAGAATGTTAAGGGAATTTTCAAAATGGATTTTCGGAATGAGGCTTCTCTTACTTATAATCCTGGTCAAAAGGAAATCCAGCTGCAAAGAAGAAATGTAAAATCAGGAATGCAGGAGTCAAGAATCTGCGAAATTTCAAATCTATCCAAACTGCATGTGTTTATGGATCAGTCTTCACTGGAAATTTTTATAAATGGCGGAGAGGAAGTGTTCACTGCACGATATTTTCCTGATCCTGAAAATGAGACGATCCTTTTTAGCGGGGATGCAGGCTTTTCGGCATCCATGTGGAATCTTGAGGAAAAATATCTTTTTTAAAGGAGGTGTACTATGAAAGGAGTTCTATGTTTTGGGGAAGCTCTGATAGATTTTATTCCCCTGGATCCTGATAATTCTACCTATCAAAAGGCTCCGGGCGGGGCGCCGGCTAATGTTTCGGTTGGAGTCTCGCGGCTTGGAGGGAAGGCCGCCTTTGTTGGGAAAGTCGGCAACGATGTGCTTGGGAACTTTCTTAAGGATACCTTGGAGGGATACGGGGTTCATACACAATATATGAAACTGACGGATGAAGCGCGGACAGGTATTACGTTTGTGACGTTAGAACCCTCTGGTGAACGGGATTTTAGTTTTTACATTAATCCAAGTGCAGATCGTTTCCTGAATAAAGATGAGATAGACTGGTCCATTTTTGAAGAATACAAGATTTTTCACTTTGGCTCGATTTCACTGATTCATGAGCCTTCGAGAACTGCAGCTTTTCAAGCGGTGAAGAGGGCCCGGGAGATGGATATGCTTATTTCCTATGATCCAAATCTCCGCTTGGGTTTGTGGGATTCCGAGGAAAGGGCAAAAGCAGAAATTATGGCGGCTCTTCCCTATGCCGATATTGTAAAAATTTCGGAGGAGGAGCTCACCTTTTTAACCGGATGCAGTGATATGGAAGAAGGAATTTCCCGGCTGACTGAAAATAAGCTGACAATCGTTACATTGGGCGGTGATGGCTGCATCTTCCGCTATAAAGATGAGATCGGGAAAATTCCTGCATTGCCATACAAGGTGGTGGATACCACCGGTGCCGGAGATGCATTCGTTTCCGGACTCCTTTATTGCATAAATGAATCACCTAAAGCCTTGGAGGAGCATGAGCATGACGAAATGGCCTCGATGATTCGCTTCGCAAATGTGTCAGGAGGTCTGGCCGTTACCAGGAAAGGCGCTATGACCGGCCTTCCCTGCCTGGAGGAAGTGCAGGAAATCCTTAAAAAGACATAAATTTACCAAACAGCAGACAAACCTTCCAATACTGGAACCGTTTTGTCTGCTGTTTTCGTTCCCCAAAACCATGCCAACTTTCTAATTTGTATAAAATAGTATATAATTATCAGATAATGCTAGCTATATTACCTTATCAATCATTATAATAGAATAGAATGTGTATTTTGTGTGACGGAAAAGGCGCGTCCTTGGGTGATGTCTTTCGAGTGGTGATGCCTGAGCAAAGCGCCTGCAGTTTTTGGCAAATTTCTGGGATAAGGAAGGGTTTAAAATGAGCAGCGTACAGAACAAAACAGACGTTATCTTAATTGGTGCCGGAATCATGAGCGCGACTTTGGGGTCTTTACTGAAAGAGTTAGCACCTGAATGGGAAATCAAAGTGTTTGAGAAGCTCGCCAGCGCAGGAGAAGAAAGCTCTAACGAATGGAATAATGCAGGGACGGGACATGCTGCATTGTGCGAGCTTAACTATACATCTGAAAAATCCGATGGATCAATAGATATCACTAAAGCAATTAATGTAAATGAACAATTTCAGCTTTCCAGACAGTTTTGGTCTTATCTTGTAGAAAACAGCCTGATTACCAATCCGCAGGACTTTATTATGCCAATCCCTCATATGAGCTTTGTTCAGGGGGAAAAAAATGTTTCGTTTTTGAAAAAACGTTTGGAAGCGCTGTCAGCTAATCCGCTGTTTCAGGGCATGGAATTTTCCGATGATCCTGAGAAACTGAAGGAATGGATTCCAGTAATGATGGAAGGCCGTACATCAGATGAGCCGATTGCAGCTACAAAAATCGACTCTGGAACGGATGTCAATTTCGGTGCATTAACGCGCATGCTGTTTGACCATTTAAAGAGCAAAAATGTCGATGTCCATTATAAGCACAGCGTTGAGGATTTGAAGCGTACCGGCGATGGATCATGGAATGTAAAAGTGCGGAATATGGAAAGCGGCACAATCGAAAACCATCAGGCAAAGTTTGTCTTTATCGGCGGCGGCGGCGGAAGCCTGCATCTGCTGCAGAAGACGGGCATCCCTGAATCGAAGCATATTGGCGGATTCCCGGTAAGCGGATTGTTCCTGGTCTGCAACGATCCGGAAATTGTTGAGAAGCATCATGCGAAGGTGTACGGAAAAGCCAAAGTGGGTGCTCCCCCAATGTCCGTGCCGCATCTGGATACAAGATTTATTGACAACAAGAAATCCCTGCTGTTCGGCCCGTTTGCCGGATTTTCGCCGAAGTTCCTGAAAACAGGCTCCAATATGGACCTGATCAAGTCTGTTAAGCCGAACAATGTCATCACCATGCTGGCTGCAGGTGCAAAGGAAATGGCGCTGACAAAGTATCTGATTCAGCAGGTTATGCTGTCCCATGAACAGCGTGTTGAAGAACTGCGTGAGTTCATTCCAAACGCAAAGAGCGAAGACTGGAGTGTCGTAGTGGCCGGCCAGCGTGTGCAGGTCATCAAGGATACACCTGCCGGAAAAGGAACCCTGCAATTCGGCACAGAAGTAGTCAGTGCGTCTGACGGCTCGGTTGCTGCCCTGCTCGGTGCTTCACCGGGTGCTTCAACAGCCGTTAATGTCATGCTTGAAGTATTGCAGAAGTGCTTCCCTGAGCAAATGGACGAATGGCATTTTAAAATTAAGAAAATGATTCCGTCCTACGGTATGTCACTATCTGAAAATCCTGAGTTGTTCCGTGAGATTCACGAATCCACAGCGCAGGTGCTTGGCCTCAGTGAAAAGGAAAAACAGCAGGAGCTTGCTTATAACTGATTAAAATAGGAACCCTCAGGCCGAATTCGGTTTGGGGGTTCTTTTTTTGCAAAATCATTTAGGAAACCGCTTCCAGTGCTGGCATTAGATTAATTTTACATTGACAGAAATTGTGTTGACTACATCGATGATAATGATTATCATTGTTGACAGGACTACTAGTTTGATATTATTGGAGGCTTACATATGAACAGGTTTATGAAAGTAACAGGCATCTTGATGCTGTCAGGCAGCATTTTAGCTGGCTGCGGTGAGGATGTTTCACATGAAACAACAGAAAAAGAAGCGAGTGCCGGTACGGAAGCAAGCAATACAGAAAAGGAAGTTAGTGCCTATAAGCAATTTGCCATAGAGCAGCTGGATGAATTCGTGAAGGCTACTGAAGGGTTTACAGAAGCAGTGAAGGCCGGAGACGTGGAAAAGGCAAAGGAGCTATATGCACCAGCACGGATGTATTTTGAGCGTTCAGAGCCGATTGCCGAGAGCTTTGGCGACCTTGATCCGCGAATTGATGCCCGTCTGGCTGATATCCAGGCAGAAGGACAGGGAGAAGAAGAATGGACCGGCTATCATAAGCTTGAGTACGGACTATGGGAAGAAGGCACAACAGAGGGCTATGAGGAGACAGCTGATCAGCTGCTGAAGGATGTAAAAGAGCTGCGGGCGAAAGTGGAAACTGTAGAAGTGACTCCTGATTTAATGATTACAGGGGCAGTGGATCTTTTAAACGAAGTATCCACTTCCAAAATAACAGGTGAAGAAGAAATTTACTCTCATACCGACTTGTATGATTTTAAAGCCAACGTGGAAGGCGCAGAGAAGATCTTTGAAATCTTCAAAGAGAAGCTGACAGAAAAAGATGCCGGCCTTGTAAAGCAGCTGGATGAAAACTTTGCCGTATTGGATGAGCTGCTCGCTAAGTACGAGGATGGAAACGGCGGATATGTATCCTACGAAAAATTGACACAGGAAGATACAAAGGCATTGTCAGCAGCAGTTGATAATTTAGGAGAACCTTTAAGTCAAATGGCCATAGTTGTGGAGTGATCAATATGAGTACGAAAAAGGAAAAATCTCTTTTTGAAAAAGGGTTTTCCCGTCGTGAGATGCTGAAAACAGCCGGGATCGGAAGTGCGGGGATGATTCTGGGAGCTACAGGATTCTCTGGAATCTTAACCGCCTTTGGGGAATCTCCGTTTGTGGATGGTAACCAGGAATCCAGGAACAAAGTGAATTTCTACGGCAAGCATCAATCAGGCATCCTGACGAAAAATCCTGAACATGCTTACTTTGTGTCCCTGAATTGTACAGCCAAATCGAAAGCTGAACTAAAAGAAATGTTCCAGCTTTGGACCCGTTATAGTGTACAGCTCATGAATGGGCAGATGGTTGAACCCGATTCAGCGAACAAGCTGCTTCCTTCTCCGGATACAGGAGAGGCTGTCGGGCTTGATGCCTCACATTTGACTTTAACCTTTGGCGTGGGTCCGAGTTTGTTTGAGAAAAAGGAGCTTGGACTGGAACATATGAAGCCGGAGGAACTAAAGGATTTGCCGCATTTTCCAAAGGATCAGCTCGATCCGCGGTATGTCGGCGGAGATATCTGCATTCAGGCATGTGCCGACGACCCGCAGGTTGCTTTCCATGCGGTGCGGAATTTAATCCGTGCGGCGAGGGGACTTGTGACGATGAGATGGTCACAGACCGGCTTTAATTCTTATGGAATGAAAGATAAAGAAAAAATGACGCCCCGAAATCTGTTTGCCTTTAAAGACGGCACAGGCAACCCGAATGTGGATGATCCCAAAGAGATGGATGATGTCGTATGGGTGCAGCCGGGTGAATCAAAGAGCTGGATGACCGGAGGGTCCTATTTGGCATTTAGACGGATTCAAATGCACCTTGAAACCTGGGATCGGACCGCTTTGCGCGAACAGGAAGCGACCTTTGGCCGGCATCGCGACACAGGGGCGCCTATTGGGAAGAGCGATGAGTTTTCAGAAATGGAAATCGAGCGGAAAGAGAATGGAAAGTCAGTCGTTCCTGAAAATTCGCATGTGTTTTTGGCAAGACAGGTGAAAGACCGCATGCTGAGGCGTTCTTTTTCCTACTCGGATGGAATTAACTCTGACACTGGCTCTTTTGATGCCGGATTGCTGTTTATCTCGTTCCAGAAGAACCCGCAGCAATTCATCAACATTCAGAATAGTTTCGGACGTATGGATAAGTTAAATGAATATATAACCCATCGCGGCAGCGCGCTATTTGCTTGCTTTCCTGGTGTGAAAAAAGGAAGCTATCTTGGCGCCGGGCTGTTTGAATAGGGAGATGCTGAAATGAAGAAACTGGTTTTACTCGTATTATGCTTATTTATGTTTTTCCCGCCATTCGCTGACGCCGAAGAGGATTACAGCGATCTGTTTATTTTAGTCGGGGATGCCATTATGAAAGTGAAGGCTGATGACTGGGAATCAGCAGAGAAACTTGCTTCAGAGCTGGATCAATCCTGGCAGCAAGTGGAGAAAACGGACAGCAAGGAAGCAAAAAAGGTCGGCCGGACGATTTCTGAGTTAACGGGTGCTCTTGATGAGCATCAGAAAGAGGAGACGCTGCAGGCACTGTCGAACGTATCCCATGCTCTGGTTGATTTTGAAAAAAAACAAAATCCTGTAGACAAAGAGAAGCAGCGGGAAGAAGTGAAAAATGCCTTTAACCCTATTCTCGAGGATTTATCTGCAGCCATTACGGAAGAAAATGCAGAAGAAGTCAGCAATCAATATAAGAACCTTTTAGCGATGTGGAACCGGAAGGAAAAAATTGTCCGTGACCAAAGCATTCCTCATTACGGAAAAATCGAAACACAAATGGGCTTTTTGCGGATCGCCTTAACACAGGACGAGAAGGATTTTGCCCAAATGAAGGGCATCAGTGATTCCCTATCTGCTGCTTTCAGTGAGTTTGTATCGGGAAAAGAAGTCAAAGCAGAGAAAAACAATTATTCCCTGCAGACGCTGGCAGGTATCCTGGAAGAAGTTTCACAGGCAGTTGAAAGCGGCCGAACAGACGAAGCGGTTGCCGGCCTGGAGCAGTTTCTGACAGTCTGGCCTTCTGTAGAAGGCGATGTGCGGACAAGAAATGGATCCTTATATACAACACTGGAAAGTGAAATTCCGGTTCTTGCCGGAGAACTGTCTTCCTCAGGGGCGAATCTGGATGCCATTCAAAAGAAAATCCTGGATCATAAGCAGTCAATCGAACTGCTTCAGGAAAAACAAAATTACACATTCTGGGATGCAGCTTTAATCATGCTCCGCGAAGGTATGGAGGCATTGCTTATTGTAGCGGCGCTAATCGCCTTTTTAAACAAAGCGAATGCCCGTGACCAGCAAAAGTGGATTTGGGCTGGTGCGGCAGGCGGAATCATCATGAGCATCGCGGCTGCTGTTTCCATCAGCCAGGTATTTTCCTCTGCCACAGCTGGAGCGAACCGGGAAGTAATTGAAGGTGTAACAGGCATTATTGCCGTGGTAATGATGATTGGTGTCGGCATCTGGCTTCACCAGAAATCGAGTATGAAAGCATGGAACCGATACATCGAAAAACAGCTTGGGTCTGCTTTATCAAAGGGAAGCATTATTTCCATGTCTCTCGTCAGCTTCCTGTCCATTTTTAGAGAAGGAGCAGAGACCATCATCTTTTATGCCGGAATGGCCCCTTCGATCAGCACAGGAAACCTGCTGGCAGGGATTGGCGCTGCCGTTGTGATTTTGAGCTTATTTGCCTTCTTATTTATCCGCTACAGCAAAAGAATCGCTTTTGGCATTTATTTTAAGATAGCAACGGCTCTGATTTACTTCCTGGCCTTTAAGATCCTGGGGGTAAGCATACATGCCCTGCAGATCACCGATAAGCTGGAAACCACCCAGATCAGCAGCCTGCCGATCATCAACTGGCTGGGCTTTTATCCGACCTGGGAATCTCTCATACCTCAGCTGGTGCTGATTCTCATCTTTATCATTACGAGTGTTATCCTTAATAGACAGAACAATAATTCGGATATGAAGGGAAGCTTTTCGAAAGCGTAACAGCCCTTTACCCCAGTCTCTATGGCTGGGGTTTTTTGCTGTAAAAACACGTGAGGGCCCCTGCAACCCCTGCGTGCGCCCTCCTGCAACCATTCCTATCTTTACTTTTGATCCGAAAAATTACCATAATGAGATGATCGATTTAGAGAAAGGTGATTGCGATTATGATTTTTGCCGAAAAGCTTAAGAAGGAGAGGAAAGAGAAAGGATGGTCACAGGAGGAACTGGCTGAAAAGCTGTATGTGAGCCGCCAGTCTGTTTCTAAATGGGAAAATGGCCAGAACTATCCCAGCATTGAAATCATTATTAAACTGAGTGATCTGTTTGGGGTTACGATTGATGAATTGTTAAGGAGTGACGGGGAATTGACAGAGAAAGTGATAAAGGACAGCAGGCAATTGGCATATCCAAGAATGAAAGTGTTCTTTGAAATTTTATTTTTAATCGGACTGGCTATGCTGCTCATTAAACTTGGCATTTTAGGCCTAAATAAATTTACAGATATGGAACTCTCTCTTCGCGGATCATTTTTCTGGAACTTTGGTCCGCTGGTACTAATGGTGGGCGGGGGAATTGTGTCAGATGCGTTAAAAAAGAAATATAAAAAGGAGTAGCGCAATCCTGCATTTCTGTGCATGGATTGTCGGGTTCACACCAGCAGCTCCTGCTATTCTTTAGATACAAGGAGGTCATCAATATGGATTTGCTGCAGAATATGAATCGGGCGATGAATTATATTGAAGAGCATTTAGCGGAAGAGGTTGATTTCAAAGAAGCGGCTAAACTTTCTTATTGCTCGGAGTACCATTTTAAACGAATGTTTTCCTTTCTGGCCGGGGTATCGCTTTCCGAGTACATCCGCAGAAGACGGCTGACCTTGGCTGCCTTTGACCTGAAGGACCAGAGTGCTAAGGTCATTGAGGTAGCCATGAAATATGGGTACAGCTCGCCTGACTCGTTTACCAGGGCGTTCCAGCAGCTTCATGGCATCACTCCATCAGAAGCAAGAAGCTATGGCCACGCCCTTAAGGCTTATCCGCCGATGACCTTCCATCTATCTATTAAGGGAGGAACTGAAATGAACTATCGTATTGAGGAAAAAGAGGCGTTTCGAATTGTGGGCTTAAAGAAGCGGGTGCCGATTATTTTTAACGGAGTGAATCCGGAGATTGCCGCCATGTGGAAGAGCCTGAATGAAGAAAAGATTATGAAGCTCAAGAGTTTATCTGACACAGAGCCATTCGGCCTGATCAGTGCATCAGCCAATTTTTCTGAAGGAAGAATGGAAGAAAAGGGTGAGCTTGACCATTATATCGGAG
Organism: Paenibacillus sp. FSL R5-0490; assembly: GCF_001956215.1. Taxonomy (GTDB): domain Bacteria; phylum Bacillota; class Bacilli; order Bacillales; family Cytobacillaceae; genus Cytobacillus. The sequence goes on along the minus strand of NZ_MRTQ01000022.1, from coordinate 38,424 downwards.
CTGCCACTACAAAGGAATGCCCTGAGGGGATGGAATCTCTTGAAATTCCGGCCACATCATGGGCAGTATTTGAAGCAGTGGGGCCGTTTCCGGAAACGCTTCAGAATGTATGGGGACGTATTTACTCAGAATGGTTCCCTTCCTCTTCCTATCAGCAAATAGAAGGGCCGGAAATTCTCTGGAATGAAAGCAAAGATACGGCTTCACCGGCATTCCGCAGTGAAATCTGGATTCCGGTTGCAAAAAAATAGGACTCCTAAGCCATAGCTAATGGAGTCCCGTCTATTATTCCCTCAGCCGATCCGGCAATCCCTGGATTGAGGACACAACGACATCCAGCTTGGCTTCGATCCGGTTCAGCAGAAAAAGTGTGACCACAATCGGGAAGCCGAGTTCGCTGATCAGGGTGACCATCTGTTCCATCTTGCATGCTCCTTTCTATTAATCTATAAAGTGAAACTTCAATCAGTGGGGGGGTTCCTTATCCCCCACTGATTGTTAGTTGAACCAATCGGGCCTTTACGGGCAGTTTGTTTGACTCCCACTTATCCTCCTTTGATTCCTCTGAGTCTTGAAGTGGGGGTCTTACTGCCCGTTAGACTGCGATAAAAAAGGCCGGGTTCTAAAGAATCCGGCCTCTTTTCCTTACATTAATTCATAATCTGTGACATTGCGCTCTACTAATCTGGCGCCTTTAGCAGCAACAAGGTCACCGCCGTTGCCGTCAAATGCATTGGCCGCAATGATCTGTTCCATCACTGCCTTCACAGCTGCCGGATCAATCGGCTCCTTAGGGCTGTCGACCGATAGTTTGGTTTGCTTGCCCATTTCTGTTTCAAATGTCATCTCAAGTGATTTAGCCATGTTTTTCACCTCCTGATTTGTTTATTTTTCTCAGATATTAGCCTAAGATATCGAAGCTGTCATTTCTGTTCAGCTCAGTCAGCGGGTAGCTTGATAATCCAGCGATTGCCTGTCCCACTGTGAAAAGCTGGTCCGCTGAAGCGGATTGCTTCACGCCGCTAAAGGTTTTGGATTTGTAAACCGGCTTGCCCTGGCCGTTAAGGCCTGTTTCAAAAACCAGGCGAAGTTTGGAATCAGTGATAATTGCTTGTGCCATCTCGAACACCTCCTTTCACCCTTTATATACGTTTTGGAGGGGTAAAAGGACAGGGTGAATTTTCAAAGGCATCATTTATTTTTATAAAAGAAATCTAGAGAGAAGTCATTTTCTTCGGCAGAAAACCCCATTTCATGCAGTTCTTCAAAGTATTTTTCTTCAAATTTCTTATTCAGGATTCCGTAGAAATAAGCAGCGGGCTTAGCAATGACGCTGGTTTTCATTTTTCGGATCAGCTGTTTAAAGGAAAGGATGGCGGTTTCTTGAATAGTGTTCAACTCACAATTATTTTTATAGGCTGCAATGGCTGTCATTTTCCAAAACTCCTCAATCTGCCTTGCTTCCGGAAAAAAGTATTTTACTGTGCTGATAAATGATTGTGGTACATGGTCACTTGTAAAAGTGTGATCGAGGACGGTTTCGTTACGTTTAGTAATCTTTTGATTTTTATTAGTTTTAGAAAGATTGATAGTTTTATTAGGGTGGTCCATTTTTTCCTTCTTAGGTGGTTCACTCTTGGGAAAACGATTAAAAACATACAAGTTGCTGGACTGGGAACCGTTTTTTCTTTCTGTTTCATGAACAGTAAAAATACCGATTTCTGTCGCTTTGGCAATCATTCTTTTAAAAGTAGATCGGGAGATGCCATTGCCGCTGTATTCAGCATGAATGGCTTTTAAAATGGTCCCGATCTTGGCATTGGAAACACCGGGTAACTTCGCGGCAAACCGGACAAGCCGTTTCAGCCCAACAAGTTCTCCCTTTGAAAAATCATTCTTATGTATGGCAAGCCACATTTCCAGATGGGCATTAAATTCCTGAAGATCTTTAAACTGAGAAAACTGTTCAAACTGGTCCACACGTCCTGATTTAAGATTCATATCTTTGCACCGCCCTTTCATCTCTTATAATCGAAATGAAAGGGAGAAAAAGACAGGGTGGTTGGAGAAAGCTGTGACGGAATGGTGAAAATCTATCTCTCCGCAGCCTGTGGCGGCTGTTCAAGCCATTTTTGCTTTATGGCAATCATCAGGCCTTTTCCGTAATAAAGGGACATATTTTTGCTGATGCTAAGCAGTTTTATGATTATATCGGATCTTAGGCTGGAGGTCATGGCCTGGCTGATCATGGTGAAGCAGAAGATTCCGATACATGTGTTAACAAAGAACAGCATCATTTTCTCTGAAAAAGGAGGAATATCCACGTCAAATTGGGTAAGCTCTTTGGCAGAGGAAACCGGAATATTTTCCTTGTTCATTACTTCCTGAAGGGATCGCAGCACGTCCTCGGCCATAGCCCTTCCTTTGCTGAAATGGTCTTTCATTTCGTTTCTTTGAGAAATATGGCTGAAGGTTGCAAAGATATTTCTCGAGAATTGGGCCCTATGAATCAATCTGGATAGATTTGCAATTTCAGGGGCATTAAGCGCACGGGATCCACCCCTAAACCCATTAAGGTATATTATGCTCCGGGCAAAATCGATCCGGTCATCAAGCTTGATTTTGGGCGGCTTTGGGTAAATGTCCTTGGATAACATCAAATCCACAATTTCATTTTGGATCTTTAACGTGAACTTAAGTGTGATCTCAAAATAATCCCGGATATCTTTACGGGTGCTTTCACCCAGGGCGCTTGGATATGTACTCAATGAAAGCTGGGTAATATCATGGCAAAAAAATAAAATGAAATGATCGGAGAATACTTTTCCGGCATTTATATTTATATCCTCATCAGTGAAACCGAGGGGCACGGAAATGCTCTCTTTATGAAAAAAATCCTGGAGCTGCTTTAGGTTTTTCCCGGACTGATGCAGCAGCCTTCCAACAATCTTTCTGACTTTGCGATCCTCTGCTGTTTGAAAAAAATAGGTGAAAAACTGAAGCTCCATGCTGTTTTTTAAATAAGATGACCACATATTCGAGACCTCAGAGACCGTCAGCTCCTTAGAACGCACTGCCATCACTCCTTTTAGTCAAATTAGTGATATAAAAATATCTTCAAGGTTCCTTTGCTGTCCATGGTAGCTAACAAAACATTATTAATTTCTGTCTGATAGAAACGTTCTAAATGGGCGATTAGCCATCTTTCGTCCTTTTGTATGGTTTGCAGCACTTTTTTATCCACTTTGCCTTCCTTAATAATCGTTCTTGGCATATCGAATGGTTCTGCATCTCTTTGCAGGAAAGCAGGTGTAATAGGTTCATATTTGGGATCCAAAAAGAAGGAAATGCTTCCGTTTGCTTCCCATAGAGCAAGCGCCACCTTTTTTACATCTTCTACTTTTTTCTCGCGTAATTCCTCCAGCAGCACATCAATGGAAATCCTTGCTTTATTTAAGCCTTTATAGATGATTTCTCCATTCTGTACGAGGGGGATGGGCTTGCTGTTTACCATTCTTCTAACCGCTGGCCATTTCAGGATGCTGAATAGACTGATCAGGTAAAGAACGACAAGTACAATGGTTGTAACAATGGAACCTTTTAGTCCCAGCTCCTCATCTGATAAGGGATGGGCAATAATATTGCCAATCACTAAAGCCATTACTAAATCCAGGAGTCTTAATTGGGAAATGGCACGCTGCCCCAGCACTTTGGCGACAATGACTAAGAAGAAATAAGCGATGACAGCCCTGAGTCCCCACTCCAAAGCAGAAAGTGAGTGCTGACTCTGTAAAAAATCCATCTCTGGCACATCCTTTTATCTGCGTAAAAAGTAAAGTGCAGCTTTATACAAGTGTTTTCCTATCCAGCTGCAAATATTCAAAGGGAAGGAATATTTGTAAATTATTAACAATACATATATGATTTGTCTTTTTGAAAAACTAAGCGAAAGGAGGTTATCTATATGAAAAAATTCTTATTGATGCTTTTTCTATCTCTATCCTTCGTAACGTTAACGGGCTGCGGAAACGATGAAAAGCCTGAGGAAGACGAACAGGTTGAAGATGTGGAAGAAGAGGATGAAATAGGCGACGGAGAAGTGGATGATGAGTAATTAAGCTGGTTGGGTTTTGGGAAGAGGGGGAGGCGGCTCGGACTGAAAAGGAGGGAAGCCCGGGTTAGAGTCAGGACCTAGAGGCAACTTCAGACACAAAAAGCATGGGAGCGTCAGTTAGAGTCAGAACCTGGTGCAACTTCAGACACAAAAAGCATGGGAGCGTCAGTTAGAGTCAGAACCTGGTGCAACTTCAGACACAAAAAGCAGGAAAGCGCGAGTTAGAGTCTGAACCCGCCTTTGTCCAAAACCAGCCAAAGCCCCAATCAACAACAGATTGGGGCTATTTCTATTACGGCTCTTATGCGGACGGTAAGCACAACACAACAATCTTATAAGGTGTGGTCTGGGCAGGTATGCTCTTGGTAGACGGACCATAGGTCACAACCAGGTCCCTGTTGGCGGGGCTGCCGGTAAAGGCCTGCCCATTGGTCAGCACCATCTGGGTATACGGCGAGATGTTTAATTGCAGCTGGCCATCGCTGCTGATTAGCTGGCTATTAAAATAGTCCGTTTTCACATTTTGCTGGGAAGTATGTTTTACGACCACCAGAGCACGGTATTGAGGGGGATATATCAGCGGAACAGGAGCATTGCCGTCATAATATCCGGTAATAATGTCCCCGGCTGACAGCCTGGTTTGATCTAAAACAAAAGTCGAAGGGGATACGATGAAATTGACAGTTCCCCCCATCCCGTTATCAGCAGAAATCATCTTTAGGCAGCCTTCCATGTTAAAATCAGAGATTTGCACAATAGTTCCCGTGAAGTATTGAAAATTGGTCATGTTCTTCCTCCGTTCTAAAAAATAAAGCCTCGGATGTAACCAATATATTAAAACAGCCTATTTTACGTTCCTTTGTAAATTTACAAAACATTACTTTCATCCAATCTTTACATTGGATTTACATTCGGTCTGTATAATTTCCTTATAGGTCATTAGTATGATATTTTGGGGGTTTTGGAGAAATGAAGAAGCAGCTGGACAACTTTGCGGCAGCCTGCAGCCATAAGCTGAACCTGGGCAAAAGATTATTGGTATTGTTTTTTACCTTGTTGCTGCTATCGATATCGGCAGTCGGAGTTAGTTCCTATCTTAAAACAAAGGACATGGCAATCAAAACAATTGAGGATAGATTGGCAAGAGAAGCAGAACTAATGGGATACATAGCGGAAAACTTAAAGTTTGTGTATGTCAGTGATGATGCGTACTTTAAGCAGCAGCTTGAGGCCAGTGTCCGTGCTCAGCAGAAAAAGCTGCACTCGGATGGGATAGATTCCGATTTTTTCTATCTTGCAGATAATAGGATGAAGCCTTTTAAAGTCAGCAGCAAAACGGATGCCGCTTTTTCAAGGGATGTCATCAATAAAATCAGCGCAATGAAAAATGGCGTCTTACATATTGAGATGAACGGGACAGATTATACAGCGGCCTTTCAGGAGATGAAGGAAATTAATGGCACCTATGTAGTCCTCATCCCGGCAAAAGCGTATATGTCTGATGTGCATGCGATCGGTTATTTTATGATTGCAGCAATTGTGGTCAGTTTATCGGCTGCTTCGGCCATTATCAGCCTTTTTGTCAGAAAAATAACGAAGCCTTTGAACCTTTTAAGAAACACCATGCGGGAGGTCCGGGAAGGAAACCTGAAAAATCCGCTTGAAATTCATACAGAAATTCCTGAAATTGCTTCTCTGCAGAAAAGTTATAATAGTATGATTGAACAAATGAGGAGCCTGCTGCGGGAGCTGACCGGCACAACGAAGGAGCTGGAGAGTACGGGCAATGAGCTTAAAAGGTCATCCTTCAGCGCTCTTGAAAGCGGGCAGCAGCTGGTATCAGCCATTCACCTTGTGAAAATGGGTGCAGAGCAAACCGCATCCAGTTCTGAAAATAGTGTTGCCAGTTTTAAAGAAATGAAAGATAGGTTTGAAGACATGTTTTTGCAAATGGAAAGTGTAAACCGCAGTTCGGAGGTTATGAATGATTCTGCCTGGCGCGGCGGGAACAGCATCAATGATTTGATCGCTGCCATCCATTCCTTTGGGTTAAAGTTTGAAAAATTGACACTGACAATAAGAGAGGTCAAAGACCATTCCTTATCGATTACAAATCTTGTCGGAATGGTAAAAGGGATTGCTGAACAAACAAGACTGTTATCTTTAAATGCTTCCATTGAGGCTGCCCGTGCAGGAGAGGCAGGGAAAGGCTTTGCCGTGGTCGCTGGAGAGGTCCGTAAACTAGCGGAGCAATCTGCAGGTGCTGCAGAAAATATCACTCAGGGAATAAGAAGTATGGAGAATATAACTCTTAGAGCTTCAGATGAATTTGACCGGCTCCATACGGAGATCAAAGGAAATCTTGAGATGGCGGGCCAATCCAAACTATCATTGGATGAGCTGATGAATGAAATTTCTAATGTAAGCGGAAAGCTCCAAACCATGCAAACGGAGCTAAAAGGCCTGGAAGAAACGCTGCCGCAGCTTGAACAGGGTGCTGAACAGTTCGCCTCTGTTTCACAGGAAACATTGGCCAGTGCAGAAGAAATGCTTGCTGCCAGTGTCATTCAAACAGGACAAATGGAGAAAACGGATAAAATTGGGGTGAAACTCAACTCTTTAGCAAGGTCATTGTCTGAAATGACAAGCCATTATAGGGTATAGGGATTACGAAAAGCATAAGGCGAGACGCACTGAATCCTCCAAAGCTGCCCTGGCGGGTTGCGAAGTTTGACGAAGTCTATTACAAAAGTGAACCAGGCATTGACTGTCTGGTTCACACCTTCTCTGTTACGCAATCCGCTCCTAACAGAAGCTTCTTTATTTTAATCCATAAGCCTTGATGATCTCCTGATTCACACGATTGCCTGCATCATCCCATGCACTGGTACGCAGGGAGACAGAGGCTCCCTTCTTATTTGGATGCTTGATTTCGGCAGACCAGCCGTTTCCTTTAGCTGCTAATTTTGCCGCTTCCCATGTCTTTCCTTCATCAAAGGACACTTCAAGACTGGCTCCTTTTATTTTGCCATTTTCAGGGGCATCGGCTATTTGAACAGCTGATAAATCAAGCTTAATCTTCTTACCGGCCGTGGAGTTGCCGGCCATGTCCGTATCCACTTTATAATCAAGAGAAATCAGCGGAAGTGCAGTCTGATATTCTTCCTGCTGCTGGGACCAGAATGTCCACTCCGTATGTGTACTGACTGATGTGTTCCAGCGCTCTGCATCGCGGGCTGCATCACTTACAAGTTTGTACTGGGTTTTCTCTGCCGGAAATTCATTGAATAAGTAGAGAGCCTGGCCCTTTCCTTCTCTAACCAGTGTATCCCCCTGATATAGCTTTAATGTCTGATCACCAGGGTAATTCATGTCGGCGCCTGTATGGCCAGCTCCTGAGTCAGCCCAGGCAGGAACATTGAGAATCAAATAATTGTCTGTACGATAAGGAGCCCAAAATCCCGCACCAAAACGAGGGCGGACTACTGGTGAAAACCATTCTTCATTCAACGTTTGACCTGGTTTGTATTCCACTTTTGGCTGCCTTACTTCCCATTGGGCATCAAGGACACCAGCCTGATGATACCAGGACGTTCCGTTTTGCGCCGATACCCACTCTGTTCTGACGGACGGGAGTGACAGTCTTTGCAGGAAGCCAACACCGGCAAAGCTGTGCTCGAGGATATCGTAGCGGAACTCGGCACCAGGTGCAGGGCGATCTGATTTATATTCAGAGTTGATTTTGACAAGGTCCTTCGTTTTCGGTGCATAATTTACTTTTTTAGGAACTGCCTGATGATGCATGTCCACCAGGTCATATAAATAGTCCGAATCAGGAGTACCCTCGACGTTTAAGGTCAATCCGCCGGACTTGGCCGCTTCGATCAGTCCCCGTCCTTCATTTCCGCTGACTCCGGCTACTGGGAGAGGGCTATCGGAAAGTGAAAAGTCTTCATTTTCTACTCCTGTCCATTCACTAAGCTCCTGCGGTCTGTCATTAACAGTGATTAATAGCTTTGCTCCTGCTGCCAGAGCTGCTGCAGCACGTTCTGATCCAGTTAATTCATCACTGCGCAGGACAATGGCAGCTTTGCCTTTAACATCAAGTTTTTGATAATCCTCGTTTGATCCATTCCCTGCATAGACAGCTTCCAGATTGTACTTCCCGTTCATAAGAGTGCTGCCAGCCTGCGGAATATCATCTAATTCTTTGCCCTTGAAACCAATGGTCAATAGTGGTTCTGCCAGGCGCCAGCGCGTAGCCTGCGTGAATTCACCAGTGTCTACTTTCTCAGTAGGGGCAGCGTACATTTTATCTGCCACTGCCGGCATGATGTAAATGTCATTCACCTGGTTTCCATCAATGCTGCGGAAATATTCCATCTTGCGGTAATGGGCTTCTGTTTCTTTCGGAACATCTACTGTAATTTCATTAGCCTCTCGCGCATCCAGCATAACGGTCTGCGGTCCATCCAAATGAACTTCCGGATCGCCGACAAGCGCTACTCCTGCATGATCTGTATCTGTATCAACATCCATCATCGACATAACCGAATATATTCCTTTCGGCAGTCTCAGCTCCTTCGTGCCATCCACTGACATAAACTGCGGTTCACCAGTTGGTCCCAAAAGGTAGAAGTAGGCAGAGGCAGCTTCCCCGTCACGGTCGATTGCCTTAATGGTCAGCGGGTATCTTTCATCTTCTTTGATCATGCCCAGTGAAGTATGGACAATGCTCTCTCCCTCTGATGAAGCGCTAATGCGCCCCTGATATCGGGTGCCAAAATTACCTGCATTAGGGTCCAATGTAACGGTGACATTCGTGCTTCCTTTTGCTGGAACAGTCACTTTTTCTGCTGATAGCTTTACCATTCCGGCAGGTGCATCCGTGTCATTGGCATCTTTGACTGACACTGTCAGATCCAATGTTATATCCTGATCAGCATCATTTGTATACGTAATGGTCTTTTCAGCCGGACCATCATTCTCATGAGGCCAGTCGTAGAAGCCAAAGTCCAGGGATCCTGTTGCCCTTACATGGCCAAGAGCTGCCACTGCATCCACACGGCCTGTGCCGCCTTCAAAAGGCTTAATGTGTTCAAGCTTCTTGGTTGTGCTCATTAAAGCTTCCTTAAGCTGTTCCCCTGTCCAGTCCGGGTGGCGCTGGGCGAGAAGGGCTGCAGCTCCGGCAACATGAGGCGTTGCCATTGAGGTGCCATCCATGCTCATATAAGAGCCGCTTCCCTGGTTCGTATATTGAGAACGTGCTGCCAGGATTCCAACTCCGGGAGCTGTGAGATCAGGCTTTAATCCTGAGCTTCCAAAGCTGGGCCCTTTAGACGAGAACCAGGCAAGATTGTCGGACTTGTCCACTGCGCCAACAGTTAGAGCTTCCTCAGCAGCTCCTGGTGAGCCGATTCCTTCACTGTCCGTGTTCCCGGCAGCAATCACAAACAGGGAACCTGTTTCTTTACTGAGATTGTTAACAGCTTGAGCCATTGGGTCTGTTCCATCGCTTGGTTCAGAACTGCCCAGGCTCATATTGACGACTTTTGCATTTTCAGCAGCCCATTCCATTCCGTCGATAATCCATGAATCCTGGCCAAAGCCTTCATCACTAAGTACTTTTCCTACAAGAAGACGTGCGCCAGGTGCCACACCCTTATTCCGTCCTTCTGATGCTTCCCCGGTACCAAGTACTGTGGAAGCCACATGTGTTCCGTGTGCATGTCTGTCGGTTACTTCCTCTCCTGGCACAAAGCTTACTGCCTCATCCAACTGACCTGAAATGTCCGGATGCCCTGAATCAATCCCAGTATCCAGAACAGCCACTTTTACACCAGTTCCGTCATAGCCGGATTCCCAAGCGGAAGGGGCTCCGATCTGCGGGACACTCTGTTCAAGAGATGCTTCGACACGGCCATCGAGCCAGATTTTTTCAATCCCTGGAGCCAGTGCAGCCTTCGTTTTTTTAGCAGTCTTGCTGGTGATTTCTGACCAAAATTCCTTTGTTTCTTTCTTATCAGCGGAGACTGCAACACTATCTATACTTTCAAGTACATGGGTTTTCTTTGAGCCTTTAGGAGCTTTAAAAGCAGCAGCTGAGCGGCCCTTGGACTCGGAATATTGAATGATGACAGGCAATTCCTTCTGATTCTCGTCATCATAGCCATCTTTGATTAAAGCTGTGATATTGAACAAATCCTGATCCAAAAATCCGGAAGCCAGGTAAGGCATAGCCTTGTCTGGAATGACATACGTTTCCTTGTTGGCAGTTAAAATGCGTGCACCACTGGCGGAAGGGTCAGCTGGTTCCACATGAATAATATTCTTTCCATCTGCGAATTCAGTTACAGTTACGACATCACCTGTAATAAGAGTGATGACATGTTTGCCTTTACTTGCTTTGGCATTCATCCCTTGCAGATCAGCTATGGACGCTTTGCCATCATCCCCTTTCAGGATGCCTTTCCCGGAATCATCCGCCGAAGCCTGCAGGGGCGGAACAGCCAGCATAGCCGCAGCCATGGCAGCGGTTAAATACTTTTTAAACTTGAAATCTCCCATTCGTGTCCATTCTCCTCTTTAAAAGTATAGTGGTTTCCGTTAAAGCAGCTTAGAAATGACCCTATTAAACTGCTTTAAAATAATCAAGAACCAACCTCCTTAAATACTTGACTTATAGTTTGTAAGGGCGTTCTATTGAAAAGTATAAAGAAGAAAGAACATTCTGTTAATTGGGGGAATTAGAGGATGATTGAAGTGTGAAAGATGGGCTAAAAGAATTAGATTTCGATAAATTGATGAATTATTGGGAGAGTTTGTAGGTATTTATAACAATAAAATTTGGGGTTATTTAATAGGGGAAGAAAATAATATTCTAACTTACAGCAAATCTATTAAGTTCTTGTACGGTTAATTTTCTAAAACAAACAGCTGAACAGTCAAAAAGACCAGCGGAAAAGCACCGCCAGTCCTTGCTTTATACATCAAAAACCCTATCATAAATCCTTTTCAAATCATCACGAAGCTTCTCAACCGGTATAAACCGAGCTTCCCTTAATACTTCTCTTCCATCCAGATATAAGGCAATCACAGGCACTGTAAAGGCCATCAGGTATCCGGCAATTTCGGTTACCTTGCCTGCATTTACAAGCCGTGCTTCGATACGGGGGTAATCCTTTAACACTTCCTCAACCTGAGGAAGCAGGCCATGGCAGACGCTTCAGCTGTCATGCAGCACATAAATAAGGCCCAGCTCTGTGCTTTGAATAAATCGATGCACCTCTTCCATCGCTGTCAGCTCTTTCATTTTTATCCTCCTCTTGCTGGCATTTTTTCCATTATACAATAGGATTTCCATAACCTCTCCTAGAATACCTTATGGGAAAAGGAGTGGTGAGATTGGCAAATCTATGGGAAGAAAAGTTTTCTCAAGAAGGCTATTTATATGGCGAAGAGCCCAATGAATTCATCAGAGAGCAGGTATGGCGGCTTGAAGGGCACAAACGAGTTGTGGCCTTTGCCGAGGGGGAGGGCCGAAATGCCGTATTCCTGGCAAGAAAGGGGCATGATGTAACAGCATGGGATTATACGCAAAGCGGGTTAAACAAAACACAGCTGCTGGCTGAGCGCCATCAAGTCAGAGTGGAAACAGGGCAGAAGGATCTGATTCATGATTCTGTGCCAACTGAGGAATATGACGCTTCGATTATGGTTTTCGGCCATTTTCTGAAAAAAGACCAAAAAACCGTTTTCGATAAGCTTGTTTCCGTTGTCAAACCGGGTGGTATTGTCATGCTTGAGGTCTATTCAGAGGATCAGCTCCGCTATGGAACAGGCGGGCCGAAAAGTGTGGATATGGTCTATCACCCTGCAGATATTCTTCAATGGATTAGAAACTATAAAGTCCTCCATTTCTTTTATGGCGAACAGGAAAGAGTGGAAGGAAAAGGCCATACAGGCACGGGACATGTCATCCAGGTGATCCTGCAAAAGTAGAAAAAGGGGGCAAAATGAGCCTCCTTTTTTTAAGGTGTAATCGAACGGGTTCTGTTCACTCTGGCAGAATACACACGATACATTATGAATGCCAAACCGGAAAGCAGGATTCCCGTCAGGTACGGAGCTCCGATGCTGATGGTGAACAGCCATCCTCCGAGCGGCGGGCCGATAATGCGTCCCAGGGAATCAAAGGATGACAGCAGGCCAGTCGTGCTGCCGTGTCCAGTTTGAGATGTCTTTGTCAGCAGGGAAGAAACACTCGGACGGATAAATCCGTTCCCTATGCCGAAAATCGTCAGGAAAATCGCTGCAGTCGTAAAACTGTCAACCAGGAGGATCAGTCCAAAGCCTATGGCAGAGACAACAATCCCCAGCTGAATCACAGCCCCTTCTCCATACTTTTTCGTCATTCGTCCTACGAGACCGCCTTGCACAAGGGCGCCTCCAAATCCCATAATCATAAAGATATAGCCCAGCTCCACGGTGCCAAGGCCGGCTTTTTCAGCCGCAAAATACGCAAATGTTGCTTCCAGTCCTGCCAGTGACAGCGAAACAAACAGCTGAAGGATAAACAAAATGCCAGTGTTTCCTCTTAAAGCGGTCATCAGACCCGGACGCTTAGACGTTCCCTGGCTGCGCTGCTCCGGTGAAAGGGACTCCTTCAGCACAAGCATGACAAGGAAGAAGGTGATAAACGAAGAAGTTCCTGCCGCGTAGAAAGGAAGGTTCAAACTTTCCCGGGAAAAGATGCCGCCGATCGCCGGGCCAAAAATGAAGCCTAAGCCCACTGCAGCACCGATGATGCCCATCCCTTTTCCGCGGTCTTCTTCAGATGTAATATCCGCTACATAAGCCATGACCGTCGGCATATTTGCCGACGACAGAAAGCCGCCGATGATTCTAGCCGCAAACAGCATCCAAAGCTCAGTGGACAGCGCCATCATGAAAAAAGACAGGCCAAGACCAAAAATACCAATCATAATGACAGGCTTGCGTCCGATTTTATCGGAAACGCGCCCCCACATAGGCGCAAACAGCAGCTGCATCAGCGAATAAACGGCCATTAACAGGCCCAGTTCAGTGGGTGATGCCCCTAATTCCTCCGCATAAAAGGGGATGACAGGAATAATGATTCCAAACCCTACCATCACAAGAAACATAACGGCGAATAAAAGAGGCAGTGCTTTTTTAGTATTCAACATGTTCACTCCAGTTAAAGTCAAATTCCATCTAAGTATTATGATTATAACAAAAACATTCCCATACTTTCACCTTAGGGATTGGACAGGTAAATAAGTTCTATTTCTCAGCCAATTTTAAAAATATATTGAAATATCAAAATAATATAAACTATGATGAACTTGTACATTTTTACAGTTAAGAGAGGGGGAAATGGAATGGAAAAGAAATTAGAAAAGAAAGTCCTGATTGCAAGCCTGATCGGAAGTTCCATCGAATGGTTTGATTACTTTTTATACGGAACGGTTGCTGCACTTGTATTTAATCAAATGTTTTTTCACAGTGATGATCCGGCTGTCGGCTTAATGCTGGCGTATGCCTCTTTCGCACTTGCTTTCTTCATCCGTCCGCTTGGCGGGGTTATTTTCAGCCACATAGGGGATAAAATCGGCAGAAAGAAGACCCTTGTCCTCACATTGTCCCTTATGGGCGGTGCAACGGTCCTCATGGGCTTTTTGCCTACCTACGATAATATAGGCGCGGCAGCACCGATTCTGCTGATTCTTTTACGCTTAATACAAGGAATTGGACTCGGAGGAGAATGGGGCGGTGCACTGCTGCTCGCTGTTGAATATGCTCCAAAAAATCGGCGCGGCTTTTTTGGAAGCATTCCGCAAATGGGTGTCACCATCGGAATGCTCCTCGGAACACTCGCTTTATCCATCATGACATTATTGCCGGAGGAAGCTTTTTTATCATGGGGATGGCGCGTACCGTTCATTCTGAGTGCCCTGCTTGTCTTTTTTGGCTTATGGATCCGCAAAGGCATTGATGAAACTCCATCCTTTAAAAAGGCCCGGGAAAACGGGGAAATCGCCAAGATTCCATTTGTGGAAACAATGCGCAGCCATTGGAAGGAAGTATTGATTGCAGTTGGCGCAAAAGTGGTGGAGACCGCGCCATTTTATATCTTCGGAACCTTTATTGTTTCCTATGCGACCACACAGCTTAGCTTCTCGCGTACGGTTACATTGAATGCCGTTACGATTGCAACCATTATTACGACTATTCTGATCCCGATCATGGGAAAACTGTCTGACAAAATTGGCCGGAAAAAGCTTTATGTCGGCGGAACGGTCCTGATGATGCTTTATGCCTTTCCGTACTTCTGGCTTCTTCACCAGGATTCGGCCGTTCTGCTGGTTGTGGCTACCATATTGGGTCTCGGCATCATCTGGGCTCCAATCACCGCTGTACTTGGAACGATGTTTTCTGAAATCTTTAAGTCGAATGTCCGCTATACCGGCATCACCCTGGGCTATCAAATAGGGGCAGCGCTGGCAGGAGGAACAGCTCCTCTCGTTGCAACAGCCCTGCTGAATGCCTATGACAATTCCTATGTTCCTGTAGCCTTATACATCATGCTTGCTGCCGCCATCTCTTTAATTGCGATTTCATCCGTCACTGACCGCAGCAATCAGGACCTGGATTCTGATCTGACAGGGGAAAATTCATTCCCTACAGGCTTAGAAAGGTAGAGTTCATGCTTTTATTATCTGAAAAAGAAATCAAATCCATCTATACGATGGAATCAGCCATTAAAGATCTTGAAAACGCACTGGTACATAATCAGGAAGGGAAAATCCAGAATCCCCATAGAACCGTGCTTGATTTTCCGGAGAAAAAAGCTTCTGCCCTTTATATGCCGAGTGCCCTGCCGCCAATCGGAAAAGCGGCTGTGAAGGTGGTCACCATTTTTCCTGAGAACCCTGCGGTCGGCAAAAAAACCACTCAGGGAGTCATATTATTAAGTGATACGAAAACAGGGGAACACCTGGCATGCATGAATGCCTCGTACCTGACAAGACTCCGGACCGGGGCCGTGAGCGGAATTGCCACTAAGCATCTCGCGAAAAAAACAGCAAGATCTGTGGCCGTGATTGGCTGCGGGGCAATGGCTGAAGAACAGCTTCAGGCTGTTTTGGAGGTTCGCAAAATAGAGGGAATTTTCCTTTACAACCGGACGGCTGCAAAGGCCCATGAGTTTGCTGGAAAATTCCATGAGTTCAACGGGCCGGTGTCCATCTTGGAAAATGCCGATGAAGCTGTTTCCCGGGCGGATATTGTCATCTGCAGCACCCGCTCGGAAAAGCCCGTGTTCTCAGGCAAGGCCCTCCGGCCGGGGACGCATATAAACGGGGTTGGGTCTTATCTTCCACATATGCAGGAAGTAGACGCAGAGACACTGCTGCGAAGCTCTAAAATCGTCGTGGACACCATAGAAGGAGTCAAGGATGAAGCCGGTGATTTTATTATTCCTGCCGCTGAAGGCATCTGGAGCTTTTCGGACCTGCATGGCGAAATCGGACAATTATCATCCGGAATGATTGCTGACCGAGAAAACGAAGAAGAGATTACCTTTTTCAAATCAGTCGGGATTGCCTACTTTGACCTCGCTGTGGCAGCAGCCGTTTATGAAAAAGCAATTCTTGAAGGCGTCGGAACGAAGGTGGATCTGTAAAAAGGTGAATAGTGCCAGAAGCTTTGGAAAATCTATAGCTATACTTCTAAATTAAAGGAGAGATAGAGATGCCAAAGCAGCCAAATAAAGTAACAGAAGAACAGCAAGTCGTATCAGCCCAAAACCAGGCTGACCAATTCAAAAAAGGAATGGACACCGAATTTGCTCTTGAAGAAAACGTCCAGGATGCGGCAGCTAAAAGCCAGCAGTATCAGGCACAAAACCAGCAGCCGACCTATGAACCGAATAAGCCGTTTTAATGAAACTGCATGATGGGTGCCTGAGCCTGTCATGCAGTTTTTTGTTTGAAGCACTCGTCCAGGGACCAAAGTAAGTACCCCCTTTTTGAACCTTTCCCCAAACTCTTGTAAAATAAGTGGCAAACCAGATCGCAAAAAAGGAGTCAATATGAAAAGTCATATCGTAATTGGTGCAGGAATTCTGGGGGCCTCGGCTGCCTACCATTTGGCTAAGGCAGGTGCTAAAGTCACCGTTATCGATCGCAAAGATTCGGGGCAGGCAACAGATGCAGCGGCCGGAATCATATGCCCCTGGCTGTCACAGCGGCGGAATAAGGCGTGGTATGCGCTCGCCAAAGGGGGAGCGGCCTATTATCAGACACTGATCAGGGAGCTTGAAAAAGACGGTGAGACAGAGACAGGCTATCAGCAGGCAGGTGCCGTCAGCCTGCATACCGATCCTGCAAAGCTTGAAAAAATGGAAGAACGGGCTATGAAAAGGCGCGAAGATGCCCCTGAAATGGGGGAGATTACGCACGTGTCTCCTGAAGAGACCTCCCGGCTGTTTCCGCCATTGGCAAATGAATATAGCTCTGTACATGTAAGCGGTGCGGCGCGCGTCAACGGCCGCGCACTGAGGGACGCACTGCTGCGTGCAGCTGAAAAGCATGGTGCGGAAGTCGTGCAGGGCTCTGCAGAACTTGTGTGCCAGGGAAATGAGGTTACAGCTGTTAAAGCCAGCGGAAACCAATATGAAGCTGAAAGTGTGATTGCAGCGGCGGGAGCGTGGGCAGCAGAGCTTTTTGAGCCGCTTGGAATCCAGCTGGATGTGAAGCCGCAAAAAGCGCAAATTGTCCATCTTCAGCTTGAAGGGGAAGATACCGCGGGCTGGCCGGTTGTCATGCCGCCAAACAATCAATACATTCTGGCATTCGAAGGCGGCCGCATCGTCATTGGCGCGACCCATGAAGATGATATGGGCTACGATTTAAGAGTGACTGCAGGCGGGTTAAATGACATTTTTGAAAAAGCCTTGGCAATCGCCCCGGGATTATCGAATGGAACGTTTACAGAAGCACGCGTGGGATTCCGTCCCTATACACCCGGATTTCTGCCCATTATAGGCCAAATTCCTGGTCTAAGAGGTCTTTACCTAGCAAATGGGCTTGGAGCCTCAGGGCTCACTGCAGGGCCTTTTCTTGGCGCTCAAGCGGCCAGGCTTGCTCTCGGACAAAAGGCTGATATTGATCTGAGCCTCTATGATCCGGCTGGTGCGGTAAAAACATGATAGATTTCAAAGTGCCTGTTTTAGCAGCAGGCACTTATTTTTGTATCTGATAAGTTAATAAATCGCTTCATTTCGGGTATACACTAATGAAAGTGATGTTTCATTAGGAGGATGAATCATGAAGTGGAAAGGCAGAAGAGCGAGTTCGAATGTGGAAGACCGGAGAGGCATGGGCGGCGGGGGTAAAACCCTGATCGGCGGCGGCCTTGGCGGAATTATTATAGTATTGTTATTTACCTTTCTCGGAGGTGATCCCGGTGAACTATTAGGCAATATGACCGGAACAGATTCCGGTACAGCTGTGCCATATGAAGAGTCAGAGCAGGAAAAAGAGCTTGCTGACTTTGTCTCTGTAGTGCTGGCGGATACAGAGCAAGTCTGGACGGAAATATTTGAAGAGCAGGGTATGCAGTATAAAGAGCCGACCCTTGTTTTATACTCAGGCAGCGTACAGTCTGCATGCGGGGCTGCGTCCTCATCAGTGGGGCCTTTCTATTGCCCGGGTGACCAAAAACTGTATATCGATTTAAGCTTTTACGAAGAACTTCAAAGGAAATTCCAGGCGCCCGGTGATTTTGCCATGGCGTATGTTATCGCCCATGAAGTTGGGCACCATGTGCAGACACTTCTGGGGACAACTGAGGAAATCATGCCTCTTCGCCAGAAAATGAGTGAAGAGAAATTTAATAAATATCTCGTCCGGTTTGAATTGCAGGCTGACTATTATTCAGGTGTTTGGGCCCACCATGCCCAGGGAATGGGATATTTAGAGGAAGGCGATCTGGAAGAAGCCCTGAATGCCGCGACGGCAGTAGGGGACGATACCCTTCAAAAACGGGCGCAGGGCTATGTCGTGCCGGAAAGCTTTACACATGGCACGTCTGAACAAAGGAAGTCATGGTTTCACAAAGGATTCCAGAACGGAACCATCAAAGGCGGAGATACGTTTAAGCAAAGCAGTTTTTGATACGAAAGGAGCGGATTGAATGAATAACGGGATCCAAACCATTTTGCTGGACGATGATGGGCAAATACCCAACAATCAAGGACTCCCGGTGATCATCTACAAAGCTGTTTTTAAGGAACAGCCCGGCGAAATAGAGGCTGCTTTCAATAGACACAAATGGACCGGAAGCTGGACGGGCGGAGTATATGATTACCACCATTATCACAGCAATACCCATGAAGTACTTGGGGTCAAAGCGGGACAGGCCACCGTCCTCATCGGCGGCGATCAGGGCGAGCGCCTCGAAATCAGCCAGGGCGACGTCATTCTCCTTCCTGCAGGCACAGGCCATAAGAAGATTGAAAGCAGCCCGGACTTCGAAGTTGTGGGTGCCTATCCCGGCGGAACAAGCCCGAATATGAAGAAAAAAGACCCATCAGACCGTGTACAGGCACTCGCCGAAATTAATAATGTTTCAGTTCCTCAGATGGACCCTGTTTATGGTGAAGAGGGGCCGATGCTTGCGGAATGGAGAGGCTGATGGCAGCGGTTTACCAGCCAATTTTAAGCCGAATTGGCGAATTTATCGGCTGAAAAAATCCCCTGAAACAAGCACAAAAAAAGCCAGAAGAACTAAACTCTTCTGGCTTTTCCTTATCCAAAATTATCTTACACCCTTCATAAATCCTTGAATCTTAGGACTCAATAAGAATAAGATGATGGATAGCAGGATCGCTACTGCACCAATTACTCCGAAATACGTCATTTCTGTTTCAGGTGTGTAGAATTTAACAATCTGTGCATTGATTGCCTGTGCTGCCGCATTTGAAAGGAACCAAAGGCTCATCGTTTGCGCGGAGAACGCAGCAGGCGCTAATTTGGTTGTGGCTGAAAGTCCAACAGGTGATAAGCAAAGCTCTCCAAGAACAACAATGAAGTAGCTAAGAACCAGCCATAATGGGCTTACTAGAGAATCTGTTCCGCCAAGGTAAGCAGGAAGCAGAATCACAATGAAAGATAAACCGGCAAACAATAGACCCAGTGAGAATTTCTGCGGCACTGAAGGCTGGCGGTCGCCAAGCTTCACCCACAGCCAGGCAAACACTGGCGCCAGGAAAATAATAAATAATGGGTTAAGAGACTGGAACCATGCCGGTGATATATCAAGTCCCATAAACTCAAGCTGTGTACGCTTGTCCGCATAATTCGCAAGAATGGTTGAGCCCTGCTCCTGGATTGCCCAGAACATAACAGATGCAATGAATAATGGAATATACGCAATGATGCGTGAACGTTCCACTTCTGTTGTTTTCGGGCTGCGGTACATCATCGTAAAGTAAATAATTGGGAGACCGATACCCAGGATACCAACAAGTGCAATAAAGGAATCAAATGTTAAAAGACCAGTTGGGATGCCGACAGCAACTAAAATGGCAATAATAACAGCACCCAGGCCGATTCTTGTATAAACTGTTTTCTTTTCATTTGCTGATAATGGATTAGAAATATAAGTTCCTGCTAATCCAAGATTTTTCTTCTTCGTAAAGATAAACACCAATAAGCCAAAGAACATACCAACGGCTGCAATGGCGAAACCAAGATGGAAATTATATTTCATTCCAACTGTTCCGACAATTAACGGCGCAAGGAATCCGCCAAGGTTTATGCCCATATAGAAAATACTGAAACCTGCATCGCGGCGGTTATCTTCAGGACTGTAAATGTCCCCAACGACGCTCGATACATTCGGCTTCAATAAACCAGTACCTAAAACAATCAAAACCATGGAAACAAAGAACATAGCCAGGCTTCCAGGAATGGAAAGGGCAATATGGCCGAGCATGATTAAAATTCCGCCATAGAATACCGCTCTGGATGTTCCAAGTAATCTGTCAGCCATCCATCCGCCGATGATTCCTGACATATACACTAATGACCCATAAATGGACATGATTGCTAAAGCTGTTGGCTCATCGAGGCCTAATCCGCCTTTAGAAACCTCATAGTACATATAGAAAACAAGGATTGCTCTCATTCCATAGTAAGAAAAGCGCTCCCAAAATTCCGTGAAGAAAAGTGTGAACAAGCCTTTAGGATGTCCGAAGAAACCTTTTTGAGGCACACTTTCAACAATTTTCTGCCTATTAAAATCTGACATGTTTCATCCTCCTTTTAGCTATTCTATAATATCTTTCATAGTTGCTAATTGTCAAAAAAAATTTTATGTAACGATGGTTATTATTGGCTTCAAAGGAGGAATAAATAGATTTTCCCGAAGAATCCATTCAAAGTTTATTTTTTCAGAATAATTATAGTTTTATTAATTTTATAAAAAACAAAGGTGTTATACCCAAAAAAACAGCCGCCCAAACCGGCGGCTGCGAATATCTTATGCGTTTCTCAGAACTGCTTCTGCAGGTCTGTGCGAATAGGCAGGCTCTTCCCTGCTGGATAGCCTGTTTTTACCCATTTCCTTGGACTGGAGAAGGAGTTGGTCTGCATAAACATAAGCTTTTTCAATAGAAAGCAGATCGTTTACTGTATAGTAAAAAAGGCCAAAAGATGCAGTGTAGGAAAGTGAGATGGACTGCTCTTTGAAATCTGCCTGAAAAGGGCAGGTTTCAACCCCTGTGCGTATCTTTTCAGCTAAATTCAGGCACTCTTCATATGTCTTGAATCTCATAATAATCGTAAATTCCTCTCCGCCGCTCCTGAACAAGTAATCATCTTTAGAGAGGTAGCTTTTCAATGTATCGGCAAAGTGCCTGATTGCCTGGTCACCAACGGCGTGATTATAGCTGTCATTAATCCTCTTGAATTTGTCAATATCTGCTACAACTATACCAATGCATTCCTCTGATTTATTAAGCTCCGTCATCTTTTTATCCATATAGGCACGGTTAAATACACCGGTCAGAAAGTCAGTATAGGCCATCTGCTCAAACTTATCACGTTCAATTTTATTCTGAAGCATCTGTGATTTCGACAGGAAGGACCGGCTCACAAGGTAGTTAAGGATAAACAGGCTTATGAGCATTTCCCATTTTCCCTCCTTCAGGAATAACAGCAAAAGGCCGTTCGTGAAGGTAATCTTCCCCATATCCAGCACACTTCTTGTTTTGATAAAATCAATCGCTTCCTGCTTCGTTTTAATATCTCCTGTCAGTTTAAATACAGTAATCAGGAATAGATCCGAAAGCAAAGAGGTTACGGTGATCAGCATCAGCATGACGACCCAAAAACCGAATGGCACACCCTGAAAGAGGGGAGATAACAGATGGAACAAATAGAATGCGATGGAGTTGCTCATCACAAAGGAACCGATGTTATAAAACGTATGGAAAAATTCATCAGGATCCTCTGTTTTTGTTTGCTTTCTATAAAAATAGACGCAAAAACGGTAGATGACTTCAAAAATCAACAGACCTAATGGCCCTGTAAACAGTCCAATGGAAAGACTGTAATTAATTCCATAATCAATCGATGTACTTCCATTTCTGCTGATAATCCGTAAATGATAATACAGGCATGCAAACAGCAGGTATATACCCAGCGCTTTTATATATACAGAGCTCTGGACACTGATACCCTCTGAGAAAAAGGCAGTGCATACGGCAATGATAAAAAGCGAAACCATAAATATTCTGGAGCCTTGCATCTTTCTGAACTCCTTTTCCTATTGTTATACTCCTATTTTATAGGAATTTTTACCAAGAAAGTAGATTAATTTAGTATATTTTCTAAATTTTTTAATATTACCTGATTCAGTTGCTTTTCACCTTGAGAAGAAAAGGATTTATTTTATCTCTAAAACTATCAAACTTTAAGAAAAACACCAAGGAAAACTGATTGTAAACAAAATTGATTACATGTATACAATAATGTTTACAAATGTATTCAATATTGTAAACAAGTATACAAATCCGTGTACATGTTGATATATATGGATGTGTGCACTTTTGTTTACATGTATACGGAAAGTGTATACAATGAAGGGAGATGTTTACAATTTGTTTACGTTTTTACGCTTTGATTACTTTTTGTTTCCTCTCATTGATTAATCTCTCAATTTGAATTACTCTTTAAATAGGAGCTCTATATTATGGAGAATGAAAGGGTTGAATGATTTGACGAATTCACGAATTGCAGCAGTTGACGTAGGAAACGATTCTATTAAAGCAATCTTTGGAAAATTGGATTCAGAATTAAATATACCGAATGTAATTGCGAGAGATGTTGAGGACCGGCCGGTTATCGGGATTGAAGAACTTGACAGCAAAAATCCGCTTGAAGGCATACATATTAGAGTTCACTCCCCTGCCCTGAAGGAAAACAATACGATTTACCGTGTAGGACACCTGGCAACAAAAAGCGACAATGCTACTGAATTGGATCCGGGCAGCAGCAAATCCGAAGAAGATCAGACATTGGTTATGCTTTTTAGTGCTTTGGCATTGGATGCTGTACAGAACGGCGGTTCCACTGGCTTTAAAAAATCCGGTAATGTAATCGATGCAAACTACACACTTGGCACAGGACTTCCGCTTCGTGAAGTAAAGGAAGGCAAGGATGCGGGCTACCGTTCCAAGCTGCTGGGCTCAGTCCATCAGGTTGAGTTCCTTGTTACACCGAAGTACCAGGGACAAAAAGTTAATATCAAGTTTGAAGAAATCAAGGTTTATCCTGAGGGATTTGCTGCTTATATCAACCTTGTAATGGATAATAACTTAAACATCATTAATAAGGATTTAATTGATAAACGTATTTTAATCCAGGATATTGGCGGATTATCTACGGATATCGCTGTTATTAAAAACCGCAATGTAGATGATGATAAAGCACAGGGCTTCAACCTTGGCGTGTCTGAAGCGCTTGAATCTATCCGTGAAGAGATCCGTTCGAAGCATGGTGTTGAGCTCGACAGCCGCACAGATGTCGTTGAAATCATCACGAAGAAAAATGACCGCAATCATATTATGGTTAAAGGAAGCCGCACAAGCGTGCATGATATTACAGACCGCATCCTGCTTGACCTGGCGAAGAAGCAGTACCGCCTGCTCCGCAACGTTTGGCAGAAAAACTCCCAGACGGAAATCTGCTATTTCGTCGGCGGCGGCTCTATTGTTCTAAAAGATTATCTGAAGACATTAAATAATAATCTGGATGGCTATAACATTGACTTCTTCGAGGATGAAAAAGAAAGCATCTGGATGATGGCAAATGCTTATTACAAGCTGATCTCTGATTTTTCAAGAAGAACGAATAAAGATAAGGCAGACCAGGATAAGAAACCTGTAAAAGCCAACTAGGGTGATTTTTCATGAGTAAAGCTTCCTCTTCTGAAATTAAGAGAGGACAATCCATATCCTTTCGTGTACCATCTGACACTCCTGATCATATTCTGAAGCATCTGCAAAAGCTCAAGGAAACCGAAAAGCGGAATTTTTCGAGCAAGATGGCCGAGTTTGTGATGCAGGGAGTCAGCAGTTCACAATCAAAAGACCGGGAAACCATCACCATTCCCCTTCCAAAGGGGCTAAGCAAGGTTCAGCGCGACTGGCTGAAGCATGAGCACTCAGAAGCCCTGCTCGGCAGCATCATTTATCAGCTGATCACGGACCCGGTGCGGGCAACATCCCTGCTGGCGTCCTTGAACAGCCGCTCTTCTGATATAGATGAAGTTCTTTATCTGCAGGAGGAGCCGAGACCTGCTGTAAATCAGTATGATTCGGCAGCAGCGGCTTTAGAGGAAGACCAGGTATCTGAAGCTGATCTGACGGATATTGAGGATGATCTGCTTGACTTTGATTGGGACAAAGCTAAACAGGAACAGCAAGAAGAAGAAACTGAAGAGGAAAGCGAAGAAGACCTGGATACTCTTCTTGGCGGCTTTCTTGCAAATATGAATAAATGAGTTCGAGGGGAGTTTCAGCGATGAGACTCCCCTTTTTGTATTTAGAAGAGGAATTTCTGGGTAGTTTACATGTATAGCCTTAATTGGCATGAAAAGGAGGAATTATTTTGAATTATGATTGTCTGATTGTTGGAGGAGGGATTGCGGGCCTGCAGGCTGCCATTCAGCTGGGCAGGTATAAGCATAAGGTGCTGGTGCTGGATTCCAATGATGGGCGTTCGGTGATATGCCAAAATTATCATAATATCTTAGGCTATCCTGATGGTGTAAGCGGCCCGGAACTTCGTGAGCTTGGGAAAAAGCACGCTGAAAGCCTTGGAGTGGAGTTTGTTCATGAAAAAGTGGAGCAGGCTGAAAAGGCTGAAGGAGAATTTGTCGTTTCAGCAGAAAGCGGCAATAAATATTCCGGCAAACGGATCTTACTGGCAACGGGAGTCATGGACCGGATGCCGCCATTCCCCGAACTGATGTCTTGTCTTGGCATATCTGTCTATGTCTGTCCAGACTGTGATGGATATGAGGTGAAGGATAAACGCACCATTGTGCTTGGCTCTGGAAATGCCGGCGCGAATATGGCCTTAACCTTGTCTTACTGGACAAATGACCTTGTTTTTATCAACCATGAAAAAAAGGTGCCAGATCAGGAATTTTTGGAGAAATTGAAAGAGAAAAACATTGAATATGTGGAAGAACCCATAGATAAGGTGCTTGCGGAAGATGATAAATTTAACGGTGTAAGACTGGAAGGTGGCAAAGAAATTACAGGGGAAAGAGGATTTATCGCATTTGGCGGAAATGAGATAAAATCCGGCCTGGCAAAGCAGCTCGGTGCAGAGAGGCTTGAAAATAAGCACATCCTGACAGATTCACGCTCGAAAATGACTAGTGTCCAAAATGTATGGGCTGCGGGAGATGTTGCAGCCCATTCGGAACAAGTAACCATTGCGATGGGGGAGGGCGCTCAGGCTGCGATCTGGATCCATAAATCACTTTTGCAGGATAAAAATTAAGGAATTTAGGTTTTATCGTCGAAATAAAAGGGTATATAATGGTTTATTTCTGTACACTTTTCTCATATAATAGCCTATAAGCTTTAAATAGAGAAAGGTGTTTGCATTGAATAAAGAAAGCTTGGATCTAGTTGTTCATGAATTGCTGAAGAGATCGGGGAGTCAGGCGGACATTAAATTAGAGAATCATTTTCCGGGAAATCGTATAGCTGGCGGAAAATATAGCATGGGAACACATACAGTAACCCTTTATGCAGAAGAGATTAAGAACCAATGCCAGCAGCTGTTTGCTTCTGCTGATCGTTTTTTGGATTATTTTTCCGTTGTGTGTGCTCATGAGTTAGGCCATGCAGAAGATGCGGAGCTGGAGCGATTGGCCAGCCATCTTGATGCCTGCATAACAGAGCAGGAACGCTGGCTCACAGCATTGAAAATTGAGGAAAATGCCTGGGCATTTGCTGAAAAGCTTCTGCCTGACATGGATAAGGCGTTTATGCAGAACATTATATATCATTCATTAAAACCATACAGGGATCAGCTTCAAATGGAGCCTGCCTGACGATATTGGAAGCCGCAGCTGGGAGTGCTGCGGCTTCTTTGTTTTCGCGGATGAATGGGCTCAGTCCATTAAGAAAACACCTAGGAATAATAAGGTTAATAAGCATATTAATATTAAGTTATTACTATTGGTTACCAAATTAAATAGAGTTGGCATTCTTCAGCTAATAGGTGCAAGAATTGTGAATCCGGTTTGGATCATTCATTTCTTCGACAGAAGGGGCAGTTTAGTTGAAGATGAAAGGATTAAACGAGGTGAAATCGTGAAATATTCCTGTCCTTGTTGTGGTTTTAAAACATTAGATGAAGAACCCCCAGACACTTATAACATTTGTGAAATCTGTTTTTGGGTAGATGATGGATACCAATATAAATATCCAGATGATACGGGTGCCAATTATGTTTCCTTCAGAAAGGCACAACAAAATTTTATGAAATATGGGGCAAAAGGTGAAAGAAGTTTGAAATATGTTAGACCTCCAAATAAATATGATATAAAGGATCCTAATTGGAAACCGTTATAACCCAACGATGTTATTGAGCTAACGGGTGATTCGATACAAGAAGGATTAAGACACCTTTTTGGTGAATTCCTCATTAAACATAAGATGCAGATTAGGTGAAGAATGTTGTTTTACTTTTATTCTGCAATGGGGGCCATATTGAGAGCTTTTTTGGTGACAAGGAAAACGGAATGATGACGCAAGGAATAAATGTAATTTATACTTTGCTATGGGGGTATTTATGAAAACTCATTATTATTTAGGTTGGTTTAACAATTTTTTCCAGAGAATCTGGGCAGTGTGTTACAGGCGGATATAACTAATAGAAAATCGCTTGCTATGATTAGCTCAAATCCATCTATTTATGAAGATAATGGTGCGACTGAACGCTCGTGGCTTGACCAGGCTGGCATTATGTTTGATGAATATCATTTAATTAATTATCACGTACAGAAGGAAGATGCCCAAACGATAATTCAAAATGCTTCAGTCATTTTCTTATTGGGGGGAAACACTCTTAAACAAAATGATTTTTTGATAGAATATGAATTATCGGAGTCGATTAAAAAAAGCAGCGGCGTGGTGATGGGAGCAAGTGCTGGTGCAATCAATATGTCTGCAAAATGGTTATGCTCGAAAAACTTGGGATATAAAGTTGAAATGAGCTCTGTTTACGACGGAATTGGTCTTGATAATTTTTCCATCCTTTCTCATTTTGATCTCGAAAATAACATTGCACTGGTTCAAAGCGAATTATCTCTCCTATCAGAAGAAATAAATATTTATGCTTCGAACAAAGATTGTGCTGTACGTGTAAAGGGAGACAGGGTCGACGTTTTAGGCAATGTTTTTTTAATTTCCAACTCAAAGATTCAGAAATTGGAAGAGACGCCCTGGTTGTAGTGAATAGCTATGGCTTAAACTTAAGGATGCTTTAGCTGAATAAGAAACCTGCAACAACGGAGAAAACCCGCTAATATGCGAGTTTTCTTTTTCTATAAATCCTAATTTAATTAGGGTATTGAAAAATTGAATTGTAAGCGTTACACTTACTGTAGTAGTATGCACATGCATTAAGCAGGCAGCTTTTTTTATGCAGCTTAATGCAAACGTTTGCGCACCAACAAAGATTATAGAAAAGAAATTTATATATAATGAGGGTGTTAACATGAAAAAGGTATGGTGGAAAGAAGCAGTTGGATATCAAATTTATCCCCGCAGTTTCCAGGATTCGAACGGAGATGGAATTGGCGATCTTCAGGGAATTATTCAGCGGCTGGATTATATTAAAGGGTTAGGCATTGATGTTATCTGGATTTGCCCAATGTACAAATCCCCTAATGATGATAATGGATACGATATTTCAGACTACCAGGATATCATGGAGGATTTCGGTTCGATGGAGGATTTCAATGGGCTGATGGATGAGGTCCATAAGCGCGATATGAAGCTGATTCTGGATCTTGTGCTGAACCATACAAGTGATGAGCATCCTTGGTTTATTGAGTCCCGTGAGTCCAAAGAGAGCCCGAAAAGAGACTGGTATATTTGGAGAGACGGAAAGAATGGCAAGGAGCCAAATAACTGGGAAAGTATTTTCGGCGGATCGGCATGGGAATACGATGAGAAGACCGAGCAGTATTACCTGCATGTCTTTTCCACCAAGCAGCCTGATTTGAACTGGGAAAATAAAGAGGTCCGCGAGGCATTATATGATACGGTGAACTGGTGGCTGGATAAGGGAATCGACGGCTTCCGGATTGATGCCATCAGCCATATCAAAAAGCGTGCCGGCCTGCCTGATATGCCGAACCCGAAGAAGAAAAAGTATGTTTCTTCCTTCGATATGCATATGAACCAGGAAGGCATTCACGAGTATTTAAAGGAATTTAAAGACCGCACCTATGCGAACTATGATGTGATGACAGTCGGCGAAGCAAACGGTGTTACTGTGGATGAAGCTGACCTTTGGGTCGGTGAAGAGCAGGGTAAAATGGATATGATTTTCCAATTTGAGCACCTTGGCCTTTGGGACGCAGAAACAAACCCTGAGGTGGATATTGTCGAGCTTAAAAAAGTTCTGACCCGCTGGCAGAAAGGCCTGGAAGCGGACGGATGGAACGCGTTATTCATCGAGAACCACGATAAGCCGCGTGTCGTTTCCACATGGGGTAATGATGAGGAATACTGGCAGCAAAGCGCAACAGCTATGGGGGCCATGTACTTCCTGATGCAGGGAACGCCGTTCATTTATCAGGGACAGGAAATCGGCATGACTAATGTCCAATTCCCTTCCATTGATGACTATGATGACGTTGCGGTGAAGAACCTGTACCGCCTGAAGAAAGAGGAAGGCATGTCCCATCAGGACATTATGGACATCATCTGGGCTTCTTCCCGCGATAACAGCCGTACGCCAATGCAGTGGTCCTCTAAAGAAAATGCAGGATTCACAAAAGGCCAGCCTTGGATGAAGGTGAACCCGAACTATAAGGAGGTCAATGTGGAGGTCCAATCGCAGGATCAGGACTCTATCCTTTCTTTCTATAAAAAAATGATCCGGTTGAAAAAGGATAATGAAGTCTTCACTTATGGCCAATACGATCTGCTTCTTGAGGAAGATAAGCAAATCTATGCCTATACCCGTACCACTGATGATGACAAGGTAGTCGTGATTACAAACCTTTCAACAGAGGAAGCCTCTTTTGAAACAGATGATAAGCTTTCTTATGAGCAGGTTTTATTGAATAACTATCCAGTTGAAGAACATGGTGATATGGATTCATTTACACTTAAGCCTTATGAAGCCCGTGTGTACCGATTGAAATAATTTCTATTAGCAGGATTCTCTTTTGGGGAATCCTGCTATTCTTTTGCCTCCGCCTTTTTGAAACCCGCCAAAAATGCTAAAATGAGGAAAATAACCAATGGAGGCGCAGGCAATGGCAAAGGGTAAAACAAATGCGATGCGTATGCTCGATGCTCAAAAGGTCGTTTATGAACTGATTACATATGACAGCCAGGACGGGAAAATTGATGGTGTTTCGGTTGCAGAGAAAATTGGCAAAAATCCTGAAGCCGTTTATAAAACTTTAGTTGCTCAAGGCGTGAGCAAGCAGATCTTCGTGTTCATCATACCTGTGGCAGAAGAGCTCGACCTGAAAAAAGCCGCAAAAGCTGCCGGCGAAAAGAAAGTGGAAATGATCCCGGTCAAAGATATCCAGAAGCTCACCGGCTACATCCGCGGAGGCTGCTCCCCTGTCGGAATGAAAAAGCAATATCCCTCTTTCATCGACGCAAAGGCAGAAGAGCTTGATCTGATCATAGTCAGCGGCGGCAAAATCGGCATGCAGATGGAGCTCAAGGTGGATGACCTGCAGAAGGCTATTGGGGCTGAACTGGCGGATTTAATCAAATAATTGAAGCAAGAGTGCTGAATCACCATGATTCAGCACTCTTTTTTTCATAGGCTTTCACCCATCCCGCTCCTTTTGCATACTGTAAGGTGAAAATGCATTTCGAAAGGAAGTGTAGGAGTGGCTGGGAAAATATTAAAATACTTCGCCGGCGGGAATACAGCCCGGGGATTCCACAATTTATTCGAATCAAACCTGGCAGGGCTTGATCGCCTGTATATTTTAAAAGGCGGACCGGGAACAGGCAAATCTTCCCTGATGAAAGCAATCGGAGCAGATCTGTCCGAAAAAGGCTATGACCTGGAATACATTTATTGCTCATCTGATAGTCAATCGCTCGATGGAGTCATCATTCCTTCTTTAAAAGCAGGCATTGTCGATGGAACAGCGCCGCATGTGATCGAACCGAAAGCACCAGGCGCGGTCGAAGAATATATCAATCTTGGCGTAGCCTGGGATTCAAGGGCACTGGCTGCATGTAAAGAAGAAATAACAGTACTGTCGGGCCAGATCAGCAATTCCTTTGCAACAGCCTATGAAACCTTTGCCGAAGCACTGAGGATTCATGATGAATGGGAAAAAATCTATATAGAAAATATGAATTTCCAGAAGGCAGATGAACTGACGAAAAAGCTGATTTCCACCTTTTATGGAAATATGAAACTAAATAAGACTCCATGTGTAAAGCATCGTTATTTAGGGGCAGCCACTCCGGTCGGAGCGGTGGATTTTGTGCCGAATCTTACGGAGGATATTCAAAAAAGATACTTCATAAAAGGGCGTCCGGGTTCCGGCAAGTCCACTATGCTGAAGAAGCTGGCAAAAGAAGCTGAAAGCCGGGGATTTGATATTGAAATCTATCATTGCGGGTTTGATCCGCACAGCCTGGATATGATCATCGTGCGCGAGCTGGGCCTCGCTATTTTTGACAGCACGGCTCCACATGAATATTTTCCGAATCGGGATGGCGATGAAATCGTAGATATGTATGAAATAACGATCAATTCAGGCACAGATGAAATTTACGCTGAACAGCTAAAGGATATCAGCACCCGTTATAAAAATAAAATGACCGAAGCCATATCCTATCTGGCACGGGCAAAAACCCAGCGCGACACACTGGAAAAAATCTATGTAAATGCTATGGACTTTTCAGTGGTAGACAGGATCAAAGAGCAGGTCCGCTCTGAATTGCTGCTGATTGCAGAGAAAGTCTAAATCCCGAAAGGAGTATCGAAATGGATTATATGAACTATCCGTTTTATCCCTATATGTATGAACAAAATGAACATGGCCGTATTTTTCCGGGCGGGGGATCAGGAGGAGGCTTCGGCATCCCTGGTTTTCCAGGCGGAGGATCAGGAGGAGGTTTCAGCATTCCGGGATTTCCGCCGGGTGGAGGGTTCGGGCCACCAGGACCGCCACCAGGTGGACCGGGCGGCGGATTTGGACCTCCGGGACAGCCGCCAGGATTCCCGGGTGGTGGAGGAGGCCCTGGAGGACAGGATGGACCGCCATCGGCTCCGCCGCCAAACTTCACCCCTCAAATGCAGCAGGTCAGCACGTTCGCTGTTGATCCCGGTGCCATAAGGGGCTGCTTATTCCGCAATACCTTTATATGGCTGCAAAACGGAAACAGCTTCTGGTTCTATCCGACCTTTGTCGGCAGGACCTCTGTTGCCGGCTGGCGCTGGAGAAACTGGCGCTGGACGTATTACGGAACAGACTTGAGGAGAATTCGTTCTTTTCAATGCTTTTAACATACAAAAGAGGTATCCCGCATAAGGATACCTCTTTTCGTATGTTAAAAAAGAAGATGTGCAGCCAGCACGATCACCGGCAGTGTAATCAGTGTTCGCTGTATAAAGATAATAACAAGATCCCAGAAGGATACAGGTATCTTAGAGCCAAGCAGAAGTCCGCCGACCTCTGACATATAAATCAGCTGGGTAACAGATACTGCAGCGACAATAAAGCGGGTCATCTCGCTTTCAATGCTTGCCCCGATCACGGATGGGAGGAACATATCGGCGAAACCGACCACAAGTGTTTCAGAAGCTGCTTTTGCTTCCGGCACCTGCATCAATTCAAGCAATGGAATGAACGGCATTCCCAGATACGTGAAAACCGGTGTGTATTCGGCAACGATCAGAGCCAATGTTCCCAAAGCCATGACAATTGGGGCAACACCCATCCACATATCCAGAATGTTTTTGGCGCCATCCTGGAAGAAGGCTTTCAGGCTTTGATTGGTGCGCGCTTTATCTAAAGCCTGCTTAAGCCCCCAGCTGAAAGAAGTGTGTCCTTCAGGAATGCTCTCATCAAGCTCCGCTTCCTGTCCGTTATAATACGTATCTGGCTTTTTGGCCAGAGGCCAGATTCTCGGGCTGATGATGGCGCAGATGAAACCTGCCGCTGTGATGGTCAGATAAAAAGGCACAAACATATGGCCAAGATTCACCTGTGAAATCACCACAAGGCTGAAGGTAATGGATACGACAGAAAAGGTCGTGCCGATAATGGCGGCTTCCCTTTTCGTATAATAGCCTTCTTCATACTGCTTGCTGGTCAAAAGAACACCAATGGTCCCATCGCCAAGCCAGGAAGCTACACAGTCAATGGATGACCTTCCAGGCAGCCTGAATACTGGACGCATGATTTTCGTTAAAAGCGCGCCAAAGAATTCAAGCAATCCGAAATTCAATAGCAAAGGCAGGAAAAGCCCTGCAAATAAAAAGACCGAGAACAGGATCGGCAGAAGGTCATTTAAGAGCAGTCCTCCTGTGTTTTCAGACCAGATCTGTTCAGGCCCCATTTGAAATAGGGTGATAACAGCAAAAACAGCGCCGATAAATCTCGCTGCAGCCCAGATGTAGGGAACATCAAATAAGTTCCTGAAAAAAGGGCTGTTCTCAATAAAAGCAGGCTTGGCGAGCTTTGCCAGCAATGTACCCAAGAATGTTATGACAATAATAAAGGTCATAATTTCAGGAAGATAGTCTGTAAGCAGGTTTTGGATCCATCCTGAAAAAATGGCTATGGGAATCGTAATATCTCCCTGATATTTGATCGGAACCATGAATAAGCTGATTCCAATTAAGGACGGTATGAGAAATTTTATCAGATCGGAAGAAGAATGCTTCTTTCTGGATGCATCAATCAATATCATTCACCTTTTTCTTATATTTATAAACCACATGTTATTTTAATTCATTGCCCTTGAAAATGCCAACCCTTTCTCTTAAATTCCACCGTTTTCCTTCTTTTTAAACTTCTTATTTTTTGGCTCCCATATTATGTTAAAATATGAAATAATCAAAAAAATCAAAAAGCAGGTGTGCGGATGTTCAGGTTTCGGTTATATTGGACCTTCACGAAGAAGGCTTTTCTTCGCTCGGCCGTTTATCGGTTTGATGTATGGTCACGGCTCGGCTCAAACCTTATTTTTCTGCTGATGTGGGGTTCGATATGGACTGCTTTATATGCCGGAAGGGAAGAAGCAGGCGGTGTCAGCTTTGAGTCCATGCTGACGTATATAGTCGTCAGCCAATTTTTAACGGGAGTAAATGGGGCGGGCACTCCGCTGTGGGAAATCCAGGAGAAGGTCCGGACAGGTGATATTTCCCTGGAATTAATGAGACCGTTTGATGTGCCGCTCCGCTACCTTTTTGCCGACTTTGGCAGTGTGGCCTTTTACATACTGACAGCGCTGCTCCCTTTATACACCGTCATGTTCATTTTTATGGATTTGACATTGCCTTCAAGATGGGTGACTTGGGCGTTATTTATCGTATCTGCTTTTATTGGATTCCTGATCCGTTATTGCATTGAAATGTCCTTCGGGCTGCTTTCCTTTTTCCTCGTTGAAACGGGCGGCATTGTCGATGTCTTTTACTTCGCGATGTCCCTTCTGTCCGGATCCGTCATCCCGCTGTGGTTTTTCCCGGGCTGGCTGGAAACGATGGCGCTTTACCTGCCGTTTCAGGGAATCTATTACATACCAAATGCGATTTTTATAGGCAAAATTTCTGGTACGGAGATTCTGCTTTCCCTGGGTGTCCAATTATTCTGGGCTGCAGCCAGTTATCTGCTGTTAAGGTTTGTCTGGAATCGAGCATCCCAAAAAGTAGTGGTGCAGGGGGGATAGAGTGTGAGTGTTGTAAAATATTTCGATTTGTATTTCAAGCTCATCTCCGCAGGGGTGAGAGCACAGCTGCAGTACCGGTTTGCTTTTGTCATGAGGATTGTGGGCCTCATTACATCCTATACAGGCACCGCTCTCACGATGTGGATCATGCTTTATCAGTTTCAGGAACTCGGCTCTTGGACGTTTTACGAGTTGCTGTTTCTATTTGCAGTCGCTGTTTTATCCTGGGGCTTCTGCATCATTCTCTTTTTCCATTTCAGGGGATTGGACACCTACATTTTAAACGGCACGTTTGACCGCTTCCTTGTCAGGCCGATCAATCCTTTTTTTCATTTCATGGCAATGAAATTTGATGTCGCCTCTTTTGGACAGTTCATCTTCAGTATCGGCATTTTTATTTTGGTCAGCTTTAAGCTGCAGCTGGATTGGACAATCGGGAAAAGCTTGTTTCTGCTGTTGTCTGTGGTTGGGGGCATCCTTATCCAGGGCGGACTGCTTGTCATGATTTCTGCCCTCGCATTCTGGACGACGAAATCGGAGCAATTTTACTGGGTGGCCATGTTTCCTGCCCGAAATCTGACCAATTACCCTTTGGTCATTTATCCGAAAGCCGTCCAATGGTTTACAGCCTTTGTCATTCCATTCGGCTTTGTGAACTATTTTCCTGCGGCCGTCCTCCTTGAAAAAGAAACACCCTTTTTCCCGGAGAATATCGGGTATTATTCGCCGCTTGTCGGCATCGTCTTTTTTTCCATCGCTTATTGGATCTGGATGCTGGGTTTAAAGCGATATAAAAGTACAGGTTCATAGGAGGGCTGGAAATGCCGATTATAGAGGTTGAACATTTAATGAAGGACTTTATGATTGCCAAGCGGGAGACAGGCTTCCTTGGCGCTGTGAAGAGCCTTGTCAAAAGAGAACATATTAAAAAAGAAGCCGTGAAGGACATCAGCTTTTCGATCAATGAAGGGGAAATGGTCGGTTATATCGGGCCGAATGGCGCCGGAAAGTCCACCACCATCAAAATGCTGACGGGCATTCTGGTTCCAACCTCCGGAAGTGTGAAGGTGAACGGCATCATTCCCTATGAAAACAGACAGGAAAATGCCAAGAATATCGGAGTGGTTTTCGGCCAGAGAACACAGCTCTGGTGGGATCTTCCTACTATAGAATCGTTTGAACTGCTGAAGGAAATCTATCAGGTGCCGGATAAGCGGTATAAGGAAAATATGGATACTTTCACCGAGATATTGGGGCTGGATGAATTCCTGAACACGCCGGTCCGCCAGCTTTCCTTAGGGCAAAGGATGAGGGCTGATATTGCCGCTTCCCTGCTGCATGATCCGCCCATCCTGTTTCTGGATGAGCCGACCATTGGCCTGGATGTCGTCGCAAAGGAAAAGATGAGGACTTTTATAAAAGAGATTAATAAGGAGCGCAGCATCACCGTCATTTTAACCACCCATGATATGGAGGATATCGAAAAGCTCTGTGAACGGATGGTCCTCATCGACCATGGGCAGAAGGTGTATGACGGGGAGATCGCTGTGGTAAAAGAACGCTTTGGAAAAACAAGGACCCTTATCGTTGACCTGGAGGAATCATCACGCAGCCTGAAGCTTAAGGGCGGTGAGGTGTTTAAAGAAGAGGCAAGCCGCTTCTGGATCCGGTTTAACCGGGATGAAGTGTCAGCTTCGGACTTGATTGCGCAAATTACCGACACACATAATATCAAGGATCTGACAGTGGAAGAGCCAGCAATCGAATCGATCATCAGCCGTATTTATCAGGAGGGCTATCAGGACCTGCCGGAGACCGTAAAAGTGTAAAAAATAGGCTTGGTCAATATATCAATATTTTCTGAAAAAACGATATACTATATAGAGGTGATCAAAATGATTCTATATTTGCTGGGCTTTTGTGCAGTATTGCTGGGAACAGGAATGTTTGTGGACTGGTGGCATAAAAAGCATGGAATGGACGATTTTTACCCTGAGGAAAATGAAAAGCATGTATCTGAGTCAGAGAGAGCCTACATGGAGTCCTATATGCATAACATGAAAAATGATCATCATAATGGAATATAAGCCTCCCGATGAGGCTGCTGCTCATAATAGAAGAGCATGGCGGGTGCCATGCTCTTTTCCTTTTAGAAAATTAAGAAGCCCATTGAAATAATCACGCCGCTGACCAGAAGAGTCAGCACGCAGAATCCCATGATGTCTTTCGCTTTTAACCCCGCAATGGCGAGTGCCGGCAGCGCCCAGAAAGGCTGGATTAAGTTGGTCCAGGCATCACCCCATGCAACCGCCATGGCCGTTTTGGGGATGGAAGCTCCCATTGATTGAGCCGCTTCAAGCATAATCGGAGCCTGAACAGCCCACTGTCCTCCCCCTGAAGGAACGAAGAAGTTCACAAGTCCCGCACTTAAAAACGTGAAGAAATGGAACGTGTAATCATTTGAAATGCTGACAAACGCTTCGGACATCACCGCAGCCAGCCCTGAAGCAGTCATCATGCCCATGATTCCGGCATAAAACGGGAACTGAATAATGATGCCGCTGGCTCCTTTTACCGCATTCAGAACGGCTTCGAGGAACTGTTTAGGCGTTCCGTGGAAAAGAATGCCCAGGAACAGAAACAGGAAGTTCACGATATCAAGATTGAGATTAAAACCTTTTGAAGCGAAATAATAAAATAAGAACACAAGCCCAAGAATCCCGGCAAGCAGGGAAATGATGCGGCTGTTTTCCAGACGTTCAGCAGGTGTCATCGCTTCTTTTTCAAGTGCAGCTGCCTGAATGTCTTCTTGCAGAAGAGCAGGATCGACCACAATGGTTTCCTCTTTTGATGGCATCATAAAGCGGTTTACAAAAGGTAAAACCAACAATAGGGCGATAACAATAAAGATGTTAAAGCCTGCGAAAATCGTCTGGTCAGTAGAAATGACGCCAATCATATCTTCAGAGAAGTGACCCTTCGTCGCAATCGTCAATGGGATTGACCCGGAAATCCCCCCATGCCAGACAACGAACCCTCCGTAAGCGCTTGCAATTAACAGGCGGTAATCCACATTTTTCACCTTTTTAGCAAGCTCTTTTGCAAACAGTGCGCCAATCACAAGGCCGAAACCCCAGTTAATTAAGCTTGCAACCATCGACACGAATGACACAATCAGGATGGCCTGGCCGGGAGACTTGGCTAAGGATGCCAGGGCGCCTAACCCCTTTTTAAAAACATTGCTGCTGGCCAATACATGTCCTGTGACTAAAACCAGCACCATTTGCATGGAAAAAGTCAGGAGGCCCCAAAACCCATTTCCCCAATGCTGAACCATCTGATATGGCCCATTATCTGTAAAAATCAAGCCTAATCCAAAAACCGCAAAAGTTAGGATAATGACAAATAAAAATGGATCCGGCAAGTACCGCTGCATAATGCGGTTAAAGAATGATACCAGTACCCTCATGCTGCAACCCCCTAAAAAATATATTTCTTGAACTTAGTATATTTTCAGTAAAATTCAATTTATTCCTTCTTTTCTGAAATAAAACTTGCCTAAAATGCACTTGCCATTTAAATTTGGAGATAAAAAGTGAAAAGGGGATTGGGATATGGACATCAAAATAGTGAAAGCCGCAATCAGGGATCGGGACATTGTAAGGAACATGTATGCGTTCTATCTGCATGATTTAACAAAATACACAGATGCCTTGCATGTAAACGATGAAGGCACCTTTGAATTTGATGCATTTTCATTAATCTGGGACAAGGAAGGCATTGAACCTTATCTTATTAAGGCTGATGGCAAACTGGCAGGGTTCCTGCTGCTTCTGAGGGCCCCTTCTTTAACAAAAGCAGACTACTGCATTAATGACTTTTTCCTGTACAACTCGTTCCGGGGGAAAAAAGTGGGGCAGGCAGCTGTGGGACAGCTTTTTAGTGACTATAAGGGTACGTGGTATATCGAGCAATTAAAACGAAACGAGCCTGCCGTCCGCTTTTGGGAAAAGGTGTATCGGGATTATCAGCTTGAGGTTCAGGAGACTTTGAGGATAGAAGATGGAGAAGAGGTAGTGGGGCAGTTGTTGAAGGTGGAATAGATCGAATCCCTGGAACGACGTTGGACACAAAAAGAGAAAAAGGGCGGCTTAGAGTCAGAACCCGGATCAACTTCGGACACAAAAAGAGAAAATAAGCGGTTTAGAGTCAGAACCTGGATCAACTTCGGACACAAAAAGAGAAAATAAGCGGTTTAGAGTCAGAACCCGGATCAACTTCGGACACAAAAAGAGAAAAAGAGCGGTTTAGAGTCAGAACCCGAGTCAACTTCGGACACAAAAAGCGAAAATAAGCGGTTTAGAGTCAGAACCTGGATCAACTTCGGACACAAAAAGAGAAAAAGAGCGGCTTAGAGTCAGAACCCGGATCAACTTCGGACACAAAAAGCGAAAAGGGCGGCTTAGAGTCAGAACCCGGATCAACTTCGGACACAAAAAGCGAAAATCGGCGCTCCAGAGTCAGAACCCGGATCAACTTCGGACACAAAAAGCGATAATCGGCGCTCTAGAGTCAGAACCCAGCC
>NZ_MRTQ01000021.1 GCF_001956215.1 Paenibacillus sp. FSL R5-0490 | reverse complement strand
AGATCTTAGCGACACTAGAACGCGACTAACAATCAGTGGGGGATAAGGAACCCCCCCACTGATTGAAGTTTCACTTTATTTCATTCTTTCGCTCACTAAATACTCAACGATCCAATCAGGGCCTTTAGGATCACCAATGCTGAAAAACGGTGCTTCAAAATTTGCATCGTTTAGTTTTATTACGTTATCATCCCAGCTGATCACTGCACATATATTTGTCAATTCCTTCAAAAGATGCATATCTTCATTACTTTTTAGCAAGAGAACCTTAGAATATGATGCCTTTTTATGACCTTCAATTAGCACCACGTCCGGATGCATCTGCAGCACAATGCTTACCTGCTCCTCCAGGCTCCAGCTTTTCTTTTCAGCATGCAGTAGCAGTCTGCCTCCCCCTTCTACAAGTGAAGCTGCAGCCCCTGATTCAATATGGCTTGTGGAATCCTTTCCTTCCGGGGTTTCAGGTTTGCCGCCATGACCATGATGTTTAATGGTAATGACAGAAAGCCCTTTCTCTTTTAATCCGGAAATTAATTTATTTATTAACGTTGTTTTTCCGCTGTTTTGATAGCCGGATACCTGAAAGATAACAGGTTCCTTTACCATGGCCATTCGCTTCCTTCATGGTCCTCAAGCAATAGCACTTCAACGGTGTCACCCTTGCCATAGCCTCTCGTTCCGCCTGGCAGAATCATTAGCGAATTCGCACCGGCAAGACTCATCACAATGTTTGATTTATCCACTCCGCTTGGTGCTGCCACCAGTCGTCCTGACAAATAATTAACAGACGTCCTGACAAATCGTGTAAACGGGTTTGCTTTTGGAAATTCTGCCACCAATTCAGCAGTTTCTTTCCTTAAATGCGGTTTCTCAGAGAAAAGCATTTTTCGGATGACTGGTCTTGTAAAAAGTTCAAACCCGACATAACAGGCAGAAGGATTTCCCGAAAGCCCAAACAGAAGCTTTCCTTCATGCTGGGCAACAGTCGTCACACTGCCTGGCCTCATGGCAACTTTATTGAACAGCACCTCAGCCTCAAGCTTTTCATAAATGCCCGGCAGATAATCAAAATCGCCCACAGATACACCGCCTGTAGTGATCAGCATATCCACATTGTTCAATGCTTCTTTCACAGCATTAAAACATGTATCAAATTCGTCAGGAAGCTTTCCATAATAAATAACTTCCGCGCCGGCCCGTTCAATTTGCGCTGTAATCATATGAGCATTGCTGTTTCTAATTTTCCCCGGCTCCAGCGGTTCATGGACTTCCAATAGTTCAGTTCCTGTTGCAAATAATCCAATAACAGGCTTTTTGGCAACAGGCACTTCTGCATAACCAAAGGTTGCGAGAATGGCCTGAATTCCGGGATTGATCTTTGTCCCCTTTTTAACTAATGAATCTCCTTTTTTTGCATCTTCTCCTTTGAAGGAAACATTGTCTCCCGGTTTATAGGATCGCTTTATGGACATATAATTCTTACCGTCTTCTTCATATGCTTTTGCCAGTTCAAGCATTACAACAGCATCACATTCCTGAGGCATTTGCGCCCCCGTCATAATCCTAACAGCCTGGAATGGACCAATGTTTTTAGAAGTCACATGCCCCGCCCCAATGTGGTCTACCACCTCAAATACGACGGGATTTTCCATTGAAGCTTCCTTTGTATCTGCAGAACGGACAGCAAAACCGTCATATGGTGATCGATCAAAATGAGGGACATCATGTGTCGCTTTTAAATCTTCCGCCAGAAAACGGCCGCTGCTTTCATTAATAGATACGTATTCCGAACTTCCGTTTAATTGATATGCCATGATTTTTTTTACGGCTTCAGCAACAGGAATGGGAGTTCTTTTTTCCAGCATGATATCAGCTCCTATGTACTTTTCTTAATGTATTTTCTAATTCAATTATTATAAACGTACATGAAAATCCATAACATGACAATTATCACACTTTCAGTTTTCATCTATGCAGAGTTTTACCCAAAAAACTTTATAAAAAGCCTGCAAGTGTGATGCCCATCACCAAATTAAAAAGGAAATTCGTTTATTCTTTAGATAGTTCACAAGATAGAAGGAGGAAAATTCAATGACTATACAAATTACAGAAGATCGTCTCGTAAAAGATATCGTAAATGAATTTCCAAAGACAAGCGATGTTTTTAAACGTCATCGCATTGATTTTTGCTGCGGCGGAAATATTCCGCTTGCGCGTGCTGTTTCAGACCAGTCAGCGGATATGAACGTCCTGATTAGCGAATTAAACGAAGTAATTCAAAAGGAAAACCAAACTGATGATTTAGAGGTTTGGACAGATAGTACAACAGATGACATTATTGAACATGTCATTAATCGATATCATCGTCCTCTTGAAGAAGAACTATCACAATTAAGCCCATATGTAACAAAGGTATCAAGAGTTCATGGAGAAAGCCATGAGGAGCTTCTTAAAGTCCATCAATTATTCTTTGAATTGAAGCACGAACTTCTTGAACATACTTCCAAAGAAGAAGAGTCAGTTTTTCCACTTCTGCTGAAGCTTGAAGATCCTAAAGTTGAAAATCGCGAAGAAATCATCAGCTATATCCGGGAGCTTGAGAAGGAGCATGATCATGCAGGTTCAATCTTAAAGGAATTGAGGGAAATTACAGCTGATTTTACTCCTCCAGCTGATGCATGCGGTTCTTACCGTCTTGTATATAAGCGGCTTGAAGATTTGGAAAGCCAAACGTTTATGCATGTTCACCTGGAAAATAATATTCTTTTTCCTCGATATATTTAAACACTCATTATCTGCAGCCAATATCGGCTGCAGATTTTTTGTGCATTCAAACGGCAAAAATAAAAGCCTGCCCGCTGTGCCTATTTCTCATGACACAGCAAAGCATGCTTTTTCATCCCCCAATATAGGACATTTCAATCTTTTTCCTGTTTGCAGCGGTTTCTTCTGTCCGTTCGTCTGAGTACCTGTCTTTTCTGCCATTCCAAATCTTAATAATCCGATCGGTAATTTCTTCGTCAGTAGCGCCTTTTCTCATAAATTCCTTTAAATCGTGCCCTTCACCATTAAATAGGCATGTGAAAATTTGGCCGTTTGCTGACAATCTTGAACGAGTGCAGCTTGAACAGAAGGATTCAGAAACAGATGTAATAAACCCAACATCTACATCGGTGCCTTTATAGCGGTACCGCTTAGCCACCTCTCCGAAATAATCCGGATCTACCGGCTCTAATAAATAGTGTTCCTTTAAGAGCTCATAAATCTCTTTTTTAGTTACTACCTCATCCATTTTCCAGCCGTTCGTGCTGCCGACATCCATGTATTCAATAAAGCGCAGCTGTAAGCCGTTATCTTTACAGAACTTAGCCATAGGGACAATTTCAGAATCATTCAGGCCTTTTTTGACGACCATATTGATCTTCACCCCAAGTCCTGCTTCTTTTGCTGCTTCAATCCCTTTAATGACTGGTTTGACACCCACATTGCGTCCGTTGATTTGTCCGAAAAGCTCATCATCCAGACTGTCAAGACTGATGTTAACCCTCAGCAGTCCTGCTTCCTTTAAGTCCTTCGCATGTTTGGGAAGCAATACGCCGTTGGTGGTTAGTCCAATATCTTTTAATCCCTCAATATCTGAAAGCATTTTGACAAGTTTAGGCATGTCCTTTCTCATAAGGGGCTCCCCGCCTGTTAACCTGATCTTCTCCACTCCAAGGCTTATGAAAATTTTAGCCAGCCTTTCAATTTCTTCATAGCTGAGCAGCTCGCTTTTTGGAAGAAAAGCAAAATCAGGACCGAAGATTTCTGCCGGCATGCAATATTGGCAGCGGAAATTACAGCGGTCAATGACAGAAATGCGCAGGTCTCTTAAAGGTCTATTCAATTTATCTTTAATAATCGTTTTAGCCATTTCGTTCAACTCCATTTAAAGAGTGACTTTATTAAGCTTTCTATACAGATGTATATTTTAGCCTTTCCCTTAAAATAACAGAAAT
Organism: Paenibacillus sp. FSL R5-0490; assembly: GCF_001956215.1. Taxonomy (GTDB): domain Bacteria; phylum Bacillota; class Bacilli; order Bacillales; family Cytobacillaceae; genus Cytobacillus. The sequence continues at coordinate 99,798 of NZ_MRTQ01000021.1, read as the reverse complement.
AACCCAGTATCTCAAATTAAGGGCTTTTACTATTAGAACATACAATCGCTGCAATGTTAATAGGGAATTGCTGTTTATAAGTTAAGAGCGACCATTTCTATAGAAAATGCCACAATAAAGACACAAAAGCCGGCAATGTTTTCACTATACAAATGATATTATTGTGAGAAAAGACAGCTGTTTTATGAAGGAGGATTACCATGGCTCATACAGCCATTAAACAGACACATTCCATTGAGATTAAAGAGCTTCTTCATTTCGCTGACCGGCATATGAAAACACAGAAAGGGGCTTATATTTTTCAGGAAGGCATGGATGCTGATGAGCTATATATCATCCTTTCCGGCAAGATTCAAATCAGTAAGATAACAGCAGATGGCAGGGAACTCACCTTCAGGTTATGCGGAGAAAATGAAATCATTGGTGAGCTGACCTTATTTACCAGTGACCCAAAATATTTATTGAATGCTTTAGTTCTTGAAGCTGGTGAGGTAGCTGTGATAAAAAAAGATGTCCTGGAAAAGGAGATTTTTAAAAATAGTACTCTGGCCTATGAATTTATGAAATGGATGAGCGACCATTTCCGCAATACACAGACCAAATTCAGAGACCTTGTGCTTAATGGAAAAAAAGGTGCCCTGTATTCAACTCTTATCAGAATGACTAACAGCTATGGCGTAAAGGTGAATGGCGGCATACTCATTGATCTGCCACTTACGAATCAGGAACTTGGAAATTTTTGCGGCACCTCCAGAGAGAGTACCAACCGGATACTCGGCGAACTGAAGAAGGAAGGAATTATTTCAATTATGAATGGAAAAATTACAGTTAAAGATCTTCAGTATTTAAAAAATGAAATAGGCTGTGAAAATTGCCCTGCCGTATACTGCAGCATTGAATAGGAGTGCAGTCATGATGCACTCCTTATTCCTTTATGCTTTTGCTGCTTTCTTTCTAAGTGCCTTAGGAATATATACACAAAACGGTTCGCTCTCCATATAATCCCCTGTCATGGCAAATGCACGTGACCTTGATCCTCCGCACACATACCGGAATTCACATTGACCGCATTTCCCTTTGTATTTATCAGGATTTCTGAGATCTTTAAAAATGGGCGATTCCCTGTATATTTCAGCGAGGGGCTGTTCCCTTACATTTCCTGCTTTAACAGGCAAAAGCCCGCTTGGATAAACGTCCCCAATGTGTGAAATGAAAACAAACCCGTTTCCGTCATTTACTCCTTTAGGCGCCCTGCCTAAACCATCTATAGAACCCGTCAGCCCCTGCTGTGTAAGTGCATCGAGATATTGAATATCTTCATTTTGAGCTTTTGCTTCCTTCATTTTTTGCTGAATGACTACTCGGCGATAATGCTGGGCAGCTGTTGTCTTAATATCGAAGGAAACCTTTTTGCTTAAGTTATACAGCCATGTAAATACCTTCTCATGCTCAACCGGTGAGATCATATCTTTTTCCTGCCCTCTCCCTGTTGGGACGAGGAAAAACACACTCCATAGAACACATTTGAGTTCTTCTACAACCTTGGCCATCTCCTCCAGGTAATCGATATTATAGCGCGAGATCACTGTATTAATCTGGACTGGAATTTCAAGCTCGTGCAGATATTTAATCCTTTCAATCGTTAAATCGAAGGAACCGGAAGTCCCTCTAAAGTGGTCGTGAATTTCTGCATTTGGGCCATCAAGACTGAACGCCCATCGAGCTAAGCCGACCTGTTTGGCTTTTTCAATAGCTTCTTTTGTTACATTTGGTGTCGCACTGGGCGTCATGGAAACACGAACGCCCTTTTTTACCGCATATTCGGCAATGTCGAATACATCCTGCCTCATTAATGGATCTCCACCCGTAAACACAAGCATAGGGTTATTCATTTCCCTGATTTGGTCAATCAGGGCCTTCCCTTCTTCAAAGGAAAGTTCTCTCGGATCTCTCCTGTACTGTGCTTCCGCACGGCAATGCAGACATTTTAGCTGGCATGCCCTTGTTAATTCCCATATCACAATAAAAGGGTCTTTATTAAAATCCCTATCAAATCCCATTAGAAATGCCTCCTTGATGGCCTGACTCCCGGCCATTTGTCAACGCAAAGCAAACCATATTTTGTCTTTCCATTGTTATTATAGGATAATCGGCATGTGAAATAAGTGAACTACCTCACAAGGGCACAAAAAAAACAGCAGGAGATACTCCTGCTGTTTTGAGCTTAAATTTTACCGTACGCCAAGTGCAATTTTTGCATAGCGGGACATTTTGTCCTTGGACCAAGGCGGGTTCCAGACAATATTCACTTCAGTGTCTTTTACTTCAGGGATATCTGCCAGCGCTGACTTTACTTGTTCAACAATTGTGCCTGCCAAGGGACAGCCCATGGAAGTAAGAGTCATATCAACTATAGCTTTCCCTTCTTCTTCCATTTTCACATCATATACCAAGCCTAAGTTTACAATGTCTATCCCCAGCTCAGGGTCTACTACAAGCTCCAGTGCACCCATAATGCTGTCTTTTAAATCCTGATCCATATCTGCAGCACTCCTTCATTATTTACTATCTTTATCTTAACAAAAATTTAAATGAAATGAAAAAATACAGGTTATAAATGTTCCTCAAACCATTTAACTGTTTCAAGCAGCCCCTCCCTGCTGACTTTATGCCCCGCCTGTTCATCTGATATAAACAGGAGGTTTTCAGGTGAGTCACTATACAGGGGCTGAATGGTCTCATAAAATTGGTATGTATAGGAATAAGGAACAACCGGGTCCTTTTTACCATGCCAGAACATGAGCGGCCTTCCGCCAAGCTTTTCTGGCTGAAGGCTCAGATCCCGCTCCCTAAGGATTCTCAGAAGATCTGCCAGTTCTTCATTTGTGAGCGGAACCTTAATATTATTTTTCTTCAGTTCATCGAGCTGAAGCTGAGCAAACTTTTCATAATACGGCATACCCATAAGGCTAACTGCAGTTTTGACCCATTCATACTGTGTCAGGGCGCCCAAAGTGACTATTCCCCCCATGGAGGTGCCCACAAGTCCTATTCTTCCCTCATCAATCAGGTCCCAATCCTCATAGACATTCCTGATTATGTTCAATTCCGCAATGGTATTCAGAACAATATCCCAAAGCTTGAAGTTTAAATCGCTGCCTGATAAGCCCTCTGATCTTTCCCCATGAAATAAGGTGTCCGCCAGCACTACCCTAAACCCCTTTTCTGCAAGGAGATAGGCATAATGCAGATTATGTTCTTTGGCACTTGTAAAACCATGAACAAAAATGATAAAAGGCAGGGGTTCCCCTTTTATTTCCTGTCTGGCAAGTTCAAGAACAGGAATTTCTCTGATTAGCTTATGTTCAATAACAACCACAATTTTTCCTCCTAAACCTGTTGTACCAAGATGAACTTTTTTACAAAATTATAATAATATTGATAACATATATGTATAAAATGATTTTGTAAAAGCTTAAGCTCTTGTCTTTATGTAAATTCTTTCTATATTTTCAGTTTAACATGTGGACTTTTCTTTTCCAAAACCTTTACACTTAGAACAAAAGCGGGGCATACTTCAATATAAGCAATGCGCTGCAGTCCGCTGGCTGCAATTACATTATTATTATAAAAGTGCTGAGCGCTTAGAAGGAGATCTTATGGCTGAAAAACATTTAATTGCACTGGACCTTGATGGCACATTATTAAAAGATGACAAAACCATCTCTGCTAAAACTAAAATGATTATTCAAAAGGCACGTGAACAAGGGCATGAAGTAATGATTGCCACTGGAAGGCCATTTCGCTCGAGTGAAATTTACTATCGTGAAATGGATTTGACTACGCCGATTGTCAATTTCAATGGTGCATACATACATCATCCTAAAGACCATAATTGGGGTGTTTACCACACACCACTGCAAATGAACGTGGCAAAGGAAATTGTCGAAGCCGTTAATAGCTATACTATTCATAATATCGTGGCAGAAGTTATTGATGATGTTTATTTGCACTATCATGATGAGAAGCTTCTCGACATCTTCGGTTTTGGCGATCCGAATATTACGACCGGAGATTTGCGCAGTTACTTAAAAGATAATCCGACAAGCATGCTCATACATACTGATGAGGAGCATGTAAAATCCATCAGAAATCATCTTTCCGAAGTCCATGCAGAAGTAATTGACCACCGCAGATGGGCGGCTCCCTGGCATGTCATTGAAATCGTGAAAACGGGACTTAATAAAGCTGTTGGCCTCAAAAAAGCAGCCGATTATTTCCAAATACCGCCCGAGCGGATCATTGCTTTTGGCGATGAGGACAATGATCTCGAAATGCTTGAATTTGCAGGCTACGGGATTGCCATGGGCAATGCGATCGACCAGGTGAAAAATATTGCCAAAGAGGTCACATTAACCAATGAGGAAGATGGAATCGGCATTTATCTAAATGACTTATTAAATCTTAAAGCTCTTTAAGCAGCTGACCAAGAATAATTAATTTGAAACCATTAAATCCCCTTTTTAAATGCTTCCTTTAGAGCATACTAAAGATGAAGCAGCCCAATTGCGGCTTCAAACTCTTTCATGGAGGGGATTCGAATGGGTAAACGTAATAAATCAAAACGCTTCGTTCAACAGGGTGCAGATACTGTTAGTAAGCATGATGAGCGTATCCCGTACCACATGACCTATGCTGAGGCGGAAGCCCAAAAACTAGCAAATGTGAAAGAATCGTCCCTCGGAGGAATATAGCGATGGGAAACAGATTATTTCAGGAAGCCAGAAAATATGTGGAAATAGCCAAAAATTCTGCAGGCGAAGAAACTGTTTCCCGAGCGAAAAATGCTTTAAGTTCTGCATTTGCCAACTCCACTGCAGCTGAACAGGCACAGCTCCGGGAGATGCAGCAGGAACTTGAACAATATTCGCAGTATCGCTAAAAAAAGCTGGCGGCCTCAATGGCTGCCAGCTCTTTTTAACTGCTTTCCAGGATAACAGGAAAGGAGTTTATGATATCTCCGTTTACATTTTTTTCAAATAAATGCAAGACCACTGTTCCGTTTTCAGGGATGTTTTCAGAAGGAAGGCTTATTTTTATCCTAAAACTCTTCCAATCATTTGATGAAGCCACTATGGACTTTTCAGACTGCAGCTCATTATGGCCGTCTTCAACTGTATACCATAGCTTTCCGTTTTTTGGGCGAGCTTTAAATAATATGATATATTCCCCGTTCCTGCCTGAAACCTTTGCCTGGCTAAAGGAAGGATTTGGGCCCGGGATATAAACAGATGCTTCAGATTCAGGTTTTGTCTCCAGCTTTTTGCCATTTAAGTTTGATGCCAGAAGCCTGGCTTTTACTATGTACTCTCCCTCCTGAACTCTTTTCCCTTTATGCCTGTAATCCCACTGCTCTTCCCATACCTTGCTATCATCCGGGTTCACGGCAATGGTTTGGATAGCCTGTAAAAATGCTTTTCCTTCTGAGGAGGAATATACCTTTTCGCCTTTTTGAGTGAAAATCTCCACTTCATAAAACTGAGAGGATCCAAACTCAAAGCTCAGCGGATAATTGGCCTTATTCCTCAGAAGCAAATCGATCTTTAGTGTTTCCTGTCCTGCTTGAGGCTTTACATTAAAATCAAAAGGCATTTCCTTTACAGAAGCTTCAAAACTTTGCATAGGCATAGTGAAGATAATTACAGCAGCAGCCAAGAGCCGAAGCATCCTTCATCCCTCCATTCATTTAATCCCTGCGGAAGAAACCATATACACCCGTTGTTTGAACAATATTTGTAAAAGCATTCGGATCCACTTCTTTTATGATTCTTTCAAGGTCAAATAACTCATAGCGGGTGATGACAATCATCATCATTTCCTTATTTTCATTTGTAAAAGCTCCCTTTGCAGGAAAGGTTGTTATTCCCCTGACAAGATGGTCATGGATCGCTTTTTTCATTTCTTCGGATTTTTTCGTGATGATCAGAGCTGTAAGTTTTTCATGTCTGGTGTGGATAGCATCAATAACCCTGGTAGAAGCATAAAGGGTTACAAGAGTGTATAGCGCTTTTTCCCAGCCATACAAAAAACCTGCTGTAATAATAATAATGGCATTAAGAGTGAAGAAATATGTACCGACTGGTTTGTCTTTCATACGTGACAAGACCATCGCTATGATATCCATTCCTCCTGTGGATGCCCCCCATTTAAGTGTAATCCCTACACCTACAGCTGCTATGACACCTCCGAAAACGGCATTAAGCAAGATATCTTTTGATACGTGGATTACAGGTATCACTTCAAGGAAGAAAGACATCAGGAAGACACTTAAAAAACTATAAATCGTAAACGAACGGCCAACCTTTTTCCAGGCCAATATGGTAACAGGAATGTTCAGAATGAACAGCAATATCCCTGTTGATCCGAAATCACCCAGAATGCTTGATAAGAGCTGTGCCACCCCTGTAAAACCGCTTGCATATACATTAGCGGGTATCAGAAAAAAATTCATCGCGACAGCATTCAATATCGCGCCAATCAAAACAATAAAAACTTTCTTAGTTTCTAGCCAAACCATTTTTTACCCCCTGAATTTTTATAGTTTCTTTACCCCAATAAGGTGCATTTTCAACACAATTCATTGTTTTTTCTCCTTGATTTCTATAAACTGAATTCATATAGTTTGAAAGCAGGTGAAAGATAATGTCAGTAAAAATTCTAGCTGACAGTGCGTGTGACTTGCCGCTTAGCTTTTATAAAGAACATGGCGTCACACTTTTCCCGTTACAAGTCCAACTGAATGATGGAGAATATGAAGATTTAGTCACCATAGAACCTAAGGAAGTTTATAGAGCTATACGGGAAGGCCAAATGCCTAAAACATCTCAGGCATCCCCTCTTCTTTTTGAAGAAACGTTCAATAAAATGGCAGAAAACAATGAAGATGGCATTTATATTGCTTTTTCCTCCGAACTTTCGGGTACATATCAGACCGCTGTCATGATCCTTGAGCAAGTAAAAGAGAAATACCCCGATTTCCAATTAACCATCATCGATTCCAAGGCTGCTTCATTGGGATATGGATTAATTGTGAAGGCTGCTGCAGCTGCTGCGCAATCAGGCGCATCCAAGGAAGACCTCCAGAAAGTAATCGAATATCACTGCCGGAACCTCGAGAGCTTATTTACGGTAAATGATCTTGAATACCTCGCAAAGGGCGGCCGCGTTTCGAAAGCCTCGGCATTTCTTGGCGGACTTTTGAATATTAAACCTCTTTTAACAGTAGAAGATGGAAAACTTGTGCCGATTGAGAAACTGCGCGGCAAGAAAAAGCTGCTTCGCCGCATTATTGAGCTGATGAAAGAAAATGGGACTTCCTTTGAGATGCAGACTGTCGGCATCAGCCATGCCGATGATGAAGCCACAGCTCTTGAAATGAAAAAGCTGATACTGGACGAGCTTAATGCCAAAGAAGTATATATTACATCCATTGGCTCCGCAATCGGGGCTCATACAGGCCCAGGGTCTATAGCGATATTCTACTTTAAGCAAATTTAAACCATAAGTGCGGGATACATACTCCATTTCATTCTGACAGACAATATAACTGTACTTCAGTTATATTCCTGAAGGCTAAACCCATCAGTATGAAAGGAGTATTTTTATTATGCCGCATACTTCCGATAATGATAAGAAAGCGAAAGATAATAATGCACTTCTCCACGAAAAAAATATGATGCGCGAGAAAAACCGTAAAGCCGGGAAAAACCAATATTCCAAAAAGACAGATCATCTTTAATAATAAAACGGGCAAGCATTGGCTTGTCCGTTTTATTACTTTTTGCAGTTGATTAGTCTTTCTTAATATATGTCCAGCCTTCTTCCTGATAAATCCTGCCTTCCTTCATAAGCCGGCCCAAAGCTCTTTTAAAAGAAGCTTTGCTTAACTGAAAACGCTCCTGGATATCTTCCGGGGCACTTTTATCGCCATATGGCATCGCACCGCTTCGGCTTTCAAGATAAGAGATGATTTTTTCGGAATCATCATCAAGTGCTTCATGCTTTCTTGGAATGAGAGAAACATTCACTGTCCCATCTTCTTTCACATCAACTATGCGGCCTTCCACTTTCTCTCCAAGACGGGGCTCTCTTTTTCGCTGGGATTCATGGATAAAGCCTTTAAAGCCCTCAGCTGTATAAATCCAGCTTCCCACCTTTGCGGTTCTATAAATATGTCCGTGAATATTCTTATTATATTCACTTTTGGTTGCTTTAATTGAAATATCGGTAATGACAGGATCAGTAGCCATTTTTACATAAATTCTGTTATTCTTATTTACCCGGAGTGTAATGTATAATCTATCTCCTTCAATCGGCCACACAGCTTCGTGGACAGGAAGATCCTCCTCCCCAAGGAGCATGTCTTTCTGAATGCCAATATTGATAAATACACCGATGCCGGGCTTTACATCGCTTACATGTGCCCATCCATATGTACCAGCCTGAACCTCGGGAATGACAGTTGTTGCTGCGATTCTTCCCTGTGAGTCCATGTAAAGGAAAGCCTCAACCTCCTGCCCTTCTTCGAGCTTTTCATCCGTCTCATTCTGATGAAGAAGAACATCCTCCTCTCCATCTGTCAAAAAATAGCCAAATGCCGCTTCCCTTGAAACGATCAGCTTAACAGCACGGCCCAAATTCTCTTCTATAGCCATCTCTTTTCCTCCTTCTCAGCAGTAAACAGCAAATATTCATTATATTAAATCTTTCCCAAAAAAGATCACATAACTCCTAAAGTTGTTTGAACTGCTATATTTTACTATAATAAGGACAAGAAGTGAAACTTAAATTGTTATCGCCAAGGAGGCTGTCATGTCTAAAGAAAGCTCATTTGATATTGTATCTAAAGTTGACTTTTCTGAAGTAACCAATGCCATTAATATTGCCATGAAGGAAATTTCCACCCGCTATGACTTTAAAGGCAGCAAAAGTGATATAAAGCTTGATAAAGAGGAGCTTGTGCTTCTATCTGATGATGAATTTAAGCTTGACCAGCTTAAGGATGTTTTATTAGGCAAGTTAATTAAACGGGGCATTCCTGTAAAAAATCTTGATTACAGCAAGATTGAGGGAGCATCAGGCGGAACGGTCCGCCAAAGGGCAAAGCTTGTCCAAGGCATTGATAAAGAAAATGCCAAGAAGATCAATACCCTGATTAAAAACAGCGGATTAAAGGTGAAGAGCCAGGTTCAGGATGATCAGGTACGTGTGACCGGCAAAAACCGCGATGACCTGCAGAAGATTATTGCTGCTGTTAAAGAGGCAGATTTGACAGTTGATGTTCAATTCGTTAACTATCGCTAAAAAAAGCAAACGGAAAACTCCGTTTGCTTTTTTGTTCGTTTAGTTTATCCATTCATGCTGCAGCTATTTAACAAATTTATACATCAGCAATTCATCTGCATAGGTCCCATCTTTTCTTTTTATATGTTTGACTTTGCGGCCTTCCTCCTGAAATCCGAATTGCCTGTACAGGTGGATAGCCCTCTCATTATATGCAAAAACCTCAAGGCATATTTTTTCCAGACCAGGTTCTTCCTCCGCCCATTTCAGGAATTGTTTCATCATTTTGCTTCCCAGCCCCCGGTTGCAATGCTTCTCCTGTATTGTGATGCCGAAATAACCCAGATGGTTCACTTTTTTGCTTTTTGACCGCCGAAAGTTCAGCATTCCAACCACTTTGTTGCCAACTTCCGCTACTAAAATAAGATCCCCAGTTCTAATACTCCGCTCAATCCACGCTTCTTCTTCTTCAATTGTTAAATTAAACTCATCCGCCTCGGTCATTAAAAAATCCGTTTCTCCAAAAGCCTTCCGGCAATGAGCGAGAATGGCTTCCGCATCACTTTTGGCAGCTGATCGAATCTCCAATTCCTGTTCCCCCACTCTTTTTAAATCCATTATATAAGAGTGATGCAAATAATTTCCATGTTTTTTTATCATAATAAAATGGAATTAGAAGAGTATTAATGATTTGGAGGGATATTGTAAATGTCTAATACTCAAAACAAACCACAGGAATTTCCGCCTCAGCATCAGGATCATCAGCCCGGGACAGAGGCGCCAATGCAGCCTGAGCCCCAAACGGTGGATCCCAATTATAAAGGTTCTGATAAATTAAAAGGAAAAGTTGTTTTAATAACAGGCGGAGACAGCGGCATAGGTAAATCAGCCGCCATTTATTTTGCCAAAGAAGGAGCCAGCGTCGCGATTGTCTATCTGGAAGAACAAGAAGACGCAGAAAAGACTAAAGAGGCCATCCAGGCTGAGGGCCAGGAATGCCTGCTGATCTCCGGTGATATCGGAAGCGAAACATTCTGTAAGGATGCAGTCAGTAAAACACTTGATAAATTTGGTCAAATCGATGTACTGGTGAATAATGCAGCCGAGCAGCACCCTCAAAAAAGCCTGCTTGATATCACTGCTGAACAGCTTGAAAAAACATTCCGAACAAACATCTTTTCTTTTTTCCATCTGACAAAGGCAGTACTGCCACACCTGAAAAAAGGAAGCTCCATCATCAATACTGCATCAATAACCGCTTATGAAGGAAACGAACAGCTAATCGACTATTCTTCTACAAAAGGAGCGATAGTCTCCTTCACACGCTCATTGGCCAAATCGCTGGCTGGACAGGGAATTCGCGTAAATGGAGTGGCTCCAGGACCTATTTGGACACCGCTTATTCCATCTACATTCACAGCCGATAAGGTATCAAAATTTGGATCAAATACTCCAATAGGCAGAGCAGGACAGCCTTATGAACTGGCTCCGGCCTATGTCTATCTGGCCAGTGATGATTCATCTTATGTGAGTGGCCAGATGATCCATGTCAACGGCGGAACAATTGTAAATGGGTAAAGTGAAACTTCAATCAGCGGGGGTTCTCTTTATCCCCCACTGATAGTTAGTTGAGGCCCACAGGACAAGGAAGGCTTCGTCAGCATGAGCATCGCACGACCAAATGCGTCAGCTTTTGGGAGGAAGTGGGTCACAAAGACGTTGCCACAGGACAAGGAACTACGGTAGCGATACACCGCACGACCGAAAGCGGCAGCTTTTGCGAGGACGTGGCTTTCTTAGTCTTTGTTCGTTTTTTGGGCCTTTACATTATAAAGCGAGGCGACTTGCCCAGGGGTGACAAGCATAAGACGAGCAGATGGCGGGAAGTGCTTTTCTTCCCATCCGCTGATTGGCTTATGACCTCGAGCCCCTGGGAGCCGCAGCTGGATTGGGCAGTTTGACCCTCACTTATCCTATTTTGATTACTCTGAGTCTTAAAGTGGGGGTCTTACTGCCCGTTAGACTGCGATAAACAAAATGAAAGGAAAGCCTGCAGCAGGCTTCCCTTTTTTTATGATACTATCTCTGGATCTTCAGTTAGCGGGCTGCTGCATGAACAGCGTTTTACAATTTTATGTGGAATAATAATGCGCTTTACTGGCTCCCGAGGGTTTTCAATTCTGTATATGAGACTTCTGGCAGATTCAAATCCCAAATCGAAAATGTTGATATCGACAGAAGTCAGCGGGGGTCTGGACATTTCAGCTAACAGCACGTTATTAAAGCTGATGATTGACATATCCTCAGGAACTTTTATTCCCAATTCATCCAATGTATTCAGGACGCCTAATGCCATTAAGTCGTCGGCAACCACAAGGGCGGTTGGAGGTTTATCAAGGGAGATGAGGCCTCTGACAGCCTCCTGGCCTCCTTCTTTTAAGAACTCCTCATGAACAATATATTCATTTACAAGTTCAATGCCAGCATCCCTTAAAGCTTTTTCATAGCCAAGAAGGCGTTCAACTGTAACGGTTAAATTCAAATTTCCCCCGACAAATGCGATTTGCTTATGGCCAAGCTTAATCAAGTATTCCGTTACCTCTTTGGCTGCACGGAAATTATTATTATCCACGTAAGTGATTTCTTCTTCATCTGAAAACGGCTTGCCTATAACCACAAACGGGAAATCTCTTTCTTTTAAGAAGGCAAGGACTTTATCCTCCACTTTTGAATAAAGCAAAATTACTCCATCTACCCGGCCGCCCTGTACCATCTGGATGACGCCTTCATAGATTTCATCATCCGTTTTTCCGGTTGTCATATGGAGGGCATAATGCCTTTCATGCGCACCCTCACTCAGACCTCTAAGTACAGTAGGGAAGAATGGATTCTGAAATACAACATCTGTGGAACTGGGCATTATCAGTCCAATTGCGCGGGTTGACTGGCTTGCAAGACTGCGGGCAATAAAATTCGGATGGTATCCTAATTGTTCCATTGCCTCTCTGACTTTTTGCTTGGTTTTCTCGCTGATGCGAGGATTGTTGGCAATAACCCTTGAAACAGTAGAAGGCGCTACTTTTGCCATCTTCGCAACATCTTTAATTGTGACTGCCATAGAATCACCCTCTCTGCAGAGCCGCTTAATAGTTAATTATTATTATAAAACAAAAGTATGAATTTCTCCGTTTCTATTCTGCAATTCCTTCTCTTCACCGTTAATAATAAGTGAAAAATCTTCATTTGCACCATGAACAATCAGTTCAATTTGCGTCCAATCCGGCTTGTAATTTCCTGATTTCTCAATATCCAGACGTAATTGATTAGAGCCGCAAACGGCATGGAATGTGTGGAGAAGAAATTCACCTTCTTCATAATTAAATGTATTTCCATCATCATCATAGAGAGTAAAAGTTGAATCCACTCCAACTTCAAAGTAATAATGAAGAAATAGTTTAGCATCAGGTATGTTTGTGGACTGCTTAGTTTCTCCTAAAACAATAAAGGATCCTGATTTAATAAACAGTGGAAGTATATCCAATTCAGCTTCTATTAAATGATATTTTTGCCCTTCCAGTATTTCACCAGTCCAATAATTAACCCATTTGCCTTTTGGCAAATAGATTGATCTGCGGGTTTGAGATGGCTGCAGGATCGGAGCACAAATTACATTGTCCCCTATCATGAATTGATCTGATAAATTATAAGTATTCTTATCGTATGGATACTCCATAAAAAGTGGACGCATAATCGGCAAACCATTACGGCTCGCTTCTGCAAAAAGATTGTACAAATGAGGCAGCCATTGATATCTTATTTCGATATATTTCTTAATAATTTTTTCATATTTCTCTCCAAAGGACCATGGCTCCTGCCGTATAAATCCAAGAGCACTATGATTACGGAAATAAGGCGTGAAAGCTCCCACCTGAGTCCATCGCGCCAGAAGTTCTCCATTGGAATCATGGGCAAAACCTCCAACATCCGGACCGGAAAAAGGAATACCTGACAAGCCTAAGTTCATGACCATTGGAAGTGACATCTGCAAATGCTCCCAAAATGAACGATTATCACCTGTCCATACAGCTGCATACCTTTGAACACCTGAATATCCTGCTCTTGTCAAAAGGAATGGCCGCTTCCCATTTAAAAGGTCCTTCATCCCGCTATAAGTTGCTTCACCCATATACTGGCCATATAGATTATGAAGCTCCCGGTGAGTTTTAGGTTCACCGTCATTCCGATGCATCACTTTTACATCCATTGTCTTTGACTCGTTGAAGACAGCCGGTTCATTCATATCATTCCAGATGCCTTCAATTCCTAAATCACTGTAAAATTTATGCTTAGAACCCCACCACTCGCGCACTTTGGAATCAGTAAAGTCCGGGAAGGCACTCTTGCCTGGCCAAACATCACCGAAATAGATATTCCCTTCAATATACTTGCAGAAATGGTCTTGCATGATTCCTTCCTGGTATACATGATATTCAGGATCTTCTTTAACACCCGGATCCACAATAGGCACTATCCTGATTCCCTTTTCTTTTAAATCCTGCACTAATTTTTGTGGATCAGGAAAACGATTCTTATCAAATGTAAAAACTCTGTATTCATCCATATAATGGATATCAAGATATATAACATCAAGCGGGATGCCTTTTTCCAGGAAGGAACTTGCGAGCTCTCTTACCTCTGCTTCTGTTTCATAACTGTATCTTGATTGGTGATATCCAATTGCCCATTTCGGAGGCAGAGGCATTTTTCCAGTCAGATAAGTGTATTGCTCCAGAACATCCTTTGGCGAAGGCCCTGCCATGATAAAGTAATCCATATTTCCGCCTTCAGCAGAAAAAGAGTAGACGGTTTCTTCTGTTTTCATATCGAATGTGCTTTTGAACGTATTATTGAAAAATAAACCATGTGCATAGCCGTCTCTAAGTGTCATAAAGTAAGGAACCGACTGGTATAAGGGATCGGTCTCAGGGTTATGGGGGGCATAAACATCGCTATTCCACATGAAAAGCTTTTCTCCCCGTTTATTCAAAAACCCCGTTTTTTCACCAAAACCATAAAAAAAGTCGGCTCCGTCCATTTCTTTAAAACAGATTACTTCTTTGGAAGCTTTTTTGAACCCCATCCCTTTTATGCTTTCATTTACCAGCGAGCGACCTGTCCGGTCTAAGACATTAATTCTGATCGGAGATTTGTTAATAATAATATTTAATGCATCAGTTGTGATTCGAATAACATCAGCTTCTTCAACTGCTGTAAACACAGTATTAACAGGTTTGGAGACGATGGCAGGGCTGTTTCCCTGCTGTGTCTCACCAAAGAAATTAATGTTAAACCTAACAATGTCTTCCCTGTAAATCAAAACTTTCAATTCCCCTGAATCAGTTGAAATCCCTACTCCATTTTCTTCTTTATTTAAAGAGATGAATTTGCCGATATCCTGAAACCCCGACTCCAATATCTTTTTCTCGTTATCTGGATGAATCGCAAAACTTGTATCTTCGAGCATAAAAGGGCTCCTTCCATTTACCAAAAAGACGCTAATTGGTTCATGTTTTATTGACTTTTAATACAGAACCACTATTCTTTCTTGGCATTTCTATTTTTAGACCGCTTCCATATTAAATATATAAAAATCATAAATGCTGTATAGACAGCAGCAATTGATACAATATAGGGTATGTTAAGTCCGGTCTTTTCCTTGAGGACATACACTTCAGCTTCTTCACGGTCAAGAATCAATGTATAACTGCCATCCTTACTGGATACCAGATCTCCTGCAAGCATCCCTTGAAGTTCTTTGCCGTCTTCCAATACGTCACTATCAATTACTGCTTTCTGTGATTCGGCTGTATTATTGATAGCCACAATGGCTGTTTCATCTTCAAATTGACGTTTATATACCGCGAAGCCATTGTCTTCTTTTATCAATTCCATAGTACCTCTTGTCAGAGAAGGAAGCTGCTGCCGGACTTCACCTAGCTTAGTAATATAGTCGATTAATTCTTTATCTGTACGGAAATCCATTTGTCTTCTGTTATCCGGATCATTGCCGCCGTCAAGAGCAATCTCACTTCCATAGTACATAATCGGAATTCCAGGGCTTGTATATAAATAGGTTAATGCCAGTTTCCACCTTGGTCCCGGGTGCTGGTTTTGGCTTATTGCATCCCTGGTAAAACGTACAGTATCATGGTTATCCATAAATGTCCCCATTAGATAAGGATTTTCATAGATGGATTTATTCCTATCCCAGGAAGTGAAAAGCCAGCTCAATGATTGATCCGGTTTGGCAAAAGCAGGACGCAGAAAATCATTCAGAGGATAATCAACAAAACCATCAATACCTGTCTCCTCATACTGCGCTATATATTCAGGACTGTCAGACCACACTTCCCCCAGCAGATAAAAATCTTCTTTTTCGCTTTTTACTTCCTTTGAAAATTCAGTCCAAAAATCCTTGGAAACATGTTTAACAGTATCTAACCGTAATCCATCAATATCAGTTTCTTTAATCCACCATTTAGCTGCATCAATAAGATAATTTTTAACCTCAGGATTTTCCTGGTTTAAATCAGGCAATCCATAGATCCACCCATTTTCCAGATCGGTTTGGTTTTCCCAGTTTTGGATATCCTGTTTTTCATGAAACCATTCGTTTTTCTCAGGATCGTTCAACCATTCGTGATTGTAGCCAACATGATTAACCACAAAATCCAGAATCACTTTCATATCCCTCTTATGCGCTTCTTTTACAAGGGATTTAAATTCCTCGATGGTTCCAAAATGTTCTTCAGTATTGTAAAAATCCTTTATCCAATATCCATGATAGCCTTTAGATTCGTTATCAAAGACTGGCGTTAGCCATATGGCAGTAAAGCCCATATCCTTAATATAATCCAGCTTATCGGCAATTCCTTTAAAGTCACCGCCATGATAGGCTTTTGGATCTTTAACATCAACCTCATAATCATTATTGGAATCACCATTATTAAAGCGATCCACCATTAAGAAATAAATTGATTCATCTTGCCATTTACGCTCTTCTTTTTCAATTGCTCCGACAGGCAGGGCATAAAAAAGAAGAAACGGGATTAAGATGAAGATGGATACTCCTTTTTTCATCGCCGCTCCTCCTTTGTATTTTCAGGCCGTTTTCAATTAAATAAAAGCGGGCCCGTAAAGTTTCAGCCCTTTAAGATTAGCCTTTTGTTCCCCCTGCCGTCAAACCAGACACAAAGTACTTCTGGAATGATAAGAAAAGGATTGAAATTGGGATAGCAATTAACACAGAACCAGCTGCAAAAGTGGTAAACTCTGCGCCATATTGTCTGGAAACCAGTTCATATAATCCAACTGCCAATGTGTAGTTCTCCGTAGATCTCAGCATTACTTTTGCTAAAATAAAATCCGTAAATGGCGCAATAAATGTGAACAAAGCAATTACCGCAACTATGGGTTTTGCAAGCGGCATAATGATCTGCCAGAAAATTCGGAAGTGGCCGGCTCCATCCATTCTTGCGCTTTCATCCAGTTCTTTAGGTATGCTGTCCAAATACCCTTTCATTAGCCATGTATTCATCGGAATGGCACCGCCGACATAGATCAGAATAAGCCCAAAGTGTGAATCTAAGAGACCTGTAACCTGAGCCAGTACAAAGATGGCAATAAGCGCAGCAAAGTTCGGAACCATCTGTAAAATTAAGAAGGTGGTCAAGCCGTTTTTCCGGCCAACAAATCTGTACCTTGAAAATGAATAAGCCATCAGGCTAATGACAATTACAGAAAATGTCATTGTAATAAAAGAGATTTTCAAAGTATTCCAATACCAGATTAAGTAGCTGCTCTGTTCGGGATCAAAGATTGTACGATAATGATCAAATGTAGCATTCTTTGGGATTAGAGAGGAGTTCGTTAAACTTGTTCCTGGTGTTAAAGAAGCTCCAATTGCCCATAGAATTGGATAGACGATGATCACTGTCATAAACAAAATCACTAAATAAGTCAGTGACAGCCTGATGAATTTCTGCCTTTTTGTGCTCATTTACATCATATCCTCCTCTTGGAATGCCTTTGTTCTCTTGAATTGCCACAGTGCCACTGAAATAACAATAGCTGAGAGAATCATAGTGATTGCGGCAGCCATTCCATATTCCGATTTCGTAACTGTCAGGTTATAAATCCAGGAAATTAAGATATCTGTTCCCCCTGCATTTTGACCCGAAATTGCCGGACCTCCCATATTGAACAAATAAATAATATTAAAGTTATTAAAGTTAAAGGTATATTGTGTGATAAGGATTGGTGCAATTGAGAACATGATCAGAGGGAACGTAATGTTTTTGAACTTCTGCCACGCTGTTGCCCCGTCTACAGTTGCAGCCTCATACAGTTCATCCGGTATAGCCTGAAGGACTCCTGTAACCATTGCAAAAATAAACGGAAAACCAAGCCATGTCTGTATCATAATCAAAGCTGCCCTGGTCCAAAAAGCTTCTGTCATCCAAGGAATAGGTCCAATTCCGATTGCATCAAGAACCACATTGTTTATAGCTCCAAAGGTTTCATTAAATAATCCAGAGAAAATCAAAATGGATACGAAAGCAGGAACAGCCCAGGGAAGAATCAGTATAGTTCTGATAATGGCTTTTCCTTTAAGATCTTTTTGATTTACTAAAACAGCCAGGAAAATACCCAGCGCAATTTGGAATGTTGTTGCGCCAAATGTCCAGATGACAGTCCAGGCAAAAACACTTACAAACGTTTCTCTCCAAATATCAAGGGTTACCAAACGTGTAAAGTTGTCTAAAGCTACCCAGTCCATCAGCTTTGCTGGCCATTGGTGATAAAGGTTATAGTTTGTAAATGACAGCAGCAAAACGAACACGATAGGTAAAATAACAACGAAAACCAGAAGGAAAAATCCCGGAGTAATCATCAGATAAGGGAAACCTTCATCAATTAATGTATGATATTGATCTTTTATCGAGCTTAAAGGCTGGTTTAAGTCTCGTTTTTTTCCATTTTTATAGGCATCACGCAGGCTGAAAAGAACAAACCCTGCTGCAAAGAAAATCAGAATCACTGAAATGATTCCATAAACTAGTAAAAATATAGAGTTATCACGGGGCAATTTTTCCCCAAGGGTTACCAGACCCCATAATCCAATATTCAGGAAATCTTTAAAAGCTATGACAAATGAAAACGATAATATTAAAAAAGCAATACCTTTAATAAATTGTCTGTTGTATATCTGGCCGAGACCAGGGATGATCGATAGCCAAGCAGCGATCTTTCTGTGATTAGACTTGTATACTTCTTCCATTGAAAGGATTCCCCTTTCTGCCATTTCCCTTAAAGGGGTATATTTTTTACAACATCATACTATTCCCAAAATATATCGGTAATAAAATGGAAGCAGTACCCCGATGACTGGGAGTACCGCTTCTTTGGGTTTTTACTGAATAACAGCTGATTAATTTCCGCTGTGATTAGCTTCTATCTGCTGTTCGATTGTTTTAACTGCGTTATCCAGAGCAGGTTTTGGTTCTGATTTGCCGGTTACAATCGTTTCAACAGCTTTTTTCATAGGATCCCAAACCTCTGCCATTTCAGGAACACTTGGCATTGGCACTGCATACTGGGATTGCTCCATTACAGCAGCTGCACCTTCGTTATTCTTAACGAATTCAGGATCTTCCATTAGTGATTTCAATGGAGGAATTTCTCCAGTTAATTCAAAGCGTTTCTTTGCATTTTCTTCGTTTGTAATATATTCAACAAACTTTTGGGACCAGTCAGGGCTTTTGCTGAAGTTTGTTACAAACCACCCTTTAACACCCATGAATGTTTTAACAGGCTCGCCATTAGGAAGTTTCGGCATTGCCGCAACCCCATAGTTTACGCCTGCATCACTGTAATCCTTAAAAGCCCAAGGACCATTTTGCACAGCAATAGCTTTTCCTTCTTTGAAAAGACCATTCATATTATCATTAGATTTTTCTCCAATGATTCCTTTCGGGAAAAGGCCTTCTGCGTACCACTTGTTGATGTAATCTGCTGCTTCTACAGCTGAATCGTTATTTAAACCAATATCCGTTACATCTGTTTTCCCGTCTTTTTCACCAAATACATATCCGCCGAATCCAGCGAACACCCCGTGAGCATGGTAGAAATCATCCCAGATTGCAAGGAAACCGTAGTTTCCGTCTTTAGTAACTTCTTTTGATTTAGTGTATAAGTCTTCCATTGTAGCTGGAACTTCAGGAAGCAGATCTTTATTGTAAATAAACACTGGTGTTTCAGTAGCTTTTGGAAGCCCGTATAGTTTTCCTTCATATTTAAGAGCGTCTACAGAAGAATCTGTGAACTGTCCTAAGATTTCAGAATCAACTTCCAGTTCTTTAATGTAGCCTTTAACCATTGCCGGTCCTACACCGTCATGTGACATTGTTACAACGTCTGGTGCATTTTCAGTGTTGCCGTCAAGAGCAAGGTTTTCTTGCATCTTTGTAATGTTTAATTCTTTAAACTCAATTTTTATTCCATGCTCTGCTTCAAATTTTTCAGCAGCATCTTTTAAGGCTGATCCTTTATCTGTATCTTCCCAGACAATCAGCTTTTCAGGTTTTGAAGATTCCCCTTCAGTTTTGCTGTCATTGCTGCCAGTCTCTTCTTCATCTTTTGGACCGCACGCAGCTAAAACTCCGAATACCAAGACGATCATCATAAATAATGATAATGCTCTTTTCATTCTTGACCCTCCTATAATAGTGATCCTTTTTGAAAAAAGTACAACCGTTTGCACAAAAGTGTAAACGCTTAATCTATTTCTCTTAAACAAGCGCTATCAACTAAACTATTAATCAATGAAACCGCTTAATGAAAACGATTGCACAATTTCTAATTTTTATTATACAAGGTTTTTGGGCTTTTACAACTATTTTTTTCTAATATTTTTACTTTGGAACAATAATAATTTAACATACAGGCAAATGATTTATACATTCCCACTTCTTTCATATGGTATAATGCAAGCGATTGCACTTTGAAAGGGGAATTTTAATGGAAAAGGCAGCCATCATACACTACCCTGCTGATCATTTTGTTTATCCTATCAACAGGGAAACCTTACATATTAGACTGCAAACAAAGAAAGATGATATTTCTGAAGTCACTTTACTGCACGGTGATCAGTACTTATGGGCGGATGGTAAATGGCAGTATGAAAAAACAGGTATGCAGAAATCAGGTTCTGATGGGATTCATGATTATTGGCATGCCTATATGAACCCGCCATTTAGAAGATCCCGATACGGATTTCACTTAAAGTCCGGTGAAGAAGAATTGATTTTGACTGAAAAAGGCTTTTACGAGGAGGCTCCTGCTGATTCAGGTTATTATTTCAACTTTCCCTACCTGCATCCTGAAGAAGTATTTCAAGCCCCATCCTGGGTGAAGGATACGGTCTGGTATCAAATTTTCCCGGAAAGATTTGCTAACGGAAATCCGGACAATGACCCCAAAGGTGTTCTCCCCTGGGGAAGTGAGGAGCCTTCTAAGAATAATTTTTTTGGCGGAGATTTTGAGGGTATTATTGAACATCTGGACTATCTCGTGGAACTCGGCATTACCGGCATCTATTTCACACCTGTTTTTAAGGCATTTTCCAACCATAAATATGATACAATAGACTATCTGGAAATTGATCCCCAGTTTGGTTCGAAGGATACTTTAAAGAGACTGGTAAAAGAATGCCATGATCGGGATATTAAAGTGATGCTAGATGCTGTTTTTAACCATAGCGGATACTATTTCCCCCCATTTCAGGATGTGCTTGAGAAGGGAGAAAAATCACCTTATAAAGATTGGTTCCATCCACATAGTTTCCCTCTGAGAGGCGGGGAGTACCCTAATTATGAAACCTTCGCTTTTGTAGAGCAGATGCCAAAACTGAATACAAAAAATCCAGAGGTAAAAAAATATTTGCTCAAAGTGGCCAGATACTGGATTGAAGAGTTTGATATAGACGGCTGGCGG
The DNA here is from genome assembly GCF_001956215.1 of Paenibacillus sp. FSL R5-0490. Taxonomy (GTDB): domain Bacteria; phylum Bacillota; class Bacilli; order Bacillales; family Cytobacillaceae; genus Cytobacillus. The sequence continues at coordinate 78,402 of NZ_MRTQ01000021.1, read as the reverse complement.
CTGGATGTGGCAAATGAAGTTGACCATGAGTTCTGGCGTGAATTCAGGCAGACTGTAAAAAACATCAAACCAGACCTCTATATATTGGGTGAAGTCTGGCACAATTCAATGCCATGGCTGCGCGGAGACCAATTTGATGCTGTCATGAATTATCCTTTTACCACCAACCTGCTAAACTTAATTGCAAAAAAATCCATAACCGGCAGTGAGTTCGCCAATAATATGACCGCTGAAATTCACAGCTATCCTGCCAATGTCTATGAATCTGCATTCAATCTGGTTGGAAGCCATGATACACCGAGGATTTTAACGGAATGTGAAGAAAATAAAGACAGGGTAAAGCTAATTTACACACTTTTATTCACCTTTATAGGTTCACCATGCCTATATTATGGAGATGAAATTGGACTAAGTGGTGTAATGGATCCCGGATGCAGAAAATGCATGGAATGGGATGAGGCAAAACAGGACCGTGAATTGTTTTCTCATATTCAAAAACTTATTAAGGTTCGGAAGGAAGAAAAGCTGCTCGCAAATGAAGGACAATTTGAATTTGTTCAGACAAATCCTAATATAGTTGCCTACCGAAAATACAATGATGAAAAAACAATTATAGTACTCGCCAACCCTGCGGATGAAAGCGCGGAATTTGTATTGCCTTATCCGCTTAAGGGTGTTAAGGTAACGAATATGCTTACAGACAAAGAATTTGCAGCTGAAGCGGAAAACCTTAAAGTTCAGCTTGATGGCTGGGGGTTTGAAATCCTGTCCTTCCCTGCAAGCTTCACTAAATAGGAAACCTGATTGAAATAAGGAAAAGTTTTTAAGGGCAAGACCTTAAGGCTTTTCTTTTTTCGTTTATATATTGTCGTGGGTCCCTCCTATTTACATGAAATCATTTACAAATAGGGAGAATTACCATGACTAAAAACCAGAAAAAAATGACATTATTTGCTCTAACCTGGCCGATTTTCATTGAAATATTGCTTCATATGCTCATGGGGAATGCCGATACGCTTATGCTTTCGCAATATTCGGATGAATCCGTGGCTGCCGTCGGGGTGTCAAATCAGATCCTTTCACTTGTAATCGTCATGTTTGGATTTGTAGCGACCGGGACATCCATCCTAATTGCCCAAAATCTCGGCGCGAAAAATAATAAAACGGCTGGTGAAATTTCGATTGTCTCCCTGGGGGCAAACCTGGTATTTGGGGTATTCCTCAGTATTATTTTATTCGTATCAGGCAAACCGCTGCTCCGCATGATGGATTTGCCTGAGGAGCTATTGAGCCAGGCAAATGCCTACTTAGTCATTGTTGGCGGCTTCTCCTTTGTTCAGGCATTGATTATGACAATTGGAGCCATCATCAGAAGTTACGGATTTACAAGAGATGTTATGTACATTACTATCGGCATGAACATTTTAAATGTGATTGGCAATTACTTTTTTATTTTCGGTCCATTCGGTTTTCCGGTATTGGGTGTAGAAGGAGTGGCCATCTCTACTGTCGTCAGCAGATTGATCGGATTGGCAGCTGCTGTCGCCGTCCTGCTTAAAAGAACGGATAAAGCACTTCCGTTCCGATTACTTTTCCGCTTTCCAAAGGAACATATCAAAAACCTTTTAAAAATCGGGATCCCTTCAGCGGGAGAGCATTTATCCTATAATGGATCGCAAATGGTAATTACGATATTCATCGCTGCTCTCGGAACAGAGGCTTTAACTGCAAAGGTGTATACGCAGAATATCATGATGTTCATATTCCTGTTCAGTGTCGCCATCAGCCAGGGCACACAAATCCTGATAGGCCACATGGTAGGCGGAAAGGATTATGAAGGAGCCTATAAAAGATGTATGAAAAGCCTGCGCTTAGCCATCATTATTTCATTCGGGACTGCGGTTCTTTTCTCCCTGTTCTCAGAAAAATTGATGGGCATTTTCACTTCTAATCCAGATATCATAAAGGTTGGCAGTGTTCTCATTCTTTTGACCATCCTCCTGGAGCCAGGCAGATCGTTTAATTTAGTCGTTATCAACTCCCTGCGTGCAGCCGGGGATGTAAAGTTCCCCGTTTATATGGGGATCCTTTCCATGTGGGGCGTAAGCGTTACCCTTTCCTATGTTCTGGGAATTCATTTTGGACTAGGCCTTGCCGGCATTTGGATCGCCTTTATTGCCGATGAATGGCTTAGAGGATTGCTCATGTTATGGCGCTGGAGATCCAGAGTCTGGGTGAATAAGTCGTTCGTGTCTTCAAAAGCAGTGTAAATAAGAAAAGCGGAAGCGCCTTGCTCACGAAGGAGCGCAGACTAAGAACGCCACGTCCTGTGGCAACGTCCGCATGACCCCCATCCTCCCAAAAGCTGTCGCTTTTGGTCGTGCGATGATTATGCTGACGAAGCCTTCCTTGTCCTGGGGGCCCCAAGCACAAGTCGAGCCTCTCGGAAAGGCGTTCTTTGCCTTTATGGGAGGATTGGCTTGTGACCTCGAGGGGGTAGGCGCTGGAGCAGTTATCGAAGTTTAAAATTTTATATATATTTAGCAATAAATTCTGCAGCCTGCTGCAAACTTACTCAATAGCAAAAGCGGCAGTTCAAGGCTGCCGCTTCTTTTTTCATTCTGCAATATTTATATTATAATCCTTAAACCACACATGTATCTGTGCAAGGTGTGCTAACAGCTGGGGACCAGTCATGAGCTGCCCAAACCATGGTTCCCGGAATGAGTCACCTCCCGACTCAATAATATCCCTCAGCTGGCTGCTGTCAAAGAATTCATACAGTGCGGATGAGCGGTCCTCCAGGTATCCATTAAGCATCTTCTGGACTGCAGCCGTATATGCTGGATTATGCGTTTTAGGATAAGGACTTTTCTTTCTGTATAACACTTCATTCGGCAGTATGCCTTCAAGTGCTTTGCGGAGGATTCCTTTTTCGCGGTTTCCATGCATTTTGATCTCCCACGGAATATTCCATACATACTCCACAAGCCGATGATCGGCAAAAGGCACCCGTACTTCAAGGCTGGCCCCCATACTCATTCTGTCTTTACGGTCCAATAAGGTCGTCATAAAGTAAATCATATTAATATAGAAAAGCTCTCTCCTGCTCGCATTCTCCCTGCTCTCCCCGTCTAAAGCAGGAGTTTCGGAGATTGCTTGAAGATATTTTTCCATAGCGTAATCTCGAAGGTTCAGTTTCTTCCTCCAATTTTCTCTCAACAGGTCCTGCCTGGCTTCGAGTGACCTCATCCATGGAAATCCCTTCCTCTTCAAGTCTTCCTCTCTATGGAACCATGGATACCCGCCAAATATTTCATCTGCACATTCCCCTGACAGACTGACAACAAAGTCCTTTTTTATTTCCCTGCAAAACCATAGCAGGGAGGAATCAACATCAGCCATACCCGGAAGATCCCTTACATGCACAGATTCGATTAATTCCTCTGCCAGCTGCTTCTGGGTGATTATACTGCTGTTATGTTTCGTATTAAAGGTCTGGGACATCTTCTGTATAAATGCTCCATCAGAATTAGGCTGAAACTCATTAGCCTTGAAAAACTCGTCATTTCCCTCATAATCTATCGAATAAGTGGTGAGTTGGCCCTTACCGTCTTTTTCGTAAGCTTTTGCAGCGATAGCTGTAATCGCACTGGAATCCACTCCGCCGGAAAGGAACGTGCATAACGGAACATCCGAGACCAGCTGCCTTGTCACAGCATCCGTAAATAGGTCTCTGACTCGCTCAGCCGTTTGCTCAACATTATCCTCATGTGGGGCACTTTTCACATTCCAATAACGCCATGCCTTCAGTCCATTTCTCGAAAAGATAAGCGCATGAGCAGGCCTTAATTCATCAATGCCTCTGAAAACACCCGATCCCGGAGATCGTGATGGCCCCAGTCCAAAGACTTCAGCCAAACCTTCCCTGTCTACTTCTGCTTTAACTTCAGGGTGGGCTAAAATAGCTTTTAATTCAGATCCAAATAATATGCCCTGTTTCATTTCTTTATAAAATAATGGTTTTACCCCTAAACGATCCCTGCCAATAAATAATTGTTCTTTCTTCTCATCCCAAACTGCAAATGCATAGATGCCATTCAAATATTGAAGGCAACTTTCTCCCCATTCTATATAAGAAGTCAGCAAAACCTCAGTGTCAGAATGGCCCTCAAACGAATATCCTTTTATAAGGAGTTCTTTACGGAGATCTTCCGTATTATAAAGCTCTCCATTATAGCAAATCGTATAGCGGTTTTGATGTTTTTCCCTAGTCATTGGCTGTTTTCCGCCTGCCGGGTCTACAACGATTAACCTTTTATGGCCCAATCCAGCATGCACATCTGTCCAAATGTTTGTTTCATCTGGACCCCGCTTTGCCAGCGTATCCGCCATTTTGCCAATTGCAGCCGTTTCTTTTCTCAAATCCCTTTGGAAATCAATCCAGCCGGTAATTCCACACACATTACATCATCCTTTCAAAGCGGAATCGCATGGGCACATTTTTCATGATGCTATTGTATGCTGGGCCTAGAAAAAAGTTAATTGTCCACATTCATGCGGTTATAAAAATCGCCAAAACTGTCTAAAAAGAAGTTGAGGAAGTTAATGGAGGTTTTATATGAATAGACAGCAGCGAACAAAGCTTATCGAATATCAATCCCGTGCTTTTACAGAAGGCACTGTAGAGTATATCAACGATCAATGGGTATTTTTTGACCATGAAACAGATGAAGCATCCATATTGGACGAATTCCTCCATCAGGAAATGGAAGTGTTCCGCTTTAAACGCTGGAAAAAGGGCATTTTATTCGAGGATGGCAAGGTGGCTTTTGATGATGAAACGTTTCACTTGAAGAACCAGGATTCAATTCGCATTCGAAAGCATCTGGTTTTCTCCCTTGAAAGATTATTGGAAGAAATGAATGATGACGCCTTCTACCAGTTCGTAACCACTCTAAATTCCATGCAATTTTCGGTCTATGACTGCATTTACTGCTATAACCAGCTCGCATTTTTTAATGATAAAGACAGGAAAAGCGGTGTTAATTTCATCGTTTTTGATAACCAGGATCATATATGCAATGTGCAGCATCATTTTTGCTATTATGAAAAAATGAGTGACCGGTTTGAATTCACCTTAAACAGCGGAAAAAGAATGGTAATTGAAAAGATTTCATCATAAAGAAACAGCAGCCTGCCTTTAATGGCAGTGCTGCTGTTTCTTTATGGCGCTAGCTGTGCGTTTGAACGTATTTTGATAGACCTTCCTCAAAATCTCTGGTCATAAGCGGCTTATGTATATAGAAGCCCTGTGCATAATGGCATTTCAATTCCTTTAAAAGCTCAATCTGCTCCAGTGTTTCCACCCCTTCAGCCACCACCTTAACGGAAAGTCCATGTCCCATGGTGATGATGGCTTTTACAATAGCAACATCAGAAGTATTTAATCGAAGGTTATTGATAAACGACCGGTCAATTTTTAATGTATTGATTGGAAGATCCTTTAAATAACTTAATGAAGAATATCCGGTTCCAAAATCATCAATGGAAACCTTGACGCCGATTTCCTGCAGAGACTGCATAACTTGTATACTGTACTCAACATTTCTCAGCATCGTGCTTTCCGTCAGCTCCAAAGTTAAATATTGGGGCTCCATACCGGAGAGCTCCAATGCCATTTTAACTTCCTGGAGAAATCCCGGCTGCTGGAATTGATAGGCAGACACATTCACAGAAATGGAGAGAGATTCATAACCGAGCATTTGCCAGCGCCTATTTTGCTGACAAGCCGACCTCAATACCCAGCCGCCAATATCCCCAATGAGTCCAGTTTCTTCTGCAAGAGGAATAAATTCACCGGGTGAAACCAGGCCAAGTTTTGGATGATTCCAGCGGATCAGAGCTTCGCTTCCGTATAAATTGCCTGTTTCAAGGTCGATTAATGGCTGATAGCATAAATAAAATTCATTTTTCTGCAAAGCTTTTCTTAAGTAGCTTTCAAGCTCAAGTCGGACCTTTGCCTGTTCATTCATTTCCATTGAGAAAAAAGTGACCCTGTTTCCTCCCTGCAGCTTGGAGCGGTTCGTGGCAATATCTGCATTTTTCAGCAGTATGTGCTCGTCCGGTCCATCGTCAGGATATAGACTTACACCAATACTCGCAGTAACAATAAACTCCTGATCCGACTGAAATAAAGGATGAGATATTTCATCTAATATCTTTTGGGATGCTTTCATAACTTTTTCAATGGTTGCTTCCCTCGATAATACCAGAGTAAACTTATCCCCGCTGAACCTTCCCAAATAAGAACCGGAAGGCAAGACTCTCTCAATTCTTTCGGAAATTTCCTTTAATACCATATCCCCGGCAAAGTGCCCGAGACTGTCATTTATGATTTTAAAGCGGTCAATATCAATAGAAAGAACGGCAATTTTTTTTTGTTTCTTCCTGGCTCTCTTTAATTGCATTTCCAATTGTTCTGTAAACTTCATTCTGTTTGGCAGCCCTGTATCCCTGTCAAAAAAAGCCAGTTCTGTTATCTTCTCTTCAATTTTTTTCTGTTCTGTAATATTTCTGCCGATTCCATAAATGCCTACACATTCCCCGTTAACCGTAATCGGAATATTTTTCAGCTGAAAGAGATTCTTCTCGCCGGTTTTTGAATCAATATAAACATTATAATATTGCTCCTTTCCTCTTAATGCCCGATAAAAGTGCATCCGGACCCTTTGTACATCTATATCGCTCACATAGGAAAGAGCTGTTTTTCCGATTATTTCTTCCCGGCTGTACCCGAAGGTTTTCTCAAATGCCGGGTTAACACTTGTGAAATTCCCCTTCAGATCAGTTGAATAAACAAAGTCTGCATTATTATCAAATAGAGATTTATAATATTGTTCTGACATTTTAAGACTGCTGTTTAATGCTTTAATATCATCCTGTGAAGCATGCATTAAATGAGTTAATGAAGTAATCGTATTAAATTGGGCGGTTTTTTCATAAACAAATTCATTATGCTGTTCCTTCTTTGATTCAGCACTATTTTCTGATAGAGCAAGGTATGTAAGAGAATGGCCGACCATCTGTGGAAGTCCGCCTTTACGGCAGGAAATTTCTCCATAAGAGAAGAAGCCGTTAGATGGAGCTATTTTCTGGAACATTGCCAGTTCTTTTTCCGTAAAGTCTCTTGCAAATTGCTTCCTGGCCATGCAATTGTATATAAATATGCTTTCAGGAGAAACCTGGTCAAGCTGTTTTAATTCCTTTAAAGACCGGTCAATAATGTTCTCCAGATTTGCATAAGCAAACGTAAGTGTATCTCCTGCCTCAACCCTTCTGTTTACTTTAATTGCACCATTTTCAAGTAATTTTATAATAAAAACAGATACTTTTTCTCCGTGGTACTGTAAAAGGAACGGGAATTCAGTACCTGATTTCGGCAGTTCCTTAATAAAAGCCTCTCCCAAATAGCGTTTTAGAATAGTTAAAGGCCTCTTATCGTCCAGGGAGTAGATGATAGATCCTTCGGCCTTTGTGACAGTAAAGCTCTTTCCAATCTCCTGCCACTGATAATTTTCAAAATGACGCACTGACAGATGGCCGCTTTGAAGGGCAACTGCCGCAAGACCATCGCTGGTGATTCCCTCTTGAGTAAAAGAAAAACCCTCCTGGAATAAACCATTATCACCGGCAAGGCCGCCGGAAATCACCATATCGGGCTGGGTTTCATTTATTCCCTCCAGGAGGTCAGTGGAATCGACATCAAATCCTGCAGGAAAGATAATTACAGCTTCTGTATTGAAGAGAGCAAGTTCCCGTGCCAGGGTTTTGCCCATTTCATAACTGTCCTTAAAATCGCTCCTGTTAAACAGGAAAGATTTTAATTCCGTTTTTTCGAAAACAGTAAAGCAAATGATTGTTTGTTTTTCAGTAATGCGCCCTTCATGAATTTCACCGGAAGTTGAACAGCCTGCTATATGTGCAAGTGGAAGCTTATTTTTCAGTTCCTTTTGAATTTCTGCGATAAATAGGCTTTCAGGAGTCCCTGTAAAGACCTGCACAAGCAAATTCGGGTATTCCGTCAATTCATTCAAGTCTATAAAACTATTAAGCTCGCTAATATTCTTATATAAACATGTAATCGTCTGTGCCATAAAAACCCACCATCATAGTAAGATCATTAGACCCGCTGAAAGGATTGCTCCTTATAAAGCTGAGGCTGCGGATTCTAATTTTTTATCATATAGTTAGCTATAGTTTTAAATTACCATATTTAGTGAAGTCATGACATGACAAAATTAGAAAAAGCTGCCTTTTCGGCAGCCTTTCTATAAATATCCATATTTACGTCATAAATGTTAATGGCAATTTAACAAAGCCTAAATATAAAACCAGGATTAATGCAACAATAAACTGGCCCCATAAAATAGAGGTTTTTTTCCCTTTGACAGTGCGGATGATAATCATTTCAAACATAGCAATTACCCAAACGCCTACTAATGACTTCAACACATAAAGAAGGTCGATGCTGTTAAGGCTGCTTAAAATCCAAACTCCTGTTCCAATGATCAGAAGATAAAATAATCTCAAGATCATGTGAACCACTTTTAAACCTTTTTGTTTGCCGCTTTTATGCATTATAAGGGCAATAATAAATAGAACAAGTGCTAATAACCATGTTGTTATATGGGCATGTATCATTCCAGTGCCTCCTAATGTAAATTCGATATCATCATACCATATTGGCTTTGAAATTCCTAAAGTTAAGATGCAGAAAAAGATTATCTAAAGGCAAATTTGTGAACTATTTATGACAAAGTGTGATATATATCATTGACACTCTGAAATTATAAAATAAATTCTTAGAAGCCTGTGTTTTTACACAGGCTTCTTTCTTTTTATTTCTCTATAAAATTCGTCAGAGTTCCTATATTTTCTACTGTAATTTCCACTTTATCTCCCGGCTTAAGAAAGCGCGGAGGCTTAAAGCCCTTGCCTACCCCTGCGGGAGTACCAGTAGCAATAATATCTCCAGGCTCAAGTGTCATGCCCTTTGACAGAACCGAGATGATTTCATCGATTGGAAAGATAAAGTTTTCAGTATTTGAACTTTGTCTGATCTCTCCGTTTACCTTTGTCTGAATGTCAAGCTGATTCGGGTTTTCAACAGCCGAGGAATGGACAATCCATGGACCCATCGGGCACGTGTCATCCAGGCTTTTACCGATAAAAAATTGCTTATGGCGGGACTGCAGATCCCTTGCTGTCACATCATTAATGATCGTATAGCCAAAAATGTGTTCCAATGCTTTTTCCTTTGGAATCGCCCGTCCTTTTTTTCCGATTACAACGGCAAGCTCTCCCTCATAATCAAGCTCTGCAGTGACATTCTTGTGATTCAATACTGTTGCATCAGGTCCTATGACCGTTGTTGGCGATTTCGTAAAGACCATTATGTGCTCTGGAATATCTTCTTTGCTCCCCATCTCAATGGCATGCTCTGCATAATTCTTGCCTATACAAAAGATATTCTTATCCGGACGGGGAATCGGCGCTTCCAATGCAACGGAAGCGAGAGGGTGAAAGAGTTCTTCCCTTGCAGGATTGCTGCTTAGCCAATCTGTTAAACTATGTACTTTATCAATGAACTTATCCCCTAAAGCAATACAATCCTTCAAAGTCGCCGGCAACTCACTTTTGCCTTCCATTTTTTCTAAAGCTGCTTTTATCGGAAGCACCTTTGTTCCGGTCTCGTCCAGTAAACCAGCGCCGCTTCCTGTGCTATCCTTAAAAGTTACAAATTTCATTCTTATCACCTCATTCTATTTTTCACTTTTTTAGTATAATATAAATTTTCAGTTTTTTGGACAATTTTAACCTTTTCTCTTCCAATTAGGGATCTTCAAATAAGTAAAGCTCCTCCAGAGCCATTCGACCGGTCCATAATAATAGCGGGCAATCCATAAGCGGCTGATAAGGACCTGGAAAGCGAAGATGACCATAACTAAAAGTGTCCCCCCAGATGCAGAGACCTTTCCATAGAAGCCTAAACCATAACTGTAAAAAATAAAAGTCGAGATAATCGACTGGAAAAGATAATTTGAGAGCGACATTTTCCCCACATATGAGAGCGGCAGCAGGAATCCTGGTCCATGACTATTGTTTATCATCACCGCTATCCCTAAGCCATAAGCAATTGCCAGCAGTGGACCTCCGAATATGTCCTGCATGTAATCCAGTCCCAGGTTGCTTTCCGTTATATAAGGCAGCAATTTGAACAATAGCCCTGCAGCCAAAGAAATTAGCATAATTTTCATGAGGAATGCCCGGTTTTTTACTGGCTCCTCAAGCCATCGCAGCTTGGCTGCTCCTCCCCCTATTAAAAACAAAGGAAAAATAGATGCCAGCATGATAGGCAGTGAAGCAAGATTATTAACACCTGACCAATCCTGGATACGCTGTGAGGTAATCTCGGAAAAGCTTCCATTTTGATAGGCCTGTAAAGAAGCTAATGCGGCTTCTTTGTCATAGATTGACAGATCTTCAGACGGAACAAACAGAACTGTTGAAAATAACAATAGAACAAATAACAGATTGGGAATGATATAAAGCAATATTCCGGTTAATAGCATATTTTTTCCGGACATTTTTACAAACATTAAAAAGATAAAGCCAAAGATTGCATAGTTTATTAAAATATCCCCATGCCAAATAAGAAAAGCGTGAATGATGCCTATCAGCAGCAAAAGGGAAAATCTCCTTGCAGCCATTCCTCCAAAACCAAGGCCTTTGGCCATTGCCCTCTCCCTTAGAATGACTAGCCCATAACCGAACAGCATTGAAAACAAAGGATAGAAGCTTGCCTGCACAAAGATATCGATAAACGCATAAGCCCCTTTATCTGCCGGACTATCCCACCATTCAAAAGGATCAATGTACAGATATGGTGAATGGAAGGAAAGCATATTAACTAAAAAAATCCCGAGAATGGCAAATCCTCTCATAATATCCAGCGAAATGATCCGATCCTTCTCCGGAACCGGGCTGACCTGCCTGTCCATAAAGCGCCTCCTTCTATGTAAAGAAAATCTAACCTTAATGATAGAGAGCCGGATTCTGCTTGTCCAGAAAAGAAGTGCTCCAGCGCTTGTTACTCGGCGCTGGAGCTGGAAGGCAAATAACATTGAAACATTCCCGCTTTCATTTAATTAACAAAACGGCCTGATTTCCCTTTTGACTCCCAGTAGCTGTTCCGAAGGTGGATTTTTTGAATTTTCCCTGAAGCCGTTTTCGGCAGCTCATCGACAAAAGTCACTCCTGTTACAGCTTTGAAGTGGGCCAGCTTCTCCCTGGTAAAACTGATAATCTCCTGCTCAGTCAGTGTATTCCCTTGTCGCACGACTATAAAGGCATGAGGCGTTTCCCCCCACTTTTCGTGAGGCACTGCTATGACAGCTGCTTCTGAAATGGCAGGGTGCTCGTATAAAACCCCTTCTACTTCGATGGATGAGATGTTTTCCCCGCCGCTGATAATAATATCTTTTTTTCGGTCAACGATTTCTATATTGCCATATTCATCTACATTTCCCATATCACCTGTGTGAAGCCAGCCGTCCCGAATCGCTTCCATTGTTGCCTCTTCATTTTTCCAATAGCCTTTCATGACCCCGTTGCTGCGGACAACTACCTCACCGATTTCTTTGCCATTATGGGCAACTTCTTCACCGTGTTCATTGATTACCCGGACTTCACAGCCAATCATCTGATGCCCTGCCTTCGCTTTCATCCGGTACTGCTGGTTAAGCGGAAGTTCCTGAAGGTGAGAACGAATCGTCGATACTGTGCTTAGCGGAGATGATTCGGTCATGCCATATACCTGTATGAACTCCCATCCAAGCTCCTTTTCCACTCTTGTTACAAAAGCCGGCGGAGGCGCCGATCCAGCTATAACCACCCTGACATCCTGCTCAACAGAAGGAGCAAATTGTTCATAATGCTGCATCAGTGAATTCAGTACAGTGGGAGCCATATGCATGACTGATACTTTATGCTCCTTGAGGGCGTCAAATATCTTTTCCGGCGTGGCTTTTCTCATGCACACCTGAGCAGCGCCATTTGCCGTGTAATAAAAAGGCGAACCCCATCCATTCACATGGAACATTGGCAGGACATGCAGCAATACATCCTGATCGCTGATCCTCAAATGATGCATAGTTGACAATGCATGCAGGTAATTATTGCGGTGGGTCAGCATGACACCTTTAGGATTGCCCGTTGTACCGCTTGTATATAAAAGGCTGCATACGTCATTCTCGTCAAGGACTTCCCTTTGATATGGGCTTTTGTCCTGGCTGCTGAGCCATGAATCATAATCGGTTTCTTCTGTATCTTCCTCTTTATAGTGCACGAAGATTTTTTCCACAGTTTTCAGCTGATCTTTTACAGGAAGTATAAGATGGTAAAGGTCCTGATCTACAAACAGGATTTTGGATTCGCTGTGATTCAATATAAACAAATAGTCTTCCGGCTTCAGCCTGATATTTAGTGGAACCATTATTCCGCCCAGCTGAAAAACTCCATAAAACCCCTCCAGCATTTCAACTGAATTGGGTGCCAGGTAAGCAATACGGTCCCCTTTTTGAATACCTGAAGCTTTTAAACCATGAGAGAGCTGATTAACCCTTGTGTTCAATTCCTCATATGTAAAAGTTCGATCATCTGCAAAAATGGCTTTCTTAGAACCGTAAAGGGATACAGCACGGTCTAAAAACTGCGTAAGTAATAATGGAACATTCATTTACAGCACCTCACAGAAAATTTTGTTAATTTTATATTATCACAAAAATTAAAACAGTTTCATACTATTTTTGTCTGTTATATAACATTTTATCGCCTCCTTAAATTAACGTACAACTGAGATATTATTGGGCTGATTAATCACATTCAGCAATTAGGCACATACGATATACAAGAAATCAATTTAAAGGGTGTTATGTATGCCAGCTATTGTGGGAGTCGCACAGGTCATATCGATCGGGAGCAGTTCTGTCTTCAATATCGGGGATGTATATAAAATCATGCCAGTTTCTAACGCCAAGACCTTTTCAGGTGCCGGATCATTTAACACTGGAGATGGCCTGAATGTTTACAATCACCGGAGCTCAACAAACACTTATGATTGTGATGGCGTGGATCAGGGCAATTATTTCAATGCTTAAAACGGGTGATACTATGAATTTTTATATACAGCAATCCATTCATATTCATTTCATAAAGATCGGCGGGATTACAAACTCTTCCGTCTTGCAAATTGGAAGTGCAGGCATTATAAAGCCGGCGTCTTATTTGTATAACACTGGCGGCTTTACCGAGCCTGCGCCTGAAGCAGAAGGTCCGGCGCCTGCTGGGCCAGCAGGGGGGAGTGTTTTTCTGTCACCTTCTGTACCTCTGACTGGTGCGCAGAAACGATAAAATCATTTTTTTATAAGCGAGGTGGTGCGCTTGAATCAGCAATTAAATACCTATCTTCAGCAATTGCATGCTTTTGTAGAAGCACAGGAAAAACGAATACAGAGACTTGAAGCTGCGGTTAAAAAACTTCAGGAAGAGACTGAAGTTCTGAAAAGCCGTCCGCCAATGCAGGTAGATCGGATTGAGTATAAATTTGACCAGCTTAAGGTAGAGTCTCTTGAAGGCACTTTAAATATTGGCTTAAACCCTTCTGAGCTGCAAAACATTGAAGATTTTGCCGTAGATAACAAAAACATTAAAGCACCTGTTTCGCCTAAAAACCAGATGAAGAGAACGATGGAAATCGAAGACGCCATTTATCAGTATTTAGAACGGGAACTTCCGGAAATTACAGCCTCTGCTCAGAAGAAATTAAATATCAATGTGGATGACTCGTATATTGCGTTTATCAAAGAAGATATCAAAAAGCAGCTGCCTAACCGGATTGACTTCTATATCCAGCAGCAGGCATCGGAACGCTCCGGGCAGGAAAATAACGAAGAGATTATCGAGCTGATAAAGAAGGAGATTCACAATGGGGTCTATGCCTTTATCTCGCATTTGCCGGAGAATATGAAGGGAATGAATAAAGAATGAATTATCAGGTATATAACAGAGATCTGTGCGTTGGCAGCATAAGAGTACTGGGTGTATCCAGTTCATCTGTTCTGATGGTTGGGGATACGCAAACGATCCAGCTGGCAGCCACTTTTGATACACCCCCTGAGTCACTTCTGATAGGGCCATTTGTGCCTCTTACACCGGAGTAAGCTGCCTATGCTGCAAAGAACATCATCTGTTGATAAGATCAATATTGACACCATTGCCTTTTCTTCTGTATTTGAAATTGGGGACTCATGCTTTATTAAAGGATTCTCAAGAGCAATTGCAGACCAGCGTGAAGCTGAGTATTTTAACGCGAAGGAAGGGAATTTTTCAGTCTATCCTGTATTCAGGGAACCCATTCCTTTAATCCCTATTGAAGAAAACATAACGATGCAGACAACACAGCTCAATCCGATCATTCGGGTTCAGAACATTGATATTATCGGGGTTTCCTCCTCATCTGTCATCCATATCGGGAACAGTGGAAACATCTCAATGGAAGCCCGGGTCAAGCATATCCGTCAGATTTATCCAAAAAACAGCAGAACGCAAGGATGAAAATTTTTCATAAAGGATGTTTTACATGCCAGCTATAATCGGACCGGTACAAATCATTAATGTCAGCGGGGGAATTGTTCAATTCGGAGACTCCCTTTATATCTCTCCTAAAAACAATTCCAAATCAACAACCGGACAGGGTGCCGCTAACACAGGCGGTTTTGTCATTACGAACAATGGCCTTAGCGCCAGTAACGTACTGGATACAAGTCTGGTTGATCAGCCTAATGTCGGCAATAACTAATTGAATGAGCGTATTATGGACGATAGCACCTTCGTTATCGTCCTTTTAATTTCCGTTCATTCGACTTCCTTGCTTTTGTCAGCTTAGATGATGGCTGTTTCCTGATCCATTTCAAATATTTCCGGATTTTATCATCCTGCTGCAATAACTCGATTGAATTCAGCCGTACAGCCAGCTCTGCATTCGTATATAAAGCATGAATCTGCTTATGGCAGGGTATGCATAATTTAGCGGTCGGCAGGAAGGTGCCCTCCATTTCTTTCGGCGTTAAATGGTGGACTGTTATATCAGTATCCTCCCTCAGGCATAACTCGCAGGTTCCGGTTTCTGTGCGCTTTTTTCCCATGCTAAGCCTCCTTTATCTTTACATTACCCTTTATATTGGGACGGTAGTAATTTGCGGGGATATTTCGGCTTCGCGAGCCTTTTCAGCTGATGTTCGTTATAAATACATCTCCTGCACATACACAAAAGCCGGCAAGTCTCCTTGCCGGCTTTTCCTATAACTTAATTGTATGAGCACCATCAAAGAAAAACAGGTATCTTTCATTGACTTCCCGTTTTAAAATCTGTTCCAATGCTCTGGTGTACATATCAATTTGTACTTTGTACCTGATTTCAAGAACGGGTTTGGCTTCAGCAAACCCTCCCTTATAACGGCCGCTGATTCCATCCGTTTTATAATCCAGGAGCACCAAACCATGCTCATCTTCGAATACACAGTCCACAATCCCCTGAATGAGAACAGGTTCATCTTCACCCTGCCAATCTGAATAAATTTCCCGGGCAGGGAAAGATAAACTGAATGGGATTTCTCTGCGTACCGATTTAGCCTGAACCATTCTTTGTCCCAGTTCAGTTTCGAAAAATTGCACAATCAGCTGTGGCTCAATGCTGGCACGCTGCTCTTCCGTGAGCAATTCTTTCCTGACCATCTCATCCATTTTGGAGGATATCGTTTCCACTGTTACAGGCCGGCTGAAATCAATATGCTGCATGACAGCATGCATAGCAGTACCCCGTTCAGCAGGAGAAAGTGATTTTTCCTGCATAAAGCGAGGCCGGCTGAGCATCGGTTTACTGATTTTACGGATTAATTCAGTACTGCTGTCTTCTTCAGAAAAAATCTCCCGCTGCCTCTTCACTTCCGAAACGGATTGTTTAGATCTGGCTTGAGCTGCCTGCTTAAAGGAATATTTCCAGGAAAGCTGTTCCTCAACTTTATCCTTATAAGCCGATTCTGCCGGAACAGTTTTTCCTTCATAAACCAATTTCAGCAAATCCGTTTCGCCCTCATTGGCTTCTTCCGGAAGAACAGCAGCTTCTTCGCTTTTAATTATGGTTATATTCCAGCAGGAAGGGTGTTCAAGTATATCACCCGGGACGAGAGGATCCACCAGCACTTCCCCTCTCAATGCCTCACACTCCCGATGCCGGACAAGAGCCGGGCCAATCCAGTCCAGATAACTGTTTGCAGAAGCCCTGTCATACTCATTCAGGAGCCAGTCTTTATGTTCGGATGCCTGCAGCCACTTATTTAATTTTTTTTCTGCACTCTTAACAGACGAAACCAGGTACAGTTTTTCCTTCGCCCTCGTTAAAGCAACATATAAAACCCGCATTTCTTCAGCCAGCATTTCCATTTTCTTTTTTCGTTTAAAAGCAATTTGCGGCAGAGAGGGATACGAAATTCTCTTCTCGGCATTTACATATTTTGCAGCGAATCCAAATTCCTTATCAAGCATATATGCCTTTTTCAAGTCCATCGTATTAAAGCTGCGGGCAAGCCCTGCAATAAAAACAAAGGGAAATTCAAGACCTTTGCTGCTGTGGATCGTCATAAGACGTACAACATCTTCCTGCTCACCTAAAGCGCGGGCAGCACCAAGATCATCGCCTCTGTCCCGCATTCGTTCAATAAACCTTAAAAAGCGGAATAATCCTCTGAATGAGGTTGCTTCATACTGTCTGGCTCTGTCGTACAATGCGCGAAGATTTGCCTGCCTCTGTTTTCCGCCAGGCATACCGCCGACAAAATCATAAAATCTGGTTTGTCTATAGAGATGCCAGATCAGCTCTGAAAGGGAACCCTGCCGCGCCATTACACGCCATTCTTCAAGAGCATCAAAAAATGGCCGGACCTTTTCATATAATTCTCCCGTTTCAAGGGTTGGGTGATTCCGGCAAAAAGAAGTTAATGCTTCATAAAATGAACCCCTTTTATTATGGATTCTGATTTGTGCAAGCTCTTCTTCGGTCAGACCCAAAATAGGAGATCTCAGAACCGATGCCAGCGGAATATCCTGATACGGATTATCTATCACTTTTAGAAGTGACATCATAATCGCTACTTCTGTTGCTTCAAAATAACCGCTGGAAAGATTGGCATAGACAGGGATTCCCTGCTGTTTGAATTCCTCCATAATCTGAGGAGCCCATGTCATGGAACGAAGCAGGATGACAATATCCCTGTACTTGGCAGGACGTCCGGAATGAGTCTTTGTGTTGTATACTTCTTTCCGATTCCCAATGATTTCTTTTATTTTTGAAGCCATATATCTGGCTTCGAGCTGTGATTGGGCTAAATCTTCGCTGTCAAAACCCTCATCCATGGATTCAGGTTCCGGTTCACTCTTTTCATTTCCTTCAAGGTCAATAATAGCAACCTCAATAGGCTGCTCCTGATCCTCTGAAAAGGGAGCTCCTTTAATAAGTTCAGCTGCCTGGTCATACTCAATTTCACCGACAGACGTCCCCATAATCTGCTTAAAGATATAGTTGGTCCCATGCAGAACTTCTTTACGGCTTCTGAAATTTCGCGCCAGATCAATTCTGAGCCCTGCTCTTTCTCCATCCCGGTCAAACCGCGTGTACTTGCCCAGAAACAGATTAGGCTCTGCAAGGCGGAAACGGTAGATCGACTGCTTAACATCCCCTACCATGAATAAATTCCCGTTTTCTTCTGAATCTGCCGTTACCAGCTGCAAAATAGCTTCCTGAACCATGTTGGTATCCTGATACTCATCAACCAGAACTTCTTTGAACTGATTTCTGCAGACAAGAGCCGCTTCTGAAGGCCAAAGCCGTCCCTCCTCATCTGGTGATGAAAGAATTTCAAGGCAATAATGCTCAAGATCAGCAAAGTCAACAAGCCCTTTTTCAGTTTTAACCTGATTAAAGCGAATGGAAAATGCTTTAACTAACCTAACAAGCTCTTTGATATGGGGCTTCATTTCCGCCATATCACGCATGAAGCTTTCCTGTCTGCGGAGAAACAGTTCTTCCTGCAGGCCGGTTATGATTTTCTTGGCCTGATCCCTAAGTTTTTTTGCTTTTTCGACCAGTCCTTCATCATATTCATCGCCCTTACACGTTTTGGCTCTGCCAAAAGACCATGATTGCATCGCTTCATACAGCATCGTCCATGAATCATTTTTCGCTTCAATTAGTGTATTTACAACATGCAGATCTGCGGTAAAGTTCTCTGCTCTAGGAGCCGGTCCCCCTGGAAGCTTGGTCAGCTCAAGTCCAAATTGAAGCAGCTGTTTGGCTCCTTTCAGTTGAAGATCAATATCCTCCAAAAGCGAACGGACAAATGGAAGCTGCTCAAGACTGCTGACTCCTTCCACATTGTACATCTCAACAATTGAATCAAGATATTGATCAGGCGAAGGGTTGGAACGGGCAAAATCGTATAAGTCCCTTATTATATCCTGAAGGGCAGTGTCACTTCTATCATTTGTAAAAGTGTCAACAAGTGCAAAGAATCCTTCATTTTCCTCTTTGCCGTATTCATCTTCAAAAAGCTCTTCGAGTACTTCATCCCTCAAAAGCTGTGCTTCAGTTTCATCAGCGATCCGAAACCCCGGATCAATATCGGTCATATAGTAATATTTGCGTATCATCTCTAAGCAAAATGAGTGCAAAGTCGAGATGGATGCCCTGTTTAATAAGCTTACCTGCTTTCTGAGGTGAACAGATCGCGGATTATCATTTATAGCCTTTTCAAGAGCCTCGCCGATTCTGTGCCTCATTTCTGCTGCCGAGGCATTTGTGAAAGTCACAACAAGCAGTTCATCGACATTAATAGGATCTTCATCCGCGATAATCTTATTGATGATCCTTTCAACCAAAACAGCGGTTTTCCCTGATCCGGCTGCTGCAGCCACCAGGATATCCTGGCCCTTGGCCATAATCGCTTTCCATTGGTCATCAGTCCAGGTTGCACCTTCCGGCTTAGGCGGTATGGTCATTTTCATCTCCCTCCACCTCCTTCTTGATGATTTCAATCATGTCTTCTTTTGGCTTAGGAGTAAATAATCTGTAATCATTTGTTTCAAGAGATTCATCAAATTGGCATACAGATTTATAGGCACAAAATGTACATGGTGTTTTTTCCTTCATTTTATATGGAGCAATTTCAACATTGCCCTCAGTAATCTTATTGCCTGTATTCCTATACATCTTTCTTACATAGCGGCGCAAATAATCAAACTCCTGCTTGCTTGCCACTTTAGACCGCTTCGAAAGGGTGCCGTCCTTTTTGAACCCCGCTGAGATAATGGATGAGTCGCCTGTCTCAATAGTCTGGTCCATTAACCTGATTACATTTTCTTCTCCGAGCAGGAGGCCATTCATTTTGAATTTCTTATAGAGTTCCTGTTCGATATCCTCCAATGTCAGCATTTTTGAAGTGCTGACGATCGGATTATGGACATGGAAGTAAAGGACTCCTGCCGGGTCGGCTTTTGTTCCAATTAAAGAGCTGGAATGGGCAATTATGATGTCCAGATACGTCAGCATCTGCAGAGCAATGCCATAGTAAACCTCACTTACATTCAGATCCTTGGAGCTGGATTTATAGTCTATTACCCGTAAAAATGTCCCGTTGGCATCCTGAGCCTTATCTACTCTGTCAATTCTTCCGACAAGCTCCATTTTAGCCCCGTTTTTAAGAGGAAAAGCAAGCGAAGGAAGCTCTCCTTTCGGCCCAAACCCCAGTTCAAGGCCCACCGGCGAGAATCCGCTTGATTTGGCATGCTCGCTGATGACATAGGAAGCTCTGCTGATAATTTGCTCAAGCTTTCTCTTAATATAGTGATGCCTGTTCGAGCTTAAGAGAATTTCATTTTGAAGTTTAGGAGCAAGCATTTCAACCGCTTCTTTTGCAAGGATCTCACACTGTTCCCTCGTCATATCTGTCCATGAAAGTTTCTGAGTCATAACTGTTTCTGCAATAAATTTTAAAGCAGCATGGAAAAGATCCCCGATATCCGGTGCCTCCAGGCGGTACACCTGTCTTTCCCGCAGCCTTAGTCCATGCTGTGCAAAATGGGAAAATGGGCAGCTATGGAATAATTCCATTCTCGAAACACTCGCCTGAATATGATCTCCATACAATTCCTTACTGACGTCTTCACCAAGCTGAAGTGTCCTGTTTTCATAATTAAGACTGGAAAGCACCTTCAATGCAGGCCTTCTCCACTGCTCATTTTTAAGGTAATAGTTATAAACATCCCACCAGAGGTCATAGATTGGATAGCTGCGTTTTTTGAGCTGAAGCTGTGAAGTCAAATACGATAATGCTGTATTAAGGTTATCAGCATACTCCAGCTGCTCCGTTTCCTTAAGCTCTGCCGGATCAGACATGAAGGAATGATGCCTGCAATCAGGAAATAAATCTCCCAATCTCTTAATATAAGGAGACGGCATAAGTGCTTTACCTTCTTCATTTGCCAATGGATAGCTGATAAAAAGTTTTTCTGATGGAGTAACAAACGCTTTATAAGCTATAAATTCCTCATCAAGCAAACGTGTGCGGCTTCCCGGCGCCAGTTTCATTCCGTTCGTGTTCAGCATTTCCCTGTCGTCATCCGCCAGCACACCATCCTCCGAGAACTTGGCAGGAAGTACTCCTTCATTCAGCCCAATGACAAAGGCAGCTTTAATATCGGTTAGCCTTGATCTTTCCAAATCGGCAGCCATGACCTGATCAATGGCAGGCGGAACAAGCGTAAATCGAAGCGACTCCAGTCCGGCATCAAGAATGGATGCAAAACGCTTAAGGCTTACTTCTTCTTCACCAAGCATTTCCACATATTGATCCAGAAGCTCCATTATGGCATTCCATGCTTGTCCATGTTCCCTTGACTTAACAAGGTTCCCTTTATCCTCCTGAGCAGTTTTCCACTTCTCAATCTTCAGAGGAACATCCAATTCTTCCATGTATAAAAATAAAGCTTCACACAAGCTGCGGCCATCAGCAGCCTTTCTTAAGCGCCTGTGCAGCCTTAATATTGGGCCTGTAATCATTTCGCGCAGATCATTTAACTCATCTTCTACTTTTTTCTCGGCATCAGTCTGGGCAACTGCTTCAAACTCCAGCCCCCTGATTCTTCTGTATGTCCATCTCTTCTTTTTCGTCCATTTGTCTCCTTGAATGCCATAAGCTAGAACATAGTTCTCAAGTCTGTCCATTTGCTCACGAAGCTTTCCGGGGTTTAACCTGGACGGAAAAATCAGCTCTGTTTTTATAGCTCTGAAAATCGGTTCATAGCGCCAATTCCCATTGATTATCTCAAGTGTTGACCGGATTAACTCAACGAGCGGGTGATTCAGCATGGTTCTTTTCTGATCAATAAAAAATGGGATATCATAGTCACGGAACACTGTTTCAATCATGTCATGATAATCCTTGCCGTTTCTTGCCAGTACGGCAATATCACGGTAGCGATAGCCATCTGTGCGAACAAGCTTATTAATTTCCCTGGCAACGCCTTCAATTTCAGCCCTCCTGCTGACAGCCTGTCCAATGTGAATGTCCGCTTCACCTGTAAATGCCTCTGCAGGCCTGCTGTCAAAATGAGCCTCAAGATGCTTAAGTGAAGGCTTGAGCCACCTTTTTTGCTCGGAAAGGAGCATCTCTTCCACATCCAGCCTGTTGCGGGAAGCCATTTCTTTGATTGTCTGATAGCTTTCTCCCGGCATTCTGAATAAATGAAGCTCATCAGAAGCACTGTTCTTTAACGGCTGGTCAAGCGTTAATGTGATTGTGACGTTTTTACACTGCTTCATCAGCTGTTCAACAATTGCATATTCCTGTGGTGTAAAGCTGTAAAAGCCATCTATATAAACCTCAGCATTTTTTAGATACTCTGAATGGGAGGCTTTTTCCGCAAGCAGGCGGAAATAATCCTCTGAATCTGTATATTTGCCAGAAAGGGATTCCTCGAAATTTTTATAGATTATTTCAAGATCATGCAGCTTATCCTGAAGTGCCTTATTTGACTTCCCGCTTGCCGAGAGCTGATTTTGCTTTTCCGCCAGTTCGTCGGGAGCTACACAATATCGTTTGAATTCGGTCATGATTTGTTCTACTTGCTGAATAAAGCCATTTTTGTCTGCAGCCCTTTGAAACAGCTTAAGATCATCCTTTTTATCTTCAATGATTTTGCGGATCAGCATGCTGATGCCTACACTATTAAGATGGTATCTGCTCATGCCTCCCGTTTCCTGAAGAATTCTCCAGGCAAGACGCGTGAAAGAGTATACCTGGCTGCGGATCATTCCGCCAAGGCCAGGTGTTGTTATTAATTTATATTCTGAAAGGAACGTCATTTGTTCCGGCACTAAATAAATGATTGGATCTCCATCCGGATTAAACCGCAGTTCATCACGGATTTGGTTAAGGCAGTATTCCGTTTTACCACTCCCGGAACGGCCTATCAATAAACGTACGGTCATAATTTTCCTCCTTAAAAAAGCTCTCTCTCTCTATCATTATTTTATCATATAAGCTGTTCAATTTTTTGTATGGGGTTCTTCAAAATTGTGGAAATGACAACTTTCCTATTCGGGGTTTCTTGCATAAAGTATATCGGCAGGTGATAAGGATGATTTCAAAACAGGTCTTGATTGCAACTTCAGTCATTTTGACAATTACAGGAATTTTCGTGGCCAGCAACATTTATACACTAATCCCTATTTACGGGGATATTGCTGACTCATTTAAAATAAATGAAAATTATATTGTTGGCGGAGGAAGCCTGTTTGCATTTTTTTATGCAGCCGGCCTGCTGTTCTTTGGTCCTGCCTCTGATACATTTGGCAGGCGCAGAATTATTATTACAGGTTTGTTTGCTTCTGCTTTGTCCACTTGTGCCGTCGGGCTCTCTCCTAATTTAGAGGCTCTCTATATAACTAGGTCGATTCAGGGGCTGACTCTTGGGAGCTTTGCTCCTGTTGCCTTCGCTTATTCCTTTGATCTTTTACAGCCGAGGAGCCGCACCCTGCTGCTTGTTTTTATCAATACAGGATTCCTTGTCGCCGGCATCCTTGGACAGTTGATCAGTTCGACAATTACTTTTTATTTTAAATGGAACTATGCTTTTTATTTCTTTGCGTCTTGTTATTTAATTCTTTTCCTAGCATCGTATAAAATACTTCCAGGCACTTCTCCTCCTTCCAAATCAGAGGTTTCCGTTATTTCTATTATGAAAAAACTATTAATGAACGGAAGCCTGCTCCAAAGCTATGCTATTACCTTTACTTTGCTGTTTACCTTTGTAGCTTTTTACGATGCAATAGGAAGGAATTTCGAGGGAACCATGGAGGAGCTGTTCACATTAAGAGCTGTGGGACTAATCGGGGCGCTGCTGTCGCTCTTTACGGGAAAATTAATTGAGCGGATTGGTGCCCATTTGACTTTAAAGCTTGGTTTACTTTTAGGAATCTTCAGCATCATTAATATGTTTTTCTTCAGCAGCACTATTGCATTAATGGCTATTTCAATAATGTTCGTGGCCTCTATATCTATTCTTGTTCCCACAGTTATCACACTGATTGGCATGATAGCAGGAGCTGATCGGGCAAAAGCGCTTTCTCTCTATTCTTTTTTTCTATTAACCGGGGCAAGCCTTGCGCCGCCGGCGGTTATGATTCTGGAATATCATGATGTACTGTTTCTGCTTCTTGCCTTTTTTCTTACGAATATCGTTCTTAGCTATTTCTTGTCAAAAGAAATTACTTTTGTCAGTCAACCAGAATAAATCTTGTAAAGCGCGGTATCATTCCGCGCTTCTTCACTCTTTCCACTCCTTTCTCAGCAGCCCGTATAAATACATATCATGCCGTTTTCCATCGCGCTCAAGAAACTCTCTATAGCAGCCTTCTTTCTTGAATCCAAGACTTTCATAAAGAGTCTTTGCTCTAGTATTATAGGAAAATACAGTAAGCTGAAGCCTATACAAATTGAGCTCCATAAAAGCATAGCGAATCAGGCATTGCATGGCGTCCTTTCCATACCCTTTTCCCCATTCGGTTTTATCTGCTATGGCAATGGTAATCCAGCCTGTTCTGTGTGGCCATAAAATGCCGTTTAACTCCGCAAAGCCTATCAGTTCATTTGCTTCTTTTAACCTGAGCGAAAATCTGAAGGTGTCTTGCGGACATTCATCAAGCCATTTCTTAATTTCCGTTTCCTGTTTGGGTTTTACCGGCAGAGCATCCAGGTTTCGCATAATTTTCTCGTCTGCACGCCACTGGATTATCTTTTGAATATCATCCTCAAGAAACGCCCCCAGAATGATCTTTCTTCCAGACAATATCGTACTGCTTATCACTTTTCTCCCTCCTGAAAAAATAATTCTGCAAGAGATGGGATTCGCTAATTGGATAAATAAAGAGCTCCCGAAGGAACTCTTTATTCGTACGTTTCCACAAATACTGCGGCTCCCATTCCGCCACCGACACATAAAGAAGCGATTCCTTTATGGTCTCCTCTTCTCTTCAACTCATGAACAAGACTTACGACAAGACGAGCACCTGTACATCCAATTGGGTGTCCCAGGCTGATTCCGCTTCCATTTACATTTACTTTCTCCCGGTTTAAGCCAAGTTCTCTCTCAACCGCCAAATATTGGGCCGCAAAGGCCTCATTAACTTCAATCAAATCAGCTTCTTCAAGCGACCAATTGACACTGGCAAGACCATTATTAACTGCCGGAACAGGTCCTCTTCCCATTACTTTCGGATCTACTCCCGCAACAGAGAAGCCAGCAATCTTTGCCAGCGGCTTCAGTCCTCTTTCGAGAGCCAGCTCTTCCGGCATGAGGACCAGTGCTGCTCCGCCGTCATTCAGGCTGGATGAGTTTCCTGCTGTTACCGTTCCGCCCTTTCTAAAGACCGGCTTCAATCTGCTCAGCTTTTCCGCTGTTAAGTCCGCACGCGGGTTTTCATCTTTTGCAACGGTTACTTCTCCTTTCCGGGTCTTCACAGTAATTGGAACGATCTGCGAATCAAAGTAACCGTTTTCAATTGCGTGCAAGGCTCTCTTATGGCTAAGCAATGCCGCTTCATCTTGCTCTTCCCTTGTGATGGAATGAATTTCTGCCAGGTTTTCTGCTGTTTCCCCCATCATGATATGTTGGATTGGATCTTTGAGAATCTCCCATACTGTGTCGGTTACCTGTCCATGCTGCATGCGGGCGCCCCAGCGATGCTGTTTTAATACATAAGGACTGGAGCTCATGGCTTCTACTCCTCCGGCAATAACGATATCTGACATACCTGATGCAATCTGCAGGGCAGCGGAGATAATGGCCTGCATACCGGATGCACACTGTCTCTGGACTGTGAACCCTGTTGTCGTATCGTCAAAGCCTGCAAGCAATGCTGCTGTCCTCGCTGTGTTCGGTTCATCTGTACGCTGAATGCAGTGTCCCAAAATTACTTCATTCACGTCACTGCTCTGCAAGCCGCTTCTTTCGGCAGCCTCTTTTAATACTGGAACAATCAAATCTGTCGGCAAAAGATCCTTAAAGGCTCCTCCAAAAGTCCCGACCGGTGTTCTTACTGCTGATGTTATTACAACATTTCTCATACTTTTCCACCCCTTTTATTATCAGATTAACGAGCAATCGCTCAGAGTCAGGTTATTACATCATAATACCGCCATCTACATGCAGGACCGTGCCATTCACATAATCAGATTCATCCGAAGCCAGAAACAGATATGCATTCGCAATATCTTCCGGTTTTCCAAGTCTGCCCAGCGGAACCATGCCCTGCATTTGGCCAATCACCTTTTCCGGCACTTTTGCTGTCATGCCTGTAGAGATAAATCCTGGGGCCACGGCATTAACGTTAATTCCTTTTCGGCCGAGTTCTTTTGCCCATGTTTTGGTCATTCCCACCACACCCGCTTTGGCTGCAGCGTAGTTTGTCTGTCCGACATTCCCATAAATTCCGGAAACAGAAGATGTATTGATAATTTTTCCCCTTCCCTGCTCCAGCATGAATGGAAGCACTGCTTGTGTACAATGGAAAACACCTGACAGATTCACATCCATAACCGCCTGAAAATCATCCGGGGATAACTTTGATAGCATCCCGTCCCTGGTTATTCCTGCATTATTGATAAGGATGTCAATTTTCCCAAATGCCGCTTTTACAGCTTCCGCCATACTGTCTATGCTTTGCCTGTCAGCCACATTAACCTGAAAGAACTGTGCATTTATTCCTTTTTCCTTGAGCTCTTGAGCCCTGGTTATTCCCATGTCCGCGTCATAATCTGCCATGGCTACTGCGGCTCCTTCACCTGCAAACCTTTCTGCTGCAGCGAGACCAATCCCATTGGCTGCACCTGTAATAATGGCGACTTTATCCTTAAGCCTCATTAATTGCACCTCCACTATATATACAAATATTCCGACATCAAAAACTAAAACTAATCCGGTAACGTGTACACCAGCTTTTATTCGACAAAGCCCGCAGATTCTCCTGTATCCCATGCAATTATTCTTAAACAACGATCCCAGTCTTTCAAGGAAACTGTTGGGAATTTTTTGAATCGGTTTAACCGCAGCCAAAAAAGGCTAAGAAATATAAAACAATAGACAGCAAATTGGAAAGGGGCATTTATCATGAAAGTTGTTTATGGATTGATGGCACAAAACGGAGACGCCCAGGAGCTGTTATGGGACTTGGGATTTTGGGAAAGTGAAGAATCCGCAAAGGAATACTTAAATGCCGAAATGGCCAATTCACGCGGAATTACCGTAGAGCCTATTAATATTAATGATGCTATTCCCATTCACCCGGAAGAAATAGAGGAAGAAAAAATGGTTGCCTGTTCTCTATGTGGAATTGAATACAATCGTGAAGATGTGAATATGACTGATTATGATGAAAACGTGTGTGTAAACTGCGAACCTGAATATAGGGAAAATCCTAATTTGCATGTTATCTAAGATTAACCTTTTCTGCAAAAATAAGAGACTCGAATATTCGAGTCCCTTTTACTATAAGATCTGTTAGAATGACGCATCCATTTCATCAAGCGGCCAATAGCGCAGGTTTACTTTCCCTACAACCTGGCCGGCTGAAATAAATCCAAAATGCCGGCTGTCCCAGCTCCCGAGACGATTATCTCCCATAACAAAAAGTTTACCCTCCGGGACAGTTTCTGTGCCCGTCATCTCCAGCAGTGTAAAGTCACCTGTCAGTTTGCCTCCTGAGATTTCTTTTCGGTACTTATCCAAATAAGGTTCATCCACTTTCCTGCCATTAATAAATAATTCATCATTACGGTATGCAATTTCATCCCCCGGCATTCCAATTATTCTTTTTACAAAATCCTCTTCATCATTATGATGGAAAACAATTACGTCAAAGCGTTCTAAATCGCTGACCTGATAGCCGATTTTATTGACAATCAGCTTATTTCCATCCTGAAGGGTAGGCATCATGGATTCACCTTCGACAATGTAATTGGAGAAGAAAAAAGTCCGTATAAAAGCAAAGATGATAATGCCTATTGCAAAAGCCTTCAGCCATTCCGCTCCTTCTTTTCTCAATCCTTCCTTCACCATTCATCTCCCCTAGTACTTATGCATTCAATGCTTTTTATTCCCGCGATCTTTTTCTACGCTCATATTCATCTTTATTTCAATAATTTTGCCGACATACCAAAGAATGAAAATGACCAGTGCCACAATAGCAGTCCGAATTGGCTGTGTTATTAATGATCTGATATCATATCCGACAAAGCTTATTGTAAAAATCATCACTATTTTCCCCGTCAGGACTGCCAGCATATATTGAGCAATACTGATATTTGAAAGCCCGGCTACAATATTGACAACCGCTGAAGGAGTAAACGGAAAACAAAGCAGGATGAACAATGGCCCGAATCCATGCTTTTCAACCCATTTCATAAGCTTCTGTACCTGCTTATTTTTTTTCAAAAAACGGAGTATTCGTTTCTGGCCATATTTTCTGACCAGCAGGAAAACAATCAGCGCTCCTGCGACCGCTCCGACCCAGGAGTATAAAAATCCCAGCCAGAGACCAAATGCACTCGCATTTGCCATAACAAACAAAAACAGAGGCAGAAAGGGCAAAAATGCTTCTAGCATTGGAAGCAGAATACCCGGGAGAGGTCCAAATGAACGATACTCCCGGATTAAATCCATAATATTCTCTAATGTAAACCAATCTTTGAGCAGTTCAAAATCCATTAGTATCTCCTTGTCCAATATGCAGCAATACCTTAGTCGAATCGTTTTGATAAAGTGAAACTTCAATCAGTGGGGGGGGCATTTTCCCCCACTGATTGTTAGTCGCGTTCTAGTGTCGCTAAGATCTCCGCTAGCGCTTCGATCAATCGGCACTACGAATCCGATTGGTTCAACTAAGCCTCTGCATGCGCGACGGCAAGTTTCACTGTATCTCACCAATCGGGCCTTTACATTATAAAGCGAGGCGACTTGCCCAGGGGTGACAAGCATAAGACGAGCAGATGGTGGGAAGTGCTTTTCTTCCCATCAGCTGATTGGCTTATGACCTCGAGCCCCTAGGAGCCGCAGCTAGATTGGGCTGTTTGACCCCCACTTACCCTCCTTTGATTCCTCTGAGTCTTGAAGTGGGGGTCTTACTGCCCGTTAGAATGCGATAAAAAATAAGTTTCCCCTAGTTTTACCATTTCCCCTTTTATTGTACACCTAATCAGGCAAAAACAGTGTTTCTGTCTTTTTATTTTGAAAGAAATTCATGGATTGCCGCTTTATTCGCCTCTTTATCTATGCCCAGAACCGCAGCACCATTAATTCTCTCGTTTTCAAATGTTCCATCAACAGGAACGCGAAGAGTCTCAACATTCCTGTTATCCTTAGATACGAAATCTTTTCCGATATACAGAATATCTCCCGTGTTCATATTGGTATTTACAAAAGGAGTTACCACCCCGATGAGTTTTGGAAGCTTCGTAATGGTCTGAAGGCTTGTAAACTGGCTTGCTACTTCTTTCATCACCTTCTGCTGGCGTTCTACTCTTCCGAAATCCCCTACTGCATCCTGCCTGAACCTGACGTACCCAAGGAGATGCTCTCCATCAAGCCGCTGCAGGCCCGGTTCGAGTGTGACACCGATATTGGCAGACATTCTTTTTTCCACATCAATTTCTACCCCTCTGGGAAAAGCTTCATCAATTAAATGTACAAAGCCCTCAAAGTCAACAATAGAGTAATATTTAATATCTAAATCAAAGTTCTCTTTGAGCGTCTGCCTCAATAACTCAGGACCTCCATAAGCAAGAGCAGAATTTATTCTGTTTTGCCCATGACCCGGTATGTCCACATACATGTCTCTCATAAAAGAAATCAGCTTATATGTGCCCTTTTCAGGATGATACTGTGCAACCATTATGGTATCAGCCCTTGATTTCTCCTCTCCCCTTGCATCACTTCCGAGAATCAGGATATTCGTCCCGCCATATTTATCTTTTTCGCCATTGAATTCAAACTCTTCTGTCTGTATATTTGCTTCTCCTTCTGTCTGGGAAACACCTTGCTTAAATTGAAAATACGAATAGCCAAGGGTTCCTGCAATCAAGAGAAGCAGAATTAGGAGGACAGATTTCCACTTTCCTTTCTTTTTCTTCTTTTCATATCTATCTGATCTCATAAGTATAAGTCCTTTCTTTAAAGCGAATTATGGAAGGGTTTGAACACCTTCACCTATATTTGACTGCAGAGTTCAATAAAAAGTTTCGAAAGCTATGCTGGTATATCCTGTATACATATATTTTGCAGATGAATTGGATTCTTTGCAATTTATTTTAAATAGTTTCTTGCATAAAAAAATGACATCATTGATATATCGGCAAGTTTTGTGTCCCTTTACAGATCTATGAAAAAAACCGCAAACCAGATGGCCTGCGGTTATATCTCAAAGATATTCATCAAACCAGCCGGCTATATAGTGCAGGCGGCTAATTCGCAAATTCGGTTTTCCGCTTCTTGAAAGCTCATGATTGGCTTCAGGGAACCGGACAAATTTTGCTGTTTTCTTCCGATGCTTTAAGGAAATGAATAATTGCTCTGCCTGTTCAATTGGACAGCGATAGTCTTTTTCACTGTGCAGAATCAGGAGTGGTGTATTTATATCATTCACATAAGCAAGCGGAGAGTGTTTCCATAGTTTTTCTATATCATTCATATCACTCTTGATTTGCCAATCAGTAAAATAGTAGCCGATATCACTTACTCCATAAAAGCTGATCCAGTTGGAAATGGAGCGCTGGGTGACAGCTGCCTTGAACCGGCTGGTGTGTCCAATAATCCAGTTGGTCATAAAGCCTCCATAGCTTCCTCCCGTTACGCCTAGCCGTTCTTTATCGATGAAATCGAAGTTTTCGAGCGCGTAATCGACTGCATCCATAATATCCTCATAATCCTTGCCTCCGTAATCCCCTCTGACAGCATCTACAAAATGCTGGCCATATCCATGGCTTCCCCGTGGATTGATAAACAAAACCGCATAGCCTTTTGCAGCGAGGCATTGAAATTCATGGAAATAAGAATTGGCATACATAGCATGAGGGCCTCCATGGATCTCAAGCACAAGCGGTGCTTTTAGGCCCTCTTTCAAATGGACTGGTTTCATGATCCAGCCATGGAGGTCCCACTCATCTGAGGATTTAAACTGAATGGGCTCGGCATCTGCCAGCTCCACTCCGCTCAGGAACTCTTCATTGACTTTTGTCAGCTGTTTTAATTCCCCTGTCGGAACATCAAGTAAATATAACTCTCCGGGAGAAGACGGCCTGCTG
Source organism: Paenibacillus sp. FSL R5-0490 (assembly GCF_001956215.1). Taxonomy (GTDB): domain Bacteria; phylum Bacillota; class Bacilli; order Bacillales; family Cytobacillaceae; genus Cytobacillus. The sequence continues at coordinate 47,374 of NZ_MRTQ01000021.1, read as the reverse complement.
ATGGCTACAACCGCTTTATTGATAGTTCCACCTGTTGTCAGTCCATATACATGCTGCTGATCCAGCAGGGCAGGATATAATTCCCCATCTAAAGAGCCATAGTAAACAACTGTATTGCCATGATCAGTTGCCAGGAAGTAAAAGCTTCTGCTGTCCTCTGCCCAAAGAATTCCCGGTGTTACTGCACCCTGCTGGAAATCTCCGATGGCATAATCACCAGCCAATATGTCCGATTCTGCAGTCAGGCACTGCAGATTCTCAAATTCGAGGTTATACACCCATACTTTGGTATGCGTAGCATTTTCGTATTCCCTTTCATGCCCGAACAATCCTATGTGTTTTCCATCAGGGGACCATGCAGCGCTTCCGAAATAACCATTACCATTTGTAATCTTTTTCATGTCTTTTGTTCCAAGATGGATGATATACACATCGCTTAGAAAAGAAAAATCCTTATCTTCACTCAAATCTGCCGTAACAGCAATCCATTCCCCATCTGGGGACCAGTCCTGCAATTGGAAATCATGTTCTCCGGTTGTCAGCTGCTCCATCTCGCCAGTTTCTATATCTATTAATGCGACCTGGCTGTACCTTCCGTTCCAAAAACCCTGGGCGTCAGATTTGTGCTTCATTTTTTCAATTTCAATCGGTATTGGCTTTTCTTCCTTTTTTTCCTGGTTTTCTAGTGTTTCTGCGTTTTCACCCGGTTTTATTGAAAGATTGAAGGCAAGTTTCTTTCCATCAGGGGACCAGACAGGATTTGAAGCACCATTTGCACAATGTGTCAGCTGTCTGGCTTCTCCGCCTGCTTTGCTCATTACATAAATCTGTGACTTCCCGCCTCTGTCTGATACAAATGCAATTAACTCCCCATCTGGAGACCAGCGGGGTGAATGATTGCGGTGTTTGCCATAAGTCCACTGAACAGGCTTATTGCTTTTTGCAGTATTTATGTAAAAAACATTTGAACTATATGTATTTTCTTCTTCAAGCATTCTGGTCTCGACAAAAGCCAAATCATATCCATTCCTGGAAAGCTGCGGATCAGCTGCAGATTTTAAATGATAAAGGTCTTCTGGTTTAATTGTTCTTTTTTGCGTCATTTATTTCATCCTTCCTAACTGTGTGTTCTACTTATTTCGACATCAGAAATAAAATCCCTTCCCAATTAGCTTCAGGCTGAAACTTTTTTTCATTATTGGAAATGATGAAGTATAACAGTATTTCGACAAATATAGGCTCTTGCAAGATAAAACATTCCTTTGTAAAATTAGATAAGAACATACGTTCTTTAACAAGGCAGGATACTATTATTTAAGGGGAGCAGAACAATATGACCAGAATTCCTGAGGAAGACCGTAATATCATGGAACAGGCTATTTATCTGCCAATGGTGCTGACGGTTTTAAATCGCGACTCTATTGTCATTAATAAAAGCCCGTTTAAACTAAAACAGCCTTATCTTGATTTGGTTGAAGAAACAATGAAGGTCATTCAAAGTGAACTCTCTGAGGTAAAACGCTATATGAATAAAAACCAGCTAAAGGTACAGGAAATAAAGAGGGATGAGGCATTTACTATGTTTATGTTCCTGTACAAAGGATATGAGGAGCATCATAATTATTTTAATCCCCGGATCCGCAATAAAGTTCAGGAGCTAATGACCTATTATCTTATAAAAAAACCTTTGCCTGGACCAGGGAAAAATCGGAAAGCCAATTAATTTTTGCAATAAGAAAGCCTGCAGCTAATAAGGCAATATACTACGGAAAATAGAAGCATGAAACTCCGCATGCTTCTTGGTTATCCTTCAATTCCAGCCCTTCTCTATTGGTAGGCTCCTTTTCTCTCCGAAGCATTCATTATTTTGGAACCATTCGCATAGTAAAGAGACTTTCTCTCTGAATCTTCTATCCTTTTTGTCAATGTCGTTTTCAGCAGTGCTGTTCTGAGCACCTGGTTATTAAGAGTCGTATAAGAGACTGGAATTACAAAGCTTTGCTTGTTCTTAAAAACTACTTGGGTTTGTGCGTTCTCCGCTCGCTTGAAGTAATTGATGTGATCCAATGCAATCCACATACATTCCGGATTGCTTGGAGAAGCTGTCGGGAAAAAATAAATGAAATTTGTGGGGTCAATCGTTATCGGAGCTTTATGGGTGAAGCCGGTTAATTGGCGTGTACCCTCTTTTCTTCCTTCATAGCTTGATCCAAAATATTTGCAGCTGCTTTTAATTATTTCAATCGGCTTAAAGGGAGAAGTTACTTCATCATCAAGCTCCCAGATTTGCGAATAAACTTTTATCCCATAAGAGAGAGGTTTAATAATCATCGTATTGGGATTGATTTCATATTCTTCGATTATTTGAATATTTTGGGTCATACATTTTCATCTCCTTTTCTATTTCGTGCTCACTTTTCCATATTAACACCAATTTATCTAAAAATTACTAATTTATTCAATAGTTCTGAAATTGTTCACATTTTCGACATTCTGAAAATATTTTCTAAAAATTTAAAAAATTAGTTGAATATTCAGAAGCAATTCCATATAATATTAAAAAGCTCAGGGGTGGTTTCCATGAAGGAAAAATCATACACCGACTTAATGAAAACGAGTGGATCTAAGCGAAAAAACCTTAAGGAATCTTTTGTATTGGATCTTTACCTGGATATGCTTATTTCCGAGATACTGCTGAATAATGAAAAAGAAAAGCTGATGAAAAAAGTAGACTCGGCGATTGATGAAGGAAATAAACCGGCATTTATGCATTTTTCGAAGCAATACAAAGAACTTTCCAAGCGTTTTGGCACTTAAAAAGCAGCTTGCCCCCGCCAATCAGCGGGGTATTTTATTTTTAGTCAGGAAGGCGGGGAATAATGAACAGCAGGCATTTATTTTTAATGGGCGGAAGCCCTCCATTCGGGCAAAGGTTAGGTAAAATGTTTACAGAGCTTGCCTGCGGCTCGGATGGCAAAATAGCTATACTCTTTTTGGAAAGGGATGGCTGGGAGATGTATATGAATAAGTATACTTCTGCCTTAGTTCCTAATGGAGCCGGGAATTTCTGCTATCTCCCGCTTTCCTCTGGCCCAGCAGAATCTTATCTTCAAGAATTAATGTCCTGTTCCGGCATCATTATTGGAGGCGGTGACACAGAAAATTACAGAAAATTCATCGTGGATAGTGAAACCGGAGAATGCATTAGAAAGATGTACATGAATGGTATTCCTGTAGCAGGCTTTTCGGCAGGCGCCCTGATCATTCCGGAACATTGCATCATTCCCCCTATTGATAACCTTAAAAGACAGCACCTCTTTTTGAAAGGGCTCGGGTTAATCAGGAATTGCGCCATCAGTGTCCATTTTACCAAGTGGAATGAACGGGAAAATCTCAAGGAAGCGGCAGGAAAAGTCAATGCAGCGATCGGTTATGGAATTGACGATGATGCAGGCGTCTATTTTCACAATGAAATTCAGGCTGACGATGAAGGAAACATACATATTTATAAAAATGAAATTTAAAAAAGCAAGCCGTTTGGCCTGCTTTTTTAGTTATAATGAGCAAATCATTCCTCTGCCTGCTTCCGTTCTTTCTGCCTCTGTTCCATTTCAAATTCTTCCAGCATAGAAATGCGCTCAAGCATCGTTGGATGCCCATATCGGAATACTTTCACAAGAAGCGGCGGATTTACCTGGCTTAAACCGGCACGTGTCAGCTCCTGAAATGTTTCTATTGCGGCTTTTGAATCCTTTGTCATTTCAATGGCATAGCGGTCTGCCCTTGTTTCCTGATACCGTGAAACAAGATTGGATAGAGGGCTTGAAATAAAGAGCAGCATTGAAAGAATCATCAAAAAAAGCGGCAGGGAACGTATATCATTTACTGCAGGGATTTTTAAGGCCCTTCCCCATTTTTCTACTGCTTTTTCCATTAATTTAGCTGTCAAATACAGCCCCAGCAGAGAAAGCAGCAAGTATCCTCCAATTCCGATGTAAATATGCTTCTCCACGTAGTGGGCCATTTCATGTGCCATTATAAACAGAATTTGATCTTCAGTTAATTTATTCAGAGTTGTGTCCCAAAGAACAATTCTTGAATTTGAGCCGATCCCTGTTACATATGCATTCAGCGCATTCGTTTTTTCGGCCATATCGACCTCAAAGACATGTTCAGCCGGTATTTTAGCCTGATTGGCCAAATCAAGAATTTTCGTTTCAAGTTCCTTATCTTTTAAAGGATAAAAATCATTATACAGAGGGTCAATGACAACCGGCTGGAGAAACATCATAAATAAGGTAAATGGAACTGATAATAGCCATGCGTAAAGCCACCATCTTTTCCTGCTCTTATTAATCAGCCAGTAAAGAACAGACACGATAAGAAGCATCATTCCATAATTAACCCAAAAATCAATGAGTTCATCCTTCATCCACCCACTAAAGCTCTGAGTGGAGATATTATACGTTTTTGAAAGCGAAAAGCTGATATAGCTTAATGGCATCGTGGCAATAAAGGCGAAAAAAGAAAGCCAAATCAAATAGATTGCCGTTTGCAGGAATTTATATGGCGCTGTCTGTTCCGCCCACTTTTTAAAAGCATTTGAAAAGCCAAATAAGAGAATAAATAAATAAAATATCCATTCAAAAGGAGTAGAAATAAAAAACAGCAGGTTTCTTATTTTAGAATATTCCTCACTGAGCATCAATTCCCTGCCGTTCAGGAAAGTTGCCGGATCTGCCCGTGACCCTTCATACTCAAAGGGCAGACTGGTGTCAGCAAAATAGAATAGATACCAATAAAAAAATAAACCGTATACGAAAAAGGCCAGAGCCCCATAAAAACCTAATTTCCGCGCCATTCAATTCCCCTCCTATGGTACAACCTTTCTATATTTAGTTTAGTATAAAAATCTGTAAATAGAACTCATTTGATGGGACAATCATTTCTTTCTAATCCATCAGTTCTATTGAAAAAGCCGGTTCAAGAAGGAACCGGCTAAAGAACATCCATCATTATCTTTTCTAAAACAAAAAAGAATATACAGATAACACAGCGATCGATCCCAGCACAACGACAATTACATTTGCGCCTAAAAAGGCTGCCAGAAAAGCAGCAGCTGCACCGAGCAGACCAAACCAAATATCTTCATTAATAAACAGAATACCCGGAAAAATGAGTGCCCCTAATGTCGCATAAGGCACATTCTTTAATATCCCCTGAACAAAGACGGGAAGCTCCTTCCCCTTAAAAAGCACAAAAGGCAGCAGCCTTGGGATATAAGTAACTGCTGCCATCCCAACAATCATCCACACAATATGGCTACTCATGCTCCTGCCCCCTGTTCCCGTTTTTTACACTTTCAATCCATTCAACTATTACAGCCGATAAAAGCGTTGCCGTTACAATTGCCCATCCTGTCGATAGCGTATTAGTCAAAGTGAAAATCGTGTTAAAACACGCTGCAAGTGCGGCAAGAAAAACAACTTTTGCACTCTTTTTCATAGACGGAACGAGAAGGCCGACAAACATGGCATAAAGAGCAACAGACATGCTTTCCTGCAAGGTTTGCGGAAGGCTCGCCCCAATAAGATGCCCAAGTCCCGAACAAATGACCCAGCTTGCATAGGAAACCGATATGAGCCCAAGCATATACCCGCTTGTTACCTTTTCTTCACGCACAGCTGCAACTGAAAAGGTTTCATCCGTAATCCCAAAAGACAAAATCACCTTGTTGGCAGCCTGTTCATCTTCCCACTTTTCATTAAGAGAGGTAGACATCAAAAAGTGCCTGATATTCACGATAAAAGTTGTTAAAACAATTTCAAATATGCCTGTCCCAAGTGTAAGCAGGCTCAGGGATATGTACTGTGCTGCCCCGGCAAATACGAGCAAACTCATTAAAACTGTTTCACCTATTGTAAGACCGGTTGTTTTGGCAAGCAGTCCAAATGTTAAAGCAATGGGTGCATATCCTATCGCGATGCTGATTCCCGCCTGCACCCCCTTTCTAACTTCACCGGAAGGCTTGCCGACTGCAAGTTCTGCCATGATGCTCACCGCCTAAAAATATAATAAAAGGTTCTAAAAATTATACTATACTAGACTTAAAATTAGAAGAAACTGTTATCGGATTGTTTTGGATATAATGCCGCTTGAACAAAAAATCCGAACAAGGTAAAAACCTTGTCCGGTCCACACATCTAAATAAGAATCGCCTTGTCGCTGCTCATTTTCTCTCCACGGATTTTCTGGAATTCCTCCAGCAGTTTTTCTACTGTCAAGTCTTTCTTCTCGTCCTCATTTGTTTCAAAAATGATCTGGCCTTTGTCCATCATGATCAGCCTATTTCCCAGGTCAAGCGCCTGCTGCATATTGTGGGTCACCATTAAGGTTGTAAGTTTATATGTTTCCACAATCTCTTTCGTAAGGCTGGTAATCAATTCAGCACGAGCCGGGTCCAAGGCAGCGGTATGTTCGTCCAAAAGCAATATTTTAGGCTCTGTAAAAGTCGCCATCAACAGGGATAATGCCTGCCTCTCCCCGCCTGACAGCAGTCCGACTTTTGCTGAAAGCCTGTTTTCCAATCCAAGATGCAGCATTTCCAGCTTTTCCTGGAAAAAGTCGCGGCGTTTCTTGGAAACACCTTTGCGAAGGCCGCGCGCCATAGTTCTCGCATAAGCAATGGCCAGATTTTCCTCTATCGTCATGGAAGGTGCTGTTCCGGCCATCGGATCCTGGAAAACGCGTCCAATCAGCCTGGATCTTTTATGTTCCTTCACAAGAGTGACATCAGTGCCATCAACCAGCACTTCTCCTATATCAGGAATCAATTTGCCTGAGATCATATTCATGAGAGTAGATTTTCCCGCTCCATTACTGCCGATAACCGTCATGAAGTCGCCTGGCTTTAAATGAAGATCAATTCTTTGAAGTGCTGTTTTTTCGTCTGGAGTTCCCTCATTAAACACTTTATGAATCTGATTTAATTGCAGCAAGATGTTCACCACTTTTCCCGTAAGCATTCGTTTTTTTCGCTTCCGCTAATCTCCGCCGCTTTCTCTGCTTTTCTTTTTGCTGCTGAATAATCTTTGGCAGAATCAGCGCGCCAATCACGATTACTGCTGTGATTAGCTTCATATCTCCTGTTTCAAGGAATTCAACCCTTAATGCAAGAGTGACTATAATACGATATAAGATGGCTCCTCCGATGACAGCCAGCGTTGCCCGGACAATCGTTTTTGCACCAAAGATTGCTTCCCCGATGATTACGGATGCAAGTCCGATGATTATCATCCCGATTCCCATTCCGACATCACTGAATCCGTTATACTGTGCCACCAAGGCTCCTGAAAATGCCACCAGTGCGTTTGAAATACCCAATCCGGCAATCTTCAGGAGGTCTGTATCAGCAGAAAAGCTGCGGATCATCGTCTCATTGTCTCCTGTCGCCCGTATAGCCAAACCAATATCTGTCTTTAAAAATAGATCAATCAGTGCCTTAACAGCAAATGCCAAAACCAGCATAAGCAATAGAATCCCCCAGGTCTTAGGAACAAAATTCATTCCCAGCGCTCCGAGCAGGCTTCCGATAGTCTGATCAATTCCAAGTCCCTGCCAGAATGCTGTAATCTTTGTGATAGCCGTTTCCTCAGACAGCAGAGGAACATTTGACTTACCCATAATCCTGAGATTTATAGAGTATAATGCTATCATCATTAAAATACCTGACAGCAGGGCATTTATCTTGCCCTTTGTATGAAGCAGCCCAGTGAAACATCCGGCGGCAAAGCCTGCAAGCATAGCTGCCATTGTTGCCAAAAATGGATTGTACCCTCCTGTTATCATGACAGCAGCAACAGATGCACCCGTTACAAAGCTTCCATCCACCGTCAGATCGGGGAAATCCAAAATTCTGAATGAGAGGTAAACGCCCAGCGCCATTAAGGCATAAATAGCACCTGCTTCAATGGAGCCAAAGATGGCAGTTGGCATAGTAATCTTCCTTTCTATTAGAAAAACGCAAGCATTGGTGGTTAAGTGCTGGTGCTGGTTCTATTCCACAAACTCAGCAAGCCCGTTCCATTCATCTTTTAAGTCAATGCCCATTTCTTCTGCAGCCTTTTTATTGATTACCAGCTTTAGGTTCTGCGGATATTGGACAGGCAGTTCGGATGGCTTCTTGCCTTCTTTTAAAATTTTTGCCGCCATTTCCCCGGCTTCATATCCGATATCTTCATAGTCAAATCCGTATGCAGCAAATCCCCCGCGTTTAACAGAATCCAGCTCTCCCACAAAAAGCGGGATATCATTGTCGTTTGAAACCTGAATGACAGATTCCAAAGCGGAAACGACAGTATTATCGGTAATAATATAGATGGCATCTGCTTTTCCGACAAGTGATTCTGCAGCCTGTTTCACTTCAGAAGAATTGGATACGGTAGCTTCGGCCAATTTCATATTTGTACCTGAAAGTGCTTCCTTCACCTTATCAATCTGCACCTCTGAATTTTGTTCTCCTGAATTGTAAATAACACCTACCGTTCCAGCCTCAAATTGTTCATCTATAAATTTAACCATGCTGGGTATCGCATCAGGATGTGTATCTGTTGTACCAGTAATATTTCCTTCAGGTGCATCCAGTGATTTTACTAATTGCGCACCCACTGGATCAGTTACTGAAGTAAATACAATTGGTATATCCTTCGTTGCATTCAGTGCACTTAATGCACTGGGTGTAGAGTTGGCAAAGATCAGGTCCACTCCATCTCCGGCAAAATTATTGGCAATGGATTGATTATTATTCTGGTCCCCCTGGGCAATCTGGACATCGTAGCTTGCTTTAATGCCTGAATCCTCCAATGCCTTTCTAAAGCCCTCCAGCGCCGCATCTAACGAAGGATGTTCGACAATCTGAGTAACTCCTATATTAATTGACTCTCCCTTTTCTTTATCCGAAGAGCCGGCTTCCCCGTTTGCACTATCACTTCCGCAGCCGCTTAGCAGTAAAGTTCCTATAAGGCCTGCCGCTGCTATAGCTTTAAATGTTTTTACTCTCTCTAACATACTGGTTGATCCCCCTTTAATCTCTATCTTTTTACTTCAGCACTTTTATGCTTTTATGCTTTTATTCACTAAATTATATAGTCAATAGCTGTACGATTCAAGTGATTTTTTAATAATTTTCAAAAAATTTATTATATTAATAAAAAAACACCGCAATAAATTCTGCGGTGTCTCATATTACTAATTTATTTTATTTCCCTTTAAACTCAGGTTTTCTTTTTTCGGCAAAAGCTGAAAGAGCTTCAACTCTATCTTCCGTTGGGATAATAACTTCGTATGCCTTCCTTTCAATCTGCAGCCCAGTCTGCAAATCAACACCCATGCCATGCTTTACAGCAAATTTAGCCTGCTGAAGGGCAATTGGCCCGTTGTTAAGCATTTGTCCGGCAAACTCAAAGCATTCATTTAATAAATTATCCTTTTCAGTCACTTTAGTAAGGATGCCGTAATTAAGCGCTTCTTCAGAGGTGAGCCTCTTTGCCGTCAAAATTAACTCAAGGGCTTTAGCCTGGCCAATCAGTCTTGGAAGCCTCTGTGTGCCTCCTGCACCCGGTATGATGGCTAAGCTTGTTTCTGTAAGTCCCATGGATGTGCCGGAAACTGCAATGCGGAAGTCGCAGGATAGTGCCAATTCCATCCCGCCTCCGAACGCAAAACCGTTTATGGCAGCAATAGTAGGCTGTGGAAGCTGATCCACCAGGGAGAATACCTCACCTATTTTATATACATTCCTGCGTACTTCCTCATCAGATAATGTCCTGCGCTCTTTAAGATCCGCTCCGACGCTGAATGCTTTTTCTCCAGCCCCTGTAAAAATAACAACACGAACATCAGGACTGGTGCGCAGTTTTTCAACTGATTCCTGGAGCTCCGACAAAGTTTCATAATTAAAAGCATTCATTGCATCAGGGCGGTTAATTGTTACTACCGCAATATGACCTTTTTTTTCGACTGCAATAGAACTCATATGTATCTCTCCTCTTTCTTTTGCTACCTAATAATTCGATAAATTTCGCGAAAACCCTTTCAAACTTAGCAATTCAAATGAAGAATAGAAAAGGACAGACACATGCCATGCCTGCCCTTAAAGCCTATTTAGCCTGAAGAACCTGATTCTTCAATGCCCTTCGTAAGATTTTGCCAGTTGTATTCTTTGGAAGCTCCTCTAAAAATTCGATCGATGATGGCACTTTATATCTAGCCAGATGCTCTGCACAGTATGCGAGCAGCAATTCTTCTGTCAGCTGGGGGTTATTTGTTACTACATAACACTTTACCGCTTCACCCAGATTCGGGTCAGGCACGCCCAATACAGCAGCTTCTACGACCTCCCGGTGATTATAGAGCACCTCTTCCACTTCCCGCGGATACACATTATAGCCGCCGACTAAAATAAGGTCCTTTTTACGGTCAACGATATAAAAATAGCCTTCCTCATCCCTTCTTGCAAGGTCTCCTGTATAAAGCCAGCCGTCACGGATTGTGGCCGCGGTTTCTTCCGGCAGCTTGTAGTACCCCTTCATTACGTTTGGCCCGCGTACGATCAATTCACCAACTTCGCCAACAGAAACTTCCTCTCCCAATTCATTTACGACTTTATTCTCAACGTTCATAATGGATTGCCCGATCGAGCCTGCTTTACGCGGTTTATCAAGCGGATTGAAGCATGTAACCGGAGAAGCTTCTGAAAGACCGTATCCTTCCGATACAATGACATTGAATTTTTTCTCAAAACCATGGAGAAGCGCAACCGGCATGGCAGCACCGCCTGATATGCACAGCCTTAATGATTTCAGATCTTCCGGACTGCCATCTTCATACTGAAGAAGGAAATTGTACATGGTCGGAACTCCGGCAAAAACTGTAGGTTCATATTTTTTTGCTAGCCTGAAAATCTCTTTCGGGCTGAATTTTGGATCTATTAAAATGGTAGCCCCATTCATCAGAGGTGCATTGAGAGCAACCGTTAAACAGAAAACATGGAACATAGGCAGAGTAGTAATAACCCGGTCATTCTCATTCATGTGTAAATAGTCGCTTACATCCTTTGCATTGCTGTAGAGGTTTTTATGTGTAAGCATGGCACCTTTTGGCTTTCCTGTCGTACCGGATGTATACAGGATAACGGCTGTATCATCTTCTTCGAGTTCAGGGCCCTTAAACCCAATATCTCCTAAAGCAATTAATTGTGTAAACGATTTCATTTTTGAAAAAGCAGATAATGCAGAGAGATCCTGTTCTGAAGCTTGTCCCTGGGGTGTATCACAAATAATATAGTTCTCTACCTTTGGAAGCGCCTGATGCATCTTTTCAATTAAAGGCACTAATAGATCAAGCGTGACAACCGCTTTTACATCACCATTATTTACAATGTAGCCGATTTCATCAGGTGTATAAATTGGGTTGATCGGTATAACAGTTGCTCCAAGCCGCAGTGCTCCATGCAGGCCGATAACAAAATGCGGTGAATTACCCAGTAAAAGAGCAATATGATCCCCTTTTTTCACTCCCAGCTTTGAAAGCCCATCCGCAAATTTGGTTACAGCACCATCAAGCTCAGCGTACGTACTGGACTGATCCATAAAATAATAGGCAGTCTTATCGCCCATCTTAATCGCCGTTTCATGCAGCTGCTCTGTTAAATTCATTTACACTCCCCCTATAATGAATGAATAGTCATTCATTTTTATTAAATAAATTTTCTAAATATATTATATTGAAAGAAATTTTCGTATTCAAGTAGGAAAGCGAATCTTTCACAATTTCTTTTTTTCAGAGTGACTGGCTCGCAAGAACTTATATAACAATAAGAAAAGCCGGCATTATGCCAGCTCTCTCTTTAATACACCAGGTTGACGAATTCTTCTTTAGTCACATTACCGAAGTAATGCTTGATTTCCATTCCTTCAAGAGCTTTTTCAATCTCTGACTTTTCATAGCGAATTCCTGTTAGCTTGTTTTCTATTTCACTTACATCGCCAACCCCAAAGAAGTCCCCATATATTTTGCATCCCTCAATTTTTCCTTTTGTGACATTAAGTCTGATATCAATTTGACCAACTGGGAAGCGATGAGAATGCTGAAGATCAAATTTAGGTGATCTTCCATAATTCCAATCCCAGTTCTGATAGCGCTCCCTGGACAGCTGGTGAATTCTTTCCCAGTCCTCATCCGTAAGCTTGTACTCCGGAATTTCACCTAAATCTCCAAAAATATTCTTTAGAAGCAAAGTGCGAAATTCTTCAATCGTGATTTTTTTGTCCAGGAACTCCGAGATATTAGCAACCCGGCTTCGAATTGATTTAATGCCCTTTGATTCAATTTTATCCTTCTTTACCTTTAGCGCTGAAACGACACTTTCAATTTCGGAGTTAAACAAGAGGGTGCCATGGCTAAACATTCTCCCTTTGGTGGAAAACTGGGCATTCCCGGATATTTTTCTGCCTTCTGCCATCAGATCATTCCGGCCGCTTAATTCAGCATTCACACCAAGCTTCTGCAAAGCTTCTGTAACCGGTTCGGTAAACTTTTGGAAGTTGTGAAAGCTATCACCATCATCTTTTGTAATAAAACTGAAGTTGAGATTGCCTAAATCATGATAAACGGCACCTCCTCCAGATAGCCTTCTGACAACATGGATGCCATTGTCCTCAACGTATTCCGTATTAATCTCTTCTACTGTATTCTGGTTTTTTCCGATAATAATGGAAGGTTCATTAATATAAAACAGCAAATAGGTTTCTTCAATATCAAGATTCTTTAGTGCATATTCCTCAATGGCAAGATTAATTCTGGGATCTGTGATTCCCTGGTTGTCGATAAAAAGCATCAGTTTTCCTCCTTAAAATATATGAGACCATTGGTAATCCGCTATAGAAATAGGACCGGCATATTTAGCCGATGCCTCCTCCTTCAGCTTTCGAAGTTCACCATAATGAGGCAAATGTGTCAGCAGCAGATTATTCACCTTTGCAAGGCTTGCCAATGTTCCAGCATCCAGGCTTGTCATATGCCCCGCATTTCCCCCGTTCTGATGCCCATAAAAATTACACTCGCAAACTAATAGATCAGCATTTTCGCTAAATGCCACCAGCTCTTCTTTATAAGAAGTATCTGCCGTGTAAACAAGTGATTTGCCGCCTGCTTCAATTCTCATTGCATAGCATGGCACAGGATGATTGGTTTTCATAAAGCGAATTTGAAATGGTCCTGCTGTGAGAGTGCCTTCAGGATCATAGGCAACTCCTTTAGTAATATCCTTATATGTAAGTTTGGCAAATTCAGGCTGGTCGAAAGAATGTCCATAAATCGGGAGTGCAGCTGTTTTCTTGCCCAGGAAGCCCTGAATGAGCCTTGCATGCTGCAGCACTCCTATATCCGCAATATGATCTGGATGGTAATGCGAGATAATCAGCCCATCTAAGTCTTCTGGCTGGAAAAAATTCTGCATTTTTGAAAGCACGCCGCTCCCGCAGTCTACCAGCAAATGAAATCCTTCATGCTCCAGCAAATACCCGGAACTGGCCCCATCTGCTTTAGGATAACCGCCCCAGCTGCCGATTACAGTTAACTTCATCACAAATTCCCTCCTACTATAACTGGATAACCTGGCTTTCCTATGTCCAATATACTCGATTATGCCTATTTTTTCACTTTTTTAAAATTGTATTGAAACAGATGTTGACACAAAAACACTGTTATAATACAATGAACTTAAATAATCAAACTATTTAGAACAAAAACACAAATTAGGAGGCTTCAACATGATTCAAAACATTATGGAGTTTTTCAGAAACCTGCCGGCAAAACAATGTTCAGAATGCGGGAAGTCGATCGAAGAACAGCATGAATGCTACGGAAACAAGTGTGAAAAGTGCATGGGAATGACAGATTTATAGAATAATATATTTAAAGCCAGCCCCATACAGGGCTGGCTTTGCTTTTACTTATAATCAATCAGTCTGCTCTGCAGCAGCTGCAAATCTTTTCTTGTGCATGGCAGTAAAGTAAACAAAAGATCCTGCAATGAACAAGGCTCCAAAGCTCAGGAGAATTACCGCATTCTCCCACATAAAATCAAAATTGCCGCTTGAAATGACTGCCTTAAAACCGGAAACAGAATAGGTCATAGGCAAATATGAACTGATTGGCTGAAGTGCATTAGGAATCAGCTCAAGTGGAAAAGTCCCGGCACTTGTTGTCAGCTGGAGTATTAAAATAATGATCGCAACAAACCGGCCTGGATCACCCATGACAGTGACAAAGAATTGAATAAGCGCTATGAAAGTCAGGCTGGTTAGGATTGTAAAAAGAAGAAACAATGGGACACTCTGCACTTCCAGGCCAAGTCCCAGCAATAGAATCATCGCTGCAATAAGACCCTGAATAATGCCTATTCCTGCAAGAATTCCAAACTTGCTTGCAAACCAGCTGAATCCTGAGCGCGGAACGCCAGCCGGTTCCCTGAGCGGGAATACAATGGAAAGCAGCAGAGCTCCAACAAAAAGACCAAGAGACAGAAAATAAGGTGCAAATCCCGTACCATAATTTGGTACTTCTGTAATCTTCTCATTATCTATTTCCACCGGATTTGCCATCATGTTATATGTTTTATCGCTGGCATTTACTGAAGAAGCATTATCAGCGCCATCGGCTAATTTATTTGCTAACTCAGACGATCCTTCATAAATTCGTGAATTACCCTCAGCAACTTTGCCTGCACCAGCTTCAAGCTGCTTCGAGCCGTCTGCAAATGCAGCTGAACCTTGTGTCAGTTTGCCAAGACCTCCTGACAAATCTGCTGCACCGCCTGCCAGCCTGTCTGCTCCGGCCTGTGCTTCACCAAACTTCTGAGCAAATGTTTCCATTCCTGCATCGAAATCTTTATGGCCCTGTACCAGCTTAAGGGAGCCATTTTCCAGCTCGGCTGTTCCCTGGGCAAGCTGATTTATTCCCTGCTGGAGCTGCTGCTGTCCTGCCTTTAACTGCCCCATTCTTTGGGACAATTCAGCTCCTCCACCAGATAGTTTGCCGGCTGATTCGGCAAGCTGGGCTGATCCGGTCTTCAGCTGTGCAAGTGCAGTCTGAAGCTCAGCCTTTTCAGGAGAACCTTCTGGAAGCTGCGATAAGATGCCCTGCAGCCTTTGTTCTAAAAGAGCAGTGCCTCCGCTGAGCTTTTGCGCTTCCGTCTGCCATTGCTCCAGAGATGAAGATAATGTGTTTGCTCCATTTTCAAGCTGTTCGGTTCCATCGATCATAACTGGAAGTTTTTCTTTTACCGTTAAGATTCCTTCTTTTGTTTGTGTAACACCTGCAGAAAGATCTTCACTACCTGACTTTAGCTGATCAGAAGCATTTCTCAATTCCGATTGGCCTCCTGCAAGTTTGCCTAAACCTTCTGAAAGAGATTTAGCTCCTTCTGCCATTTCCTTAGAACCCTTGCTTGCTGTGCTTACACCGTTATTGAACTCAATGGATTTATTGGCCAAAAGCTCAAGCTTCTCATGCAAGGTTCTGGATCCGTCCTTTAGATCAGCTGCTCCTTCACTGATTTGAAGGGCACCATCACTTGCCTGTCCAATGCCATCTGCAAGTTCCCCTACCTTATCAAACATGGTTTCTGCATATGTTTCAGTTACTTTTTCTGACAGTGACGCTTTAATTTTTTCAACAGCTGTCCCGCCGATTTGAGCAGATAAGAAATTGTAGCTCTCATTGGGAACGTAAATCAGATTCATTTTCTGCGGTTTGTCTTCCAGCAGAGTGGTAGCATTCTTGGAAAAATCCTTGGGAATTTCAACCAGCATATAGTATTGCTGATCATTTAGATCCTTGTATGCCTCTTCTTTATCAACAAATTGAAAGTTAAAGTCCTTGCTTTCCTTTAAATTATCAACAAGATCATTGCCCAGGTGCAATTCATTTCCTTCCAATACAGCACCGGCATCTTCATTAACGATGGCAACCGGGAGATCATCTAAATGATCGTATGGATCCCAGAATGCCCACAGGAACATTCCACTGTATAAAACCGGAATAAACATAACTGCTATAATCGGAATCAGCAGCTTCTTGTTTTTTATAATGGCTGAAAACTCCTTAAGGAAAAGTTTGTTTTTCACCTTAAATCCCTCCAAATTACTTTTTGACTATTTTTCTCATCTGGTCATTTTTCTGAAAAAATAGAGGACTATCTAGTTCGATAATCCTTTCATAATATATTGCTCAAAAAGAAGAGCTATTTTTTCTTTTTCCAATGGTTCATGACGCTGCTCCCAATCAAAAATAAGAGCAATATAAAGCTTAAGCATGACAAAGGAAGTCAGTTCCGGATCGCATTCCCGGATTTCTCCTCTTTCAATGGCAAGTGTAACTTTGTCTTTTACATATTTAATTATCGCATCCTCCACTTTCCCAATTACATCTGTAACAGCAGGAGTTCCCATTTCCTTTGCTTCCTGGAAAAGCTTGATTGTAAGCTGATGCTTCATGCGGAATTCAAGTATTTTATACAATCCCCGATGAACATTTTTGTGAAAGGGCAAAGAAGGATCAAGCGCTTCATCGGCTGCATTTTTCATTTCCGTGATGAGCGTATGGATAATTTCATCAAACAGCTCTTCTTTATTTTTAAAGAAATTATAGATAGTGCCTTTTCCAACATTCGCAAGCTTTGCAACCTGGTCCATAGTGGTTGCTTTATAGCCAAAAAGAGAAAATGATTTTGTGGCTGCTTCAAGAATCTGCTGTTTCCGATCTGCTGACATAAACTCACCTCTTTGAAAATGACTAAATGAACGATTTGGTCATTAGTACAAGGAGTAATTTATCATACTCTATTTGAAAAAGCAACCTGAAATGATGCCAATTTAAAAAGCTGTCACACACGGACAGCTTTTGGCTTGTTGCTTTGCAGGTATTCTACTGTATTTCGAACTGCCTCTTCTGCCTGATCTATGCAGTCAGGAACACCAAGACCTTCAAACGAGCTTCCTGCCAGAAAAATGCCCGGCAGCTCATCCTGCGCCTGTTTCTTTGCCAGTCCGACGCGTTCTTTATGTCCAACGGTATACTGAGGCATGGAATCTTTCCATCTGGTTACATAACTAAATTCAGGATTCATATTAATATTCATCGTTTTATTTAAATCATCGAGCACAACTTTAACAATTTGATCATCTGACAGATCCACAACTGCTTCATCCCCGGCTTTGCCAACGTAACAGCGCAGAAGCACTTTTCCTTTTGGGGTAGAATGAGGCCATTTTTTATGTGTCCAGGTACAGGCAGTAATGGTGTAATCACTATGACGTGAAACAACAAAACCCGTTCCGTCTATATCCCTTTCAATCGCATCCTCTGGAAAAGCCAGAGCTACAGTTGCCACTGAAGTGGACGGCATTTCTTTAAACTGCTCAAAAAGTCCCCAGCCGGAGAAGATGCTGCACAATGCATGGTGGGGAACAGCCATAACTATGCAATCTGCATTAAGGCTTTCTCCCCCATTTATTTCAACGGTATAGCTTTCGCCATTCTTAACAACCGATTCAATGCGATGGCCTTTCAGCACAGTCCCGGGTTCAAGCTTGCTTTCGAGGGCATCGACAAGTGATTGAAGCCCTGATTTGAAAGTAAGAAACATTCCTTCTTTGCTTTTGCTGGTTCCGGCTTGTTTCGGCTGAGAGCCTGCAGCCTTCTTCATTCCCATTATTAAGCTTCTATACTTCTGCTCAACCTGATAAAACTGCGGGAAGGTGGCCATAAGGCTCAATTGATCAATATCGCCTGCATATATGCCAGAGAGAAGCGGTTCAATCAAATTATCGACAACTTCGTCACCAAGCCTTCTTCTGAAAAAGGCACCCAGAGACTGATCTGTGGAAGGATTGGAGCGAGGCAGCACAAAATCTGCCGCAGCTCTTGCCTTTCCTGCAGGAGAGAATAAGCCGGTTGTTATAAAGGGAGCAACTTGTGTCGGGATGCCCATGATGGATCCGCCAGGCATTGGATATAGCCGCTGCCTTACAAGGACATAGGACTTGCCAGAAGTATTTCTCACAAGTTCCTTTTCAAGGCCCGCTTCCCTGGCAAGGCGCGCTGCACTTTGCTTACGGGCCAAAAAGGAGTCGGGCCCTCGTTCGATCACAAAACCGTCTCGTATTATTGTTTGAATCTTGCCGCCAAGGCGATGTGAAGCCTCTATGAGCTTAACGTCCAGAGCCAAGCCCTTTTCTTTAGCTTCCTTCTGCAGATAGTAAGCTGCAGCAAGACCCGTAATTCCTCCTCCGGCAACAATAACTTTCTGTCTCTCTCCCTGCACGGTAAATCGCCTTCTTTTCTAATTTTTTGCATTATCGCAGTCTAACAGGCAGTAAGCCCCCACTGAGTGAATTTTCGCTTTATCTATTCAGCAATTTAAAAATGGCATCTGACATTGCATCAATGAACTCAGGCTGAGAATTCGGCATTTCAGGGCGGTAATAGCTTGCTCCCAGCTCATCAGTGACAACTTTGCATTCATAATCATTATCGTACAGCACTTCAAGATGATCAGACACAAAACCTACAGGTGTGTAAACGAATGCTTTGTAGCCTTTATTTTCATAAAGATCTCTTGTCAAATCCTGGACATCAGGCCCAAGCCATGGCTCAGGTGTGTTTCCTGCACTTTGCCAGCCCACAGCATAGTTTTTGACACCAGCCTGTTCGGCTATGAGGTCAGCTGTTTCCTGCAGCTGGTGCGGGTATGGATCCCCGGATTGCAGGATTTTCTCCGGCAAACTATGTGCAGAAACAATTAATACTGCAGAATCTTTTTTGTCAGCAGGCATTTTATCGAAGGTTTCTTTTACCCGATCAGCCCAATATTTAATAAACTTAGGCTCTTTATACCAGCTTTCAACTGACCTTATTTCAAGGCCGCCAAGCTTTTCAGCCTCTTCCTTGGCTCTGCCGTTATATGATTTCACGCTGAAGGTTGAGAAATGCGGCGCAAGAACAATGCTGACAGCTTCCTCAATCCCATCCTCATGCATTTGTTTAACTGCATCTTCTATGAAAGGTTCGATATGCTTCAACCCAATATACATTTTGAATTCATACTCGTCCTGAATATCATTTAAATGCTGCTCAAGTTTTTCAGCCTGATCTTTAGTAATTTCTGCAAGCGGCGATATTCCGCCGATCGCTTCATACCTGCTTCTTAAATCTTCAAGCATTTCCTCAGAAGGCTTTCTTCCTCTGCGGATATGTGTATAGTAACGCTCAATGTCTTCTTCCTTATAGGGAGTTCCATAAGCCATTACAAGTAAACCCATTCTTTTTTTACCCATGTCATCCACCTCAAATTCTGTCTCCAGTTTTTATTGTGCCAAAAAAATAATCGATTACCAAAACTAATGCTCATAGCAATATGCAAGTGCAGCCTGCTATCGCTTTAAGCCAGCCGGAGGCTACTTGCTTAATTTTGAGGCAGAGTATTCGTGAATAAAAGCAGTTAATTTCTTTAATGTGTCAGGATTAACCTCCGGGAATACACCGTGTCCAAGGTTGAAAATATAACCCGGCTGAGCCATTCCCTGATCAAGAATAGCTTTTGCTTTTTCCTCGATAACCTCCCAAGGTGCAAGGAGAATCGCAGGGTCTAAATTACCCTGAACTGTTTTGGTGATGCCTTTTGCCCTTGCTTCCTGAATCGGAAGTCTCCAATCAAGCCCCACTACATCAAGCGGCAGATCATGCCACTCCAGTGCAAGATGGCTTGCGCCTACACCGAACATGATCAGCGGAACATTCTCTTCTTTCAAGGCAGAGAAAATTCGATTCATTACCGGCTTAATAAAATAGCGGTAATCTTCCACATTCAAGGCACCAACCCATGAATCGAAAATCTGGATGGCTTTTGCACCTGCTTTGACTTGGGACTTCACGTAGGTAATAGTCATTTCTCCAAGCTTATCCATTAACGCAAACCATGCTTCAGGCTCTGCATACATGAATGCTTTTGTTTTGTTGTAATTCTTTGATGGACCGCCTTCAATCATATAACTTGCAAGAGTAAACGGAGCACCTGCAAAACCGATAAGAGGAACAGTCAGCTGCTCTTGAGTAAGAAGCTTAATGGTATCCAGGACATATGGAACATCCTCTTCCGGATTGATTTCACCAAGCTTCTCTACATCTGCTTTGGAACGGATTGGATTTGATATAACAGGGCCGATTCCTGATTTAATTTCCACATCCACCCCAATGGCTGGAAGCGGTGACATAATGTCTTTATAAAGAATCGCAGCATCATTGTTATACTGCTCTACGGGCAGCCTTGTTACATAAGCACAAAGTTCAGGCTGGTGTGTAATTTCGAATAGGGAGTATTTTTCTTTAATTGCTCTATACTCCGGCTGTGAGCGGCCAGCCTGGCGCATATACCAAACAGGAACATGCTCTGTCTGTTCTCCTCTTGCTGCCTTCAGAAATGTATCATTAAATGAGTTCGTCATTAAATTTTATCCACCTTTCAAGACTTGTCTGCGTATTATTGTAATATATATGTAACCAAATTAGAAATCTCGAAGATCTATCCTTTATGACTATATCCTTTTTTCTTTGTTTTTTATAGATATGAACGTCAAATGTCAAAAAATTGACGTTTTTAACTGTTTAAATAAGGGAAAATTGAAGATTGTAAGGATATAAGCACAATATAAATATATTTTAAATAATGTAGTGTTTATACTCCAGAGAGAACACTATAAAACTTATCCAAGTGGAGTGAAAAAAAAAATGAAGCTTTATATGGCCAGAGGAACTTACGATTTTTTGAAAAAAATTGAGGAAAAGCACCCCGATGAAAACATGGTTACAATGCAGAATACTGATACTGCCTTATTAATTCATGAAACATCAGGCGCCTCTATCTTTAAAGAGCCCCGTTCCTATGAAGTCATCGATTCTTCCGGAACCTTCTCGGGCGCAGGATTTGCCGTTCTGAATAATGTACCAGTTACAGATGAAGGCAGGCCGCTATTTGAGCACCGGCTGAAAAACAGGGCAGGGCTTATCGAAAATGAACCGGGATTTATGGCTATCCGTGTCCTGCGGCCTCTTGAATCAAACACATATGTCACCCTAACGCTATGGCAGGATGAAAAGTCATTTAAAAACTGGCAGAATTCCAAAGCATATGAAAAAGCACATGAAAAACGCGGTACGGAGAGCGGCATTGATAAGACACCGAATATTTTTTCCAGCTCTCCATACGTGACCCAATATTATATCCCTAAAGAAGAGTAACAAGAAGCATGCTGGACCTGGAAGTGCAATTGTATCTTTCTTATCTTGTAAAAAAAGGATGAGCCATTATGACTCATCCTTTTTTTGCCTGTTTTTTTATAATTCCGTTTCGGTTGGCATAAACGGCTGCCTGTGTACGGTCTGTAACGCCAAGTTTACTGAGGATATTGCTTACGTGTGTTTTGACGGTTTTGATGCCAATGAACAATTCCTCGCTGATTTCCTGGTTTGTCATCCCTTCCCCAATGCAGAGCAGGACATCAAACTCCCTTTCAGTTAAATCATCATGAGGCTTTTTTTCTTTTTCTCTGAAACGGCTTACCATTTTCCCTGCAACCTTTGACTCAATGACAGGTTCACCCTGCACAGCTTTCTTAATGGCAGTTACAACTTCGGCAGCATTTGCCGTTTTCAGCATATAGCTGAAGGCACCCGCTTCAATCGCCGGAAAAACCTGTTCATCATCGTAAAAGCTGGTTATGATGATAACCTTGCATTCAGGATAGCATTTTAGAATCTCCCTAGTCGCTTCTATTCCGTTCCCATTTTCCATCAGGAGGTCCATCAAAACAATTTCCGGCCGCTCTTTCAGCACAAGCTTTACAGCTTCATTCCCACTGCCTGCTTCCCCAATGACCTCTATGCCAGACTCAGTTGCCAAATAAGAAATAATGCCCCTTCTTACCATTTCATGATCATCCACAACTGCTACCCTGATCATTTCAGCCTCTCCCCTTTTGCCGGAATTTTAATATCTATATAAGTTCCTTCGTTTTCTTTGGATCGTATTTTGAATATTCCGCCAACCTCCTCGCAGCGTTCCCTCATAGTTTTCAGCCCGTAAGAAGTGATTCTCTCTTTATGAGGATTAAACCCTTTTCCATTATCAGCAATAAAAAGAAAGATGTAATCATCCTCTTCCGTTAGGGTTACTTTGATCTTTCCTGCATCCGCATGACGGAGCACATTAGATAAAGCCTCCTGGACAATCCGGAATAAATGCTCTTCCGCTGCTTTGGAAAGGTTTACAATCTCATCAATACTTGCATGGAATTCGATGTTTGTCTTTGCCTTTAACTCCTGAATCAGCTTAATAATACCATCACAGAGACTGTCATTACTCAGCTGAACGGGCCTAAGATGGAGGAGAAGCGCCCTCATTTCCCCCTGGGCTTTCGCAGCGATTTCAGAGATTTCATTTAACTGTTCTCTCGCTTTATCACTATCCAAATCAAAAACTCTCAGGGCTGCTGAAGACATCATACTTAATGCGAAAAGCTGCTGGCTCACTACATCATGGAGATCCCTGGCCAGGCGCTGTCTTTCTTCCATTACAGCTGCTGAATGGGCTGTTTGTGCCAATGCAGACTTTTCATCGGCAAGCCGCTGCATAGAATAAACCTGCTCCTGAATATTTTCGGCCAGCTGATTCAGTTCATCTGATATTAATCCTATTTCATCTTTTTCATACGATTCCATCCGATCAGCATACTTGCCGCTTCTTAAGGTCGAAACAAATAACAGGATATCACCGAGCCGCCCTTTTATTAAGTAGCTGCCCTTGAGCCCAAAATAGGCACCCGTAAGGAGTAATACCGTTAAAACATACAAAAACAGCCAAAAGGTGCTCTTTATAGTCAATGGCGATTCAGAATTGTAAAATAGATAGACCTGCAATCCGACAAAAAAGATTAATGAACTTATAATGGCCATCATAATAAAGCTCTGCACAAACCAATACCTGATTCCGCTTTTTTTCATCTTATACCCCTATACTTTATCGATCCTAATGGATCCAATTTTTACTTGTACAGCGATTTTCAGCTTTCTTGAGGCCTCATCATAACCGGGCGACTTGTAGTGAAGACTGCGGTTGATGTCACCTGTCTTTTGATCAAAAATGCGGATGTCTCCTATATTAATATTTGACTGGATCATCACCGGAATGTTTTCGGGGATGATCATTTTCACATCGCCAATCCACCCTCTCACAATGACAGGCGTCTCTTTCTCCGGGATGAAAGCTTTGCTGAAATCGATAAAATAATCACCGATCATTGTATATAAATCCATCGGCTCGAGAGACCAATTCGGCTGTTTAAAATCCACATCGCCAATTGAAAAGCCTCTTATATTTTTAAGCGGCTGAGGACTTTCATATTTTGAGATATTAATAACTTTTTTCTCCGCTGCACCTTTGTCTTTCCCATAGATATCTGCCGGGAAATCCTGTTCAAAATGTATCTTTAAACGATCTTTTTTCAAAAGAATATTAATGCCGATAAAAATAAGAAACAGGGGCCAGAGTTTCCAGATTTCCATAAACCTGAATGCAATGACTCCGAGACGATCAAGGATTAATAGTAATGAAAATACAATTAGAAATAACCCGGGAAACATCCCGCTCCGGCTATTCTTCAGTATGTATGAAAGCAGATAATAACACCCGGCAGCCATTAGGATAAAGGGGTAAATTACGACAAATACCTCTTTTATTTCCAAGGAAATGACACCTATGTTCATAAGAAGAAGCAAAACCCCAATAGCTGATAAACTTATCGCGAAGATTATTTGATTAACGGACCTGTATCTCATAGGCTTTCCCTTCCCTCTTTTCTTCTATTCTTGTATTCGCTAATGCAAAAACATTTTCCTTCTGCATTCATTTTATCAGTCAGCAATTCTATTGAAACATCCCCCGGTGTGTTTCAGCCTCCTCCTCTGGACGGATTTAATTCATATCACCATTTATTTCATTCCATCATATTCTGTACTACATTCCGAATCGGGTGATTCGCCTAAACCGGCGCTTCTCTTATGGAATTTTGAAAGGGGGAAAATCAAGTGGGAGTTGAGCTGACAGCCATTCATTGGATATATGTTCTTTTTATTGTCTTCATCATCGGCTTCATGGTTATGAAGAGAGATACAACGCTGGTCTGTATTGCGGGCATCTTTTTAATTGCCATTACAGCTACCGGCTCCTTAAGCGGTTCAGTCAGCAGTATTTTCACCAGTTTTATATTTGCGATAACAGAACTTCTTTCCACTATACTGGTCATTTCCATTATAGTGGCCATGAGCCGGACACTGACCACAACCGGAATTAATGATGTCATGATCTCTCCTTTTACCAGGTTAATCAGAACACCGGCACTTGCCTATTGGACGATCGGAATTTTGATGATGGTCATCTCCTGGTTTTTTTGGCCATCTCCTGCTGTTGCCTTAATGGGGGCCGTACTTCTTCCCGTAGCCATCCGGGTAGGATTACCTGCTCTGGGTGTGGCAATGGCCATGAACCTGTTCGGTCATGGCATCGCACTATCCGGAGATTTTATAATCCAGGCTGCCCCGAAGTTAACTGCCGACGCGGCAGGTCTTCCTGTAGGCGAGGTCATATCAGCCAGTGTTCCGCTTGTTATTATTATGGGTGCAGTCACGACTATAACTGCTTTTTATCTTATCAAGAGAGATATGAAAAGCGGCAAGCTGACTGCAGATACTGGGCTTACTGGGGATACACCAGCTGAACTGCAGGCTGATTCCAGTCAAAAACATCTGCTTTCACTTAAACAAAAACGTTTTTTTGCGTTATTAATTCCAATCTTATTTGCTGCTGATGTAGCAGCCATGTTTGCGTTAGATCTTCAGGGCGGTGACGCAACCGCCTTGGTAGGCGGGACATCAATATTTATCCTCCTGATGATTACGCTCGCTGCCCATCGTAATAAAGGTCTTGAAAAAACAACAGCCTATTTAGTTGAAGGCTTCCAGTTTGGATTTAGAGTATTTGGCCCTGTCATTCCAATTGCAGCTTTCTTTTATCTGGGGGACGCTGGATTTTCTCAGATGATAGGAGACTTTTTGCCAAAGGGCTCTCATGGAATTGTTAATGATCTTGGAGTGGGGCTGGCATCTGTTGTCCCTTTAAGCAAAGAGGTAGGCGCCATTACACTGACTGTCGTTGGAGCCATAACAGGGCTTGATGGATCCGGCTTTTCCGGCATCTCACTTGCCGGCTCCATTGCAAATCTATTTGCGACAGCTATCGGCACAGGTGCTGCAACCTTAACGGCTCTCGGGCAGGTAGCTGCCATCTGGGTGGGCGGTGGCACTTTGGTTCCCTGGGCCCTTATACCTGCAGCCGCAATCTGCAATGTAGATGCTTTTGAACTGGCCCGACGGAACCTGCTTCCTGTCACAATTGGCTTAATCGTGACAACTATTGCAGCCATGTTCCTCATTTAAAACAACAAAGAGACTATCGGCGATAGTCTCTTTGGCTGTTAAGCTGATTCTCTCTCATATGATTTCCTTCTGAACATTGACTTTAAGGCCGCATAAAGGGAAATTGATATGAATACCCAAATATAGCCTGCTGCAAATCCTGCTGTGATATCCGACGGATAATGTACCCCCATCACTATCCGGCTGATCCCCATTAGAAAAATCCAAATGCCTGCAATAATTGCCGTGATCCATTTCGCTGACGCTTTCTTCAGCTCGGTAATGATAAAATAGCCTATCCACGTATATAGAATCATCCCAATCATCGCGTGTCCGCTCGGAAAGCTGAGACTCGCCACATCAACAAGATGCTCCTGATCAGGGCGCGGCCTTCCAACAGCCTCTTTAAGCCACTTATTTACTTCATTTCCCGCTGCAACAGCAAAAACAACAGCTGCCATCGCCTCATAATTCCTATACTTGAGCCAAAGCAACAATAAGAAAGCCAATGTAATAATCCCTACACCGATTTTACTCCCCATATTGTCCATGGCTTCAAAAAAAGGATGGGTGCTTTCTGAAAATAATTCTGTAAAGAACTTTGACAAGTAACGGTCAAAATCAAGAGGTTGTCCGTTAGTAACGGCAACAAGAAAATATAGAAAAATGGATGCGGATACAGCCAGAAAAAAATAGGTCCATTTAGATTTAAGCATTTCCAATCTTACTAATACCTCCCATATTGGTCTTCATTTATAGTATCATTTCTTCTTCAATTTTATTATGTTATGTTTGCAGAAAAAACATTTTTCTCTTTATCCTATTAAAGAATGTTATAATAATGGAAAAATTACGTCGATAGGAGAGGGAATCATGTCTGAAACACTATTTAAAAAATTGGAAAGCTATTATGATGAAATGGTCTCCATCCGGCGCTATCTTCATCAGAACCCTGAAGTATCTTTTAAGGAAGAGAAAACGGCTCACTATATCAAAACCTTTTATGAAAATCTGGGGATCGAAGTCCGGAGCCATGTAGGGGGAAATGGAGTGGTTGCCAGGATTCATGGCAGCAAACCAGGAAAGACCATCGCTTTAAGAGCCGATTTTGATGCACTTCCTATCCAGGATGAAAAGGATGTCCCATATAAATCATTGGTTCCTGGGGTAATGCATGCTTGCGGACATGATGGACATACGGCAACTTTACTTGTACTGGCGAAGGCACTAAATGAACTTCGCGATGAATTAGAAGGTACATATGTAATGATTCACCAGCACGCCGAGGAATATGCTCCGGGCGGAGCTATTTCGATGATCAAAGATGGCTGCCTTGAGGGTGTCGATGCCATTTTTGGAACACACCTGTGGGCATCAGAACCAACAGGGAAGATCCAATATCGGGTTGGCCCATTTATGGCGGCAGCAGACAGGTTTGAAGTTACCATCCAAGGAAAAGGCGGGCACGGAGCACAGCCTCACAAAACGAAAGATGCGATTGTAACTGCCTCCCAGCTGGTTGTCAATCTTCAGCAAATCGTCAGCAGAAAAGTAAATCCAATTGACTCTGCTGTTGTAACAGTTGGTTCTTTCGTAGCTGATAACGCATTTAATGTAATTGCAGATAGAGCAAAATTGATTGGTACTGTCCGCACATTTAACGAGGACGTCCGCACTAATATCGAAGAGGAAATCGAGCGCATTGTCAAAGGAACATGCTACACAGCAGACAGTGGCTATGAGTATCGGTTCCACAGAGGCTACCCTGCAGTTGTAAATCATAAAAGGGAGACTGAATACCTGGCTGAACTGGCAGGGAAAATTGATGAAGTCAAATGGGCAGAAGAGACAGACCCTGAAATGGGCGGTGAAGATTTCGCATACTATCTTCAGCATGTGAAAGGGACCTTCTTCTTTACCGGGGCAAGACCTGAAAATACATCAGAAAATTACCCGCACCATCACCCCAAATTTGATATTGATGAAAAAGCCATGCTAATTGCAGCAAAAACACTGGGAGCAGCAGCTTTAAACTATCATAGCTATCAGGAAAGCAAGGACTCTGTTGAAGTAGGACAATAAGAAGAAATTCGAGTGTAAGTAAAAAACAGCCCCAAGCCTAATCAGGCCTTGGGGCTGTTTTCAATACCCGCAGACGGTAAGCATTTTTAGCGGTTTCACCTAAGTGATCAAGCAAATTATAGTTCGCATACGCCCCGACAGCAGCACCTATACCCGGCACCAGCTGGAGCATTTTAACAAAGTCAATATAATCCCGGTATTCCTGCTGAAATACCTTCCAGTCCATATCAGCCAATGTTTCCTTCCGGTCATCCCATTCTTCAATCAGCTTCAGTGTTTCTTTCCTTTTATCATCACTGGAAAATGCGAGCTGAAAAACGTGGAGGAGAAACAGGCGTTCTTCATAATCATTTGTATCAAATCCATATATGGAGGCAGATTCAAAAAGAAATTTCATCTTAATGCTCAGCAGTAAGGGAAAATCAGCTATGCCAAGGAGTATTCCCCCTGCCCCGGTTCCGGCACCCTCGACAGCAGCTGTTTTGCGGTATGTCGAAATCTTCTCTTCCAGCATGTGATCCATCATTTCCAGGCTGCAGCCGGCAGATTTTTTTCTGGTGAGTGCATTCGAACCAACCAAAGTGGCCTTTACCATATTCTTTATGCTGTCTGTGATAATTTGATGAGCTTTTTCAGGTATTATACTATTTACCTTTGTCTGAGCTTTTTTGGATAGACGATTCAGCAGACCGGAGCGCTTGTTGATCCGTCTCTTCCACTCTTCAATTTCATAATATGCCTTTAATTCATACTCCTTCATTTTCCTACCTGCCTTTTTTTCAGGATGACTCTATATACGCACAAAAGACAGAAATGGTTTCATTTTAAGCCCGGCTGCCTGCCAGCCGTTTCTGAATATAGATATGAGTATATATATATGCAAATAAAACTCCCACGGCTAAAGCCAAAAGCGAAGCCAGCCAGCCGCCATTTGCCAGTACAGCCATCGATAATAAGAGTGCCTGAACATACAGTATTCCTGTCAGCAGCTGTTTAAAGGACTTCTCCTTTATACCCCCTTTAACCGGATATAAATTCACCCACAGCTTATCCTGATGGTGATTCCATAAGGGCAGCAGCTGAAATCCGGTTAGGTACATGAATAGCGGCACAAGCAGGATTTGTCCCATTCCATACGAAATCAAATAAATTGCTCCAGCCCCAATAAGAGTTAAACGAATGAATAAACCGAAGTAATCACCCGAACGGAGAAATGTACGGACATATAGATTTTTAAAAGTTGCATCCTGTTTGAATGGAATACCTGAAAGCAGCCAATCAAGCCACTTCCTTCTCTTCACTCGGTCTTTCAGCTTTGGAACATCTGTAAACATATTGGCCAGCCTGTAGAAGGAGGTCATTCTTCTCTCTTCCTGATCAATCAAATATTCCCATTTCAGCCCTTTATCCCTGGATTTCATGGTAAAGAACAAATACAGCAGGATCAGCAGCACACCTGCTGCCAGCATGAAAATAGGGGAAGCGCCGCTAAAAAGAAAATATAGAAACACAGCGTTAACAGCATAACGGACACATGCATCCAATAGGTGTACGCTTGTTTCGATATAATATTGTATCTTCCAGCGTATCAGCAAATTGATCATTTTTAGCGTCAGCAGGATCAGCAGAAAGGGTAAAAACACTTTAAAATTGCCATCATTCACCGCTGCATACATCGGCATTAAAACTCCCAGACCCATTACAAGAAGATATGCATGCACAAAAAAACTGACTGCCATCGAACGTCTGAAATAACCTGAAAGCCTGTCTTCAAGCGGAAGCAGGAAAATTTTGTCTGCTTCAGAAAAGAATGTATAAATGGGGCTGTATGTAACCAGGAGAGCTAAGATGATTCCGATAATCACTGCAGCAGGAAAATCACCGGGCAGGGTTTTTATCCACTCCTGATAATAAAAAGCTGCAGTTCCCAGAAGAAACACCATGACAATGACAATATGGCCATTAAAAATATAACGGAGATAGCGGGAAAGCTCTTTGACCGTCCTCCCGAATCTCTCCTTCCATAATTGTTTTTCATTAAACATAATCTTCTTCCTTTGTTAGCTGGATATATAAATCATCGAGGGTTGCTCCCGGCATTGCAAATTGCTGCTGCAGCTCCGCTAATGTCCCCTTCGCTCTTACTTTTCCTTCATGTAAAATCACAAAACGATCACAATATCTTTCAGCGGTAGCAAGAATATGGGTGGACATAAGGATGCCGGCACCGCTCTCTTTCATTTTCTTCATCAAATCAAGAAGTGACTGAATGCCAAGCGGGTCCAGGCCTACAAATGGTTCATCAACAATGTATAATGACGGCTGCACCAAAAAAGCGCACATGATCATTACTTTCTGCTTCATCCCTTTAGAAAAATGAGCCGGAAACCATTTCAGTCTTTTTTCCATTCTGAATTCCTTCAGCAATGTTTCCACTCTTTGTTTATACTCTGTTTCAGGCAGACCGTATGCCATGGCTGTAATACGCAAATGCTCTTCTAATGTCAGTTCATCATACAAAATCGGGGTTTCCGGAACAAAAGTGAATTGCTTGCGATATCCTTCCTTATCCTTAAGGAATTGCATGCCATTGATCGATATTTCGCCCTCCTTCGGTTCCATTAAGCCAATTACATGTTTGATGGTCGTACTTTTTCCGGCTCCATTAAGGCCAATCAGGCCGACGATTTCATTTTCACCCACTTCAAAGGAGACATCCTTTAAGACCGGGTTTCTCGTATAGCCGCCGGTAACGTTTTTAATTTCAAGCAGCGCCATTCTCAACGTCCTTCCTACTATGTATAAGTCCATTGTAAAAAAAGCCAAAGTAAATTGTCCAGTTTGGGCAAAATTCCTGTATATAAATTACGGGGCGGGACATTCTAATCTATGAAGGGGAAACAAATCATTTGAACATCATTCAGATGATCAAAACTTGAAATGAGGTGTCTGTCGCAGACAGTTTCCTTTCAGTATAAGCTTCAAACGTTCCTAATAAGGGGATGGTTGCATTGCACATGAAACCTGATGATCTTAAACACTTGATCGCTTTACCCGAAAGTGGTCACTAAGTCATTTTTCAAATGAGGTGTTTGTTAAAGACTATCATCCATGCTTTATACGCCTGTAAAAGCTTATAAAGAAAATAAGGGGATGGTCCGATTGAACAAAGATCGATTTTCTCTAGATATGAACACAATTCATTCATAAATGAGGTGTTTGTTAAAGAGAATTTACCTGAAATAGAAACGTACCAATAGAAGCTTCCCCTTCACGAAGGCAGGATTCCAAGCGGATCCTGCCTTTTATTTTATGAATTATACTATCCATCCCCTTCTGCTTTTTTGTTTCTTGGAGGATATGGTAGAATTGTGAAAAAGATATTTGGTTAGGAGCTGACATAATGAACGATTGTATTTTCTGTAAAATAATCAATGGCGAGATTCCTTCAGCCAAAGTATTTGAAAATGACCATGTTATGGCATTTCTGGATATAAGCCAGGTCACAAAAGGGCATACACTTGTCATTCCGAAAGTACATAAAGAAAACTTGTATGAAATGGATGCTGAAACAGCCCGGAACTATTTCGAATCTATTCCGGAGATTGCCAGAGCCATCAAGGCCGAATTCGATCCAATTGGCCTGAATTTAATTAATAACAACGGTGAACACGCCGGGCAGACCGTTTTCCATTTCCACTCCCATCTTATTCCCCGTTATGGTAATGGAGATGGCTTAGGGGTTGTGTGGAAATCACATCAATCTGATTACTCAGCTTCAGATCTCAAGGAAATCTCTGATGCTATAAACAAGCATCTGTAACCCTCTGATCCTCCTGTTTCTGCAGGGGGAATTTTTTTTCCTCCAATTTTTCAAAATGTTCATTTTTTTCTCTGTACAAATCAATATAATTTGTTAACATATTAACTATCTTTATTTCTTCACAGCGTTATAGTGAATTGATTTTATATTTGGAGGGAGAAAAATGTACCGTGCTCTAAATTTTAATGCAGGTCCCGCAGCCCTGCCGGAAGAGGTATTAAAAGAAGCGGAAAAGAGTTTGCTGAACTTTGGCAATACAGGAATGGGCATAATGGAGCTGAGCCATAGAAGCAAGGAATATCAGGCAGTACATGATCAGGCAATTACACGCTTAAGAAGACTGCTGGCCATCCCGGATGACTTTGAAGTGCTTTTTATTCAGGGCGGGGCAAGTCTCCAGTTTTCCATGGTGCCGATGAACATGCTGGGAAAAGACCAGACAGCCCATTATGTTCTTAGTGGTTCCTGGTCAGAGAAAGCTTTAAAAGAAGCAGATAAAATTGGCGAAACCGTCATTTCTGCCTCCAGCAAGGATCAAAAATACAGCTTTATCCCCGAATTTAGTCAAGATGATATGCCGGACAATGCTGCCTATCTTCATATTACCAGCAACAATACAATTTACGGCACACAATGGCAAAGCTTTCCTTCAAATAAAAAAACACCTGTAGCAGCAGATATGTCAAGCGATATTTTAAGCCGTCCTTTGAAAGTAGACCAATTTGATTTGATCTATGCCGGTGCCCAGAAAAATCTCGGCCCTTCCGGTGTAACAGTAGTGATAATCCGAAAAGAACTATTAAAAAGATCTTCTGAAACGCTCCCTGTAATGCTGAATTACAATACATTTGCCAATAACAACTCTTTATATAACACACCTCCTACTCTTTCAATCTATTTACTGTCACTTGTGCTTCAGTGGGCAGAGCAGATAGGCGGCCTTGCGCAGATTGAAAAGGCCAATGAGAAGAAGGCAAAAATGCTCTATGATGTTATTGATGAAAGTGAAGGCTTTTACATAGGGCATGCCCATAAAAACAGCAGGTCCCGTATGAATGTTACTTTTAATCTTCACAGCGAAGATCTCTCCAGGGAATTTCAGATACAGGCAAAAGAAGCAGGGTTCATCGGGCTTGGCGGACACCGTTCTATCGGGGGGTGCCGCGCATCCATTTACAACGCTGTGCCAGAGGACCATGTTGAAAAGCTGGCCGCATTTATGAAAGCTTTTAAAAATAATAATTAGTAAATAAAACACCTTTGAATTACAGTAAAATATGTTATAATAAGTTAAAGTTTTTCGCTGCAGGCAAAGAGTGCACTGCAGGAGAGACGACAGAGCCTAGTCAGAGAATAGCAGAGGAGAGATGAGAATTGAATACAAAAAATTTAGTAGCCTTATCCCTATTGGTCGGGATGGGCGCAGTGCTTCATGCCGTTGTTCCAGGGTTCTTTCTCGGAATGAAACCGGACATGATGCTTACCATGATGTTTTTAGGCATAATCCTTTTTCCAGACACCAGAAGCGTTTTGCTTTTAGGTTTAGTTACAGGCCTGATTTCCGGATTTACCACAACCTTTCCTGGAGGATTAATCCCGAATATCATTGATAAGCCGGTTACTGCATTTACCTTTTTCGCCTTGTTCCTGATCGTAAAGAAATTCAGGAAGAATATCGTCAGTGCAGCTGTCTTAACAGCAGCAGGAACCATCGTATCCGGAATTGTGTTTTTAACTTCGGCATACCAGATTGTCGGACTGCCGGGACCTTTCACAGCATTATTTGCAGCAGTTGTACTTCCTGCAGCTGCAGTTAACACCGCTGCAATGGTAATCCTTTTTCCTGTAGCACAATCAATTGCAAACAGAACGAAGCTGACTAAAGTGACGATTAGCCAATAATTATACAGAAAGCCCGCAAAAAAGCGGGCTTTTTTATTTGGAAACTATTAGAAACTGCCGACAATCAGGCCCAGCAGGAACAAAAACGCCCCGCCTGCCGCTAAAGCAGCCGCCCTTTTTTTAAAAACATACTTCGGAGGATAGACTCCGGGTTTCTTTATTGAAAGGAAAAAATGAATACCTCCTAAAAACAGCACCACACTTAACGCAAAAATTCCCGCCGCTGCTCCGGACAACCTGCCTCCCCCTTTCTCAAAACATTCTTCTATTGAATTGTATGCCTATTTGCCGGGAGCTATGAGGATATGGTTTACTCTTATATGTTTTGTGATATAGATATAGAAAGAACACTTTTATTTTCAGCTGTAGAAAAATGAAGATTGCAGTAAAATAGACTTATAAATAAGATTCTGAGGTGATGGTTATGAAAGCCAAATCGTTATTGCTTGGACTATTAGCTGGCGGTGCTGCAGCCGGCATATCCACCTTATTAACTGCACCTGCTTCAGGAAGGGATACCCGTCAGCAGTTAAAAGAAAACACAAACCTTCTGAAAGAGCAGCTTTTAGAATTAAAAACCGAATTGATGGCCATAAAGGATTCAGCTTCATTTGCTTCTAAGGAAGGTAAAACAGCCTTTAAGGAATTCTCAAGTGACATCAAATATTCAATCAGCAATTGGAAAAACGAGATCCTTCCCCATCAGCACAGGCTGCAGCGTGATTTGCAGGAAATTGAAGCAGCCATACACGAACTTGAAACAAATATAAAGTAAATAAAAAAACCCTTCTTTTTTCTTTAGTTAAAAAGAAGGATTTTTTTATTTTTGAACGAAAACTAATATATTATTAAAATGCTTCAAATTTTTTTAAAACTTTAATTGGGCTCTCATCCCTTGACCTTAAGCCTTTTATAGAAATATTTAATTATATTTCTAAAAATTTTGTAAATTTATATCTTTATTAATTTTTGTTTTATTGGCATAATGATACTATAAAAGAAAAATGAACTTCCGGCCGAATAGCCAGAATAATTAATTTTACAAAGTAGGTGAACTTTTGAATGTCGGACAAAGCAATTTCTATAAAGGAAGCAATGATTTTCAGCCAGAGAGTGGCACAGCTGAGTAAAGCCCTGTGGAAGTCTATAGAAAAGGATTGGCAGCAATGGATAAAACCCTACGATTTAAACATTAATGAACATCATATTTTATGGATTGCCTACCATTTAAACGGAGCATCGATTTCCGATGTTGCCAAGTTTGGTGTAATGCATGTTTCTACTGCATTCAACTTTTCCAAAAAGCTCGAAGAACGGGGTTTTCTTCAATTTTCTAAGAAAGAAAGCGATAAAAGAAATACCTACATTAAATTGACTGAGGATGGCGAAAAGGTATTATTAAGTCTTATGGAAACCTATTCACCTGAAAAAAACGCCGTGTTCTCTGGTGCAATGCCACTAAGAGAGCTTTATGGAAAATTTCCTGACATCATCGAAATCATGGCGATAGTCCGTAATATATATGGTGACGATTTCATGGAGATTTTTGAAAAATCCTTTGCAAACCTAGAAAATCAATTTGATGAAGATGATGGCAAATTAAAGAAAAAACAAGCAGAAAAGGAACTTGTTTAATTAAAAAAGTTCCTCCAGCAATATGTAAACCCTTACAAAGCGAATCACATGCATTCGCTTTGTATTTATGAAAACGGTTGCTCACTGCTTCACATTAGTTTCATTTTATTAAAGTTTTTTTTCGACAAAATCTGTTTGTTTTCCCTATTGATTTTTTTATTTATTCATCGTAAAGTATCATAAGTGAGTTTGAAAGATTACTATTTTACTCCTTGTGGAGGTATTTTTATGATGAATTGCTGGAAGACGATTAACTTCACGAAGCAATATGGATCGCAGAGACTTTTTATTTTGTCTTCCTTAACTATGCTGGCTACTTTCATATTTACATATGTTCCTGCAACGTATGTATTTATGCCAGGTTCCTTTTACGATAATTACTTCATTTTCTTTGCAGCGGGATTATGGCTGATGTATCCAGTCCATAAGCTGCTTCACTACCTTCCGATTGCACACCTTGGAATTATCGTAAAAAAACAGCTGATAATTAAATATGGATTTATGCCAATTATATATATCCGAATAACGGAGCCTATTTCAAAACGGCTTTTCCTGACTGCCACTCTGGCCCCTATGTTCATTATAAACAGTCTGATTCTGGCTGCTTGCTTTGTTTTTCCTCATTATGTACATTATTTAGTCATTCTGTTTGCTTTCCATGCAGGCCTTTCTTTTTCTGACATTGTCTGCGCCAAAAACGTCCTTAATGCTCCAAATCAATCTTATGTAGAAGAAAATGAAGATGGATTTGAGATTTTACTTCGTTCGAACTATTAGCAAAAATCCCGGGTATCCTGACAAAGGATACCTTTTACTTACCTGACAGGCAATCTTAAATACTATCTTTTTTTTGTAAACTTTGTTATTGTAATTAACAGACAAAACATGTTACAGCAATCATATGACTGCCCAAGGAGGGAATCTTGGATGATCTCCATCTTTATTATTTTTGCCGTTTTTATTTTATTTTATATCAACAAGATGACAAATTCGCTTTGTCTCCAAAAAGAGATTCCTGAGGAACGGCAGCCCAAAGTATTCAGAACCATTAACATTCTTATCACCATATTGCTAATCTCTTCATTTGTAGAAATCTTGTATGCTTAGGATATCCTGAGCGCTCTTACCATGAGCAAAAGCGGCGGAAAATTTCCGCCGCTTTTTATATTGTGAAGGTTTTTATCTTAGTAAAGCCAAGATGCTCCTATGATGATCAGCAAAATGAATAACACGACAATTAGCGCAAAACCTCCGCCGTATCCGCATCCTCCGGACATTTGGAATCCTCCTTTCGATTTGCGGCACAGAGCCCAGCAGATGGACTCTATACCCAAACTAGGCTTACAGCCAAGCTGCGCCTACAATTATCAATAAGATAAACAATACAACGATTAACGCGAAACCTCCGCCGTATCCTGCACCCATGGATAACACCTCCCCTTTAGGCTGCTACCATATCCTATTCATTTGCCTCTGTGGTCGGATAGGCTACTATCCCGGCTATCCAAACTTTTTTAGGCTGCTTGAATTTGAAACCTCCCATCAGAGGATTCCATGTATCATATGTACAATTGTCCTGAATGGGATGGGCGAACACCCAAATTTTTTTAAAAAACAATGGTTTATGGACCAAGCATTACTTTCTTCTTTTGTTATTTTTTTCATTTATGGTATAGTAGAGAATGTGATAATTGAAGGCACTGTGAAGGCAATTGCTGGTTTTTAGAAGTCTAAAAGTTCAGCAGAAGACAGCAGTCAAGCTCTCCAGAGCCAAATTTGAAAATTAATTTAGGAGTGTTCAACATGAAAAAATGGATGCTATCGCTCTCCATTGCAGCTGGAGTAATTGGATTAAGCGCATGCAGCAGCACCGGCGGCGACTCAGGAGATGTTGTTGTTGAAACAAAGAGCGGAAACATTACGAAGGACGAGCTTTATGAAGCAATGAAGGAAAAATACGGCGAACAGGCGCTCCAGGAGCTCATTTATGAAAAAGTTCTTTCTGATAAATACAAAGTAACAGACAAGGAACTTAACGCGAAAATTGATGAACTAAAACAGCAGCTTGGCGCTAACTTCGAGATGGCACTTATGCAATATGGCTATAAGGATGAAGAAGATTTAAGGGAAACCTTTAAAACAGGCTTACTTCAGGAAAAAGCCGCTATTAAAGATATTGAAGCAACAGAAAAAGAAGTTAAAGAATACTACGATAACTACAAGCCGGAAATTAAAGCACGCCATATCCTGGTAGAGGATGAAAAAACGGCGAACGAAGTAAAGAAAAAGCTTGATGAAGGCGGAAAATTTGAAGATCTGGCCAAAGAATACTCTAAAGATCCTGGATCTGCTGCAAATGGCGGAGATTTAGGCTGGTTCGGCCCAGGTAAAATGGTTCCTGAATTCGAAGAGGCAGCTTATGCCCTTGATGTGAATGAAATCAGCGCTCCTGTTCAATCAGAACATGGTTTCCATATTATTCAGGTAACTGAGAAAAAAGAGAAGAAGTCCTTTGATGAAATGAAGAAGGAAATGGAATATCAAGTAAAAGTCTCCAAGCTTGATGGCGAGAAAATACAGCAGGCAATGGATCGTGAACTAAAGGCTGCTGATGTTGATATTAAAGATAAGGAACTAAAAGGAGTTCTTGATAAACCTAAAGCTGAAGGTGAAGCTGGAACTGAAGCAAAATAAAAAAACGGGGCTCCATGCTGCATGCTGGAGTCCCGTTTTTTATGTGTTATTAAAGTCAGCCTGCTGATGCTTTAGCGGATTTCCGCTCTTCTTTTTCCCGTTCAAGACGCTTCATATAAATTTCACCCTCGCGTTCTATGCTGTCATGCTCCACTTTTTTCTCTTCCCTGCCTGTTCTTACCGCCATATATGCACTTATAACGATTCCGGCTGCAACAAAATATACCCAAATTGGAATCATCTGTTTCCCCTCTTTCTTTTCATATGGTTGTCCATTTACTATAAAATGTATGCTAATCCCGGTAAAATATGATAGACAAGCAATAAAGTGAAACTTCAATCAGTGGGGTTTTTTATCCCCCACTGATTGTTAGTTGAACCAATCGGGCATATACGGGCAGTTTGCCCCCCACTTATCCTCCTCTGATTTCTCTGAGTTTTGAAGTGGGGTCCTTACTTCCCTTTAGACTGCAATAAAAATGCCATCCTTTCCCATTAGGAAGGATGGCATTTTTTATTTATGAAAACTAGGTTTATAGAATGAACGGTTATCCAGAGCAAATACCCGCTCCGAGAATTCTCCAGGTTTTACCCTTTCAAGAGCTCTATCAAGCATATTCATTTTTGCATCAATATTATCAATATAATGAAGTATTTCTGCTTCCTTGATTAGCGGCGGCTTCGGACTGCCCCATTCTGCTTTACCGTGATGGGACAAGACCAGGTGCTGAAGGACCATAATCTCTTCACCGCTGATTCCCAGTTCCTCAGCAGCTTTTCCTATTTCATTGATCATAATGGTTATATGCCCTAGCAGGTTTCCTTCTATTGTGTAGGATGTTGATATCGGTCCGGACAGCTCAGTAATTTTCCCTAAATCGTGCAGGATGACTCCAGCGTACAATAAGTCCTTATCCAGGCTTGGGTACAAACCGGAAATTACTTTAGCCAAATCCAGCATAGAAACAACATGATAGGCAAGACCGGAAACGAATTCATGATGATTCTTGGTAGCGGCCGGATATTCAAGAAAGTCTTTCTGATGCTTCTTCAGTAAATGACGGGTGATCCGCTGGATGTTTGGATTTTTCATTTCAAATATATATTGAGTGATTTTACTCATCATTTCATCAGTACTTAGGGGTGCTGTTTCGAGAAAGTCTGCCAGCTTCACCGGATCAGTTGGAGAGGCCGGCCGTATTTGGCGGATTCTTAACTGATTGCGTCCACGGTAATTTAAAATATCCCCCGCCACTTTTACAATAGTTTCAGGACTGTAATTTTTGGCATCTTCATCAGACACATCCCAAAGCTTTGCTTCAATTTCCCCGCTTTGGTCCTGGAAGATAAGGGTCAAGAACGGCTTTCCATTACTCGCAATTCCCTTAGTTGCATTTTTGATGAGCAGAAAAAGCTCGATTTGTTCTCCTACTTCGTAATAAACAATTCCTTTTGACATACGCGCGCCGACGCTCCCTTCACGAGGTTGTTTAAAAAGGGCATTCAGAAACAGATAAATCTTTTGCAGCCTCTTTAAACATGCAATTCTATTAACCTAGTATACCATACTGATACGGCACTCTCCTAAATAATCATGTCATTTGCCCGCCATTAAAACCCATTCACTTTTACATGAATGGGTTCTATTAATACAATGCAGTAAATCCTCTCGATGTCTTTAAGGAATGGTACCTCTGTCATCATTAGACAGACAGCTTTTCCTTTATAACGGACTGTATCTGCTCTTCCTGAAAATACGGCAGAAGATGTTTATGACAAGTGAAAAATAAAACTTGCCGATTTGTAAGGCTTTTTAACAGATTAATCATTCTTTCTGTTCGGACATGATCAAAATTTACAAAGCTATCATCAATAATAATGGGAAATGGGTATTTTCCATAAATCGTCATGGCGAGTGCAAGTCTAAAGGATACGTATATCTGTTCCGCAGTCGCCTGGCTCAGCTCTTTGGCTTCAAAAATTGCTCCTGTCCTGCTTTCTATGAGAAAACCGCTCCCTTCCTCTTTAGGAAAAATCCGTACATAGCGGCCATTGGTTAAATAAGAAAGATAGTGCTCTGCTTTATCCAGCATTTTTGGCAAGCGCTCATTTTTAAAGCTTCTTATCGTTCGATCTAATATATCCTTGGCAGCAGCATATTTTGCCCACTCCCTTGCTTCTGCTTCAAACTCAGATTTCAGCAAAGCGAATTTATGCAGAAGTTCCGCATATGTTCCGCCCTCTTCTAGAATTCCAATTTCATGTTTTACTTCTGCAAGCTTGCTCTGCAGACCAGGAATTCTTTCCTTGAGCTGAGCAGCTTTTTCGCTAACGGCTTGGATCTCCGCTTCCGGTTTTGTCACATTGGAATATTTTCCGATTTCCTCCTGTGAAAAAGAGTTATGGTTCATTTGCTTGCGGACCTGTTTTATCTGTTCTTCAAGTTCTGCTAATTTCTGTGCTTCAGCTGCTTTTTCCCGGTATTCATCCGAATTATCAGTGCCTGCGCTTGAGAACAGGTTCTTGCATTCATTTTGAAAGTGGCTAAGTTCGGCAAGCACTGTGCTGAGTTCCAGCTTTAACTCTTGAAGCTTGGCTTCTCTTTCACCCTGCTTGATCTGTTTTTCCGTTTCTTCCTTCAGTCTTTTTTTCAGCTGATAGCCGATTTCCTGAATACTTCCCGGCTCGCTGTTTAATAGAGTCTTTAGCTTTTGAAAAGTTTGGAGCTTCTCATTGATTCCCTTTTCTGCTGATGCCTTTCTTTCAAGGGTGTATTTTTTTTCCCTGGTAAGGACTTTCAGCTTTTCAATCAGACTAAAAGCCTCGCTTAAATAGTTTTTGGCAATTTCAGAAGGAAGCAGCAGCTGTTTCCCCAGCTGCAGGAGTTCACATTCAAGTTCGGCAGATTCCTTTTCCCATTTTTCAAAGGAGTTAATGACCTTTTCATATTTTTCATTTGTTTGTTCAAGCTGAAATTGTAATTGGATAAGCTGATTTTGCCTTTCGCTGTCTTTCTTCAGCTGCGCCTCCAGGCTCGCAGCATGCTGAATGTCAGGATGCTTCAATTTCTCCAGCAGTGATTGTTCTTTTTCACTCAGGGCTTTTATCTCCTCTTTAATAAAGCTGACCTCTCCCTTAGGCTCCTTTTTGTTTGCACTGGCAATACAAAAGGCTGCGCCTATCAAACCTGCACCGGCAATCACCCATAATTGACTAAAGATTCCCCAGCCTGCAAAAGCAGCAAACAGAACTCCTAAAAACAAAAGCTGCCTCTTTTCCCGGTATGCTTTTTGCTGTCTTTTTTCCTGTTCCTTTTTTTCTGTTTTATGAAGGAACTGAAGCCTTTCCTGAGTATCCTGCAGCTCTTTTTCGATATTATTCTTATTCGCGGTGAAGCTCAGTGTTTCTTCAATGGCCGCACGTTCGTCCTCCGTAAGAAGCAGCCCAGTCAATTCGCCAATTTTCTGTTCCGTATTCTCCAGCGCCGACCTTTCATCGTTAAACCGCCCGTCCAGCTCCAGTTTCATTGCTTGCTGATGATTTCGCCGGGAATTAACCGCATTAATCTTTTCCTTCATAAAAACACTCGTATCAGCCTGTTCAAGCTGCTGTTCTTCAATTTGAAGATGAAGTCTTTCCTGAAGATTTATAATTTCCTCTGAGATATTACCCAGCTTTATTGATAATTCTTTTTCCTCTTGAATTAATCTATCCAGCAGCGGCAGCCCCTCAACTGCTGCATTGATTTGCGGCTCATGCTTTAGGAGCAAATGATCAGCCTGACTGCTTTCCAGCTCTTGTTCCAAAATGCTTATTCTGGATTCCAGACTGGCTCTTCGCCCTTCCAGCGGCTTTATCAGGCTTTCAAGCTTCTCCAATAGAGAAAGCCCATTTGCCGGAAAATGCAAGTCTTTAAATCTTCCCCTTTCTTTGATCAGCTCCTGCTCCATAGCTAATAAAGGATAGAATTCGTTCCACTCTTTTAGACGGGATAGCTTCTGCTGGTATTGCTCCAACTCATGCTGTATTCTCTGTAAATCGTTTGCGATACTTTCTTTTTCCTGCAGCAATATCCAATAATGCTCATTATTCTGCTCCGCTTTTTTCAAATCCCGATGCAGCTGCTTCATCTCTTTCAGCTTTACATTAAGAGTTGGCTTTTTTCCGTTTGGCTTAAAGCGGCTTTCCAATTCCTTTTGAAGTATATTTTCAGCAGAAACGAGATGATCCGTACCAAGTGAACCTGCTGAAAACAAATACCTGCCCAAATCCTCACCCTTCATTTGGTTCACATTTTGCAGTCCATGAATATTAAAAGAGAAAACAGATTGGTATAAGTTTTTGTCAATATGGTGAAGGAGTTCGCTTAAAAGGTCTTCTCCTCCCCTGGTACCATCCTCAAGAAGGACGCTGACATCACCTGACGCTTTGCCTTTAACCCGCTCTATGACCGCCTTCCCTCTATCAGGAAAAACAGCGGTAATCCTGCCGCCATATTTTGCACCTTCCTTAGGCTCATACCTTAATTCCGATTGGGTCTTTGCCGGAAAGCCAAAAAGAACGCTATGAATAAAAGACATGATGGTAGATTTGCCTGCCTCATTTTCTCCGTAAATAACCTGCAGGGATTGAATATCGTCAAGTATAAAGTCAGTAAGCTTTCCATAACCGTAAATTTGTATGTCTGTAATTATCAAGGGTCCACCTCCATTCATTGTCCTCAATCTTTGTATAATAGGCCCACCAGCAGTGCTTCGGCTTCCTCTGCGATTCTCTGTTTTTCATCCTTCGTGAGTTCATTCATAAATCTTCTTGCCAAGGGATGTGAATACAAGGGCAAGGCACTTTGAGTGCGCTCTGCAAACTGATCCGCAGTTTTAAAAAGCTCACTGAAAAAATCTGATTCATGTGCCAGCTTTTCTTTATTCCACATTCTTTTTTCGTTTACTGTAATACCTGAAATCCATACAAATGATTCCTCATCTGCCTCTTCCTCCTGCAGCGTTTCGAGGAGCTCGCCATTGGTTATGCTTCTTAATTCGTGATCAGGCATGCCTGTTTCTGTAAGTGTCAGATTCAGGACTGTTCCCCGCCTGTTTTGGCGCTTTTCTTCCATCAAATTTAAGCAAATATCATATACTTCCTGATAGTTCTCCAGTCCTGAAGCATCTATTTCTGCATTTTCCCAGATTACAGGAGCAGCTTCCAGAAACTCCGTCTTTGCACCAGAAGTATTAAGCTCAACTAAATAGCATCCTTTGGGACCGGTTTCTTTCCGGTTTCTCCCCTGTATATTACCGGGGTATATGACGGGCGGCTCGGAAATGATGACTTCCCGTTTATGTATATGTCCAAGAGCCCAATAATCAAAGCCTTTTCCCAGCAAATCATTTATTCGGAACGGCGCATATGGATCATGATCACTGCTGCCTTCAAAAGAGCCATGAAGTATTCCAATATGCAGATCAGCTCCATCTTCCCTGCTGTATTGATCGATCATCCTTTCCAGCACATGTCTCTTAGGATAGCTGAAACCGTAGAGATGAACAGATGTACCATTTTCAGCAGTATGCTTCACCACTTCAACCTCATGGGAAAAAATATGGACATTTTCCGGCATTGGCAAATGGGCCCATCGGCCATCCATATGATCATGGTTACCATGTACTGCATAAACAGCAATCCCGCATTCAGCAAGCCGCTCCATCTCCTTCCGAAAACGGGTTTGTGCTTTTATGCTCCTGTCTTCACCGTCAAATAAATCTCCGGCTAAAATGACAAAGTCCACAGAATGGAAAATGGCTAAATCAATTATTTTGGTAAAAGCATCGAAGGTACTTTCCTGAAGCTTTTTAAATATGGCTCCGGGCAAATGCTTCAAACCGGACATTGGACTATCCAGGTGCAAGTCAGCAGCGTGAATAAACGTAACCCTTTTCATGTAAACTTCCTCTCATTCCTTTTCTTTCATTTTACCTCATTCAAAAAGCGAATGCACGTTCCTATTCGAATTGATTTTAGATATCTCTTTCCTGAGTTTTCTTAAATGGTTTTAGCCAGGGAAGCTTGTGCATAAAAATGTACAAGACTCCTTCTTGAGGACTGGAATAAAACTTCAAGGAGAACTTTAAGGGCGGAGTGGTATATTGGGAATTGGAATTTATTTAAGTTATGTGTTTCTCGGACTGTCTCTGGCA
The DNA here is from genome assembly GCF_001956215.1 of Paenibacillus sp. FSL R5-0490. Classification (GTDB taxonomy): domain Bacteria; phylum Bacillota; class Bacilli; order Bacillales; family Cytobacillaceae; genus Cytobacillus. Next base: position 3,454 of record NZ_MRTQ01000021.1, on the reverse strand, counting down.
GCTCCAATTGGGCCGGTTAATGCCGTCAGGCTTGAAAAAGGGATAAAAAATGGATTTTGGCATGCGTGGATTGTTGGAGTGGGCTCGATGTTTGCTGATGGGTTTTATATGCTGGCTGTATACCTTGGACTCGTCCATTTTTTGGACACCCCAGTTGTACAGATCTTCCTGTGGCTTTTTGGAGGATTTATTCTTTTATATACGGGGATCGAAAGTATTGTAAATGCCAATAAAATTTCCATAAGCTATGTGCGCAGCCAGGATTCATTGTTTAAATGCTTTTTCTCCGGATTTATTATGTCCATATCCAGCCCTCTTTCGATTTTGTTTTGGCTCGGCATTTATGGATCTGTACTTGCAAAAACAGCCGCGGCTTATGGAAACACAGAGCTCTTTTTATACAGTACCATGATTTTTCTGGGACTGATGCTTTGGGATCTATTTGTCGCAGGATTGACCACAGGTTTTCGCAGATTCCTGACCTCCAAAGGAATCATCATCATATCGATTCTTTCAGGATTATCACTTATTGGATTCGGGGCTTATTTTGCATTAGAAGGATTAAAGGCATTATTTGCATAACGAATTACATTGAAAAGCTCCGTTTCTTAAAGACGGAGCTTTTCTCATAGGGCCTATTATTAAAGATAATTAATTTTCTTAAAAATTCTGTCCGTTGATTTCCACTTCGGGCACTTGCTTTCCGTGGGGCGTGCGGTGAGCCTCCTCGACGCTATGCGTCTGCGGGGTCTCACCTGTCACGCTGCTCCCACTGGAGTCAAGCGCCCTCCGCTCCAATCAACTCAGCGGTTAAGCTAAATTATCTGTCTAAAAGCAAAATACTTTTATAACCATCCTGATTATTCGTTTTTAGTAAGCTGTAATGCTTTTTTAATATCTTTAAATGAATTGGATTTACCATACATTAATACTCCGCCCCTGTATACTCTCGCTCCAAAGACAGCGAGAAGTATAATGGAAACAAGAAGGATCGTAATTCCGAGAATCGGCTCCCATACCGGCAGTGACAGCATCCCCACTCTCATGAACATGAGCATCGGAGTAAAGAATGGAATATAAGACGTGATCGTTACAAAGGAAGCTTCCGGCTGGCTTAAGCCAAACATAGCAATCATAAAGCCTGCCACAACCATCATGGTCATTGGCGTAATCATCTGCTGGATATCTTCAATCCTGCTTACAAGGGAACCAAGAAAAGCCGCCAGTGTGGCGTACAGGAAATATCCAAGAATGAAAAAGATGAGTGCATAAGCGATAGTCGAGGCCGGAATGTTTCCAAATCCAAAGAATTCAAAAAAGCCGCCTTCCATCGTATCAAGATTTTGTTTGACTGAAAAATAACCAACTAATAGTATGAGTGCCATTTGTGTCAGGCTAAGCAGCCCGATTCCCAATATTTTTGCGAACATCTGCTTGATTGGTGAGACACTGGATATCAGAATTTCCATGACACGGGAAGACTTTTCTGTCGCTACCTCCATGGCAATCATATTAGCGTATAAGATGACTGCAAAATAAATGATGAATAACAGAACATAAACGAGTCCTCTTGCCTGATTCAGTTCTTCTTCTGTTTTAGCGTTATCTTCAAGAGCTGTCTTATCAAAAGGCACCGGCTCATACAGTTTGCTTAATTGTTCCGGGCTAAGGTTTATTTGATTGGCGGCCATTTGCGTTTTAAGCTGCTGCAGCCCGCCCTGCAATTCGGATGGGATTGCTGAATCGGCTATACTTCTTGCTTTATAGGCTGCTTCAGGCAGCTCTTCTTCTGTAAATGATAACAGTAAAAGTCCTTTATACTTTTCATCCTTAACAGCATTTTCTCCTTCTGCCTCTGACCCTTTGTAAGCAATTAAAGATATATTGTTATTCAGGGCATCCATTTGTTCCTGAAGAGGAGCTAACAGCACCCCTGTCTCATCGATTACTGCAATTCGTTCTTCATCGTCCTTATTAAAATAATCAATAATACCGGATAAGTTGGCAAGCCCTGCAACTATCGCCACAGTAATGAGGGTCGTAACAATAAATGACTTGGTCTTCAGCTTGCTTAAATAAGTATGAAGAAGAATCGTCATAAAGTTATTCATAGGAAGCACCAGCCTTTTCTATAAAAATATCATTCAGAGACGGCTCTTCCAAAACAAATTTACGGACAAACCCCTTCTCAGCAACTTCTCTGAAAATGGCTTCAGCGGCATCTTCACCGGAAATCTGCAGCTGAATGCCCTCGGCTGTCTGTCTGGCTTTCACCACTCCCCTGCTATCCTTTAAAAAGCTCAAATCATAATCGGCATGGATAACCAGATTCTTTCTGCCGAAGGAACGTTTAATTTCTTTTAAAGACCCGTGCACTACCGGCCGTCCTTTTTGCATGATGCATAAATGCTCACAAAGCTCTTCTACATGCTCCATCCTATGTGAGGAAAAAACAATCGTTGTACCGTTATCCCTTAACTCCAGTACAGCATCCTTCAGCAGTTCTACATTAACCGGATCCAATCCGCTGAATGGTTCATCCAGAATTAAAAGCTTTGGCTTATGTATAACTGCAGTAATAAACTGGATTTTCTGCTGGTTTCCTTTTGAAAGCTCTTCAATTTTTTTATTGGCATATTCAGGAACTTTGAATCTCTCGAGCCAATAAGTTAATTCCTTTAAGCAGTCCTGCTTTGCCATCCCTCTCAGCTTAGCTAAATAGATAACCTGATCCTTGACCTTCAGCTTTGGATATAAGCCTCTTTCTTCAGGAAGGTAGCCTATCAGCGGGCTGGTTGAATAATCGATGGGATTTCCATTCCACGTGATCTTTCCTCCGCTGGGATCCAATAGTCCCAGTATCATTCGGAAAGTAGTCGTTTTACCGGCTCCATTCGCCCCCAGGAATCCAAACATCTCACTTTCGGGAATAGAAAGCGACAAATCGTCCACTGCCGTAAACTTTCCAAAGCGCTTTGTTACATGCTCAAGCTCTAAAGCCATTTCGAATTCCTCCTTTTCCTATTTAGCAATACGTATAGAAAAGGAAAAAAGTTCCCTGATTTAAACATTTTTTCCGAATAAATTTTGCACATTCTAAGAAATTATGCAAGAATAATAGTAACTATCTGAATTTTATAATAAGAGGGGAGTCTCAGTATGAAGACTTACAAGCTTACTGCATTTGAACAGAATGGAGAAAAGATACTGGATGAAGCATTCCAGGCAGCTTCTGATGACGAAGCTAAGAGTGTTGGAGAAAATCTCCTTAAGGAAAAAGGGCTGGATGAGAAAACTCACCGCTGCACTTCTCCTGCGGGCAAGCTGATACTGTTTCATAGATAGAAAGAAAAGCAAAGGGCTCTGCTTAAACTGGCACCTATTTCAAGGACAATATAAAAAAAGAGGTTAAGCAGCTAGAAGATGATTCCTATATTGAATGGGGGTCATCTTC
>NZ_MRTQ01000020.1 GCF_001956215.1 Paenibacillus sp. FSL R5-0490 | reverse complement strand
GATTCAAATCCAGTAAAAAATCAAAAAAGGGGTTCGGAATGAGACTATTCCGAACCCCTTTTGTCTACAAACTGAAAGACAGCCTAAAGAGGCTGCCTTTGTTTCGTTCAAATATTATTTCCCGATGAACATTTGTGTCCAGTAGTTACCGTCAGCAACATGGCCAACACCAAGGTGTGTAAAGTTGGCATTCATAATGTTTTTACGGTGGCCTTCACTATTCATCCAAGCTTGTACAACTTCTTCAGGAGACTGCTGGCCCATAGCAATGTTTTCGCCTGCTGTTGTGTATGAGATGCCGAATTGCTTCATCATATCGAATGGTGAACCGTAAGTTGGGCTGTTATGGTCAAAGTATCCTTTAGACTGCATATCACGTGATTTTTCACGAGCTACTTTGCTTAGTTCTTCGTCCAATTTAAGTGCAGGCACTCCAGCTTTTGCACGTTCCTGGTTTGTTAATTCAAGGACTTTTTTCTCGTAAGCACTTACTGCAGAAGAAGCAGGTGCTGCTTCTTTTGTCTGCTCTGCAGGTGCTTGCTGCTGTGCAGGTGCTTTTGCTGCTTCTTGTGTTTTGGCAGGTGCTTTTGCAGGCTGTTCTGCTGGAGCTGGAGCTGCTGGAGCTGCTGGCTTTTGAGCTTCCTGTTTATTTACTTGTGCATTTCCCCAATTAATATTGTAGTCTTTAAGGTGTTTTTGAAGAATGTTATTGATTTGTTCCTGGCTTAGGTTGCCAGATTGAGAGATTGCAATTTTTTTAGCTTGTTCAGGAGTAGGACAATTTGAAGCTGCGTCCGCTTGGTTTGCTCCTGGTGCTGATACTAATAATGCTGCTGCCGCTGCTACTGAGTAAATAACTTTCTTATTCATATATATAAATCCTCCCTGTGTTTGTTTTCTTTGTTGTGTGGTGCTGTGTGACTTGCACAATCATCATAACACAGGGTTTTTCGTAATATTTTTGGTCAGATTTTACAAATTCTTGAATGTAGCATATCCGATAGACTTAGAAACTAGTAAAAATCAGCCTGCAAGTTTTCATAAATACTTATTTTATTGGGTTTATGTATACTTGAAAATGGGTAAATAACCTTCTGTATTTTTTTGTCTATATTGGAAGCTTCCTTTATCATGTACCATTTATATACTAAAAGATCAGTATTGACAGGTTTTTAGGCTGATACTATTTTTTACTTTTATTACATCAATGTAACAAATATGATAGGTATATGTACCCGAGAATGGGTATATATGCCCCTGAAGGAAAAATTACTGCAGGATTACTCGATTCCAAAACAAAAAGCAGCCTATGCTGCTTTTTAATGGCTGCCATGATCATCGTCATCCATATTTTCTTCCTGGCTGCCTGATTCTTTTTCAGGTGGACTGGGCTTGCCGATAACAAATTCTTTTTTAGGCATATTATGCATCCTGCGCGCCGTTACATGTGAATATATATAATAGGTGCCTTCTTCTTTAAAGCTTTTCTCCAGGCGATAGATCCCGTTTTCAGCATGTTCAACAAGAATTTTTTCGTGTTCTTCGGCATTCGCTCTCCAGATCTCAAACTTGACTTCGTCTGCATCTGTAACCTCTTCTTCTCCATATGTAACTTTTGCTTCAAAAACAACCGGTTCATTCACTTTTGCTTTTTCAGGGTTTATCGATAACTCGACATCCAGGAATTGCGGCTCTTCTTCAGATGCATTATTATTGCTGCAGGCTGCCAGGCTAATAATTATCATTACCGCAAGCCAAATAAACATTAGTTTTTTCATCATTAATCTCCTCTAAATTTACTTTATTTCGAGCAGCGGAAGCATGATTCTAACTGTCGTCCCCTTATTTAATTCACTGAACACAGTCAGCTCTCCTTGATGAAGCTTAACCAGCTTTTCTGCAATTGCCAGACCAAGCCCTGTGCCTCCATCTGATCTTGTTCTGCCTTTATTCACTCTATAAAACCGTTGTTTGATTTTGCTCAAATGTTCTTCTGAAATCCCTATGCCTGTATCCTCTATTTCTATCAGGCATTGATCTCTCTCTTGAGATAAACGGATGCTGATTCTGCCTTTTGCTGTATATCTGATGGAATTGTCCATAATATTTTGGATAACCTGCTCAATCCTGCCTTCATCACCGTTAATAATTACTTCAGGATCCAGGCGATATTGCAGATCCACATTTTTTTCACGGAGGACCGGCTTGTATTTTTCAATAGCGTCCTCTATTAACTGTGCCAATGGCAGCGGCATTTTTTCGAGTTTGTATACGTCAGATTCAAGTTTGGATAAATCAAGCAAATCTCCAACGAGACGTTCCATCCTTCCTGATTCTCTAAGTATCAGCTGTAAGTATTTTTTTCTGTCCTCCCCGGATTTTTCCATTCCGGAAATGAGCGCCTCACTGTAGCCTTTTACATAGCTGATAGGGGTTCTTAACTCATGAGATACATTCGCGAGAAAATCCCTTTTCTTTTCGTCTTCTTTTCGTATAGATGAGGACATATAATTGAAGGCATTGGCCAGCTGGCCAATTTCGTCCTTTGAATCAATGTTTAAATGAATATCATAGCACCCCTTTGAAACATGTTCAGCTGCATCCTTCATATCCAGTAAGGGCTTTGTCAATTTTTTAACCAGCATCGTTCCTAAAATGATGCTGATAACAGTAAAGACCGCCGCAGCTGCGAGCCACAGATAGGCAAAATCCCGGGTGAACTCTGAAATCTTCGCTAGGGGAACATATAAATAAATAATGCCTTGAAGCCGATTATCATCAAGAAGCGGAATAATGACACCCATAATTTTCCGGTCAAACCTTTTTTCATAGCCCAGTTTTTCAACTGTAATGCCTTTGAGAAGCTCTTCACGCTCTGATTTGCCAATTAGTGTCTGATAGTCAATTTCAAAGGGCAGACAGGCACTAAGCTCTCTGGGATTACTGACTATAAAAACCTCTGTTTCGGATTTTGAATTATACCAATCGATTTTTTTCCTGAGATCCTCTGTCAATGCCCCTCCATGGTACTCTGACGCCAGGCTTCTCCCTTCAGTCAGCAGGGAATCCCTTACATTTTCCACATAAATCTTTTCATAAAATAAGTAAGACAAAAAATAGGAATATAAGATCGTAATAATAATCGCAGCTGTTACGGTCAGCCACATTTTTTTAGCCAGGCTATTGGTCAGGAATTTCATTCATCCGGCACCTCGAATTTATAGCCAACTCCCCAGACTGTTTGAATATAGTCTCCAAACCCAAGCTTCATTCTCAGCGTTTTTATATGAGTATCCACTGTTCTTAAACTGCCTGTATAATCAATGCCCCATATATATTCAAGAAGCTGTTCCCTGCTTAATGCCTGGTTTTTATGTTCGATAAAAAACAGCAGCAATTCATATTCTTTAAGAGTAAGCGTGACATGCTTTCCCTCAACTGAGACTTTTCTCGCTTTCATGTCAATTGCGATCTTTCCAATTTGAATAGAATCCATATCACTTTTTAAGCCGCCTGTTCTTCGAAGGACAGCATTGATTCTGGCGACAAGTTCTCCAGGACTGAAAGGTTTGACAATATAGTCATCCCCTCCTAACTGCAGGGCTTTCACTTTATCCCATTCCTCTCCCTTAGCAGAGAGAAATATAATTGGCACATTTAATTTTTCCCTTATTCGGGAACAAACTTCAAATCCATCCTCCCCAGGCATCATGATATCCAGAATAACTAAGTCCATCACATTATTTTCAAGTATCCCATATGCTTCAAAGCCGCTTTCTGCTGAAAAGCACGCAAATCCTGAATTCCCAAGATACATCTCAATTAAATGCCTCATATCTGCTTCATCATCTATAATCAGGATATTCAGCATGTCATTTCACACTCTCCCTAATGACTATTTTAAAAGGACCCTCTCCAACCTTGATACTTTTAAGGGTTTTTAAATTTTCCGGCTCCAGTATATGCAAGTCATTGCTGTCATAGCCGGCCACTAATAGTTTATGTGCTGCAAATGCCATTTCAAAAGGATTTGCCGCAATCGAAACAGAGGCTCTTTCTTCCCCTGATTCATTCATTTTATATAACATATTTGATCCATGGCTTAGGACATACACTTGATTTTCTTGTCCCAGAAAATTAATCGGCATAGAAGCAGCTGGAATTTTCTTTTTTAACTTTCCCGTTTCTTCATCATATACATGTATATTTTGTTCAATCTCTACACCTTCTCCATGTCCGCCAATCCAGATTTCACCGTTTTTCTCATTAAGCCACGCACCGGCTGCTGAAGGATGGATCGTAAATTCCCCGCTTTTTTCTTTTGATTCAAGGTCGATAATTCCCATTTTTTTATGATTGAAGCTTAGAACAAATAACTTATTCTTTTCACGGGATTCCAGCAGGGTAAGCGGATCTATCTCAGATTCCACCTGTTTTTCTTCTTCTCCATTTGAATGAAAGAACCTAATTTTGTTTAAATGCTGATCTGCAAAAACGATTTCATTCGTTTCAAGCAGGATTCCATTTACGATTCCTTCTCCTGTTTCCCAGCTGTCAATCAGTTTACCTTCCTTTAAGGAATAAAGATCAGCCGTTTCAAGCTGTTTTCCATAAAGAAGGATGGAATCATTGTCCGGGAGAATTAAAGCGCCTGTGTAAGGTTTCTCCATAGTCCATTCTGCCGCCAGCTTCTTTTTTTCCAGGTCGACAAAAGATATGGTCATATCCTTGATATTTACTGTGGCAGCAAAGCTAATATCCTCGGGTATTGCAGGCTGTTTCTTTTCTGAGCAGGAAGTAAGGATGGCCGCTATAATACATAAAAAGAAAAGCCAATACATTTTTTTTGACATACAATTTCTCCTCATGACTATCTTATCTTTATCTTACATTAATATTGTGAGATAAATGTGAAAGGATCTTGAAATCTGCAGTAAACCTGTTAATTTAAAAAAGGAGGCTTAAACCCCCTATTTCAAACCTTCCGCTTCATGGATATGCATATGGATAAGTGCTGCTTTGGATGTATCATCCAGGTCTGAATGTGCAATTCTCTTAACCGCAAGGTAAAATTTTTCATAGATAGTCTTACGGACTCTTGGATGGGAATTTTCATCCCTTAGTTCCCTGGAGATTGCTTCCTTCAAAATGTTTTCTGCGTTAGTATCATCTTCGAGTTTCCGGTTATTCCATAGCTTCCGGTATTCATTCAGAAGCTTTTCATAGTCTGGACTCATAACTTGCCACATCCCTTCCAAAACAGGAAACAAATATATTTCCTTAGATGTATTTTTACATAAATAAATTTATAAATGCAAAAAATACAGCTAATATGCGAGAAAGGAGAATGAGTTATGAATTCACCTTACCGGTGCCCAAACTGTAAAACAAACAGAAGCCGATTTAATATTATTCAGCAGGTGCCTCAATCCATCAAAATGGATCCTCAGACAGGGAATGTTTTGGAAGAATACAGCAGTGAACAGCTGTCCCCCTTCCATATGCCTTACAAAGGCCCTGATAAAAGAGTTCAATGTGCTGCTTGCGGACTTGTAGAAGACGAGCGGACGTTCATCAAATTTGGCGAAAAACAGTAAAACAAATAAAGGCCTGAGAGTCTATTCTCAGGCTTTTATTCGTTCAATAACATATTTTCCTTTAAGAACCTTTTATTATCCACTTTCCATGGGTCTGCCTGTGAAAAGCGCACAAGATAGATGCTTCCTCGAAAATGCTGTCTGCCGCGGTTTTTTATAAACCAATCCGCTTCTACCGGCACCTTCATGCTCAGCTCATCTGTCAGATCCTCAGCTGGAAGGACGGGCATCCCGCTTAGCCTTACATTCTCAATTCTGGGCAGGAGTTTATTCCATGCTAAAGGCTGGAGGGAAATCGACTGGACAATCCTGGAATCCTGCTGTTTTAGTCCTGCCATAAATGCACTGATCACTTCATATGGATTGGCATTATTGAGATATCCATCAAGCTTTCCTGCCGCTTTCAAAATCATAAGCTTGTGTGATAGATCCATAAAGTTTGTTCGATGTGTGGTACTGCCGTAAAAATGAATGCAAAAATGCCCTGGAAAATTATTTTTCAGTGCACCTCCTCCATGGGGCATACCATGCATGGAAGCCGCTATCCACTGATTTCCATTAATAACAATGATGGCGCGCCGCTTCCAGCTCCATTTTCCGCCATAAATGCTTTTCATTATTTTTGTTTCTTCAGCATTTAATGGCTGAACATCTGCATGATGGCTTCCGGCACGCCGCTGGACCCTAAACTTCTTGCCTGTTTCAACATCCAGAACGGTAAATTTACTGTATTTCAGCAATATCCCATTCACTTTCTCCCATGCCAGCATCTCAATCCGCCAGCTAATCCCCTCTTCATCTGCAGAAATGTGTGTGCCTCCTGCAAAAAGAAAAAAGATGAATACCATGATTACGTTTAAAGTTTTCATAAATTCCACTCATTTATAGGTATTTCGGTTAGGCATTATATAATGAGTTTCCCAAAAAAAGGTTTTCTTCATTCATTCAGGCAATAAAAAAATCACACCATATGAGTGCGATTTTCTTTAAATAACCTGATTAATTAGATGCTTCCAGATTTGTTAACCTTTGTTCGATTTCTGCCCAATCAAGATTCTCCCCAATAAACACCATATTAAGGGGCATATTGATGTTTTCCTGCATATAAAGCGGCATTCCATAAGAAAACTGAAAAAGATACGGGTACTTTGAAGAATTCAGCTTCATATACCCTTTTATTCTGTACACAGTGTCTGGAAGTCCTCTAAGAAAATTCTCAAAATCAGTCTGATTGACAGGTTTTTGAAACTGATAAACGAACGTGCTAAGCTTTAAATCAGAAAAAACATGTGATTTGGAAGCCTTGCTCTTTTTCCCGGAGGACATACCTCTTACCTGCTTCACAGCGATCTTTGAATATGAAGTTAAGATGGTGAACGCCTGGCTGTTAAGACCCTGAATCTCCATTGTAAGCCGCGCCTGTTCTGCCTCGGAAAGTTTATCTGCTTTATTCAAAATTATTAAGTCTGCATGCCTTACCTGCTCAATTAAAAGCTGCTGCACCTGAGGGCTTAACACATTTCGATTAAGCCATCTTGGACTGTCTACAACAGAAATAATGCCTTTTACCTGCATCCTGTCTGCAAAAAGAGGGGAAAGGATGCTATCCAGAACTTCAATGGGATGAGCAGCACCTGTAGTTTCAATATAAATCGCTTCCGGCTTTTCAACCATCAATAATTCCTGAAGCTGCGCCTCAAGCTTATCTGAAATGGTACAGCATATACAGCCGTCAAGCAGCTCTTTTAATGGCACACCCTCATCGACTGCGTCCGAGTCAATTGAAACTTTCCCAAGCTCGTTCATCATGACTGCCACTTTTCTGCCTTGCTTTTTTTCATCCTGGAGCAGCTGCTTTAGAAGCGTCGTTTTCCCGCTCCCAAGAAATCCTGATAATATATATATTTCTGTTTTATTCATACTTTTCCCCTTCTGCACGGTCTGCCAGCATTTCTTCAATCATAAGCATCATTTTCTTCTCTATTGAATCAATATCCAGATTGGTTAAATAACCAACGGAATGAAACATTTCCTGTTTGCATTTCCAGATGGGAATATAAGCATTCGGAAAAAATTCATCCTCCGTCTCAATTCCCAGTTCCAGAATGGATTCATAATCATTTTCAAACACATCGTTTTCTGATGCTTGCCGGCCTTTTATCGTTCTGACCAGGTCCACTGCCAGATTTTCCTCTTCAGTTTGAAAGTTTGTTTTGTACTTATTAAGAAGTTTTTCTGCAAGCTTTTCACATTTTTGTTCAATATCTGATATTTGCCTGCGGGTCTCTTCATTAAGCTTTACTACCTGCTTCAAAGGATCACCTCTTTATAGCTATCCTGTCTAATGACCCATTGTATATGATTTTACCAGTCCATACAAACCATAAGACATATTTGCTATAATTTCTATTAAGGATGGTGGAGAAAAATGCACGAAAATACCGGAGAAAGAATCATACTGGAGGAAATGCCGGTTACTAACGGAATGCTTCTGGAACATTTGGCACGTTACTATTTCGCCCTTTATTACGCTAAAGGAAGAGTGCTTGATATTGCCTGCGGGACAGGGTACGGTTCAAAAATCATGGCAAAGGCCAAGAAAAAGGAAATTAGTGAAATTGTTGCTGTGGACATTGATGAGGGAACACTGAACTATGCCAGACAGCATCATTATCATCCTCTCGTGCAATATATTAAGGCCAATGCGGAAGATGATTCCCTCTCTGAACAATTAGGATTCTTTGATGTGATAACGAGCTTTGAAACGCTTGAACACCTGCCATCAGAAGAAATATTCCTTAACAGTCTTTTTAAGATGCTAAAGCCAGGCGGGACTCTCATTTTATCCACGCCTTTCGGTGCCGGGAGGGGAAAGCCAACAAATGAGCCCTTCCATTTTCACCAGCTGACGGAAGATGAATTTATTGAACTGTTCAAGTCTTACGGAGAGACGGAATTTTACTATCAGAGAAGTGTTCTCATTGAACCAAAAAGAGAAGGTAAACACTACCCTTTCGGGATTGCAGTTTGTGTAAAAAATAGATGAGGAGCCCGCGGGCTCCTCATCATTTTTTCCTTTACACTATTTCTTTTCAGCATCCAAAAACTGCTTAAGCGCTTCTGAGTTTTCTTCAAAATCAAGCTGGAGAACCGAACCGGCATGTTTATATGTTTTATTCTCATAACTATCTTCAACAGGTACCCTGAGTGTTTCAATGTCAGTGACAGGATTCATTAAAAACTTCACACCGAGTGATAATGCTTCTTCCATCTTTAAGTCGGTTTCAACATACTTCATTGCCTGGCTGATTACTTCCGGAAACCTTGCTAAACCGGCAGGTGATGAGAATTGGTTCATCACTTCATCTTTAAGCCCAATCAAAATTTCCTGCTGCCGGTCCACTCTCCCGAAATCACTTTGTCCATCATGGCGAAATCTCACATATGATAAAATGTCGCTTCCCTTAAGCTTTTGTTTTCCCGGCTCCAGATCCAATCCCATATCTTCAATCATGGCGGCACTGACTTCTGCTTCAATTCCGTCCGGGGCAATCGCATCAAGCATCGCTGTAAATCCCTTAAAATCAATAATTGCTGTATGATCGATTTGGACTCCGAAGTTTTGTTCGATGGTATCCTTTAATAAATCCTTGCCGCCTATATAATAAGCATGATTCAACTTGCTGTACATATATTGGTAATCCGGTATTTTTACATAGCTGTCCCTCATAAGAGAGACCAATTTAATGGATTCCCCGGAAGGTTCATAGCTGGCCAGCACAATGGCATCCGAACGTGAATCCTCTTCTCCTCTGCTGTCGACACCAATCAGCAAAAAGTTTTTCGTTTCATTTACAATCGCCGAGGGCTCTTTATTCTCCTTTTCGGACTCGACGATCTCCGTTTCCTGCTCTGCATTATTGTTATCTTTCTGCTGAAAAGACGTGCAGCCGGAAAGTATAGCTGCAGCCACTACAAATAGAATCATAATTTTTTTCAAGCATATCACCCCTGCGTTGCTTTATAGTTAAGTTTACTACCATTGTGGGAAAGAGAAACGCTTTCTATACCCACTTTCTGGAACAGTACTTGAACAGTACTTGAACTGTCCCCACCTGCCGCTAATCGCTTGAGAAATGATGAAAAAAAGCTCTCCGGATCGGAGAGCTTTAGATTAAGACCCTATTTGTTTTTTCAGCACTTCAGCTGCTTTTTGAATTTGCGTATCATTTTGGTCGATTTTTTCACGGAGTTTTTCCATCAGCCTAAGAGTAGACTGCCCTGATAATACTCCATTTTGATCAAGCTTTTCAGCAGCCTGGAATTCCTTTACAGCTGCTTCCGTCTTTTCATCAAAGAAACCGTCTTCCCTTCCAGGATTATATCCCAGAGCTTTCAGCATAGCTTGAGCTGCTTTAACCTGAGCTGAAGAAGCAGAAAGCTTTAATTCAGTGTCTGGATTAATAAATGGCAGTGAAGCGTATTCCGGCAAGGCCACTTTGTGGTCAGGTGTAATTCCCTTTTTATGAATCCAATTCCCATCCGGTGTCAGCCATTTTTCAGTAGTGAATTTCATGTTTGACCCATCTGAGAAGTCCTGTGCACGCTGGACGGTGCCTTTCCCAAACGATTTTTCACCGACAAGCGGCACATCTGCGGATTCGTGTACTGCCGCAGCCAGAATTTCTGATGCACTGGCACTTCCTTTATCAATCACAACGACTAAAGGTATATTCGGGTTTTCTTCTCTCTTTGATTTTACTTCTTCTCTGTTTCCATTGCGGTCTTCAATTTGGAATAATATCTCGCCATCCGGGACAAACAGGCTGGAGATTTCCACTGCCTGATCCAGAAGGCCGCCTGGATTCTGGCGAAGATCAAGGATTAATCCTTTCATGCCCTGCTTCTGCAGTTCATTCAGAGTTTTCACCAGTTCTTTAGAAGTATTTTCCGAGAATGTAGTAATCTGTACTTTTGCAATACCATCTTCCAGCATTTCGCCATAGACGGTTTCAAGCGGAATCGTATCGCGTGTAATGGAAATATTCATTGGCTCATCTGTGCCGGGACGCTGAACTGCAAGTTCCACTTTAGTCCCTTTTTCGCCTCTGATCAGCATAACGGCCTCTGTAGAGCTCATCCCCTGAAGGCTTTTTCCATCAACTGAGAGAACCTTGTCATTTGGCCTTAGCCCGGCTTTTTCAGCAGGTGAACCTTTCAATGGGGATACAATGACTATGTAGCCTTCCTGTTCCTGGATTTCAGCTCCGATTCCTTCAAAAGAGGACGAAATACTCTGATGAAAGTTTTCGGCTTCTTCTTCATTCATATAGTCCGAGTATGGATCATCCAGCGCTTCAAGCATACCGTTAATAGCGCCATTTATAAGGCTACTTTGATCCACTTCCTGGAAATAGTTTGCTTTCAGGGTATCATAAGCTGTATACAGCTTATCAAATTCCCTTCTTTCGCTTGATCCCACATCTACTGCCTTTTCATCTCCAAAGGCCAGTGCAAAGGTAGTAATCCCAGCTGAAAGGAACACAATAAAAAACAGCAGCATTACAAAATGAAACTTTTTCATGCGGATAAAACCTGAATGGTTATTATCTGGTGTTTCAGAAGTTTCTTTGTTTAAATCTTCATTTTGCAAACTTTTTCACCACTTTCGTCACCGTAAAATAACTATGTACAATCCTTAATGATTAGAATAACATTTATCGAATAAATAACAAAGAAAAATGTGTGCAGCGATTAAAAGAGCGCCAGCAAAATATGCATGGCGCTCTTTCTTATGTCAGGCTACCCCATAGCCCTGGTCTTCTATCGCTTTAATCAAATGTTCCTTATCAGATTTTTCAGGGTCATAGACGATTTCTGCATGTTCATCATGAAAGGCAATCGAGACGCTTGCCACTCCATCGATGGAGAGAAGGGCATTTTTGACTGCCTCTTCACAATGGCCGCAGGTCATGCCTGCAACTTTAAACGAAACTTTTTCCAAAGCATGTGCCTCCTTTTTACAAGTAAACCTTACATTATTAATACCTCATTGAAGGAGGTTTATAAACATCAGGTAAACAGACAGCCGGCCAGGCAATGCTTCACTTGAATTAAAGCGGCATTTACATCAGGAAAATAAAAGATTAATGTTTTGCCGGTATAAACATATTTTATTATAAAGCCATTTTAAAACCCTCTATCTAACCTTTCATCGTCCAGCCCTCAGCTCTCCCAGCACTTTCTTAAGGGGTGAATTATGATGTTAACCGCAATATTATGGATAAGCTTCGCATTTTCCCTAATCAGCCTAATTGCCGGGATCATGAATCAGTCTTGGAAACTTGCTCTATTAAGTTTTTTTCTGCTGCTGCCATTGGGATATTCTTTAGCAGGGGCAGAAAATGTGCTCCGTTTTCTATCAGGCCTTCCAGCTGTACCCTTCATTTTAGCGGTTATATTCTATTTTCAATCAGGAAAAAGCAGTCTGAAGGAGAAAGGCAAATAAAAAGAGGCCATTCTGGCCTCTTAGATTTTTTTAACAATATCAAAGTACTCTTCCAAAGTCCATTTCTTTTCATAAATGACTTTAGCAGCTTCATGGCCCACATAACGGAAATGCCAAGGCTCATATTTATAACCTGTGATGGCTTCTTTTCCTTTTGGATAGCGGAGAATAAATCCATAGCGATGCGCATTATTGGCAAGCCACTTTCCTTCCTTTGTTTCCCCGAATTCTTCGGAAAGCTCCAGACTTGCACTTCTGCTGGAAATATCCATTGTAAGTCCTGTCTGATGTTCACTGCTTCCGGGAATCGCCACAGCATGGACCGCTTTTTCTTTACCAACTCTATTTACTTCGGCATCAAAAACTTCCGATTGCCGTGTAAATGAGCGATAGCCGGATACAGCAAATAATTCCACACCTTCATTCAATGCTCCTGTAAACAGCTTTTCCAGCTCTTCAGCTGCGTCCTGACGCATATAGCTCTTTTCCAAATCTAACTTTCCGTAAGAAAATGCGACATCCGGGATCATTAGCTTGGATGGTTCATAGCCATCCGGAAGGCTGAATTGTTTATTCACCAGGACCATCACATTATCAGGGTTCTGAATAATATTTCTGCCATCCACAGTTTTAATATCATTAAAATATGAAGCTTCCAATGAAAGAGGATCCTTTTGAATATTTTCTTTGCCTTCATTGCCTGCTTCCCCGGCACTGTTTTCTTCTCTATTTAGTGATTCATTTTCTTGAGAAGGTTCATCGAGGCTTTTATCTTCCCCAAGGAACGGAATTTTTTCAATAAGCGGCTTTGCTTTATCCAAATACGGATCAAGCTGGCTGCAGCCGGAAAGCAGAAGGCTGAGGGTCCCTGCCATAATTATGATCTTCTTCATTCAAACTCACCTGTCTTTTTATTTCTTTGCAACATTACTATTTTAACACTACACGTCAACTAGTCCATAATTGTGTTAAAAACAGGACAAACGGCACAAATATCATTTTTAATAATTTCAAAATTACACTCTTCAAAAAAAATAAAACTGGCTCAGGTGAACCAGTTTCATCTATATTATTCCTTAATAGCAGCTTCAAGTGCCACTTCGATCATTTCATTGAAGGTGGTTTGTCTTTCTTCAGCAGTCGTTTCCTCACCTGTCAGGATGTGATCACTGACTGTTAGGACAGATAGTGCTTTGCGGTCAAACTTCGCTGCAAGTGTATATAGAGCGGCTGTTTCCATCTCAATTGCCAGAATCTGATACTTTGCCCATTTTTCAAGTTCCGAATTGTCATTATAGAACATGTCAGCTGTGAAGACATTTCCGACTTTAAGGTTTAATCCTTTTTCAACACCTGCATCATAAGCTTTTTTCAATAGATCAAAATTGGCTGTCGGCGCAAAGTCAACCCCTCCGAAAGTGAGCCTGTTCATTTGGGAATCTGTAGAAGAGCTCATCGCAAGGATTACATCGCGAACCTTTACATCTTTTTGAATCGCACCGCACGTTCCTACTCTAATCAGGTTTTGGACATTATAGCTTTGCATCAGTTCATTGATATAGATGGAAATGGATGGAACTCCCATGCCTGTACCCTGAACTGATATGCGCTTCCCTTTATACGTTCCTGTATAGCCAAACATGTTGCGGACTTCATTGTAGCACTCCGCATTTTCTAAAAATGTTTCTGCAATATATTTTGCACGCAAAGGGTCTCCAGGAAGCAGGACCGTTTCCGCAATTTCATTTTCTTTAGCACCAATATGTACGCTCATAAATCTAACCTCCAAATTAATTCTGAAGCTGATGTAAATGCTTCCAAGTCACACTATACCATATGTGCCACCAGTTAGAAACAAATAAGGCAGGGCATGTTTTTTCCCCGTGCGGGAAAGCTAATTTTAGCTTTTCCAAAGGAGGTTGTAATCATGCCGCAAAAAGGAATGAGCAAAAAACTCAGGCAGGCAGTCCAGCATGCCAATGAGACAAATCCATCTTCCAGGGCTAATACTGAGCCTAATACATCCAAAACAGTCAAAACAAAAAGCAATCGATAACCGGAGGGACTTAATATGGGCAAAAAGCACCGCAACCGTATAAATTCACCTAAGAAGAATAATCATATTCCTGCTGAAGCCATTGCTGCAGAGCAGGAAGCGCATGGCAAGGAATTCACAGCCAACAAGCGCAAAAACAGTCCGGGATCAAACATAACCGAATAGACTTTTAATAAAAATTAACAGGAGAGCTATTATGCCCTCCTGTTTTCTTATTTATCTAATATGTATCCTATTAACTTCTTCCCAGCCGCCAGGCTTCAGCTGATAATAAAATTGCCCTCTTCTGCCTTCATCAATATAGAGTATATCTCCTGTGGAAATAAACCGGCCATCGAAATCCCCCGGGATCCGATCATGCACATTAAACTTTCTAAAAACTGATTCAAGACATTCATCATGAGTCAAAGCTTCTACATTAAGGCGATATACTTGCTGAAAGCCTTTTTTGCCCCTGAATTCAGGTGTTTGAAAGATCGTAACATCATACTTTCTTCTTTTGATCCTTGTTAATTCCTTCAGCATATGGCATCTCCCTCTTATTCCCAGCATCCGTTATTTTTTGGCTGATTCTAATTCACCAAGTGACCTGTCAACTATCGAATAAGGTCTTCAAAAGCATTCTTATGACGATTTCCTGCCAGCTGCCTAAATTTTAGTGAGCAACTTTTCATTACTGTTTAATTAGCCATTTTTCTTGTCGTTTCCTCCATCAAAAAAATTCTATTTTTGTCGATTAACGGATGTTTTCGTTAAGTAAACGCTTTCAAAAATGTTTATTCTGCATATTATGTATAAAAGTCTTATCTGGAGGTGATGAAATTGCTGGTATCCAAAAAGCCTGTTTTGCTTTCAATCATAATTGGAATGTTATTAATGACTATTTCTTATTTTTTTCAGCCTCTCATGCCATTTAAGTCCATCGCACACAGAGGCGCATCGGCACTTGCACCGGAAAACACGCTTGCCTCGTTTGAAAAAGCGATTGAAATGGGTTTTGACTATATCGAGTTAGATGTAAGGCTGAGCAAGGATAAACAGCTGGTTGTTATTCATGACGCTAATGTTTTGCGAACTACCGACGGTGAGGGGCTAATTGAGGAATTAACGGTTAAAGACTTAAAAAAACTGGATGCAGGCTCATGGTTTTCTCCTGCGTATGCCGGTGAAAAAATCCCTTTATTGACTGAAGTATTAAAACAAGCCAGCGGAAAAATAGGAATTATAATTGAAATGAAATCACCTGAAAATCAGCCTGGCATGACAGAAATTCTCGCAGACGTATTAAACTCTTACAAATCCGACAGTCAGATAAAAGTCCAATCTTTTCATATTAATGAAATGAAAAAGTTTCACAAGCTGGCTCCCGAGATTCCTGCTGGCCTGCTGCTGAGCAAACACCTGGACTTGTTTCATTTGGCATCCTACCGCGATTTTGCCTCTTTTCTATCTGTTCACCATCTCCTGCTTTCCAAGTCCTTCATTAATCAAACTGAATTATTCGGTTATGAAATCTACTCGTGGACCATCAGTAAACAATACCAATTTGCAGACATGCAGAGGCTTGGTGTTCACGGCATTATTTCCGATGATGAGAAGAGAATCCCGGATTCAATCATGTACGTGCTCATTACCCCATTTTTAAAAGGACAGGATTTAATTAGAACACTTCTGGCATAACAGCCATAGCATTTTCACTGCCGCAGCCAAAGCAAAAAAACGATGGGTGATGCCCATCGTTTTCTCAATGAATTAAGCATATTTTGCAATGACCGACTGAAGCTTTTGCTGCATATAAGGAATATCTGCATTTGTAACAGTGAAACGGACAAATGTTTCATCCATTTCTAATGCTTCTGCCAGAAATCCGCCTATCCCTCTCGCTTTACGGTCTACTTGCATCATAACCTCGGTCTCTCCGTTTGACAGTGGAGAAAAGACCACTTCCAGTTCATCAAGTTTTCCTCTGAAAGGACCGGAGACTGGAACAAATTCAAACTCCTGGATAAACGGTAGCCTTCTGCGAAGGCGGTGCGGAGCCTGTTCACATTCTGCTTCCCGCAAACGGAATCCCATACTTGAAACAGCGTTCAATACAGAATCCATCAGCGGGGTAGCAGCAACACGAATATAATCCTTATCTGCAGGATCCACCGCGTTTTTTATATCCAGTCCTGTCGTCACCCAAATTTTCGTTTTGCCAAAAGACAAAGGTGTGTCAGCTGGAAGGTTAAAGGTAAAAGGAATTTCCTTTCGTTCATTGGCTGCCAGGGTAAAGGATTGGGCAAGCCTGAAACGGTCAATCAGACCGGAGACTGTATATTTTTTATCATCTGATTCTTTAATATAAGTAGTATTCAATGAAAGGTAAATATCATCAATTTTCTGTTCAGTGCTGCCCCCTGTAATCTCAACCACGCCTCTGAGGGCTTCGCCCGGAACTGCTGAATCCTTTTCAAGTTTCGTATCCACTTTTGCTGATCCAATTCCCACACTTGCCAAAACCTTATTAAAAAATGACATATGCTTCTCTCCCTGTTTCTTTTTTTATTTTTACTGCCATATATAAAGCAAAGCACTTATTTCTCTTAGATATACGTTCTTATTAACAAGAAGGTTTCATTTTCAGTGGTGGCAGCACATATTTTTTTTCGGAATTGCTGCGTTCACTGCGTACCCACAGAAAATGCTGTGATTAGAAATATGTATGTGTAAGATGTTCCTGCTGCTCCGCAAAAAAATGACGAGCATCGTTCCTCGTCATTTTTCTATATCAGTCATCTTCAATTTCTTCATCAATGATGCACTTTTGCAGCAGGTACTCAAACGTGATATCTGCAAGTTCATCCAATTCTCCTTCAGTAGGCACATATCCCCTTTTTGCCAGCTCATGAAAGAAAAACTCAGCAATTTCTTCTGTATCTATTACGACTTCTATTTCCTTCACAGCAACGCCCCCTTTGTACAAAATGTATGAAGCACTCCCTGGATTCATGCAGAACAAGCCATATTCTTTATTTTATTTTCGATGCATTTTTCTCCAGTCAGGACATACATATAGGATAAATAGCCAGCAGCAATCCATTTTATACAAATTGAGGAGGCAGCGACATGTCCAGTATATCCAGACTAGCCCTACTAATTAAAGAAGATGTCAATCGTGAAGAAAGCTCAATAATAAATCTTTATAGCAATCTATTAAATGCCTGGTTCAAGCTCGTCATATGGTTTGGCGTCCCATTTTTACTGTATCTCCTGGCCACCTGGCTCTAAAAAGCGCTTAAATATCTGTGCTTTTTACACAGTGCTCTTATCATCATTGTTGGCAATATGCTTCAGCTTTCTGAGTATAACCCGCATGATATGCTTATACTCATCATCCTGAAACATTTCATAAAGAATACGATAATCATTGTATATATCAAGCAAGCCATCAATCAGCACTTTTCTTTCTTTTATCCCATCGAGCAATTCCTTTTCTGCCTTGCGGAATGAATGTGCCGTTTCCCTTAATTCAGGAAGCTTTTCTTTTTTATTGATCATATAGAGGAGCCCCAGCTTTTGAATAAATGCATCAGCACTTTCAGCATCCGCAACGAGTGTCAGCTCTTCTTCCCCTGCTTCCAGCCATTCCCCGTCATTAATTCTTGAGAGCTCATAAATAACATCTTCCCATGCATCTTCTTTGTATCTCCAAATTTCCGTCCTGAAGCCTACGATTTTGAAAAGATCCGAACCATACCCCTTGACTTGAACAAGGTCGCCAAAAAAGTATTTATATTCGATGTCAATATGCTCCTTTTCCATGATCTCACCTTCATACTCAGACAGCATTTGAAGGCTGGATTCCATATATAGACCTTCACTTTTATTGACTTCATAGACGTACATATCATCTAGCCACTTTACATCTGTTACTTTTCCGACTGTACCATAAATAGTGATCACGACTGTATCACCGATTTTGTACTTGGGTTTTTTCTTTTTGCTCATTTCCTCCATCCTCTCAATGACTGAGTCGTGAGTAGTGAATACAATAGTATATGCACTTTTTATGAAAATCGTCCGTACGTTCATCACAAACAGACACCTCAAAATAAAGATGAATTTTACATTTAAATTCATCCCGTTGCTTTCCGCGGGGAGGAACGGGAGCCTCCTCGGCTTCGCCTGTGGGGTCTCCCGCTCCCTCTCCTCCCGCAGGACATTGAATAAGCTTCCTCGAATGAACACCGCACGAAGGAAATGCTTCAGCATTTTCGAGGATCAAGTGTCCACAGCGAAGATCGACTCAGTAAATTAAACTAAGATATTAAAACAAGAGATTTTAAGAAAACAGCATAAATAAAAAACACTCCAGAGCAGGAGTGTTTCAATTTGTCCGTTCAGCTTTCAGATAGTATATACAACTGCCAGGCTTCATCGAAAATAGACATGGTTTCCAGATAGCTTCCGTTCAGTTCAAGATAAGAGCTTACCTCATCATAATCATAAGCTGTTTTTGGAAAGCTGTGGTCCTCATATGCGTCATTGGCAAAACGGCTGATGTTATCTTTTGGTGCTGGATGTCTGTATTTCATTAAAAAGTGATAGAAAGTTTTTGACATATTAACGCCTTCCTTTTTATTCTGTCGTACATTAATTTATTTTCTACTATAATCGAATTGTACCAAGCTCGTCTACTTATACATATTAAAGGCAGCCCGCATATCGGCGGGCTGCCCTTTTCCTCACTTTTCATAGGAAGAGAAATCAAAATAATTTCGCTTCAGCAGCCTTGGCTGCTCCATCAATTTTTCATAATTTATTTCTTTTCCGATCTTCTTCACATCAATCAAAAATAGCTGGTCCTCAATCGACTTAACAAGCTCATCTGACTGGTAAACCATATCACAATCCCTGCAGGAAATGGAAGGTGTCTCATTTATTTGGATGGCTCTTGTTCCATCAGGCAGCTCCCAATAAACCGTTTCACTGCTTTCACTTATATTTTGGCTTTCACACCAGGCACATTTATTTCCCATTCCTGTCCTCCTATTCCTTGGCAGCTGCAGCTTCTGAACCTGCCTCTGCTGCAGGGCTCTACTTTGTCTGCTGGGCATTGAATTTCTTTTCCTTTAGTTCATCCCGTTTACCACGCTTATCTTTCAAAGAACTATGCTGTGGGTCGCTGTCATATTTTTCGCGGCGATCCAGCCTTGCCAGGCCTTCAGGCACCAGGTTGAACTGCTGGTCATTCATTAGCGCGGCAATGCCCACATTTGATTTTTTCTCATCCATATCAGGATAAATTTCTTTAAAGTAGCCTTCTGCACGGCCTGGGACATAGTTTTCAGGCTCAGGATACGTGGTGATTACACCTTCGAAATTGCGGAGGATCACTTTGTCTGCACTTTGAGAAATCAAATAATTCGGCTGCAGTGAAATCTTTCCGCCTCCGCCAGGCGCATCGACCACAAAAGTCGGAACAGCATAGCCCGATGTATGCCCCCTTAACCCTTCAATAATTTCAAGCCCTTTCGAAACCGGAGCACGGAAATGGCCAATGCCTTCAGAAAGATCACATTGGTAAATGTAATAAGGGCGTACCCGGATTTTAACAAGGTCATGCATTAGTCTTTTCATAATAGGAACGCTGTCGTTTATGCCTGCCAAAATAACGGATTGGTTGCCAACCGGAACACCTGCATTTGCCAGCATCTCACATGCTCTCTTGGAATCTTCGGTAATTTCAATAGAAGTATTAAAATGTGTATTCAGCCATACGGGATGATACTTCTTCAGGATATTGCATAAATTCTCGGTAATCCGCTGGGGAAATACAACAGGTGCCCGCGTACCGATTCTGATGATTTCGACATGATCGATTTCCCGCAAATTTTTCAGAATGTATTCAAGAATATTGTCATTGATCAAAAGTCCGTCTCCGCCGGAAATGAGAACATCTCTAACCTGAGGAGCACTCCTGATATAGCTGATCGCTGCATCCAGCTGTTTTTTCGGTACACCCATGCCGATTTGTCCGGAAAATCTTCTTCTTGTACAATAACGGCAATACATTGAACATTGATTTGTTACCAAAAATAAGACCCGGTCAGGGTAGCGGTGTGTTAATCCCGGAACTGGGGAGTCTTCATCCTCGTGCAGCGGATCTTCAAGATCATATTTAGTTTTATAGATTTCATTTGAAATAGGGACGGATTGCATCCTTACCGGACACCGGGGGTCATCCGGATTCATTAGTGAAGCATAATAAGGTGTAATATTTAAAGGTATGGTTTTTGCAGAAATCCTGACTCCTTCCTCCTCTTCAGGTGTAAGGTTAATCACCTTTTTCAAATCATCAACTGTCCGAATGGTGTTCGTCAGCTGCCAGAGCCAATCATTCCATTGTTCTTCTGTGACGTCCTTCCATAGCTCAATATCTTTCCAATGCCGATCCGGTTTATATAAAAAGCTCTTCATCTCTATTCCCCCTATATGAATTTCTATATAATACACATTGCAAGTTTCATGCCAATTCTGAATATTTCGTACTATCATATGAAACCCCTTCCGGATTGGCGATTGTTTGCAGCTCAAGGGATCCTTTCATTTCCGCTAAAACAAAAAAGTGCCGATTACTCGGCACCTTCATGAGTGTTACTCACCAGAATTCTGTTATTCATTTCAATATTATACTTGGCCAGTTTATATTGCAGTGTCTGACGGGGCACCTCTAATAGCTTTGCGGCTTTTTTTATATTTCCGTTTGTTTCTAGAAGAGCTTTTTCGATTAAAGCTTTTTCCTGCTTTTCCATACTCGCCTTTAATGGCTGGACTTTTACTGAAAAATCCTGTTTATTCTTTTGAAGCTGCTGTTTCATTATAACTGGCAAATCCTCAGCTTTAAGAAAGTCTTCTTCACAGACATTTATCATGTACTCGATTGTATGCTTTAATTCCCTGACGTTTCCGGGCCAATGGTATTGTCTGAAAAAGGCCAGCACATCCTCTCCGATTCCTGAGAGATTTTTTTGCAACATCTGATTAAACCGTCTAATAAAATGATGGGCAAGAAATTCAATATCTTCCTTTCTCTCCCTTAGAGGAAGGAGCCCGAATGTGAGAACGTTTAAGCGGTAAAATAAGTCCTTTCTCATTTGGTTCTTCTCAAGTGCTTCCACTGGATGGATATTCATGGCTGCAATCACCCGTACATTGACCCGTGAGCTCTTCGGGCTTCCTACTCTTCGGACAATGCCATCCTCAAGCACTCTCAGCAGTTTAGCCTGCAGCTCAATCGGCATGGCATGTATTTCATCGAGAAAAAGTGTCCCGCCATCGGCTAATTCAAATAGCCCCGGCCGATCTACCGCTCCTGTATAGCTTCCTTTAGCAGTCCCAAAAAGAATGCTTTCAAGCAAGGACTCCGGTATTGCCGCACAGTTCTGGGCAATAAATGGGCCTTCAGTTCTTGAGGAAGCATGATGAAGCCCCTGAACAAAGAGCTCCTTTCCGCACCCGCTTTCCCCAAACACAAGAATGGAAGAATCAGACTTTGCCAGTTTGGCTGCTTCCTTTTTAATATTTTTCATTTCCTTATTTATTGTAAGAAGGCTATCCAATGTATACTGTACATTATTGGCAGCAGCCGCTTTTTTTGGGGGCTGTTTTATTTTTTTGCGCAAATCAAGAAGGCTTTCAGAAAGAAGCTTCAATCTGGAATAGTCCTTGGCAATCTCGACAGCTCCCGCTACCTTCCCATTAACAGTTATAGGGAGAGTGGTATTGATGGTTTCTATTTGTGCACCATGGAGGTTTACATAGGACTGAGTCTGATTATATATCGGTGTTTCTGTTTTCATAACCTTTAATAAAGTGCTTGTCTCTTTATCCAATGAAGGAAAGACTTTCAGAACAGATTTTCCGATTACCTCAGAAACCTCCAGACCATCATGTCTTGCAGCTATTTCATTATAAAATATGGTAATTCCATTCAAATCCACTACATGAATCCCTTCATCAATGCCTTTTAATATGGCGGCCAGAACTTCTTTAGAAATACTTTGAGTTTCAATCATTAAATCCCCCCTGCTTATGTATATGACAGGGTGCCGAAAACCTGTCAGGATTGTGCCGAAAATCCGGCATTTCTTTTTGAGGATCCGTTAATCCGAATGGGCCAAATTCTTTACCCAGACATTCATATTTTCAAGTTTATCGAAAATATAGCAGTTGTTAAGAAGACGGCCCCGATAGGAATAGCCAAGCTGATGCAGAACGGCATTCATACCGAATGACAGCGCTCTGGCGATGGAGTAGGCACAGAATACACCCTGCGATTTTAGATCTTTTTCCAATTTTTCGAGGAGTATTTTCATTAAACCATGTTTACGGTGTGATGGGAGTGTCGCACAATCTGTCAGTTCTGCGTTTTTATAAAAAAGATTGACCTCCGCTGATGCAGCACTGACAAGTTCACCTTTATACTGAAATGCGTAATAAATGGTGCCCTCCCGGATTGTCTTTTTTATATATGAGGGATCATGGAGAGGTGTTGGATAAATCTTAAATACTTCACGGTATAGTTCAGCCATTTTTTCAGCATCCTGCTCCGTTATTTTTATAAGCTGATATTCAGAGGGAGGCATAATGACATCGGGGTTTCTTTCAAGGGCGGTTACATTTTTAACGATGCTGTCTTCAGAGATCCAGTGTCCATTATTTCTTCTTTCATCTGAAAAATACTTGCAGAAAAAGTATTGATCAGAACCGTGGAAATACCCGTCAATAACAGCCTCGCACTGAAATCCCATCGAAAGAAGATCTATATAATTCTCAACTCTTCCCCTGAAAATTAATTTCTCACACTGGTGTTCTTTTGCTGTTTTCTCTGCTTCATGGACGGCACCTGCCAATTCACCTGCATAATCGTCAACCCTTAATCGTTTATTGAATGGATCCAGGTAGAGTTCGGCCACAAAGTCTTCTTTTTTTATTGTTTTTATTGAAGCAGTATTATTCATTGCTATGACCCCCTTCTATTAATAAAACTGCCCGGCCAAAGGGCCAGGCATTATGAAAACTTAAAGAATAACGGCCAAAACAGCAACTTTATCAGCTAAGTATTCTTCCTTTTCATCTTAGTCAATTTTAAAGCTGATCAGCTTCATCTCTGTCATTTCTTCAACAGCATATTTGATTCCTTCACGTCCCATTCCGCTCATTTTCACTCCGCCATATGGCATGTGGTCTACACGGAAGGTTGGGAAATCGTTCACCATAACCCCACCCACATGAAGCTCTTTTGCGGCTTTGAAGGCTTTGTTCACATCATTGGTGAAAACACCGGCCTGAAGGCCAAATTCTGAATCATTCACAAGTGCCAGCGCCTCTTCAAAGCTGCTGAATGAATTAATATGAACCACTGGTGCAAATGCTTCCTCACATGAAATTTTTTCAGATTTGTCAACATTCAGCAGAACGGTCGGATACAGGGTATTATCTGTCGCATTCCCGCCAAGAGCAAGCTCCGCTCCGCTTTCTATGGCACTCTTGATCCAGGTCTCTGCGCGTTCAGTGTCACTCCTTGAGATCATCGCTGAAATATCCGTATCCTCATTAAGCGGATCGCCGATTTTCAGCTTTTTGGCTTCCTCTACAAAACGCTCGGCAAATGTCTGATACAGAGACTCATGTACATAGATGCGCTGCACGGAAATACATACCTGACCCTGGAAGGCAAAAGCCCCGGCTGTAATACGCGGGACAATTTTCTCCACGTCTGCATTTTCATCCACAACAACTGCCGAATTGGAACCCAATTCAAGCGTTACTCTCTTCAAGCCTGCATGTTCGCGGATCTGCCTGCCTACTGCAGGGCTGCCTGTAAAAGTAATCATCGATATACGTCCGTCGGCAACAAGTACATCCCCGACCGTTCCGCCGCTTCCGGTTACTACATTCAGCACTCCAGCAGGAAGTCCTGCTCTGTCAAAAATATCAGCAATTTTGTATGCCGACATTGGCGTTTGAGAAGCAGGCTTTAAAACAACCGTGTTGCCGGCAGCAATAGCCGGTCCCACTTTATGCGCAACCAGATTCATAGGAAAATTAAATGGCGTGATGGCTCCGATAATCCCGAGAGGCTCCCGTACTGTATAGGAGACCCTGCCTTCGCCTCCCGGAGCCGCATCCATCGGGATTGTTTCTCCATAAAGTCTGCGAGCTTCCTGGGCAGCGAATTTATATGTCATGATGGTGCGGTCAACTTCTCCTCTGGCAGCCTTTATCGGCTTTGAAGCTTCGAGCGCAATAATTTTTGCGCACTCCTCTTTTTCCTCCTTCAAGATGGCGACCACATTTTCCAGTATTTCCGCCCGTTTATGGGCAGGCATATCAGCCATTATTTTTCTGGATTGTTCTGCAGCATCAATTGCTGACTTCACATCGGAAGGAGCTGCCATGGCAACTTCTGCAATAACATCCCCGCTATAGGGGCTCTTTAATGCTTTGTAATTTTCTGTTTCCTTGAACTTTCCGCTGATCCATAAATGTTGTTTCAATGGAATTCCTCCTTATGTGCAGCATTCACCTATTACTTCTTCCAGTACAGAAAATCCTTCATTAAGCTGTTCATTGGTTGTCACAAGCGGGCTGAGCAAACGAATAATATTGCCATATAAGCCGGCGCTCATTATGATGAGGCCGCGCCTGTGTGCCTTTGACAAGATCTCCTGAACGATTTCTTTATTGGGTTCCTTTGTTTCCTGATCTTTAACAAATTCAATGGCACACATTGCTCCTAAAGAACGTACTTCACCCACTTGCTTATATTTTATAGGAAAATCAGAAAATTTTTCAGTGAAAAGACTTCCGATTTCATTTGCTCTTTCTAATAATCCTTCTTCCTCAATTGTCCGAATCACTTCTAATGCAGCGGCACAGCCTAGCGGACTGCCTCCGTAAGTGCCGCCGATTTCACCAATATTCGGTGAATCCATTATGTCTGACCTTCCAGTTACAGCACTGATCGGCAATCCGGCACCGATCGATTTAGACATGGTCATAAGATCCGGTACAACATCATAATGCTCCATGGCAAACATTTTGCCTGTCCTGCCAAATCCAGTCTGTACCTCATCAGCAATAAAAAGGATTCCATGTTTTTCACAAAGTGCTTTAACACCTTTTACAAAATGGGAAGACGGCATAACAAAACCTCCTTCACCCTGAACAGGCTCCATAATGACAGCGGCGACTTCTTCAGGCGGCACCTCGCTCAGAAAAAACGTTTCGAATCTTTTAAGCAGGGCATAATCATGGTCTTTATCCTTCAGGCCCTCGCTGCGGTAATAATAAGGATAAGGCCATTTATACGTTTCCGGCGCAAATGGCCCGAATTCATATTTATATGGTTTTACCTTGCTCGTTAAACTCATGGACATATAGGTCCGGCCATGAAATCCCCGCTCAAATGATATAATTCCTTTTCTGCCTGTATATTTCCTTGCTATTTTAACCGCATTTTCTACTGCCTCTGCTCCGGTGCTTAAAAAGAAGGTTTTTTTGCTGTGATTGCCGGGTGTAATGCTGTTGAGTTTCTCTGCCAGCTTGATATAAGGCTCATACATCATGACATGAAAGCATGGGTGAAGATATTGGTCAATTTGGGCATGGAGCGCTTCAACAACCCTTGGCGGACAGTGTCCAACATTCAGTGTCCCGATTGCCCCCGCAAAATCAAGAAAAGTATTCCCATCTATATCTGTCAGAAGTGCTCCATCCCCTTTAGCAGCAAATGTCTGCATCGTGTTAAAGGGCCCCTTTGGGACATTCTTCTCTTTTTTAGCCAATAACTCCTTCGCTTTTGGTCCCGGCAGCTCTGTTCTTATATTAATTAATCCCATCCTTAATTCCCCTCTCCCTGATTAGTGCCGCACCATTCCAGTATGGCCAGAGCAATAATTTCAGCCGCATCAAAAACTTCCTCTAAGGAAATAAATTCGTTAACATCATGGGCGGCTTCCGTTACACCTGGGCCGAATACCACAACAGGTGTATTTCCAATTTTAGATATTATGCCTCCATCCGTGCCCCATGGTGATGCCTCAACTGCCGGCTGTTTACCCTTTACAGTTTCAAAGGATTCCGATAATACAGCCATTAAAGGATGATCCTGCTCCAGATCTCCAGGCAGCCAGCGCCCGCCAAACCATTCAACTTGAGGAGGATTCTTTTTAAGCCACGGATCATTTTGTGCTGCTTCCTTCAGGCAATCCTCCAGCTCTTTTTCGGCCGATTTCATCTCTTCATCCGGCGCTACCCCCATCCTTCCCTCTATGACAGCAATATCCGGTACGGAAGATGGCCACTCTCCGCTGTATATTTTTCCGATATTAATAGGAATCGGAATAGGGATTTTTGAATAGAGAGGGTCTTCAATGTTAAGGTTCCTTAACTTCTCAAGCTCCTGAAGCTTTGTCATCACATACATAGCTTTTTCGATGGCATTGACGCCCTCATATCGGGTTCCGCCATGAGCTGAACGTCCTTTGACTGTTATCCGAAACCACATCGAGCCCTGCTGTTTTGGAAATAGTTTCATATTTGTCGGTTCGGGAATGATTGCCCCATCCGCTGAATACCCCCTGAGGACTGCTGCCAATGTACCCGCCCCGCCGCTTTCTTCTTCTATGACACTTTGAAAAATCACATCGCCTTTAACCTTGATTCCAAGCGCAATAATGGCTTCCATAGCAAGCAGGAGCGAAACGGTGCCGCCTTTCATATCGGTCGAACCCCTGCCAAATAGCTTTCCATCTTCAATTCTGCCGCTAAATGGATCATGTTCCCAATCATTTCGGTCTCCCTCCGGAACGACATCAATATGGCCATTGAGGATGATGGACCTTCCTCCGCCTGTTCCTTTCAAAACAGCCACTACATTGGGATTTCCGGAAAAATCCTTTCGATCTGAACAAAAAGCAGGGTGCTTAATCAATTGTTCCTTGCCGATTTCCCAAATATCAAGGGTTAGTCCAAGTTTGCGGCATTTTTCTATGATGACGGCCTGTGCACTGCTTTCATTTCCGCGGATGCTGCCTTCCTGGACCAGCTGCTGAAGAAGTCTTGTTCCTCTTTGCTTATTCTCTTCCATCCATTGTTTAATCTTTGCATGAGTATTCATATTCTCACTCCTTTTTTAAGGCCAAGGCAAATAAATCTATCAATTAATCACTCTCACATTCTCAGCAATAGTAAAACTGCAGCCGGTTTTTGCCCTTACTTCATTTATAGAGTGTGGCGCAAACAAGTCAGTCAGTGTGAGTCCATGAGCTGATATTTGAAAGACAGCCATCTCTGTAATAATCATGTTTACACAGCGTGCTGACGTAAGAGGCAGGGTGCACTCGTTCACAATTTTGGGGTTCCCGTACTTGTCTGTCTGGTTCATAAGGACAATGACTTTTTTTGCTTTTTGGGCAAGCTCCATTGCACCGCCCATACCAGGAACTTTTTTTCCCGGCACAATCCAATTGGCCAGATCCCCTTTTCCGCTTACCTCCAGGGAGCCAAGAATCGTCATATCAACTCTTCCTCTGCGTATCATCCCGAAAGCAATAGTGCTGTCGCAATACGAAGCACCTTTTACAACGGAAACTGGAAAACCTCCTGCATTACAGAGATTTTCATCTTCCTCCCCTTTCTCCGGACTAGGCCCCATGCCTGTAATGCCATTTTCCGCATGAAACATTACATTTGTCCCGGCAGGCAAATGATTGGGCACAAGCGATGGGATTCCAATGCCGAGATTAACAATCATCCCGTTCTTTATTTCCTCTGCAGCACGTTTGGCAATACGATTTCTAATTTCTACTCCCATGCCCATTCCCAATTCACTCCTTTCGAAGGAACGATATAATCGACGAAAACGCCCGGTGTTATAATTTCATCTGGATCCAGGCTGCCAAGCGGGACAATTTCCTCCACTTCCGCAATCGTCATATCACCAGCCATGGCGACAAGAGGGTTTGTGTTTCTGGCACTTTTGTCATAAATCAAGTTCCCGTAAGGATCAGCTTTCTTAGCGAAAATAATCGATATATCAGCAGTCAGGGCAGTCTCGACAAGATACTTTTTTCCGCCAATGCTGCATGTCTGCTTATTGCCGGTCACAATGGCGTTATCAAGGCCAATATCGGAAAGTATGGCAGGTATGCCGACTCCGCCAGCACGTATTCTTTCTGCCAATATCCCCTGGGGTGAAAATTCCACTTCCATTTTTCCATCTGTCATGAGTTGGCCGGCAACGGGATTTGAGCCAATATGAGAAGCAATCATTTTTTTTGCCCTTCCCTGGCTTACCACCTTCCCGATTCCAATATGGGGAAATCCTGAATCATTGCCAATAAGCGTTAAATCTTTGAATCCATTATCCAAGATGCCGTCGATAAGGGATGGAGGGGTGCCAATTCCGCCGAAGCCGCCAAACATAATGATCATGCCGTCCCGAAAATGCTTCATTGCATCATCAAGTTCAATAATCTTATTAAATGTGTTCTCCATTGTTATTCAGCCTCTTCCTCACCAGGGATCAAATGATTTTCCGAGAAAATCTGCAAAGTCTTTTCAAACCTCTTTACCAGATCATCGATTTCCCTTTTGGTAATAGTCAGCGGCGGTGCAATCAATACGGCATCCCCGTCTGTACCATTTATGCCCGCACCTGCAGGGTAAATAAGCAGGCCATGTTCCTGTGCTTCCTGTATTAACCTCTGAGTCAGACCGAAGCTTTTTGTAAACGGCTCTTTTGTCAGAGGATTCATTACAAATTCAAGTCCGACCATCAGCCCTTTTCCCCTTACATCACCAATAAAGGAAAATTTGGATTGCAGCTTAGTCAATTTATTTCTTAAATACACTCCTTTGCTTTCTGCTTCCGGGATAATATTATTTTTCTCAATATATTCAAGCACTGCGAGGGACACTGCACATGACTGCGGATTGGCACTCAAGGTATGACCGCTCATAATGCTTTTTGAACCTGCCAGTATGGGCTCCATTACTTCATCGCTTACAAGTGCAGCCGCAATCGGAGCATACCCGGCGCCCATTCCTTTTCCAAGTGCGACAATATCAGGCTTTACATTCCAATGCTCACAGGCAAGCATGGTGCCTGTTCTGCCAAAACCAGTCATCACCTCATCAGCAATAAATAATATGTCATTCCGCTCACAAATTTCTTTGATTATCCGGTAGTAATCCTTTGGAGGTGTAATAGCCCCCCCTGCAGCCCCAATGACCGGCTCTGCGATAAACGCAGCAATATTCTCTGATCCTATCCGTTTAATGACGGTTTCAAGTTCATGTGCACACAGATAACCGCATTCAGGCGCTTCCAGATTGTAGGGGCACCTATAGCAATATGGAGGATGAATGACAGGGAAATCCTCAAGCAGCGGTATGAAGCGAGCCCTTCTGCCCGTATGTCCTGACATTGATAAAGCTCCAAGGGTTATGCCATGATAGCTCATCCACCTTGAGAGCACCTTTGTTTTTGTCACAATGCCTTTTTCCTGCCAATACTGAATCGCTATTTTCATAGCTGTTTCAGTGGCCTCAGACCCGCTGTTCACAAAAAAGCTCCAATTCAAATCACCAATCGCAGCCTCCGCTATTTTACGGGCAAGCTTTTCAGCTGCCCCGCTCGTAAATTGCGATCGATATACAAACGAAACTTTTTTTGCCTGTTCATGCATTGCCTCAATGATTTCCTCCACACCATGGCCTATATTGGCCGTTATTGCACCGGATGATGCATCCAGGTATTCCTTTCCGTCCGTATCATATAAATAAACTCCCCTGCCATAATCGATGATCGGGTACTGTGCATCAAGCATCGGCTTAATTAAGTTCGACTGGTTCATCAGCGTACTCCCTCCAACTATAATTGCGAAATTTGCCTGCGGCTAATCAATATCCGCCGATGGCTTCATGAGCTTTCACAGCAAATCTTCAATTCTACAAGCCAAATACTCTCTACCATTTGGCAATATAGTAAATTGTATGAAGTCACTTAAGAAATCTTTCATAAAAGAATTTTGCAGAGTGATCTATTTTTTCGCTGCAAAAAAAAACAGCCGCTGGATAGCGGCTGCTGAAAATTCATTTTCCTAATTCTGTTCAATCCAAATTTCACTTTCAAAACCTTGTGCTTTTATAACTGCTTTCCCTCCAATTGGGATAGTGGCATAGGGCTGTACATGGCCGAAGTTCACATTTGCGATTACAGGGATGTCTCGAAGTTCTTTTTTGGATACAATAATTTTCTTCAGTGCTTCATCTGTCACTTGAGAATTTTTCTGAAATCTTCCAATGAGGATTCCTTTGATGTCACAGGCATCAGGCAGGTGCAGAAGTGATTGAAGATTCCGATCAAAGGTGAGAGCATGTGATTCCTCATCATCTTCAATAAATAAGATTGAATCCTTTAAAGATGGCATGAACTCTGTTCCCTGCAGCAAATTAAGCGTGCATAAATTCCCTCCAATTAATACGCCTTCTGCAATCCCTTCCTGGATTACCGTATACCCATTATTTTTGATGAAATGCCTGTCTTCCTGATCGAGATACCATGGATCATCACTCCATTGTGATGATGCTGTAATCTCATATGGGGCATCGTTTGTTACTGCGTTAATAAAAGATTCCAATGTGTACTCAAACCCATGCTTTACACCGAAGCTTGAAAAATGCGGGCCAGAATAGGTGATCAAACCTGTTTTTTTATAAATGGCACCCTGCAGTGCTGTGATATCACTAAATCCGCAAAATATTTTTGGATTGTTTTTTATTATCCCGAAGTCTATGTAATTTAAAAGCTGGTTGGCGTTATAGCCGCCGATCACCGTCAGGATTCCCTTTACATTAGGATCAGTAAAAGCATCATGGAAATCTTCAATTCTTTCTTCTATAGAAGTACTGAAAAACTCATCATGCTCTTCTGCATTTTTGCCGTATGTCACTGTGAATCCCAGCCGATTCAGCCGCTCTTGGGCAATTCGCAATTGTTCGCCTTTTATGATAGCCATACTTCTGGACGGTGCAATGACCCGGATCTCATCGCCGGGCTTTAATCGCTCTGCAAGCATTGTGTCCTCTCCTTTTTCACTTTCAGACTTAGATTGTTTTACATTTTATCAAATACGGGGTCGTTAGGAAATAACTGTTTTTTATATAAAAAAAGGCCTGCTTTTCAGCACGGCCTTCTGTTCTTATACTAATGCAGGTTCTTTTCTTGGTGCATTACTTGTCTTTTCGATAATATCCCTTGCAATCCAGACACCGCAGGCACCCGCCTGTGCAAGTCCTCTGGTAATGCCTGCACCATCCCCGCCGACATAAAGTCCGCTGATTTCCGTTTCGAAACGGTCATTCAATCTTGGACGTGCAGAGTAGAATTTCGCCTCCACTCCATAGAATAGGGTGTGTTCTGATGCAAGTCCGGGAGATACATGGTTTAAAGCCTCTGTCATTTCAATCAGGCTTTTCATTGTATTATATGGCAGCACAAGGCCTAAGTCTCCTGGGACCGCTTCCTTTAAGGTTGGCTCAAGGAAGCCTTCTTTAATCCTTTTCTCAGTAGACCTTCTCCCTTTTAATATATCTCCATACTTTTGGACAATGATTCCCCCGTTTGAAAGGCTGTTGGCAAGCCTTGAAATTTCATGCGCATATTCATTTGGCTTATCAAACGGTTCCGAGAATGTATGGGATACCAGCAGCGCAAAGTTCGTATTCGGGCTTCCCAGCTTAGGGTCTTTGTAAGCATGGCCATTCGCAAGCATGATTCCTGAGTGGTTTTCCACTACAACATGGCCGGAAGGATTGCTGCAGAATGTCCGCACTCTTGTACCGACGGATGTATTAAATGTGAACTTTCCTTCGTAAAGATGTTTATTGATCTCTTCCATGACAATATCCGAAGTTTCAACCCGCACGCCAATATCTACCTGATTATTGATCATCTTCAAGCGGCGTGACTTCAGGAGGTTTGCCAGCCAAACTGATCCATCTCTCCCTGGTGCTGCAACTACCTTATCAGCATAAACTTCATTTCCGGACTTAAGCTTAACTCCCATTATGCGATTGCCATCAGGGGTTTTCTCTGTTATGAGATCTTCAACCTCTGTCTTATAGGACATATCAATTTTTTCTCGTAAATATTCATAAATGCTCTTTAGGATTTCAAGATTCTGCTCGGTGCCCAAATGTCTGACCTGCGCACGAAGCAGTTTAAGTCCTGCTGCATATCCGCGGCGCTCGATGTCCCTCACTTCCTCTGTCATTGGGTCTGTAATACTTTCAGTCGCGCCATGCTTCAAATTAATTTCGTCTACATATTTTATCAATTCAACAACCTGGGAGTCAGGGAGATAATCGGTCATCCAGCCGCCAAACTCACTCGTTATATTGAATTTCCCATCTGAATAAGCCCCTGCTCCGCCAAATCCATTCGTGATAGAACAAGCAGGCAAGCAGCCGGCAAATTCCTTTCTTCCTGCTGCCGGCGGGCATTTCGAGATCTTTTTCTGTAAAATCGGACAATTTCTTTTATAAATATCATGGCCTTTATCAATTAATAAAATTTTTGCTTCAGGCATTTTAAGAGTTAATTCATAACAAGTAAATATTCCAGCCGGTCCAGCACCGACAACAATAACATCATAATTCGCATTCATCGTCCTATTCCCCCAGACGCATTATTCGTTAATTTCTTCTGCCAAAGGTAACTATATCAAATACAGAAAAAAAGGTCAATATTTTTACGAACTATTAAATGATATTATTAAAAAACGTTCGTCTTTAAGCTACTTTATGTAAAATTCCGTTAATAAGTTCCCGCCCAATAAACAAAAGACTGCTCATTACGAGCAGCCTTCATAAAATCCATTTATATTACCAATTTCCGCAGCAGCATGCTCCGATGATAATCAATAGAATGAACAATACGACGATCAATGCAAAACCGCCATATCCTCCACAATGGGCACCAGCAACAGGATAGCCATATCCTGGATAACATTGGTCGTAGCCAGCACCGGCAACTGCACCTTTATACATAAATAATCACTCCTCAACAAGATTTCTTGGGCATTTTCAATATTAATGTATGTAGGGTAAACTTGACCCGCATGTGCATATGCCCATTTTTATAAAAAAACGCTCTAACTCCATTTTAAAACCTTCCCCCTTTGCCATTAATAGGGTACGATAAACGTAAGAGATTCAGATAAGAAGCGGAGGATTCAAACCAATGAAGAGAAGGAAGATTGGCATATATTTTTTTATCATCACTTTTATATATGGTTTGTATCATTTGTTTGATAGCCTATCTAAAGTTGAAGGGGCAAATCCAACTAACGTGTATCAAAAGCTATCGTCAAAAGAAAATATCAATTACCTGATTATCGGGGACAGCATTGGCAGAGGGTCAGGTGCGACCTCTAAATCATCGGCATGGTTTACAAGGCTTGAGAAGCATCTGCATAGTGAATTTGGGATTAAAGCCAAAAGGCATTCAATCGTCCAAAGTGGTGCCACTGCCTTTGAAGGTTTATATAAGCTTCAGCAATCCGAACATTTAGGGAAAATTGATTTAACTTTTATTGTATTTGGGGAGAATGACCGCAAATATATGGATGAGAAGCAATTTTCATATTTCTACGAAGGGCTTATCCGGAAAACAAAACAGCTTTACCCTGATACCGAGATCATAACTATTACAGAAAACCCGCTTGATAATGAAGCGTTCGTTCAGGCGATTTCTTTTATTTCCAGCCATTATGGCGCAAAAAATGTGGATATGAAAAAGCCTTTTGAACTATCGGGATTACCTGCAGAGGAACTGACAAAGGATTTAGTCCATCCAAATGATGATGGCTATGAAATATATGCAGATACCTTGATAAAGAAAATAAGGGAGCTTACCGGCAGGCATGCAGAAATTGCAGAGCTTTCTGCCCCCATTCATGAAAATGCGGACATCGAAATATCATCCATCCCTCATGTGACAGACATATCTGGATCATTTATTCACAAAGACGGCATTTGGGAGAGCCGCAAGGCGGGTGACAGTCTTGAATATCAATTTAGCGGCCCTTTCCTTGGGGTCGATATGATTCGAAGCGAAAAAGGCGGGAAGATGGATGTGTTTATAGATGATGTGTATATTACATCCTTATCCGGCTGGTGGCCGCTGACTAAAGAAAGATATCAATATATTGTCAGCGGTCTCGAAGACGGACAGCATTTAGTTAAATTTATTGTGGCCAATGAAAAATCAGTGAATAACAGTACTGACGATGCCGTTATTCAAATTTCCTCCATCCTCACCAGGGCAGACCAATAAAGATATGGACAGAAGCTGGTCTGTGAACAAATACTGTAAAAAATGACTCAAAAAAAGCCGCTTAATTTTCAGCGGCTTTTTCTATTATTTTGCAGTAACTGTCATTACTGCAGATGTTCCTCTCGTTACGGCTCCCGCTGCACTTTTCTCGATAGAAGCGACCTGGTCGCCATTAGTGATTATCATTGGCGTTACTGTGCTCTTTGCCTTTGCTTTAACCAGCTCTAAATCAAACGTGACAAGCTTATCACCTTCACTGACCCTTGAACCCTCGGAAATATGGGTCTCAAATCCTTCCCCTTTCATGGAGACCGTTTCGAGGCCAATATGGATTAAAATCTCGGCACCATTCTCAGCACGAATACCGATTGCATGCTTGGTAGGGAACACTTGAACTATTTCTCCATTTACCGGGGAAACAACCACCCCTTCTGAAGGTTCAATTGCAATACCGTCTCCCATCATTTTTTCTGCAAATACAGGATCAGGCACCTCTTCCAGATTAACCGCTGTACCCGTCAAAGCAGCCTTAACTTCAATTGTTTTGACTGTTTCCTTTTTGCCAAATAATTTCTTGAACATAAAAACACCATCCGATTCTTAGTTTTCATTATTAAATAGATGCAGATATTCTTTGTAGCCTTCTTCCTCGAGTTTTTCCTTAGGGATAAACCTGAGTGCAGCAGAATTAATGCAATAACGGAGGCCCGCAGGTCCAGGCCCATCATCAAAAACATGACCAAGATGGGAATCGGCTGATTTGCTTCTTACTTCTGTTCTGACCATAAAGTGGCTGCGGTCTTCTTTTTCAACAACTTCTTCATCCTGTATGGGTTTTGTAAAGCTGGGCCAGCCGCACCCTGCGTCATATTTATCTTTTGAGCTGAAGAGAGGCTTTCCGGAAACAATATCCACATAAATCCCATCTTTAAATTCATTCCAATACTCATTGCGGAAAGGCGGCTCTGTGCCATTATTCTGAGTTACTTCATATTGCATGGGATCAAGTTTCTGCTTTAAATCTTCTCTATCTTTTGCCATTATTCTTCACCCCAATGTTTATTAATAAATGCTTTTCTTCCAGAGCCGGTTTGATAGGCATTGTATCTTTCCGGATTTTTTTTGTAATAGTGCTGATGATATTCTTCTGCAGGATAAAAGTCTGAAGCAGGCAGAATCCTGGTAACAATCGGTTTTGTAAATGGACCAGTTTCTTCAAGCTTTTGTTTTGATTTTTCTGCTAACTGCTTTTGTTTTTCATTGTGATAAAAAATCGCTGTCTGATAGGATTGGCCTCGATCATAGAACTGGCCGCCTGCATCTGTAGGGTCAATCTGCTGCCAATATAATTCAAGCAGCTTTTCATATGGGTAGATTTCAGGATCAAATGTGATCTGAACCGCTTCATAATGGCCAGTTGTTTCCGAACAGACTTGCTGGTAAGTCGGGTTTTCTACACTCCCTCCGGTATATCCGGATAGTACTTCTTTTATTCCAGGCTGTTCATCAAAAGGCTTTACCATGCACCAAAAGCAGCCTCCTGCGAAGCTTGCCTTTTCGTATTGTTTCTCTGTCATTCTGCTCCACCTCTTTCCGGCACTTTTCTATCTTTTACTTTTTCCCTTAAAATGATGATTTAAAGCTATATACATAAGATTAATGAAAAGATTCATTTTATGCAAAAGAAACCTCTTCACTGAAGAGGTTTCTGAATCTTTATATTCTTTTGTTCTTTGCACCGGCACTTATTTTTTTCCAGCGCTTGCGTTCTTCAGATTGGGCCCGCTTATCCTGCTTTCTATCCAGATAAGCGAGTTCCTTGAGAAGCTTCTTATAGCTGTTCAGACGCGCCCTTGATATGCTGCCTTCTTCTATTAGCATATGCACAGCGCACCCTGGCTCATTTTCATGTGTACAGTCCCTGAATCTGCAGTTTTCAGCGGCTTGTTCAATATCTGTGAAGCTTTCTGAAAGACCGCTTTCACTTTCCCACAGCTGAAGCTCCCGCATTCCTGGAGTATCAATCAATATGGCGCCTTCAGGAAGAAGGATGAGTTCCCTGTGAGTAGTTGTATGCTTTCCTTTGTCATCACTTATTCGAATATCCTGGACCTTTTGCTTTTCCGCGCCAAGAAGGTAATTGGTCAGTGTGGACTTTCCAACACCTGAAGAGCCGAGCAGTGCGATTGTTTTTCCAGGCTCCAAAAACGGCTTTAGCAGGTCTATTCCCTTCTCTTCCATCACGCTGATTGAGATAACAGGAACACCCATGGCGACGGTATCCACCTCAGCAAGCTTTTCCTCCAGATTCTCACAAAGGTCAGCCTTGGTAAGAACAATCACTGGAGCAGCACCGCTTTCCCATGTTAAAAGCAAATAACGTTCCAATCTTCTTAAGTTTAGATCCTCATTAAGTGAATTAACCAGGAATATGGTATCTACATTAGCAGCTACAATTTGTTCTTCCGTATTCACCCCTGCTGCCTTCCTTGAAAATTTGCTTTTTCTTGGAAGGACAGCATGAATAGTCCCCCGCTGTTCATCCGCTCTTTCTTTGATGACAACCCAGTCACCTACAGCAGGAAAATCCTCCCTTGATGATGCATCGAAAGAAAATTTTCCTGATACTTCACAGAGCATTTCACCCTTATCTGTCCATACACGATACATTCTTTTATGCTCTAAAGCCACCCGGCCCATTTGATATTTTTTTTCTTCATACGCTGAAAAAGCATCTTTAAAAAAGGGATCGAATCCAAGTTTATTAATTGACAATGTTTGTTCCTCCATGCTTATCGAATATTTTTTTACATACAAAAAACCATAGGCAATCAGCCCATGGTTTGATCATGCATGTTCAATAAGCAGAAAAAACAATCTAGTCCGCTCGATTAAACGAATTCCATTTGGGCTGTGCCTGAATTATTTACAATGGACGTATTTGCGTAAAGTTCACTTGTCATAGCACATCACCCGCTTTCGTTTATTTGTTTATATTATATGGAATTTTGATCCAGATGTAAAGTCCTTTTATTTCTTGTGGCATTCACCCATGAAGAAGCATATGGTATTAAAGCAGATTTTAGGAGGGGGAATTATGCCTACTGAGAGAAATCAGCAGTGGTACTTACAAAAAGCGGCAAAATATGATCTTTTGGCTCAGTATTTTAAATACATTGATGCAGCACAGCATATTGCATATTATCATAAACATTTATATTGCCTCAATCAGGCTTTTCGAATGATGCGTACAAATAATAATACTGTGCCTGCTGAAGAAGTTCATCAGGAACAGCAGGCAAGAGTACGGATGTTCCATGGTTCCCCTGATGCCGGTCCAATTGATATTTATATAAATGGCACGCAAATTTTAAAGGACTTTTCATATAAAGAAGCAAGCGGTTATGCTGCACTGCCTGCCGGCAAGCATCAGATAGACATATATCCGGCTGGCAGCATGGTTTCCACTCTTTTAAGCAGAAAAATCACTGCCGCTGCAGATAACGTGTATACAATTGCGGCTGCAGGAAATGCAGCAAACTTAAAGCTTGTCCTATTAGAAGATCAGCCTGAAGTGCCTGCCGGCGAAACAAAAGTCAGATTTATCCACCTGTCACCCGATGCTCCTGCAGTTGATATTGCCGTAAAAAACAGGGATGTTGTTTTCCCCAATATCGCTTTCAGGCAGGCAAGCAAATACATGGCATTAACTCCAATGACTGTCGACCTGGAAGCCAGGGTAGCGGGAACCCCAAATTCAGTGCTGTCCATCCCCCGAATGCAATTTAAAGCAAACCAGGCCTACACTTTAGCGGCTGTAGGTTCCGTGGCCAAAGAGCCTGAGCTCGAAGCAATTATCATTGCAGATTAAATGCTTTCCCGATTATCAAGCATCAAAAAAGGGAACCCTCCAAAGCTGCGGAAGGATTCCCTTTTCTCATTTAACCGGAACAAGAAGGGTAAAACGAATATCATCCTGTTTCAGATTAAATTCATCCACTTTTACTTTCACATCACTTTTCAGCTTCATTTGCTGCAGTGACACATAGATTCTTTCTTTCTGCGGCTGAATGGTAACACCTTCCGGAAGCTTGTAGCGGTCTTTTACCAGCTTCAGAACATGTGAAACTGGAAGATTCAGCTGCCCAACAGATATAGACTTTTGCTGAAGGACAACATCCCCATTCTTCAAGGCTTCTGGTTCAAATGACAGTTTCATTTGCAGATCCTGGCTGAAGAAAGGGATTGTGCCATATAAATCAACTTCTTCGTTTAGGAGGACCTTATAATCTATTGCTCCTGTCAGCCCTTCTTTTTCAAGGTAGTGGTTAATGACTCTATTCAAATCTTCTTTATTGGCTTTTATGTTAAAAGGAACGTAATTATCACTATTCTCTGTGATCGCTGTGTATTCTTCGTCATCTGCCGGTATACTGATAAAAATAAACAGCACAGCTAAAACGAGTGCATTAATCGCCAGCAGTGCAAAAAACAGCTTTTTCCATTTTCTATCTTTCAATCAACTTCTCTCCATTTCCTTCAGCTTTCCTTTTATACGGAATATCTTTCAGCACTTCCTCTGTGAGTATTTGATGGACCCGTCCAGCTATTAATTCATAGCCTTTATCATTTGGATGAAAATAGTCTGTATATAAAAGATTATCATCGGTATTTTCAAATATATCATCTATTTCAACAAAATAAGTCCCTGGATAATTTCTCAATATATCCCTGCTTGTGTCATTCCAATCTCCAAGAATAGCATTAATTTCCGTTATTTCTGAAAACCATTTTAAAAAGGGATTATATAAGCCTATTAAAACAATTTTACTATTTGGGTTTACCTCTTTTATCGTATCTAAAACCTCAGTCAGATTTTGTTCATAGGTTTCTTTTTCCTTGGCAAAAGCCCTCAGCTTTAGGTTTGAAAAGTTTTCACGGACTACTTTCATAACGTCATTGCCGCCAATGGTTATGATCACCGCGTCTGCATTCTTCACAACACCTTTTACCTCATCTGTCCCCAGCTTTTTCAATAATTGATCGGAACGATTTCCTTTTACACCGAAATTATAAAAAACAGCGTCTTGAACACTTTTGTCTTTTTCCAGTGACATCTCAAGATATGGCACGTACCCTCCACGTTCAGTACTGTCTCCTACCCCCTGGGTTAAAGAATCACCCACAGCAGCAACAGTAAGGTTTCGAGGGAAAAAATCCAATGGAATTTCTTCTTTAACTGTCAGGCGGGATTCTTTTTCAGAATGAATTATATCGCTGTGG
This sequence comes from Paenibacillus sp. FSL R5-0490, assembly GCF_001956215.1. GTDB lineage: Bacteria > Bacillota > Bacilli > Bacillales > Cytobacillaceae > Cytobacillus. The sequence goes on along the minus strand of NZ_MRTQ01000020.1, from coordinate 66,674 downwards.
TTAACTGAACTGCAGGAGGCGAGAAGCAGCATGACCCAAAAGATGAGGGTGAATTTTTTTATCATACTATCACCTGCCCATTTTTCTCATTCATATTATAACATGCAACTTAAGTTTAAAAATAATTAGCATTGTTCCTGCAGCAGCAAGGACTAAACAGAAAAGAAAAATAGACCTTATCCAAGGTCTATTGCAATGCTTTAATATCATTCATAATTTCATCTAATGGAATTTCATTAAGACCAGTATAATATTTCATTACTTTACCATTCTGGTCAACAAGGTAAAAATCTGTTCCATGGATTACCTGATCACCTGTTTGCGGCTTTTTCACAATGGTTTTGAAGTATTCCATAGCATATTTCTCAATTTCTTCCTGGTCATATCCGGTCAGAAAATGCCAATTGCTGAAATCTGCATTATATGTAGATGCAAATTCCTTTAAAACTTCAGGTGTATCCACTTTTGGGTCTACACTGAATGAAACAAATTCAATATTTTCTATGCCTTCCTCCTCAGCCAAATCCTGAAGCTTCTTCATATTAGCTGTCATGGGCATACATACATCTTCGCAATTGGTAAAAATAAAGTCGGCTACCCAAACCTTGCCTTCAAGATCCTTTAAGCCAAATTCTTTATTATCCTGGTTTGTATACGTAAAATCAGCCAGTTCCCAATTTAACGCGTCCTTTATGCCACTCTGTCCGCATGCTGCAAGAACTGCAAGCATAAAAGCAGCAGCCATTACAGCAAAAACTTTTTCCCTCATACATTCACCTGCTTTGATTAGTTACGATGCTAATTTTAGCAAATATTCATGAAAGAAGAAAGAAGTACTTATGACAAACTTGTGAATAGGAATCTTATTATCTCGAATTAATGGATGATAAAAACTATTAAGTCGGTTTAGTTTTATGGTTAGTCATAATTTCATAAAATGTTCTGATAAAATTTGAATAATTAAATTGCACAGCAATCCGATGTATCCGGTATTTCATCTTATCTTCCGGAGGGACATTTCTAAAGTCTCCAATGCTCTGGCCAAACGCCTCCCCTTTGTCAGTAATTATCTTTACCGGTACATCCAGATATTGTATGTCAGCCCCGTCAAGCATTGCCCACAATGTAAATAAATCGTGCATGGGGCTTCCGCTTATGCCTGGATAGGTTTCCTTATAAAAATTGAAATAATAATCAACCATAGGCTTAAGAATTAAGCCGACTTTATTCTGCACTTTCTGATAATAGGCATCAAGAGAGTCGATAAGTGCAGGAGTAATGATTGCAGACATCGTTACATCCAGAGGAAAGACATGAATTTTCTTTGGTGCATTGGCAAACACAACATTAGCCGCATACGGGTCCCCGTAAAAATTTGCTTCAGCCACTGGAGTCACATTGCCTGGAACATTGAATGCCCCGCCCATAATATAAAAGTCACTGACTTTACTCATTAGTGCCGGATAAAGGATAAAGGCCGTTGCCAATGAAGAAAGTCTGCCTACATTAACGATTGTTATATCATTTTCATACTTCTCGATCAGTTCCTTAAAATCATCGAAGTTTTCAAACAAATTATTGGAATTCTCCAGGTTTGGAATAATCGGACCCAGCCCTTCTATGCCGTGAACATCCGGGTAAAACACCGGAACCTCTCCGGTTAAAGGCAATACGGCTCCGCTGACTACAGGAGTATTTTGTCCGGTTAATTCACGAAGGTAAGCAGCGTTTCGGACGGCATCCTCTCTGGAAACATTTCCATAATCAGCAACAATTCCAACGATATTGATTTCCACTGAGAAAAAAGCAAATATAACTGCAACAAAATCGTCAATTCCAAAGTCACTAAAAAACAAGACATTTTTCCTCTTCAACCCTACACCCCCATAATTCATTTTATTCCGGGGATAATCAAGAATGGCAAATATTTTCAAATAGGATAAAAGTCTTTGAATCTGACTATTCCTTACCATGATTAGAGCAAAACAGACCCCGCAAAAAAACGCATAGCGTGGTGAGCTATGCGTACTTTTTATTTATCTTCCAGATGATACATGAACCCAATTGCACCTGGTCCTGTATGTGTACTGATAATTGGAGTTGTTTCTTCGATTTCAACCTCTGCACCAGCATCCAGCTCTTCTATCATTGTTTTCAGCTTAGAAGCTAACTCAATGCCTTCTGCATGAACAAGACCTACACCTTTAATTGTTTTCCCTTTAATATCTTCTGCAAATTGCTTGGCCAAATATTTTGCAACCTGGGTATGGCTTCTTACTTTGGCGACAGGTGTATAGACACCGCCTTCAAGCGAGGCAATTGGTTTTATATTCAGCAGGGACCCGATCATGGCCTTGCCTTTGCCAATTCTTCCGCCTTTTACAAGGTTTTCCAGCGTGTCCACTACTACAAATAACTTAGTATTGGTGCGAATGGTTTCCAGCCGGCTGACAATTTCCTGAATGTTTTTCCCTTCTCTGGCCATTTTCGCAGCCTCCAAGACTTGAAAAGCCAGTGCTTTGGATATATATCTGGAATCTACCACTGTAACATTTGCATGTGACATAGCTGCTGCACTTTCTGCTGATTGAACAGTACCGCTCATTCCGCCAGTCATATGAATAGAAAGAATTTCATAGCCCTGGTCACCAAACCTTTCATACACCTCGGCGAATACTCCCGCAGGAGGCTGTGAGCTTTTAGGCAGCTCGTCCGCTTCTTTCATTTTCCTCATGAATTCAGATGGAGTAATATCAACCCTGTCCAAATATGTATTACCGTCGATGTGAATAGATAGCGGGACTACTTCAATATCGAATTTTTCAAGCAATTCGCTGGATAGGTCAGCTGTAGAATCTGTAACAATTTTAATTTTAGCCATTATGCTTTCACTTCCCCTGCATTTACAATTAGTTCATATTATACATTCAAGTAAAATACAAATAAAGCAATAAATATATAGCTTGTTTTTCTCTTCCAAGTGGCCAAAAAAATACCGGCTGGCTGCCGGCATCAATGTTGTTAAGCGTTATTTTTTAATTCTGGAGTTTTAAAAATCTCTTCATAGACTGGCCACTTTAAAACTCGCTTTAGATATTCTCTAAAAGAATGGTTCTTAAGTGGATTGGCATTAGTGGCCGCAATAAAAGTTTTTAAACGGACTTGGATCATAAAATAATAAGGGCTATCTTTTGCCAATACAGGAATTTCAATAATTTTTACCTTCTGTCCAACAGCATTTTTGAACTCTAGGCTTTTAAATAGCAAAATATCAATCCTCTTTTTCACCCGTTTGTTAATATTATACCCCAAATAACGCTCGAAATGTGTCTGATTATGCTATCACATTAATTTTTTTATGAAGATGCTTCTCCTGTATTCTCTGCCTTTTTCAGCTTTTTTTTGTAGACAATTTTTGATAAGTTGATGCTTATTTCATAGAGCAGAAGCAATGGAATAGTGACAAGAATATCGGACATGAAGTCAGGAGGTGATATAACAACCGAAATCACGACAAGGACAAAATAAGCATATTTCCTGATTTTAGTAAGCACATAAGGATTTATGATTCCCAGCGAAGTCAGGAACATGATGACTACCGGGAGTTCAAACAAAACTCCAAAAGGCAAAGTCATATTTAGGACAAAGCGGAAATATTTATCCACAGTGAAATTGGCCTCAAACAATTCTCCACCCAAATCAACAAGAAAACTTAATACGGTGGGGAAAATGACAAAATAGCCAAAGCAAAGGCCAATAATGAACAAAATAAAAAGCGCCGGCACATAAGAAAGAGAAATCTTCCGCTCAGCTGCTGTAAGGGCAGGCTTGACAAACAGCCAAATCTGCAAAGCCAGAACGGGAATTGTCCCTGCAACGGCAATGACCGTAGCAAGCATAAAGTAAACCCAGATAATATCACTTGGGCCCAGGACAATCAATTTGACGTCCAGGTCTCTTACCAGCCATTTATAAATATCCTCCACAAACACAAAGCCTGCAATAAAGAACAGGATAAATGCTGATGCTGTTATAATGAGTCTTTTTCTTAATTCATCTAGATGTTCGACTAAATTTAACTCTTTTTCTTCCATACGATTCTCCTGCTAATTTTATATCTGGCCCAGCCTGTTGTATCTTAACCCAAAACAAAAAGGTGCAAGAAGTATATCCTTACACCTTATTTAACCGTTTTTTTCTTAGTATCCTGTTCGAGCTCATCCATCACGTCACTGGTCAGGTCTCGGGTAGATTTTTTAAATTCTCTTAGTGTTTCACCAAAAGCACGGCCAATTTCCGGCAGCTTTTTTGGACCGAATATGATTAACGCCAAAACAAGGATTAAAATTAATCCTGGTACACCGATATTTGAAAGCATATTCACATCTCCTTTAAAGTACTTCCCTTTTGAATCTAATACGATTATAGTACTTTTCAAAGGAAATGTCACAGATATCATAAAAATTCATATTTCAGTCACATATCTTATTAAATAATAGGGATCTGCATGTCATCCGGATACTTATACAAGAAGATGAAAAAGATTGCTGTCTTTGTTTATCTCCTTGTAAGAGAATCCCTTTTTATTCATTCTCACAATGAGGTCGCTATAGTCCTCTTTATGCTTCAGCTCAATTCCTACAAGGGCCGGACCATTTTCTTTATTATTTTTTTTCGTATATTCAAAACGTGTAATATCATCCGTCGGGCCAAGCACTTCATCAAGGAATTCTCTTAATGCCCCTGCCCTTTGGGGGAAATTCACTATGAAGTGGTAAAGCAGGCCTTCATAAAGGAGGGAACGCTCTTTAATTTCCTGCATGCGGCCAATATCATTATTGCCCCCGCTGATCACACATACAACATTCTTACCCTTAATTTGATCTCTGCACATATCCAATGCAGCAATCGGCAAAGCCCCGGCAGGCTCTGCCACAATCGCATGCTCGTTATATAATTCAAGGATTGTCGTGCACACTTTCCCTTCCGGAACCATGAAAATATCATCAACCAGCTCATTACAGATGTCATAGGTTTTTTCACCGACACACTTTACCGCAGCACCATCTACAAACTTATCAATCTCCCCGAGGGGTGCTACTGTTTGAGCCTTGATTGCTTCGCTCATAGAGGGTGCTCCTTCAGGTTCAACCCCAATCATCTGCGTTTCCGGCGAGATGCTTTTTATGTATGTGCTGAGTCCTGCCATCAATCCGCCTCCGCCAATGCTGGCAATAACAAAATCGACTTGCTCTTCACAATCGTTAAGCATTTCAACCGCTACTGTTCCCTGTCCCGCTATCACCATTTCATCATCAAACGGATGGATAAATGCCATGTCCCCCTCAGTGGCACATTTAAGAGCTTCATGATAGGAATCATCAAAAGTGTCTCCAACGAGTATGATCTCCACTGAATCTCTCCCAAACAGCTCTACCTGGCTCACCTTCTGTCTCGGCGTGGTCGCCGGCATGAAGATCTTCCCCTGAACCCCAAGGTGTCTGCATGCATAGGCAACTCCCTGCGCATGATTCCCTGCACTTGCACAGACAACGCCGTTTTCAAGCTCCTCTGCAGTTAAAGATTTAACTTTATAGTAGGCACCTCTTAATTTAAATGAGCGTACATGCTGAAGATCTTCTCTTTTCAAATAGACATTGCACTCATACTTTTCTGATAGGCGTTCATTTTTCTGTAAAGGTGTATGGGCAACAATATCCTTTAGCTGCTGGTATGCAATCAAAATATCTTCCAACTGCACCCATTTTTTTGTCATTAGTTTCTGTTCCATTTTGCCACCCTCTTCTTTACAAGTTATTAATTTGTACATTATACCATGACAAATCACGATTTCAATCCGGTATTTTTAAAATTTACATTTTTCGAATTATTTTATGGATAGAAACAGATAAGACTGACATATAATAAGCAAAAGTTAATTTATATCTCAAAGGGGTGCAGGAATGGAGTTTTCTTTATGCAGTCTGGATAGCGCTTTGCCTGTGGAGGTAACAGTGGATGAAGATAACGGCAGGTATATGATTCGGAAAAGCGACACGAGTGGAGAGTACTTCAACAGTGCAGATGAATTAATAGAGTGGGTGAAAGAGAACTTTACCGCAGAAGAGTTTTGCGATCCCAGGGAATACCACGGAATGATTCAGAAGCTCACAGATTATTTAGTGAATCCCAATTTATAATTTATCGCTTAAAAGGCCCCTGACAGACTGGGGCCTTCTTTTTATGAAGCGATTTTTCTATCCGAGAGACTGCTGCAGATTATCCCTCTTACTTCCTGTGCAAGAAACTTTGCATCCATATCTTTAACAATCCTGGAATTCACAGGCTTGCACACCCTGATCTCTATTTTAGCCGGCTTTATGAGTCTCCCATTCTTTTCAAAGGCATCTGCTGTCCCTTTTATGGATATTGGCACAATCGGAACACCTGCATCCTGTGCAAGCTTGAATCCGCCTACTTTAAAAGGCGCTACCTGCCCTCCCCTGCTTCTCGTCCCTTCCGGGAAAATCAGGAGAGAGTGTCCCTGTTTTAAAAGCTCTGCAGCATTCTTTAAAGAATTGATAGCACTTCTGCGATTGCTGCGATCAATAAAGACACAATTCATGACTTCCATCCATGATGAGATAATGGGTGCTTTCTTCATTTCTACTTTCGATATAAAACCAAAAGGTTTATTAATGAATGCAAGAAGGACTGGAATATCAAAATCCCCTTCATGGTTGCAGACAATGACGACAGGCCCTTCCGGAATTAATTCCTGCCCCGTAATTTTTACTTGAGAGCCTGATATTTTCATAATCGTCCTGGACCACTTTTGGGGCACTTTATGGATGATGCGGTCGCGCTCTTCAACAGGAAGTGCCGAATTCAAGTTTCTCATCCGGGATAGTGCAGGAAGGCTATAAACTAAATATCCGCCCATATAAAGAAAAAAGATTATTAGTCGAAGCATACATACCTCCAAGGGTTGGGATGTTTTACATTATATATTAATCAGGATCCTTTCACTATATGTTACAGTTTAATAATTTTAAAAAGCAGCCCGCCGGCGCGAGCTGCTGTTAAGGTTATTTTCTTTTATAAATGAGGAATTCAAAATCATACGGATTTTTTTCATCCCTGGTGCCCTTCTCCCTTGAAAGAAGGTCCCATTCTGACATGTCCAATTCCGGAAAATATGTGTCCCCTTCAAATTGGTCATAAATCATAGTCAGATATAGCCGATCAGCTGCAGGAAGAATGGCTTTGAAAATCTCGGCACCGCCAATGACAAAGATTTCATCTTCCCTCTCACCGCTGTACTTCAGCAGCTCCTCAACTGTATGTACTACTGTACATCCTTCACAGGAAAAGGATTTATTACGGGTTATCACAATATTTTCTCTTCCCGGCAGAGGTCTCCCGATTGAATCCCAGGTTTTGCGTCCCATGGCAATCGGATGCCCCATCGTCGTTCTTTTAAAAAACTTTAAATCCTCAGGCAAATGCCAGGGAAGTTTATTATCCCTGCCGATCACACGATTCTCATCCATTGCCCACATTAAAGAAATCATACACTGACAACTCCTTTAATATGAGGATGCGGATCATAGTCTTCAAGCTGGAAATCGTCAAACTTAAAGCTGAAAATATCTTTCACATCTGGATTAATCTTCATTTTTGGAAGCTTTCGGGGATCACGGCCCAGCTGGAGGTTTACCTGTTCAAGATGATTCTGGTAGATATGCACATCACCGAAAGTATGAACAAATTCACCAGGCTCCAGATCGCAAACCTGCGCAACCATCATAGTCAGTAAAGCATAGGAAGCGATATTAAACGGCACGCCGAGAAAGACATCTGCAGATCTCTGATAAAGCTGGCAGGATAGCTTTCCATCTGCAGCGTAAAACTGGAATAGGCAGTGGCAAGGCGGCAAAGCCATCTTTTCAATTTCTCCAACATTCCATGCATTTACAATCAGGCGGCGGGAATCAGGATTTGTTTTGATTTGCTCAATCAGGCTGGTGATCTGATCAACTGTATTTCCATCAGCACCTGTCCAGGATCTCCACTGATGTCCATAAACGGGCCCTAGATTCCCTTCCTCATCAGCCCACTCATTCCATATCCGCACACCATTGTCCTGAAGGTATCTCACATTTGTATCTCCATTTAAAAACCATAATAGCTCATGGATAATGGATTTTAGATGCAATTTCTTAGTAGTAACAAGCGGGAAGCCCTCCTGCAGGTTAAAGCGCATCTGATATCCAAACGTGCTTATTGTACCTGTGCCTGTACGGTCTTCTTTTTTTGTGCCATTTTCCAGAACATGCCTGCAAAGATCCAAATATTGTTTCATATCAACCCAACCTTTTTAAAATACTCATTGCTATTGTACACAATTTCCGATTGTTTAACATTAGTTAAAAATTATAAAAAAAAGGGTATATCAGTTTAACTTTTTTATAAAATCATAGGTTTTCGGAGCATTCTCTCTTAATAATTCCCTCGATTCCCCTTCTGCAAAATACATCGCAAAAGCCTCAGCGAAATATTCTTCCGGGAAGGAAAGAAGATAATTTTGGCCAGGGAACAATTTAGCTTTTTCCGCTTTCCACACAGAGAGAAACTTCTGATTAAATCGAATGCCATCGTACACATGACGATCAACAGAATGGGCAAGTTCATGAAGTTCCAGATTAATGGATCCATGACCTTTCCCCTTCTCACTGAAGCCTATTTTTACAAGGACTGTTTTTGCTCCGCCAATCCCCGGGACATCATCCCAAGTGGTATCCCCTGTATAGCCTCGTGGTATTATCCCTGCGAGATGCTGCGCTGTAGGGTTATCAGTAAGTTTCCCCGTGAATAATTTCACCCTGATATCTTCATCCTCTATTTTGGAGAGCAGGGAAGCCGGCAGATGATCCACCCGGGAAATCATCTCTGCAGCCTCCCTCTCATCAAAAGGTTCGAGAGGCACAATAAAGATTTCACCAAGCTGGCGTGGAGATTTCAGACTGAGAAACTCTTTAAGCTGGGAGGAATGCGGGTAATCCTTTAGTTTTATGCCGCCCATGGCAGCCTGAGAATTCCCAAGCAGTGCAAGGGAAACAATCATAATTGTAAATGTAAGTGCCATTTTGCGCATGTTAAAAGCCCCTTCTGCTAGTCTAAGATGTATAATTTGCGGGCAACAGAGCTCTTTGAAGTATATAAGCTGCGGAACTGCCTGAATGGAGAAAAAATCTTTAACCGATCTGATAATCTATTAAAATTATAACATATGAAAGGATGATTAAAAGGAAACAAATGATGGGAAACTTTTATGAAAATTCAAAAAGGGCCCGAGTAATTTCGGACCCCTTCGAAGTTGATTTTTATTAAGAATAAGAGCGCACTACATCTGAAAGGCCTGGAGAAGCCGTCCCAGTACCCACTGCTGCAAACTTCCAATCGCTTCCATGGCGATAAATCTCTCCAACTATTAAGCTGGTACTTCCGCTGTAGTTGTCAGTCAGGTTGTAATGAATCAGTTCCTGATTGTTGCCGGAGTTTACTACTCTGATGAAGGCATTTTGGATCATTCCGAAATGCTGCTTTCTCTTTACACTGTCATAAATGTTTACAACGAATACCATTTTGTGAATGTGTGCAGGCACTCTGCTTAAATCAATCAGCACCTGCTCGTCGTCTCCATCTCCTGCTCCTGTCAGATTGTCCCCCGTATGCTGGACACTTCCGTCGCTGCTTTTTAAATTGCCGAAGTAAATGACATCTTTATTGCTTTTAAGCTTTCCATTTTCACCAAGCATGATTACAGAAGCGTCACAGTCGATATTTGCTCCGCCGCCGCCTCCGAATAAAGATCCCAGGAGACCGCCGCCTCCGCTTTTTTGAACTGGATCCCAGCCTAATCCTACCATAATTTTAGATAATCCCGGATTTCCTTTAGTTAAGTCAACACGCTGGCCTTTTTGAAGATTTATTGCCATATCAATTCCACCTCGTCAATAATTTATATTTTATTTAAAAATGTGCAGCTGACTAACCCTGCTGCTTCATTTTTTTAAAATTGTCCTGGAGCTGTTCCAGTCTCCTGGTTCCTTCTTCCCGCAGACGTTTGTTTTCTTCTTCTATTGATTTTGTCTCCTGCATACCTTTCATGATGATATTCCAGGATTCCTCAATCGTTTCAATCTTAATGCTTGGACCGCCTGCCAATCTTGCAATATCAGCACTTTGGTTTGAAATATTCTGCGCATTGCGCACCAGCATTTCATTTGTCCGTCTGTCCAGCTCGCTCATAGAATCAGCAACAAGCTTTTGTCTTTTCGCTGCGACTGCCTGAATCAGACCGTTTTTAAAGATTGGAATAGTGGTTACAAAGGCAGAATTAATCTTACCGATAAGCTTGGTATTTCCTCTCTGAAGCAGCCGGATTTGCGGTGCTGTCTGAAGGGCAACCATTTTAGCCATTTCAAGATCATAAACTCTTTGCTCGAGTAAATCGACGGCATTTCTTAACGTATCAAGCTGCATCGAAGCCATCTGATCCCCCTGAGCCGCCCGCGCTTCCAGCTGTGGAAGCTGATTGGCCTTTAAATCATCGGCTTTCATTTGTCCTGCAACAGCATATTTTTCGAGCGTCAGATAGTACTGATAATTCTGCTCATACATTTGTTCAAGCATGGTTGTAGAATCGACCATTTCACTTTGGTATTTGGAAATTTCAACATACACTTTATCAATTTCCGCACCCATTGTCTGGTATTTTCCGAAAAGCTTCTCAATCATTTTTTCTCCGCGCTTGAAAAGCTTGCCAAATATGCCTTTAGGTCCCTGCTCGAAATCCTTCTTGTCAAATTTGTCCATGATTCTGCCGAGCTGCTTTAAAAGTTCACCTGAATCTTCAACCTTCGTTGTTCTCATGTTGCTCAATATCTGGTCAGAGAAGCGGGAAATCTGAACAGCAGGCTCTTTGCCGAATTCAAGTATTTGAATTTGATCCTTCTCATCAATGGACCTGGCCAGATTTTGCACCTCAGGCTCCTGTCTTAGAGCAAGCTTAATTTCTGAAACGTTATTTTCGGTTAATTTATCATCCTGCAGCTGGGCTGTTAAATTTTGTTCTGCTGATTTGGTCGGATTCATTTTCAATCACCCTTTAAATTTTTTAATAATCCTTGAAAGAGAACCTTTTTAAGAAAGGATGGCTCCTTAAATTCCTGTTCAAAAACAACATCCTCAAGCCAGTGAACATCATATAAATCTTCCTCAATGAAGTTTTCAATGTCGTTATGGCCCGGCGGATTATACAGTACAATATCTATCCCAAACTGATTAAGCAGCAAAAGGAGTGCTGCATCCGATCTTACCATCGTCCCGTTCAGTTCGTTATTATAGAGGATAATCTTAGGAACTTCCTGCGAGTAATCAAATTGCTGCATTAATTTTAGAATGCTCGGCGGAATTTGCAGGCTTTGGCTGAACAGATAAATCTTCAATTCTTCTTCCGATTCACCAGGCAGCGGCTTTAATCGCGGACGTTCACACATATTTCTAATGGCCTTTGCAATCCCATTTTGAAGACCGCCAGGAAGCTGCTGATACCTCCAATAGTGCCCTGAAATGATTTTTTCAGGGTCTAGTTTTCCTTCCCTGTTCAGTGCATTGCGATAATGGAACCGAAAATCATTGTTGACGCTGTTTGTAAAAGGAAATCTCCTTATCAGCAGACTTTCTTCATATTGGCTGATCGTTTGTATTCGATCCCAGTATTCCTTGCGGTTCCTGCTTACTCCCTGGATCTTTGAAAAAATGGACGGTATCATGACCCTTCCATCCTTCACCTCAAAGTTTGGACGGATCATGGCTTTCTCTTTAATTAAAATAAAAAGTTCATCATAAGTAGTTTTCAGGGTCACAGAAGAAGGAGTATACTCCCTAAGCTGCCAGGGTTTATAAAGGCCTGAACCCTCATGGTTAAGGATGGTTTCTATTTCCCTGGATGCCCTATAAGCGACTGTAGCACTCCTTCTTCTCTTTTCCTGCGGGAAAGGTTCAGGCTTTTTCTTTTCTGGATAATGATGTACAAAAGAATCCTGAACTTCCTGACCCATCTCTGCAAAAAGGTCTTCTCCTGAAGGAGAAAAATAAAGAATATCGCACCCGATTTGTATTAGGTAGTACAAAAAGTAATAATGACTCTTTTTCCCATTCCCGTACCAAAGGACTTTTGGCATGCCCAATTTCGGATCAATATCTTTAAGTTCTGTGCCAAAATGATTAGCGGACCACTTAATCACATCAACAAGCACTCTTCTTATATCCTGGTTTTTTAAGCCGCCCGTTTCCTTTTCAGAAAAAAGGTTCAGCATACTAATCATCGCTTCTCTTATTTTCCTGTGCAGAGAAGGTGAGGAAGATTTGAGCAGCAGCTGTTCTCCATCTAGAAAAGCAGCAAATCGGTTTATGGATAAATTCTGTTCCCGGTTAATATTAAGGACTTTTTGTATCGCCTGAAACTGCTGGTTATTAATGGTTTTATCCAGATGTTCTTCACTGAGGAGGAGAAGCCCTGAATTCTGTGTGTGAATTAGATCAAAAAGACGATTATAATATTCATCTTCATCAAGGGGAACTCCAAGAAATCTGGCAACAATTTGGCCAACATGCAGCGTTTGCTGTTCCTCTCTGTAACTTTCACGTTCATGATTAGGCTTTGTTAACTGAGAGCTCCAGTTCTCATATGTAACCTTTAAGATGTGAGTTTTAATTTGACTGTACGACAAGTTCAATTTTTATCCCTTCCCTCTATGAGCGAAAGATGCATTCTTATCATTTCATTCAAAAATTGCGTTTCAGTTCCCGGATAATGGCACGGGACAATAAATATGTAAACTTATTACCATCATATCATAGGAATACAGCCTTTTTCTAAAATGGTTTACTTTCTTTACGAATTAACAGGCAGAAAGTTTCATTTCAGTATTATTTTTCATTGCTGAATGAACTCAGATGGACTTTTTCACCTTTATTCCTGTCCCCGCATAAAGTGGAGTACCCTGGAAGAGGAAGGTGAATCAGCATGAGGCTGCTTTTTCGAAGAGTGAGATATCGGGGGATTGATCATGATCTGGATATAATCAGGAATACTTTATGTTCAAGTTCCTTTGTTTTTATAGACATCTTTTTCTTGTCAATGATCCTTGCCATCTTCTCTTTTGCCAGTTACCAGTCTATTTCCATCAGCAGTTTAATCTTTACAGGAAGCTATACTTTTTGCTTTTGCTTATTTATCGTTTTAAAAAAATGGCTGAGGGACCAGCCGGACTAAACTTTTTCTTTAATACTATTTGATATATTTTTTAGAATTTCTTCCCCTGCCGCTGTCCCTACATTAGCAGTAATCAAGTATGGAGATGTGATGGACTTTTCGGCTACGAGTTCTCCGTGGCTGGGGACAAATGCATAGTCGCAGTACTTTAAAAAGTCATGATCAAGCATGGAATCGCCTGCCCCAAAAACTATATTTATATCTTCCCGTTCCTGAATGAATTTCACTGCCTCGCCCTTACAGATGGGATTTGGCATAAAATACAGCTTCCTTCCCTGATGGGATATCCTCCACCCAAAGGATTCTGCCAGATCAGCAATTGCTTTTTTGGCTTCAGCTGTTAATTTTTCTTCAAGAATATAATAAAAGAAAAGATTTTCAGCCATTTTTATTTTCCCGTTCAGTTCCAGGCTTTTTAATCTGTCCATCATTTCCTCAAGCAAAGCACACTCCGTCTTCAGACGCTTTCGGACTATGACAGACCACTCCTCAAGAGGTTTTCCATAATAATGGATATTGGCACCATTGGATGTGACAGCGTAAGGAATGTTAAGGGCATCTTTAAAAATGAAAATACGTTTATATTGCTCATAAGTTCTCGTTGTAACAGGCACAAAGAGCATTTGAGCAGCTATCTCTTCCAGTAATCTTCGAGCTTCTTGTGTCATAAAGGCAATTTCCCTGCCATCTTTACGCTCAACACCTATTAAATCTTCTCCTGACTGCCCAAAATCAGCGAGTGCTTTATTTGAGTAGATCAGTGTCCTGTCCAAATCTGATGCAAACATCCTCATGAATTTTCTCCAGTCTTTTTAATTAATCCGCAGCAGGTATAACTCATATCAGGATAATGAATAACCTCAACATTCCGCTCCCGGGCCAGCATGACAATATGGCCAACATATGGACTTTCCGGATCTTTCATCAAAATTTTCCATGGAAGCCTTCTTAGAAGAACTCTGGTTGTTTCGCCTACTCCCGGCTTTACAAAGTTAATAGATTCAATATTAAATTCTTCTTGTATTCTCTGAATCTCTTCCATGCCCTTAAAACTTGCTTCCCCCGGGTTTTCCATAATCCTTTTCGCAAGTTCGAAAGCTTCCTGCTTAATAGCCGGGAACTCCTCTGCTACAGCTGAGAGATAATGGTTTGAAACATCTGCTTCTTCCAGCTCGCTATAATATTTGGCGCCATGGAAATCTTCCGGCCCAATTAAGGATTTATTGAATACTGTTCTGCTGACTAATCCTGAAACAGTTGAGTTGAGACAGGCACTTGGAATCAGAAAATCTTCCCTCGTTCCATATAGGGTTGTGCAATAACCAGGATCAGCAAGAACGGCCAAGGTATCATCGAGAATAACACCATAAGTTTCCTGGAATTGTCTGCAGGCCTTGGTTAATTCAATGGAAATAGCCCCTTTTCCTGTCCATCCGTCCACAAATTGAATTTCACATCCGGGATGTGAGTTCAGAATATGCTTTATGGCATTTTCGTCAATCCCCCGGTCCCTGATAATGGATATGCTGTAATGCGGCAAACTCACACCATAAACTTCAGAAAGATACCTCTTTATCAGAATTCCAACAGGTGTTCCGGCTCTCGCGAGAGAAACTAAAACAGTATTTTTTCCTTTTTTCTTCCAGATCTGCTCAGAAACCGCTCCTGTTGACAATGCTGTTTTCCGTTTATAAACATCAAGTGTCTCCCAAAACAGAGAAAGGTATTTTTCAGGCGGCTGATATTCAATAGGAAGTGTTTCACTATAATGCTGACCGGACTGAATGTTTTTTTCTCTTTGCTCAATGGATCCTTCAAGTGAATATCCGCTTAAATCCTTCAATAAAAAGACAACATCATCTTTACTATATGAACCAAATTTATCTGCTGTTTTATTCATTTTTTCCACCTCCGTTAAAGTAGACTACTTTTACATTTTTAATATATTTTTTTAATTGATTGATAAAAGGCATAAGGGAATCTTTTTCCGGTTCTCTTTCAAAAAACAGGAACACTTCTTCATAACAGCCGTCTGGAATGTTATAAACAAATTGTGCCATTTCAGGGTCTTCAGGATTTTGAAAGGAAATGCCGTATTGCGCTCCATAGTCTTTATCATTTCTTACAAAGATGGGACTGCGTGTTGTTGAGTGGAACTTTACGCCTTCCCCCATTAAGGAGGCAACCTTCATAGGGATATACATGAACTCCCCGGTTCCAAGACATAATGTATTTCTTCCATCCCGTTTTCGGGATAAGGATTGGCCGATCTCAGCTAATGACACACTTAATCCGGCCTGGCGTTTTGCATCCAGCCCGAATCGGCCCGAATCTTTTAAATAGGGAATATTTCTGATCTCACCGTTTAAAGTAACTGATGGTTCATTCGTCCGGCTTAATAATTCAGGGAATTCTTTACTTATATCAATATAGGAAATATGAGCAGTTTGTCCTGACAGCTCGTCTGCTGACTGACCATTATTCACTTTAGGAGTCCCATATACATCGATCTCCCCTTTTAGAAGAGACACATTGTTAATAATAATGCCCAGCTCTTTTTCCAAATCATCAAACAGTATCTGATCTTTTTGGGAACGCCAATCCAGGATGGAGACGACTGTATACATCTTTCTTGGAAAGCGTTCATGAATGGAGCGGATGATATTAATAGCTGTTTTACCAGTAGTCATTTCATCATCGACAAGTATAATCTCCCTCTTATTATCCAAAAGATCTGCATCTGCATAGCATCTGTGTGAAGTAGCATGAGAATGTTCTTCTTCAAATGTTATGACTGAATTCTGATCTGCCAGCTGCTCTCTAGTTGTATGAAAGTAATCGGCACGTTTAAATGATTGAAAGAAAGCATGTCCGAGTGCAGTTGCTGTTTCAGCAAATCCAATGATAACCGGGTTATAATCTTTATCAATAAATGGACTGCTGTTCATGAAATCTGTACCGTTTATAAAAGCGGATAAAAGCTCTGCGGCCTTTCCGGTCTCCACCTTTTTCGCCTTCTCCATATAAAGGCTGGCGAGCAATTCTCCTGTCAGGAGTCCAATCTTCGGGTCTATCGGTATATGTTTCCCGAGCACTTTGCTGACAAATAAGAAAGATCTTTTCTTGTTTATCCTTGCTGCCATGACAAATAAATCTTCAGGGAGCAGCTCATATGGGTTCTCGGTTATATGAATATCAACGGTTAATGAGTTGAGTATCTGAATTGAATGTTTCGTTTTTGAGTAGGTCAATGTATGTGATCTCATCCTGCAGCACCCCGTATACTTCTGATTTTAATAATATTTTTTTTGCCCAATACAAATGAGGTTTTATTTCATTCATTTTGTTTTGATAATCACTTTTCATAACTCCTATTTTTCCGCCGGCCTGACCGGCGATGCTCTGTGCATCCAGATACTCTTCAAGTGTTACCGTATTCAATGCCTGTACAGGCCTAATATGGGTTGGATGTATAATGGTTTTCCCAGTTAAGCCATTTGAAATATCCATTGCAATTTCTCTAATTAAACCATCCATATGCCGATCAATTAAGTCCGTTCTCATTTTCAGTCCATCCTGTCCGAGACGTTCCATGAATGGTGTTTGCCTTATTTGAGGCTTTAGAAGACGCTCTTTTGAGGAAAAGTATTCCCAGACCGGACCTGAAATGACATACGGCTGGTCCGCACGCAGGAAAATATTAATAATATCTGATATGCAATCTCTAATTACAGCAATATCGTAAACTGTCGTATCAGAATTTCTTCGTATTCCATAGAGTCCGCTAAAATCCGTAGCTCCAATTCTCACATTTAAAATCAGCTCAAAATATTGGTCCAGCACTTTCTTTATGCCGATCAGCTCTTCAAGCCTTGTTTCTTTTTGAATAATTTCTTTCGTCTCCAAAATCGGCATGGCATATAAACAATAACCCTGAGAATTAAGCTCTTTAATTTCTGTTAAAATTCTACTTCCTTCAGCGGGTGAAAACTTAGGCAGGACAAAGCCGGTCAGAAGATGCATGCCATTCGGAATTCTGCTCTTGAGTCTAACAAGCTGCTCATAGCTCCTGATTCGCACGAAGATCAAAGGGAGATCTTCTTCTTCACAAAGACCCTTCACAAGGTCTGAGCTTAAATTTTCCAATTCCGAACAAAGCAGACCCTCTGCCATTTCCACTTCTTCATCACCAATTGCATCTTCAAGGCATATGACCATGGATGAAAGGCCAGCATGTTTTTTTGACAGCAGATCCTGGTGAATATTTGGCCTTGTCGCCGGCATATATAAAGTTGCCCCAAGAGCATATGATAATAGCTCCCTGTCAGATCTCTTGTTAAAATAGCCAGGCTTTTTATAAAACATATTATTTATTTTTTCACCCGGCAGATCGGAAAATAGTCTCATTTTTGCAGCTCCATTCCTTCACTAAAATACTACTTTCTTCCTTTTTCATCCAAAAAAGATAAAAATAAAAGGGAGCGGACAAGTGTCTGTTCCCTTTCTAAATCTATGAAATTACATATTTAGTTCGATCCCTGATCTGCAGCTTCTTTTTTTGCATTCCTCGCATGCACAATAAAAGTAATAGCAAACACGATAACCAATACGATAAAGAAGTAAATATGGTCGATGTGAATACCAGCCGCACTCGCAAGCATTTTAGCAGCAATAAGAAGGATCAGGATATATGAGCTGGTTTCCAGCTCCGGTACCCTGTCAATCAGCTTCAAAAATACGCCAGCTACGCCACGCATCATGATAATACCAAGCATACCGCCTATCAAAAGCACCCAAATTTCCTGGCTGACTCCAAGCGCAGCCAATATACTATCGATTGAAAATGCAATATCCATCAATTCAACTGCAATGACAGTTCCCCAGAAAGTACCGAAAAGACGGATTAATAATCCTCTTTGATTGATGCCTTCTATTGCATGTTCATCGCCTTCCTCTTCTGCTTGCCTCTTATCAATAAAGTACTTAATGGCAAGCCAGGCCAGGTAGGCAGCACCTAAGACCTTGATATACCAGAATTCAATTAAAAATACACCGATGCCGATTGCAATAAATCTGAAGAAGTAAGCACCTAAAAGACCGTAAAAAAGAGCTTTCTTCCGCTGTTTTTCCGGCAGATGTTTTACCATTACTGCAAGAACAAGTGCATTATCAGCAGATAATAGGCCTTCCAGAATTACAAGTGTACCTATCAGTGCCCAGCTTTCCGGCTTTGATAAAGCTTCAACCCACATTTCCCAGTTAAAGAACTGGGAATATGTATGCAAAATAGATTCTAATATTTCCATTCTAAATTATTCCTCCCGGTGATGACTGCTTTTTCATATAAAAGACCCGGCATTGCCGAGCCTTATTAAGCAAATATACCTCTTATTTATCCTACCTGTAAACCAAAATCTTTTGCCAGTGCAGCCAGTCCGCCCTGATATCCGCTTCCGATTGCACTGAATTTCCATTCTCCGTTATGTCTGTATAATTCTCCAACTACAAGTGCAGTTTCAATTGAGAAGTCTTCACCCAGATCATAACGGATCAATTCTTCACCTGTAACTTCATTCAGAATTCTTGCATAGGCATTTGATACCTGTCCAAAGTTCTGATTACGGGCTTCCCCGTCATGAATGGTGATTGTGAATGTAATGCGCTGAATGTTAGCTGGGACATTAGCCAGGTCAATTTTCACCTGCTCATCATCGCCATCCCCTTCACCTGTACGGTTATCTCCAGTATGTACAACTGATCCATTTGCGCCTGATGTATTGTTGTAGAAAACAAAGTCGCTTTCAGAAGTTACTTTTCCAGTATCTCCAAGCAGAAATACAGAAGAATCCAAATCAAAGTCATTTCCGCCATCATATTTGTTCGTGTCCCATCCAAGCCCTACTACTACCTTACTCATTCCTGGATTTGTTTTTGTTAAGTCCACTTTTTGTCCTTTTGATAAGCTTACTGCCATTTCAAATCAAACCTCCATTATGTAGAATAATTGTATTTACGGTATAAATCATGAAAAGTTTCATAATCCATAAAAATATTTTTTCATATTCCAGAGTTTATTTCAATATTTTAACTCATCCATTTTGGCGGAGTATTTTTGTTCCAGTAAATTGACCCGAGTTCATGGTGGGCCTGAAAATGATCATGGTGTGTATGATAGTGAAAATTAAACCAGTACCCCTGCTGAGGTGGATGGTCCCTTCTTACATGGAAGCGAATGACATCTTCGTTTGTCCTGCTGTTGGTTATGTGGAAAATTTTTTCCGATAACCCGCCCCCAGGAGTTTCTGTAACCTTTAATTCAGCAAGGCTTTCTTCCGGAAAGTGCACTGCAACCTCCTGGATGGCTTTCTCAATTTCTGGAAGGATGACCTCGTTAAACTCATCTTCAATAACTGGGCCTATCTTTGCACCAAATTTCTCATACGATTGTGTCTCAGCCTCTATAAGCATTTGCCTGATAAAGTCCTCTTTATCGAAATAACTATTTTCCTCTTCAGCAAGTTCTGCGCCATTCTCTGAGTTTTCCACATCTGAAGCTCTGGAGGCTTTTAGCTGGTTCGTATTTTCATATAGAAATGCCTGAGAAGGTGTGACGAGGCCAAACGTTAAAATGGTAACAAGTACAACAAAGGATTTCCTCAGCCAATTCGGCATTTTTTTCGCCTTCCTTTCTCCTAAGCAAGGATTTTTTTAAATATGCCGCTTCCTTCAATATCAAGGACAGCTTGCCTTAAAACATCTTCGGGCTGTACAAGAGCAATCCGAACGTATCCCTCACCCCACCTTCCAAATGCGCTTCCAGGAGTTACGACTACACTCGCCCGGTTAATTAAGTCAATCGCAAAATCTTTGGAGGAGCTGTACCCTGAAGGGATCTCGGCCCATAAGAACATAGACCCCTCAGGCCGGCTGATATCCCAGCCTATAGTTTCAAGATTTTTTATAAATACATCTCTTCTTTTTCTATATGTCTCTCTCAAGTCCTGCAAAAAATCAGACTGATCATTCAATGCTTTCACCGCAGCTGCCTGTACCGGCAGGAATACACCATAATCCAAATTGGATTTGAAATTGGCAAGCAGCGCTATAAGCTGCTGATTGCCTGCGGCATATGCGACCCTGCAGCCAGCCATATTAAAGCTTTTTGATAGTGAATTCATTTCAATCCCCACATCAGCTGCCCCTTCAACAGACAAAAAACTTAAAGGTTTCTTTTCATAATAAAGTTCCGAATAAGCAAAATCATGCAATACAGCAAAACCGTATTTCTTTGCAAGCCGGATCGCTCGAAAAAAAATATCCTCTGTCGCCATTGCCGGAACGGGGTTGCCTGGGAAGTTTAAGATCATTAATTTCGTGTTTGCAAGGATTTCTTCAGGGATCTCATTAAAATCAGGGAGGAAGCTGTTCTCCTTTTTTAAAGGCATTCCGTACATTTGTGCACCAGCCATTGCTGCACCTGCAGCATAGGCAGTGTATCCGGGGTCTGGAACAAGGATATAATCTCCCGGATCACATAGAATCATCGGCAAATGTACCAGCCCATCCTGGGATCCCATTAAAAGCAGCACCTCTGAAGCAGGATCGAGATCCACTTCAAAATTTCGTTTATAATAGCCGCTGACTGCGGTATGAAATTCATGTGTACCTGTTAACGAGTACCCGTATTGTTCTGGATCACGGGCTCCTCTTGCCAATTCCTCCATAACAAAAGCGGGAGGGGGCATATCAGGACTGCCAATGCTCAAATCAATCACCGAAAACCCGTCTGAAAGTTTCGAATTCTTAATTTGGGCCAATTCCGTAAACACGCTCTCTGTAAAAGAAGCCATTTTTTTTGAAATAGGAAATTCCATCGTATCCTTCCTCGCTATGTATCTCGTTTCTATTTTTCTATTATACTTCTTTTCGAACCAAATTAAAATTGATTTCATGCATCGGCAAAAAGAACAATAGAAATATAGTAATGAGTTAATTGGCGGATTAATTAGGAGCAAAGCGGGGAATAATAAAACAAATCATGTTCTTCAAGTCCAGAAGAATGAATAAGGGGGAAATATCATGGATTGGTCTGTATTCTTTGTCATTGCAAGTCTTTTACTGATGGCTTACTTTGTTTATCTTGCCATTGCAGATTAAAATAAGCAGGTGCCTGATATTAACTGGCACCTGCTCTTATTTTTCAATAATGCCAAAATGAAATTTCGATGACTTTCTTTCAATTACTTTGAAGCCATATTGAGCAAACCTGGAACTTCTAAAGTGATCTTTCAGGATCACTCTTTGCCTCGCTGCTCGTTTTGCATGAAATATAACTTCTTCTGACAAATCCTCATAGACAGCAAAGTTCCTTAAAGCTTTAATCCCTTCTGACTCAATGATTTCTTCTTCAAACATAGGATCAAAATAGACAATATCGTAACTGTCCGAGGGCAGTTTTTTTAAATATGGAAGGGCCATTGATGTCTCAACATTAATTCTTCCCATGGCCTGATTCATAATCTCAAGCCCGGAGTCCCACTGCCTGAGCCCGTTCGCAACGAGAAAGGAAAGGTATTTATTTCCTTCAAGCCCTGTAACTTTACCTTTACTCCCCGCAGCAAAACTGGCTGTTATGCTGTCAGATGCCAGACCAAGAGTACAATCGAGAATACTGCTGCCTTCTTTAAGACCGGCAGCCTCAAGAAAAGGATCACTCTCACCTTTTAGGAGGCGCTTCACTCTGAACATGGCTGAACTCGGATGAAAGAAGAACGGCTGGTTTTCACCAATCGGATAAAGTTCCAGCCGCTCTTTTCCAACTACTATGCAGTCTTCAGGAACTTGTTTTTGAATCGCTCTTACAGACCTTTTATTCCTGTCGATGTATTCTGCTCCCAATTGTTCTGCAATGTTTTTTGCTTTTTCTATCATTGCTTCATTGGTGCGTCCGGATGTCGTAATTAGCATATATGTTCACCTGATTCCTAAAATTGCTATGAAAAAAGGGTGCCAGCAGACACCCCGTTTTTGTATAATTTAATATTCTCAGCAGTTCGCCTCAAAAGCTGCAAGAAGGTTCTCCATGATCGCTTCCATAGAGTGGTCTTCGATATCATGGCGGTGAATGAAGTGCACAACTTTCTTCCCTTTAAAAAGAGCCATAGAAGGTGATGAAGGTTCATATCCATCAAAGTACTCGCGCATTTTGGCTGTTGCTTCTTTGTCCTGTCCCGCAAAAACCGTCACCAGATGATCAGGTTTCTTTTCACTTCTTATAACAGCCTGTGTTGCTGCAGGGCGGGCAAGTCCTGCTGCACAGCCGCAAACTGAATTTACGACTACAAGTGCTGTGCCTTCAAGGTTTTCCATGAATTGCTCTACATCTTCTGAAGCCGTAAGCTCTTTAAAGCCTGCCTGTACAAGCTCCTGACGCATCGGCTTCACCATTTGCTTCATATATTCTTCATATGCCATTGACATAAGATTTGCATCCTCCTTAACGTACAGTTTGTAAAGTAAGCATACTATATCGTATGATCTTAATGCAATTTTTCTATGCCGGTTCTCGTCATAACTCAGCTAATTCAAAGAAAGCCGGTCCTAAAAGACCGGCATCCTTACTATATTTAAATTTTCATAACGCCACCTGTGCTGGCATTGGTGACTAGCTTCGAATAACGGGCAAGATACCCTTTTTTAACCTTTGGCTCGAAGCCCTTCCAATTGGCTTTCCGCTTTTCGAATTCTTCATCCGAAATTTCCAGATTGATTGTACGGTTATTCAGATCCAATTCAATGATGTCTCCATTCTCCACAAATGCAATAGGTCCGCCTTCAGCAGCCTCCGGTGAGATGTGCCCAATGCTGATGCCGCGGGAAGCACCCGAGAAACGGCCATCTGTAATCAGGCCGACTTTTGCACCTAAACCACGGCCGACAATCTGTGAAGTCGGTGCAAGCATCTCCGGCATTCCAGGGCCGCCTTTAGGGCCCTCATAACGAATGACAACAACATGGCCTTCCTGCACCTTGCCAGTAATGATTCCGGATAGTGCATCTTCCTGCGAATCAAAGCAGATGGCTGGCCCTCTATGGTATCCGCCTACTGACTCATCTACTGCACCCACTTTTATAATTGATCCCTCAGGAGCTAGATTCCCAAATAAAACTGCCAGCCCTCCGCGTTCAGAGTGCGGATTCTCCAGTGTCCGGATTACATTTTTATCCTGAATCTCACTGCCTGCTACATTCTCCCTTAGCGGCTTTCCGGTAACTGTCAGACAGTCACCATTCAAGGCGTCCGGCTTTTTAAGCAATTCATTGATGATTGCACTCACCCCACCGGCATTATGAACATCTTCAATATGATAATCTGACGCAGGAGCGATTTTGGCTAAATGAGGAACCCTATTAGCAATCTCATTGATTCGTTCAATCGGATATTCAATTTCAGCTTCGTGAGCAAGCGCCAATGTGTGAAGAACTGTATTGGTTGACCCGCCCATTGCCATATCCAGGGCAAATGCATTGTCAATCGCATCAATGGTAACAATATCGCGCGGTTTAATGTCTTGCTTGATTAATTCCATCAGCTGCTTGGCTGAACGTTTAACAAATTCTTTTCTTTCTTCTGATACAGCCAGAATCGTGCCATTGCCAGGAAGTGCAAGGCCCAGTCCTTCTGCAAGGCAGTTCATGGAATTCGCAGTGAACATCCCTGAACAGGAACCGCAGGTCGGACATGCTACCTGCTCGATTTCCAGGAGCTTTTGTTCGTCTATTTGGCCGGATTCGAAGGCACCTACACCCTCAAAGACCGAGCTTAAGGATAATGGCTTTCCGCTTGAATCTACGCCGGCTTTCATCGGACCGCCGCTGACAAAAAGGGTTGGAATATTAACCCTTAATGCCCCCATCATCATTCCGGGTGTGATTTTATCGCAGTTCGGGATACAGACCATTCCATCAAACCAGTGGGCAGAAACAACTGTTTCAAGTGAGTCTGCAATGATTTCACGGCTTGGCAGAGAATAGCGCATGCCGATATGGCCCATCGCAATTCCATCATCCACACCAATGGTATTAAATTCAAACGGAACGCCGCCTGCTTCACGGATTGCTTCTTTAACAATTTTACCGAATTCCTGCAAATGCACATGGCCAGGAACGATATCAATATAGGAATTGCACACAGCAATAAATGGTTTTCCGAAATCTTCTTCCTTTACTCCGGCAGCACGCAGCAGGCTGCGGTGCGGAGCCCGGTCTGTGCCTTTTTTGATCATATCACTTCTCATCTGTGAGCCAGTCATAGTATGTACCTCCCGTTTTACCCTAGATTCATAATCTCTTATTCTATGGAAAAGATTAACTAACCTCCTGCCCCCCAAATATTTTCTTTCCAATATAGACCCTTTTTCGGATAATTTCAATAATTATTACAAATTTAATTTAATTTTTCGCTTTAAATGAATGAAACTGTAATGCGTGTAAGTTCTAAATTAATCAATTCCAATAAAAAAACCGCTGCAGATCCTAAAATCTGAGCGGCTTTCTTAAAATTATTTATCACCTTTATTCCGGGATTCAGTCATTTGTTTCCAAACTGAACCCTTTGCTTCTTCTCCCTGCTCAATTCTCTCAATAGCCAGTTTGATCTGCAGACTGACTTCGAATTCCGGGTCGTCTTCAGCAGCCTTTAGAGCAGGCAGCGCACTTTCATCACCCACTTCGTAAAGAAACATGGCCGCACGCCAGCGTACAAGCTTACTGTCATCCTGCAGAGCTTCCTTCATGGCGTCCATTGCTTCTGCAAACCCTAAGTCTGATAAACAGTCTCCGGCTGTACGCCTTACAGTGACCGTTTTATCCTTCAATGCTCTGTACAGAAGCGGAAGGACGCTTTTATCTTCAATCATTCCAAGATAAACTGTCGCAAGTCTCCTGATTGAAGCCTTCTCGTCATTGAGAGCTTTTTCAAGAACAGGCAGGTCCTCCAGTTCGGGATTATCCATCTGTTCGAGTTTTTGATAACGCTCCCGCCAATCCGCGGAATCCAAATCTTCGACTGAAAGTTTCAGAAGAGAACGCACATGCTTATCCTCCGTTTTATCTGGGCTTTCAGCCATTTTCACAAGGGTCTGGAGTCTTCCCTCCGGATAGGCAGCCATTAGTTCCTCTACAATATCATGGCCAACTTGGTCAAAGTCTCCGTAGCGGACCCCAAATTCTTTCCACTTGCGGACCATGACAACATTATCAGCAGGATCCTGAGCTTTTGAAACAGCATTAATAAAGTTTTCAGGAAGTCCGAAGCGCTTTTCTTCCGTGCCGTCAGTCAGCTTCACCTGCATCGGAATTCCTTTGTACATTTGGACTAGTACCTGCACTTCACCAAAATGTTCATCAATGCCGTTTTCCTCAGAACCGTCATTTTCCACGTCTTCGCCAAAAGCAGACCGAACTTGAGGAAGCAGCTCTTTCCAGTCATATTTGGCATTTCTTTCTACCGCCAGGAAATCGGCAACATGGTAAACCCCTTTTATGCCTTCAATCTCAAGAATATCAAGGATGATCCTGGGAGCTCCTTCTTTTTTATCTTTTTTATAATTATTGGCTTTCCCCATTGGAAGCTCTTCATCAAGAATAACCTTCATTGTATTCGGACTTGGTGTTGGTTCGATTGCTTTTATTTTCAAAAGTATCACCCTTTTTTTTATATTCACGCTGGTAACTGATTTTATTTTAACATAAGGATAATTTCGAGGCATTTTAGCTGTTTTAACTATAAAAATAACCCGGTGATTCCACCGGGCATCTCATTATTCATTTTCTGCTGCTTCTGAAAGATAGCTCCATCTCTCTATCAGATATTCAAGTTCTTCATTCAGTTTCGATTCTTCATCTACTAAGGCCTGGCCCTTTTCAAAGTCACTGCCAATGGTGGCCATTTCTGAGGAAATTGCTTCGAGACGGGCTTCAGCAGCCTCAATCTTTCCCTCTATTTCTTCCCATTCTTTCTTCTCTTTGTAGCTCATTCTCTTCTTTTTCGGTTTTGTTTCCCTCGTTTTTTTAGGGGCATGGTCCATTTCCTGAACCGGTTTGGCATTTTCACTTTCAAGAAATTCACTGTAATTTCCATAGTAGGATTCGATTTTGCCCTCTCCTTTTAACACGAGCAGCTGCTCAGCCACTTTATCCAGGAAGTAGCGGTCATGCGAAACAGTAATGACTACGCCGGGAAAATCATCTAGGTAATCCTCGAGAACCGTCAGGGTTTGGGTATCAAGGTTATTGGTCGGCTCGTCAAGAAGAAGAACATTAGGCTCTGACATTAAGATTTTCAGTAAATAAAGCCTCCGTTTTTCCCCGCCGGAAAGCTTGCGGATTGGAGTGCCATGGGTATATGGCGGAAAAAGGAAACGCTCCAGCATTTGAGCCGCAGAAATGGTTTTTCCATCTGACGTTTCAACTACTTCAGCTGTTTCTTTGAGGTATTCGATCATGCGTTTACTCTCATCCATATCTTCGCTTTCCTGGGTATAGTAAGCAACTTTTACTGTCTGCCCAATAATGCGCTTACCTGAATCCAGCGGAATCCTGCCTGCCAGTATGTTAAGGAGCGTGGATTTTCCTGTCCCATTTCTTCCAATTATCCCTATTCTATCCCCTGGTTTTACGAGAAGATCAAAATGATCCAGAATTGTCTGGGAGCCATACTTTTTTGTAGCAGCTTCGAGTTCAAACACTTGTTTTCCGAGACGGCTGCCGCTTAGGGACATATCCAATTTTTCAGAGGATTTAACTAAAGAAAGCTGGCTGTCAAGGGTCTCAAACCGCTGGATCCTTGCTTTTTGCTTGGTGGTACGGGCTTTTGCACCTCTCCTGATCCACTCGAGTTCCCTTCTAAACAGATTTTTCTGCTTTTCTATAGTGGCTGCTTCATTTTCCTCTCTTATCGCCTTGGCTTCAAGGAATGCAGCATAATTCCCCTTATAGCTGTAAAGATTTCCGCCCTCAAGCTCAAACATTTTATTGGTAACCCGGTCCAGAAAATAACGGTCATGTGTCACTAGCAGCAGTGCACCCCTATATCTGCCCAGATATTCTTCCAGCCATTTAACCGATTCAAAATCAAGGTGATTTGTCGGCTCATCAAGGATCAGCAAGTCTGGTGACTGGATCAAAGCTTGCGCCAGCGCAACCCGCTTTTTCTGTCCGCCTGAAAGCTCACCGATTTTTCTGCCAAAATCCTCAATGCCCAGTTTAGTGAGAATCGTTTTGGCGTCGGTATTTACTTCCCAGGCATTAAGTGTATCCATTCTTTTTTGAAGTTCAAAAAGGCTTTCCTGGACAGCTGGATCTTCCGGGTGCCGGCTAAGCTCCAGCAGTGCTTGTTCATATTCTCTCTGCAGGACAAGTATTGGCGCATCTCCTGCAAATACCTGCTCGAGAACGGTTAAATCATAATTCAGGTCAGGCTGCTGTGCTGAATATGAAATGGTGTAATCTCTCGGTTTGACTATATCGCCGGAGTCTGGCAGGTCAACTCCCGCAATCACTTTCAGCAGTGAGGATTTTCCTGTACCGTTTACACCGATCAGTCCTGCCCTTTCTTTTTCGGCTATTGTAAATGATATATTGTTAAAAAGTTCTTTCTCACCATAGGTTTTTGTCACATTTTCCACAGAAATCATCTTCATGCTTGACCATTCCATTCTTTAAAAAATTGATGCAGAAACTGTTCCATTAGCTCATGCCGCTTTTCTGCCAATTCCATAGCAGTGTCAGTGTTCAGCAGATCTCTCAGCTTCAAAAGCTTTTCGTAAAAATGATTGATGGATGACGACCTGCCATTCCGGTATTCATCTTCAGTCATTTCTATTCTGATATCAAGGGCAGGATCATAAATCAGCTGTCCTTTTTTGCCTCCGTAGGCAAATGCTCTCGCAATTCCCACGGCACCGATCGCATCCAATCTGTCCGCATCCTGGACTATTTGGGCTTCTGCGCTTAAGATCCTGGTGTTATGGCCGCCTTTAAAGGAAACTGATTCAATAATTGCCTTAATGGAGCTGGATGCTTCCTCTGTTATTTTGAGTTCCTTAAGAAAGTCAGACAGTTTCCTGTCCCCTGCTTCCATAGAAGTGTTCAGCTTTGCATCAGGTATATCATGAAGCAAGGCTGCCATTTCAATTAAGAAAGGATCTCCTTTTTGTTCCTTTTCCGCTATGTAAAGGGCGTTTTTTCGAACCCGATCAATATGTTGCCAGTCATGCCCGGTTGAATCATCTCCGAGTGTATCCCGGACAAATTTTTCTGTTATATGTATAATATTTTCATTCATTATTTCACCCGCTTTCAAACTCCACTGTCCATTTTAACATTAGTACTAAAAAGAAACGATGGCAAGGTCTTACCCTTTAATGTTGTCCGTTGATTTCCGCTCCAGGCTGCTCGCTTTCCGCGGGGCGAGCGGTGAGCCTCCTCGACGCTCCGCGTTTGCGGGGTCTCACCTGTCCCGCTACTTCCGCAGGAGTCTCGCACCTTCCGCTCCAATCAACTCTGTAAATAATATACAAAAAGCATTAAAACTTGTGAAAAAGTGTCATTATAAAAAACAAAAAAGTGCAGAAAATCAGTATTTGATTTCCTGCACCAGAGCTTATATTAATTTATTCCAGGCCATTCAGCCAGCTGATGCCGAGTGTATGCTCTCCTGCGTGGACGCCAATGGTGGCTCCTAAGGAGTAGCATCCGAATTCAATACCCGCAAATTCTTCCTGGAGTTCCTTCTTCCATATTTCCGCTTCACCCGGATGCAAACCGTACAGGATGAATACTTCCTTCAGCGGGTTTCTCTCATGAGCGCTCCTCAAAAGCTTCACAATTTTATCTTTTGCTTTTCTCTCGCTCCTGGCCTTCTCCCTGACGCTTAATTCTCCATCTTGAACTGAAATAATCGGCTTTACATTAAGCATGCTTCCTAAAAAGAATTGAACCCCGGACATCCTGCCGCTTCTATGAAGCTGTTCAAGACTGCCAATGAGGACATATGTTTCGCCCGTATCACGGAGCATCTCAAGCTCGCTGATAATGTCTTTACTGTCCAGTCCTGCCTCTGCCAATTCCATCCCTTTAAGGATTAATCTTGTTAAAGGATATGATAGTATCTTGGAGTCCAGGCTGTATACCGGAATATCAACCAGCTGGGCAGCCTGTTCACTGGAAGAAACAGTGCCGCTAAGCTTAGCCGATACAAGCACAGCGATGACACAGTCATAATCCTTCTGCAGATTTTCGTATAAATCCCTGAAAGCGCCGATGGATGGCTGGGAAGTTTTAGCCGGGGTATCCAGGGTTTTTAATCTCGCATAAAGTTCTTCAGGTGATAAATCAATACCATCTGTATATTCTCTGCCATCCATAATGATAGTCATCGGAATCTGGTACAGGTCAGGGTGGTTTCTTAACTCATTATTTAAAAAAGCCGTACTGTCTGTTACCCATGCAATTTTCACCACTAAAGACGCCCCCTTATAAGATATTTATACGTATATGTATGTAAATAAGACTATTTGAAGGGCTGGTATTGAAAGAATTCTCTCCCAGCCCCTCGTTCTATGGCAGAAAAGGCTTGATTTTAGGAAAAACCTTTATAGCGGTATTATAGAAAACATCCTCATGATGCTCTCCAGGGATGAGCTCTTTTATAAATTCGATATAAGGGCCCACAGGCGCAAGAGGCCAATCGGTTCCAAAAAGCAATTTATCGTAAGAATCTGCGAATACTAAAGCATGCCTAAGATGATCCAAAAATCTTCCTTCACTGTGTTTCTTCAATTCTTTATCTGTTCCCACAATAAGGCCTGAAAGATCGGCATAGACATTCGGATTTTTATATATGATTTCTGCTCCGGTCAGCGTCCACGGATCTCCAAAATGAGCCATCATAAATTTGATATTCCGGTGTTTAACTGCAACCTCGTCAATAGCCAAGGGATGAGAATACTTAAGCAATCCCCTTTCAGAATAAGTATCCCCTGTATGAAATACTACAGGCACTCCATATTTTTCAGCGAGTGCATACACAGGTTCGTATACTTCATCATAGGCGTAGAAAGGATAATACCCCAAGTAAATTTTAATACCCACAACAGCAGGCTTTTGCAGATCTTCTTCGAGCCTTTCTAAAGCCTCTTCATTGATATCATATGGATTGATGCCGGCACAGTAAACAATATTAGCCGGCATCTTTTCTTCCAGGTCAATCCCCATCGGTGTTCTTGCTTCATAATCCGGAAAGCCCATATTATCTGTTTCTGTAAGTCCCATTGCGATGCTCAGAACTACATTGGCATTTTGGAACTCCTTCTGGTGCCCATTATATGAATAATCCACAAATGAGAGTTCCTCTGCAGTATGATGAAATGATTTTATATCAGAAAAATGAATATGTGCATCTATGACTTTCATAATTTCTCCTTTAACGGAATTCCAGATACCGCAGTTTATTAAATAATCGGCCATCGAAGCTTCTTTCATCAAATGCGATAAATCCCGGTTTGGCCAATGGGCCCGCCTTCCTTTCAGAAATAACTTCGAAGGCTTCTTTATTCATATATGCCCCCAGGAAATCAGTATCTTTACTTTTCATTACATACATTTTTTCAGGAGAGAGGGAGCTGCTGATACGGGATCCATTAATATCCACAAAGGATTGCTCCTCAACTCCGGCCTGATAGGCTGATTCAGCACCTTTGTCACTTAATGTAATCGTAAGGTCCTTTAATGAGTCTCCGGATAAGAAGATATCTGTGATCCACTTTTCGTTTAACAGATGCTTCCCTCCTGCATTGATCACTTTTACCCAATGGGCAAGAATCGGCACTCCCGGCAATAATGCGAAATACTGTGTATATTCAAGACCTTTCCAGTTGGAGTGTTCGACTGCCTTCGTATGAATGGCCAATACAGACCATTCGTTTTCATACGAATCTTTAACATTTAGAAATTCAGCAGAAGATTTCTGCTTCAATAGCGAAAACACACTCATTTGCGAAGGTACCGTTTTCATGCCTCCAGCCCAAGGATTCCACCATCCCTTGGCAACCGGTTCAGGAAAAGAGGAATCCAGCCATTCATTTCCTTTAAATGATAAGGAGAATAATCCAGGATAAAATTCCGGTGCGGCTTTTAAGCTAATAATGCCATTATCCATTGTATAAACAGTCTTGCCACTCTGCTTTTCTGTTAATATACGGATTTTCCCCCTGGGCATCAGCAGAAAATCATTTGCATGCGTCTTACCACTGTCAAGTGTCATCTCGGCTTTCACTAGAGATAAGGGTTTCATGCCTTCAATAGGGAAATTCGCTTTAAATAATTTTAGTTCCTGTTCCTGGCTGAAATTTGCGGATAGTTTTTTATCTTCATTTAAATAAATATCTATAGTGCCATTAAGATAACTCGAACGGTGGGTTTTAAGAATAAACTCTGCTGTTTCCTGTTCCTTTGAGACTGGGTTTCCCCCATTGATAACTAGCGCTTTTTCATTGCTTACTATTTTATCAGGTTCAGCCGTACCACCTGCAAATTGCTGCATTTCTTCCCAGGTCCGGAAGGCTCCTATGGATAAATAGCCAGGGGCCAATACCTT
Organism: Paenibacillus sp. FSL R5-0490; assembly: GCF_001956215.1. GTDB lineage: Bacteria > Bacillota > Bacilli > Bacillales > Cytobacillaceae > Cytobacillus. The sequence continues at coordinate 34,671 of NZ_MRTQ01000020.1, read as the reverse complement.
CTGATCTCCCGGTGCAAGACTGCCCGTCTCCTGCTGATAATAAAATTGCCACCCATCCGGATTAGATTTCGCACTTTTAGGCCAGCAAAATCCGATCGGCTCTCCGTTATGATTCGCGAAAAACCAATTTTCAGTTATGCTTTCACCTGGTATTTCCATGAACCCCAATTCTTTTACATCAGAAAACTCTATCACTTCATTCTCCAGCGGAAAATATGGATGCTGCATTTCATGATATAACGGCTGGCTTAAAAACAGGTTTTCATATTTTTTATCCCCTTCATTTGTCAGTTCAGACCAAATTTTCACAAGGCCTTCACCATAAAGGGAGGTATACAAGGCTACAAGAATTCCCGGAAAAGCTTCAGACTTGAAAACCAATTTGAAGGTGATGGCCGTATCATCTGTGAACCACTCTGCTGCCAGAGGCTTTGCCTTTGAAAATTCAGCAGAATAAGGCTTGCCTAGTTTAGGCACAAAAAATGAAAAAGGCTGGTTAACACTTTCGTTCCTGCCGGCTGTTATTTTATAATCCATTTTCCGGATATTCACCTGGCAGATCCCATTGCAGATATGCCAGTAATCCTTAGACTCTCCTCCGAACTTCTGACCAAAGCTTTTAAGGGGAATGCCCACCGTGCTGCAAGTAAAAGAGAGTTCTTCCCCGTTCTTCTTTAATGCCGATATCGACATTTCCGGCTGATAAAATCCATGTTTTTTCACGATAAAAGGCACCTTTAGCAGCTTACGTTCTTTTTTGTGGAGCTGTATTCGATACTCCCGCTTTTCTAATTCAACCAGATCACTTTGGGAGAAAGAAAGGTGAAATACTGCCTCATCCCCCAGGTTGTTTTCTACTTCCATTTCCAATTCTGCTTCCGGATTTAAAAAACTGAGATTTCCTTTAGAAGCGCCTGTTATTTTGGCTGGCTGCTTTGGAAGAAGCCCAAGGCGCAGTTCACATTCATCTCCATTTACCCAAACCTTTACATTCAATGAAGGATGAGTTTTCCAGACACTGGGCTCTTCACCTTCATGCACAATAAAAGTTCCGGTCATTACAGCGTCGCTCTCAGCTGTCAAATCATGCTCGAACATTGATTCGACCCTTCCCTGATTATTCCCTTCGGCTTTAAACGAAACGGGATTTCCTGTTTTATTTACAAGGTTGAGCTGAAAAGTCTGCACTTGATTTTCAATAACTTCATGATTGGCCATACATAGTTCTATTAGATATTCATTTGTTTCTATTAAACTAATTCCTCTGCCGGTTCTTTCAAATCTGACTCTTGCAGACACTTCCCCGCTTTGCCATTTATACTCATAAAATGTAAATCCATTTTCTTTGATTCCATCCGGCTTCACATCGATATCTCTCTGGCTGCTTCCATACCAATCAAGCTTCTCCAGGACAGGCTTTAAAAGCTGTGTCTGATGAACAGCGGGAATAAAGTTCATTAAATGGGTTGTATCATCCCGGTCTTCCCAGAAGAATCCGCATTTTTTGTAAAGCGGGACAGCTTTCACGTTTCCTGGCCATGTATATAAATCAAGGCGCGGCCAGCCCAAATCCATAGTCTTTTGCAGCGCTTTTTGCACCAGCATCTTTCCGATTTTCCGGCCGTGGTAATCCGGCCTTACATTTAATAAAGGGATATACAGGGATCCCCTATCCTCTTTATATTCCGATAGTCCGCAATAGCCTACGACCTCTTCACCATCAAGGGCTAAGTATAAAGTAATATTTCCGTTATTCGCTTCCTTCGTTTTCACTTGCTCTTCCGTCATTACACTGGTATCTCCGCCCCAGCTGTCTCTGCTTAAGTTCCACATTTTTGCGATTCCTGCAGCAAAGTCTTCATGATACTCTGTAATGATTAATCTGTCTGTACCTTGAATCATTCCTTTGTCCTCCTGACTAGGTTACGTCTTGTCTACCCTTCTCCAATTCTTTTTTCGCAATGATTTCCTTAATCATTTGCCTCTCCTCCTTTTGATCATATTCGGAATGTTTTTCCATTCCTTCTTAATCGTATTATCAGAGCAATGGATTGTAAATATAATTTTGAATTTTCCGTAAAAATTCTATACAAAAAACGCCTTGCTTCCACTGGCAAGGCGCGTATGTGTTAATATTGAATTTTTCTCAAAGAATCCATAGAAGCAGTCATATAATTGATCATTTCATTCAGATCATCTATCTGCTCTTCCTGGACAAGGCGGTTAAAGGAAATGATGGTTTCGGTTTCGGCAAGACCCTGCCTTTTTTCAGGGCTGTATTTCACTGTCTGTTCGATATTCCTTCCGCTGCCCCAAATTTGCTCCAGGACTTCTCTAATTTCCTGAAATTTGTTGTGTTCCATTTGATGCTTAATTTTAAAAATCACAGAAATCCGGCATCCCGCCAGCATTTCAGTTTTCCGTTGAGGCAATAGCTCAGCTGCAAGATTATCAATTCCCGCCTCCATTATAAAGGTACAGTAAATCTCGGCCAGTCCTTCAGCAAGATCTGTGAAAGTAAGATCATACCTGCGGCTCATTTTCGCTGAGTTTATATTATCATTCCGGTCAACTATTCTTATTTCTCCACTCAGATCCCGGTCATAGAATCCGCCTTCCATTACAACCTTCATATTTTCAAAGGCCGTTGGATCAAACATGGTTATCCCCCTTAAAATAGGCCGACTGCATTTCCATCTTCATCTACATCCATGTTCATGGCTGAAGGGGCTTTAGGCAAGCCCGGCATAGTCATCACATCACCGGTGAGTGCTACAATGAATCCTGCACCAATAGATGGCTTCAGTTCACGTATTGTAATCGTAAAATCTGATGGCCTTCCCAGTTTTGAAGGATCATCAGATAAAGAATATTGTGTTTTAGCCATACAAACCGGCAGGACACCCCAGCCAAAGCTTTCAAAGTCTTTAATCTGCTTTTTGGCTTTGGTTGAGTATTCAACATTATCTGCTCCATAAACCTTCTGAGCCACTGTTAGAATTTTTTCTTCAAGAGGCAGTGATAAATCATACAGATGATTGAACTTCACTGTGTTTTGGTCCAAAATTTCCAGCAGCTTCTCTGCCAGCTCAATTCCGCCCTGACCGCCTTTTTCCCAAACCTCTGTCAGGGCTACTGGCATGCCTGCCTCACTGCAAAGATCTGTAAGGGTCGCAATTTCATTCTCGCTATCGGAAATAAACCGGTTAATGGCCACTACATACGGAAGCCCGAAGCTTTCAAGTGTTTCAACATGCTTTTTTAAATTTGCAAACCCTCCAGTGAGTGCTTCAGTATCTTCCATGCCCAATTCAGCCTTTGACAAGCCTCCATGCATTTTTAAAGCACGGATTGTAGCGACAATAACCACTGCTTCAGGGTCAATGCCTTCGTTTCTGGCTTTAATATTCAGAAACTTTTCAGCGCCAAGATCTGCGCCAAAACCGGCTTCTGTCACTACATAATCAGCAAGCTTGGATGCTGCAGAAGTTGCAATCACACTGTTGCATCCATGAGCAATATTGGCAAACGGGCCGCCATGGACCAATGCCGGTGTATGTTCTATAGTCTGGACCAGATTAGGTTTGACAGCTTCTTTAAGAAGCAGGGTAAGAGCGCCTTCCACTCCAAGATCCGCAACTGTTACGGGCTGTTTATCATAATTGTAAGCTATAACCATTTTGCCCAGTCTTTCCTTCAGGTTCTGCAGATCGGATGCAAGGCATAAAACGGCCATAATTTCTGAAGCCACAGTAATATCAAAGCCATCCTCCCTTGGAACACCTTGTAAAGGCCCTCCCAGACCAATTACGATTTTTCTTAATGCCCGGTCGTTCAAATCCAGTGCACGCTTCCAGACGATTCTTCTCTGGTCGATATTTAGCAGATTTCCCTGCTGGAGGTGATTATCAATAAGTGCAGCCAAGGCATTATTTGCTGTTGTAATTGCGTGAAGATCGCCGGTAAAATGCAGATTGATATCTTCCATAGGCAGGACCTGTGAGTATCCCCCGCCTGTTGCACCGCCTTTAATTCCCATTGTCGGCCCCAGGGAAGGTTCCCGCATTGCGACCATAGCCTTTTTGCCCAGTCTGTTAAAAGCATCGGCAAGTCCGACTGTTACTGTGGATTTCCCTTCTCCTGCAGGTGTTGGATTAATGGAGGTGACAAGAATTATTTTACCGCTGTCATTCGTACTTAATTTCTTTAAGGCTGCTGCGGATATTTTTGCTTTATACTTGCCGAACAGCTCCAGATCATCCTCAACGAGGCCTAGTTTTTCAGCTATTTCCGTAATGGGTTTCATTTCTGATGCCTGAGCAATTTCAATGTCTGATTTCACGATCGGTTTCACATTCATTTTTATCCCCCCAGAATCCAATATGTATAGGTTCCTTACAGCTATATTGTACCATCACTGAAACAAAATATTGCCAATTACTTTTGATATTTTCGCATTTTCACACAGTAAAGCATTGATACAATTTCGAATCGTCTTTATAATAAGTTTAATTGAATTTTTGTACAGGGAGATGATCACTTGCCGATAAAAATTCCTAAGCTGCTTCCTGCCAGGGAGATCTTAGAGGAAGAAAATATATTTATCATGGATGAGGACCGTGCCAAACAGCAGGATATTCGCCCATTAAATATCCTCATCCTGAATTTGATGCCCGAGAAAGAAAAAACGGAAGCCCATCTTTTAAGACTTCTTGGAAATACGCCTTTACAGGTAAACATCTCATTTTTAAAAACTGCCACTCATCAATCAAAAAATACCAGTCCCCTGCATCTCGAGCAATTCTATACTACGTTTGAGCAGGTGCAAAAAAGAAAATTTGACGGGATGATTATTACTGGCGCTCCTGTAGAGCTTCTTGACTTTAAAGAGGTTGACTATTGGGAGGAGCTAACCGTAATAATGGAGTGGACAAAAACAAATGTTACCTCCACCCTTCATATATGCTGGGGAGCACAGGCAGCATTATTCTATCACTTTGGGATCGGAAAATATGAGCTGTCTGAGAAATGCTCCGGTGTTTATCTTCATGAAGTTCATGACAGAAGCGAAAAATTGCTGAGAGGCTTTGACGATATCTATTATGCTCCTCATTCACGAAATACCGATGTTTATAAAGAGCAGCTGCTGAATCACCCGGAAGTGAAGCTTCTGTCCTCTTCTGAGGAGGCGGGTCCTTTCATCATGAGCGCGAACGGCGGCAGACAAATCATGGTAACTGGACATCTCGAATATGAAGCCGGCACACTCGCAGAAGAATACACTAGAGACAGAAGCAGAGGTCTGCAGGTTCCCGTGCCAAAGCATTACTTTCCGAATGATGATCCCGGCAGAAATCCCCATAATATATGGCGGTCACATGCCCATTTAATGTTTTCCAACTGGCTGAACTACTATGTATACCAGGAGACTCCTTACGAGTGGGATTAATCATGCAGTGAGCGGAATAACTTAATATCCAGCCCAAAACATGAAAAGCCGGTTTTTTGCAGGGTTTCCCCTCTCAAAAACCGGCTTTTTCTTTATATAAAATTTCGTATAGTGTCAAGCGCCTTGTAAGCAAAGCGCTTCCGCTATTCATTATGATTGCTGGGCATAATACACTTCTTCGAATGGCTGAACCACTACAAAGCCGCTGCCTGAGAACTTCATTTGGATCGATTCTCCGCTCCCTCTTCCAAGAAACGTTTTAAAAGAGATATCTGTTACGAATTCCGGCTGCAGTGACCCTGACCATGCAACTGTCGCATTTGGGTCGGTATATACGGGATTATCAGGAGTAACCAATAGTGTCAGAGGCTCATAGTGAGAAGTAATAGCCACCATTCCCGTCCCTTCTAAACGGACATTGAACAAGCCGCCTGCAAGCATGCCTGCCATCCTTTTCATTAATTTAATATCCCAGCTGATGGAAGGCTCGAATGCAAGGAGATCATTCCCATTTACAAAGATGGAATCCCCCTCAAGATTCAGGATTGAAATCTTTTTCCCCTGATCTGCAAGGTACAGCTTTCCATTGCCTGTTGCTTTCATTAAAGCTGTGCCTTCTCCAGTAAGTGCCTTTTTGAACATCTTTCCTAAGCCGTGCTCGAGAATGCCTTCGCGCTCAAACTTTATCTGGCCGCGGTAGGAAACCATCCCGCCTGCTTTAGCCCAAATCTGGCTGGTTAAATTAATTTCGAGCATCCTTGGTGTTTCCAGTTCAAACAGCCCTTCCCCTTTATCCTGCTGTTTCGTCTGGTTTACAAACTCTTCAATTGAATATCTGCTCATTCTCTTATCATCCTTTCATTTCCCTGTTTTCAAGCATAAAGACCCACATAAAAGATAATGATTGCTTAAGCTCATCAGTCAGCGAGCCTTTTGAAAGCTGCTCTGATGCTTTTTTGTAAACACCCAGTTCATCAATCTTCAACCATCCATTTTCATTTGCAAGCTGTTCAAATTCCCACGGCATCATGGTATTGCAGATAACTTTTTCCTTATAAAGCCTGCGGTAGCTGTTAGCCCGGGGTGCGGCTGTGGGGCCAAGAATCCCTATACATGCCCTTCCGCCCGGCTTAACAATTCGCCGAATTTCCTGTAAAACATCCAGCGGGCTTTCAGTCCATTCCAATGAATTAATGGCAAGAATCGCATCAACCCCATTTTCCTCAAGGGAAAGATTTGAAATGTCTTCTTTCTTAAACACCGCATCAGTTTCTGCGTTTAATTTTTCAGCTTTATGTATCATCTCTTCTGAGACATCAATCCCAGTAACTCTATAGCCCGCCAAAGCAAGCTTGCAGGAACCGTAACCATCTCCACAGCCAAGATCACAAACAGCAGATCCATTTTTGACATGCTTTTCGAAGAAGGAGATGATATCCTTTCGGCTTCCTTCCTCCCACATTGCCCTGCTCTTTGCATTCCATGATTCCGAATTATTATCCCACAGCTTCTCTGCTTCTGCAGACCAATTAAAAGTACTCATTTTATCCCTCCGTTTATGAATACGATTGTTCAATAAAAAAGTTCCCAATATTTTAAATTCGCTAAGATCCTCAAAAATACCTCTGATTATAAAATGTTAAAAACGTCAACAATATTAATAGAAAATGAATAAGGAGAGTTTTGTATGAACGGCGAGCAGCTGACAGCAGTCTACCGCAACAATAATGGTGAAATAATTTCCTTCCAGACTTCCGGAGGACGAATTATTTCTTATCGCAAAGCACTAGCGGAGGCTGAGAACGGTGTAATTGAGGGTATCCATATTGATGAAAACGAAGACGGCTCTATGCAGCTGAATCCTTCCGATGCGTCATCTTTTGATGATTTCCCAAGCCTCTATTAATATTGCGAAACATGAAAAAACCTGACTTTAAGCAGTCAGGTTTTTACTGTTCTTCTTCATTTTTACGCTGAATTTCCCTCAGCACTCCGATGCGGCTGTCATCCTCTTCAAAAAATTGAACCAGGTCGCCAACCCGGTCGATGGCATCCCAGCTCAGGTGATGTTCGATGCCTTCCACATCTTCATAAATGTTTTCTTCTTTGACTCCAATAATACGCAGGAGCTGTTCTAAAAGTTCATGCCGATATACAAGCCTCTTGCCGATTTTTTTCCCTTTTGGCGTTAATATGAGCCCGCGGTATTTTTCATAAACAAGATACTCATCTTTATCTAACTTTTGAACCATTTTTGTTACTGAAGATGGATGCACAGAAAGAGCCTCAGCAATATCAGAAACCCTCGCATATCCTTTATCTTCAATTAACATATATATTTGTTCAATGTAATCTTCCATACTCGGTGTTGGCATTACGCAACCTCCTGCCAATTAGAAAAGCTCAGAGCGCCTGCCTTTCGGCGACATGCTAGGACCTCGAGCCGATGGCGCTCGGAGCTAGACAACTATTTTAGAAAAGCGCAGAGCGCATGTTCACTTTATATCTTTCTTAAATAAATATTAGACTTTAACGATTTTACTACAGTTGGAAAATGGAGACAAGGAAATATACTGCATCAGGCATATTCAGGCCTTTTGCGGGAAGAGAAATTTAACTCTGTTTTCCTGTCGGTCCCAGGATAATTTAGCAGAAAATGTTTTATCTTTTCCTTTGCTTGTAAATCCTTCGACTAGTTCTGTTTCTCCATCCTTTAATAGCTGTTTGAGCAGTTTTTGAGTTATTGTCTTGCCCATAATGCTTTTGGAAATAGTGAAAGTGCATTTGGTTTTATTATAATTGGAGCAGCCATAAAAGCTTCCTTTATCCACAACCTTACCTTCACACAGCATGCATTTGCCCAGATTGGCTGACCTTTTTTGTTTGAATTTCCCAGGGATGAATCCCTCTTTGTCTTCTTCTGAGAATGCCCACTTTCCTGCATTTTCAATGGAGGCAGAGATCAAATGGCCAACCATTTTATTGGTCTGCTCCATGAATTGTTTCGGGGATGCCTGCCCATCGGAAATGTCCTTCAGCCGCTGTTCCCATTTGGCAGTCATTTCAGGGGAAGCAAGTATTTCAGTTCCTATCGCTTCTATAAGGATTTTTGCTTTTGAGTTTGCATATACAAGATTCTTCTTTATATCAATGTATTTGCGCTCCTTCAGCATGGTAATGATTCCCGCTCTTGTGGCTTCCGTTCCCAGGCCTTCTGTTTTCATCAGAACCTTCTCGAGTTCCTTATCCTCGATCTGCTTCCCGGCCGATTTCATGAGTGTAATCAGCTGGCCCTCGGTATACCTCTTGGGTGGCTGGGTTTTGCTTTCTTTTACATCGGCCTTTAACACTGTTCCCTGGTCGCCTGCCTGCAATAAAGGCAGAATCGGTTCCTTTTCCTTCTCCTGCTGCGGAATCACTTTTCTCCAGCCCTCTTCAAGCTGTACTTTTCCCTTGGATAGGAACAAAGCTCTTCCATCAACAAGGGTTTTTATAGTTGTATATTCTGATACAGCTTTTCCATAATGTGCAGCTATTAAGCTCCTCACGATCAGATCATAGAGAATTTTTTCATCCTGTGATAATCTTCCCAGATCCGGCACCTGCTCCGTCGGAATGATGGCATAGTGATCCGTTACCTTTTTATCATTCACATACCGTTTATTCTGCAATATGGAGCTTATAGGCAGAGGGAATAATTCCTTATATTCCTCTTTTGATTCCATTTTTCTGAGGATTTCCGGAAACATTTCCGCTTCTCCTTCTGTTACATGCCTGGAGTCTGAACGGGGATATGATACGATTCCTTTTTGATAAAGCTTCTGCAGTACATCCAGTGTTTTTTTAGGCGGGAACTTGAACCTGCGGTTGGCTTCAGCCTGCAATGCCGAAAGATTATAAAGCATCGGCGGCAGGAATTCTTTTTTTTCAGCCTGCACATCTTCTACCTGTACCTCTTTATCTCTGCAAAATGAAGCAATCTTTTCGGCAAGCTCTTTGGTCTTAATTCTGGTCTCACCATCTTTTTCCCACTTGCCGGTATATTTTTTCCCGTTCACTTTAAATTGTGCATTTACCTCCCAGAAAGGTTCAGAAACAAAATTTTGAATTTCCTGCTCTCTTTTTACGATTAATGCAAGAGTTGGGGTCTGAACCCTTCCTACAGAAAAAACATCCGAGAAACCTTTCTGCTGCAGGAGAAGACTGTATAAACGCGAAGCATTCATCCCAACGACCCAGTCGGCACATGCTCTCGTATAGGCTTCATAATATAAGTTCCTTGTGTCACTTTCATCCAGAAGGGCAAGGAAGCCTTCCTTTATGGCCTTAGGAGTCAAAGAAGAGATCCAGAGCCTCTTCATGGGCACTCTTGATCCGGTAAGCCTAAGAATGTTCCGGATGATAAGCTCTCCTTCTCTCCCTGCATCGCCCGCATGGATAATTTCTGTTAAATCAGGATTAGAAGCAAGCTGTTTAATTATATTAAATTGCTTTGCTTTATCCTTTGTCACTTCATATTGAAATTGCTCCGGAATAATCGGCAATGTGTCCAATGACCATTTTTTCCAGTCCTTTTTGTATTTTTCAGGGGCAGACAGCTGGCATAGGTGGCCTATAGCCCAGGTAACATGAGCCCCCTGGGGGAATATATCATTTGGAAAGATCTCGATATATCCCTGGTGTTTCTTCATTTTAAAAATAGAAGCCAGCGTCATACCCTGATCGGGCTTTTCCGCGATTATCAGTTTCATACTTTAGCTCCCTTTGTGGTGTAGAACAAAATATAGACATCTATTTTAATATTAACCTAAAAATTTAGCAAAGGGAGTTAAAATACCTTTATAGTTATGAAATTTTTAAAACATTCGTGTTCCGCTAAACAAATAAAAAGAAGAACCCCCAATTAGGATTCTTCTCCTTCTTAAACCTATTAACTTAGTATACAAAAAATCGGCATTTGCCGATCATTCTTTATGATAGCGCTTTATCGTAAGGTTCTTTTGAATGTACCATTTATCTTCTGTAACAATGTTTGAGACGGTCAATATCATAGATGGTATTTTCTCGACACTAAAAACGATAATGCCTAATTGGTCATTCATAATGATAAAAGACTCTCCATGCGAATATTGCGGGAGATCCTTGCCAACCTGCAGAATGGAGCTTATAATGGCCTGCTTCTCTTCCGCTTCAATTTGGATGTTGGGTGAAAACCTCAAAATCCAATCCTGATCCTCAATCGAAAACCTGTACATTTTCCTCACCCTTTAACAACAAGATAATTAATAATTCATATGAGAAAAACGATAATTTATGTTATCAGATCGCAGCAGAAACTTTGTATTTTCCTCCCCAGCGCACAAAAGTAAAAATATTTAAAATATTTTATTGTTTTTTGTAAAAAAGGTGTTCAATTCCTTGACTGAAAGTGCCCATTCGTGTATATTATAATCATCATTTAACAGAATATATTTCCGTTATTAGCTAAAAATATCTGCTTTATGTTTTGTTAGGTGGTAATATTCATCTAAGGCACCTGTGGTGTCTTGAAAGGCTTAGGAGGAAAAATAAACATGCAAAACGGTAAAGTAAAATGGTTCAATAATGAAAAAGGTTTCGGTTTCATCGAAGTTGAAGGCGGAGACGATGTATTCGTACACTTCACAGCTATCCAAGGTGATGGTTTCAAATCTTTAGAAGAAGGCCAGGAAGTTTCTTTTGAAATCGTTGAAGGAAACCGCGGACCTCAAGCTGCAAACGTTGTAAAACTATAATTCAAATATAACGATAAAAAGGCTGGCATCTGCCAGCCTTTTATTTTTGTCCTGAATTTATCGCAGTCTAACGGGCAGTAAGACCCCCACTTTATAACTCAGAAGAATCAATTGGATAGCAGGGGTCAAACTGCCCGTAAAGGCCCGATTGGTTCAACTAACAATCAGTGGGGATAAAGCCTCCCACTGATTGAAGTTTCACTTTAAGAAAGCTTGCTTCCTATCGATTTTATTTTCTCACCGACAGTGCACTCTGTAATGCAAAATCGATGGGCATATCTGCGCCCTTTTTCATCTTTATGATGTTTATGAAGGAAGCAGTCTTTGCAGTAACTGGTTATCAGCTCCTCCACTTCATTGATAATTTCCTTTCTGCTCAAAACGGTTCACGCCTTCCTTATTTGCGATTATATGATCTGCATTTTGCTGTTAATAAATTTCCCTTGCAGTGCCTGGCTTGCCAGCTTATCCGCTTCTTTATTTTCATTGCGCGGAATGGATTTATATCTTGGCAGTATGCCCAGCTTTTTAATCTTTTCTTCTATCCGGTCAAGCCAGCGATTTAGATTTTCTTCATAACAAGGCCATTCACCTTCAAGCTGTTTTAATACTACCTGGGAATCCCCCTTAAATTCACAGGTCATATGATGAACGCCCATTTCCTCAAGCAGATTCAGGGTGTAATAAATTGCTGCATATTCTGCCTCATTATTATTATCCATCTCATCAAAAAGCTCATTTGCCCGCACACGGTACTTTTTTTTGCCCTGTTTAAAATAAATGACCGCACCGAGACCGGCCTGGCCGGTATCTTTATTAAAGCCGCCATCAAAAAATACAGTAATATCATGAGGGTCCTCTTCAACTTCCATAAGAAGCTTTTTCATTTCCTTTGTGCTCCAGGAAGTGCCGGCTTCATCATAATAAATTACCTCTTTGCCCTTGCCCGACTTTTCAATATCTTCACCAGCCTGCAAAGCAGTTTCACCATCGATCAGGTCAGAAGTAAATAAAATATCCTCAGTTCCTTTAAGTTTATATTTCCATTCTAATTTATATTTCATTGAGGTCAGCCTTTCTGTACTTTATTAGCTGGTTATCATTATTAGAACTGTTTGCAATAGTTGAACTTATTATACTTTCCTTTGTTTATTACTAAATGAGTATATTTCAAGGTATAATGGTCAATGACATTTTTATATTCTGCGGTTCGAAAACTCCCGCATTAACAAAACTAGGAGGAATTTGATGTTTAATGAATGGTTTGGATTACTTTTTGCAATAATTAATTTCATTTTAGTATTGGCGATGTACCGCCTGTTCGGAAAGACTGGTCTTTTCGTGTGGATCGGCTTCTCCACTGTCATGGCCAATCTTCAAGTCGTAAAAACAATTGAAATGTTCGGACTGACCGCCACTTTAGGCAACGCTATGTATGGTACAGCTTTTCTTGTTACAGATATCTTAAATGAGAAGTATGGAAAAGAAGAAGCGAAAAAAGCTGTATGGCTCGGTTTCTTTACTCTTCTGTCCATGACCCTAATCATGCAGATGGTATTATTGTTTAAACCGCATGAAACGGATTTTGCACAGGAATCTCTCAGCACTCTTTTCTCGGTTCTGCCGCGAATTGCTGCCGGAAGCCTCGCTGCCTATATAGTCAGCCAATTTACAGATGTTTATATCTTTACCTACTTAAAAAAGAAATTTCCAAAAGACGGCCAGTTTTGGATCAGGAATAATGGCAGCACCATGATCAGCCAGCTATTGGATACCCTTGTATTTACAAGCATTGCCTTCCTCGGTGTATTTCCCCTGGAAGAATGGATTCAAATTTTCATCACAACTTACTTGCTGAAATTTATAGTAGCTGTACTTGATACCCCGTTTGGCTATATTGCTAAACGTTTCCCAGTAAAAGATTAGGATGCCGCTTAGGTATCCTTTTTCTGCAGTATCAACTATTTTTGTGATAAACTACATTTAGTTTACCCTATTATAGTGTTAAAATCAGGAGGCAATTCAATTGATTGAAGTATATATCGATGGAGCAAGTGCGGGAAACCCTGGTCCCAGCGGTGCAGGCATATTCATAAAAAATAATGGCCAGGTTGAACGCTTTTCCATCGCATTGGGCTGCATGGAAAATCATGAAGCAGAATACCGTGCATTTATTCATGCACTGAAACTATGCATTGATAAGGGATATAAAACTGTTTCGTTTCGAACGGATTCACAGCTTGTTAACCGTGCTGTTGAAAAAGAATTTGTAAAAAATAAAAAGTTTGCCCCACTGCTTGAAGAAGCTTTGGAGCTTACAGGAAAATTTGATTTATTTTTTATGAAGTGGGTTCCCAGCTCTGAAAACAAGGCAGCGGATGAATTAGCAAGAGCTGCCATTCACAAAAACAAAGTGAAAGGTCAGAAAGATCATGAATAGGTCAGTAATATTTGCAGATGTAAGCCTTTTACTGGTTGCCTTTGTGTGGGGAACCACCTTTGTGCTTGTACAAAACGCCATTGCTTTTCTTGAGCCATTCTCTTTTAATGGTGTCCGTTTTTTCCTGGCCGCTTTAATTCTGGGCGGATGGCTTGCTATTTTTGAAAGAAAACAGGTAAAGAAAATGGATAGAAAGCTTTTAATATCCGGAGTTATTATGGGCTTGTTTTTATTTATAGGCTATGCCTTCCAAACGATCGGCCTGCTGCACACAACTTCTTCAAAAGCCGGCTTTATTACGGGGTTAAGTGTAGTAATGGTTCCAGTCTTTTCTTTAATGCTGCTAAAGATCAAACCGGGATTCAATGCCATTATCGGCGTTTCAATCGCGACGGCCGGACTATATTTTCTAACCATGACCGATAATGCCCCGCTGAATATTGGTGATGCCTATGTATTAATCTGCGCTGTCGGCTTTGCCCTCCATATTATCTTTACAGGTAAATACAGCAGCAAATACCCTGCCCTGCTATTAACGGTTATCCAAGTAAGTACGGTGGCCGTATTATCAGTCATTTTCGCATTGATCACTGAAGACTGGCAGCAGGCATTGGAGACAGAAGTTTTATTTAAAGCCAATGTGGTAACTGCCCTTATTGTGACTTCACTTTTTGCTACCGCTATCGCATTCTTTGCACAGACGGCATTTCAAAAGTACACAACACCAACAAGAGTTGCCCTGATTTTCGCCATGGAGCCTGTGTTTGCAGCAGCTGCAGGATTTATGTGGGCGAATGAAAGACTTTCGTATAGTGCCCTGGCCGGCTGTCTGCTTATTTTTGCGGGAATGATTTTTGCAGAACTGCCTGCTAAGAAAACGTTTTTATCCTTCAGAAAAAAGACAGCTTCGTAATTTGAAAAAGGCGTGTTCTCTAAACAGACACGCCTTTTTAGATGATTGCTTTTTCTTTTACAAATTTTATTGCTTCCCGCCTGCTGGTAATATTCTTTGAAACCAAAGTTTCCAGCAAAGAAACGTAGAAACTTCCGTCAAATGATTTCTGTGCCTTTAATGTCAGTTCTATTGCTGCATTGGCCAGCTCGTCAGAAGCATTGGTATAATGTTTGCCAAAGTAAATGAAGCCAACTGCGTCCTCCCTGAATTGAAAACCTTTACTTTGCAAAAAATGCAAATATTCTTCAACTGTCTTCATTGTACTTACCCTCTTCCCCTGCTCCTCCTGTATTCTTAAATCTTAACTGATTTTTCGACAATTATCTACCTTTTTTCGGCATGAAGCAGGGACACTGTAAGCTCAAGTGAGCACCTATTTTTTCTTTTTAGTAAGAAGGTAGCCAAGTGTTCCGGTTAATACACCCAGGAGTGCTCCGCCTAATACTTCAGCAGGCTGGTGGCCAAGCATTTCCTTCAGCTTTTTTGGACCTTCTTCCTCAAATTTTACAGTTTCATCTTTGTGAATTTTATCAACCAGCTCACCCAGACTGTTTACCTTCAAGGTAAGCTCACCTGTCTGGCGCCTTATACCCTGTGCATCATACATAACGATCAGGCCATAAACCAGTGATAGAGCAAAATCCACCGTCGGTACCCCGCGCTTTAAAGCAATGAACGTGGTTAAAGATGATACGCCTGCCGAATGAGAACTCGGCATGCCTCCTGTCTGGAAAAATAAATCCGGACGCAGTTCTCCCTTTTTCACATAGTGGATCGGAATTTTCAGGCCCTGTGCCAGCCCTATACTTAAAAGAGCAATATAAACTCCCTTATTCATAAAAACTCACCTCATCTTTAGTGTTAAGTATGCAGACTTTTATTATTCCTCCTTCAAACGCTAAATAGATTGGATTTTATGGAGTAATTTAAACCGGATCTGAAGAAATAATTCACCGCATCAGTTGCTAAATTGTACCCTGCCTGTACATGATTAAAACCCGAAGACTTTAACAATAATAAGCTTATCAAATGAAGAATTGCTGGCCTTAGGAGGTGAATCAGATGAGTAAAAACGGACATACAAACAGAGGAAAAAAAGCACCTGGCGTAAACCCGCAAGGATACGGACAGGATGCTGAATTTGCAGAAGAGCCTAAAAGCAAGCTGGAGAATGCAGCGAAGAAGAAAAATACTAAATAATATCAGGATGGCCGCCACGTGCGGCTTTTTTCGATGTATGACTAAAAAAACTCCAGGCTTAGCCTGGAGCTTTATTTATGCATACTCCTTTTTAATATCAAGGAATCTGTGAAGGCCGCGGAATTCAATTTCAGTGAATTTCTCGAGGACCTTTTCACGGTTCATTGTGAATTGGGCGAGGTCAAGAGGGCATTCAACAGGAACGTCGCATTTTATTTCGGCCAGCTGCCTGCTCAAATGGAGCATTTCAAGATCCTGTTCGATCTTGGCACGCTGTCCCTTAGTTAGCTGTTCAAGATTTTCTAATACGCCTTCAATATGCTCAAATTGCTGAAGCAGCTTCAGCGCTGTTTTTTCGCCAATTCCTTTTACCCCCGGGTAATTATCACTCGTATCTCCCATGAAGGCTTTCAGGTCAATCATCTGCTTAGGTGTAATTCCTTTTTCTTCATAAAACGTCTCCGTCGTATGCACAAGGTAATTGCCGTAACCTTTTTGCAGTAAAATGACAGAAATATTGTCATCCAGAAGCTGCAGCATATCCTGATCACCTGTAAGGATCAGAACTTCCGCTTCCTGGCTTGCTTTTTTTGCAATGGTTCCAATGCAATCGTCAGCTTCAAATCCTTCAAGGCCAATATTAGGTACATCAAAGGCTTCCACCACTTCTTTTACCAGATCGAATTGAGGCACAAGTTCATTCGGAGCTTCTGGACGGTTTGCTTTATAGGCACCAAACATTTCCGTTCGGAAGGTTTTGCTGCCCATATCCCAGCATACTGCTACATGTGTCGGATTAAAGGAAGAAACAGCTGTTAAAAAATGTTTAACAAAACCATAAACTCCGTTTGTAGGAATTCCTTTAGAATTTATCATAAATTGACCGGACATTGCTGTTGCAAAATAAGCTCTGAACAGCAGCGCCATTCCATCAACAAGCAGCAGTGAAGGTTTATTCTCGTTCATGTCTCAGCCTCCCCATTATAATCATAACAACTATTATAACATGGGAAACTCTCCATTTCTCTTGAAAAGTTTTACAGAATCAGTCTGTTTCCCTGATCAATTCCACTCCTTGTTCTTCGAGTTCATAGTAAGTCGCGATTCTCGCTTTGCGGATATTATCATTTAGCTGAAATGAATAAGCAGTTCCATCGGAAAAAGTAAAAATTAATTCATCATCTGACATAACACCCATTTTATTTATAACCGTTTGCCTTGCCTGCTGAATTTCGGACCATTCATAATGCTTCTCCTGCAAACTGAGTAAGGTGTTGAAATGCACACCATTTTTATCGATATAGTGATAATAATCAAAACTTAAAATTGCCATCAATAGCGAAATTAAAAACCCTGCTCCCACAAAAACTTTTCCAAACCAGCCGAATTTTTCTGCGCTCTTCATCCAAACTCCCAATATGATAAAAACACCCACAGCTGCCAGACCAATGCTAAATGTCAAATAAGCTGATTTTGGCGCTTCGAATACCCAGGTTCCTTCAGGCCTGTAAAATTGAGCCTGAAATGGCGAAAGTAAAAATATTGGAATAAATATTGCAGATAGTATAAGAATGATTCCCGTTGTGACCAATATTTGCGTTATATCGGTTTTTTGTTTTTTGGTTATGGTGTAACCAGAAGTATTCATATTTTCCCTCCAAAATTTCTAATCTATCAAACATTTTAAATTATATAACAATTTAAACAGTAAAAAAATCCCTTTTTTTAAAGGGATTTCACTATTTTTCGACAGTTCCTATTTTATTGCTGTCATAAGAGATCCAATCGCTGAAGCTTCCGGCATATAATTTAACATGTTTATAGCCGGCTTCCTTTAAAGCAAGAAAATTAGGAGCCGCCGTTACACCAGAGCCGCAATAAACAATAATGGGTTGGTCTTTATCAATACCTGCAAATCGATTCTCCTGTACTTCCGCATCTTTAAATCTTCCATTTTTATATGCTTCAAGCCAAACTTTATTGATTGCTCCAGGAATATGGCCCGCTTTTTTATCAATTGGCTCTTCCAGCCCCAGGTATCTCTTTTCCTCTCTCGAGTCAATTAATACAGCACTTTCCTGATTACCTGCAACGCTTTTAACTTCTTCGTATGAGGCAAATATGTCAGGCTGCAGATCAATATTAAAATCCGCCCGCTCCATGCTGGGAACTTCTTTAGTCAAAGGATAATCGCTTTCAGCCCAATCCTTATATCCGCCGTTCAATACCAAAACTTTCTCATGCCCTAAATACCTGAGCAGCCACCAGAACCTTGCGGCAAAAGCCCCTTCTCCGCCGTCATAGGCAATAACTGTGGTATCTCTGCTGATCCCGGCTTTCTCAAGGACTTTTTTAAGTAGAGCTGGATCCGGAAGGGGATGACGGCCTCCGTGTTCTGCTACCGGACCTGACAGATCTTTCTCCAGATCAAAATACACTGCATGGGGAATATGGCTATGATCATATAAGCTGCGCCCTTCACCTGGCGATCCAAGTTTAAAACGGCAGTCGGCAATTCGGATATTGGGATCATCCAGTTTGGAAAATACCCATTCCTTTTCTGCTAGATACTTCATTTAAGGTTCTCCCCTTTTCTCTTTTCAATCAGGTGTATTATATGTTCCTTTGGTGTCCAGCAATTAAATTGATAGTCAGGCTTTGTCTCATAGCCCAGCCTGCTGCAAAAATAAAACATTCCGGCTTTACGTTTTTCAGGCTGGAAGTTTATGCAGGTTGCACATGCATGAAAAGAATTCTTCTCCATTTGTCTCCCTTTTCTTCTCAGAAATGATTTTAAACCTTCAGCAATTCCCAGAGCCATTCATTCAATCCGGATACCTTGCCTTTTTCTTTAGGCATTGAGTCAGCTGCTGCATAGAGCAGTTCCCTTTCTGACTCCAGTTTCTCCGCCATTTGCATTGCTAAATGCTTTTCGATTATCCTCCCGCTTTGTTTAGCATGAACCATGGTCTGATAAAAGCGGGTGATCTCATCCTCGGGCTTTATGCAAAAGAGACCTGTATACAAAAAATCCCCTTTTACATTACTTTGCTTAAGCAGCTGCCTTGATATGAGGCACGCCCTTACTGCCTGAATCAGCAGCTTTTGTTTCTTAAACGTAAGATTCTCATTTGTTACCGCTTCACCGAGATTCCGGGAAAAAGCCTGAGTGTAATGATGGAATAACTTAAATCTTGAAAACTCTTCTTCCGCAATACTCCTCAGCCTTTCTGAAAAGCCGTTCATATCCTTGTAAATAATAGGTGAGTATGCCCATTCAAATATACTGGGATTGGATTTCTGCATAAGGTCAAATGCTTTAAAGATATCCCAGCCGTGTGCATCATAAGGGGTATCTGTATTGATAACATCTTTTGCGCGTTCAAGGGAAAGATATGTTTTCAGATTCTTATGTTTGAAGATGAAGCGGATATCATAATCCGAATCCGCATCATCTGTCCCCCACGCCCTGCTCCCCGCTTCACAAGCAAAAAGGATATCGATATTATATTTCTCTTCTGCTGTGCACAGCCATTTGTCCATGTGAAAAGCAGCAACCTTTCCAAGTTAGTTTTCGTACTGTGCAATATTCCTCTCAATTTCTTTCAGCTCTTCAATTGGGAAATCATCTTTTAAAGCAGCCGTAATTCCTTCATAATATTCGTTGTTCTGTTCAATCAGCGAATTGAGCAGCCGCTCGAATTCAGTCATCAGCTGGCTGCTGTAATGGAATTTCAGCCTGCTGCTTTCAGCCTGCAGATAACGGTCTGCAGGTTCCTGCAGGTTCTTCTCCAGTTCATCAGCTAATTGCTTGCGCTCATTTTTTTCAAAAAATGCTTTTGGATTTTTAAAGTAGGACAAAGCTTTTTTAAATTGGTTCGGGTCTTCATTGGAAAATGCTGATTCAAATTCAATACTTTCCATTTTTAACGGCTCATATGTGCTAAAAGTCATATCACTGTTTACATTGGAGGCTTTTTTGGAAATAGTCTCCTGCTGCTGAGCGATCAATTTGGATATATAGGATTCAAGCCTTAATGTTGTTGCACGAAGCTCCTGGGCAAAATCAAATCCAAAGCTTGCAAGGAATTCGTCCAGTGCCAATTTAAGCATTTTCTTTAAATTCCTTCCGTCATCTTTTAGAACTGAAGGATTAAATGCCTCCTTAACAAAGTCATAGAAACGAAGAAATACCCTCTGCTTGATGTAAAAGACGAGCTCATCTGTTTCCTGTTCAAGCCTTTGGGAAAGAAGTTCAGGTTTTTGTCCGCTGATAATCGCAGTAATATCCTTATGTTCTTTCTCAAGCTGTTTGAGTTTTCCGATCCGGACTTCTTTATTTTCCTGTGAGGAAGAAATATAAGACCTCAGCTGGGCTAGCAGGCGCTTCCACTCTGTTTCTGCTGATGAAATGGAAATATTCAGCAGATCCTGATTAATAAAGGAGTAAAAGCTTTTTTCAAATGAACTGATATTGGATACTTCCTCTTTACTGCTATCCAGCTTCTCTGCAAGAGCTTGAAGGCTTGAAATGCCAGACAAATTAGGACGGCGGATTCCGTATTGCACCAGCTGTTCTTCAACGTACTGGAGAACCGAATCTTTTTCCTCCTCATTATTGGCAAGGTCAATGGCATTGACAATAAAGAACATCTTATCAAGGGAGAAGGTATCCTTAACCCTTCCCAGCTGGATAAGGAACTCTCTATCCGCTTTTGAGAAGGCATGATTATAATAAGTGACAAAAAGAATAGCATCCGAGTTTTTAATATATTCAAATGCAACCCCGGTATGCCTC
The DNA here is from genome assembly GCF_001956215.1 of Paenibacillus sp. FSL R5-0490. GTDB lineage: Bacteria > Bacillota > Bacilli > Bacillales > Cytobacillaceae > Cytobacillus. The sequence goes on along the minus strand of NZ_MRTQ01000020.1, from coordinate 14,055 downwards.
GCATTAATCGAATCAGCGCCGGGTGTGTCAACCAGGGTAATTCCCTGCCTTGTCAGTTCACAGTCAAAGTAAACTTCAATCGTTTCAACAAAGCATGATTTTTCTTCATTGGCAACATAATCCCCAAACTCATCCAAGTAAGCTTTAATGATTTTTCCCAGCTTATCTGTGAAGAAATGGTACCCTTTCATAAATGCATTAAGAAATGCAAAGTGTGTCTTTTCACTCGCATCAAAATCCTGGTTTTCCCCAGTGATCTTCTTAATTGCGGCGGCAGCATCATCGAAGTTTCCTGCTGAATAATCAAACACCTTCAAGGAATGATTGATATCATTTAAAAGTGTATGTGAATCTTTAACCTTAACAAGAACGGTTCCATGTTTATTTTCATCTGTAACAGGCTTAATCTTGTTGATAGCAGCTGTCGTCGGATTCGGTGAAACAGGAAGAAGCTTATTCCCGATCAAAGCGTTGGCAAAGGAAGACTTCCCTGCACTAAATGCACCAAAAAGGGCAACTGTAAATTCTTTGCTATCAAGCCTTGATGCTTTATCTGCCAAATCAGCTGCAAGCTTTCTGAAGCCCGGGAGCTCCTTTACTTCATTAGCAGTATATCGAAGCTTTTCAATAACAGGCTGTACTGCAACTGCAGAAACCGCTTCCTTTTCAGGCTCTTCATCAGGTGACTGTTCAGATTTCCGGGTTGCCTGTTCTTTCTCAGCTTTATCTTCATTCAGGAAAACAACTTCAGCTTCATCAACTTCTTCTGCTGCAAGCATATGGGCTTTTTCCTGAAACTCATGAGTATTAAATTCACCAGTCAAATAGACGTTCATTCCCGCTGATGCCTTATTAATTTTTTCATGGATGGCCTTTAACGCATTTAATGCTTCAGCGTAAGCATTAAGGGTGTGAATTTCATTGACCAGCGCAGTTTGTTCCTGGCTGTTATTTTCTTCGAGTGCTTCTAGAAGTGCATTCTTTAAAGAAGCTGCGTTCTTTTTGGCAATTCTCTTTACAGCCTCAGCTGTGTCGTTTGTATATTGCAGAACATAATCACCTGAAACCATTGCCCCGGATTTTACCGTTTCAGCTAAAACAGCTGGTTCAAAGTTAAGCTTGAAACTCTGAACTTGTGCAAGTTTTTCAGAATCATGGATACTATGCTTCTTGAACTGCTGTAAAAACAGCTCCTTTATATGCCACTCCAGCTGAGATTTAACATTTTCTGATAAATCCTCATAGAAGCGGTCAAGCCTCAATGACCTTTCCTGCTCCGTTTTCTGTTTGCTGAAAAACAGGCCAACCTTAAAGGAGGGCTGGCACGATTCAAGATATGATTCAGCCAGTTCCCTCGTTTGGAAAGGCATTAAATAAGCATTTTTCAAAATCTCATCTAATTTACCGGTTACCTCTATATCAGCTTCATGTAAGGAAGAATTCAGCTTATTTAACTGGTTCTCCAGGTCTTCCAGTCTGCCGGGAAGCTGCTCCCTGTCATCCTGATCAAGTTCTGCCAGTTTTTCTTCCCAGTCAGCTTTTTCAGCTGCATGAGAGTCTCTTAAAAACTCAAGATGATCCTCTGTTAATTTCTTCAAAGAATTAAAAACAGACTGAGGCAAAAGTTCTTCACGATCAGCGATGCTGCTGTTAATAAAGCTCTGAAGTTCCTTAAAATCGTTTGCCTGATGGTTCTCGTCTTTTAACGTGGTGTAAAAAATCCGGGCAGGCTTTACTCCCCAGGATGCAAATGAATCCTTTACACTTTTTTTGAATTGCTCAAAGCTGAGTTCTTCATCGCGATGTTTATCAATTTGATTGATAACAAGATAAACATCTTTTCCTGCTGCCGTCAGTTCTTTCGTAAAAAGAAAATTTAATTCTGACTGAACATGGTTGTAATCCATTACATAAAAAATGAGGTCAGCTAAATGAAGAGCAGATTCAGTAGCAATTCTATGCGCATCATCAGTGGAATCGATTCCGGGTGTATCCATAATCACTGCCTTCTTTGGCAAGCTGGCGGCAGAATGGCTTATTTCAATGGAATGGATAGAATCGCCATCTTTGCAATAGGATTTTACCTGTCCGTAATCATATGGAGCAGGATAAAGCCTTGGCTTTCCTTCCTTAAAAATTACTTTTGCATAATCTTCCTCACCTGATTTGACTTTGACCAGATTGGCACTGGTTGGAATTGGCGAGGAAGGAAGAAGATCTTCACCTGCCAGCCTGTTGATCATGCTTGATTTTCCGGCAGAAAAGTGCCCGCAAAAAGCGATGGCAAATTCCTGGTTCGTTAGCTTAATCACGAGATCCTTAGCTCTTTGGGCTGTCTCGGCATCTCCATTTCTCTGGGCAAATGTATATATAGCAGTTATTCTGTTTATTAATTCAGTTTGCTGCAATCCTGGTTGCAAAATCGTGTCGGCCATTTCCATTAATCCCCTTGTAACTATAATTTACATCCTATTTTAAATGATTTTTGTTTATTTTCCTATACAGGATGGATTAATCTTTGATTTTTCTAATTTTTATCAGCAAATCAGTTTCTGCTGTTATTCTATGTTCTATTTTCAAATTACTGCTTATAAATTGTTTGTCTTACAATTTAGCCCGTTGATTTCCGCTGCAGGCACTCGCTTTCCGCGGGGCGGGCGCTGAGCCTCCTCAACGCTAAGCGTCTCCGGGGTCTCACCTATCCCGCTGCTCCCACTGGACGTTGAATAAGCTTCCCTGAAAAAACACCGCACGAAGAAAATGCGATAGCATTTTCGAGGATCTCGCGCCTTCCGCTCCAATCAACTCAGTGCATTCATGTATTTAACTTCTAAAAACCTATTTAAACAGACGATATGAAAACAAAAACCAGGCATAGATAGCCTGGTTTCAATAAGTAGTTATTATCTTGTATGTGGTCTAGCTACGTTATTTAAAACATGTTTCATAACAAGTGAGTAGGCAGCAATTGTGCCGGCAACGAATAGAATTGTCATATGTAGCAGCACCTTCCTGTTGGAATGATATTGAGAATAATTTTCAAATTCAATTAGAAGTTTATCACGAACGATAATCATTTTCAATAGGGAATTTAAAATTGTCAAACTTTTTTAATATCTTCTTTAAGGTCAGGCCGTAACCGTAAAAAGGCTTCTTCGTATTCTGTCAATTCCTTCAGTGCTTTTTCCTCTTCTGGTATTCTGACAGAAAGCACCATTATGTTTAGCAGAGTAAAAACAGCTGCCGTTATATAAGCCTGATATATTAAAGGAATCAAGAGAAATTCAGCAGCTACAATGGCATAGTTGGGATGCTTTATAAACCGGTATGGCCCTCTTCTGACTACCTTAGCTCCCGGCAGGACGATAATTTTTGTATTCCAGTATTTCCCCAAAGAAAACAGCGCCCATATCCTCCCCGCCTGGGTAAGGAAGAACAGAATCAGCAATATGGGCCAAAAAGGCGACAGATCTTTTTCAAAGATAAATACTTCAAGAGGATAGCAGACAAAAAATAAAGCGTGAACCGCAACGATCCAAGGATAGTGCCGCTGGCCAAATTCCAGTGCTCCCCTGTCTTTCATCCACTTTTCATTACTCCGGGCTACAGCAAGCTCTGCTGCCCTTTGCAAAATGATGAAGGTAATAAAAATTAAGAACAGCATGTATTCACTCCCATTCCAGCAGCAGTAATTCCGAGCTGAATCCCGGTCCGAGTGCAGTTGCCAGCCCGATATCTCCCTGTCTGCCGATCTTCATAAACCTTTTGAGTACGTAAAGAATAGTTGCAGATGACATATTACCGAACTCCCTTAATACATCAAGTGAAATCTCTGTCATACAAGGGTCAAATTGCAGCGATTTCTGATAAGCATCAATGACTTTTTTTCCGCCGGGATGGGCAACAAAGTGGTTTATCTCTTCCATTTCTATGCCTTTTCCCCTTAGAAACTCCGTTACATTGGGCTTTAGCCATCCCTCTATTATGGATGGGATGTCCTTTGAGAAGACCACATATAAACCCTCATTCTTCACTTCCCAGCCCATTACATCCAAAGAATTTCGCTTGGTTGTTGATTGGGTTCCCCGAATTCCGGGAATGGACGACAGCTTTTGAAAATCCCTTTGTACTTTATCACCTGTTATAAGCGCACATGCTGCACCATCAGCAAATAGAGAGGTCCCGATAAGATTGCTTTTTGACCGGTCATTGCGCTGAAAAGTCAAACTGCATAATTCTATACTTAAAACCAGTACCTTCGCTTCAGGGAAAGCCAGACAATACTCATAGGCTCTTGAAAGCCCTGATGCCCCGCCTGCACATCCCAGCCCCCATATCGGAATTCGTTTCGTATGCTCAGAAAATGGAAGCTTATTCATGATTCTTGCTTCAATACTTGGAGTGGCAATCCCTGAACTTGAGATAGTAAAGATGGCGTCGATCTCATCGCACGGAAGGTTTCTGGTCAGGAAAAGATCATTTTCCAGGCAGCGCTTTATTGCCCTTGTTCCCAGTTCAATAGACTGCTCAATATATGTATTGTTTCGTTCTTCAAATGATTTATCTGTTTTGAACCATTCCAGTCCCTTTGCAAAGTGCCGCTTCTCAATTTGGCCGTTGTGGAAAGCTTTTAATAGCCGTTCAATATCCTTAAAGGAACCGGAAAATAAATCTCTGGCAAAATCCATTACCTGATCTTGTGTCAGAACATGTTCAGGTATTGCCTCCGCTACTGATACAATTGCTGGCATAGATGACTCTCCTTCTATTTCTTTCTGTTAATTTTTCCAAATAAAAGCAATTTATGTTTCAAAATTGGATAAAGAGCAAAAAAAAAGCTTCCCCCATTAGGAGGAAGCAATGTGTTTTGAAGGAGTTGTTGTGCATCTTTATTATAAATGAATCATTAAATGAATAGCATTACTAAATCTTTTCCAATTAACATTTTGGGTGCCGCGCCAATCCATGAAGTGCAGGCCCTTGGGCAGTTATTCTGATGCATCCAATCCATTATGGTTTTTATGATGCTTTTGAACTTCTATATATATTTTTTTCGTCACCAGGATACCGCAAGCAGCACAAACTTCTTCTTCATTATATAAAAGCCGGCAGTTATCACAATAATATTTCTCCATCCCATTACACTCTCTTTCTTCCGAGAAACATCGCTTCGGAAATGTAAAAATACCGATAGAATATTATATTGATTTCCAATATTATTGTGATTGCCGCAAAGAAGAATTATAAAGCCTTCTGCTCCGCAAGAGAAGCACGCTGAACTGCTTTTTTTCCTTTAACAACATTGAAAACGATATTTAAAAGGATGGCCGTCACACTGCCTGCCACTATCCCGTTATCCGTCAGGATCCGCACACTCGAAGGCATTTGCGCGAATAGTTCAGGAACGGCTGTTACACCCAGCCCCATCCCGACAGAGCAGGCAATGATCAATAAATTTTCCTGGGAGGAGAACTCTACTTTGCTGAGCATTTTTATTCCATAGGCGACTACCATACCGAACATGGCAACCATTGCGCCTCCTAATACTGGAGTTGGAATAATGGTTGTCAATGCACCGATTTTCGGAACCAGTCCAAGCAGTACAAGGAACGCACCTGCTGTATATATAACATTCTTTGTTTTTACGCCTGACAGCTGAAGAAGTCCGACGTTTTGAGAATAGGTTGTATAAGGAAATGCATTAAAGACAGCACCAAGAATAATGGCAAGCCCTTCTGCACGATATCCATTCGAGAGGTCCTTTTCTTCCAATTTCTCTTCACAGATATCTCCCAGTGCAAAGTATACGCCTGTAGATTCAACTAAACTGACCATTGCTACTAGAATCATAGTCAGGATGGCTGTCACCTCAAAGGTCGGCATACCAAAATAGAAAGGTGATGGCATATGGAACCAGGAAGCGTCTCCAACAGCCGTGAAATCGACCATGCCCATAAAATAGGATGCTATGGTTCCTGCAGCCAATCCCAGCAAAATGGCAATCGCCCGGATAAAGCCATTAAAGAAACGGAAGAGAATAATAATGAACAGCAAAGTTCCAAAAGCCAATGCGATGTTTGTCATCGAACCAAAATCCGGGCTTCCCTGTCCGCCGGCCATATTATTCATGGCAACAGGAATTAACGTAATCCCGATAATTGTAACTACTGACCCTGTCACAACAGGCGGGAAAAATTTCACCAGTTTTCCAAAATACTTTGAAACAGCTACCACAAAAATACCGGAAACCAGTATAGACCCATAGATTGCCGGTATTCCATACTGTCCGCCAATCGCAATCATTGGTCCAACAGCCGTAAATGTGCAGCCAAGTACGACCGGCAGCCCAATTCCAAAGAATCTGCTGCGCCATACTTGAAGCAGTGTTGCAATTCCGCACATAAAAATATCAATTGAAACCAAATAGGTAAGCTGTTCCCCGGTTAATCCCAGTGCCCCACCTACAATCAACGGTACAATGACCGCGCCTGCGTACATGGCAAGGACATGCTGAATTCCGAGCGAAGCAATTTTAATAGGATTCTGATTCATCGCAACAATTCCTCCATTTTCTCTGATGTTTTTTCAAAGCTGATCATGCCATTTTCAAGAGAGTCAATAATTGCTAAAGATTCGACCCGGAATCCATTCTCTCTCAGCTGCTGTCCGCCATTTTGAAAGCCTTTTTCAATAACAATTCCTATCCCTGCGACTGCTGATCCCGCTTTTTGGGCTATTTCGGCAAGACCTAATGCAGCCTGTCCATTCGCTAGAAAATCATCAATGATCAGAAGATTATCCTCTTCTGAAAGATATTTCCTTGAAACAGAGATTTCACTTGTTTCTTCCTTTGTAAAAGAATAGACAGAAGCTGTAATCAGGTCATTTACCAGAGTGAGTGATTTTCTTTTTCTCGCAAATACAACCGGGACATTCAGATGAAGTCCCGCCATTACAGCTGGTGCAATCCCTGAAGATTCGATTGTCAATATTTTTGTAATCCCGCTGTTTGAGAATCTATCTGCAAATTCTCTCCCGACTTCATGCATAAGCTGAGGATCTATTTGGTGATTCAGAAATGAATCCACCTTTAAGACTGAAGGTGATAAAACAACCCCTTCGCTTTTTATTTTTTCAATGAGCATATCCATTTTGCGTCCTCCTCTGTGATAGAAAGCCTTCAGGTCCATAAAAAAAGCCTGAGGCCCATTGCATTCACAACATAAAAATGAGTGAAGCAATGGCCTTCAGGCTGGAAGTTTAGCTGCAGGCAAACAGGGATGACAAACAAACGCCCTGGTCATTGCTCACTCATAGTCGAATTATTTACGGTAATCCGGTAGAAACTTGCGAGCCATATCCTCGCGATTATATGAGTGAATGTTATTAATTTATTAACATTATAACATCATTTCCTGATACTTCAACAAAAACCTTCATACAAAGACGAACCAAAATAATATTTTTTCTATAATCGTTCGTAAATTGGACAGTTTATTATTTTAAGTATGATTTTTTTCTATAATTAGTACCTCTTTTGAAGACAAATGTAAACCTTCACATTTATTTCACAATTTACAACTATGTTTTGTGATTTAAATCACTTAAATATCAATTTTTCACCATTATCATAGTGTTTAAGTTACGAATGAACAATTTGTGAACTCACCAAAAGCATCTAGAATCTTCCTAAATGTTTTGTATTATGAAAGTGTAATCATTTACTTTTTCCAATTTTCGAAAGGAGTGAAGGAAAATGGCGAAAACGGAACTCAGCCGCAAAACAAAAACTGAAATAGAGGATAGCTCTTCCTTAAAGGGAACGTTAGCTTCCGTTTTCTTATTGGGATTCTTCCTGATCATTACATGGGTAGGCGTTTATCTATTATTTATCAGCCGCTTTTAAAGTTAGAAAGGGGAAAAAGCCATGCATATGCATAAGTTTGAAAAAGCCTGGCTCACTTTTGGAATCGGATCGCTGCTTGTTTTTTTAACAGTACTGGGAGTCAGCGCATTTTACCTGGGCAATCAGCCTCCAAGCTGTTTGGCAACCATTGATCCTGAAAAGGTCGATACTACCGTTCCATTTAATGAGCCTGGATTGAAAAAGGTAGAAGGAAAAGATTGGGATTACGAATTGATATACGTAGCATCTGCGTTTTCCTACAGCCCAGCTGAAGTAGAGGTCCCATATGGAGCTAAAGTGAAAATTATCGCTACAACCAAAGACGTTGTCCACGGTTTTGAAGTTGCTGGATCGAATATCAACATGATGCTTGAACCCGGATATATCAGTGAACATGTGACAACATTTGATAAAACAGGCGAATACTTAATTGTATGTAATGAATATTGCGGTGTTGGTCACCACATGATGTCGTCTAAAATTAAGGTGGTGGAATAATGTTTAATCCTTCAGCAAAATTAAAAGTTGACCCTCGTGACGCAAAATTGGCAATGGCTCACTTTTTCGTTGCTTTTACAGCTTTAGCAATAGGCGGCCTAGCCGGATTATTGCAGACTTTGGTCCGCTCCGGTAAATTCGAGCTCCCGGCAGGCATCGGGTATTACCAGATCCTCACGGTTCACGGTGTTGTATTGGGACTTGTACTTACTACTTTTTTTATAATGGGCTTCCAGTTAGCTGCAACAAGCAAAACATCAGGGACCCTTACAAATAAACAGCGCATTACCGGCTGGATCGGTTTTTGGCTGATGACAGCGGGAACTGTTCTTGCAGCTGTTATGATTCTGCTGAATGAGGCTACAGTTCTTTATACTTTCTATGCTCCTCTTCAGGCACATGCATTGTACTATATCGGTTTAACACTTGTCATAGTGGGAAGCTGGATTGACGGGGCAGCAATCATTATGAAGTATGCAGAATGGCGCAGGAAAAATCCTGGCCAGCCGAGTCCGTTATTAACCTTCATGTCATTGGTCAACACGATGATGTGGATTGTGGCAACAATCGGTGTAGCATCCACCGTTATTTTCCAGTTTCTTCCATGGTCGTTAGGATTTGTAGAGACCGTAAATATCGGTGTCAGCCGAACTCTATTCTGGTATTTCGGGCATCCGCTTGTATACTTCTGGCTATTGCCGGCTTATATGGCCTGGTATGTTGTCATTCCAAAAGTCATCGGCGGAAAGATTTTCTCTGATTCATTGGCACGTATGTCTTTTATATTATTCCTGCTGTTCTCAATCCCTGTCGGATTTCACCATCAATTAATGGAGCCGGGAATTGATCCGGCATGGAAGTTCCTGCAGGTTATCTTAACATTCCTGGTTGTCATTCCATCTTTAATGACTGCATTTTCTTTATTTGCTACTTTCGAAAGCTTTGGCCGTTCAAAAGGGGCCACAGGGTTATTTGGATGGGTTAAGAAACTTCCTTGGGGAGATGCGCGATTTGTCGTTCCATTCATTGGGATGGTAGCCTTTATCCCTGCGGGTGCAGGCGGGATCGTCAACGCCTCCCACCAGATGAACCAGGTAGTTCATAATACAATTTGGGTAACCGGTCACTTTCACTTAACAGTGGCAACATCTGTAATGCTTACATTCTTTGGGGTTTCCTACTGGCTTATTCCTCATCTGACTGGAAGAACATTAACCAAAGCAATGAATAAATTAGGGATCATCCAGGCAGTTATCTGGTCAATCGGAATGACATTCATGTCCGGTGCCATGCATGCTGTGGGTCTGCTTGGAGCACCGCGCCGTTCATCCTATTCAGAATATGGCGGAGCAGCACAAGCAGCAGAATGGATTCCATACCAGGTTGCACAGGCAATCGGCGGATCTATCCTCTTCATTGGCATAATTTTAATGATTTATATCTTTATCAACCTTGCATTCTTCGCACCAAAGGGCGAGCAGGAATTCCCTGTCGGAGAAGCGGCTGATGAGGCGGAAAAAGCGCCGATGGTATTCGAAAACTGGAAGCTGTGGCTCGGAATTACTGTTGTTCTTATTCTATTTGCCTACACTATTCCATTTATCGATTTGATTCAAAATGCACCTCCAGGGGCTAAAGGATATAAGTTATGGTAAAAAAAACACTCCGGTCTAAATTTGACCGGAGTATTTTAATGATCTAACTTGCTCTCAGCTGTCATTCCCGCGTTTTTCCTTCTTGCAGGCAAATTCACAATAATAACCGAACTGAGTATCAGCAAAGCACCGCAAATCTGGACTGCACTGAGATTTTCCCCGTAAAGAGTCACTCCTAAAAGCATGGCCACGACTGGTTCCACTGTAGCGATCACAGCTGCTTTGCTTCCATCTGTTTTTTCCAGTCCCCAAGTGTAAACAAAATAGGCCAGAACCGTAGGCACAAACCCTAAACCAATACTAAGAAACAAAACTTCAGCGTTCAAAAAAACTGAAGCTTTGGTCCATAGCTTTGTTACCGGGATCAGAAATACCGAAGCAACTAGGAATGTATAAAGCGTAACTGTAAAGGGATGATACTTTCTTAACGCAAATTTCCCGAAGATTGTATAAAGTGCATAGCCAAACCCGGCACCTAATCCCGTTAAAATGCCAACCAGTGTAATATCACTGCTGCCCGCTGATATTCCGGCAACTAAAATGCAGCCCACAAGAGTGCCTGCCACTGCTGAAATCTTTCTTAGATTTATCCCTTCCTTTAGGAACAGGTAAGATAATAAAGTCACAAATGCCGGAGCGGTGTAAAGCAGAACGACTGCCAATGAAATGCTGATCTGGTTCATCGCTGTGAAATAACAATAATTAAAAAAGACAATGCTCAGTATTCCGGTTCCAGCAAAAAAACGGATGTCAGCGGCAGATTCCAGTTTAAAACAGTTCCGGAAACGCATCATTCCGATTAGAACGAGAAATATAGCTGCAAAAAACACTCTTACAGCCACAATTTCCATAGCTGAGAATCCATATTTCCCGAGCCCTTTAACAAATACTGCAATAACACCCCATAAACTTGCTCCTAACGCAATCATTAGAAATGGAAGTAATTTCTTCATTTGGTCTCTCCATGAAGTAAGAGGATGGCTGAGGCCACCCCCTTACTAAAATTATGTTCAAACATTTATTTCAGCTGATACACCTTGCCGTACTTATCATACAGATAATCAATTAAATGCTGGGCATTCAGGCCTTCTCCCGTTACATCATTTAAAATTTCAAGCGGTTTTTTCATCTTGCCGAACTGGTGCACATTCTTAGTGAACCATTCTTTGATCGGAAGTAAATTACCCTCTTCAAGCAATTCATCATAATTTGGCAAGTCCTTTAACATACTGTTTTTCAGCTGTGCTGCATACATGTATCCCAAAGCGTATGAAGGGAAATAACCGAAGCTTCCCCCTGCCCAGTGAACATCCTGAAGAACGCCTTCTCCGTCATTCTCTGGCTTTACTCCCAGGTATTGTTCATATTTTTCATTCCAGATCGCTGGAAGGTCTTTAACTTCAATTTCATCGTTAAACAAGCCTTTTTCAATTTCATAACGGATGATGATATGAAGCGGATATGTTAATTCATCTGCCTCAATACGGATTAAAGATGGCTTTGATTCATTAATTGCACGATAAAAAGAATCTATTGAGACAGCATCAAATTGACCGCTTGCATATTCTTTAAGAAGTTCATAATTCTTTTTCCAGAATGAAAGATGTCTTCCAACAAAGTTTTCATAAAATAGTGACTGTGATTCATGAATTCCCATGGATGTGCCAGAGCATAGCGGAGTTCCTACCAGGTCAGAAGAAATATTTTGTTCATAAAGAGCATGCCCGCCTTCATGAATCGTGCCAAATACAGCTGTCCGGAAATCAGTTTCATCATATTTGGTGGTTACTCGGACATCACCGGGATTTAAACCTGTTGCAAAGGGATGAACGGTTTCATCGAGACGTCCCGCTTTAAAGTTATAGCCCATTTGATCAAGAACTTTAAGGCTGAAATCCCGCTGTTTGTCCTTGGAAAAATGTTCAAATAAAAAGCTGGTTTCCGGTTTATTCTGTGAGTCAGAAATCTGCTGAACAAGCGGAACAATTTTTTCCCTCAGCTGCCCGAACACCTGATCAAGCGTTTCAACGGTGACACCAGGTTCATACATATCCAGAAGAGTATTATATTTATTTCCTTCATATCCCCAATAAGAAATGAATCTTTTATTCATTTCAACAAGCTTTTCCAAATAAGGCTGGAACATTTCAAAATCTGAGCTTGCCTTTGCATCTTCCCAAATACTTTCAGCCCTGGATTGCAGGATGACATATTCGGTATATTCCTCCGCAGGAATTTTTTTATTCCGGTCATAATCCTTTTTACATTCTTCCAGTGTTTTCACAGTTACTTCAGAAAGATTTTCCCGGCCGGAGAGTTTCGCTATGTATGCTGCCATTTCCTCAGAAGTGGACATTCTGAAAACTTCTGAAGAAATCATTCCAATCACTTCGGAGCGCTGTTCCATTCCCTGCTTGGGTGCGCCTGTCCTCATATCCCAATACATCAGCCCGATCGCTTCATTATAGGCCGTCATTTTTTTGACATAATCCAGGAATTGCTGTTCTGTCTGTTTAAGTGATTCTGTCACAATTTTTCCCCCTTTGTATCTATTACAGTTTCATTTTATCATATTTTTCTGAAAAGGCAGTCTCTATAAGCTTTTTCTTACCTTTGCTCTTTGGCTGTTTTTCTTTTTCACCTGGCTGTCAAAGAGTTATAATGGTGGAAAGTGAACTAACCGGAAAGTGAGATAGCATGAAATATTTGATTTATTTTATCGTTATAGCAGCATTTATTGATACATTTTCTCAGCTTCCTATAATGAGCCCCTTTGCGATGTCATATTATCCATCACCCGCCTTTGCGGGAATGATTGTTGGGATGTATTCCTTCTCGAATATGATAGGCAATATTTTAGCCGGCTATTGGATAGATAGAAGCGGAGCAAAAAGGGTTCTTGTGTCCGGTCTATCATTAACCGGAATCATTTTAGTCCTGTATACCTTTACTGATTCACCCCTCCAATTAATCTCAGTAAGATTTCTTCACGGGTTATTTGGCGGATTCCTGGTCCCTGCGGCTTTTACAATCATTTCAAACCTCGGAACTTCAGACAAACAAGGTAAAAAAATGGCTGTATCAGGCGCAGCTGTCGGCTGTTCAGCCATTATAGGACCCGCTTTTGGGGCAGTCATTGCTTCTAATTACAGCATAAACTGGGTCTTTTTAATTATAGCGGCAACAATGATCAGCAGCGCAGTCATTGCCTTTGTGTTTCTGCCTGCAGAGACTATGAAAAATGTAAAAAAAGAGAGCTCCCATGAGAAAATGCTTCCATTACTTAAAAATCCTATGCTCACTGCAAGTTATTTAGGAGCCTTTTCTCTTATGTTTGCTCAAGGGACACTTGCCTATCTTCTTCCTCTTCAGGTAGAAGCGATGCAAATTGATGCGATGTACAGCGGAATATTATTAAGCACTTTCGGAATAACTGCAATTCTTATTTTTCTGCTGCCCATTAATAAAATTTTTGATAAATATAAGCATCACAATAGCATGCTTTCTGGCATGGTGATCATAGGAATTGCATTAATCCTGCTAAGTTCAGCATCTTCTCTTGGATTCATGTTTTTATGCATGGTTCTTTACGGCACCGGGTTTGCTCTTCTATTCCCATCCATTAATGCCCTTATAGCCAATCATACAACTGAAAAAACAAGAGGAAAGGCATTCGGCCTCTTCTATGCCTTTTTTTCTTTAGGTGTGGTAGCCGGTTCCACCATATTAGGTTTCTTGAGAGTAACATTCAACATAGGTTTTTTAATCGCCGCAGCCATTTTATTGTTAACTGTATGCGGCATGTCCATATACTTTAAAAAGAGAAGTCCCCAAATATTAAAAAGCGGGAGTGACTGAAAATGAAAGAATTAGTAGGCAGCTGCGCTGTTTGCGGGAAAGACCTATACTGTCTAGATGGATTCTTCAATGGAGTCCATAATGAAAAAAATGAAACTATCTGTTTTGAATGTATGGAGAAACAGGAAGAATCCGCAG
>NZ_MRTQ01000001.1 GCF_001956215.1 Paenibacillus sp. FSL R5-0490 | reverse complement strand
TCTTCCTGTTTCTCCATACATTCAAAACAGATAGTTTCATTTTTTTCATTATGGACTCCATTGAAGAATCCATCTAGACAGTATAGTTCTTTCCCGCAAACAGCGCAGCTGCCTACTAATTCATTCAATTTCAATCACTCCCCCTTTTTATTATTTGAGGGCTTCTCTTTTTTAAGTATATCGACATGCCGGACTGCCGTTAAGGCATTTTTTTATTTATTAGGCATGCTTATCCCAACAAATAACAGTATAATAAGAATTGCGTGAGAATAATTTGAGAGGAGTTTTTGAATGGCGTACCCGAGTACAAAAGAAACTATCAGCTTATTAAAAGAGATTGTTTCAATTCCGAGTCCTTCCGGAAATACAAATGAAGTGATTACATATGTAGAAAAGTTTTTGAACGAGCTTAATGTGGAAACGAAGCGCAACCGGAAAGGAGGGCTTATTGCCTCCCTTCCCGGAAAAGACGAAAATAATCACAGGATGCTGACTGCGCACGTTGATACTCTTGGCGCAATTGTTAAGGAAATAAAGCCCAGCGGACGGTTGAAGATTGATTTGATCGGCGGATTTAAATATAACTCGATTGAAGGCGAGTATTGTGAAATTGAAACATCATCAGGCAAAAAATTTACCGGCACTATTCTGATGCATCAAACTTCTGTTCATGTTTATAAAGATGCCGGGAAAGCTGAAAGAAACCAGGAAAACATGGAAATCCGCCTTGATGAAAAAGTACATAATGCAGAAGAAGTCTGTGAGCTGGGAATTGAGGTCGGAGACTTTGTATCCTTTGATCCTCGTGTGCAGACGACACCTGCAGGATTTATTAAATCACGCCATCTGGACGACAAGGCTAGTGTGGCGATCCTTCTTCAGCTGATTAAACAGCTGAAAGCCGATAACACTGAGCTGCCGTACACAACCCATTTCCTCATCTCAAACAATGAAGAAATCGGCTATGGCGGTAATTCCAATATCACGCCGGAAACGGTTGAATATCTGGCTGTGGATATGGGGGCGATGGGTGATGGCCAATCCACTGATGAATATACGGTATCCATCTGTGTGAAGGATGCAAGCGGTCCTTATCACTACGAATTAAGAAAGCGTCTCGTGCAGCTTGCCGAGGAAAATGGAATCGAGTACAAGCTGGATATTTACCCATTTTACGGCTCTGATGCATCAGCAGCCATCCGCTCCGGCCATGATATCGTACACGGCTTGATCGGCCCAGGAATTGATTCATCACATGCTTTTGAGCGTACACATGAGGATTCGATTGAAAATACGGCCAAACTGCTGTATCACTATGTACAATCTGAGATGATCATTTAAAAATAAAGAAACTGCACTCGAGTGCAGTTTCTTTATTTTCATTCAACTTCAGGCGGCCTCTTCCCTCTCTGAAGCTCCCAGATAGAAAGACCAAAATCCATTTGAAGATGAGGATAGTCCTTGAATTGTGTCCAATCCCCTCCCCATTTAAACCCCAGGTCCTTTGCTATTTCAACGACCTCCATCCAATCGGCCCTGCTATTGCCGTTGCCATCATAATTCATGTCCCAGATCACCTGGCCATCTACGGACATCAGTGCGAAATCAAGTGCCAGGCCAAAATTATGGTAGGACTCACCGCCTTTTGCATGGGTAACAATATTTCCCTCAGCAGTTCGGCCTTTTTCATATAAAGCATCCTGTTCTTCAATGCTTCTGAAATCCTGGGTGATGACTACGTTAATGCCTTTGTCGGCAGCCAAAGCAATAAGTTCCTCTTTCTTTTCAGCAACAAGAGGATGAAGTGCTGTAGGGGGCGGAACTTCTTCAAAATCTGCCGGCTTTAAGTATTGGTAAATGATCATCGCGAAAATGCTTGCTATTAAGATCGTCAGCAGCAGCCTATTTATTCTTTTTAACATACAAAATCAATCCTCAACCTTTATTTCCTGCTTAGTATTCTAGAATACTACAAAATAAAAAAGAGAATCCAGAATAATGGATTCCCTCAGCCTAAAAAGAGAAGCTTATGTCATTCATAGCCTTAAATGTTACATCTTGTTCTCTGAAATAAACAAATGCTTCAACTGTACATGTTCCTTTTTCCAATTTATCAAAATTTAAATGAAATTGATAAATGCCATCATTTTCTTCAGGATTAATGGATAAGGTGTTAATAGGCCTAATCCAAAACTCTCCTTTTTCATAACCTTCCTGAAGCCAATCGTCATTAGCATACTGCCAGCCCAGTGCTCCTTCTGTTCCCTGAACTGCCAATACTTCCACCATCTCCGGCGGGAGGATCTGCCCGCCAATTTCTACCTGAGCCGGGGGATTAACCCTAAGGCAGACAATCGGGTTATGAAGCGCCGCCGTACCCGTATTTTTAATGACGAGGTCTGTAATTAATGTATATTTTTCGTTGCTGGAATGAGGACGGATTGTATAATTAAAGTAAGCTTCTCCCTCAGCTTTTACCTGTGGCTTCACCTCAGCCGGGCGATTGTCTGGAGTTCTTTTTTGCTGCCGGTGTTTTTTCTTCTCAGACGTCCCGCTGCTGAAAAGCTCCACTACGGTTTCAAGCCCCACCCAGTTCAGCAGCTCACTGCTGCCGATAAAATGTTCCAGAATAGCAGCCTGCAGCTGTATTAGGAATTCTTCTAAACCAGTAAAATTGACTGGGATTTCACAGAAGATTGAAGGCCCGCCTTTATGTGGTGCTCCATCTGTTTTAAAAAAGACATATGGCCGGCTTGAAACTTTTTTCCTGCAATGCTTCTGAATAACCGGAATGATCTCTGATTTTTTGCATGTAATGACAATATTTTCACTATTGGTAAATTCCAAATGAACATGGAAAGCAGTTCCCTCGGACTCCTGCTGGTCAGTTTCAGTTTTAAGTACAATTCCTGAATTCTTCAGCAGTTCCTTCATCATAGATGACGTTTCCTGCAGCACATCTGAATCTTCCCCTCCTTCCATTGTCAGAAGAAGAATTTGATTTTTTTGAGGGTTATCAATGTATAGTGTTTTTTCTTCCCTTGACCAGGTCGTATCCAGTCCATGTCTGGAACAATATAAAATCAATGATGGCAAAGAGGAAAAATCAGCTGTTCCTTTTTCTTTACCCAGATACGATACATTCACTTTCATTCATATCACCTTTTTCCGTAGTTTCATTCCTTTCTCATTGTATGAGTTCAGATAGGATGGATATGACAAAACAACCCTTAACCTGCGCCGTTACCATGCTGCTTGCACAATCATATGATACAGAAAAAGATGTCAATGATTTTTGTAAGGAGTGAAGATTGTGTCGGCGACACCACAAGTGTCTATCATTTTCCCTGTCAAAAATGAAGGAGCGAATGTTAAAAGCACTTTAGATTCCCTGTTTTCAGTAAAAACCCCTATCCCATTTGAAGCTATTGTGGTAGATGATGCATCCACAGATGGATGCTGCAAATTCATAGATACCTATAAACATAAAGTAAAGCTTATTCATACAAAAGGAATTGGTGCTGCAAGAGCAAGAAACCTTGGCGCTGAACATGCTAAAGGAAAATACCTGGCCTTTTGTGATGCGCACTTGGAATTTGAACATTATTGGCTTGACGGGCTTATATTACCTCTTGAAAAGGGACGAACCGATGCTGTTGCACCGGCAATAGCGGCTATTGGAGATTCTAATTTTATTGGGTATGGCATGTCCCTGAGCCGTAACCTAAGAATAAAATGGAATAAAAAAAAGCGGGGATTATTTGATACAGCGATTATACCTGGTGGCTGTTTTATCATCACGAAGAAAGTATTTAATGAAATTGGAGGATTTGAAAAAGGCTTTAAAACCTGGGGCCATGAGGATGTGGAACTCTCCATCAGACTTTGGCTGTTTGGATACCGCTGCAGTGTTTTGCCCGAGGTCCGTATTCTCCATCTTTTCAGGAAATCACACCCTTATAAAGTTTCAAATGAAGAAGTTTCCTATAATCTTCTAAGAATGGCTTATTCACACTTCAATTATGAAAGAATTGAGAAATGCAGGAAATTAATTACTGGGGTAAGGCCGAGCTTAATTGAACAGCAAGTAAAACAAGACGGCGTTCTTAGACAGCGGCATAAATTTATAAAGATAAGAAAATACGATGATGACTGGTATTTTAGCAAATTTCGAATTCAATTTTAAGAATCCCGCAATCAGGATTCTTTTTTTTCTGGCCTCATTCAATCATGTCACTAGTCTATCTTTTATGCCGGTGGGTAGCAAACCATACATACCTTGTTTAATAGCCATATATTAAATAAGAATAAATATAAAAAATAGGTGATGACATCATGAAACTATGTGTAATGGGATTAGGCTATATCGGCTTGCCTACTGCTGTCATGTTTGCAGAACATGGACTGCAAGTTCATGGAGTGGATATAAACCCAGAGGTAACCAAATTACTCAATGAATATAAAGCTCATATTGAAGAACCAGGTCTGCAGGATAAATTAGTTAAGGTAATGGAAGAAGGAAAGCTGACTGTATCAACATCTCCTATTGAAGCAGATGCATATATTTTGGCAGTCCCGACACCCCTGACTCCTGACAAAAAAGCAGATTTAACTTATGTTTACTCTGCCTGCAGCTTAATTTTGCCTTATCTAAAGAAAGGCTCATTAGTTATTTTAGAATCTACCGTGCCGCCTGGGACCGTAGAAGATATCTTAATCCCCATCCTTGAGAAATCAACCTTTAAAATAGGAGACGAAATATTCGTTTCTCACTCCCCTGAAAGAGTACTGCCAGGGAAATTATTCGAAGAACTCTTAAATAATGATCGAATCGTCGGTGGAATTAATGAAGAATCGTGTCTTCGCACCGTTTTTTTATACAAGCATTTTGTTAGAGGGAATATTTATATGACAGATGCCAGAACAGCAGAAATGGTAAAACTGATTGAAAACACCTATCGCGATGTAAATATAGCGCTAGCAAATGAACTCGCTATTATTGGAGAAAAATACGGAATCAATATGCTGGAAGCCATTACTCTTGCAAATTATCATCCAAGAGTAAATATTCACGCTCCTGGCCCAGGTGTTGGAGGACACTGCATCGCTGTTGATCCATGGTTCATTATCGAACAAGCTCCCAATGAAACAAAATTAATAACAGCAGCAAGAGAAATTAATGAAAGCATGCCAGACCGAATTGTGAATTTAATAGATTCAGCTACACAAGGCATACAATCTCCTATTATTACTTTATTGGGGTTGGCTTATAAAGGAAATATCGACGACCTCCGTGAGAGTCCTGCCCTGATCATATATGATAAAGTTCGCAAAAAAGGCTATGACATTAAATGGCATGATCCATACGTACAAAAAGAGCTGGAAGGAAAATGCGGTACCATAGAGGAGGCAGTTAATGGGGCTGATTGTGTGGTTATACTGACAGACCATAATTTATACAAATCCACTGATTTTGATACCCTGTCACATCTCTTCAAGACACGTATTATTGTAGATACACGCAATATTGTTAACAAACACGCCCTTAACGAGAAAGGATTTAAATGTCTGCAAGTCGGAACACCCATACCCTAAAGAGGATATTGAAGGAGGCATAGAAATGGCAATAAACTTGAAAGATCTAAGAGTTGCCTGCATTTTAGACGAATTCTCATATGAATGCTTCAAACATGAATGCACTTTGATTAAATTCGGGCCCAATGACTGGAAAAAAACTTTAACCAGAGAGCGCCCGCATTTCCTTTTCGTCGAATCTGCATGGAGAGGAAATGATTCCAGCTGGCAATATAAAATCCGTGGATTATCTAAAGAAATTATCAGCCTGGTGGAATGGTGCAAGAAAAATAATATCCCAACTGTTTTTTGGAACAAAGAAGATCCTGTCCATTTTGATAACTTTATCCAGACTGCTAAGCTATTTGACTATGTATATACAACGGATGAAAATATCATCCCAAAGTATAAAAACGAGCTATCACATACTAATATTTATACTCTTCCTTTTGCTGCCCAACCCCAAATCCACAATCCCATTTCTAGGTCAAAACATAAAAATAAAAATATTTGCTTTGCCGGGAGCTATTACGGAAATCAGCACCTGGAAAGGACAATTGATATGGAGAATATGCTCAGTATCTCCAGTAAATATGGTTTAGATATTTACGATCGAAATTACAGTATAAGAAATTCTCCGTTTAAATATCCTGGTAAATTTCAGAGGTATGTAAAAGGCTCTCTTCCATATTACAGACTTATTGAAAGAAGTAAATCTTACAAAATATGCCTAAATGTCAACACTGTCAAAGAGTCACCTACCATGTGTTCAAGGAGAGTATTTGAGCTATTGGCTTCAGGCGTATATGTCATTAGCAACTATTCAAAAGCAGTCGAGCATTACTTTAGCGATATTGTGTATGTAGCACAAGATCAATTGTCATTATCTCAGGGAATTGAAAAAGCATTAAATAATTCAAATTGGAGAACTAAAAAGGAGCTGCAGGGAATCCGGAATGTGTTGGAACACCATACGTACTCTCACCGCCTCTATACTATCGCCAAAAATTGTAAACTGCGTGTAAAGCCACTGACAATTCCCAGGATTAAAGTATTCAGCCTGGTAAATACGTACAGGGAGGCTATTAATACAATAAATTCTTATAAAAGACAAAAATATAAATATAAGGATCTAACATTATTTATTCCCTCAAACAGTATCAATCAATCCATCAAAACATTGGCCAAAGAGAACGATATTAATTTGATTATTAGAAAAGGAACCAATATTCAACTATCTAGTTATGCCAAGGATTATGAATATGTTTCTTATATGAGCTGTACAAATTATTATGGACCACATTTCTTAACAGACTTAGTGAACGGACTTAAATATTCAAATGCACCTATAATAGCGAAAAACAGTTACTTTGAATTAAATGATAAGGGTTCCTTACAAATTAAAAATAATGGCAATTCATTTTTCAAAACATTAAACAATTCTGCATTCATTATACCCACTTCCATCATTAGAAATAAGAATATATTAGTCAGTGATTTTCTAAATTTAGGAGCGTTACAGCAGAAAACTGTTTCTTATAAAAAATTCAGCGTGAATCCATACAATTTTATACCAAATATCCCCTTAGGCAAGGTTCCTTCTGAATCTATCCTGAATGAAATAAATCTCTAAGAAAGGAACTGTTTATTTTATGGACATGTTAAAAAAAGCAAAAAAGGATGGTCCATCTGGTAACCCCGTAAATGCTGAATATCTTAAAGGAAAAGCTAAATATGCAGATATGGATTTTAGGAACCAAAGTCAAGACGAAAAAAGCAGCTACCTATTATCGGTAGTAATTCCCGTTTATAATAATGGAAAATATTTAAAAAATATATGTATGCGAAGTTTAAAAAGAAGCAGTATTTTCACAAAGATGGAAATTATTATAGTTGATGATGGATCTTCAGACAAAGAAACCCTAAGAATCATTGACATATTAGCGAGAGAAAATCCTAATATCCGGACCTATTATTATCATAATGGGGGAAGCGGCAGTGCTTCCAGACCGAGAAATAAGGGAATTGAATTAGCCAGTTCAGAGTATATTACCTTTTTAGATCCTGATAACGAAGCAGTTAATGATGGCTATGCAATGTTATTAAATGAACTAAAAAAAGATAGAAATCTTGATTTATCTATTGGAGATATTCTTAAAGTTTCTGGAAGAAAGGAAGAGCATTTTCAATATTATAATTTTTGCACAAAAAGAAATAATGCTCAGGTTACAGTACACCCTAGAAATTGGCTTATTAATACAGATTTAAAAACACACAGTATTCAAGCATTAATTATAAAAAAGGAAGTAATTCTAAGGAATAATCTAAGGATGATTGAAGGGGCAGGAGGCCAAGACTCGCTCTTTTTTCTTGAACTATTATTACATTGTAATAAATTAAAAGTAGTAGATTGTATAATTCACATTTATTACGCTGAAATTCCTGGTTCAATTACAAATACTATAACAAAATCATTCTATAATAAATGGCTGCTTCTGGAGAAGCATAGACTGCCTTTTCTAAGGAAACACCGTTTACTCGACCTTTATATGAATAAAAGATTTAATTACTATTTTAAAAATTGGTATTTAAAAAAACTTGGAAAGGTTAAGGAGACACATATAAAAGAATCCATAGACACAATTTATAGAATTTACCGCTTGTACAGTAAATATTTAAATAATAAAGATCATGACCTAATTGTATTTGAGACTTTGTATAAACAAAAATCCTATAAAAAAATATACAACTACTTTAAAAAAGTCCTCTAAGTGATACACTTGAGGACTTTTTTATGTTAATTTCTTATGAATCACTTTTTCATTAGAATTAAATAACGTGTTGGTTATTATACTTTTATTTTGATATTTAGGGCTTCATTTGTAACAGTTAGAATGTTTGTGTGTTCATTAAAATGAATTTTTTCTTTTCTTTCACTGACAGTTTTGTCACCCATTCTAATTGCTGTAAGAAATATTCCTTTTTTAGACTGCTTGCTAAATTCTAATTGCTTTGTGCTGATAATCCGCGAAAATTTTTCGGAAATAATAGCCCGATTTTTTTCTATTTCGCCATAATATTTAGATAGTTTTTGGAAACCAGCTAGTTGTTCAATTTGAATATGGCTATTATTAGACTTTAAGGTTATTTTATTTCCATTTTGGTCTATGATTTTCATCTGAGGAGATAAATTAAAATTCTGAAGGTATTTCTTTTCATTTGCACCTTCAAATTTATCAAGAATAATCAATAGTGAAGGTTTTATAAAGAGTAAGGATCGTTCCAATTTACTGTTTTCATAAGAGTAATTTATTCCCTTAATAAAATCATACTTGTCATTACTAGTAAAGTTTGCTATTCCCAGCTTTCGATAATCGGCCCTATCTGTCTCAATTTTATAGGAATCACCCTCAATTGTAAGTGTATTGTGAGCTAGAGGAGAAAGCATATATTTTCTTATTGGGTCGTTCCTGTCATAATTATACTTACCTGAATCTACAAAAATATCATCAGAATTGTAATACAAAGTAAATGATAGATCATCAAGGTGTTTGTGAGTCTTATTTCCATAACCGCAAATAAAAGAAATCCATGTGGAATCAGAAATATTTTCATTGCTCTTCCACTGAAGAATTCCGATCCCAGCTTCTTTATCACAGAAACTATCAAATACTTTGTCAATTTTCTTCATGTTACCCAAGCTTGTATCCCCAATTAAAGGGAAGCTTAAATCAGGCTTTAAAATATATTTATAATATTCTGTTCCAAGTTTTATCTTATTTTTAATATCTTTTCCTAAAGAATAGCCATGTTTATTTAAAAAATCCTCTGTTTGTAAAAACAGCTTTCCATGTACAATCCTATGATAATCAGGTGAGTTTTCCAGGTGCACTCCTTTATTGCTGAAGTCTCTGCTATAAGCTTCTTTTAACCTTCTTATGGACTTCTTTATCCAACTTTTTGAACGGGGGTTTTCCTTCATTGAAACGGCTAATGCAGCCAATGCCCGGTCAGACATAATTCCATGATTATTTTTCCTATAGTTTGAATCTTTCTCTAAGAAATTTGCGTGAGCTACCAACAGGGCCGGGATATTTAATTCCACTAAATCAATAACCCCGGCACTAAGATTATAAAAATAGATGATATTGATTGCCCTGCTTGAAACAGAATGGTCACACCACACATAATTAGATTTCTTTCGTTTAGAATTATTGAACGCAATCCATTGAACCAAGATATCTTTTGCCTTTGTTAAATACTTTTTATTTTTACTGACCTCATAACCATTGCACAGATAACTAATAAGATTTAAGGAATGAAGGTACAGCTGATAGGTGTTGGAACTATTCCTATGCTTATAATTCCAATTAATTGAATCACCCAGATGAAAAACATCTAACCCGCTGCTATGGTAAAATTTTTCCTCCATAATTATGTTAGCAATATTTTCACTATTCGGGCCGCAGGAAGTTAACTTTAGGAGATTATTTACTCCTATTCTTGTAAGATGATTATTCCTTCCGCTCACTTCCATGCTCCTCCTGTTCTTTTAACTTAACTAATTCTTTATTTAAATTCCGTTTAATCTTAAGATGCCTTTGTTCCATTTGATAGAAACCTTTTTCTGCCTCTTTTATGACTTCTATAGGTACATAAATGTCAGCAATATTCTTCTGGATGTTTTTCTTTTTATACCCGGTAAACCCTATCCAATTTTCTATAAACTTCACTTCCTTTAGGGAAAAGAAAGGGTAAAGTTCCTCATAAATTTCACTAAGATAAACTGTCCTTTTATGATCAGGATGGGGGTTGATTCCAAATGGAACAGTTATGATAACTTTTCCGCCATTATTAAGATGAGAATAAGCTTTTTCTAGAATTTCGTTAGATTTTTGATAGTGTTCTAAAACTTCAGTTATAATTATCGTGTCAAATCTGCTTTTTGTATTCCAGCTTAAAAAATCCTGCTTGATCAATGTAACCATATTTCTGGTAGTTTCATTTTCACTAGAGAGATCTTTTTTTCCATAAAGTATTGCTTCTTCGGAAATATCAATGCCAACAACTTTCTTCCCCGCTCTTCCAATAAGAATAGGAATAATACCTTGACTGCATCCTACATCCAGTACATGACTGCCTTGGATATTTTTTATGATCCAATCAATTCGTTTCTTTTGTTTTTTCATTGCTGAAGTTCCATATTCCCCTTTATAAAACTCAGATATTCTGTCTTTCATTATCATCCCCCTAACTTATTTTCTGTGAATCTCTGATATTACAAAACATTTTGAAATTAGAGTTTCCATCAAGGATTGGTATCTACTAATACAATATGTATTTTTTTTCTTAATGCTTGGACAAAAACGGTAAACAAACTGGCTTTTCTTCATAAGATAAGTTGAAAGAACCTCGAGAGGTAATTAATTCAAAAGGTGATGGTGAATATGATTTCAATTATTATGCCTTTTTATTCTGATGATGGCCAAAGGAAACTTGCTTTTAAATGGGCATCTCAATATTATAAAAAAATATTGCCAAATTCTGAAATAATAATTCCCTCCTCAACCATTCCTTTCAACAAAGCGAAGGCTGTAAACCAAGCTGCGAAAAATGCTAAAAGTGAAATACTAATTATTGTGGATGCTGACATTATTTGCTGCCCACAGAGCATATATAAAGCTATAAAAATGCTTGAAAATACACCTTGGATAATTCCTTATAATAAGGTCCTTGATCTAACAAGGAAAAGCACCAGGGCCTTACTTCAAACAAAAGCTGATTGGCCTTTGTCTTTAAAAATTGATGCAATCCCAAGGGAAACAGGAAAGGTTATTCCAGTTGGAGGAATCAATGTGATGAAAAGAGCTTGCTTCGAAGCTGCAGGAGGGTTTGACGAGCGTTTTCAAGGCTGGGGCGGTGAAGACGATGCCTTTGCTGCTGCAATGAATACCTTCTGCGGTCATTTTTCAAGAATTAACAAAAGCATCTATCATCTATGGCATCCCCGTTCAAAACCCTCTGAAAACCGAAATTATAAAGCAAATCTTGAGTTGGCAGTCAGATACTGCAGAGCTCAAGGAAATAAACCTGAAATGAGAAAGATCTTACAAGAAAGGGATAATAGTTAAACGGTCAACAATATCGTTGACCGTTCTTCTTTAGGAAGCAATTGGTTTAGAATGGGATAAAGAATGGTTAATCTGTTAGGATGATTCTGATAGGCAGAACTTTACCTTTATTAATCTTATAACATTTAATTGTTGGCTTTTTTTTAGCATAAGAGATGATAAAGTAAACTTTATCTGGAAATGCATGGCGTATATCGTCATTGGAGGGTATTGGTGGTGCTGTTGGATGAGAATGGTAAATGCCCATAAAGCATTCCTTCTTTTTCACCATATCGTACAAAATTGATGTGAACTGTGCTTCATTTATTTCGAAAGAGTTTCTTTTACGCTGATTATTAATCGCTTTCCATACTGTCTTTATAGATTCCTTTGAACCTGATAATAACCCGCATGCTTCATAGGGCAATTCTTTTTCACCATGACCCAGCATTTGGCCGTATAATTTCCTCGGCAGCCGAATTCCATGGCTAAAAGGGAATTTATCTCCCGCAGCACCTTTTATATTGGGGCTGTGCCGGTTTAGCAGCTGCTTTTTTCTTTCTTCTGCCGCTGCCAGCAGCTACCGATTTTGCTTTCTTGTACATTTCCTGAATTTCCTGACGTTTCATTCCTATACACTCCTTGTCTATACACTGTTATTTTTTCGAATATTTAAAAGGGTTAAACATCGTTGTCGCTGATTGTGGAGGAACAGGCAGCGAACCATGCATTTCAAAATCTTGATTTCTTTCAATCTCCGTCTTTCTTTTTACTTGCGGTGATCTTTGCATTTGAGATGAACGCTGCATTTTAGCTTCCTTCGGCTTTGAAGGTTTTACAGCAGATTCTTTATTAACTAAATTTTCATTTTCTTTTAACCGCAATTCATGCAGCTCAGATTCTAATTGTTCGATCTTTTTTTGACTTACTATGTCCTTTTCCCTATATTTAGCCAGCATGTTATTGAGTTCTTCCGACTCTGAATGATATTTCTTTTCCACTTCAATAAACTGACGGTAAATATCATTTAATTCCTTTACGCTGCTTTTAAATTCGTTTTCCGAATGTTCCTTTTCCAGTAATCGATCATATACCTCTTCGAATGTTCCTTTATAATGCACAAGTTCGTCCCTCAACTGAGAAATTACTTCCTGCAGCTCAGTAAGTTTTGCTTTGTACTGCTCTTCCTTTTCTCTGCTAAAAAATAACCAGCCCATTTTTTTCAACCACCTTCCTATAATATTCATATTCGGATCCAACTCTTCTTGTCTGTGCGTTACACCAGCATTCTCATTTTCTTCAAGTAATTGGTCTATATGTTTTATTGAATGCTCTATAACAGTTTTAATGTCATAAAAGTCTGTTAACCAGCTGAATATTTCTGCAAGGGATAGTTGTGTTTTCTGTATTTCACCCTTGACTTTTTTCTTATTGCTGTTAATAAGATCTATTTTAAAAGTGTCTTTAGCAGCTGATAACTTTTTAAGCTGCGCATTTAAATATTCGATATAAATAGCATATTGATTGAAATTTATCTGTTTTGATTTTAATTTATTTATCTCAAGTTCTTTCTCATATGCAAGCTCTCTAAGCTTTGCTTCCCTTTGAAGAGCTGTTTGTTTCATTTTTATCATTTCATCTTTTAGACAAAGAAAAGCAGGAGAAAATTCGGTAAAAAAGTCAATCCCCGCCACATTCTTTATGGCTTCCCGATCTTTCCTTATCCCTTCCAAAAGCCCTTTTAAAGTATTTATATTCTCTTTTGCGCCGGCTAATTGATCTTGTAAAGTATTAATCTCTGGCATCTATCTCCCTCCTATCGCGATTATTATGTATTTCTGACATGCTTTATTTTATTTAAAAAGGAGGAGAAGTGAATCCCCTCCTCCTAAGCTTAGTCGTCGATATCCTCCAAAAGATCAGCAAAAGTATCGCACTCTTCAAAGTTAACAGCTGCTTCAACAAATCCGCTATCGAATACAACTGCATTTGTGCTCATATCTCTTAGAATCAGCTGGAAGCCTTCTCCTTCAATATAATCCTCACTATAGATATATAATTCGAAGTTAAGACTTTCTTTTAATCCATCCCAATTTCTAATTCCACTGCCATATGCAACCAGATAGTCTTCTTCACATTCTACAAGTCTGAAAGATTTCGGCGTGTAAGTGAAGCTGAAATCAGGCTGTGTAGGTGTTGGTGTCGGACCATCAAATTCAGTATCATCGAACGAGTAGCTGAATGTGCTGTCACCAAGAGAACATTCTTGACAGATCTCAGCACGGATGTTGGAAGTACCTGTTACATCAACTGCATCTGCACCTGCTCCAATTAATGCTTCAGTTGCAGCTCCCCTAGTAATAGCAGTAGCCTGACACTCACAGTTATCTACAGGGAATAGAGAAGGACATTGCGGCGGGAATTCTAAAAGGTTTAGATCGCACTGCAGTTTTGGTTTTCTTGGTTTCAAATTATTTGGACGCGGGAAGCAGAATTTTGCTAGAACTTCAAGTTTAACTGGGTAATGAACTTGAACATCTTTACATAGTACAACTCTTAATGGAATCATAGGTCCAAATGGATCCGGTCCCATTAATACTCCACCTGAAGTCTGGCATATTACCTGATATGCTCTTAAGCGGATGTTATCTTCTGTGATGCCTTCCGGAACGCATAGCACAATTTCGTCTGTGAACTGTGTGCGAACTGTGAACGTACACACTGCAGCACCATTCACCAGAATAGTTACATCAACCGGCACTGTCCATACAATCATTACAAGGCCAGGATTTCCATTTTCCAAAATTGTTGCTGAAGATTGTACATCATCTACATCAGCCGAGCAGCGAACTTCTACTCTTTGCCCTGCAGCTAAAGCAGCAGCGACTGCAGCTCTGCAATCTTCATCTGGAATAAAGTTTTTGTTCTCATATTTGTTAGCAAAGAACACCCAGTCATAAACCTTTTCTACAAAGATACATTCTGGAGCTAAATCATTTGGATCAAGAGGAATCGGCGTTGGTGTCGGAGTCGGCTGTGAACCTTTAATCGTTTTACGCTTATTCTTCATGTTTTCCTTCCTTTCTTTCTAATGAGTATTTTTATCACACTATATCCTATGGAAAGAAACCAGATTTGGTATAGAACAAGTACCTATTTTTGTAAAAAAAGAACCTAATTTTAAAAAGTAGTAAAAGAGTCTATTTTTTTATAAATGTGTTCACTATAGGGTAAATGCCATTGTCCTTTCTTTACACACGGCATATAGTATAAGTAAGAAAGGTTAACGATTTAAATCTTTCCTTTCGCTTCACTATTAAATGAATAGGGATATTTCTGCTAGTTTAATAATAAATGTCAACTAAAAGTCTATTTACTATATCACTGGATCCTCGAATGGCGTTTCATGCAATACACGAATTTCCAACCGATTTTCAATGAGTATTTGACGAACGGATTTTTATCACACGAATAGGATCATTGCAATGATAACCTTATAATTTATACCTTTTGACATGAGGGCCCTCATGTCTTTTTTAATTCAAAGAAACTTTAAGGGCTAATTACATAAAATGAGGTAAATGCGTTTCTGAAAGGAGAATGAAAATGCTTCGCAACCATACTCCCAATAAAGAAATCCAGCTGCAGCAGAAGATTATCCATCTTAAATCGGAATTGGCAAGATACCAATCCCTGCTCAGTCCGGATTATGAAAAAGAACATACAAAAAGAATTAATGACATACATGAGCAGAATCAGGAATTGATTAGGAAAAATGATATCTTTAAAAAAAAATTGGCCCTGTTAGCAGAAGAAAATTTAAAGCAAAGATCTTATATGCATACTATGCAGGACTATCTGTACCGGACCTATAACCAGAAAGATCCAGTTAGTGTTGTTGTTTTTCAGGAAGATAAAGAACTTATTAACAGCTTATGGGCACGTATTTATGAACTGGAGGTAACTTACTGGGATATGTACTGTAAAGCAGAAGACTTATTGATGGAAAAGGAACAATTATTGGCTTTAAAGGCAAAAAATCTAAAGAGATCTAAAACATTAAATGTAGACGTCTCCTCTGGAGAATGGGAGGATCTGAAGAGGGAAAACCGGATACTTCAGGAAGAGCTGCTAATGGCAGCCAGATATAAAGCTTCTTCTGAATCCAGTATGAAGGAATTAAGGAAAGAAATTAAAGCATATAATGAAGGAAATGTGGTTTATCCCAGCGAAACAGAGAATAATAATGAAGCGAATAAGCTGAACTATTTTATTTCGGAATTTGAAAAAAAAGACGCAGAGCTTGAAAAGGCTTTAAAACTTTTAAGCCAATTAGAAAATAAGATTTCCTTGATTGAAAATAAAGTAAATAATGATTAACCATAAACACGCCTCATATTGCAGGCGTGTTTATATTATTTTACTGCAGCGTGTTTTTAATTATTTTTTGGGGGTAAACAAGAAGAAAGCTATTATACGAGGAGGAGTTAATAATGAACAGAGACCAGACAAATGGAAATGCAGATCAATTAAAAGGCGAATTAAAAAAGCAATACGGCAAACTGACCAATAATGAATCCAAAGAAGCTGAAGGAAATATGGATAAAGTAAAAGGACAGGCACAGGAAAAATGGGGAGATGCAAAGGAAGCACTGTCAAAGACATTCAATGACCGAAGAGATTAAGTAAAAAAGTACTCAGCGCCCATGTGGCGTTGAGTACTTTTTACTGATTAAAAAGTTGTTTTTGCTCCTAAATAACGAGGCTTCCAGTAGGAATTGTTCATGTCGCTGATCTCGACACCGCGTGAAGAACCGGCATGAATGAATTTGTAATTGCCAAGATAAATTCCGGCATGGGATGGACCGGATTTGTAAGTTTCAAAGAATACCAAATCCCCGATCCTTGGCGATGCAACATGTTTTGTCGCACTCCAAATGGATGCTACAGTACGTGGAATAGAGATTCCTACTTTACCATATACATAGTTCAGATATCCGCTGCAATCGAATCCTGCAGGTGTACTTCCTGCCCATTCGTAAGGTGAGCCAATATATTTCTTTGCTTCAGTAATGAGCTCATTCACTTTTGAAGTTGATTGGGATGCTACCTGTGTTTCTGCCGGCTTGCTTGCAGCAGTCCCAGATATCTTCAGTGTCTGGCCGGCATAAATTAAATCTGAAGATAGGCTGTTCATTGCCTTTAATTGTGAAACCGATAAGTTATGGCGAGATGCAATACCGGAAAGAGTGTCACCTCTTTGGATAGTGTAAGATCCAGTGCCTGCAGGAGCAGAAGGTGCAGCGGATTGAGCTGAACCTTTAATTTGCAGCTTTTGGCCAGGATATATCGCGTCACTGCTGATTCCGTTCAGACTCTTTAGTGTACTGACGGAAAGGCCGTGAGCTCTTGCAATTCCCCATAAAGTATCGCCAGATTTCACTGTGTAGCTGACTGCAGCGCTTTGCGGCACACTTGTTGAAGCGTTATGGCTGTGCGGGGTCAGCAGAGTCAGGGCTTGTCCTTTATATATTGTCGAACCTGAGATACTATTCCAAGTCTTTAACTCTTCAATTGAAAGATTGTTAGAGCGTGAGATTCCCCATAATGTGTCACCAGACTGAACGATATATTTATTTTCATGAGCACTTGCTTCTCCATTGAACGGTGTAATCAAAAAACCAGCTGTCGCAGCCATTGTAAGTAGTTGTTTCTTCAAGTTGTACACTCCTTAAATTTCTTTGACATCCTAATATTAGTAATAATTCTAGTAAAATCCTATCTAAAAATAATGGTGTTTCTGGGTATATTTATAATAAATTCATATATTTTCCCTTTTTTGTGCAATTAATGGACATATTATCCTAATTTAAGCAGGTTAACATTTCTATTCCATGACAATAATCAGGATATTTTTCACATTAATATTGAAAATTCGGAATTAAATTATTTCTTCACAAAGTAAAAGGCCAGCTCTCAGGCTGACCTTTTAAACATCATATTTACTCGCAGTCTGCTATAAAAGATTGAGGAGATGCCTGCGCACGCCACGGCACAATGGTTTCAAACCGCGTCGCTGTTCCGTCTGTTGCAAGAATTTGCCATTCAGCCACTTTAGTGACCGGATCAAGGGTCACCGTTATGGTAACTTCAAAGTCTCTGAACGGACCATTATTTACTCTTCCGAGCATGTCACCTACTACTGTAGCTGATCTGCCATCATTGCTGCAGGAAATAAAACGCCTTCTTCCTTGAGAAAATTGATAATTATCACCGTTTAAAGCGTTAAATGTAAAGTTAAAACTATCGTTGGCAGGATTGCATCCTCCACTTTGACTTGATCCGCATTGAGACACATTAATATTCATTTGTCCTATCAAATCGGACGGCACACCAAAACGGGTAACCCGAATCCTAGCACCTGGCTGGGCACCGCCTTGAGTATTAAGATTAAATTTACAAGGGCACTCGGAAGGAGGACAATTCACATTAATGATTCGTGATACCGACTGGAACTCCTGGCCGGCTACTTCCGCTCGTGCTCTGATTGTTCTTGTGCCTGTTGCCCCTTGTGCCGGAAGGATACGGGAACTGAAGCTGCCATCCGGTCCGGTGATTGCTGGATTCTCAATAAAGAATACATCCTGAGCACCAGAGATAATATCGATAAATACTGCAAAGTTTGGAAGACCTTCTCCTTCACAAGATAAGCGGCCTGTAAGCAGTGCGCCGTCACATCCTATTACACCTCCCGGGACATTCAACGTTAAGAGAGGATTCTCACACGCAATACATCCTGCTCTGACCCTATTGGTATTTGATATAATATCTCCATTAACTTCAGCTGTAGCAGTGTATTCCAATCCATCTGTCTGTGAAGTCGGGAAACGCACTCTTACTATGCTTGAGAAAACTCCGTTTGCATCTGTTTCAGGATTCTCATCATCAAATATTAAAGGACTGCCTGCCGGTGTAGATAAAGTGACTGTAATGCCAGGCTGTGGCTCATTTTGTCCGCAGAGAACCCTGCCTGTGATTAATGCTTCACAGCTGATCGGACCCGGGTTATCAAGCTGTATCCGGCAGCCTGGACAATCAACTGTTACAACTTGAGCTGGAGATTCAATGGGGATTCCTCCAACCGTGGTAAAGGCTGTAACAGTCACATTGCCTACTGCTCCAAAACCAGGTGTTATTCGTGTAGAATAGAATCCTTCCGCATCTGTTACATCTGGTAAAACAAATACAGGGCCTGCAGACGATTCCACCCTAAAGGATACGGTCACATTCTCAATACCTTCTCCATCACAAGTGACTCTTCCAGTTATAGGGGCTCCATTACAAGTGACTGTACCTGCAGGTGTGAGTATGGTCAATAAAGGATTTCTGCATTCCAGACACCCAGCCCTCGTAAACTCTGTATCCTCAACAAATCTGCCATTCACAATTGCAGATGCATTAATTTCTACATCCTGTATCTCTGTACCTACTCGAATGGTTACAGGCGTTTCAAAGATGCCATCCACACCTGTTCTGGGATTGTCATCAGCGAACCGCAGTATAGAAGATCCTCTTAAATTAACGATCGTGTTGGGAACAGATAAACCATTACAAGTAACGCGCCCTCTTATTAGCCCGGAACAGCTGATTTGGCCAGGATTAAAGAGATCAATAGCAGGATTAACACAGGTATGGCAATTCAGTTCAACCGATTGAGGATCTGTTTCAACTGTCGTTCCTCCAATTGCAGCTCTTGCGCTAATGGTTACCGTTTCGGTTATTCCAAAAACCGGTGCAAAATCAATCGAGTACTCACCATTGGCATTTGTTGTTGTA
The DNA here is from genome assembly GCF_001956215.1 of Paenibacillus sp. FSL R5-0490. GTDB lineage: Bacteria > Bacillota > Bacilli > Bacillales > Cytobacillaceae > Cytobacillus. The sequence goes on along the minus strand of NZ_MRTQ01000001.1, from coordinate 373,287 downwards.
GGATTTTCCTCGAGAATAATACTTCTCGGATCTGATACAAAAAAAGAAACCGACGCATTCGGAACAGGCACGTTATCGCACGTAACCACTCCTGTTAATTGCCCGCCGGAACAGCCAACAACCCCCTGAGGAGTAATAAGTGTTATCCGAGGATTTCTGCATGCAATACAGCCGGCACTGGTGGTTATTGAATCTGATACTTCAATTCCAATAACAGTTGCTGAAGCGGATATTATTACACCTTGCTGTATTGGAGTATTTCTTGCTACGGTGGCGATGGTTGTAAATCTTCCTCTGTTATCTGTTACAGGGGTATCATCCTCGAAAATTACGCCGGCAAAAGAGCTGGTAAGCTGCACAGTCACACCTGAGACCGGCACCAAATCACAAATGACTCGTCCTGTAATCGTGGCTTCACAGCTGATAGGGCCTGGATTATCAAGTATTATCGAGGGATTTGTACATAAACTCGGAGGGAATAAACCTGGACAGCCATTCGGGGGCCGCTGTATCCGGCAGACAATTTCCCCTTTTTTTCTCCTTCCTTTCAATTCGTTCACCTCAGTTATAGTTTTGTCCCTACTAATGTATGGGATTTCCCTTCAACTGAGCCGGCCTCTACCTAGCAATTAGACAATTTCTATAGATATAGTCAAAGTAAAAGAGCACCAGGATACATAATCCAAGTGCTCTTTTTATGAATTACATCCATATTCTTTTATTTTCTGTTCTCCGTGTTATTCCCAAAGAATCAAGTTTTTCAAGAAAAGGAATCATATACTTTCTGGAGAGACCCAATACTTCCTTTGCATGGCCTACTTCAAATTCAGCAGCTGTGCCATTTTTCAGTTTTTCTACTGCTGCTCTAAAATGATCACCGTGCCAATAGTTTTGTGCATCCAGCGATATGACGGTTTCCTGATCTTCTAAATATCGTTTTAGATCGCCTTTGAGGTTCTCAGGAATCCCGGCGGAAGCGTAATATTCTTCAAACGGTTTTACTTTATAGCCATCTTTTTTTAATTCAGCAAGAAGATTGTCCGTTCGTTTTTGCCAGCTTTTCGGTACATGAGGATGAAAACCTTTATTCTGCAAAAACTGTCCTTTTCGTTGAAATGCATTTTTTTCAATACCTGAATTTAAAACAAATTCAATCAGCATTTTAGGATATTTATTCTGCATTGCCTGCAGCAATTCTGCTTTATTAGCCCCTTGCCTCATTGGATTTTCCAGATGGAACTCATTCAGGCGGTCAGCTATTTCTGCCTCTATTGCCTCATGGATGGCTGCTAAAGTAAATTCCTTGCTGCTGATGCCCTGGAAATCTTCTTCTTTAAGTATTTCTTGAACCATCAATTCATCCAGTGAAGTCTTTGCTGTTATCTCTGCAAGAGAAAGGACCTTATCTTCGAACAACACGGCTTTTATGCGATCTTTCGGTGTTCCTTCTTTTTTCCTGCTTAAATCCTCAATGGTTTTTTGGCCGAACCGGTACTTTTCTCCATTGGGATCGATAACCCAGCCCCCGCCGAGGGTCTCCTGGGGACTTGGCCGTCTTAAAATGAACCGGTCGCCCCTTTTGGCAACGATTTCTTCATCTAAACGAAGCTGGCAGAGAATTTCTCCTTCTGAATTGGATAATTCATTACGATCAAAGAAGACGATTCTTCCCATTACTTCTGCCGTGCCAATATGGCATTTAATCGGCATGCGCTGTTTGATGATATGCTCTAAATCTCCAACTATTCTTACAGCAACATCAATGGTTTTTGTGACGCTGAAATGCTCAGACGATACAAGTACCTCGCCCCGCTCAATATCCTCCTTCGACACGCCTGAAAGGTTAATGGCTGCCCTTTGCCCTGCAAATGCCGCTTTTGCAGGCTGATGATGCACCTGCAGCTGGCGTGCCCTGGTCTCGATGCCATTTGGCATGATTTTCAGAAGCTGTCCTTCTTCTACTTTTCCTTCATAAACAGTGCCTCTGACTACAGTACCCTGCCCTTTCACCGTGAATACCTGATCGATTGGAAGCCGGAAGGCACCTTTTGCATCCCGTGTATCCTGTTCTTTCAGGGTATGGATAATCAACTGCTTTAACTCTTCAATTCCTTTGCCTGACAGGCTATCTGTTAAGATAACTGGAACATCTTCAAAAATAGATCCTTTCAGTTCCTCAAGAATTTCTTCTTTTACAAGATCGGTGAACTCTTCATCAACACGATCAATCTTTGTTATGGCGACAATGCCATTACGGATCCCTAGGAAATCGAGAATTTCCAAGTGCTCTCTTGTTTGGGGCATTACTCCTTCATCGGCTGCGACAGCTAGGACGACTAAGTCAATCCCGGCAACTCCGGCTATCATCTGCCTGATAAAGCGCTCATGACCAGGTACGTCCACCACTGAAATTTGGATTTCCTCATCTTCATGTAAAGGGGCGAATCCGAGTTCTATGGATATCTGCCTTTCTTTTTCTTCTTTAAGCCTATCTGTATCTACATTTGTTAATGCCTTTGTCAATGTCGTTTTTCCATGATCGATATGGCCTGCCATACCGATTGTAAAATATCTTTTCATCAAATCTGCCACCTGCTTCTAATGCGTTCTTTTTCAACTTTATACTGAAAAAAAGAATCTTTCAATCATCTGGATTTATAATGACAGCAGCGCACCCAGTGCTCCACAGTATGCGCCGTTTTGAATAAAAACAGGTTTTTTGCCAGCCATAGCGGTATACTTCTCTAAAAGGTGCTTTAATGGGGCATTATGCCGAAGCGTGCTTCCTATATATATTATATCGTCGATTTGGTTCCGAACTGCTGCCTGAGCGCTTAGGAGTACAATCGTTTCCGCAATCATGTTAGTTAAGCTGGCGGCTTTGTCATCCTTACTTATCTCAACATCCTTAATCTTCCCAAAATTACTGGCAGTCAGGCTTCCATCTATCGGCGAATCGAATGGTGAATAAATATCCTTGACTATTATATCTGCATTCTCTGCTTTCCCGCTGCCAGCCAGCGAAACGAGCCTGGTGAAATCCTTTTCACCAGTCAGTAAACAACCCAGTCCCATCAATGTGCCCCCGCCGATGCCGGTTCCGGAAACCCTTGAGATTTCACCGCCGCTGTTCAGGCAAATCGATGTCCCTGTGCCTATAATACTTAAGATGAAATTCTCATATGATAATCCATCTTGCTTGATCAAATAGGATGCACCTATACCGGAAGACTCAAATTCAGGAAAGATCAGGGCATTTTGAAAAAATTCTTTTTTAAGGTATTCAGCCTTCCCGCCTGTCAAGGCAACTTCGGCATCAGCTGCAGTCATTTTAAGCCAATTCATTGAATTATCCAGCTCATCAATCCGATAGCTCTTATAATGGATTTGTCCTTGTTCTTCAAATGCCATCTTCAGCAAAGAACCTCCGGCATCCATTCCTATTTTTGCAGGTTTCATGCAGATTCCGCCTTTCCAGCTTTATTTTTGCCAATCATTTTAAATGGAAGCAATAACAATAAAAACAGGAATACTGACGCTATCTCCAGTGTCAGTATATAGTAAGGATAAGGACCGAAGTAATCTAATAATGAAGCATTTTCCGGCTTACGGGACAGGAACATATAGTTTCCTCCTGTCAGTTTGTTAGCGAAAAATGCCGCACCAGCGCAGATATTCAAAAAGATAAAGGAATGAAGCATGCCTTTTCCTGTTGGCCTGTATTGATGCACGAACACAAAATAAAGACTTGTCCAAATGATCAGATTATGAGTAATAAAAAATTGGAAATAACGAAAATGGGGAAAGCCTAAAAACAATTCTGGAGTCAGGATAGCCATTAAAGCGCCAGTAACTCCTAAATAATAGACTAACTGGAAGACGGCACTGGATTTCGTTGCTAATAATATCAAGCAAAGAACTAAGCTTATGGAGCAGAGCTGCAGCGGCAGAGTAAAAGAGATTTCCCAATAGCCGCCAAGATAAAGCCAAAGATGGTAAAGCAGTTCCAAAGTAAAAAGAAGCATAAACATATACAGCCTGAATTTCTGATCAAGCCGGAAAAGTCCTTTTCTGAAAATAAATAAAAGTGCGGCTGCTGCTGCAAATAACACAATCATGGCAATATGAGATGCGGAAAAAACCAAAAAAGGGAAAGCATTATAATCATGAGAAAATACTCCTGACAAACTACCCTCTCCCTTCTGTGGGGAAGACTGCTCTCCGTGCAAGGAGGATTCAGTCTCCATTTATTTTATTTATTAAACCATAGGGGGTCATCATTTTCTGCTTCCCCATTATAGTTAATCAAAACTTCTTCACCTGCTTTAATATCTTTATAGGCGAAAAAATCAAATGTATGGTTGTCAAAGTTAATATCATATACTGCATTTGGCTGGTAGGAATGGTTGAAAAGCATTCCATAGCCTAATAAAAGGGCACTGTGATTTTTCCCGTATTCAAATGCATAGTCTGCCAGAGCTGTTTTTTCAATATGCTGATGTTCATTATTTGGATACGGAAGCACCGGAGCCTCATGAATCAGTTCACCCTTCTTAATATCTCGAGTAGCAAAGACTCCTCTATTATGTTCGCCATCGCTTACTGCTGATGTTTTAATTTCAATCATTTCGTTACCTGCACATTCCCGTCATTGACGTTTATTATTAATTTTCAGCGAGCCTAAACTCGCCAAATTCCAATTTCTTTGTTGTCTCAAGCTGAATCACTTCAGGAGAGTCCAGCTGAATCCTCTTAGAAAATAGAGGACCGTCATACACAAATGTATGATATTCACCTGATTCACCCATTGGACAAACAGGTTCAGCTTCGATTCTGCTTACAAATTCATGATCAAGTTCTTTGCCGAGCCACGAGTCGTCCAACACATCTTCCCTGACACGTATGACTTTGGCTTTATAGCCTGAAACCACAAAGGCACTTAAAACCTTAAGACTATCTTTCTCCTCCATCCATAGAGGATATACCGCATCCAATCCTGCTTCAGCCGCTGTTTTTTCTCCCCATTCACGGTGTCCATCCAAGTAAAGATCCCCATATGCAATGCCTGTAATCCCATATGTATCTTTTATTTTTCTTAAATCACTCACAAAACGTTCAGAGTAATCTTCAAAGGTACAATAAATAAACTCTGCAGGTATGGATAAACTTTTAGCCTGAAGCTGGATTAATTCCTTTTTTTCCCCATGCCCAAAGGTTCTGCCAATTTCCTGCGGAACCGTTGTCAGAAGACATGCAACCTCGTACCCCTGTTTTACCAGCACATCCAGAGCCAGACAGCTGTCTTTGCCGCCGCTCCATGATAAAACCACTTTCTTCCTCAACAGTCATCACCAACTTTAATAGTATGGGAAAAAGGATAGGAGGTCTATCCTTTTTCTTCTGAATCCTAATTTAAAAATTGAAACTGTGTACGGCTTCCTGACTGGCTTGCAGTAACTTCCAGACGCACATCTATCCTTTCCTTCAGCTCAGGAACATGAGAGATGATGCCTACAAGCCTTCCGCTGCTCTGAATTTCGATCAAAGCTTCTATTGCCTGATCCAATGATTCGGGATCGAGTGTCCCAAATCCTTCATCAATGAACATCGTCTCAAGAGACACGCCTCCTGCGTATTGCTGCACCACATCTGCCAGACCAAGAGCAAGTGCAAGCGCGGCTTTAAAGCTTTCCCCGCCGGATAAAGTTTTAACATGCCTTTCCTGCCCAGTGTATTGATCAAACACAAGCAATTCCAGGCCGCTTTGTGCGTTGCCCTTTGAGCGGTCTGTTTTTCGAAGCAGCATATATCTCCCGCTGGTCATCTTCGATAAGCGTCCGTTGGCTTCCCTCAGTATATCATCTAAAAATGCCGCCAGGACAAAACGTTCAAAAGTAATACGGTAAGTGTTCTGCCCTTTGGAAATTTCATATAAGTGTCCGATTACTTTATACCTTTCCTCAAGGGTCTTCATATTTTCATTTATTTCTTTGACTTTTTGCAATGTCTCTTCATTTTGCTTTTTCTTCATAAACAGATTTGTATATTGTTCCTGCAGCTGTTTCAATTGATCATCCGTTTCCTGCAATAATAGCTGCAAGCTTTCCAGGTCAGGTTTTTCAATCCCTTCTAAGAGTCCCGCCAGTTCAGCGTATCTGTCATTAATAGAACGGACTTCTTCCCGATATTCCCGAAGTTCACCTTCAAGCTGACTGATTTGTTCTTCTGATTTTTTGGCATCCCGGTATTCTCCGTAGACTTCAAAACCCTGGTCCTTCATCCGCTGTACAAAATTCCGCCTTTCTGCTGCAAGCTTTTGCTCGATTTTAACAGCCTGCTTTTGAAGTGTCTCGAGCTTTGCCTGCTCTGCCATATGAACCGACTTTGCATCTTGATAAATCTGCTGGGCAGTTTCCAGCTGCCTTTGCATAATTTCAAGTTTTTCAGCCGCTCTTTTAAAACTTGATTCGTAAGCTTGAACAGACCGCAGGTTTTCAGGAATTGTGTCCGTCATCCTCGCTAAGTTGCTTCTCTTTTCCGCATGCATAACAGCAGCGTCATTTATTTGGCTTTGCAGAAGGTCAATTTCTGCAGCCAGAGATTCTTTCATCTCCTGTGAATTTTCTAACTCTGCAGTACAGTTTTCCAGTCTTAAAGATTTCTTCTTCAGCTCTGCATCAAGTGTCAGCAAATCCTTTTTTTGATCGGCAAGTGTATTTTTCAGCACAAGCAGACTTTCAGGTTTAAAATCAGGACGGTGCTTCTGTATTTGGGCTGTTAATTCCGCTAATCCACTTTCACTGGAATTCAGTTGTGACCGAGCTTCATAAAATGCAGACTGTGCTTTCGCTTTCTCTGCTTCCATTTCAGCAGCCTGTTTTTTTGCTTCCTTCAGATCTTTTTCATCAGGAATATCTTGAGGAGAGACAGCTGGGTTTGGATGGTGGTCTGAGCCGCAGACTGGACATGCCTCTCCGTTTTGAAGCCTTTCAGCCAAGATTGATGCCTGTCCATGAAGCCATTTGCCCTCCAGTTCATCTACAAGCATTTTGGCGTCAGTGAGCCTGGACGAAGTCTGCTCGAAATAACTTTTTTTCTTGCTGAAAGCATTCTGTGATGAGAGATGCTCTTTATGAAGCTCTTCATATCTATGAAGCCGTTCTATTTCGTCTGATAGTTTCTCCAGGTTTCGTTCATTCTCAAACTGTGTGAGCCTGCTCTTTTCAATGTCCTGTTTTTCTGCAGCAAGTGTTTTTATTTGCAGATCAGCGTTTAGGAGGGCTTCATCTTTCTGTTTTTTTTGAAGCCTGAGGTTTTCAAGATTTTTTTCAAGAGAACGGACAAGCTTTTCCACTTTTGCATACGAGAGAATATCTTCTTTCATACTTTGCAGGTGATTAACCTGTTCGGCAGCTTGTTTTCTTTCTTCCTCCCGGTTCTTTTCAGACTCCCATTTTTCCAGCTTTTCTTTTAGCAGAGATTCAAGAGTGCCTATTTTTTTCTGAAGTTCCTCAATATCGGCATGTGCCGCATCCAGATCCTTCTTCAGTTCATGACAGAGCTGCTCCTGCTGACTAAGCAGGGCTGCTTTCTGGGCGAGAGCAATGGCATTCTCATTGACAGTATATTGGTCTTTCAGTTCTTCAAGCTCTTCTTTCCGTTGCTTAAGCTCTTCTTTCGTCTTCAGCTGTTTAAGCACCATTTCAGCTTCATAGAGCTTTTGCTGAAGATGATCTCTCTTTTCCTTCTTTTTCCTGCCAGCTTCTGTCAGCTCGGCAAGACCTTCTGCCATCTCCTTAATTTCCTCTGTAAGAAGCGGCATGAGCAGTGTGTCATTGACACTTCCTGCTTCGAGGTATGATTTCAGCTCCCCGCTGTAAACAGCCTGCACATGATTAAAATACTGATCTCTCAATTTAATTTGTTCTTCTACCGTTCTTTTTAATTCAGTTGCATCTTCTTTAAGTTTTTCTTCGATGCGCTTGTATATTTGAGTATGAAATAACCGCTGCAGAATGATTTCCTTATCCTTACTTTCAGAAGTCAGGAGCTTTCGGAACTCTCCCTGGGGAATCATCAGAATTTGCCTGAACTGATTGCTGTCAATGATCATAATTTCTTTTATCTTTTCATCAACATCCCTGACATTTGAAGCCAGGAGCTTTTGCTCTCCATTTTCATCATATATATACAGTTCTGCTTTTGCACTCACTGTTGTTGTCCCATCGCCCCGCTCTTTTTTCTTTTCCTGCTGAGGAGATCTTATAATATGATACCTTTTATTTCTTAAAATGAATTCGAGAGAAACCTCGGTTAGTGTATTATTTTTGGCAAACTGGCTCCGAAGTTCGGGGCCATTCCGATCCTCTCCGCTTGCCTTTCCATAAATGGCATAGCTGATGCCGTCAAAAATTGTGGTTTTGCCTGAACCCGTCTTTCCGGAGATGACAAACATGGTTCGATTTCCAAGTTCGGTAAAATCGATGTTTTCACTGTCTGCATAGGGGCCGAACGCCTGCATCGTTAATTTTAATGGCTTCATTTCAGAGCCTCCTCCCTAAGCACTTTTTCGATCACATCAGTCATTACCTGCTGTTTATCTTCTGTAAACTCAGAAGTGGTCATTTGTTCATAGAATTGTTTAAACAGATCAAGCTCCGACTTTTTCTCTTCCTTCATCGATAGGAAGGAGCTTTTTTTCTTCATATCTGTAACGGCTATTCTTCTTTCCAGGTGAAGAACATTGGGGTAGACCTGTCTCAGCTTATTAATTGGATCAAGCAATGCGCCTTCATCAAAAAGGGTGATTTTCAGATAGTCATCAAGATTCTGTTTTTCATAGAAGGCTGGATCCATCAATTGATCTAAATGCCCTTCGATTTCTCTCAAGTCTTTTTTGGGCTTCAGTGAACGGGTTCGTAAATCAAATTCGCCATTTTCCTTCATTTCTATAATAGAGATCGATTTTTCCTGTTTGGCCTCTGAAAAAGAATATTTTAATAGGGAGCCAGAATATCGAATCTTGTCATGCTTTATGGCATCAGGACTATGCAAATGCCCGAGTGCTGTATAAGAGAATGGATCAAAGCAGCTTGAATGGACACAGCCTGACCCGCCGACTGAAAGGGTCCTCTCCGAATCACTGGTAGAACCGCCCAGGACAAAAGCATGTCCGACAAGAACGTTCGGCTCATTTGGATTCAGGTGCTTTTCAATTCTGCTCACAATTGCCTTCATTGCATCATCATGTGAGTGTACACGGTCATCATCAAGCAAATGCCTGACCATTCCTGGTTCAGCATACGGAACCAGATAAAAGTTCACACCATTAATATGTATGGGCTTAAAATCATTTGCCAGTTTTCCAGACAAGTAGAACTTGCTTTGTTTGTACCAGGAGCTTCCAAATGACAGCCTTTCTGCACTATCATGGTTTCCTCCGATGGCAACCACAGGTGTATTAAGCTCTACATTTATTTTAAAAAGAATTTCATTCAGCAATTCTACAGCATCAGTAGGAGGTACGGACCGGTCATATAAGTCTCCTGCAATGACGACTGCATCCGGCTTTTCTTCTTCTACCACATCAATAAATTGATTCAAAAAATGGCGCTGATCTTCGGTCATATATACACCATGGACCAGCTTGCCCAAATGCCAATCAGCTGTATGGATAAATTTCATATCTTACACCCTCTTTTCCTTGCCACAGATTCTTTCTGCAATATTACCATTATACCAAATCAAAAAACGGCAGAGGCTCAGCAATATTTTACAGAACATTCGTTCTAATTATATCATCAATTATTTTTAAAACACAGCATTGTTCAAAGAAAAAAGAGCCCAGCAGGCTCTCTCATTTATTGCTTTTTTAACTTAGGAAAGTTGATCAGAATGGCAATAATACCGCAAATGCCAATTAATATTGGATAAATGGAATATGCCATGATGCTCACCGGCGAAATGGCAGCGAGCCCCGAAGCAGCTAGCATCTGTGCTCCATATGGGATAGTCCCTTGTACAAAGCAGGCAAATATATCAAGTATACTTGCTGATTTACGCGGGTCAATCTCATATTGATCTGCAATTTTTTTAGCAAGCGGCCCTGCAATAATAATGGCAATAGTATTATTGGCTGTAGATAGATTTGTCAGAGAGACAAGTGACGCAATACCAAATTCAGCTCCCCTGCGGGATTTTATTTTGCTGGTAGCCATGTGAAGCAAGTAATCTATTCCTCCATTAACCCGGATGATCTCCACCAATCCGCCAATGAGGATGGCAATAATCGCAAGGGTCTGCATACCGGCCATTCCCTCAGCAATCATCTGCAGGAATGAAACAAACGTATAGCTGCCGTCAGCAATTCCAATCAGGCCTGAAAGAAGGATTCCCCCGCTTAGCACAAGAATAACATTCATGCCAAACAAAGCTGCAGCCAATACGCCAAGATAAGGGACTACTTTTAAGAAGCTGAAATCTCCGCTAGTCACGACGCTTTCCTGACCTGCTGTTAAAATCGCAAGAGTCACAGCAGTAAGAACGGCAGCAGGCAGTACGATTAAAAAATTCACACGGAATTTGTCGGTCATTCTCGTTCCCTGAGTCCTGACCGCTGCAATCGTTGTATCAGAAATGACAGAAAGATTATCGCCAAACATTGCACCGCCAATTATTGCTGCCATGGCTAATGCTACTGAAATATCTGTCTCTGCTGAAATGGCTACACCAATTGGAGCAAGAGCGACAACTGTCCCCATGGATGTTCCCATCGATAATGAAATAAAGCATGCAATGATAAAAATTCCGACCATTAGCAGATTCGGCGGGATAAAAGAGAGTGCAAGGTTCACAGTCGAATCAACCGCCCCCATTCCTTTAGCCGTACCAGAAAAAGCCCCTGCCAGGATAAAAATGATGGCCATTAATATAATATCAGGATGTCCGGCCCCTTTTGTGAATATCTCTACTTTTTCCATGAATGGCTTTTTTCTGTTCATTGCCAGCGCAATTCCGGCTGCTGCGGATACAATGACAATAATTGGTATGCTGTTAAAATCACCCGTTGCTATGCCGCTGCCAATAAAAATAAGCAGGAAAGCGGCTAGTGGCAATAAAGCCCATGGATTGCCCCTGTTTTTCATTGAATTCTCCTTTATAAATGGATTTTCCAAGCAAAATAAAAAGACCCCTTCAAGCAAGAAGAGATCTTGATCTATCAATCGTTCTCTTCTTATCTGCCAAGCATCTGTGCTTGCTGGATTTGGCACAGCGCTCTGCAGAGCCCGCTGCCGAGACATCTTCGGGCCAGCCCCTCCGTCTCTCTTGATAAGTGAATAGTATTAAATTATTCTAAAATAACTCACGTTTGAACATTATACAGGAAACTCGCCAAACTTCAAGTTTTTTTTATACTGTATTGATGGTTGAATTATGAAATTTTCCAATAAGTTATTTCTGTAAAAAATAAACAGCCTGACCTAATGGCCAGGCTGTTTTTGTATGGGTGTGTCGATTATAGTTTAGTTACGTTAGCTGCTTGAGGTCCGCGTGCACCTTCAACAACTTCGAAAGAAACTTCTTGGCCTTCTTCTAAAGATTTGAAACCTTCAGATTGGATAGCAGAGTAATGTACAAATACGTCGTTTCCGTCTTCACCTTCGATGAATCCGAAACCTTTTTCAGCATTGAACCATTTTACTTTACCGTTTTTCATGAAAAAAATCCTCCTATTGGCTAGAAAAAGCCATGTGTAAATTCACCATATACACGCTTATTACTTTACGTTCATTACTCATCCAGACCATTGCCTAACGGTTGAAAAAGCAGCTAGCAAAATATAACACGATGCATAACGGCTGATTCAAATTTAGCACTTATAGGAATGAATGTCAACTATTCTGCGCGTCTTTGACAGCATTTTATCAAACTATTCCGTCTTTTTTGAACATAATAATTCCCAAGCTTATTAATAAAATCTCTTCTATTTTATAGACAAGCAGACAAACAACTTATAAGGGGATTTCATAAACTATATTAAAAACATTAGCCAGGGGGTGAGTGGATTGAACTTACTGGATTTTTTAAATCAGAATTATTACATGCTGGTCCCGGCTTTGTGGGTAATTGGGTATGCATTGAAACAGACACCCAAAGTTCCCGATTGGTCCATCGTATGGATTCTTGTAATGATTTCGGTTTCTGCAGGCAGTCTTGCATTTGGCTTTTCTTTTGAAGGGCTCCTTAATGGAATCGTTGCAGCAGGCGTGGCGGTGCTTGGACATCAAATGATGAAACAGACTATAGAAGGAGCATACAGCAATAAAAAGAAATAAGTAATATCAAAAAAGTTCATCCAATTGGGATGAACTTTTTATATAATCTATTATTTTAAGCCGGCCAGGACTTTTTCTATATCTTCGTTAGTCATTTCCTGTGCTTTTCCAAAACTGTATACATGATTCGACGCCCAGTAATCATAGAGCCTGGCAAGATCATTTCGGTCATATACTTTATTTGCAAACGTGCTGAAAAAATAAACGATTAGAACATTAACGACATTTGGCGGCAGCTGTTTTCTGTTTGCAAGCGTGCCCAAAGCGATTTTTTCCAATCCTCTAATGTTGCCGCCTGTTAAATACTTAACCATATCAAACGGGGAAGCAGTTTCACACTTTTGCACAAAATCAGGGTTATTTAATAAATTTAACATTGTTCTCTCCCCTCTATAACTTCTATTTATACACATTGGAGGAGATCAATAAACCCTTTTGGGTATTTTGTATCGAAAATGATATAAATAGCTATAATTTGTTAAGTAAATTTCACTTGCTTTCGTGTTAGCCGCGTATGAACCTTCCCTCAGAATGTATCACCTGTCCTGTTATCCACTTTGAATCTTCACCTGCCAGGAATGCTGCCAGATTAGCTGCATCTTCGGGCTGGCCGATTCTGCCCGCTGGAAACTTAGGCAAAAGGTGATTTCTTATCTCCTCATTCATCCATGATGAGTCAGTGGGTCCAGGGTTAATTGCATTTACTGTTATACCTAAATGGGCAATTTCTGTTGAAAGCGACCTGGTAAAAGCTGTTATGGCAGCTTTGGTAGAAGCATAAGCCAATTCGCCGGGCATTGGGCCAATCTCTTGGCCGGAAGTCATATTAATGATTCGGCCGTATGGCAAATTCCATTCTTGAAATCTTTTGGCGAATTCTGTGCAAAGAAGAAATACGGCTCTCATATTAACAGCATAGTGCGCATCCAGTGTTTTAGAATTAAACTCCAGATATCCATCTCTTGTTGAATGAGCTGCATTATTAACAAGTATCATCGGATTTCCAACTGTCAAGGCAGCAGATTCCAGCATCTTTTCTGCTGATTGAACATCCGATAAGTCAATTTCGAGACCTTTGCAAAGGACGCCAGTTTCCGATATTTCCTTGGTGAATACTTTTCCCCAAAGGGGCTCCGAATCCCAATAAGTAAAAAAAATATTAAAATTCTGGCTGGCTAATTTTCGGCAAATAGCTGCACCGATACCCTGATGGCTGCTGACACCTGTCACTATTGCAGTTTTATTCTGCTTTTCGATCATTCAGCGTTCCCTCCATTTAGGGCATGCCGGAACTGGCATGGAGATTAAATTCCAATAAAAATGCAGATACACAACAAGGTATCTGCGAATTTATGGTTTAAAATTCCACAGCAGACATTCCTTGTTCAATCATTTTATAAATAGACAAACCTCTCCCCAAAATAGCAGGCAGACGTTTATAAAATTAAAATGATTCAAGTTATGCCACATTTAGAATTTCAATTCCCCTTCCGTATATCTCCTAATTTGAGCATATCTGCAAGACTAGGAAAAAGCAACATAATTTTTCAATTGCTCTGTTATTTATGTCATTTTGTTTCCCTGTGCGTGGTATTTGGTTTTCTCTCCATCTCTGGAAGTGCCCGTGAGTATGGAAAGCATCTAATAAATCGTAATTGTTTCGATTTAAATCACATTAAAATTTTCATGCGTTTGCAAGGATAAACTTTATATCCTTTTATCCTCCAATTCTCCTATCCTTTCAAAATGCTCATAATCCCATTTACAATATCATAAACTTAATATACAGTATAAAACGAAATCATTACGATTTTTAATCACAGGAGGATACTATGAACCGAGTTTTTCGCAGCCATATCATTGATATAACGGGCATTATGTTGATAGCCATTCTGGTATATTTAATATCTTTCAGCTCTGGATTAGGTTTATCTTTTGATATTCCGCCTTCCCTGTTAAACCTGAATGTAATCTTTATCAGCATTCTAATAGAAGCATTGCCTTTTGTGCTGATAGGTGTGCTGATTGCAGGGTTTATCCAAATTTTCATTACAGAAGACCATATAAAAAGGTGGATTCCGAAAAATAGAATGGCTGCTGTTGTCATGAGCTGTGTGGCTGGCGCACTTTTTCCAGCGTGTGAATGCGGAATTGTTCCTATCATCCGCCGGCTTATGTCTAAGGGTGTACCAGTTTATGCAGCGATTGGTTTTATGCTGACTGGGCCCTTGATTAATCCCATCGTCATTGCTTCTACATTCATGGCTTTTGGAAATGATTTTGAAATGGCTGGCTTACGAATGGGACTGGGATTTCTAATTGCCATTATCGTTGCCTTTAGCGTGAGCATCTTCTTTAAGTCGGGGGAATTGAAGAAAAATCTTCATTTACCCCACAGCAGCGAAAACCACCGTTCTTTCCTGGATCGGATTTGGTCTATGCTGACCCACTCGATTGACGAGTTTTTTGACATGGCCAAATATTTGATTATTGGCGCTTTATTAGCTTCCATTGTACAAGTCTATATGCCGGCAAAAACATTTCTGCAAAATGCTGATAATCCGGTTGCATCCTTACTGATCATGATGGGCTTTGCCTATGTTTTGTCACTATGCTCAGAGGCAGACGCTTTTATTGGTGCCTCATTCAGCAGCATATTTCCTAAGTCTTCCATACTGGGATTCCTAATCTTCGGGCCCATGATCGACTTTAAAAATACAGTCATGATGCTTAGTGTGTTTCGGATAAAGTTTGTTCTTGGCGTATTAGTTCTGACAGCTTCAGCAGTCTTTTTCACGCTGCTTTTTGTACAGAATTTCATTTAGGAGGATTGCTATGAAAATACATTTTCAGCAGGCGTTGAGGGCGCTGATTCTTCTGGCTTTTTGCGGACTGATTTTTCAGCTTCATTATACAGGAGACATAACCAAGTATATTAATCCCAAATATGTCCGCTTAAGCCAATCGGCTTCCATATTGTTTTTATTTTTATTTTTTATTCAAATTACAAGAATATGGACTTTTAATAGAGAAACCGCTGTTCACGAATATCATCACGGTCAGGACTGCTCCCACCATGACGAGCATTCCTGTTCACATAATCATGATCATGGGGATACACCGTTTACAGTAAAAAAGCTGGTGTCTTGTTCCATTATATTATTTCCGCTATTAACAGGATTCTTCTTGCCTGCAAAAACGCTTGATGCTTCCATTGCTGAAAAGAAAGGTGGGCTTGCCCTACTTGGTAATCAAAAACAAGAGGTGAATACATCGGTTGGCTCTGATGAAAATGAAGATGTATCAGACTTTGAACTTGAAGACTTTTCTTTTGAAGAAGAGCTGGAAGAAGTCGAGGAGCTGGAGCATGACCTATCTGTAAATGAGGAAGCAGAGGAAATATCCAATGAAGAGTTTGAGCAATTAATAAAGGACCTTTATTCGGCTCCTGCTATTAAAATGGATGATAAAGTTTTTAGTTTGTATTATGAGGAAATCAGTAAAGATATTGATAAATTCATTGGCAGAGAAATTGAATTTCAGGGATTTATATATAAAGAAGAAGGACTTGTTTCCAATCAGCTTGTCATTTCAAGGTTTTTGATTACCCATTGTGTGGCAGATGCAAGTATGATTGGCTTTCTATCAGAAATGGAGGAAGCTTCGAAACTCTATGATAATATGTGGGTCAAAGTTAGCGGAGTCATAGATAAAGCAGCCTATAATGGAACAGAGATCCCGATGATTAAAATTAAGGAATGGAAAGAAATTGAGGAGCCGTTTATTCCATATCTGTATCCTTTAACCATTAAAATCTTGTAATAAATTTCAAAAGGGACTCAAAAAGGGACTCAGTTGAGTCCCTTTTATAATTTAAATCTCGAAACAAGTTCCTGCAATTCTTCAGAAAGTTTTGCAAGAGCCCCTGCTGATGAAGATACTTCTTCCATGGTGGCGAGCTGCTCTTCTGTTGCAGCTGAAGTTTCCTGTGAAGCTGCTGCATTTTTTTCTGAAATGTCCTGAACATTTGACATGACATCAATAATCTGGGTGGTTAAAGCAGTCAATTCTTCTACTGAGGATGAGACTTCTTCGACTTTATATGTTACATCACCCATTGAATTGGCGATCTCAGCAAAAGCCACACTTGCTTCCATTGTATCTTCGAGGCCATCCCTTACCTGTTCATTTCCTTTTTCCATTGCCAGAACGGCATGCTTTGTTTCTTCCTGAATAAGCCCTATCATTTGCTGAATCTGAATGGCAGATTGCTTGGATCCCTCTGCCAATTTACGGACCTCATCAGCGACAACCGAAAAGCCTCGCCCATGCTCACCTGCCCTTGCAGCTTCAATGGCTGCATTAAGTGCGAGCAAATTTGTCTGCTCTGCGATAGTGGTAATCAATTCCACGATATTGCTGATTTCTTTTGATCGGGATTCGAGGGTATAGATATGCTGAGCAGCACTGCCTACTGTAGTATTTATTTCATTCATTTGCCTTACAACATTATCGACTGAAATAGTGCCTTGTTTAGTTAAAAAATCTGCCTTTTCCGCTGCTTCAAGCATCAGCTCGCTGCTTGAAGAAATCTGCTGCATTCCGGAAGAAATCTCATCCATTGAAGAAGATACCTCTCTAAAACGGTAAAGCTGCTGTTCAGTTCCCAGAGCATTTTTCTGTGAAATAGCTGCTACCTGTTCAGAAGCCAAAGAACTTTCTTCTGCACTTGCAGCCAGCTGCTCACTGCTTGATGCAACTTGTTCTGATGTGCTTCTTACCTGGCTGACTACAGACCTCAAATCCTGGACCATCTTATTTAATGATAAAATAAACGTTCCTATTTCATCCCGGTTTTTTACATTAATAGAGGTCTGACTTAAGTCTCCTCCTGCCACTTTGTCTATCGCTGCTGCTGCCAGATTAATCGGCCTGGATATCATTCTGCTTATAAAATAAGCGATCAGCATGGCAGCAATAACGGCTGTAATTGTAATAATTAAAGTAATCGTCTGAGAGGATTTAACGCCCGAGACAGTTTCATTTATCCCGGCATCTAATTGGGATTCATAATATTTTACAAGTTCATCCGCTTTTTTGTTAAAATCCTGGCTGACCTGTTTATCGGAGGTTTCAACTAATGACATATAAGCATTATTTTCCTCAAGCTTAAACTTAATTTCTTTGTCAATAATGCTCTGGTAGCGATTATGGAGCAATTCCAGCTCTTTCGCCAATTCCTTCTCCTTCTTAATGCCGGCTAATTCATTCAATTTATTTATATGATGCTCCATCCTCTTGCGGGAACTTTCATAGTCACTCAGATATGTAGAGTCGCCTGTCAGGAGATAGCCGCGGATTCCCCCTGCTTCATTCATAAGCTCTGCCTTCAGTGTTTTTACAAGCATCACTTCAGAGACATTATCATCTATTAAACTTTGATAATTTCTGTTAACATTACCGAGTTCATAATTTGATAAACCGGCTACAAGACCAAATAATAAAAGGACAGACAAAAACCCGAGGAACAGTTTTTTTGCCACAGATAATTTCATGCCTTTTCCTCATTTCCAGATAGGATAGGATATTCTACTTATAATTTAACATGAAACTGCTGGTAAGTCAGGCACTTTTTACCTATTGGTTCATATATTTACAGAATATTCTCCTCCTTTCGCAATCATTTGCATAATTAGACAAAAAATGCCGCTAATCCGGCTGGCAGATTAGCGGCGACTATGCAGACCAAAGATCCTTAGGGAGGAGATCTTCTATATTATTGTATTAAAAGTGACCGGAATGGTGTGGACAAACCCCTCCGCTATTTGCTTATTTTTCGTTAAATAAGTATTCAGTGCATTAAAAACAGCTAAGGCACCAAAACCGGAAATATGGCTTAGGTGCCTGATGCAGTTATACTGCTTTCTTCAGCATTCCCTCATATTTTTTTGCGGTTCTGATTTCAATTGTTAAGACACCATTTCCGAAGTTTGCTTTTACAAGAAGCGGGATGCCGGTTGTGTTTTCAAATCTGAAGTCTTTGCCTCCATAGGAAACGGTTGCATCCCGGCCCTTTGGGACATAACCCACCGTTACAGAATGGTGGTGTTTTTCTACATAACTGACCCCGACTTTATCAACTGCGTTGTATAGAGTGGAGGATGTTTGGCAAATACCGCCCCCAATCCCCATTACGAGCTTGCCATTAATGGCTTCCTCTGCAGGCTGATATCCATGCGCTTCATCACTGGGCCCCACTGTTGTATTAAAAGAAAAGTGATCTCCCTCACCAAGAATGATATTATTGATGGCTTCTGCTGAGAGTTCAATGTTTTTTGTCCTGCCTGCCACGCCGCTGTTAAAATTGGTAGTATAGGATGCGACGACTACTTCTCCTAAATGAGGTACATCAGCAGGATCATAACCGCTTTCTGAAACATAAAGCGGCAGCTCAACATCCCCGCCGCTTACAGAAGCAGCGAAGATCTTATCCACTAATTCGCTTTCTTCAAGTATAATCTCAGGCTGCCCTTTAATGATATTGCCATCGGGACCAATTTTGTCAAGGGTCATCCTTTGATCAAAGCCTTTTATTGTATCTGTTCCGCGCGCTATTTCCTTGGCCCATTGGGCAACATCTGCTTTATATTTTTCATCATCCTCACCAAATCCCATTTCAGCAGGCCTGAAGGTCTTTAGCACTGCTTTTGTATCAGGATCAATGACATTAACCACAACCGGCTTTATTTCTTCCTTCTTTTCCTCCTCTTTAGCCTGCTCCTCTGCCGTTGCCTCCTCTTTTGTCTTATCTTCTTTAGACTTCTCTGCCGCGGCCTTTTTCTCCGGCTCATTATCGCCGGCAGTTTTTCCTGAACACCCGGCTAATCCTATGAAACAGACAATTAACAAAAGTGCTATTCCCCATTTTCGCTTAGTCATTTTTCCCCCAGCTTTTTTAAATATTAGCTTCCTTTCTCTATGCAGGAAGCTGTTTCCATTTTCTAATTGTATTCACCGACGGATAGGGGTATTCCTGCAACTCTGCAAGTTAAGTTGTACCTTTTTACCTATTTTGAAAAACGCCTGCGAACTGCAGACGTTTTTCCAGACTAAGTTTAACAGAAGAGAAATCAATTCTGGAAAATAACTCACTGAGCTCACAGCTCTTTAAAATTCACTCTTGTGATAGGTCATTCCTACAAACAAAAAAGAAACAAGCTAATATTATAATAGAAAAAGGAGGATTGAGTTTTATGTGTTCCAGCTGTAATAGCATGTGCTGCTGTTGTCCGGATGAGAATGGGGGAAATGGCACTGCAGGCCGTCCCATATTAAGCGAAAAATTTTGCGGGACATTTGAATTAGACTGTGGTAATCAAGCGAGCCCTGACCGTATTGTTTGGAGGTCGATACAAAATAATGTACTCGCTCCAGTCGTAGGGACTATGACTATCACTTATAATGGAGGATGCGCTGACACTTTAGTTGCTAATTTGCTCAGAAACGGTGTAACTGTAGGTTCTTTAACAATTCCTGAGCCGGAAGGACAAGGCAGTGTTCCAAATAGTAAATCCCTTACAGTGCAGAATTTATTTGATTCCCTTGAAATCCTTTGCCTTGGACAAGGTGCTAATGATTGCGAAGGGCAATATTGTCTAAATATCCACTATCCTTCCCCATTTAACCAATAACTTCTTTAAATTTAAAAGGAGAACCACTGATTCTAAATTCATTGGGGCTCCTTTTTCAATATTATGGAATTAGCCTTTTATATAGAGTAATGCAGAATTTTCCCGAAGCATTTGGCGGTGCTGTTATAGTAAATTCACTTGGAGTGATAACAGCCAATGCTGCTGAGTTGCCGGGAGGTACAGGACCAACTCCCGGACTGCCGGGTGCCGTAATATTCCCTGTTACGGAACCTGGACTGCCTGTAGAATTAAATATTTCAAAAGTGCCTTCTATATAATCTTCTGCCGGAGCCCGCCATACAGAGAGTCGGTTAATCCCGCCTGTTCCTCCTGAAAAATTCCCGCAAATTTTCTCCTGAAAAATTACAGCTGCAGGACAGCATGGGTTATTCGAACTTTTTGAACAGCTCATATACATTCCTCCTAACGATACGTATTAACATACTATTTCATAATGAAGGGATAAACAGTAAGTTCCTCTGCAAGTAATTCCTTCATTTCCTGAACAAGCAAAACCAATCCGTGCCAAGACTCCGATTGTAGCAGACTTTGTCTGACCTGCTGAAACTGTAAAGATCTCTTCTAAATCTCCTCTTAAACTGGGGGAAGCAAGGACACTTATATCACATGATCCTTTGTTAACAACAGAAATAGTTGCTGCAGGTATGTTTCTGATCCCTCTTGCAGTCCAATATATTTCAGCGTCGTCTCCACAGATTTGTTCTATATTACCGCAAACTTCATCATGAACAAGCTCCTTTTTGAGGAAAGAAGGACCAGGAGGCTTTGGATAATGATTATGATCAGGTCTTCCTTGATCTCTATGGCTGTGCTGGTCATGCGGATGGGGAATTTCATTAACATGATCTTCACATCTGCACAAATCCTCCCGATAGTTACATGAGGTACAAAATTCCATACTCATCACATCCTTGTAGTCATTTCTCTACTATAGTATTAAAGGAGCGGACAAGATGCCTGTGCTTTTAACTGTGTTTTTGAATGGCACCTAATTAAGATCTTACCAAGATTTCCTCAATTCCTACTTGACTAATCGGATAAATATGAATTAAAATATAACTAACAATAAGGGAGGGTTCATTACATGCCATTAAACAGAGAAACGTTAATCAGCAAATTATTATCGCTTTCTAAATTCCAGCATAATCACAGCTTGTTTAATTTAAGTGACCGAAAGCTGGAAGCTCTGTATCTGGATCATATTCTTTTTTCTCCTCACCCTCACAGCGGACATCAATCAATTAAATTAATTGGAAAAAATAGATAATAAAAAAAGAGGGAATCCTAAGATCCCCTCCAGTAATTAACTTTTTGCCAATTTAGGCACCAGATTCTCCTGCTTTGGCTCTTCAACCGAGTCTTCCATTGGTGTTGCGCGTTTAATGAAGAAAGCCAGAACAAGTGCAGCTGCAGCGATAAAGGTTGCTACGAAGAAAGCATCGTTAATTCCCTCGAGCATGGCTTTCATTAAGACCTGCTGCTGCATTTCCGCCACAGCAGCTTCAGTCATTTGTCCGCCGTTAGCCATAGCCCCGCCTTTCATCGCTTCTTTCGCAATTTCCGCAGCATGTGTTTCCGTTCTTGTTGACATAACTGTTACCAATAAGGCTGTCCCAATAGCACCTGCCACCTGGTTCAGCGTATTGTTCATTGCAGTTCCATGCGGATAAAGCCTTCTAGGCAGCTGGTTAAGGCCATTTGTTGAAACTGGCATCATAACCATGGACATCCCGAACATCCTGATTGAGTTGAGTATAATCAGCTGAGTATAGGTTGTTTCAAGAGTCAGTCTGCTGAATACATACGTAGTTCCTACTGTAATGGCTAACCCAATGATCGCCAAAATCCGGCCTCCGATTTTATCGAACAGCTTTCCGGTTAATGGCGACATCACAGCCATAACAAGGGCACCTGGAAGCATCATCAATCCTGCATCCAAAGGTGAAATCCCCCTTAATGTCTGAACATAAATCGGAATCAGAATCATTCCTGAGAATAGCGCCATATTTACCGTCATGCTGATAGCAGACGATAGTGCAAACATCGGGTACTTATATACACCAAAATTAAGCATCGGACGTTCTGATTTAGTTTGTTTTAAAATAAACCAAATCAAACTTATGACTCCAACTGCAATTGTTAAAAACACATGAGGGCTGTCCCAGCCCTTGTTACCTGCAGAACTGAACCCGTAAAGTATTCCGCCAAACCCTATACTTGAAAGAACAAGAGAAAACATATCCAGACGGATATTCACTTTTTCCTTTTTGTCTTTCAGCATGACGGCTCCAAGAACTAAAATGACACCCGCAATCGGTGAAAGGAAGTGGAATAGCATTCTCCAATCATAATGTTCAATAATCCATCCTGAGAGAGTTGGCCCAATTGCAGGGGCAAACATTAAGATAAGACCAAATACACCCATGGCTGCTCCGCGTTTTTCAACCGGGAAGCTGATCAGCATTACATTCATCAATAGCGGCATCATAATAGCCGACCCTGAAGCCTGCAGCATTCTGCCTGCCAGCAAAACCGGGAATACGTGAGCAATACCCGCTACAAGCGTACCGATTGTAAATAGTCCCATTGCCACAATAAACAGCCTGCGTACTGTATATTTTTCAATTAAAAAGGCAGTAGCCGGGATCAAAATACCATTTACCAGCATAAAGCCGGTAGTCAGCCACTGCACTGTTGCCGCTTCAATTTCTAAATCTGCCATAATAGATGGCAGTGCAATATTTAACAATGTATTATTCAAAAAGGCAATAAATGCCCCTATCATTAAAACAGCGAGAATCCCATAAGGCGGCCGGTCTGTTTTATTATTTATTGCTTGTTCCATTACATTTCCTCCTGTACTATCAGTTCATTCTTTTATACTCTCGTTACACACAAATCATATAATATACCATCAGTACAATTTTTGCAACAAAAAAATCCTTGTAAAATAGAGGGTTTGTGTAAATTAATACAATGAGGTACTATTAAGTTATACACATAGTTCAAATAAAATGACAGGTGATTATAAATGAATAACAGGAAAATGCATGTTATAAAAAAAGCACATCAATTATTTCTGGATAAAGGTTTTCAGGCTACATCCATTCAGGATATCTTAGATTACAGCGGGATTTCAAAAGGGACCTTCTATAATTATTTTTCTTCAAAAAACGAGCTTCTTATCTCTATTTTTAAAACATTGCATGAAAAAATGGAATCAGAACGCAATAAACTTCTTATTGGCCAGGACCCAAGCAGCTTAGAAGTATTCACCCAGCAGATCGAATTACAAATGAATATGAATCGGACCAATAAATTGGTTGCCCTTTTTGAAGAAGTACTTGTTTCAAATGACCCTGAACTCAAGCAGTTTATTAAGGAAGGCCAGCTTAGAATGGTGGATTGGATTTTAAGCCGGTTTATAGAAATCTTTGGTGAGGACAAGAAACCCTATTTACTGGACTGTGCCGTAATGTTCCTTGGCATCCTTCATCATAACGTAAAATACTATACAAAATTCTTTGAATTCACTTCAAGTATTAATCCAGTGGTCCGTTATAGTGTAGAAAGGATAAGGAATGTTGTTGAAGAGGTCAGTTCAGTCGGTGAATACTTGCTGAAGCCTGAACTGATTGAAAATAGATTTAAACAGACAGATCATAGAAATGTGCATACTATCTGCAAATCCATATTGACTTTGAAGAAGTCCATCAAGCAGGAAGATCAGAATGATTGCATGGATCTTCTGGACTTTATCCAGGAAGAAATGATTCATTCGAAAAAACCAAGAAAATTTCTCATTGAAAGCGCACTACAATCTTTAAGCAGGTGTATAGCATTTTTGGATGCCAAAGAATTTGAGAATCTTGAAAATCTGGTTTTATCCTGCTTTAAACATCCGGAAGAAGAACCGGTATAATTCCCAGGCCTGCCCCATTATGCGGGAGGCTTTTTTAGTTATTCCCGCCTATTCATTCATAATCCTTCCAAAAACGGAAACACTACACTTAATGCCAAAAAAACTGGTGATTGCTGAATGAGAAAAGAGTTAAAAAAGAAGAGTCCTGTGTCAGAGGTCGAACTTGACGAGCTGGAAAAGGCATTTTCACGATCTCATGATTTTCAAAAAGGACATTATAGTAATAGACAAACTGGCCTCTGTTTTTCTTTTACTTATTTCAAAACACTGACTGACCAAAAAATGATCACCAAGAGTTTGCTCCCTCAGCTTCTTCTTGGTGAGTTCAACAAAATCGATGATTTGAAAAAGCTTTTGCCATCTGCAAGCATACAAATTTGCGAAGATCTTTCAAAAGCAGAACATATGCTTTTGAATGGCTATGTGATGGTTACATCAGAAGCCGAGAAGCAAAAAGCGGCTTTTATGGCTGCTAAATGTTCTTATGTCAGGGAAATCACACATCCGGAAGTCGAGCAAACGGTTATTGGAGCAAAGGAAGCCTTTATTGAGTCTCTGGAGAATAATTTGAATTTAATCCGCAAACGGCTGCCCATCTCTGAACTGATCATTGAGGAATATATAATCGGAAGCATATCCAGAACAGTAGTGGCCGTTCTCTATATTGAGGGAATTACGAATAAAGATAATGTCAGCATGGTAAAAGAACGAATCGAAAATATTGATTTTGACGAAATCACTGACAGTTCTTACATTGGACAGCTCATTTCAGATAATAAGAATTCTCCCTTTCCTCAGCTGCTGGATACAGAAAGACCGGACAGGGCAGCCGCTGTCCTTGCTGAAGGAAAAATAGTGATAGCCGTAGATGGGTCACCGCATGTACTGATTACCCCTACAACGTTTTCTGAATTCTTCAGTTCCTTTGAAGATTATTTTTTAAATTGGACTATCGCTTCTTTTGCCAGAATATTGCGGGCCTTTTCTGTTATTTTTTCCATACAGATCACGTCCATTTATGTTGCAACGCTTACTTATCATATGGAGCTTGTCCCCACCGATTTATTAGGAACACTGGTAACTTCAAGACAGCATATTCCTTTGCCTCCTTTCTATGAAGCGTTAATGCTTGAACTGGTAATAGAGCTTTTAAGAGAAGCTGGAGCCAGATTGCCTACGAAAGTTGGCCAGACAATCGGTATCGTAGGGGGGATTGTCATCGGGACTGCATCTGTTCAGGCAGGACTGACAAGTAATGTCCTGTTAATCTTTATCGCCCTTGCAGCTCTTGCCGCTTTTACTACACCTGTATATAAGATGAATAATACTATCCGATTTCTAAGATTTCCATTTTTAATATTCGCAAATTTATGGGGTTTTGTAGGTGTGCTGTTCTGTTCCTGTATTTTGTTAACTCATATGATCAGGCTCACATCTCTCGGCAGACCTTTTATGGAGCCGTTTTATCCGCCCAGATATCGGGACTTGAAAGATTCATTTATAAGATTCCCGTTTCAGCCTTTGAGGCCTGTATATTTAAGAACACAAAATCCCCATCGGTTCCAGCCTCAGAAAAAATCAAAGGTTAAGAAAGATATTGATGAATGAATAACTAAAGAGAGCCTGGCTCACAAGTGCCAGGCTCTTATTATGCCTTCTTAGATTTGTCCTCCCATGGTTCAAAGGAAAATGGGATTCCGATCATTTTCGCGGTGAGTTCATCATAGGACACAAGATCTTTCTTGGATAATTCTTTTAATGACTTTTTCCCCATGGCTCTTAATGCCATTTTGATTTCCTCGGTGCTCGCGGTCAAGAATTTTTCCGCCGACTTAGCTCCATCCTCCGTTTTAAATACATCTTTGAATTTCCCCTGGTTCCAGACAGCCTGTGTTGGCGGTTCAAAAGGAAGAGCATTCAATGTTTGTTTATGAGAAACAGTAAACAGCATTACAGATCCCAGATAAACCGCATCCGCTCCAAGCGCCAGAACTTTTAAAAAGTGTCCTGGTGTAAAAAGGCCGCCAGAAACAATTAAGCTGATATCCCCCTTCTTTTTTCTTTTTTCAAGATGGTTTGAGGCACGGGTGATAGCATGCAGGGTTGGTATTCCAAAATCATCTGCCAATAAGGGAGGTGCACCGACAGAAGCCCCTTGTCCCCCATCAACCGCGATGAAATCCACCCCGATTTCGATTAAATGATCAATATCATCTTCGATCTTTCCGCCTGCCCCTATTTTTGCGCCGATCGGGACACCTCCGGACATTTTACGCAGCTCATCCACCAGCTCTTTTAAATCCTTTAATGTCTGTTTTTCAAAAAAATGTTCCATTATATGGGCAGTTTCGTTTTCCTTTAACCCCATGACTTCTCTTGCACGACCGGTTAAATTTTCAGGGGAGATGTTGCCGCCCATACCCAGTGTAGCTCCCTGACCCAGCTTAAGTTCAATCATGTCCGCCCTTTTAATAGTTTTTTCTTCCTTACCCCACTCCGTCTTGGAGAACTGAAGAATGTACTTCCCTGCACTTTCAAGCTCTTCAGGCAGTATTCCGCCTTCACCGGAATTGATGGCTGTTCCTGTATTCTTGGCAGCTGTGGCCAATGCAATTTTGACTTGCTCACTTAAAGCAATTCCATAGGCCATTCCACTAATCATAAGGGGAATTTTGATTTTCATCGGCTTTCTCGCTTTTGGACCAATTGTCACTTTCACATCAACGTCTTCCTCACCGTCAATGGGGAAAGGGGATGTCTGTGCAGGGATAAACGTAATTTCTTCAAAATGCGGCCATTTTTTCGATGAGCCAAAGGGACGGTGCAGGACATCACCTGTTTCGGCCCGCAGGTTATTTTCAAGCGCATTTTGAATGCCCATATGCTTAAAGCCGGGAATCAGCTCAATGAGGTTTTCCTGATAGCTGTCAGTCATTATAATTTTTCCTGCCTGCTTCACTGCACGCTTCATGATCCAGCGCCAGCCGATAACAAGCATAAATAATAAAAAAATATATAATAAGGAAATCATTACAAGTGTTGCAATTAATAATATATTGGTCATTAGTCTTCTCCAAAAGAACTTTTTGATTCCATTATCTCCATTGAGAGGGAATTTAACCTATGACTTTTCGGCTTTTGGAATAATCACAAAGCTGGAAGTAAACTCTATGTGAAAATATAAAATGAGGTGAAATGATGGACAACCGCGGGAATGTTCAGTCGAATAATATTAATGAAGAAAACCTAGTTAAAGGAAGTCTCCTTGAATCTATGATGGAGCCTATGGACCAGCTATCTAAGATTCCTCCCGAGAAAACAGACAGAAGAACCAGTGATGGAGAGATGAATTAACTAAAGAAGCCGGCATTTTCGGATGCCGGCTGTTATTTGCACATAGAGTATTTTGATTAGTTTCATCGAATCTTATAAATTCTTGCTTCATGCGGAAGCAGTATTTCTTCATTTTTACCAAAGTCATTATTATAATTAGAAAGAATCAGTTCCCGATTTGCAAAGCCATCAAATGTGAACGCCTGCTGCTCGTCGCCATGGTTTAAAACAATCAGCCAGGTTACATCTTTATAGGAGCGTGTATAAACATACAAGTGTTCATCATCTTGCAATAGATCCTTATAGTCTCCGTAAACCATAACCTCGTTTTGTTTTCTTAATTCTATCAGCTTTTGGTAAAAATAATACACCGAGTCTGGATCCTTCAGAGCTGCTTCGGCATTGATTTCTTTATAATTCGGATTCACTTTGATCCATGGCTCACCAGCTGTAAAGCCTGCCTGGCTGCTGGCGTTCCACTGCATCGGCGTCCTGGAGTTATCACGGCTCAAAAGCAATAAGCTTTCAAAAACCTCCTGAGGATCACGCCCTTTTGAAACTTCTTCATGATATTTATTTTTCATAGCAATATCATTGTAGTCATTAATGGAATCAAATCTCACACCTGTCATGCCGATTTCTTCGCCCTGATAGATATAAGGAGTTCCAGGCAAGGTATGAATCATAGCTGCCAAAAGCTTCGCAGACTGAATATGGTACTGGCTATCATTTCCATAGCGGGTAACCTGTCTTGTGTGATCATGGTTGTTAAGGAATTGCGAATTCCACCCTTTTTGCTTAAGGCCTTCATGCCAGCTTGTTTGGATTTCCTTGAATCTCAGCATATCCCATACCGGCATTTCATCTGCCACCTGAAAATGGAACAGAGTGTTCAGTTCATTTCTGCTTTCATCCACATAGAGCAGTCCCTCTTCTGGTGAAACAAACGGGATCTCACCCACAGTCATCACATCATAATGCTGAAGGACTTCACTGTGCATTTCCTGAAGATAGTCATGGATTCCGGGGTTATTGGCCAGGTAGCTTATATCATAAGGATTCTCAGCATCTGATAAATCTTCTCTTTTGGCCAGTAAATTAATCACATCCATTCGAAACCCGTTAATGCCTTTATCCAGCCAGAAGCGCATCATTCTGTAGATTTCCTGGCGCAGTTCAGGATTTTCCCAATTAAGATCCGGCTGTTCGACTGCAAAGGAATGATAATAATATTGTCCTGTTGTTTTGTCCCATTCCCAGCAGGATGGAGCAAAATAGGAGCGCCAATTATTTGGCTCCCTGCCATCCTTTGGATCCTTCCAAATATACCAATCTCTTTTCGGATTATTTTTTGAGGAGCGTGATTCTAAAAACCAGGGATGCTGGTCAGAAGTATGGTTCACAACCAGATCCATAATGACCTTCATCCCACGCTGATGTATTTCGTGGATCAGCTCATCGAAAGCTGCCATATCACCGGCTTTTTCCATAATCCCATAATAATCTGAAATATCATAGCCATTATCCCGGTCTGGTGATTGATAAAAGGGATTCAGCCAAATCACATCAGCGCCAAGATTCTTAATATAATCAAGCTTTTTTATAACCCCTCTTAAATCACCATAGCCATCACCATCGGAATCAAAAAAGCTTCTCCAGTAAATTTGATATACAACAGCTTCTTTCCACCACTTTTTACTCACAGGCCCACCTCATTATCATCAAT
This sequence comes from Paenibacillus sp. FSL R5-0490, assembly GCF_001956215.1. Taxonomy (GTDB): domain Bacteria; phylum Bacillota; class Bacilli; order Bacillales; family Cytobacillaceae; genus Cytobacillus. The sequence continues at coordinate 344,259 of NZ_MRTQ01000001.1, read as the reverse complement.
TCTTCGTAAAAAAGGGCCCTAAAAAGGCCCTGTCATTATTTTTTCAAACTGTACACTCTAGCTTCATATGGCTTGAGTGTCAGGTTATCAATTTCTTCATTTTCATCTGCAGTCAAGTTGGATATCAGTAATTCCTTAGACGAATAAAGGACATGTCCCGGCAGCTTAAAGTCCGGTGTTCCATCACTGAAGTTGCAGATTACAAGCAGCTGGTCATCACCCAGAGTTCGTGTAAAAGCAAAAATTTGCTCATTCTCTTCCATTAGTAAATCGAATGTTCCATATACAATCACTTCATTTTGCTTTCTAAGCTGAATGAGCTTCTTATAAAAATGGAAGATAGAGTCTTCGTCTTTTAAGACTGCTTCTGCATTAATCTCCTCGTAATTCGGGTTCACATTGATCCAAGGGTTTCCGTCTGTAAAGCCTGCATTCGGGCCGGCATCCCACTGAACAGGCGTTCTCGCATTATCCCTGCCTCTCTCATGAATGCCTTTGAAAATTTCATCATGTGTTAAGGAATCCGGTGTAAGATCACGGTAGGCATTCAATGTTTCGATATCACGGTAATCATTGATATCATTGAACTTAACATTTGTCATGCCGATTTCCTCGCCCTGGTAAATATAAGGAGTCCCCTGCATCATATGAAGGCAAACAGCAATCATCTTACCAGAAGTTACCCGGTATTCCTCTGAATCATTTCCCCATCTGGAGATGGCGCGGGGCTGATCATGGTTGCTCCAGTACAGACTGTTCCAGCCATCTTCTTCAAGGCCCTTTTGCCACTTGTTGAAGATCTCTTTCAAATCAGTCAATTTCCAGGGGCGGGGATCCCATTTGCCGTATTGTCCATCTCCAAGACCCACATGTTCAAAATGGAATACCATATTTAATTCATTTCTGTCCCGGCCGGTGTAGAGTTTACCTTCATCAACTGTTACACCAGGCATCTCGCCGACCGTAATGGTATCATACGGGCTAAGGGCTTCTTTGTTCATTTCCTGCAGGAACTCATGAATTCTTGGACCGTTCATATAATACTTGCTGCCGTCGCCATATTTATGTCCTTCACGGACCTTCCCTTGTGGATAGCTCGTATCTTTTGAAATGAAATTGACGACATCCATGCGGAATCCATCAATGCCTTTATCCAGCCAGAAGCGCATCATTTCATACACTTCATTTCGCAGAACAGGATTTTCCCAGTTCAAGTCAGGCTGCTTTTTGCTGAACAGATGCAGATAATATTCACCGGTTTGTTCATCATATTCCCATACACTTCCGCCAAACGCTGCTCCCCAGTTAGTAGGGGGCTCGCCATTGTCCGTCTTTTTCCAGATATAATAATCACGATATGGATTATCTTTAGATTTTCGCGATTCCTGGAACCATTGATGTTCATCGCTTGAATGGTTAACAACAAGGTCCATCATGATTTTGATGCCGTATTCATGGGCTTTTGCCAGCATGCCATCAAAGTCTTCCATAGTTCCGAACTCATCCATAATATTACGGTAATCTGAGATGTCATAGCCATTATCATCATTAGGTGACTTGTAAACGGGGGATAGCCAGATAACGTCGATCCCCAATTCGGCTAAGTATGGAATTTTTTCAGTGATACCGTTGATATCGCCAATCCCGTCCCCATTTGAATCATTGAAGCTTCTTGGGTAGATTTGATAAATAACGCTTTCTTTCCACCATGTTTTGTTCAATTATTACAACTCCGATCAAAGAATAATTTCATCTTTATTTTATTGAACCCTTCATTACACCGCTTATGATCCATTTTTGAGCAAAGATGTACACAATAATCATTGGCGCAAGTGCCATTAAATAGGAGGCAAATGCAAGATTATAATCTGTGCTGAATTGGCCCTGGAAAATGTACTGCACCAGGGGAAGTGTGGCCATTTCCCGATCGCTCAGCAGGACAAGCGGAAGCATGAAGTCATTCCATGCGCCTAGGCTCGTAATGATGGCGACTGTTGCATTCATTGGTGCCAGAAGCGGAAAAATGACTTTCCAGAACACACCCCATGTGGTTGCTCCGTCCATAATAGCTGCTTCTTCCAGTTCAACTGGAATGGCACGAATGTAGCCAATATAGATAAACACATTAAAAGAAAGGTTGAAGACGATATACAAAATGATTAATCCAACCAGGTTATCCATTCCCCATGCACTGGTCTGTTTGACAAGCGGGAGCATGATGATTGGAAAAGGAATAAACATCGCGCTTAAAAAATAGAAGTATAGGAACTTATAAAACTTCTTATGAAGATTTCTGGCGATGGCATAAGATACAAGCGAGTTCGTTAACACAGTAAAAATGACAACAAATATTGTAACAAATGCACTGTTTTTAAACGCATTAAAGAAATTAGTCATGTCGATGGCCTGTGCAAAGTTGTCAAATGACCACGATTTAGGAAGAGCAAGTAAATTCCCTGCCATTTCAGGCGGTGTTTTAAACGCAATGGTAATGGTTAAATACAGTGGAAAAAGAATGAGCAATGAACCTAAGATTAATAGAGTGGTCACAAGCCAGCTCGTTTTTTTGCGATTCATTAGTTTTCCACCTCTCTTTTATTTAAGAATTTCAGCTGAATAACAGAAAAGACGATGATGACGATGAAGTATATGACCGCATTAGCTGATTGATAGGCAAATTCGCCGCCTTCAAATCCTCCTCTGTAAATTAACAAGGAAATGGATTCGGTCGACTTTCCAGGACCTCCTCCAGTCAAGGCAACAATCTGATCAAAGACCATAAGGAAGTTTTTCAATGAGAGAACCATATTAATGGTGAAAAATGGCGCGATGAGCGGAAACGTAATTTTCCAAAACTTTGTCCAGACACCGGCACCGTCAATGCTTGCTGCTTCATATAAATCCTCTGAAATTGTCACAAGCCCTGCAAGATACAAAATCGTATTAAAGGATACAGCCTGCCAAACGGCTACAATGACAATTCCGATCCAGGCAAGGTCCGGGTTTCCAAGAATATTTCGGGTCAAAAATTCCCATCCGAATGCATCGCCAATCTGCGGCAGGAAATGAGCAAAAATAAAATTAAAGATAAAGCCAACAATCAAGATACTCAGAATGTAAGGCAGGAAGTAGATTGCCCGAAGCGTTTTGTGAAACTTTATCTTGGAATTAAGCCCGATGGCCACAAGAAGGCTTATGATATTGACCAAAATGGTCGCAACAATGGCAAATTTAAAAGTAAATAAGTAGGCATCCCCTGCCCGTTCATCTTTAAAAACGTTTAAGTAATTTTTTAACCCAACGAAATTCCAATCTCCATACCCTTTCCAATCTGTAAAGCTGTAAAAAATCCCCTGCAAAGCGGGAAAGCTGTGGAAAATGAAGAAAAGAAGGAAAGCGGGTATGGTAATGATGAGAAACACACTGTTTTTCTTTTTCATAACGACAACTCCTTTTTAGAAGGCCAGGAAATCCATAAGGTTCCCTGGCCCGATGCCTTTAGCGGTTTTGAACTTTTTCCCATTCGCTGTCCATTTTCTTCAGGAATTTTTCTTTATCTTTCTTGATCAGGAATTCCTGAACAAGGTTTTCTGCTCCCATGCCCGCAGGGTAATAGTGATCGGGGAAGCTTGTGATGGTGCCATTTTCAAAGTTAGCTTTGATTCCTTCAAACACAGGATCTTCCTGATACACTCCTTCAATGGCTGAGAAAGCTTTCTGCTCGTCAATATACTTTTGAGCCGTGTCTTTATTCATCATGAATTCAGCAAATTTCATTGCTTCTTCTTTGTGCTCAGTGTCTTTGCTGACTGCTAAAAGAACATCTACACCAGAAACAAGTTTGTTTTGTGCAGGATCGTTTGTAACAGGCATTGGAAATACACCAAGTTCCATGTCAGGATTTGCTTTAAGAATTTCAGGGATTGCCCAGTTGCCCTGCAGGTAAAAAACAGATTTGCCAGCCGCAAATGCATTGTTTCCATCCCCGTAAGCGACACCCATATTGTCCTTGTGGCCATATTGAACTAAAGTAGCCATCTTATCTGCAACTGCATCATATTTTTCCGCGAAAGAAGTTTCACCTGCGTTTTTCTTTTCCGCAAAATCTTCACCTGCTACATTAGCGCCAAGTGAGTTCCATGCAATCATGCCTGTCCAGGCATCTTTTAATGTGAAGTAGATTGGTGTGTCACCGGCAGCTTTTACTTTTTCCAGGCTGGCAATGAATTCATCCCAGGTAGTTGGGACTTCAAGGCCATGTTCTTCAAACTTTGCTTTGTTATAAATTACTGCATTCGCATTTGTAGCATATGGAAGTCCGAAAGTGCCTTCTTCTTCAGGTCCGACAAGACGATTGATCATATCAATATAGGATGGCTGAACTGTTTTAGCTAAATCTGTCCCTGAAAAATCCTCAAGAACGCCTGCACGGCCAAGCTCGCCGTATGTAGCATTACCAGCGATAGACATGATGTCGGGAAGATCGTTTTTGGTCAGACGTGTTTTTAAAACTGTTTCTGCTTCAGGAGGTGCATCCAATTTAATCTTAATATCCGGATTTTTCGCTTCAAATTCTTTGATCAATCCTTTGTATGTCTCAATGCTTTCTGATTTATTGGAGAACAGCTCAAGCGTTACTTTACCGTCATCAGCACCATCAGATGAACATCCACTCAGTAAAGATGCTCCTAAAGTTAAAGCCATCACACCTGCAGTCATTTTTTTAAACATGGTATATCCCCCTATGTGTTTTTTGTATTATAGATTAATTACGTAAACGTTTACGTAATTGATCTGAGAAAAAGAGAGTTATTATTTTCTCTCTTTCACACTCATTCTTTCAATGATTTTATGCTGCATTATCCGGCTTTCCGGAGTGTCGCCTGTTTCTAAGATGGAAAAAAGCATTTCTGCAGCGGCTTCACCCATTTTTGCAAGAGGTTGTCCTACTGTTGTCAACGGAGGAGTGGACATTTCAGCAAGATTCAAGTTATCATACCCTATAACAGAAATTTCATCTGGGACATTTATTCCCATCTGATATGCTGCAGATAAGGCACCTATAGCCATTTCATCACTTGCTGCAAATATTGCCGTTACATCCGGAAACTGCTTGACAAGACTTTTCAAACCCTCAACACCATAAGGGAATGTAAACCCCCTGCTGAACACAATATTCTCAGAATCCAGCGGTATGTTATGATCTGACAGAGCTTTCTTAAAGCCTTCAATTCTTGGAACCCCCGCGATGATATCATCCTTGTTCCCGCTTATCATCCCAATTCTGGTATGACCCTTTTCGATTAAATACTTAGCTGCTGCATATGCTGCATGAAAATCGTTAACTTTTACAAAAGGCACCGGGTACGCATAGGACTCTGTCGAAAGCAGAATCATCGGCATGCGGGTTTTGGTCACAAATTGATAATATTCATCCTTTAAAATTTCACTAGCGAAAATGATTCCGTCTACCCTTTTTTCAATAAGCAGCTGGAGATATTTCATCGTTTTTTCGCCATTTGATTCTGTATGGCAGACAATCACACTGGAACCGTTATCATTTGCGGCCTTTTCAATGCCATCCAGCAGATCGGTAACCAATGAGCTCGAAAGCTTTGGGAAAAGCACCCCTATTGTATGGGTTCTCTTATTAATTAATCCCCTTGCCACTGCATTTGGCTGATAGCCCAGTTCTTCAATTACTTTTAGAACCTTGCTTTTTGTTTTTTCTGAATAACCTCCCTGGCCATTTAATATCCTGGAGACTGTTGCAATAGAGACATTTGCCTTTTTGGCAACATCTTTGATGGTGTAGGACATATCCCACCTGCTTTAAGTTACTGAATTTTCGTTACGAAAACGTTTACGTTGTAATATTATCATGATGTGTAAGCCTTTTCAATATTTTTTAAAGAATTTTTTAAAATTTGTATATACATGAAGCTATTGAAAAAGAGCCTAAAAAGGCTCCATGATAAATTCCGTATTGCTGCACATTATGAATTTAAACATCAGTCTTAAATATCTTCTACTGTATAGAAACGTGCTAATTCAATTACCGCACTCCCAATCCTTTCGACTTCCGGAAAAATGACTCTTGCAATCCCTTCTTCATGTAAAGCTTGAGCAGTTACTTTCCCAACCGATAATGCCACAGTCTGGTCTGAAAAACAGGATTTCAATTGGTCTTCTGCGTTCTTTTGCCTGGCAAAGCTGAATAAATTCCGTACTTGTGGAGTGCTTGTGAAAAATACGGAATCGAGCTTTCCGTCAAGCAGCTCAGACAGCAGCAGATTCATCACTTTCTCCTCAGGAGGAATATGGGTATATGGAAGAATTTCTTCATAGTCCACCTGGTTTTCTTCAAGCCATTGTTTTAGGCGCGGCGCCGGGTCCCCGTGTAGCTGGAGGGCTGCTTTCATGCCTTCTAGAGAATGTGCTGAGAGCTCTCGAAGTAAACCTGCTGTACTGCCATCATCGTCCCTCACTGCAGGAATGATATTAAGCTTTTTCAGAGCGTTAACTGTTTTGTAACCCCTTGCTGCAATATTTGCTTTTTGGAGGCTGCTGATTAGAGCCTCACTTCTATTCAGTTCAAGAGCAGTTTGATAAATGGTTTCGACACCGATTCCGGTGGTAAAAATAATCCAATCGAAACTGCACTGAGTCAGCATTTCTACATGATCCTTGAGTTTTTCATCTTTCAGCAGAGCTGTTCCCTGAGCGGGTCTGCTGACGGCAGCTCCTTCTTGATTCTCCACCAGTTTGCTGATTTCTGCTATTTTCCGTGAACCTAAAAGCGCGATCCTTTTGCCGGCAAGCTTTTTCATCTTACTCCCCCTCGGTATGTATTTCTTTTTATTTCATTATAAAATAATCATTACATTAAAACAGAGGCTGCATCTAAATTACCGCATATTAGTTTTATTTTTTTGGACTAAAAGAAACACTGCCAGTACCATAACAAAAGCGCAAGCGCCTTGCTCACCCCCGACAAGCACAAGACGAGCTGCACGGAAAGGTGTCCTTTACCTTTCTGGGCAGATTGGCTTGTGACCTCGAGGGGGTAGGCGCTGGAGCTAGACGTAGATAAACTTATGCACAAAGTTATAAACAAGCGGCGATTTTATAGTTTCCTAAACAATAAAAAAAACTGCCTGCAGGGTCTCCCGCAGGCAGTTTCAATTTATTTATCAGCTGGTTCAGTTTCAGAGGTTTCTTCAGCTTCTTCGTTCTTCTTGATTACACCATTATTTTCTGCTTTGTAATCGTATTTTGAACGGTCAACCGGTTCAAAGTTTTCCGGAGTGTAGAAGCGGAGAAGGTCTCCGTTTACCACTTTATCGGATAGAGCCAATTTCTGCTCCGCACTTTCCTGAAGTTTTTTCGCTTCTTCAAAACGGTTTTCATCCAGCAGCTCACCAGTTGTTGAGTCATAGAACTTGCCGTCAACAGATGAAATGGTTGGACTCATGAAGTCTCCGTTACGGAAAGGCACAAGGTCATCATGATTTTCTGATAATAAGTCTGTACCGAATTGCAGATACTGTTTAGTATCAATGCCAAGCAAGTGCATCAGTGTTGGCATCAGGTCGATCTGACCGCCGAATTCATGGTTTACTCCGCCTTCCATGCCAGGTACGCGGATGAATAGAGGCACACGCTGCAGACCGGCACTATCAAATGGTGCAATTTCCTTGCCAAGCACTTTTTCCATTGCTTTATTGTGGTTCTTGGAAATTCCATAATGGTCACCATACATGACAATGACTGAGTTCTCATACAGGCCGGAAGCCTTCAGCTGTTCAAAGAACTGTTTAAGCGCTTCGTCAGCATAACGGGCTGTCTGGAAGTAGTTATCAACTGATTTGTCCCCTGTAGTATGAGGCTCAATTGTCGCCATTTCCTGATCCATATGATACGGATAGTGATGGGACACAGTAATGAATTTAGAATAGAACGGCTGCTTCAGCGACTTTAGATACGGCATGGATTGTTCAAAGAACGGCTTATCCATTAGACCGTAGTCAGCCATGTTTTCAGGTTTTAAATCAAAATAATCTGCATCAAAAAAGTTATCATATCCAAACGATTTATAAATTTCGTTACGGTTCCAGAAGCTTCCGGAGTTGCCGTGGAATACTGCAGAAGTATATCCTTTATCCTTCAGAATTGCCGGTGCTGCATTGTAGGTGTTCATGCCTTTTGTTGTAAAGGCAGAACCCTGCGGCAGCCCATATAGGGAGTTCTCAAGGATAAACTCAGCATCTGCTGTTTTCCCTTGTGCAGTCTGGTGGAAGAAGTTATCAAAATACGTTGTATTTTCTTCTTCTATCAGCGAGTTCAGGAATGGTGTTACTTCTTCACCATGCAGTTCATAATTCATTAAGAATGTCTGAATGGATTCAAGATGAAGGTAGATTACATTCATGCCTTCGGCTTTTCCAAAATACTTCGGATTTGGCTCAGCATAATTCGATTTCGTAAAGTTAATGACTTCGGTTGTATCACTGCTATCCGCCATAACTCTTTGTGCAGAGGCCTTTGTGCTTTGCACTGCATCATAGATCGTATAATTGTACATGCCTAAATATTTCACAATATAGTTACGGTCAAAACCTCTTGTCAAAAGCTCAGGGCGGTCTGTTTCAGCCAGGCCCAGATTTGCAAAGGAAATGGCAAGCGACGCATAAATTAAAGCTGCTGATCTGCGGCGAGTCAAATCCTTTGTTTCGATTTTAACGGCTTTAAAAATAAGCAAGCCGGCAAGAACGATGAAATCAAGGAAGAAAAAGATATCAGTTGGCTGTAATAGTGAGCTGATGCTTCCGCTGACATCACCGAAGTTCTGTGTCTGCGTCAATGTCGGCAGTGTAATAAAGTCATTAAAGAAACGGTAGTACACTGCATTTGCAAACAGCAGGAACGACAGGAAGAAATACATAACCATCAAAGCGATATATTTTCTTCTGCCTTTAAAAAAGAATGCAATTCCTAAAAACAGCAGTGAAGATCCCAGCGGGTTAATGAATAAGAGGAACTGCTGCAAGGCACTTTCAATGCCTAAATTAAATTGTGTCATTTGAGTAATATACGTTTTCATCCAGAGCAGAAATACTGCTAAAAAGAAAAAGCCTATATATTTATTCAATATATCCTGACTTTTATGAAGTAAAGTATTCAAAATCATACACCTGCCTTCTAGCACATTATTGTAACATATTTCGCTAGTAATTTTAAAATTTAAAGCTGGAAATCAGCCTAATTATTAGTTTACCTGATAAATATTAATAATCTATGAACAGTCAAAAAAGCACTGCACAAGAATATAACTATACTCGCATTTAACAAAATGTCAAGCATGTCCAGATAAACTGTTCTTTTAACAAAAATTAACAAAAATTAGGTACCTGCCCTGATTACAGCCTAAGCTGAATATTGCACATTAATAAATGCGGCACGTCTATTTAGACGAATGAAATGCAAAATGGTTTCACTTTTTATGTAAAAACTTATGAATCTATAATTTTCCAGGGAAGGAGAAAAATCAGACAACAGCCAATATATATGAAGAATGGTAATCAATTATACATAAAGGCGGAAGATTTTATGGACAAGAAACAGCAAATTAATGAGTATATGGACATTCTCGCCGAGGGCAATTATTTTAATGGATCGGTACTTGCCGCACATAAAGGAGAAGTCATTCTGAATAAAGGATATGGACTATCAAGCTATCAATATGCCATTGAAAACACGTCTGTTACCAGATTCAGGATTGGCTCTTTAACAAAGTCATTTACCGCCGCAGCTGTCCTTTTGCTTCACCAGCATGGGAGACTGAATCTTTCCGACAAGATTAATGCATATATTAACAATTTTCCTTCTGCAAACGGTGTGACCATCCACCATTTATTAAGCCATTCTTCAGGTGTGGCTGATTTCACTTTCTCTTCTGAATACTGGGAGAAATATATGCGTCTTCCTTCCAGCCTGAAACAATCCGTCAATTGGATTAAAAACAGGCCGCTGCAATTTAAGCCCGGTAAAGACATGCAATATAGTAATGCAGGCTATCTGCTCCTGACTGCTTTAATTGAAATCGTTTCAGGTGTACCCTATGAACAATTCCTCCTGGAGAATATTTTTAAACCACTTCAACTAAAAAATACAGGAATTGATAATGGCCGCAAGATTGTAAAGGACTTGGCCAGCGGTCATTCGGTCTGGGAAGAGGTAATTAACACAGAATTTGTCGATATGAGCATCCCGCAGGGAGCATATGGTATGTACAGCACAGCCGAGGATCTATACACGTGGACAGAAAGTTTGCGGAATGGCGTACTGCTAAACAAAAGCATGACCTCAAAAATGTTTACAGCCAGCTATGGGGGATATGGCTATGGCTGGTTTATTAGCGGCAATTCGGAGACAGCCAGACACTCTGGGGACATTAATGGCTTTACAAACGAACTGTTGATGAACTTTAAAGAGGATCTGACCATTATCGTGTTGAGTAATGTTAATATCACTCCAGCGGACAAAATATGTGAGGATATATCCAAAATCATATTAAATAAGGAAGTTCGCATACCCGAAAGGTTTGTACCTTCAATAACCTCTTTCCCTTGGGAAATTCTGATTGGCGAATACAAATCTAATGAACTATATTCTGAAGTCCATTGGGAAAAAAATAAATTGTTTGTGACTATGCCAAAGAAATATGGGGCACTATACAAATATGAATTAAAGCCTTTTAGCCTTGCAGATGACAAAGCTATTTTCAAATCAGAATTGGTGTACGAGGATTTTACGTTTGATTTGAAGGGTCACTGTCTCGAGTTTGTAGATGTATATGGAAAAACGCATATTCTAAAACAACAAACCGCACTGTAAGTGAAGTGCGGTTTGTTGTTTACCATAATTTTATTATGTTTTGTTACCAAACTGATTTAGATTCTCCGGTTTTTCCTGTGCTGCTTGCTGTGAGAACCTCAATGTTCTTTGTTACCTTCGTAGTATAGGAAAAATCACCATAACAGTATGGATAGCGGAAATTGTTCTTATCCCCTCCGCAATCATAAAGTTCCGGATTCTTTTCTGCCTGTTTCAGCGAGAATTGCTTTGCGATTTCTTCACTGTGTTTTCCGCCCTGTTCAGCGACAAAGTCAATATATCCGATTCCCATGTTATAAGCCTGGATAACGGCAGGGAAGTCTACATTTTTTTGATTGCCATAATTTAATGCTTTCTGAAAGTGTTTAACACCCTGCTTAATGCTCTGTTCCTGATCCTGGATGGAATTTGGGGGCAATCCTGCTGATTCAGAAGCCTGCATCGGGTCCCCGCCCTTCCCTTTGCTTTCCTGCTGCATGATTGCAGCCAGAACGAGCGTGTATTCTTCGAGATTGACCTCTTTCAATTCTTTTTCGAGTAAAGGCGTGTAATTCTGGACATCTTTAGATACCATATTTGGCAGAAAAGAAACTGCAGTTTCCTTTAAATTCAGCTGTTTGAATTGGTCAAATAAGACCAAACTCAAAACTATAAAAAATAACAGTAAGGCTATATTTGAACTGCGTCTTGTACGCTTTTTGCTTTTTTTGCGCTTCATTGCTGCTCTCCTGGTTTCTCTATTATTATTTCAGATTATTATTATAGCAGAAAATACTGATATTTTTAATAAAAAAACTCCTTACTTGAATTTGCCGGAAAATGACTGCCCTAAAGCTATTAAGAAAAAAAAAACGGACGCATTTCTGCACCCGCTCATTTATCTTTCTTCTTCACAACAGTGCCCGTCTCTTCCTCGAAAATCTTTATCACTGCTGACATATCCTGCTCGCTTAGTTCTTTCTCTGCTGCTGTTTGGAATGCTTTTTCGGCCATCTGCCCGGTAAATTGAGTAAGGCCGGCTTCCTGCAATAGCTTGTTTGCAAGCCGGACGTCTTTATGTACATACTTGACTGCCCCTCCTGGTGTGAAATGGCGGGGTAATACGTATTGTTCCATATGCCTGCGAAGGATCTTGCTGTCGCCATAGCTTGCTTTCAGGACTTTTAATAGCTGTTCAGATTCCAGTCCATATGCAGCTCCGGTTACCATTGCCTCCGAGGCAGCCAGCGAGTGGACAGCAACAAGATACTGATTAATCAGCTTGGCAATGCTGCCTGACCCCGAAGGTCCCATATATTCTATAGTTTCACCGAGCACATCAAGTACCGGCTTAACTTTCTGAAAGGCCTTTTCCTCCCCGCCAGCCATGATCGTTAAAGTGCCGCTTTCGGCCCCTTCAGGTCCGCCGCTGACAGGACAGTCAAGATAACTGATTTCGTTTGCACCTGCCATCCCATAGATATTTTTACTAGTATCAGCCCCTACAGAAGTAAAGTCAATGCATATCGTTCCGGGCTTGGCATTGTCAATGATTCCTTCTTTATTCATATAAACGGTCATAACATCCTGAGGCATCGAAAGACACGTGCATATAATTTCACATTGATTGGAAAGCTCACTTACTGTTTCTTCATAGATCGCTCCATTTTCAATGAGCGGCTGCACTTTTTGGAATGTCCGGTTATGTACTGCTACTTGAAAACCATGGCCTAATAGCCGCTGGGCCATTCTGGAGCCCATCACGCCTGTTCCAATAAACCCGATCTTCATGAGGTCACCTCTTTCACCCAAGCAAAGCTCTCAGCGCTTCTGCCTTGCGGATTATATTCAAGGCCAATACTGCCTTTATAGTGTTTCTGCAAATATAGGAGGATCTCTTTATAGTTCATTTCCCCCGTCCCCGGCTCATGTCTGCCCGGAGAGTCTGCAATCTGTACATGTGAAACCAGCTCAGCATATTTTTGAAAAAAAGAAAGAGCTTGGCCATGTATTCTTTCAATATGGTAAAAGTCGAATTGAAGCTTCACATTCGGCAAACCGACACTATTGATTATCTCTTCTGCCTGCTGGATATCTTTTAAGAAATAGCCAGGTATGTCGAATGGATTGATTGGTTCAATTAATAAGTTAATTCCGTGTTCAGACATAGCATTGCCCGCAAAATAGAGATTCTCAATTAAGACATGACGGTTATGATCCGGGTGTATTCCTGCCATGCAATGAATCTGTTTTACTCCAAGGCCTTTCGCATAACCAATCCCGATTTCAACTGATTTTCTGAATTCTTCTCTGCGATTGGGGTCTGCAGCAAGTCCCCTGTCCCCTTCTTCCCAATGACCGGGAGGCAGGTTTATTAAAACCATTGATAATTCATTGCGCTCAAGCTTATTTCTTATATCTTCTATTGTATAAGCATATGGAAATTGGCATTCTACTAGATCAAAACCAGCTTCGCGGGCTTTTTTGAAACGGTCTAAAAAAGGAACTTCTGTAAAAACGGTTGATAGATTAACAGAAAAATTGTTCATGATAGCCTCCTGGAAGAGAGTTGAAAGATTCTGTTATTCTTTAATTCGCTAAAAGTTAAGAAAATCCTTTTTTAGTCCTATGTACAGAAAAAGCCTGCTCCACAATACTTTTTGAGCAGACTCTTTATAAATTTACTTATTTACATTTTCTAAAAATCGATCTGTTATCTCATCCCAATTATCAAGGAACGAGTCGCGATTTAGGCTATCGAGCTCTAGGAATAAATCACGCGCTTCCTGATCCACTGTCAAAAAATAATCCCGGAAATGATCATCATATCTTAAGAAGACATCTGTATCAATTTTCTCTTGATCATTCAAATAATTTACCGCTGATTGGAGATTTTTATGTTCCCTGTTCATTTTTTCCTGCTCTGTCTTATGCCATTCGTTCAGCTGTGATTGAACAGTGTTAAACAGATTGTTAATGGCTGCATTGGCATCTTCATGCCATTCAGACCACACTTTAGCCATTTCAGCTGTCCTGTTAAATTCAGATTTTAGATCCTGCTGATTCTGAACGTTCACAAACTGGCCATTGGCGGCCTTTGCCATTTCCTTTAATTGACTAAGGCCATCATTGTCTACCTGGTAGCCAATGATATTGACAACGGGCTTGAGATTGGAGGCACCAAGGCTTTCCATTGCTTTAACTGGATCTCCACCGCATGTTTCAATCCCGTCGCTGACTAAATAGATTATGTTGGTATTCTTCTCTCCATCCTTATCCTTTAAATCCTTCATCACCTGCTCGACAGCTTTAGCCATAGGTGTCCAGCCTGCAGGCTTAAACTGATTTAATGAGCTTGTAAATGCAGAAGGTTCATAAGCTGAAAGCGGATAAACTTCTTCAACCTTTCTGCAGGACTTTTCTTTATCCTTTTCCTGACCTGTGCCCACATGTCCATAAACACTGAGAGAGACATTAGCTTTTTGCGGCAAACTCTCAACAAATTGCTGAATAGCCTCTTTGGCTAAATCCATTCTAGTCCGCCCGTTCTCGAGCGCACCCATGCTTCCGCTGGAATCCAGCAATATAGCCACATTGTAATTTTCCTTAACCTGCAGACCTTCCTCCCCGGCACTTGGATCAGCAAACTTCATTGCTTCCCATTGGTCAATTGGCACATGAGGCAAACTAAGATTTTCTTTAAACAGCGCAAATATTTCCTGTTCCATTGCCTCAATTTCTGCCTCTGAAGAATTCTTATTAATTTTAGGAAGCTCATTAAGCTTATTTTTTGCCTCTTCTGAAAACTCTTCTCCTGCAAATTCTCCAGTCATGTCATACTCAGCAGATTCTTTGAAAGACTTAGGAACAGAAGGAAAGTTTTTTACAGTTTTCTGTGAATCTTCTTCCACAGCACCTTCGACATTTTCAGCTGATTTCTTTTGATCAGACTCCATTTTATCGTCCTTATTCTCTTCAGCTGAACTGCACGCAGAAAGAAAAACTGCAGAAAGAATAATGATTACGATTAACAGTAATGCTCTTTTCATAGTACCCTCCTTCTTATCTTCAATATCCTCAATCATTTTACCATGACATGGAATCTATGAAATTAGTTTTTTAAAACATAAAAAACTGCTCTAAATTGAGCAGCCCTTATCTGGAATTTATTCTATTTCAACTATCATTTCAATTTCTACAGGAGCCCCGCCTGGCAGTGAAGCCAGACCCACTGCTTTACGTGCGTGTCCATTTTCCTTGCCGAAAATATCATGCAGCAGTTCTGATGCTGCATTTATGACGATTGGATGATATTTAAAGTCACTTGTTGAGGCAACATATCCATCCATTTTGATGATTCTTTTCACTTTATTTAAATCTCCAATTATTCCTTTAAGGGCTGCCAGCAAATTCAGCGTACAAATTCGTGCCGCATCCTTTGCTTCTTCGATCGAAATGCCTGCCCCGACAATTCCGGTATACTTTTGAAGACCATTGACTCTGGGTGTTTGCCCGGATAAATAGACAATCTTTCCTGATATAACGCCCGGTTCAAAAGGCATTCGGATATCAGTCAGAACAGGGAGCTGGATATTCAGCTCTTCCAGTCTTTCTTCAATTCCCTTTTTTACCCCTTCCATCGCTAAGCCTCCTGGGAAACACTTTGTTTTATTGAAGAATAAAGTTGTTTTGTGAATTTAAATGAGCGGTGAGTATAATAGACTTTAGCGAAAGCATGATTTTCACAGAGTGAGCATTTGATTTCGTATGGAGCTTTTCGAATATGAGGGGTTTTTAATATTTGCATGGCTTCTTTTAAATGAGTGCTGCAAACCCACATAATTTCACCTTCTTCTATATTATTGGAAATTTATTTTGCATTCTGTAACGGGCTGAAATAGAGTTCCTCCATTACAGAATGCAGTCTAGGGAATCTCATTTTCCTGTAGAAACGGCTTGCTTCAATTTATCCGGCTTTCTCTTTTTTACCTGATCTGTCACTTTATCATCCCAGGAAATGGTGACATCTCCGTTTGTTACAAAAGTCTGGCATCCTAAACGGTAGCCTTTTTCCAGCCACTCTTCTCCCAGCTTTCTTCTTTCCTGGATTTTCACGTTGTCCAGGTATTCGGACCCTTCTTCCGTTTTAAAAACACAAGTGCCGCAAATTCCCCCGCCGCAGCGATTTGGCAGATCACCGTCATAGCGGAGCGACATTCTTAATATATTAGAATCCTCAGGCACTTCCAGAGTTTTGTTGCTGTTGACAAAATGGATGTTTGGCATGAATGAATTCCTCCCTGTGATTTCGTTTCTTAGTTCTTGGTATACAATATACCACATTAACAATATTCAGACAATACTAAACTTTTAAATATTTATTAGTTTTTAACAGTCCCTCTCTTTTTAATTCGGTTCATATAGGACATGTATGCCTTTTTAGAATTCTCAATATGAATCCTCATCAGGTATTCCGCTATTTCAGCATCTTTATCGCGAAGTGCTTTCATGATATCGATATGTTCTTTTAATGAGTCCTTCCTTCTCCCGGGTGTTTCATATCCCATATTGGCAGCCATGTGAATGAAATCGATCAAGCCTGATAAAATTTCGTATAGCTTTGGGCTCTTGGATGCCTTATTAATCAGCCTGTTCATCTGAATATGTTCGGAATTGAAGTTTTCTTCATCCCTTTCACTTAGCTCTATTAGTTCCTTAATCTTGTGATCCAGTTCTTGTTGTGTACCTGTATCCATTCTTTGTGCTGCCAGTTTTACTGCCAGCACTTCCAGTGAAGAGAGAATCGTAAATACCTCCAATACTTCATCCTCTGAAATATTGGAGATAACCACCCCTTTTCTGGGAACTGTTTTCACAAAGCCCTGGGATTCCAGCCTGAACAATGCCTCTCGGATCGGTGTTCGGCTGATGTTAAGTTTGGCTGCAAGTTCTCTTTCTACCAGTCTGTCTCCTGCCTGGTATTCTCCTTCTAAAATAAGTTTTTTCAGATACAAATAAGCATGTTCGCGTATAGATATTAAGTTGGTTTCCTCCCATGTCCTTTCCATTGTTTCACCGCCTGTTTAAGATAAAAAGATCCCTCCATAAAATAAAGCTCCGAATATAACAAGAGAAGGATGAACCTTGAATTTGATTAAAGTTAAATAGCTGACAGCTGCAAGAAGCATAAGGTGAAGCATTCCGCTTTTTTCGAAGGCTGACATAAAGAACTGATAGGCCATGACAGCCAGAAGGACAGCAATGATCGGCTGTACGGATTTGGTCATTAATTTCACTTTAGGAGAATCTTTGAATAAATTCACAAACTTAAACAGCACAATCACTGCCAAAGCGGATGGCAGGATGGTTGCGGCTAAAGCTACCGCCGCACCCAATACTCCGCCTAGTTCATAACCGATAAATCCGGCCATTTTGGTAGCTATGGGACCCGGCAGCGCATTGGCTATGGCGAGAACATCCCCAAATTCAGAGAGTGTCATCCAGCCATTGTTATTGACTACTTCAATTTGTATGAGGGGAATTGTTGCTGGACCCCCTCCGTAACCCAATAAATTCGCTATGAAAAATGCCCAAAAGATTTCCCAATAGATCATGAACTTTTCTCCCTTACTGGCATGTACTCTTCAGCTGCCTTTTTATTCGCCTGTTCTTTCCGGTGGGCAATATAAAAAGCAGTACTTAAGACAATTGCAATTAAAATACCGGGATGCCATTCTAAAAATTGCACAAAAATTAATGACACTGCGGCCAATATAAGGTTTTTTGGCAATCCTAACCCCTGGCTGCCTTTCTGGTAAAAACGATAGGCCATCTCTGCCAGCATAAAACCGATGACTGGTGTCACTCCCTGCACCATTCCACTGACAATTGGGGACTGGCGGAAAGAGTATAAAACGCCAAGCAAGGCTAGCATGGCAATAATGGAAGGAAGTATATGCGTAAGGATGGCTATAGTGGCACCCATGCTGCCTTTGACTTTATAGCCGATATAGGCAGCCATCTTCGTCGCAATCGGTCCGGGCAATGTATTGGCCAGCGCCAGAGTCTCTCCGAATTCCTCCTCCGTCATCCACTTATATTTCTTGACTGCTTCAAATTCGATCAGTGGTATTGTCGAAGGACCTCCCCCATAGCCTGTCACACCGGTACGTGCAAATCCAACCGCCAATTCAAGATAAGGCTTCATGCGATCCTCCCCTTTTTTAGGTGCTTTTGACTGAAGAAGGACCTCATTCCGCTACTATTTATAACGAATGAGGTCCCTTTCTATTATTTTTTAATATCTGCATCGGTTACGACTTCATAGCCGTCTTTTTCCAGATAAGTTTGAAGGGCTTTTAGTGCAGCAGTACCTACAGCTGTATCCTGCTCGCCGTTTCCTCCGCTGATGCCGATTCCGCCAACAACTTCACCATTTACCACAATTGGGAACCCTCCGACAAACACAGCAAATTTGCCATCAAGCATATGCTGAATGCCGAATGCTTCATTGCCTGGCAAGGCAGGACCGTTCGGTTCTTTATTGAATAGGTGGGTGGAGCGTTTGTGGCCGGCAGCAGTGTATGCCTTAGCGATCGCAATTTCAGGGCCGGTGATTCTTGCTCCATTCATGCGCTCAAGGGCAATTACACTTCCGCCGTCATCGACAATCGCAATCGTTTCGAACACGTTTATTTCAGCAGATTTTTCCTTTGCTGCTTCAATCATCAATTTTGCTTCTTCCAGTTCAAGCTTTAAAGCTGTTTTCATTTTTCATTCTCCTTTAGTTTTAATAGCCGATATAAACGGTCTTTACTTGAGTGAAAAATTCCAGGCCAACCCTTCCCGACTCCCGGAACGTAGCTGTGCTTGATTGCTTTAATCCGCCAAACGGCGCATTGATTAAGTTGCCTGTTGTAGTCCGGTTCACTTTTACCGTGCCTGCCTGAATGTCTTTAGTAAACTGGCTGGCTATTTTTAAGTTATTTGTCACGATGGAAGCAGATAATCCGTAGTCAACGTCATTCGCAACCGCAATGGCTTCTTCATATGTATCTGCCTCGATCACGGCAATAACCGGTCCGAAAATCTCTTCCTTGGCAATACGGTGATTCGGTTTAACATTCGTAAAAATGGCCGGCTGAACAAAATATCCTTTTTCATATTGGCCTTCAGTCAGCTGTTCACCGCCATATACAAGGTCTGCACCGTCTTCTTTTCCAAACTCAATATACTTCAGAACATTGTTCAGCTGCTTTTCATTTGCCAGCGGACCAATTTTAACTCCTTCTTCAAAACCGTTTCCTATTTTAAGGGCGCTCGTTTTTTCAATCAATTTGTTCACAAATGCTTCCTTAACTTCCTTCATCACAATTACTCTGCTTGTTCCAGTGCAGGCTTGCCCTGTTAAAGAAAACCCGCCATTTACTGTTAATGTAGCCGCCAGTTCAAGGTCAGCATCTTCCATAACTAAAAGCGGGTTTTTGCCGCCAAGCTCCATTTGAGTACGGGTGGTGAAAGAGCTCTTGCCGTGGATGTCCTCACCTGCAGCTGTCGAACCAGTGAATGTAACAGCTTTGACGGCAGGATGGGTGACTAATAAATCACCTACATCAGAAGCCTTCCCTGTAACAAAGTTTAAGACCCCTTTTGGTATACCTGCCTCTTGCAGTGCTTCTACAAGCCGGACAGCAATCAGAGGGGTATCTGATGAAGGTTTGAACACAACTGTGTTTCCTGTAATTAAGGCTGGAGCAATTTTCCTCGCCGCAATGGATATCGGGAAGTTCCATGGCGTAATGACACTTACAACGCCGAGCGGTTCTCTCTCCGTTGAAACTCTCATATTGGGATCATCATTAGGAAAGGTTTCACCTGTGAAGCTTTGTCCCTCGACCGCATAATAACGAAGCGTCTGTGCGGAACGGAGCACTTCATTTTTTGCATCACTGACATTCTTCCCTTCTTCTCTTGTCAGTTCTTCTGCAAATTGGGCGGCATTTTCTTCAAGATATGCAGCAGCTTTGTTTAAAATGGCTGCACGCTTGGATGGAGCTGTCTTAGCCCAGCCAGGGAATGCTTCTCGGGCAGCTTCAATCGCCAGCTTGACATCTGCTTCATTGGATGCCTGAAAAACGCCGACGACATCTTCGGTGTTTGCCGGGTTAACACTATAAAACTTCTTCTGGCTCCCGGATTCCTGCCATTCACCATTAATATAGTTTTGAAAGGTTTCTACTTTTGTTGTAATCAAATCAAATCACCTTACTCTCTGTTTATTTCTCCCTTTACTGCGCCAAATTCTCTAATTATAGAAAGAGCCGCCACATAGACCTCGAATGACAAGATTTAGTGTGACGGCCTGGTTAATAAATATTATTTTGCTTCTACTAAAGAGCCCAGATCCTGTTCAAGGTATTCTCTCCATAGGCCATCCATGTACATCCGGCGCATTTTCGCACCTGTGCGAACTACTTCCAGGCATCGCTGCTGCAGTTCTGGAGTGTCAGCATGATCTAAAACAATTTTATAGCCGCGTTCTCCATGGATTTCATCGGATACGATATGAAGATCGAAGAATTCGATTTCTTCATCAGTGAATCCGTATTGGGCACGAAGAGCAGGAGTCTGCTTTCTATAAATGTCCGGTACCTGTGACTCTAACCCGACAACAAGAGCGGCAGTAGCCACAACGAAGTTTTCACGGGCTGCAACTGCATAGCACCAGCTTTGCAGGCCTAATGTTGTAGCTGCCATGTTTTCTGGATTGATCACGCGTTCGCGAGACGTTCCACATGCTTCAGCAAAGCGAATCAGCAGGTCTGTATGGCGGTCAGCCGCAATTTCTTCTTCATACATATTTTGAAGTGTGAAATCTTTTGCTGCTTCAAACTTCGGATCAGTTGGAGTGTTGTGGTAGATATACGCTAAGTAGTCTGCAAAAGGCCCTACATAGTGGTAATGGTTTTCAGCCCATCTGGCAAAATGCTTTCTTTCCAGTTTTCCTTCAGCCCAAGCTACAGTGAATGGAGCTTTCTGACTGTGGTTTCCTTTAATGGCTTCCTCTAGTTCTTTGCGAAATTCATCTTTAGATAATAATTCTGGCATGTGTAAACTCCTCCTCGAAATGTATGTAGCCTATCGGCATTTGATATTTTGTATACCAAAACTACTTTAAAAAATAATAGTCTGCTAATATATGGCCTATTTAATCATGTTTTTTGGTCTTTGGTATACCTTAATGAAATCATAACCTATTCTTTTTCAAATGTAAACACAATTTTTAGAATTTTTTAAAGATTATTTTTTCTCACTGCTAGATTGTAAGAATTAATAAAGAAGTTCTTCTTTCAAATCAAGCAGTTCAGAAAGCTCCTCAGTAAGATGATCCAGGGCTTCCTCTACTATTTGTTCTCCTATTTCCCTGCTCCCTTGCCGGGCATCGCCTATACAGCCGTTTCCAGTCATTTCTTCGTAAAAATAAAATCCCTGGACAGCCTTCCCCGGACGGAGCTTTTCCCATCTGCCGCCTTGCTTGATTTCTCCTTTTTCCAAAAGGTCCTTTCTTACCAGTTCCGGTGCCAGATACAGAGCTTCAGACACTTCCCTTTCGCAGCTGTGGCCAAACAGAGGGGATTTAACAAATTTTCCGATAGATTCCCTGGCAGAGGCAGTGGTCTTTGCATAGTAGACTTCAACTTCTAATTCCTTTGTGATAGTCATTGCTGCGAGATTCAGTGCAGATTGGTTTCCTCCATGGGAATTCAAAAACAGAAACTTCTTGATGCCATGCTGTTTCAGTGAAGAGACCATATCTTTCAGAACAGCAATCAAAGTAGATGGCTGCAGGGTGATGGTTCCAGGAAAATGAATGTGATGCTCGGAAACACCCATATTCACTGTTGGTGTCACAATAGCATAAGGAAACATTCTTTGCCCCAGTTTAATTGCCATTCTTTCCGCGAGCACTGCATCACAGCTTTCCGCCATATGAGGCCCATGCTGCTCATGTGCTCCGACAGGAATTATAGCAAACTTTGCATTTTCTAAGGATTTCTCGACTTCCTTCCACGTCATCTTGGTAAGCTCATAACAATTCATTATCTTATTACCCCGCTTATTTTTAGGTATTTTGTATACCACTAAATAATAAAAATAAAAAACTATTTTGTATTAACTGCAGTTGTTTTCTTGGGAGGTTTTACAGAGATATTTTCCTGGGATATTTCAATATCATTTTGGATGGTCATCTGACAAGTTAACCGGTATCCTTCTTTCACTTTATCGCCAAGCATTTTTTCTTCCTTCCAATTTGGCGGAGCGAGATCATCTCCCCCGTTTAATACGACACACGTACATTTTGTACACCTTCCCATGCCACAACCATACTTTAATTCCGGAAATTGGCGGATCCCTGCCAGAACAACCAAATTGGCATTATCTTTTACCTGCTTCTCCACAATCTCTCCATCCACATGCAGTGTAACCTTCGGCATATCAATACCCCTTTCAGTTTATTCTAAAAATTTAGATACTTTTTCAAAGTATACAACCTTTCTTGAAGATTAGCAAACTTGTTTTTTAATTTATAGTTGGAAGATATCCAATGTAACCTAATCAAATTAATCATTTTTAACCGAATAATTAAAAAATTTAGAATATAATATTGAATCTTTTGAATCTTTAGTATAAAATACATTTAAAGTACATGGTATACAATATTCCAACAAAAAGGAGGTATGCTGCCTAATTACATATTAATTAATTCTTCTACAATATCTAATAATAAAAGGAGTGTTTTAATTGGGTAAATATATTGTATTAACGAATAAAGATACTTTCCAGACCATTCTTGAAAACGAGGGCTTAAAGCCGGTTGAGACGTATCATTTCTATTTTTTCGATAAACTGAAGGCAAAGTACACAATTGCAGAAGTTTTGGATGAGAAAATGAAAATCCAATTGTTTGAAGAATATGAAGGAAAAGAGTATGTAAATCATATCGGTGTTAAATTTTTTGAACGTTTTGAAACGCTGGAAGCTGCCAGAGAAGAATTGGATGAGATTGTAAAGGCATCCGGCAATAGTGAAGACTCCATTCATTCGAAGCTGGTTAAATCTGATGAAGTAGCAGTATAAAGTGAAACTTCAATCAGTGGGGAGTGCTTTTCTCCCTCCTGATTGTTAGTTGAGGCCCACAGGACAAGGAAGGCTTCGTCAGCATGAGCATCGCACGACCAAATGCGACAGCTTTTGGAAGGATGTGGCGTTTTTAGTCTTTGTTCTTCTTTTCGGGCCTTTACGGGCAGTTTGACCCCCACTTATCCTCCCTTGATTCATCTAAAGTCTTGATGTGGGGGTCTTACTGCCCCGTTAGACTGCGATAAAAACTTCTTAAAACCCGGGGGAAGCCGCTCTTCTTCCGGGTTTGCTGTTCACAAATAATAATTTTTATAAAAGAAAAAACCGCCAAAGCATGGCGGCAAAATTAGAATTTTAATGTTCTCCTTAAACGGGCTAATTTTCTTTCAGTTTTCTCAATTGCATATTTGGATCCAAATAGAAAATGGAACATCGGGTCAGCCTCCTTTTTTTCTCTTACCTGTTATCATTATTATATGATGAATTTTTTAGATTTACAATATAATTGTATACCAAATACCAAAAATATATGGATACTTGTGACTGATTTTTGAACAAATAGATAAAAAATGAGAATTTGGTATACAATTTCAGTTGAAATTCAATTAAATGAGGGTGTCTAATATGCTAAGAGTTTTATTTTTGACAGTGATTGCTTTATATTTGCTGTCCACCTTGCTTCCGCAGTGGAATATTGATTCCCTCCTTTCTATCTTGTGTTTTATCATCGTCGTTTTGACATTCCGGCTGACGAAGAAATTTGTTCAGATTCTCGGGGGAGTTTTCCTGACTTTTGGTGCAGTCCTGCTCTGGACAAGCAGCTCAGAGTGGCAGCAGTATATTTTTGCTTTTGGACCAATGCTTGATTTGCTTACCATGTTTACTTTAATACCCATTTTGGGGATTCCTGTTAAACTGGGACGTTACGGGGAAGGCATCCAGGCGATCATTCAAAAACGTGTAAAAACATCTGGTCATTTGTATATGATGACTTCTGGAATCTCTTACTTCTTCAGCATTTTCATGAATCTTGCCACCCTGCCCATGACTTATTATTCTATCAGGCCGGCACTGGGGAGCTTTCCGGTAAGGAATAAAGAGCGGTTCATGAGCAGGGCTATTTCCAGAGGGTTTGCGATGCCATTAATTTGGGCGCCTGTAACTCCTATTGTGGGGATCGTGATAACGATGACGGGGGTAAGCTGGGGATCCATCCTTCCTTATGTCATTCCATTGAGCATATTAGGATTAGGAATGGATTGGTTTATTGGATCCCGTCAGTCCCAGCCAATGAAACTCCCGCACTCTGCAGAAGAATCTGTGCATGAAACAGCTGCAGCCCTGGAAGTGACTAATGACGGCCGCCCGGGCAGAGTTTTTCAGATCCTGGCGGCAATCGCAATATTTAATGTCCTCGTATCCTTTGCAGAGACACAAGTTTCGTTGCCATTCTTAATTCTTGTTTCACTGATCGTCATTCCATTTGCTTTCAGCTGGTCCCTTTTATTACGTAAAGGAAAACAATTTGGCCATCAGCTGTCTGACCATTTCAATTCCTTCGCGATGAGCATGAAGGATCAATTTTTTATCTTTTTATCAACAGGCTTTTTTATATCAGCGATTAATATTTCGAAGGCAAATGAAATCCTTTTTGACTGGATTGCAGCTTTTATTAGTGTGGCAGGAGTCGAGATTTTCCTGATCATACTGCCTTTGATTCCTTTAGGGCTGGCCTTTCTGGGCCTCCATCCAGCCGTTTCCCTGGCATTGATGATTGAAGGAGTAAACCCGGAAGCCATCGGTATATCTCCTCATATCCTGACAGTCGCAATGCTGTCCGGCGCGGTTTCCGCCTTCTTAGTAGGCCCATATAATGCCACTCTTGGTCTCATGTCTAACATTATCAAAGTCGATTCCTATAAAGTCTCGAGCTGGAATCTCCCTTTTGCGGCAGTGTATGTTGCCTGCGTAATGTTCTATTTGTTTTTGCTGGAAAGAATGCTCTAATAGGAAAAGCTGCTGAAAATTAATCAGCAGCTTTTTTATTATACTCCTGTATTTCCTTCACAATTTCTTTTGCAAAATGCCCCAAAGTGCCTTGGCTGTAAGACCGTATGACTTCCGGTGCAAGGGAAGTAAGTCCTCTTTTAATATAAGCTGGGTCATACCCTTTGCCTGTCAATTCATTCTCAATTTCAACAGCCGTTTTTACAGCATAATAGGTTGCCAGTTTATTTACTGCTGCTACTCTCTCTTCACTGTCTATTATGATATCCCCCACTGGTCTGAATAGGTCCTGTACCGGAGCAGGGAGATGGTCCTCAGTAATAAATAATCCCTTTCCATTCTCCATTAAGTCTCTCGAATGCCCCATGTATTTCAATCCAAACACCTTACAGGAAGGGAACCTTTCTTTTATTTCTTTCGTTGGAAGCGCGGTCGCCATATTAATGAAGGCAATAGAAGAATTTTCCGGAATTATCCTATCCATAAAAGAAATCACCTTTCCAGCCGGCAAAGCAAGCAGAAGGATATCCATTTGTCTCATCTCATTATCAGTTAAAGGATGTGCGTTAGGGAACTTTTCAGCAAATTGTTCTGCTTTGGACATATCGGGATGAAAAATGCCTATTGAAAGGTTTGATTTATGCCAGTGTGTCATCATCGCTGCACCTAATTTTCCTATACCTGCTAAGCCAATTTTCAAATCCTCACTCCTCTCTTTATAAAAAAGCTATCCCCTTAGTTAGTATATTCTAACCTTGCAGGATAGCCTTGTTTTTTGGAGCTTTCTGTTTTACCAGATTAATATGGCAATTAATGTTGCGATAAATAAACTGGAAATAACCGGAATAAAGTTTTTCCTGGCCAGCTCCAGCGGTGAAATCTGCAGGAATCCTGCTACTGCGACAAGTGAAGACCAGGCAACAATCGTGCCTCCACCCCAGATGGCACCCATTTGTCCGATGGCAGCTAATGTGGAAGGATCAATATGGCTTCCACTTGCTAATGCACCCGATAAGGCACCCGTTAACGGCAGCCCGGAAAAACCTGACCCATCGAGGCCAGTGATCAGACCGACAATCAACAAGCCAAATCCTGCAATAAAGGCATTCTCAGGAATATAAGCCTGGCCTGCCTGTATCATATCAAATAAAAAAGCAGGTTTGGCAGCGCTTTCATCCAATGATAAAATGGTGCCGGTAAAGTCTGAGCTTCCCATAAAGAAGAATCCTGCTATTGGAATTACCGGAGCCATCGCCCTGAAGGCAAACACGAAGCCTTCCGTTAAATGCTCGCTTATCTTATCTAAAGCATGGATGCGATTAAATGCCACAGTGGCAAGCACCAATAAAAGAGTCGCAACACCGCCAATAAAAGCAGCTCCATCTGTTCCTTCAAACCCTGACCCGCCTGTTAATTTGGTTGAGAACATATAAATCATAACACCCAGCATCGATAAAGGCACTAATACAGCAAAAACCTTGCCCCATGTATTTTTTCTCTGAATGATTTCAGCACTTTCTTCAGCCGTAGCAGCAAGTTCATTCGCTACACCAAAAAAAGCAGCATCATCAGGGTTTAGAGAAGAGTCATGGTTCCCATTTTTCACGATTGATTTTCTATGCGCCACATAAACATAGGTCAATGCAAGTACACCTGTAATGACAGAAAGAACCAGTGTCTTATCCGCAACCATGGCCTTATCAATTCCAGCTGCTTTGGCACTGAGCATCGGTGCTACCTGCATGATATAGTCAGAGGAAAGCGCCATACCCTGACCAGCAATGACAATAACCATGGCAGCCGTCATTACAGGCAGCCCAGCCCTGACTGCTGCGGGTACAAGCAGAGCACAGATAAGCGGGACAGCAGGGGTTGGCCAGAAAAAGAGTGAAATTACATAGGTTGTAACCATTAATACTAAATAGGAAATATGCCCATTCACCATAACCTTCTCAATCGGACCAATAAGCCTCTTGTCCGCTCCCAAATCCTTCAATGAATTGAGAAGTGCGATCATGAGAGAAATGATTAAGAATATACTGAATAACTCTTTTGCTGCGAGGAGATTAGCGTTAAATACAGCCTGAAAGCCAGCGATCAGGCTGCCTTTATAAATGACTGCCACAAAGAAAGTTCCGATGATAACCGGCAGGACAACGCCTCTTCTAAAAAGCATCGTGGCGATGACAGACACAGTAACAATTGCATAGACCCAATGAGCAAATGTTAACTCCATATATTCCCCTCCGTTTTTCGTTATAAATAAATAACCCCTATAAAATATTGCAAAAGACAGATTGCAAGGCTTCTGTTTTTCTATGGCTGACTATGTAATACCCCGGCATTTTGCTTCACGAGAAGGACTTGTAACTTTTTCCAAAAAGAATACAGCATTTGGTAGATTGTATACCAAATTGACCAAAAAACAAAAAAGCGCTATTCATGGATGACTTGGTTATCTGCTGGTGCACCGCTCTTTTCATGCTATATCAATCAATCTCTTATGCTCTTTAGATGTGCAGACATCGTCAAGAACCTGAGACCACTACCACCTCCCCTTTTCACTATTTTAAACTTGTATACTATAATAACACTAAAAATAGCTATTGTGCAAATAATTTTGAAAATTTAGATGTTTTAATATTTTCTATAAAATCTATTGCTCTCTGAATGGTTTTAAGTTAAAATCTAGAATAAAATTGCACAAAGTATATCGTATACCAGATTTATACGGTTTTTTTAGGGGGATCCCGAGAAGGAGTGATAAATATGCTTAAAGCTGGAATTATCGGTTATGGAACGCTGGGGAAGACCATAGCGGAATTAATAGAAGCCGGCCATGCTGGCAACGTAGAATTAAAGTCTGTGCTGGTTAGAAGCCATAAAGTTGCAGAGCATGCTGATAAACAAGCATTTACCCTTACATCAGATGAAGGCGATTTTTTTAATGGAGATTTAGATATTATCATAGAGTCAGCGGGCCATCAAGCCTTGCATATGTACGGGGAGAAAGTGCTGGCAAATGGATGCCATCTTGTGGTGCTTTCTGTGGGAGCATTAGGAGACACCGGTTTTTATGAAAAACTCAAAGCTGTGGCCAAACAGCATAACCGGCAGATCTTTGTTCCTTCTGCAGCTATAGCCGGCCTGGACCGGATTGCAGCGGGAGCATTGGGTGAGATTGAAGAAATCACCTTAATTACAAGAAAGCATCCACGCAGCTGGAAAGGCACGATTGCGGAAGAAAAAGTGGATCTGAATATGCTGACTGAACCATTCTGTATTTATGAAGGGAATGCACGGGAGTCATCCAGGCTGTTTCCGCAGAGCGTGAATGTTTCAGCAGCCCTTAGCCTAGCAGGAGTTGGCTTTGAAAATACTAAGGTGAAGGTGTATGCTGATCCGACTATCCAATCAAACACACATACCATCAAGGCTAAAGGTTATTTCGGTGAAGTGGAGATATCCGTTTCGAATGTTCCTTATGAGGAAAATCCAAAATCCAGTCCCATTGTCGCTATGAGTGTGGCTAAGGTTTTAAAAAATTTAACTTCATCATTTGTGATTGGAGTCTAATAAAAATAAGAAAGGGCTTCTGCTCTTTCTTATTTTTTATCTTCACTCTGCTGAACAGCTTCAATGTATGCTTTTTTTGAATTTTCAATATGTATTTTGGTCAAGTATTCGGCCATTTCCATTTCTTTATTGACAATGGCTTCCATGATTTTTAAATGCTCCTCCATAGACTGCTTTGCCCTGCCGGGATTTTTATGCCCGATTTTGGCAAACGCGCGAATGTAATCGGATAATCCGCTGAGCATCTCGTAAAGCTTAACATTTTTTGCGGAGCTATATAGGAGATGATTAAGCTCCCTATGTAATTCAGCAGCATCCTCTTCAGGATTGTTCAGAAATTCCTTTACCTTATTTATGCTGCCTTTGAACTTGCTTTCCATTTCATCATCCAGCTTTTGGACGGCCAATTTTGCTGCCAGTACTTCAAGTGATGATAAAATAGTAAACACTTCGATAATTTCCTTTTCGGATATATCGGCAACGATAACGCCTTTTCTTGGGACTGTCTTTACAAACCCTTGTGATTCCAGGCGGAACAGCGCTTCGCGAATAGGTGTCCTGCTGATATTTAACCGCTCAGCGAGTTCCCGTTCAACCAGCCGGTCTCCCGCTTTAAATTCCCCGTCCAAAATAAGATCCTTAATATGCAGATAAACCCTCTCACGTATCGAGATCAGATTATCTTCCGTCCAGTTATTAACCATTCCTTTCCCTCTTTCTCTCTTTAGTATCCTTACTGCCCATTATAACTTACCTGTCAGAGTAACAGCAATTTTTTGGCTGATTTACAAGGAGTTCTACTTATAAAATGTTTACGGCACATTCAATTTTTCAATCTCTCCTCTGGAAGTCCGATCATTAGCGGCTACACGCGAAATAATTTCCGCTATGATTTCAGCCAGTTTTAAAACCATATATAATCTCGTGCTATTTAAGGAATGTACAGGTGTTAATGGATCCAGTGTATTTACAATTGCCTTCAAATGATAATCACCCACACTTGGCAAAACCCGATTCACTGCATTTCCCGGAATAAACGATCCTTCTCTTATTAAAATATAACCGATTTGCCGTTCGTCCCCGAGGCAGGCGTCTATGCCAAATATAAAAGGATCATGATGCGTTTCCTTGATTTCTTTAAGAACCTTTTTGATATTTAATGCATGAACAGGCTCCTTTAGAGTCCCATATACCGGATACGGAATGTTCTTTTCTTTGAGGATCTTTCCTGTAAGTGGCCCAAGAGAGTCTCCAGTTGAGCGGTCCGACCCGATGCACAAAATAACGATTTCTCTGGAAGTACTGTGAAAAATCTGTTCCAACTTCAATACCATCTTTTCAATTTCCGCCTCTTCCGTTGTTTCTTTAATGGAAATATAGCTTGCTGCATCAACGATTTTATTGGTCTTTTTACTTGATGAAAATGGCCACAAATTTGTCCCTCCTTTCCGGCATATTTTTTTATATTTTAACCCTCTTTATTTTTATTGATAATCATTCTTAGTGCAAACCAGGAAAACAGCAGTTGAAAGTTTATTTATACACTATATATTTACTACCCTGACCTTCGGCGGCATATCCGCGGAATTTTAATTTTGTTCCTTCAATCATACATGAAGTACAAGCTGATATTCATCTCAAATATGCTTAAAAATAACTATTTCGACTTTCGAAAAAGATGTTATAATACTATTTATAAAATTTTTACAGAAATGAAGGCGAGTTCGTTTGAAAAAGAGATTATGGCTTATTTATGGAATGCTGACTTTGGCTACTGCAACATGGGGCAGTGCATTTATTGCCGGCAAGTTTGCTGTTCAAAGCTTTGAACCTGCAACTGTTGCTTTTTTGAGGTTTTTGGGAGCTGCTATCCTGCTTTATCCGCTCATGTGGATTATGGAGAAAGATCGGAAACGACCAAATTTAAGGGATCATGGACTGTTTGCTCTCTTGGGCCTGACAGGAATTGCGCTGTATAATATTTGTTTCTTTCTGGCCACAAAGCACGCACCCGTGATTAAAAGCTCATTATTTATTGCATCAAACCCAGTTCTTATCGTCCTTTTATCAGGACTATTCCTTAAAGAAAAAATAACCAAAAACCATATCATTGGAATGGCCGTTGCTTTGACAGGTGTAGTGTTTATTATTACAGATGGCCATTTGCTCACTCTTTTCCAATATGGCTTTGAACCGATTGATTTCGTATTGCTTGGCGCTGTCGTAAGCTGGGCCATTTATAGCGTTGTGGGGAAAGTGGTACTGAAAAAATTCAGCTCAGTGGAATCGACCACATATGCAGTTGCCTATGGGACCTTATTTCTTTTGCCATTTGCTTCTGCTGAAACAACGTGGATGGATCTTCAGCAAGCCAGATTGACGACTTGGGCTGCTATCGCTCATATGAGTATCTTTGTTACCGTGGTTTCGTTTGTCATGTATTATAACGGAATTAAAGAGGTCGGAGCGGCCAAGGCTTCCATTTTTATAAATGTGATGCCTGTGTCTGCTGTTATAATGGCTACAGTCTTTTTGGGTGAAACATTTACCCTTGCGCATGGAATAGGTGCAGCCTTTGTTCTTACGGGTGTATATATAGGAACAAATGCGAAAATGTTCCAAAGAAAAATGAATAAACGAACCATTAAGAATAAGACTGCATAGAACCTATGCAGTCTTAGATTTGGGGTTTTATTCTACTCATGATCATAATAGCTTTTTTGTTTTTGTATAAATGAACGGGCGAGTTCAATTGCTTTTTGAGCCTCGCCTTTTTCTGAGTAAAAGTGGAAAAGCTTTTTCTCATAATGGTCGATTAAAATGCCGTAGCCGATTTTTTTAAAATAAGGCAATGCTGTTCCCTCAATAAATTGATAGTATAGCTTTTCTTCTCTTTTTAATAAATGAAGATGGAGCTGAAAATTAATCCAGGTATATGAATCTGTATCTTTGGCTCTCTCCATTCCTTCTTCAGCCAATTTTATTAACGCATTACGGGACTGAAGTTTTCCTTTATAGCAGGTATGTATATATCCATCCAGAGCAGTTAAATAGTGAGGGGCGTTTTCGGCGGTAAGCTTTAGTGCTTTTTCATAGAGACCGGCAGATTCCCGATATTTTTTCCTGCGAAAATATTCAAATGCCAGATTATGATAAAGCTTGGATTTTCGATCACCAGAATTACATGCATCACAAAGCTTAATTAACTGCTCATATTTTTCCTTTGTTTCGTTAAAGTCATGAAGCTCCTTCGCATTCAGCTGAACAATAAGCAGCATTTCCGTATCGATAACGCGAAGAATATTTAAGGTTCTTTGAAAATAGTGAAGCGCCTTTTTTCCATAATAATAGGCTGTAATATTTGAATGGATGGAATGATGAGCAATCGCTAAATGGTAATAGTATTCATCGTAGCTATACTGATCTCTGTCAATGGAAGCTAAACTGCTGATACAGTCACGGTATTGACCTGTTAGAAAGTAATAAATGCCCTGAATATGCTTCAGCAAATTAGCATCATGAGGTGACAAGGCAGCTGAAGCTTTTTTAAGATCTGAGATTAATTCCGATGCCGAAATCAAATCACTCACAGATAAATAGTATCTGGCTGACAGAAGGCGATATAAAGTCTGAAAGTCAGGCATATGAATCAGTTTTTCAGCCTGGAGTTCTTTTTTTATATGCTCAGATTCCTGCAACCGCTGCATGATCATACTCTCATGCCATTCATCCAGCCTTTTGGCAAGCTGATGATATCGAGTTATTTCCTCCTCGGGATCAATGCCCAGCCTCCTGGCCAGGAGATGTGTAATTTCTCCGGAGTATTCGGTAATTCCCCGTTCGATTTTACTTAAATGAGTAACGGAACAGATTCCTTCCCCCAGCTGGCCCTGTGTCAGTCCTGCTTTCTCCCGGTAAAACTTAATAATTTTCCCAATGATCATGCTGCACCTCAGTATAAAGTTTCTATTATTATAGTGAAATTGCCAGGCATTTTCTATAGGATAATAGAAACAAGCAGGAGAACTTGTCTCCTGCCTGCTGTTTTATGATTATTTTTCTTTCGGCTCCAATCCAATCATCTTTAAGAAATCAGCAAGCCCTTTCTTTCCAATCCTGTCTTTCGGCTGATTTCCTTTTCCTGCTAATGTGCCTTTCGTTAAGAAATTCTTTTCAATCCATCTGACATCTGTTTCATCGACCACCCCATCCTGATTAATATCGAGATGGGGATTCTCAGGGTCTTTTTTGCCATAATGTTCAACAGCTTCTTTCAGGTCACGTATATCGATTACCTGATCCTGGGTAACATCCCCTGCAAGATTATCTTCAGGGTTAATTCTTACATATAGACCGTGATACTTTCCATCTTTCTCGATGCCGGCAGAAACATTTTGAAATTCTGTCAAGTGGCCAGGAACCTCTACATAAACCGTATAGGCCTCTTTTGCTGGCACAATGACATCAAACAGCCCCCTGCTATCCATAGTTCCTTCGTAAATTTTTCCATCTGCCGCTTTGGCAAAAACCTTTGTTTTAAGCTTGGTAAAATCGTATTTGCTGTCAACCCAGCCTCCGGAATTTAAGAAAGCTTCCGGTGCTATATTGCCTGAAATACGTGAGTGAGTTGATACAAGTTCAAAATGGTTTAAGCTGTAAGCCGGAATAGTTATGGCTTCTGACTGACCTTGCTTATGATAAGAAAGTTCCTTTAAGCCAAAGGATGCAAATCTTGCGTAGCTGGTGTCGTCCACCATTTTAAAAGTAACATCAAGGAATGGCATGTCTCCGCTGATCCCTTCAAAGTCTTCTTTTAAAAGGGCTGCTCCTACTTTTACACCAGAACCCGTGACAACTGATTCATCTATTTTTATTTCTATGCCATTTTGATCTGCAAACTTCTTAAGCACAGGATTTGCTTTAACCTCCTGCAGCTCAAAATAGTCAAGAAGCGGCTGAATTTCATAAGAACCTGAAATAAAGTTCTCCACATTATTTAAATCAAGTGTCATGGTTATTTCGTCATTCAGCTTCACCCTGCTTTTATTAAATCGACTGGCTGCATGTTCAGTGCCTTCCTTCATAAACACATACCGGGGAGATTTAAACATATTGGCTGCTGTTGCCATATCCCATGGAAATAGCCTTAACTGGTAATGAGTCGTTGCATATTCTTCCGGAAGCACACCGAACTTCGTAGCGCCATCGTCATCCAGCGGCAGGAATCCGCTGATAAATGGTATTTCACTTTCATAATAAGCAGCCTTATTGGTTTTTTGGGTATAATCCATTCCTTTTGATTGCAACAGGTCAACTGTTTTGTCGGTCACCTTTCCATGAACCCAGAATGCATGGTGGCCATCTTCAGTTGTTAACATGCTATCATTTATTTCAATCACTCCCGGTTCAATGTCGAGATCCACTTCCGGCGGTGTATTGTCTACAATGCCTACACTCTCATGATGATAGGTCTTTCCCTCTGCATCCCGGCTGATTAAATCAAGGACATATTCACCTTCCGGCAGCTTTTGCATGTAATCAGCAATCGGCTGTTTCTTATTCCCTGTGAATGGATAAACAAGTCCTCTGTGGCCAAAGTATATGAGATATTCTTTATCAGGCATGGCCGCACTGGCATCATAGCTTCCTACAATTCCAACAGCTTTGTCTGTTTTTTCATTTTTTACAATTAAATCGAATGTCTCCATTGGGCTTTTAAATTTAAAGACAAAGTGCGTACCAGGCGAATAGTATTGGTGCATTGGTGTGTCAGTCGTAATAGACGGCTGGAGCGGTTCTGCAAAATCGATGCCTTTATCCGTCACCCGGATCGCAAATGGAATTTGATAGCCTTCTTTTGGATTATCCTGATTCACCACATGGATATATCCTTCATAACGCCCGATTTCAGCTGTTTTCGGGATTGTAATCGCTGCCTTTAATTGTTCCGTTTTTCCCGCTCCTATTGTAACCGATTCTGGTACGTTAACTTTAATATTATTTTTTACCCCATCCTGCACACCGTTCCGAGCTGAATGATATTCAACTTTTATGTCATAGGATTGGTCCTGGCTGCCTTTGTTTATCACTTGTAGTGTACGGCTATCATTTATATCAGCACTGTCCATATAGTGGTTTCCATAGCTGATGGAACCCGTGATTTCATCAGCCTCCACGTACTCACCGTTTTCAATATGCTCTGTTTTATCGAGCACTTTAATTGAAACGTTCGAGTGAACGGCCTGATAGGCATCCACACGGCCGGCGCCAATTTCATACACGGAGTAATCCTTCTTTAAATCATCCGACGTATTCATTAGTGCTGTTTTTACATCGAATGGATCAAGATTCGGATTATCCTGAAGCATGAGTGCCGCCACGCCAGCAATATGAGGAGTGGCCATGGACGTACCATTCAGGCGTGCATACGCAGATGTGTAATCCTGGCCATCTTCTGGATGGTTCATAAACTCCGGATAGGTGGAGAAAATGGAAACACCTGGTGCCACGAGGTCAGGCTTTATATCGTAGTTGCTATTCACAGGGCCTCTTGAACTGAAATCGGCAAGAGTGTCTCCTTCCGTCTTAACCTCTAACAACTGGTCAAATGCTAAGGAAGCTTCCGGGATGCCTTTTAAATACTCACCATCCGCCTTTGAAAGCTGGAATGTCGGAATATACTTGGTGCTCTCACCTACGAAGGCTGGAATTTCGCCCTCCGTATTATTAAAAATAATAACAGCTGCTGCACCGGCATTTTTGGCATTTTTCACTTTTTCCTCAAATGTCAGCTCTCCGCGTTCAATGAGGGCAATTTTCCCTGCAAGATCTTCCCCAGTGAAGTCTTGCGGAGTGCCCAGGCCAGTAAACAAAATTGGATAAGATTTCCCTTCTAGTGTTTTTAAATCATCCGTGAAGTTTTTGGCTAATAATTTCATAGATTCGAAAACCTTCCCAGCTGCACTAGCTTTAAAGACTGGAATGGAAATGGAGGCATCACTTGCTCCTACCGTAATTCCGAATGCACTCGTACCAGGTGCACCAAGCGTTTTTTCATTTGGTCCCGCATTTCCTGCTGCTACAACGGAAACGACTCCGGAAAGCATAGCGTTATTAATTGCAACCGAAGTAGGATATAAAGGATCGTTTACGCTCGCTCCAAGTGATAGATTGATTACATCCATGCCATCTTCTACTGCTTTATCAATACCGGCCAGCACCCCGTCTGTGGTGCCGGATCCATATGGTCCCAGAACCCGGTAGGCATACAGATCAACATCAGGTGCTACTCCCCTGACAGCATAGTCGACTGCATTTTCTTTTTGGGCAGCAATGGTACCTGATACATGCGTACCGTGAGAAGTATAGTAGGCGGCCCCTCTGTAATCATATTCAGGCTGAGTGGATGTTTCCCAATCATTGAAAGTTGCTTCCATTGGATCAGCATCATTATTGATAAAGTCCCAGCCTTTGACAGTGCCTGGTTCAACGGTTTTAGGGTCTTGTCCATTTTCTGTACGGTACCCTTTGTAAGAACCTGTTAAGTCAGGGTGTGTATAATCAATCCCTGTATCCAGTACTCCGACCTTGATGCCCTTCCCGGTAATCCCCTCGTCATGAAGCTTATTTACTCCGATTTGCGGAATGCTGTCTGCCATCTTCGGCTTCACTTTGGATTCCTTTACTGAAGGGAGATCCAGCTGGACTTGGGCATTGCTCCAGATTCTTTTTACAGCACCTGATTGCAGGAGTTCTTCAACAGCTATACCCGGCAGTGTCATGGAAACACCATTGAAAGCATTCTTGTATTCGCGTTTTACTTCAATTTTACTTGCGTCATACAGCAAACTGCCTTTCTTAGATTTCAGCTTGCTAACATGGGTTTTGAATTCATTGTGGGATTTGTCAACTTTTTCTTTAGCTGCTTGAAGAGAAGTTTTTTTACCTTTTAAAGCTTCTTTCTTTAGCTCTACCTTTGCAGGAGACTGGTTAAATTCAACAATGACTTCGACCAGCTCTGGAGTGGATGTATTTACTTCAGGAGAAATAACAAATCCAGGTCCTACCTCTAGCTGTTCTAAAGCATCCCTTTGTTCTTTAGAGAGGCTGCTTAAAATTTTTTCCGCTTCGTCCACCTTGATTTCCGGCTTCTGAGCAAGCACATTAAATGGTATGGAAGCAGTGAATAATAAACTTGCAGCCAGTGCACCTTTCAATAAATTATTGCGTGACTTCATTTTTTTCCTCCTGCTCTTTAATTAGTAGAAAAGTAAGAATACTTACTATTTTCATCTTAAAGGGTGAGAGATGTGGCAGTATATTGGGGTAATAAAAGAGGGACATTACTACTGATTTTTTTATATTCAACTGGAAATTATCTCAAAAATAGGATAATGAGCCTCTTGATAGACAGGAGAAGAAGATAAATCAGGGAGAATGGGAAATTTATTACCCCAAATTGAGCGATAGGGAGATTCTTTTGTGGGAAACTATTAATTTATAGCATTAAGACGAAGTTTCTTTTCCATTCTTCTCTTTCTGTCGTCATGTGTTGATTCATGGCGACCATTTCCCTCGCATCCTTGCCGTTTTCGTCTTCATAAATACTCCATGGCAACCACTTCCTTTCACCATTGCACTATTCAAGGAATCTTGCAATTAATCATTTTACGAAATAACACAAAATAGGACACTCCCTCTTTAGAAGTGTCCAATCTGCATAGCTATTATTTCGAAGCCACACTGCCCTGGAAAACACGTTTTAACGCATCTGCCGCCTGCTCAATGGACTTTCTTCCCTGCTCCAGTACACCCGGCATCCAGAAGAATCCATGGATCATGCCGTCATATCGTTTGGCTTCAACCGGGACTCCGGCTTCTTTCAGGCGTTCCGCATATGCTTCACCCTCATCGCGCAGCGGGTCAAATTCTCCCGTTAACACCAATGCAGGCGGCAGTCCGCTTAAGTCTTTTGCCTGCAGCGGAGACGCATATGGATTTTTTCCATCCTCCTCATTCCGCAAATAATGATTCCAGAACCACTCCATGCTGTCTTTCGTTAACAGGTAGCCGTCTGCATTTTCAGTATAGGATTCTGTTGCATAAGAATGGATAGTTACCGGATAGATCAGCATCTGATAGGCAATCGAGATTTCGCGCTTGTCTCTAGCCATGAGAGCCACAACGGCTGCAAGGTTTCCGCCGGCACTGTCGCCGCCAACGGCAATGCGGTTTGGATCCACTCCTATGGATGCTGCATTTTCAGCTACCCACTTGGCTGCGGCGTACGAATCTTCCGCAGCAGCAGGAAATTTATGCTCTGGTGCAAGTCTGTAATCCACCGAAACGACCACGCAATTCGCCAAATTCGTTAATAATCTGCAAGGAACATCAACTGTCTCCAGGTCACCAATTACCCAGCCGCCGCCATGATAGTATACTAGCGCAGGAAATGGACCTTCTCCTTTAGGAGTATATATTCGGACAGGGATTTCTCCCCCAGGTCCCGCAATTTTTTTATTTTCAATCTTCCCTACTTCCTCCGGCTCTCCAGCCAGAGCGCTGAAATCTGTGGTAAGGCGGGCTTCCTCCGGTGATAGCTGACTCATCGGCGGAGCTCCTGCTGACTCCATCTGTTCCAATAAAAATTTTGCCTGCGGATCTAATGCCATAGTTATTTTCCCCCTATTAATATATTTATTGACAGGGCAGAATTAATTTCCGCCCAATCTATACCCATTAATTAACAGCAGTTTTTTCAGGTGCTGTCAGGATAAAACCTTCGTAGCCTTTTTCGGCAACTTCATCACAAATCTTCCGGTAGGTTCCTACACCGCCAAGATAGATTTGAAAGCCGCGGGCTTTTCCTTCAATATTGGCACCCATGTACCAGGAATCTGTTTTGGTAAACAAAGTCTGATCGGCAATTTCACGGCAGTGCTTGCTCCATGTATTTTCCGACTCTTCTTTGACTTCAATGACAGCCTGATTTTGTTCCCGCATATAGCTGATGCAATCAAATACCCACTCCACATGCTGCTCAATTGAAACCATCATATTGCTTAATACGGACGGACTCTCAGGTCCAGTCAGCATGAACATATTCGGGAATCCTGCTGTGCCGAGGCCAAGATAGGTTCGGGTTTGTGAGCCGCCTGCCCATTTTTCTTTCAGGGAGACGCCGTTTTTCCCGCGAATATCCATCTTAAACAGCGGTCCAGTCATCGCATCAAATCCTGTGGCAAACACAATCATGTCAAGCTCATATTCTTCATCCTCAGTCTTAACACCTGTTTCGGTAATCTCCTGAATCGGTGCCTTTTTTACATCCACCAGCGATACGTTATCCCGGTTATATGTCTCAAAATAATCTGTATCTATGATGGTGCGTTTAGTAGCATAATAGAACCTCGGAAGAAGTTTTTCTGCAACTGCAGGATTTTTGACTGTTTCGCGGATTTTTGAGCGAATGAATTCAGCCACAATCTCATTCGCTTCAGGTGAGATGGACAAGTCATTATATGCGTAAGATAACTTAAGAAGTCCTCCTTCTTTCCAGGCTTCCTCGAAAACTTTTTGCCTTTCTTCAGGAGTTTCGTCAAAAACGGAAACATTTCTTGGCTCCTCCGGTATGCCGGTTATGGAATGGCGCATTTTTTCTCTGATATCCCCATAATTTTTCCGTATATTATTCAGATGTTCAGGATCATTCGGCGTATTCCTGGCCGGGCTGCTGTATTGCGGTGTTCGCTGGAATACCGTCAAATGCCCGGCTTCTTTTGCAATAACAGGAATTGCCTGGATGCCGCTGGACCCTGTGCCAATGATGCCTACCCGTTTCCCTGTGAAATCCACTCCTTCATGCGGCCAGTGCCCCGTATGATGCCATTCGCCTTTAAAGTTTTCCAGACCTTTAAATTTAGGTACATTGGACGCTGACAAGCACCCTACAGCTGTAATAAAATATTGTGCAGAAACCTTTTCACCATTATTTAATTGTACGTCCCACCTATTTTTCTGTTCATCAAATTGTGCGGACTGCACCCTTGTATTGAATTGCAC
The DNA here is from genome assembly GCF_001956215.1 of Paenibacillus sp. FSL R5-0490. Classification (GTDB taxonomy): domain Bacteria; phylum Bacillota; class Bacilli; order Bacillales; family Cytobacillaceae; genus Cytobacillus. The sequence goes on along the minus strand of NZ_MRTQ01000001.1, from coordinate 304,599 downwards.
ATCACGCCGCAGATCAAATTTATCTGCTACATAGTTTATGTAGCTTAATATTTCAGGCTGTTCGGCGTATTTTGCCGACCAGCTCCATTCTTTCAATAGTTCCTCAGAAAAAGTGTAATTATAATAGATGCTTTCAACATCGCACCTTGCGCCTGGATACCGATTCCAATACCATGTCCCGCCGACATTATCGCCTGCTTCAAATACCCGGGTGGTAAAACCGGCCTCCCGCAAACGATGCAGCATATACAATCCAGAAAAACCAGCCCCTACGACAACAGCATCAAAATCCGTGAGAGAGTTCGATTTTTGAAATGATGACATACTTTCTTCCTCCTCATGATATCAATTTGATTGAAAGCGATTACATTTTCCTTTTGAAAAAAATCCTCCTCTCCAGTACTTATAATTTTTTACTATAACTAAAGCTTACTATCATTCATTTGTATTGAATATTCATAATTTTCTATATATAATATCCCTATAAGGAAGGTGTTAATATGGCAATAGAATCTACCATTTTGGATAATATCCAGAATTTAGAAGATGTAGAGAGTCATGAGGAGAAACTGTATAAAATTCTAGAGGTTTATATGAACAATTTTCCTGTTAAAAACGCCTTTTTATTCCGGTATTCTCCTCTAGGGTTTATTGGAGAAGGAATCATCGCTATTACATGCCACGGTTTAATCCATATCAGAGACATCAGGGATGATATTCGGTCATTGCCGCTCATATACTCCGCCCTCTATGAAAGAAAAGCTAAATATTGTTCGGGGATCGAATACCTCAAGCAAATAAACATCAAATACATAACTACTTCCAATGTCAACTCCTTCCTTGCTACCCCCATTTGCTTTGGTGCAGTCCCTATCGGCTATATTTGCACAAACGAATTTGACGAACAGGGAATAATTTCTGATCAGCAGCTTTCTTCTTATACACAATTTGGTCAGCATATAGGAAAAACTCTTGAAAAAACGGAAGGAAAAGAAGATGCCCGGCTATTAAGCAGAAGAGAAATGGAGGTCATGAAGAGGATTTCCTGGGGAGAAAGCATAAAGGAAATGGCCGATTCCATGGTTATCAGTGAAGTCACCATCAACCAGTATATTAAAACAGCTATCAGGAAACTCGGAGCTCAAAACCGCACACAGGCAATTGCGGAGATGTTTCGGAGAGGGATGATTTCATAATTTACACATGTTCCTTCGCAACACCAATAAGGCCCCTTCCTTAATGAGAGGAGCCTCTTTTGGCTGTTTATTTCTCCATCATTAATTTCAAAATCAGCTCATCCGTATGACGGGTGCCTTCATTTCCTAATTGACAGAAACTCTCGATACTTTTTTCAACATCATCATGAATAAATCCATCGGTTGATTTGATTTCCTGATTGTTGAGTGCAAGAAGGGCAGACTGCACAGCCACATTGGAACAGGTAGATACTTTCATGGCACAGCCTGCTTTTGCTCCGTCGCAGATCATTCCGGAAACATTCCCGATTGTGTTCTGAATGGCTGCCTTAATTTGCCCAAGCTGTCCATCCAGCAAATATACGATGGCAGCACTTGCCCCCATTCCTGCTGCTGTCACACCGCATAAAGCAGAAAGCCGGCCAAATTTGGATTTAATATGAATGGTTATCAGATGACTTAGTGCCACTGCCCGAATCATTTTTTCATTTGTAACCTTAAGTTTTTCAGCAGCTGCAACAACTGGAAGAGTGACTGCAATTCCCTGGTTGCCGCTTCCGGTGTTTGCCATAACAGGCAGTGTGGAGCCTGCCATTCTCGCATCTGACCCAGCTGCAGCCAAAGACATTGCAGCAGTGGCAATATCATCCGACAAAATCCCCATTTCCACATTCCTTTTTAGCGTTTTCCCTACCTTTAGGCCGTATTCACCTGATAGGCCTTCCATTCCAATGATCCGATTGAGCTCAATACTCTTTTTTACAAGTGATAAGGAACTGATTTCCGCATTAAGCACCCATTCATATATTTCGTCAATTGTGAGTGCAATTAATTCATCTTCTTCAGATTGGATTCCTATATTTTCACATCCGCCCTCGTAGATAACTTCTCCATCAACCTCAATTAAAGTAATATTGCTGTGGTTATCAGAGATTACGACTTTGGAAGTGTGGATATCAGTTTTTAATACAGTTTCGATATAAAGCCTTTTCGGTGTCTCCGCCTGCAGGGAAGTTACTTTTCCTTCTTCAATAAGTTTAAGAGCCAACAGCTCATCTTCAGGCCCTACTCCCTCTAATACTTCCAGCTTCCTTGCAGGGTCCCCTGCCACAGCGCCAATTGCCGCTGCGAAATCAAGACCATAAGAACCCATGCCCGGAATTCCGACTGATTTAGCATTTTTGATGATGTTTCCGCTCGCTTTTAAGCATAGCTCTTTTATTTCCCCTTTAGCATGGCTCTTTGCAGTTGCTGCAGCGAGTGCAATCGCAACAGGTTCCGTACATCCAAGGGCAACCACTAATTCTTTTTCCAGAATTCTTAAGATTTTATGCTTCTCCATTTTTCATACCCCTAATTGTTTAAAGTAAAAGAATAAACTTTAACTATTATAATCCAAATAGTGATAAATTAAGAGAAGCAATATTTCCTCCCACCATGAAACTCTTCGTATTCATTAAACCAGGAACAGCTCTGTCTGTTTAATCTTTGCTGAATAATGAACACAGATTCTTCAATGTATATAATCTACCCGTCACAATAAACAGGCTGTTATAGTTTCTTTGTACAAATTCATCAATAATGGTTAGTCCTTTTACAAACCGGTCCACCAAATAATTTGTGTACTTTGGATCACAGACGAAACGATTGATCCTGATCAGCTCATCTGCGAGGATATGAAACTTAAAGTCTTCAGCAATCAGTTTGATTTGTTTTAATTTGCCGGTATCCATATAGAAGATATTTTTTTCGAGGTTTTTATTCAGGAATGCCAGAAAGTCATTAATATTTTCAGCGAGCAAAGTTGCTTTTTGCATTTCATGTTTCACAATCATACCCTCCTTTTTTTCTGTTTAAGAAGAATTTATGAAAGAGAGCAGGATCTTACTACAGCAAAAGACCAGGAATCAGAAGTTCCCGGACTTTTACGATTACTTTATTTTAAACCATTGTTCAGCATTACAGTTCAGTCTATCGTTTCTCCAGCATGTCCTTAAGCGGATCCAGGCAGCTCTTTTTCTCTTTGACCCAAACCTCACAGCCCTCAAATGGATTGGCTGTGCCCAAATAAAGATTGCCATTTTCAGAGACAAACAGATTCCGGCATCCATAATTTTCCGGATTATTAAGTCCGTTGATCGTTACCGGAAACCAGTGAATGCCATCTGGGGACTTCCACAGGCTAAACCCAAATGTCAAGCGGGTTGTCGGAGAAATTAAGGCAAAAAACAGGTCAGATATGCATTCGATCGGCAGACAACTCAACAGCGGACTTTCACCCCATAGGCTTTTCAGGACTTCCGGCAAAAGCGGCGGAACAAGGTCTGTCCAGTCCCAGGTGCCCAGATAAAGCCAGCCATTATATTCTTTCAGCTGCCAGCAGTAGCCATTCGCAATATTGCCAAAACCGGATGGAAGACCGCTAATAGCTGTACCCCTCGTCCCGGTTTCAGGGTTCGAAGGTTCAACAGGCTTGCTTCCAATAACCAGTTCCCATTGATCATTCTGATCGATTCGGATTAAATCAAAGCCCTTGGGAGTTACAAGCCGATCATTCGGATCAAGGCTGAAGATGCCAAAATAGACAGCTGTCCCAAGGTATAAATAGCCCTTATAGATTTCGAGGCTTAACGGCACCTCATTCCTCGCATCGCCTGCTCCTTTGTCAACAACCTTTACCCACCTGTCTGCCCCAGGATTTTCATCCTCGGATCGCCATAATTGGAATCCTTCCGGAAGGGCTGTCCCAATATACAATCTATTATTGAAGCTCGACATAATAATTCCATTACCCTGAGGATTTTTTTCCGGATCCCCTGACAGATCAATTTGCTCCCATCCATTTTGTTCGGGATCTTCGCTCACATAGAGCAAGGTATTTGAAACCTGAAGCTCGTTTCCTGGAAGCGCGGCCAAGTATAGTTTATTGTTATGAACCACCATGGTTCTCGTCGACCCGCCCTGCAATAAGCTTGGAAGGGCACGCCACCCTTCTTCATCTGTATATTTCAAAACAAGCAGGTTTGGGCTAAAAGTAGCACATCCGGCATATAAAGCCTCTTCGCCAGAAGGTGATTTATAGGTAATCATAAATCGGAAGCCAACAATTCCAAGAGAAGGTTCTTTAAAAACCTGCTCCCATTCCCCGCTGCCATCCTTTTTATAACGCCAGATTTCACCGCTAAAGTCAGGATTCTTTGGAGTCAATTCCTCAGGCACTTCGATATCGCCAAAAATAGCTCCGCTCGAAAGGACCGAGAAGACTATATTACGGCCTGTCCCAACATAAAGATACTCTCCAAACTCGGCAACAGACCATGCGTAATTGTTCTGCATGGCATTGTCTTTACTGGTACAATCAAATCCGTTAACCGGGGTAATCTTCTTAAAGCCAGATACATTTAACCCCATTGTTTCTGCACCTCTTTTCGCTTTTTAATAGAATATGCGAAAATTTGAAAAACGCAGGGGCTTATGACATAGACAAGGGCGGATTTGCCGGGAAATAGAGGAATGCCCTAATAAGATTTTTTTTCCTCTATTGTCAGGAGACTTTATGGGAAAAATCTTAATGGAACAGGGAAGTACATCCAGTTACGATTATTTTATTCTTCTTTTTATAAATGTAATGAAAGACAGCAGGAAGGGCAAAAGAATCGCCAGCGGCAAATGGATGAATAACGGCACAAACTTCAGTCCTATCTCCAGATGCTGTGAAAGATTTTCTGCATATGCGTATGACAGCAGAAGAATGATCACTAGGATAGATACCGTCACAACCGATGGTTTAACCTTTGCCATGCTGGATTTTGCAAGATTCATTCCAGCGAAGGTGAAAATGGCAATTTTAAAATAACCGCCGAAGATAATGATGATTACCGCAAAGATGTCCAGCCGTTTAATGAAATCAAAAAGTGTTACCCGCTCAATGGCTTCTATCACAGGAAAAGTAAAGTTCTTCGCTAATTCCGGGTGAAGTACTCCAATGGTTAAGAATGAAAAAAGAGATAATAATAGCGTGAAAAAGATAATAATAAAGCTTCCCTTTTTGGATACCGCTGATCTGTGCTCACGTTTCAAATAAGGGAAAATCATAAGGAAAGCGATGAGCTCTCCGTAAGGAAAGGTGACCATCGTTGGCACAATACTGGCTATTTTCTTTACATCAACCTCAAAGATAGGATCAATGTATTCCCAGTGAAAAATTCCGCTAATGAGAATCCAGAATGGAATCAGGAATAGAAACAGCACGGTTACACTGCCTATAATGACGGCAGAGCGCATAAAGGCCTCTAGCCCCTTTATGTAGGTATAGGCAACAACGAAGAAAATGGATAATTTTACAATCAGCGGTTTCATGGTATAAAGCAGCGTACTATTGATGAACATGGTAAAATCAGTTAGAACGCGGGATGCAAGGTAAGCAAAGTAAAGGACATACACGAGAGAAGCTGCCGTTCCAAGAAATTTCCCCAGATTCCTTTTCAAAATCACGGAAAGGTTCATATAATCGTTATGTTTCCATATATAAACGTACATTTGGAACATGAGGAGACCGATAGCCCCAGCGGTAAGACTAACAATCCAGGAGGCTTTTTCAGCTGATAGGTTCAAACCAAAAATAACGGAGCTTCCTATCAGGAAGAGCAGCATAGCGAACATCGATTCAATGATTCCAATGATTGGTTTGTTCTCCACATTAGCCGCCTCCATCCTTGTAATGCCCGATATTTTGTACTTTTATTTTCGTATTAAGCTTTATTTCCGCATTTTTAATAGGTGCTGGCCAATCCGGTTTCAGCTTCTTCCATGTCTCCGGATTTTTCTCCCTCATAAATAGCCCTAACCCCAGAGGGTCCATCTCATTTTCCTGTAGTAGGGCAAGAAGGTCCTGCACATGATTTTGGATTGTTTTTTCAATCTCTTTTTCAAGCAGCTCGATATCATCGGGATCTTCTAAATTTACTTTACATTTCATCTGGCTAATATCACCCGAAATCCTTAAGTTATAATGAAAGATATACCTATCTTCATATGTTTCTACCTTTCTTTCTCTGGCCAGATTTCCAAAAACACGGAAGGTGAATAGGTTGTTTTCATCTTTTGGGCAGCTTGCTTCAATTGAAAAACCGGATTCGCCTCCCTGCAGAATGGTTATGATGGCAGCATCCCGATAATCAAGGAACATTGATAACTTATCTTCTTTAAAAAGGGCAAGCCCGCCATAAGCAATATGACCAGGGCTGGTCGTTTCAAAGTTCCCTCTTTCCTTCCCGCTTTTGAGATCCCCTTCTACTTTAATAAAAGGCATTGCGATATCCTTTCCCTCCTTGATTTCATCAACCTTGATCTCCGTCGCGGTCACAGGAATATCTCTGCCCAGCTTTTGGAGGATGTTTTCAATTTCAAAAGCTGAAAAACCTTCAATTGGAGAGTAGATCTTCAGCAGTTCACTTGCACTGACATCCCGGGCAATGACCAGATTTGCATCTGATGGAATCTGTGCAGAATGCAGAATATAGTCATAAACGTCCTTGGCCTTCCCCTCACGGGCGATTGCTTCACCCAAGAGAATGACTTCTATCTGTTTTAAATAATTATAACGGGAAATATTTACAGAAATTCTTTCTAAAGCTGTATCAATTGTTTTACCCGTTGCTTTATAAACTACATAGGGGGAGTTGGGAACCTGTGATTTACCTGCAACGGCAGCAGGATTGATCAATTGCAGGGATACCTCATACCCGTCCTCTGCATGGTCGACCCCCATAGCAAATGAAAAAGAAAGTTCATTCAACTCATGTTTATCCAATGGGGCAAGGAATACTGCCGCCACCGATAATAATATAAACAGCATATAAAGATATTTCATTTTGATCACTCATTTACGGCTATTTTTAAGAAGATCGTCCTTATCATATTTTTTGGGAGCATTGATAATCTTTTTTAATGAAACTCGAATAAAAGTATCTTTTATATCTGCTTTTTTCACCGGTGTGATGGGTGATAAATATGGCACTCCAAAGCTATTTAAGGATGTAAGATGATTGATTAAAACAATGGTTCCCAAGATAATGCCGTACAATCCAAACGTACTGGCCAAGAACACCAGGATATAACGAATCCCCTTGATTGCATTTCCAAAAGGATGAACAGGAATAGCAAAATTCAAAACATAGGTAGCTGAAATAACGACGAGTGTCGATAGCTGGACAATTCCTGCTTCTGCTGCTGACTGCCCTAAAATAATCGTACCAATAATCGAGAATGCCAGCATGATGCCTGTCGGCAAACGTATGGAGCTCTCCAGAAGCACTTCAAAAATCACCATCAGGAGAATGACTTCAATGACTAAAGGCAGAGGAACAATTTGCCTCTGTGCTGCCAGGCTGACGAGCAATTCACTGGGGATCAGCTCCTGATGAAATAATACAAATGCAATATAAAAAGGAATGAGAAAGATTGAAGCAACAAAAGAAATGATTCGAACCAGCCTGGTAAAATCGAACATGGATGTTTCATAAGAGTCCTCCGGCGAATGGAAAAATTGGATGAACAGGGCAGGCACAATCAGTGCATCCGGAGATCCGTCACATATAATCACCATTTTGCCTTCCAATAAATGGCCGGCCACAACATCTGGCCGCTCCGTTGTGAGAACCCGCGGGAATGGCGTAATCTGATCATCTGAGATGCTTTCCTGAATATAGGAAGAATCGAGAATAGATTTTAGTCTAATTGATTTTAGTTTGCTTTTGACATTTTTTAGGAGGTCCCGATCTGCTTTATCAGCTAAATATAGAAGATATACTCCTGTATTGGTCTCCTCTCCAATCGTCTGATCCTCAATTGTCAATTGGTCATTCTTAATGAACCGTTTGATCAGTGAAATATTATTATTGGCAAGTTCGGTAAATCCGATCTGCGGTCCCTTTAATACCCGCTGGGACTGCGGCGGTGAAAGCGCTCGATCCTTCCAATCAGCCGTGTCTGCTGCCAGGCATGAATCAGCGCCGGAGATAAATATAAGCGTATTTCCTTTAGACAGTTCGTTTACTGCTTCATTCAAGTCCGAGATGATCTTAATCTTGGAAATTTCGATTGTGTTTTCCATTTGCTGTATAGGACTTTTGGATAATTCCTTAAGTTTTAGAATTGGCCCTAGTATATGCTCCTGGATTATTTTCTTATCCGCGATCGTATCGAGATAGAGCAGACAGCCCGAAGTATCCGAAGAGAAAAAAAACGAACGAATAATAAGTTCTTTATTATGATGAAACGCATCTTGAATGTACGATAAATTTTCGTTCATAACCTTGGACATACCAATTTTATCCTTCTTCATAAAAACACCTATATCAATTTTTTTCTTACTATCCCCTTAGGAGGAATTATTATACAGGGGTAAATCGACTCCAGAAGAAGTGCAGAACCAAAAAAAACAGCCCCATTAATAAAAATGGGGCAGCTGAATGAATGTGCTATTGTTTTACTCGTTAACTTTCCCTGTTTTATTTCAGCAATCCTTCCTTCTCAAGATACTCCCTTGCTGTTTCTTCAGGACTCACATCATCTACATTTACTTTGTAGTTCATTTCACGCATTTCATCATCGCTTATCTTTCCATCCAGCTTGTTTAAAGCTTTAACCAGCTCCGGATGGTTTTCTGCGGTTTCTTCTCTCAACAGCGGAGCGCCCTGATATGGCGGAAACAGGTGTTTGTCATCCTCCAGGACAGTGAGTTTGTATCTGGCAATTTCGCTATCTGTTGAATAAGCATCCACCAGGTTGATTTCACCTTTTTCGATTGCTCCATAGCGCAGTTTAGGCTCCATGGTTAAAACAGTTGGAAATTCTACACCATATAGCTTCTGGATGCCACGATAGCCATCTTCCCGATCCGAGAATTCAAGGGTGAAGCCGGCTTTTATGTTTTGCTCGACTGATTGCAGATCTGAAATGGATTGCAGTTCATACTCTTCAGCCAGTTTCTCAGGCACTGCCAAAGCATACGTATTATTGTAAGCCATCGGTTCTAGCAGCTCCATGCTGAATTGTTCCTTCATTCCTTTTCTCGCCTGCTCATATACCTGACCGGAGTCTGTGCTTACCGCTGTCTCTTTTAAAAATTCCGCAATGGCTGTACCGGTAAACTCAGGATACACGTCAATACTGCCAGACTTCAGAGCATTGAAGACGAAGGAAGTTTTTCCTAACCCTGGTTTTAACTCGACATTAAGGTCGGTTTCATTTTCAATCAGCAATTTGTACATATTGATCAGGATTTCCGGTTCTGAACCAAGTTTCCCGCCGATGACAATCTTCTCCTCTGATTGATTTGCCAATAAAGGAATGACCATAACTAATATCATCGCACCAATGAATACTCCAAGTGCTGTGACCGATTTTTTAAATGACATATGCTCAAACCGGCGCAGCAGCATATCAAAAAGGATTGCCAATATGGCTGCAGGGATGGCCCCAAGAATAATCAGGGCCGTGTTGTTCCGGTCAATTCCCAGGAGAATCAATTCTCCTAAACCGCCTGCTCCAATTAAGGCTGCAAGAGTAGCTGTTCCGACTATTAAAACCATCGCCGTACGGATTCCGGCCATAATCACCGGCATGGCAAGAGGAAGCTCCACCTTCATGAGCCTTTTGCGCCTGTTCATCCCCATTGCCCTTGCCGCTTCGAGAATAGAATCGTCTACTTCCTTTATTCCTGTATATGTATTTCTCAAGATGGGCAGAAGTGCATATACGACTAATGCGATAATGGCGGGCACTTTTCCAATCCCGAATAAGGGGATCAATAAACCAAGCAGTGCTAGTGAAGGTATGGTCTGCAATACGGCTGTTGCGCCAATGATTCCTTCTGCAATTTTTTGCTTTTTAGTCAGATATATTCCAAGCGGAATGGCAATCAGGACTGCAAAAAATAAAGCAATGAGCGAAATCTGGATATGTTCAATCAGCACACTTGCTAATTGACCTTTTCTTTCACTGAAAACAGAGCTCAAGGTATTCATGACTTCACCTCTCTTCGCATGCTGCCTGCCAATTTACGGATAACAGTCTGCCTGTCGACCAGTCCAATGAATTCCCCGTCCTCTTCCACAGCAATTTCGTTATGAGCGGCCAATAAGCTAAGCGTTTCTTCGAGGGAAGCCGAGGCTGGAAGGACTGCCATGCTCTCTTCGGGTTCTGAAATCGGCAGAAGGATTTCATGAAGACTAAACCCCTCTATATACGGCCCCTGACCTTCCCCTACGAACTGCCTGACAAATTCGTTTTCCGGATGCGCAAGCAGTTCTTCAGGTGTGCCAATTTGGACGACTTCCCCGTCCTTCATGACACAAATGCGGTCACCGAGCTTTAAAGCTTCCTTCATATCATGTGTAACAAACACAATGGTTTTCTTTATTTTTTTCTGAAGATGGATTAGGTCATCCTGAAGCTTTTCCCTGCTTATGGGATCCAGTGCACTAAAAGGCTCGTCCATCAGGATGATGGGCGGATTGGCGGCCAATGCTCTTGTTACGCCGACTCTTTGCTGCTGTCCTCCTGAAAGTTCGTGCGGCTTTCTGCTCCGGTATATGTCAGGCTCCAATCCGACCATTTCCAATAATTCATCAATCCGTTCTTTAATTTTCACCTGCTCCCAGTTCTTAAGCTCCGGTACAATCGCGATATTTTCCCCAATCGTCATATGAGGAAAAAGGGCAATCTGCTGAAGTACATAACCAATATCCCAGCGAAGCTCATGAATGTCATAGTCACTGATCCGTTTGCCATTTATGAAAATCGTTCCTGATGTCAAAGGAATAAGCCTATTAATCATCTTCAGAACAGTAGTTTTCCCGGAACCGCTCGGACCAATAATCACAAAGAACTCGCCTTCTTTTATATGTAAGTTGATTGAATCTACTGCTTTAGTACCATCCCGATACTGTTTCGACACATTGTCAAACTGAATCATTGCTCCACCCCATTAATTTGTTTACATCTGAATTATTCCCTTAACAAATTTCTGAAAAACGATCCTGCCCGCGTTTTCTTTTTTGCTGTTATACTATCATACAGATAGACAGGAAACATTTCCATCCTAAGAATCCAAAGAAAAGACAGCCTCCTGCATTGGAGGCTGCCAGTGTTTAAGCGGGATAACTTTTCAGGTTCTTAAAGAGGTCAGGAAAGTCTTTTCTGATTGCTTCGCGGATATCCCCGAATGCAAGATGGCGAATGGGATAGGTTTTTACTTTCTTTAAGGTGGAATGCGGGTTTCCTATAAAAATATTAACGGTCTCTTCTAAAAATCTTTCTTGTTGAAACATATAATTGTTTCGATTTTCAAAGACTTTGTTTTCTGTTTGCTCATAAATAACGTAATAGTTTTCGATGATTTCACCACGGAACATTTCCTGCGTCTCAATTACTTCGTATACTTTCATGGGTATCAGTCTCCCTTTTAAATAAATTCAACATGACGAAAGTGATAAATTCAATCCCATTGGCAAAATCTGCAGCTTCATTTTTTGGATACTATGTTGGATCTCACTTGAACATGCCTGCGCATACTAATTTCCTTCTATTGGCTTATTATTTGGCTCTGTATAATTTCGATTCGGGCTGCACCTGTTTCCTGGGCCGCTTTTACTACTGCTTCCCTTACTGCAGGGACAACCCGGCTGTCGAGCGGCCCAGGAATGACATAATCAGGTGTCAGGTCTGTAGCATCGATTAATCCGGCAATCGCTTCGACAGCTGCCATTTTCATTTCTTCATTAATTTCAGTAGCCCTGACGTCCAGGGCCCCTCGGAAAATTCCAGGAAATGCGAGGACATTGTTCACCTGATTCGGCAAATCGGATCTTCCTGTTCCAACGACTTTAGCTCCTGCCGCTTTCGCCTCATCCGGCATGATCTCAGGAACTGGATTAGCCATGGCAAAAATAATGGAATTCGGACTCATCGTCTCGACCATTTCCTTTGTTAAGGCACCGGCAGAGGAAACCCCGATGAACACATCGGCGCCAATGATAACATTTTCAAGCGGTCCTTTACGTTTCCCACGATTGGTTATTTTCGCGACAGACTCTTTGACAGGGTTCATTCGCTCCTGCCTTCCTTCATAAATTGCTCCCTTTGTGTCACACATGATGATATCTTTTGCTCCCATATTTAGGAGCAGCTTGATAATCGCAATTCCTGCCGCACCCGCCCCATTGATTACGATTTTAATTTCATCCATTTTTTTGCCGGCAAGCTTCAGCGCGTTGATTAACCCGGCTGCTGTTACGATTGCTGTTCCATGCTGGTCATCATGAAAAACGGGAATATTCATTTCCTGCTTAAGCCGTTCTTCAATGTAAAAGCAATTAGGTGCCGCGATATCTTCGAGGTTGATGCCTCCAAAGGAAGGCTGCAGCAGCCTGACTGTTTTAATGATTTCTTCGGGATCCTTCGTATCAAGGCAAATCGGAACAGCATCAATCCCTGCAAAAGCTTTAAATAGTGCTGCCTTTCCCTCCATAACAGGCATAGAGGCTTCAGGGCCAATATCGCCAAGTCCCAGCACAGAAGTGCCGTCAGAAACCACAGCGATTAAGTTTCCTTTTATTGTATAATCATAGACCTTCTCAGGCTGGTCATGGATTCTTCGGCATGGCTCGGCAACTCCCGGGGAATAGGCTAAGCTTAAATCCTTCATGCTGTTCAGCGGCATTTTTACATCGACCGTTAACTTACCCTTAAACTTCTCATGAAGCAGTAAAGATTCCTTCTGCAAATCCATTCTACCCATCTCCTCTTTATGAATATTGTTAATTTTCAGTATTTGTTGTAGATTATTATATAATGATTGCCATCCATAAATGAAATACATATAATCTATAATCCTTATGCCTTTTGGTTATATGAGAGGAGTGCAGTAATTGGATATCCGGCATTTAGAGTATTTTGCGGAAGTAGCACAGCACTTAAGCTTCACTAAAGCATCCCAGACCCTGCATGTCACCCAGCCTTCCATCAGCAAAGCCATCAAGAATCTCGAAGGCGAACTGGGAGTGCCGCTATTTTACAGGTCATCGAAGCAGCTTGAATTAACGGATGCAGGAAAAGCGGTGTTAATTAATGCGAAAAAAGTGCTGGACGCATTTCAGAACCTGACATTGGAGTTAACAGATTTAATGGAGCTGAAGGGCGGTGAAATCAAAATTGGCATACCTCCCATAGTCGGTGCAGCCTTCTTTTCGAAGCTTATCAGCCAATATAAAGAAAAGTTTCCATTGATTGAAATTAAATTAACAGAAGTCGGCACGAAGAAAATAAAAAAGGGGGTGGAAGATGGCACATTGGATATTGGACTAATTTGCACGGTTCCGGCCCATGGAAGCGGTTTTGAAATAATCAATGTCCTGAGCGATCCCTTAATGCTCATTATCCACCGGGAACATAGGCTTGCTACGAAAAAAGAAGTGCATTTTTCAGAATTAGCCAAAGAGCCATTCATCCTCTACCGGAAAGATTTCACCCTATATGATCTGATTATTGAGGAATGCGTAAACAGCGGCTTTCAGCCTAATATTGTCTGTGAAAGCTCGCAAAAGGATTTCCTGCTGGGAATGGTTGAAGGAAAACTGGGTATCACCATGCTGCCAAGCAAAATCTGTCAAAATATAAACTGCAATGACCTTGTGGTTCTGCCAATCTCTGAATCTGCAGTTAATTTAGAGCTCGGAATGATTTGGAAAAAGGATAAGTACTTATCGTTTGCGGTCAGGGAGTTTATCGCCGGTGCTGAGACTTATCTGGAGGAAGGGCTGTGAAATGGCCGCCGCAATTTTAAAAGTGCGACGGCTTTTCACCTTCTGTATTATTGTTTACAAGCCTTAACAAATGCATCAAATATAGCTTTTGAAGGGTTATCATTCTTTTCTGTCATGCATTCAGGGTGCCACTGTACCCCTAATGCAAAGCGATGCTTTTTACTCTCAAAAGCCTCAATAACTCCATCATTGGCCTCTGCACACACCTCAAAATTTCCAGGCATTTTGCGGACAGCCTGATGATGATAGCTATTTACTTTAAAGCTTTGCATTCCAGTAACTTTGTGGAGGAGAGAATCTCTTTTTACATTCACAAAGTGTGTCGCATGCCAGCGGGGTGCTTTTTGGCCATGCTGCAGCAAAGGTACGCCCATTTGGGAAAAGATGTCCTGATACATATCACCCCCAAGAGCGATACTTAGGATTTGGCAGCCCCTGCATATGGCTAAGATTGGTTTATTTCGAGCAAGCATTTTTTGAATCATGCTGATTTCGAATGCATCTCTTTCCGGACAAATACTGCCCAGCTTTTGATGTGGTTCTTCACCAAATAGTGTTGGGTCGATGTCCCCCCCGCCAGTAAGCAGCAGCCCGTCAAGCGTTTCAGCTAATTTTTCGACTTTCTCATCATCCAGCAAATTAGGCACAACAACTGGAACGGCCCCTGCGTTTAATAATGAATGGATATTATCCATTGATACAGAAAGGTTATGATCATCTAAATTTGACGTAACTCCAATAATTGGTTTCATTTCGGCACCTCAGGTTTTATAGTTTAGAAGGTTATTCTATAGAACCGGGAAGAAGTCCTATCTGCCCTAAAAAAAAGAAGCAAATAAAAAAAGAACTGCCCTGCAGTCAGTAATGCTGACTTTTGGACAGTCCATGTTTGCTATTAATACGGATCCGTTTCATGGCTTTTCTCAACCGCTTCTTTTGATGCCTGGTTTTCAGCGATTGAACCTTGGCCATATTTAGATCTTCCAGCGTCACGGCCTGGGATTTGTTCTTCCCCGCTCGTCGCCTGGATCTTTTTCATGACTTTCCCGGTTTCTTCCATGACACGGCGGCCATAGTCTTCATCAGCTTGTGTGAAATGCTCAAACATGGCATCCTGAATCCGTTTGTCGCATACCGCTAAAGCTTCAGACAGGTTTTTGATCAGTTCATCCCGCTCCCAGTCATCAAAACTCCTGTAAGTATGGCCGGCCTGGCCGTAATTATTTGGCCGATCGATCGGTGCGCTCATGGCAGCTGCATTATAAGTTGGCCGATGCGGGGTGCGCCCTTCTTCCGGTGCTTCCTTAAAGC
This sequence comes from Paenibacillus sp. FSL R5-0490, assembly GCF_001956215.1. Classification (GTDB taxonomy): domain Bacteria; phylum Bacillota; class Bacilli; order Bacillales; family Cytobacillaceae; genus Cytobacillus. The sequence goes on along the minus strand of NZ_MRTQ01000001.1, from coordinate 289,265 downwards.
CGCCCTTTATTGAAGGCTCGTAGTTAATATGGGGATTATCTCCTGCCTCTTTCGGGTCCCGAATATCCATTTGGCCGCGCTGCTGATTCGTACGTACAGGCGATTTCGGCGCGTTGACCGGCAATTTTAGATAGTTCGCTCCAACGCGATAACGCTGTGTATCGGAATATGAGAAAGTCCGGCCCTGCAGCATCTTATCATCGGAAAAATCCATTCCATCAACAAGTACTCCCGTTCCAAAAGCCGCCTGTTCAATTTCTGCATGGTAATCCACTGGATTGCGATCAAGCACCATGCGGCCAACAGGAAGCCAAGGAAACTGATCCTCCGGCCAAAGCTTGGTATCATCAAGGGGATCAAAATCCAATTCTGGATGGTAATCATCCTCCATAATCTGTACAAAAAGCTCCCATTCCGGATAATCTCCCCGTTTAATCGCCTCAAATAAATCCTGTGTAGCATGTCCGACATTTTTAGCCTGAATCTCGCTTGCCTCTTCCTGGGTCAGATTGCGGATCCCCTGCTTTGGCTCCCAGTGATATTTCACCAGTACAGCTTCCCCTTTTTCATTCACCCATTTATAGGTATTGACACCCGATCCCTGCATGTGACGGTATGTAGCGGGTATTCCCCATGGGGAAAATACGAAAGTAATCATATGTGTAGCTTCGGGTGTGCGAGATACAAAGTCAAACATCCGCTCGGGATTTGGCACGTTTGAAACAGGGTCAGGCTTGAAGGCGTGAATCATGTCAGGAAATTTCATCGCATCACGGATAAAGAAGATCTTCAGGTTATTGCCGACCAAATCCCAGTTTCCGTCCTCAGTATACATTTTTACGGCAAAGCCTCTAGGATCACGTGCTGTTTCGGGTGAATCCTTCGCACCTGCCACAGTTGAAAAGCGGACCATTAGTGGCGTCCTCTTCCCTGCACCAGAGAAGACCTTGGCACGTGTATACTTCTCAACCGGCTCATCGCCCACTTTTCCGTATGTTTCAAAGTAACCGAATGCTCCTGCTCCTCTTGCGTGAACCACACGCTCCGGAACCTCTTCCCTGTCAAAATGGGAGATCTTCTCAATGAAATGATAATTTTCCAAAGTAGCAGGTCCCCGATTGCCTATCGTGCGAATGTTTTGGTTATCCGTAACTGGATGCCCCTGCCGGGTTGTCAGTGTCTCACGGCTAACATTCTGCTCATTTTCTGTATTCATATCTTTGTTATCTGCCACAATCAAACCTCCTAACAACGAATGACCATATTTTTCCTCTGATTCAAATATTTATACTTGAGTTTACCTTAAATGTTAAGTATTGGATCTGTTTCCATATTAGATAGCCTGGTTATCATACCCATCAAAAATGGAAATGAAACCTTTTTGAGTAAATGTACTTAATTAATTTAGTCGGAATAATGTTCATATCTTTGTAAAAAATATTCTTGTCCAGGGGAGGTGTAGACATGCCGAATCTTAATGATAACAAGTTCAAAAAAATTCAATCTGAGAGCCAAAAGCAGGGTAAAACATACGAAGAATATGCTGCTGAACTGGAAGCGAACAAAATGAAAGCTCAAAAGAGAAAATAAATGACAGTGAGGCAGGAATCGATCCTGCCTTTTTAGTACCCGCTGCTAAGCAGGAATTGCCGCTGTATGTATCATTTCTGTTCCCCACACAATCTAACATGTAAAGGATATATTTAATAATTTGTCCGCATCCCGGTCATAGTTTGTTAACATTTACGCATTAGAATGTAAATGTACCGAAACATCATAAAGCCCTTTTTCTTTACCCCTTCAGGTCCGGCCCTTTTTAAGCGGCCGGATTTTTTATGTCTATCTTTTTACCGCTTGACACTAAAAGTTCCGTTACCTGCCTAAAAAAAGCCCCTCTCAAATGAGAAGAGCTTTCCATTCATCCTTTGCCAGCCTGAAATCCCGGATATTGTGTCATGCCTCCATCAGCATACAAGGTCATTCCGGTGACATAGCTGGCTTCAGTGGATGCCAGCCATACTGCACAAGCTGCTATTTCTTCCGGCTTGCCGATATAGCCCATGGGAATGAGCTCAACGACACCTTTTTTTAATTCAGGGTCTGAGAATTTTTCCGCATTAATGGGTGTATCAATAGCACCAGGGGCAATGCAGTTCACCCGGATACCGTGCGGGGCAAATTCTAGCGCAAGGGTCTCGGTCATCAATTTGACTCCGCCTTTGCTTGCTGCATAATGAACAAAATGAGGCCATGGAATTTCCTGATGAACAGATGACATATTAATGATAGATCCTTTTATTTTGTTTTCCAGCATGTAGTCAATTGCTTCACGGCAGCCGATAAATTGTCCCGTCAGATTTGTAGATATAACTTTGTTCCAATCCTCCAGGGTGAGTTCTTCTGATGGGACTTCATTTTCGATCCCCGCATTATTAATCATGACATCGAGAGATCCGAACGTTTTAATGGCATGGGCGATCATTCTTTTAACATCCTCTTCCTTTGTAACATCCCCCTGGATGGCAGAGGCGCTGCCGCCAGCTTTCTCAATCGTTTCTATAATTCCCTGCACTTCCTGTTCCTCATTAAAATAATTAATGACTACCTTCGCTTTTTCAGCACCGAACCGTTCTGCCATTGACTTTCCCAGCCCGGATGCTGCGCCGGTAATAACGACAACTTTCCCTTCAAGACTTGGATACATAAGATCACTCCCCTATTTTTTCGTAAAGCCCAGCAATACTCCCCCAGCGATAATAAACAAACAGCCAAGGAGAACCATAAACACCTGTTTTTTGCTTTTACGCTCATTTAAAAAGAAAAGCCCGCCAATGGTCGAAATTACTATTCCGGTCTGAGAAAGGGAAAAGCTGGTGGCCACGCCGATCTTCGGGAGGGAAAGCAGCAATCCCAGATTCCCGGTGCTCCAAATCAGCCCCGTAATGATATTACGGATTGCATATTTGTTATATGGCTTGCGGCGGAGGGTTATGAGGAATGCTCCTGTTACCATTCCAATCGCCTGCGGCAGTATGGCAGACCAGCCATCAATTTCAAACCAGCGGATTAGTACAACATACCCGACAAAGCCTGCGGTCGATAAAAGGAGTACAAGCAGGCCTTTCTTGAGGCTTTTTCCCTGTTCCTTGTCATCCCCCTGTTTCAAAGAAGTCAGAATTGCACCAACAATGATGCAGACCAGAGAGGTGACTCCGATGATAATGCTCATCGTTGTTTCCCATTCTTTAAAAATGAATACTCCAAAAAAAGTTGTTCCAATAAGCTGCAGACCTGTGGACATTGGAGCTGTCTTTGCAACCCCCAAATATCTGACTGCCCCAAACTGATTTTTCTGCCCGATCGACCAGAACAAACCAGAAATAAAGCCGACTGACCAAACAATATTGGAAAGATCCGGTCTCTTAAAAAGATAGACAGCGATGGCAAATAATAGGGCTCCTATTGTCGTGCCAAGCGTCTGGCTGTCCTCGTCCCCGCCAAGCTTGCTGCTGACAAATACAATACTGCCCCATGAAACCGCTGCAATGAGGGCTAATAGAATTCCTGTCATGGTGTGTACCTCATCTTTCGATTTTATGTACATTTTTAGATTGCAGTTATATAAGGACTCTTATTCCACAAGCCAAAAAAGTATTGAATTATTTTTTATTATTCCTCTTATTTAAACCGCTAAAACCATAATTAACAGCAACCTATCTATTTAATAGTCGTTTAACAGATATTTCAATATAATAATTTATCGCACAATTTATAATATTTGTGTTAAACTAACAAATATCACTGTCGGATAACAGTGATAAGCCATTATTCTCTTTTATATAATAATCACTTCGGAGGGAATCGAATGAAAAACGCAATCAGCAAGTGGAACCAAATAAGCCTGGTAAAAAGAATTCTTCTGGGCATCATCGCAGGTATCGCCCTCGCTTTGACTATTCCGAAAGCAGCAGGATGGGTGTCTATCTTCGGTACTTTATTTGTAGGTGCATTAAAAGCTGTGGCACCGGTACTGGTTTTTTTCCTGGTCATGCATGCCATTTCCAAACATAGAAGCGGACAGCAGACAAATATGAAATCCATTATAGCTCTTTATGGTTTAAGCACCTTTTTAGCTGGACTTGTCGCAGTAGTAGCAAGCTTTATTTTTCCTGTTACCCTTTCACTTGCACCGGGAGCAGAGGATGTAACACCTCCAGGAGGGATAGCTGAAGTTCTTACAACCCTGCTGACCAATGTTGTGGACAACCCGGTCAATGCACTGATCAATGGCAATTATATCGGCATTCTGACTTGGGCAATCCTGCTTGGCATTGCCTTAAGAAAAGCAGCTGACACTACAAAAAACATGCTCGCAAATTTCTCAGATGCCATCTCGACTCTGGTTAAATGGGTAATTAGCTTCGCCCCAATAGGAATTATGGGCCTTGTGTTTGATGCGATTGTCAGCAATGGTATATCAGCATTGATGGATTACGGCAAGTTACTGTTCATCCTCCTGGGCTGCATGTTCTTTATCGCTCTGGTTGTAAATCCGATTATCGTATTTTTAAATATTCGCAGAAATCCATATCCGCTTGTTTTTAGATGCTTACGAGAAAGCGGAATTACAGCGTTCTTCACACGCAGCTCAGCAGCTAATATTCCTGTAAATATGAGCTTATGCGAAAAACTTGGACTGGATGAAGATACGTATTCCGTATCCATCCCATTAGGCGCAACGGTTAATATGGCTGGTGCAGCTGTTACAATTTCTGTTCTGACTCTTTCAGCCGTTCACACATTAGGTATTCAAGTGGATTTTGGAACAGCTCTAATCCTAAGCGTGTTAGCAGCAGTTTCTGCCGCAGGTGCTTCAGGTGTTGCAGGCGGATCCCTTCTTCTCATTCCTTTAGCAGCCAGCTTATTCGGAATTCCGGATGACGTAGCTATGCAGGTTGTCGGGGTAGGATTCATTATTGGCGTATTACAGGATTCATGTGAAACAGCCCTTAACTCTTCCTCAGATGTTCTATTTACTGCTACAGCTGAATATGCCAAAAAGCGCAAGGAAGGCAAAGTTGCAAAACTTAGTGCATAAATATATAAAGGAGTCACTCTTAAGGTGACTCCTTCACTGAAGCCCTGTCATTTAAGACGGGCTTTTTTTATGTATTGTGTCATTAGATGCTAATAGTCTTTACCATTCACTTCGCATTTGCATCAGGCTGGTGAATTCCGAAAATATTCCCTTCTGTATCCTTATAGTACCCCTGCCAAGCCATTCCAGGAAGAGCATACTTCGGCAATGCTACAGTGCCGCCATTCTCAAGGATTCTGCCTTCCGCGGCATCGTAATCTTCCACACCAATTGTGCAGGAATATCCGTTTATCGCTTGATTAGCTCCTGGAGGCGGTCCCTGGCGCTTCATCAAAGCACCATTAATGCCCGGCTCTTCTTCATTTCCAGTCACTGCTCCATAATAAGGCATTCCGGCATATTCACTCCAATCCTGAAATGACCACCCAAATACCTCTCCATAAAATTTTTTAGCCCGCTCCATATCATCTGCATGGACTTCAAAATGAATTAATCTGCTCATAGTCTCCTCCTTGTACTGTAATCGCTTACACACATTTAATTATAATACTTATGGCAACTATTTAAACGAATTTTTTTAATAATCATAATCGACTTAGAAGCTTCTTTGATCAGCCAGTAAGCCTTTAGTTCTCAAGCATGCTACTGGCTGCATCTTTTCCGGCTTAAAAAAAACAGGCTTCCTCCAAGTGTCATGAGAGATAGAAATTTACTTGAAAGCAAGAGATAAGAAGTCTTACCTGAATCCAGGGGAACATGCGGATGCTGGATAAGGGTATAAATAATGAGAAGGCCAAAGAGTAGGATCACATAGGCGTTAATAAAAGCCCTATTAAAGATTTCCTCTCCTTTATCTTCCTTAAATTTAGTTAAAATGGCAAAGCCGTATGTGATAATGAGAAGCATGGTGTAGATTAATACTGTGACTGCAAAAAAGATATTCAAATTTTGCTGCCCCCTTTTCCATTCACTTTTGATTTAGCCATCAAATTGGGCTGCCATTCACTTATAAATCCCGTAAGTTTTGCTGACTTCCTGCACAAATATGATCCCATTACCCGGCTCATCAATTTTAAGTTTTCTTCTTATCGATGCGACAATTTTTTCTGTACTTTCTTCCTCTGACAGAATCAGCACGATTTCCTTCTCTGGTTCAATGGCCATTGAAAATAGCTTGCTGGTTTCATGAATGCCCGACCCTCTCGCATTAATGACCGTACCACCTTTAGAGCCTGCTTCGGCTGCTGCATCAATCACATGCTCTGCATTCCCTTTTTCTACAACCACCGTAATGGCATGATACATCATTTTTTCTGCACCTCTTCCCTGCTCACTATTTCCGCTTCTGCAGCGGCTTGCTCCGATTACATTACATACAGAAATGGCAAAAGCGATACCGTGGTTTGGTTTGCTGAATTTAAATTTCCTGTCAAGCTGCTTGAGGGCATGATCCGCTGTTTGCTTATCCGCCACCATCAGGACAATTTCCTTTTTCACACCAGTTAAAGATAGAAATTCCAAAAGGCGATTTTGGATTGTCCCTTTGCCCAAGAGTACAGTACCTCCTGAAATACCATTTGCCTTGGCAGTTTGCAGAACTTTGCTTCCTGAACCAAAGTTGACTATAACATAGACTAATTCAAATCCGGCACGATCAGATTGACTGTGCATCCTTTTCAAATCCTCCTTTTTTAGATTTTAGTTTAAAGATAAAACCTAATACCTGAAGGGCAATCAGCGGAGTCAGTGCAACCATGGCAATCATGCCAAATCCATCTATTAATACATTGGCACCTTCTATAGATTCTGCAGCCCCCTGCATAAATGCTAAAATAAAAGTAGCTGTCATGGGACCTGATGCCACCCCGCCTGAATCAAAAGCGATTCCAACGAATAGCTTTGGAACAAAATAGGTCATTGCAATGGCAATGGCGTAGCCCGGTAAAAGATAATGCCATAGCTGCAGCTCAGGAATAATGATTCTTAACACGGATAGAGCAACAGCTGCGCCAACCCCTATTGAAAGTGATATCATGACGACCTTCCTTTTAACATATCCGCTTGTAACATCTTCGATTTGATGTGTTAACACATGAACAGCAGGTTCTGCCATAATGGTCACAAAGCCTAATATAAAACCTATAATAATAATGTATGCTTTACTGTCTAAAGAGGCTATGCTATGTCCCACTGCCGTGCCGACATCCATAAAACCCGCATTAACCCCTGCTAAAAAGAGGACAAGTCCCAAAAAAGTAAAAACAATTCCCTTTAGTATTTTGTGAACGGCTTTTTTGGACATTTTAAAGATCAGCTTCTGCAGCAGCAAAAAAATCAGTAATATCGGCAGCAGGGCCAGAAATACTTCTCCTGCAAGTATAGGTGTTTTGTAATATCTGCAGAAGGGTCATGATGTTCAAGGCTCCCGGAAATTTTATCGGCTTTCGATAAGATGCTCATGATCATGACTGAAATAATCGCCCCTGTAGAGGCAACGGCTACTAATCCAAAGCTATCCTGCTCAGATGCTTGGCTATCCTTTTTCAATGAGGACACACCAAGAGCCAAAGCCAGAATAAACGGAACCGTCATAGCTCCAGTGGTTGCACCAGAAGCATCAAAAGAAATGGCCAGGAACTCAGGTGATGTGAAAATGGCAAGAATGAAGATGATAAGATACAGGATCGTTAATAATTTATACAACGGAAGGTTATACACAATTCTTACCAGGCCGGCGGAAAGTAAAGCAGCAATCCCAATAGAGACGATTACTACAATATAGCCCTTTGAAATTAGGCCTGATGTGACCAGTTCAATTTGCCCTGCAAGAATGTGCAGATCAGGTTCGGCTATCGAGATGATAAAACCAAGAATGAGGCCGGCAACAATGACAATCCATATTTTATTTGTTTTTGCCATTCCAGCACCCATCATCTGTCCAATGGGAGTAATTCCAATATCCACGCCAAGCAGGAAAACAGATAACCCGATAATGATTAAAATAGCCCCAATCACAAAGCGTATGATCAGGAAAGAGTCTAATTGGGTAATTGTCAAATTTAATATGATTACGAGGGCGGTGATGGGGAGAACTGCATACAAAACTTCTTTAATTTTAGGCAATAGTACAGCCAAATATAAGTCATTCCTTTCTGATTAAAATTTGATACCATTCATAGACAGCACCTTCTTCTTTTTTTTGCTCGCTTAGGCAAATAAAAAAGCCTCCCGCAAAAGGGCATAATGGCCCCTTCGTGACAGACTCCACCTAAAAAAATAATATGTTCTTTATTTATAGTATGACATATGAATGGATATAGAAGAAATATATTTTTATGATTTTTCAAAAATTTCATTAATTTATTGTCCTCAATTGAACAAAAGCACCTTCCCCCTTGAACTTAGGGTCAGGTGCTTTTACTTTTTATTAATCTATCATTCTAATAAATTCCGACTGTATCAAATCCAGCAACAGCGGCTGATTGTTCGGCGCTGCCTTCCCCGTACAGGTCAATGGCAGATTGGACAATAGCCTGGCGTGCATCACTGAAATCAGAATTAGAGGTCAAATAAACTGTTAATGCACGGTAATAAATTTTCCCAAGCTTCTCCCTGCCAATTTCCTGCCCGATCAGGTAGGCGGCATGGTTGGTAATAGAGGAGTTCACATGAACACCACCATTGTCGACATTTAGAGGCATGTCGTAAAATTCAGCCATATGAGCCGGATAGACACCGCTGCCATATGCTGCTCTTTGCGGATTACTTACGACAACACTATTTGGGTCGCTTAAGCTGCGCAATCTCGTTACACCATCGGCTTTAGCAGCTGGTGCCATAATGTCCTCGCCCATTTCCCAGTCTTCATCGTCAACCAGAACCCCAAAGACATCAGCGAAGGATTCGTTCAAGGCTCCGGATTGATTCCGGTATGCAAGGTTGGCAGTATGAGAGATTACACCATGTGTCATTTCATGGGCGGCAACATCAAGTCCTGCCGATAATGAAATGAAAAACTCGCCATCCCCATCGCCATAAGCCATATAACGGCCGTTCCAGAATGCATTGTTATAATCTGTACCCATGTGAATATATGAATTGATTGCCATTCCTTCCCCATCGAGAGAATTGCGGTCATGCTCATTCAGGAAATACTCATATACCCTTTCTGAATTATAATGCGCATCTACGGCAGCACGGTCATAATCCCCTATAAATGCAGCCGAATTCCCGACATACAGGGCATCATTATTTGAATCCCAATCATTTTTAGAATCAAAAGTAAAAATTCCGTCCAAATTCTCATGAGAGTAATCTGCTAACGCAAACTTTGTCCCGGATGCACCTTCTTTCGTTCGGATAATATGAAGTTCCCTATGATCTCCATTTACGCCTTTTCCGAATCCTTTCTGGGTTTTATTTTCTTCAACATGCAGGATTCCATTGTATTGATCAATGACTTCACCCGATTTGGCATCTACAAACACAAACCAGTTTCCAGGTTCATCTCCCATGAAGTTTACATTTACTTTATAGGCTGTATGATTTTCCCCTTCAAACGGATAGATAACAATTTCAGAAGTTGGCTCATATGTAAGATCTTTTGGAGCACTGACAGCGGATAAAGCTGTTTTTACTGCAGCATCACGTTTTAATGACACCGACGTGTCCACTGCTTCATCGGCAATTGCCTGATTTACTCTTCCGTTCACGGATACTACCTCATTATTTTCATTATAATGGACAATTACTTCGGACCCTTCTACTTTCACACCATTGACCGCATGATTAAACCTGACGTGGGTCATGCCAAGCTCATCTTTTGTACATTTTTCACTTTCAGGTTTTTATCAGGATTTTTAATACCTGTTTGATCCTGATGCTTTTTTAAATAATTTAATGCATTCGCCGGAGTACTGGAAGAGAATTTCTCTGCAAATCTCTCTTTTACAAATAAAGGAACACTTGCTTTCTCATTCCACTCCTTGGAAGCTTGGACAGGCTGTACGTTCTCTGAATCTTCCAGCTGGGCAAAAACTTTTACAGGAATGGAACCTGCAAGTAACGCGGATGACAGCAATACAGGTGCAAGCAGCTTTTTTTTCATTATTTTGACCTCCTATTATTTAGATACTCTAAATTATAGAATAGGAGAGTGTTGATCGAATGAATAATACGAATTATTTTTATATTGAATAAAATGTCGAATTGATAGTGAAAAATTACCAAATCCCTTTCCTTATAACTGGTTCAGACTGAGCGCATCAGCAAACAATATCAAACTACTATCCAAAAAGGGTAAGTGTTATTCAGGATATTATGCATGAGAAAAAGGAGGAATAGCAAACTCCTTTTACTTATGCTTAAGTTTCTATAGTACAGAATAGACATTCTGCCTTATAATATGAGATGGCATTATTAAATGGAGGTGAATGACCATATGGGAAACATACATAATACGTTTGGGTTAAACAAGTTCAAAACGATGAAGGAAACATCAAAGGGTGTTGAATTTAGACATATTGTAAACGACGAAATCATTTATCTGCTTCCGAATAAAGAAATTACAATCGTTTTAAATCCTAAAACTGTTGAAGGCAATAAGAAACTGGAGGAAAAATCCACTGGTCTGCGTCATAGTACAGCCCTGCGGGAATTCCCTAAACGGGAACATACAGGAAATGAACCAATTTCCTATGGATATGCATATAAATTTTTATCTGAAGATAAATTAGATGCATTTCTTGATGAGTTAAATACACTTAGTTTCTAAAAAAGGTTCTTTCCCCTAATTACTAAAGTAACCTGGGGCAGGAACCATTATTTCTTTTTCTGCCTAAACAAATCAGCCGATTTATACCCTTGTGATAAAATATCGACCATTTGCGCTTCTCGTTTCTCACGGGTTTTCTGCTGCTTAACAGAAAAAATGTAGCGAGCCCAATCCTTTTGGTAACCCGGTGTCAGATCCTGATAAAATTTCAATTCATCTGGATAATCCGCCAATAGTTTTTCAACATCTTCTACATTATCCTGATAATCAGCCACACATTGACTAGGAGCCGATGACTTTTTCTCTTTTTTCTTTTCACGCTTAAATCCAACAACCGTAAAGATATCATCCATACTCACCATCCGTGAGAATTTCACATCGCTATTTTCCACATACCCATCTTCTCCCACTTTCATTGCCGGAAAAATATCATCCCTATGAACGTATGTATCATAACGTTTATTCCCTTTTTTAGGATAGGCGAAAAATAAATATCCTTTTTCAAGCAGCTGCTCCTCAGTGATCACTTTTCGGATAAACTCTGTCATTTCATCAAGGGTTTCTACAAAGATGAAGATTGCATCATGCTTACCAGTTAAAGTGGTTTTGTATTCATTAAATACAGCATAGTCACTTGGCTGGTCGAGCACAGCCAAATTATTGTATTTATTAAGCTTTAATTTATCAATGATTGACATAACATTACTGCTCCTTTTATAATTCCTTTCGATTTTCTAAATAGTGTATTAAAGCATCCAAATCTTTCGCACAAGCTTTCTTAAACGCTCCAGCCATCATCTTGCCAAACAATTTTGAAAAGCCTGTGAGTCCCTTAATCTCACCAAGTAAAGTAACTTCTGAAGCATCACCTGCTGAAGCGATTATGTATGTAAATATAAACTCTCCTTTGCCTGTTGTTCCTTTGGTTCCATCACAGCGCAGCACAATTTTATGGGGCTCATCGAGTTCGACAACTTCAAAATGTTCAGCAGCTTCTTTTCCAAACATTTTTCTTGTCTCTTTCCACTGACTCCCCACTTTTAATGGCCCGCTTTCCTCCCGCTCTATTCCAACTAGACCATTCATCCATTCCTTTGCCGAATCAAGATCGATTAAAGCTTTGTAAGCATTTTGTGCAGATACCTGAATGGATCTTTTCACTTCAAAATGTATACTCAAGCTAACTGCCTCCTTTGTAACTTTTCCCTAAAATATATCACAAATTAATAAAGTGCTCACTCTAAATTAAAATAAGTTAACTAACGGAGATTCTCCTAATCGCAACATATTGTCATTAGGATATCTATAACTTATACTTCAATTAAAATTCATTAATGAGATGAAAGGATGATTCAAATGAGTATACAGCAACAATCGTTTTCAATCCTATCACTGAAAGAAAAAGCCATTTCTTTTCTGCAGCTCGTAGCGTCCGGCCAAGTCCGTGAAGCCTACAAGCATTACATCAGCCCTGATTTTTCCCACCATAATCCCTATTTCCATGGCGATGCAGAATCTCTCATGCTCGCGATGGAAGAGAATGCAAAGCAAAACCCTAACAAAAAACTTGATGTTAAACTCGCCATCCAGGAAAATGAAACCGTTGCCGTTCATTCCCATGTGAAGCAAAACCCAGAGGACTTAGGTGGAGCAGTTGTACATATCTTTCGGTTTCAAAACGGCAAGATTGCTGAACTTTGGGATGTAGGACAGCCCATACCAGAGGAATCTCCTAATGAGAAGGGGATGTTTTAACGCAAATTATACAGGATTGCTGCTGATTAAACTGTTGTATTTTTTTAAACCGATACAATTTTGTCTAACTACTTGTTTGTTTGCTATTTTGCTCACAAAAGTGTTAAGAAACTAAAAGCTAAAATAAACGGAAGTCTCTTTGACTTCCGTTTATTTTATAATTGAGTTTATATAATCGAGTGTTTCTTCTTTTCCTATCGGATTATGACCTTGTTTTTCATCTGCGTATAGTTGAATATGGAGCCTGTCGGCAAACACCTTCTCAGACATCCCCTTCAAATCTGTCATAAACGGAATCAGGTGGTTCATCATATCCTTTTCGGATGATATATTTTGTAAGTAATAGATCTTCGGTACGTAATTTACTCTTTTATAAAGTTCTATGACAATGATTCGGTCTTTATATCTCTTTTTTACTTCTTCTATTGTAAGGTTTGGATAGGATACATCCAACATCTGTTTTACTAGGTGCGGGTAAAAGTTGGTGACAATTGTCTGGGGGTTGTTAACGATTACAGTAGTACCTTTTATAAGCCCGGCTAACATTAAAGACATAAAACCTCCGGCAGAACTTCCATAAAAGTAAACATTATTCTTCTTATAATTTAGCTTTAAGATCATTTTATTCAAGAGTACTGACACATCCTTCAAGTAATGCCTGTCAGCTGTACCATTTCCCCATCCAATTGTCAGTTTATCCCACAAGTATAAAGTAGGATCATTGTAATAGATAAGCGATTCCTTAAAATCATCGATCCACGCATGACGCTGAAAGACTGGCGGCTTCATTCTGGTTGGATCAAATGAACCAGAACCTAAGATAAGCAATTTTTCAGAATTTCTTATTCTTATTAAAAATTCAAAGAGAACCCCATGCCAGTCTACAATTAATATATATGGAGCACCTTTTTTAAAACTAAAGTTGTTAAGTTGGTCATATTTAATTTTATATCTTTTATAAGAGTTTAACATTTTAACTCTACCCTTCTTGTCATATTCGACCTTTTTATCATTTATATGACTAGAATTCCTTGAATGATTGTATGCTTGTCTCTGTACTTACAAGGTTTGGGTAAACCATTAAATAATGTTATTTGAAAGATATGAAGGCATGCGAATTATTCTCTCGATCAGTGTAGTGAATGATCTTTAATGGAGACAGAATATTCTAATCCCCATATGACTTACCCGCCAAATGATAAAGTTCAAAAACCGCAGATGTGTCTGAAACAGACAGGCTTTTTCTGTGGTTTCAGCAATAGGTTAAAAATTGGACTAACATTACCGAAGGTACTCCAATTTATCTTTACTTTTCATTTAAGTTCTATAGATTGGCCTCTGCGACTCTCCCCAGCCTGCAAACCCCCTCTGTTATTTCTTTCTCATCAGCAAAGCTGAAAGAAAGGCGAAGACATTCTGTTCCAGCTGCCTGATTTATGAAAAAGTACTTGCCAGGAATAAAAGATACCCCCTCTGCAAGGGCATGTGTCAGCAGTTGCGATGTATCAGCACCAGGGAATTTCACCCAAACAAAGTACCCGCCTTCAGGCACATACCATGAAGCTGCTTCAGGAATGTACTGTTCCAGTGCAGAGATCATAGCCGCGCATTTCGACCTGTATGACTCTCTCAAGTTTACTAGTTTTTCATTAAAATCTGTGTTTGCTAAATAAACAGCCATGGCAGCTTGAGCAAACGGATGGTTCAGATCTTTTTTAAACCAGGCGCATGCATGGATGATTTCACTTGTTCCGGCTATCCATCCTATACGCATGCCCGGAGCCACTATCTTTGATAGCGAACCGACATGCAGAACTCGGGAGTTTTGATCCATTGCTTTTAGAGCCGGAAGACTTTTATTAAAAAATAATTCCCCATAAGCATCATCCTCTACTATTAGGAAATTAAATTTGTCCGCAAGCTCCAATACATGCTTCCTGCGCTCTTCTGTCATTGTTGTTCCTGTTGGGTTTTGAAAGGTCGGGATCGTATAAAGAAAACGCGGAAGGGCAAGCCCTTTTTGATTCCTTTCCTCCAGGATCTCTTCCAACGCCTCTGTTTGAAGTCCGTCCTTGTCTACAGGAATACTAATTATCTGTTTGGTGTAATTTTGGAAAATCTCTAAAGCCTCCATATAGGTGGGGGACTCTATTGCAATAATTGTCTCCTCATCAAGGAGAATGCGGGCAATCAAATCGATTGCCTGACAGGCACCCGAAGTTATCAAAAGCTCACTTTCCGTTACAGATATCCCCCGCTCTTTCAATCTTTCTAAAATCTGCTCCTTTAATTTTGCTGTTTTTGGACTGCCTATATAATGGAGCGGTAAATCATGTTCTTCATCTAATAGACAATTAACAGCTGCCTTTACCTCTTCATCCGGCACAAGGTCAGGTGCCGGGTAGCCGCAATGCAGGCGTATACAATCATCCGGTATCTCCGGAATCCACTCCCCTGGGGGAGTATTCTGAAGCGCCTTTTTGATTTTATCAGTAAAAAAAGAATCATCATTCACTTCGATCTACACCCTTCCAGCACTATTATTATTAAGTATAATTGTTCCAAAAACCTAGAAAAGCAAGTTTTCTTCGAAATGTCTTTTTACTTTTCCCCAATCTTCCTTTATAACACTATATAGGACAGTATGGCGAATGGTCCCTTCTTTTCGTATCATATGATTTCGAAGGACGCCCTCTTTTACCGCACCGGTACGTTCGATCGCTTTTTGTGAACGGAAGTTTTCATGTCCGGTTTTAATTTGTACGCGATTCACGGACAGTTCTTCAAAACAGTATGTTAATAATAAATATTTACAGTTTGAATTAATATTCGTGCGCCAATAAAGAGGGTTTATCCATGTTGAGCCGATTTCGAGCCGTTTATGCAGGATTGAGATATCGAGAAACCAAGTAGCACCGATGATATTCCCTGTTTTTTGATGGACAATGACAAAAGCAAAGTCGGTGCCCTGCTCACGTTTTTGTAACGCATCGTTGACGTATTGAATTACCCGGCTTTTATCAGTTAAATCAACAGACATATGCTCCCATATACGATGATCCTGTGCCGCTTCATAAATTCCCTCTGCATGCTCAAGTTCCATCGGAATTAATTGAACAATATCATTCTCTAATCTTTGCATGCCAACACTCTCCTTGAAACAATTAAACCTCTTTTCATTGATTCCGACAAATATGCAGCAACTATCATCATGAGATTCTCCATCTCCACTAATATATAAATACAATTATCACACTGCTGTTTTTACAGCCAGTATCAGCCCGGTAGCCCAATCCAATTCTGTTATGTCCAGGTCAGGTCTGTCCTGCAGAGTTTTTAGAAGTTTTGTGGCTTTGATCCGGAATTCTTCAGGCAATTTCTGCTGCGGAAACACATCGTGAATCACATAAAAACCGCCGATATTTAAATGATCCAGAGTTTTGTCCAGAAGCTCGAATTTCCCCGGCCATGTGTCAGCAAAAATAAAATCGAATCCTTCGGACAGGCTATTGATAAATGCTGCGCCGTCCTCACAGCAAAATGTAATTCTGCTGTCATTACCGAGGTACTTTCTTGCAATCGATTGCACTGTCGAATCAATGTCAACAGTCGTAAGGTTACTGCTTTCATCCATCCCATCCATGATCCATGAAGCAGACGCTCCCGTGCCTGTTCCCAGCTCCAAGAAGCTTCCCCCTGGTTTTGAGGCAGCCAGCCCCTTTAGTAAAAACCCTGTTTTTCGATCACATGACTGCCCGAAGCCGAGCACATCTGATTCCTGTAATATCCTTGAATATGCTTCCGGCACCTGTATAACGCCGTTTTCCATTTTACCATTCCTCCTCTTTCTTCGTTCTAATCTAACCAAGCTCAAACTATAAAAGAGCATCAAAAAAAGGCCTCTCAGTATAAGAGGCCTTTACTATTAAAAACGACCTCTTATCTCACAGAGCTTAAACTCTGTTGGAATTAGCACCTTCCTGACATAATCAGGGGTTGCTGAGGCTTCGCAGGGCCAGTCCCTCCACCTCTCGTGATAAGAATTGTGAATACTTATTGATTTTCACCCAAGTATTGCATAGTTTCAGTAAAATGGCAATACTTTCATTCTTTTAAATCTAATGAACTGCTTCCTCTCCCTGATAAATCCTAAATGCCGGAACAATCGTATCCGACACAATTTCTTTCCCCTTTTCACGGATGAAGTCCAATTTATAGTACGCTTCGAATCTCTGGCTGATTTCTGTTTTCACCAATTCAGGCGGAGTGACGACGATGAATTGGAACTTCAGCTTATCGGCTACAGCGAAAATAGGATCGAGCACATGGGCAGAAGCAGCTTGGCCGAAGGGATTATCACAGACTAGCGGAACCCAGCTTTGATCGGTTTCACTCTTGACCGAAAGAAGCATCATCATCATGACCATGCGGGCAGAAAGCTTTTGACCGCCGCTGCCATCGGATTTCGTCCTTGAACCCTGGTTGATCGTCTGCCAGGTCGAATAATGCTCACGCTGCGGTTTACCGTACATGAAGGCATTGTCTGTACGCATGTTATAAACCAGGAGCTCCGGATAGCGATTTCTGAGGGAAACAAATAAAATTTGCTCATCACTGATAAGCTGTTTGATTTCCTGTTCCAGCATCGGATTATTATCATCAATCATCTCAAATCGCTTTGTAATTTTATTAATGGCTGAAACGAAATGCTGCTTCAGTAAAGGTTCAACATCTTCCGCTTTTTTAGGCAGGATATCTTCTTTAAGCTGGACGAGCGGGAAAGAACCCCTTTCATTCTTAAGCTTCATTTTCGAAATCATCGAGCGAATTGACTCTGAAATGCTCATTACCTTCATGCTTGCCCGGCTTGCCCAGAAGTTTTGCGCCTTTTCCGCCCGTTCTTTGTCGCGCTCCAGCTGCTCCAGGCCGCTCTGAGAAAAGCGCTTCATGTTCTGGACGACACTTTGAATATGCGCATAATGCCTTGTATCCATATGATCGAGCGTAGTTAAGACTTCATTCTTAAAGCGAATTTCCCAATCCTTGCCTTCAATAGAAAGCTTTAAATTTCTTAGTGATTGTTCAATCTTCGCATGCTTCTCTTGCCCTTCATCCTGAATAGCCTGATGTTTTTCACTCCAGGATAGGATGCTTTGCTTTCCATGACTCTTTATTTTTTCTATATCCTCATCCGAAAAAGCTGCCGCTTCCTCTTTAAGAATGACGGATAAATGCAATTGATCTTTTTCAAACTCAGTTATACTTTGTTCTGTCTCTTTTTTGCGCTCTTCCGTCTTCTTTATTTCTGCATTTGTCTGTTTGGTCTGATCAGTAATTTCAACCGTCTTCACTTCCAGATCAAGCTCTTCCCATTCTTCAGGCTGCTGGTCATGCTTGGCCACTTTTTTAGAGGTTTTTTTACGCTGATCCATTCCATGCTTTAAGGAAGTTTCCGCAATGGTTACGGTCTTTTCCTGCTCACGCTCTTCTTTCTCTGCTGCCTTTGTTTCCTTTGCAGCTGTCTGAACCATATTTTCCAAAATACTTAT
This sequence comes from Paenibacillus sp. FSL R5-0490, assembly GCF_001956215.1. Taxonomy (GTDB): domain Bacteria; phylum Bacillota; class Bacilli; order Bacillales; family Cytobacillaceae; genus Cytobacillus. The sequence continues at coordinate 271,090 of NZ_MRTQ01000001.1, read as the reverse complement.
TGGTTCATCCGGTACAGAAGCATCCTTCCACTCTTCATTAAGGGCATGAAGTTTTTTCTCCAGCTTCCTTTGCTGCTTCTGTTCCGCATCTCTTGTCGCTTGAATCGCGAGCAGTTCACTGGCTTGTTCTTCTTTTGATTTTTTCAGCTGTTTAAGCTCTCCAATGCTGCCAATGATTTCTTCTAAAATATAGGGTGATAATCGCGGAACCTCTTCAGAAGCTTCTGCTTTCTCAGCGGCTGGAAAAGCTGCACCTTCAATAAAGAAGCCGATCTTCTTAATGTTTTGTTCGGCTGACAGCTTCCATTCCAGATAGGTCTGGCTCCACTTTTCCTGAAGGTCAGCGATGGTCTGAAGCTCATTTCCCAGCTCATTCTGCAGCTTTTCGAAAGCTTCCTTTTGTTTCTCTTTTTCCTGCTTTACCCGTTTATTTTCCTGATGCATCGACTTTTCTCGGTTAAATTCCGCTAAGGATTCCGCATCTTTAGATAGCTTTTCAATCTTTTTCTTCGTCTTTTCCAGCTGTTCTCTAAGTCCCAGCTGCAGTTCTTTTTCTTTTTCCTCCTGCACGATGATAGCCTGCAATTCCGTTTTCCTCGAAAGCAGGGCTTCCTTTTCCTGAAGAAGTTCTTTTTCGATATCACCGGCAAGGTCATGGGAAAGGAATCGGTCGATTTCTTTTATAATGCGGCGCAGCGCTGTTTCTGTTTTTTCCAACTCTGCAAGCGTATCTTTCTGATCTTCTATTTGTTTCGCAATCTGAATCTTCCAGTTTGTGAACTGATTTTTATCCGCCAGCAGCTCCTTCTCCGTCCCGGTGATCATCACAAAGGCATTCTGCTGATTTTCGCCCGCCATTTCTTCCCGCATAAAAATCGGGACCGGACTTTTATACATCCTTCCGCTAAGGACCTGCTTATTGATTTTTTCCCATTGCGGCCTGCTGACTACTAAGCCGTACGGCAGAAGAGGATGAGAAAGCATGTGGCTCGTCATTTCATCCGGCTTTAAGGATTGGAGAAATTGGGATCCGTAAAATACGTCAATCCCCGTCTTTTCATCAATCCATTCCTTCAGTTCCTGCACATCATTATTGGCAATCCAGAAATGCTCATCATTCAAGGCATAATCCAGCTGCGTTTCCCAGAGTGCTTTCTTTAATTCTTCCCCTTGCTCGCGATTTTGAACGAGGAGCTCTTCCACTTCCAGGGCATATTTTGATAAAAGGGCATTCGTGAATGGTGCTGTTACACCTTGCAGAAAACCTTGCAGATGATCGAACAGCTTTGTTTCTTTTTGCTGCTGCTCTTCACTGTTCTTTTTTAGCTCTTCACACTTTTCTTCTGAAAACTGAATGGATTGTGCGAGTGTACCATGGGAAGAAGCAAGCTGGTTCTGCTTTTCATTTGAACTATGCTCTTTTGCCTGTATATCTTTGAGTGCCGCTTCTTTGGTTTCTATCTGTTTATTCAGATTTTCAATAAAACCCGTTAAATCATAGGTAATGCGGTCACCGAATTCCTCGATAAGCTGTTCTTCTTTTGATTCAAATTCATGAATTTTGGTATAAAGAAAATCAATTTCTGTACGAAGCTGAGCAATCTCCTGGGTCTTTTGTTTGTCCTGCTTTGACAGGTCGTTTGCTTTTTTCTTTAAAAACCTTTGATATCCGGAATATTGCTGTACGGCTTCCCTTATGGCAGCGGAGGATTTCTCCCATTGCTGTGCCGCTTCTTTTTTGATTTCATCCATTCTTTGATTCACTTGCTCCAGGCCGCTGTTCTGCTCGAGCTTCGCAATTTGCTGGGAAAGCGCGCGAATGCTTTGTTCTCCTTCATGCCATTCTTTTAGTAACAGCTGAAAAGCCAGCTCTTCTTTTCGCTCCTGCTTTTCCTTCACTGATTCCTGCAGAACAATATGCTTCTTCTGCTCTTCCGCTAATTTCTTCTCCCAATCCAGCACTTCCCGGTGAGCTTTTGCATACTCAAGATTATCTTTCTGAAAACGCAGATCCACTTGCCTGCCTGTTAATTTTTCGATTTCCTTTTCCAGTTCAATGAGTGTTTCTTCTTCTGTTTTCTTCAAATGCTCCAAAGCGCCAAGCAGCTGTCTTCCGGCCTTAATACTGTCCTCTACAATTTCCTTATGCCCGATACCCTTTGCAAGGCTCTCTTCAAAAGGAAGAATATCTTCCAGGAACTCTTTATGTGCCTGCTCTCTTTTCAGTAAAACAGGGAGGTCCTTCGCGATGCTTGCCTGACTCTTAAAAATCTCCACCAGATCGTTCTTCTGATGCTCCGTCCGGTGCAGAACCTGACTGACTGTAGGAATGATCCGCTTTTGGAACAGGGAATGATCATCTTCAGCGCCTTCAAAGAATTTTCCGACGCCGCCTTCATCCTTATTAATGTCCTTCATAATATCCCAATCTTTTCGGTTAATCCCATATGTATCCAAAATTCGGTAGTGTTTCTTTGTATCCCGGTAAACATCGTATCCATTCCATTTTAAGTAATCCTTAAGGCCTTCTGTTTCAGCCAGTTCTCCATCTTCATAGAGCGGAATATGTTCAAGGGATGCTTCTTCTTTTCGTTCAAACTCCCTTGTATAAAAGGTAATATTGGGGACAATTTTCGCTTCCTGTTCAAGTGGTTTGCTTTCTCCGCTCTCTTCATTCATTGAAATACGCTGTTCTGCTGAAAACATTCCGCCCGTCACCAAATGCCTGTGGTCAGCCCCGTCGAGCTCCCACTGTATGAGAACATGAAAGGTATAGGGAATAAACTGCTCTTTATTATTAAAAAAGAATTGCTGATAAAAGCGATTATTCTGCTTTCCCCATGCGGTACCAGGCTTAAGGATCTGAAATATGGTCTGCAGGAAAACACCTTTCCCGCCTCCATTCATCATCGAAATGAGGCCATTTGTGGAGGTTTCCTCATTATGAAAGTTAAAGGTTGTGTCCCTATACTGCTTTTGCATGCCATCATATTTCAGGCCGGCAATTCTAATTCGATGTATTTTCGGCATGCTGATCCTCCTCTGTTTTCATTAATTCCTTGAACATCTCATAACGGTCATAGTCATGATACAGGTATTCAATCCGTTCAAATAACTCCTGCTTTGGAATCGCCTTCGGTATATCCTCCCGATCCAGAATGACGATGAGTCCTTCTGTTTCCAAAAGACGCATGGCACTTGCAACCAAACCAATCCGCGTTCTGCGATTGGCTTTCCTCGCTCCATAATCATCTGTGTCGACCTCCATGTATTTCCATGTCGTCACAACGTCTCTCATATCAATTTTTTCTTCTTCTCCGAAATCCGGCTTTGCTTTAAGCAGGCTATCCCAATTCATAATGACATCATTCACTTGCCGTTCCAATGTATAAAAGCTGATCCCATCGCGCTTCGTGCGGATCTTGGCCGCCTGATTGCGGTCGATGCTCGCAAGGAATGCCATAATGACCACGCTCATCAGGTGAAAATGTTTTTTGGTTTCAATCTGTTTATGCCTGTCCTTCATATGTGTAAAATTCGTCGCAAAAACAGAGCCAGTCGGCTGTACAACGAGCTGAATCCGTTTCGGAGATTCAATGATAAAGGTCCCGGATTCGTCTGCCATTAAAAGCACCGTCTGTCTTACATCAGGATCGAAATACGCCTGGAAGTGCTCGCTGTTTTCATCGATGACCTTGTCTTTTAATAGCGTGAAATAAACTGCTGATGCAGTCTTAATGCTTTCTGCACTCATCATTTCTCCTCCTGAACACAAATTTTAAACGGAGTGATTTTCATTTGATACCAGAGGAAAGGTTCCGCCCGATGATCAAACTCTGTATAAAGTTTCAATCCTTCAAACACCTGGAATTGCGGATACTCCTGCATAAGCTTATAAAGAAGAATTTCCCTCTCATCGCTCAGAGCCTCTTCCTTCCGGTGCAGCACCTGAACCTTCAGAGGCTTTTTATCAAACATCATCCATAAATCAATCGTTTCCGATTCTTCAAACCATAAATCCTGTACATCAAGCGGCAATGTCGTTAAATCAGCCAGGGAAAACTCTCCGTATGTCTGCAAATATTGAAACACATAGCTCCAGGCCTTGATAACAGAATCCCAGTTCGTTACGCGCTGATGGGTAATGCTTTCGTCTTCCGTTTCTTCCTCCATCGTCTCTGTCAGCTGCTTTTCATCAAATTCCTGTTCGCCCCAGATCCAATCCAAGGGCAAGATAAATTCATTCTTTGGAGAAAATAAAGGACCCAGTACCTTCTCAACATGATCGAAGGAAGATGCCCCCTCCTTCATAAACCAGTTTTCATAAATATGCTCCCGAAACGAAACCAGGCTCGTTTCCCAAAACAGTGAAGGGTTTTCCGCTTTTAATTTCATTTCATAGGAGATATTCTGAATCACAAGCTTGGCAAAACGGTCATGTAATTGCCTTGTATGGCCGATTTTTTCCTGCAGGAGGATCAATTCTCTTTGAATGTGATCATCTTCCTCGTTTCTTCGTTTTGTCTTCTCAATCATACTGCTGATGGTACGGAAGTGATTTTTTTCTTCTTCAAATTGCTTTTCAATTTCCGCACGATTATCAGCCCTTTGCATTTCTTCTTCCATCAATAAGATTTTGGGATTATTGATCATTTCTTTTTGAAAGGAAAATTCTCTTGCCATTAAGCGGTTGACCCGTGAAATGAGGTGATCGAGGTTTCGGGTAGCTTTGCGGAAATTACCGTTTTTAATCAGCTGCATACTGTAGAGCTGTTCAATGGTGATCGAGAACTCCTCCGCCATTTCCCTGCTCATGAAAATCATTTCCTGTGAGACATCTGTGAGCTTATAGACGATAGATCCGCCCATCTCCAGGTTTGTATATAATTCATCCATTGTCACATAGCGGAATACCTGCGTCTCCCATGATTGTCTGATTTCATCGTAATAAAGGGCTTCAAACGGTCTGCTGTATTCTTCTTTTCCCTGATATAGAAGTCCGCTTGTAATTCGTTCAATCTGCTTCTCATCAGCCAAAAGCTTCATTTGTTTAATCGAATCTTCCACCATATATTTGATATCCAATTTTCTCCGATGATCATCATCATTCAATTCCCGATAAAAAATGGTGAGGAGCACCTGCATCAGAATCGTCTGGATATGAGGCTTCAGCTCTCCAACTTCCATTCCTCTTCCAAGCTCAAACAGCGGGTTTAAACGCTGCATCCGCTGGGCGAATCCTTCCCATGACTCGTTCACATCCATCTCCTCCAAGTTTCAATTGTTAAGACTTCCTGAGGAATGCGTTTATTTTCCTGCCATAATTGCATTAAGAGTTCCTGCTCTTCTTCCGTAAACCACCGAAAGAACGCATCACGGTATTTTAGATTTTGAGGCTGTCCTGATTTCTGGTCATTTCTTTGATCCAGACATTCAAGCATTTTACGGTAAATCTTCAATGCAGGCTGAATGCAGCATTCCGGATATTTCTCAATCAGCCTTGTCATGATCCCGCAGCCAGCTGCATCAAGATCTCCTGCATAATAGAATAGATACGATTTAGCCGGGAAAATTTTATAGAAGAACGAAAAGCTCCGTTCAATTTTCGTGCCTTCCCCATAAATGATCAGTTCCGGCTCGTAATCGAGCAGATCGCTTTCCAATAATTGAATGCTAGTATGAAAGAATGATAGATTCTCGACAATCAGCACTCGCTGAATATCTTTACTTTCTTTCCCCTGCTTCATCCAAAACACAAAAGGCTCCCCGTATCTAACCACTTTCAGCTGCTCTTCAGATACACCAATTCGTGCTAAAAAACCTTTTCCATCAGGAAAACTGATCACATCCTGCAGGAATTTTTCATGGCCGAACAGCTCCAGGCTTCTTTCCTCAAGTGAAACGGTTTCCCGTTCGCCGCTGGATTGGAGAAAAGCATATACATTCTTGACGCGGCTCCATTCCTCTTTCGTCTGCCATTCAGGGTGCCGTTCATAAAACGAAAAATCGAAACGATCACTTAACTTCATCATCTCGAGACGATCCCATTGGCCGGTGTGAGGTTTCACGTTCACCCAGAAATATAAAGGCAGAGACGGTGTTTTCCCGTTGTATTGATGATTATGTATTGGTGTCAGCTGCCCTTCGTCCTGCAATGATTGAAGGGCTTCATAAAATAGCGAATAACCGTCCATTTCATAATAATCATCTAGCAATTTGCGCAGCTGAAATTCCAAATCATTTATGTTTAACTTCTTCTTTTGCTTCGGGTGCTGAATATCTTCAATAAAGCTTCTCACCCTTGTTTCGATGATGTTGATTTTGTTCACCTTCTTAAACTTCATGAGTAATCGGGATAGAGTTTTCCCATTAGATTGGTCAATTTTATTATAAACTAGTTGCGGAAGGGATGGTAATTGGATTTATTAATGTCTGGTTCTAAAAAGGTGCATGCCCTCTGTTAACGTATAAAGTTAACAGAGGGCATGCACCTTGGTTAGCTAACGACATGAAAGACATTTCTGGTGAATTCTCAATAGGCAGCTTTTGCCTAATAATCTCGACAATTAAATTCATAACCTATTCCTCTCAGATTGTGTGCTTTAATACAAGAACTGCATTCTCTGTAATATCTCTAACATGTATTTTAATTCATTAACTTCTATCCATAATTGGTAAGTTTTCATTGACAAGCTACATGTGAAAACCCAGATTTGGAACAGGAATAAATCATCTGGTGACAGGACTGCCTTATTAATTAGCTACATGCACCCCTGGTTTAAACAAGTTCGTTAACCCAGTATCAATAAATAGCTCCTGCCCACTGATTCCCTGTGCCAGTGTACTGGCTAGAAAGAGACAACTGAAAGCTATTTCTTCGGTTTGAATAAACCTTTTTTGCGGAACATGTCCCAAAATAAGCTCCTCCGCCTCTTCAAAAGAAATATCATGAATCCCGGCAATCCCTTGAACAAGCTTCTCCTTCATTGCTGTGTCAGCCCATCCGGGACATAAAGCATTAACGGTTATACCATCTTTGGCCAATTCCAGCGCCCACACCTTTGTCAAATTAGAAACAGCTGCCTTCGTAGAGGAATAAAGACTGTAAGTCTCCAATCCAACTTTTGCAGTCATAGAAGAAAGATTAATGACCCGCCCTCTCCCTGATACCTTCAATTTCCTTAAAAGATTTTTTGTCACCAGCATTGTGCCCCGGACATTAATATCATAGATCCGATTCCAACCTTCCACACAAATATTCTCAAGCTTTGATTTACTAATAATGCCTGCATTGTTGATCAGAACATCGACCGTTCCCCACGTATTGCCCACCGCTTTTAAGATTGCACTTTCTTCAATAACATCCACTTCGAGATACTGAAAACTAGAAGGGTATTCTGCCAGCAATTGCTTTACTGCATCCGTTTGTTGAATATCCCAATTACTCACGTTCGCTCCTTTTTGTAAAAATGCCTGACAAATAGCTAACCCAATTCCGCTGCTTCCGCCCGTAACAACAACGTTTCGCTCTTTAACATCCAATTCAAACATAGCCGTCATCTCCCAACTGCCACGGGGACGCTCTTCCGACCTAGGCCCAGGAAACCGTCCCCATTGTCTTCATTGTTCTACAAAAAAATCCTGTAGAGCCGTCTCCCTGGTTTAACCCTTCACTGCCCCTGCAGTCAGCCCTTTAATAAAGTATCTAGTAACAAAGGAAAATAGGATGACCATTGGAACAATAATCATCGCTGCACCCGCGAGCAATTCTCCGCGCTGAAGGGATGTCGATTCTTTAATTCCCGCTAACCCGATAGGAATCGTTTTATTCACTTCCGAAGAAACCACCATAAGCCCAAACGTATAGTCCGTAAAGGATACAATGAACGAAAAGACCCCTACACTGATGACCCCAGGAATAAGCAAAGGCAAAATCACACGATACAATGCCTGAAATCGGCTTGCTCCATCCATCCAGGCACTTTCCTCCAGCTCAAATGGGATCGTCTTGAAAAAGCTATTAAGCATCCATACTCCAAACGGCAACGTCATCGCGATATGGGAAATCGTTAACCCAAACAACGAATCCTCAATACCAAAGGAAATAAACATCCCTAAAAGTGGAATCGCTAATAACATCGGCGGCAGCATGTAGCCGATTAACATACCGTTTAACAGAAAATTTTTTCCGCGAAACTGAAAACGAGTCAGCACATAGGCTATGAGACTTGAAAAAATAACCGTAACTACCGTCGTAGCAGCTGCTACAATGAAACTATTCTTGTAATACAATGGGAAATTTGTCTCATTCCAAATATTAATGAAGAAGGTTAAATCAAATGATGTAGGCAATAAAGAGGTGCTATCTTCAAAAAAACCTTTTACCCCGCGTAATGGTGAGATCGTAATCCAATAGATTGGAAAAAACGAATAGACAAATACAAAAGCCGCCAGGATATAGATTGTGGCCTGAGACCGTATACTTCTTTTCATAGGCTGCCATCTCCTTTAATAGAGATTCCTTGACTTGGAGAGGACACTTGCTCCTTGTTCCCCGCCGCTTTGCTCTTTTTCATACGCTTTTTCTCTGGTGAATAGTTAGTAATCTTTAAGTACACATACATAATCACCATCATGAAAACAGCGGAAGAGACTGCCACCGTTGCTCCATAGCCCACTTCATTAAGCTTGAATGTATTTAAATAAATATAGATTGGCAAAGTTTCTGTTTTTTCAAGCGGACCGCCGCCCGTCAACAGCCACACCAAGTCAAACTTATTAAACATCCAAAGTCCGCGAAGAAGAACAATCGTAATTAACAAGTCTTTCATCATAGGAATCGTAATTCTCCAAAATTGCTGCCAGCTGTTGGCCCCGTCCAGTGTCGCACTCTCATACAAATCATGCGATATCGTCTGTAAGCCTGATAGGAAAACAAGAGTGACAAAGGGAGTCCATGTCCATACAGATAAAAGGATGGAAGTGAGCATAGCAAGATCTATAGATAGGAAATTAATATTACTTAACCCCACGGATGCCAATGTTTTGTTGATAATCCCAAAGTTCGTATCAAGAATCCATTCCCAGCCCATAGTGACGACAATGACTGGAATGATATAAGGGACAACAGAAACCCCTCTGACAAAATCCCTTCCCTTAAATTGCTGATTAAGGATTAAGGCAATTAAAATACCAATAATTATTTGCAAAAATATCGAACCAAGTGCATAGACTAATGTTTGCCATAGATCTCTCCAAAACCTTGTATCCTGCAAGAGATTCAGATAATTCTCCAAACCAACAAACGTTGGAATTCCTACAAAGCTGGAGGCTTCGTAAAGACTATAGCTAATGGCAAAACCCGTAGGGATAATAATCACGAAAGTGAATATTAGTAGGCCGGGTATCAAAAAAAGGAGTACCAGGGGAATATCTCGTTTTGAAAGCTTCCTTTCGATCTTAATCGCCTCCTATTCATAGAGGAGTCAGGCAGATTTAGAGAATCTGCCTGACTTAAACTCTATTTCTCTCCAACTAACTTTCTAATCTCATCTGCAATTTCTTCTACAGCCTTTTCAGGGTCCTCGTTATTTAACGTGACTTTTTGGAATAACTTTGGAATTAAGAATGCTTCAAATACTTTACCTGGACGTGCATCCGTTTCAGGTCCATCTGAATCGATGGAGTGCAGTTCCGCATTTTTCAAAATATCATATTGCGGCTCCACGCCTGTTTCCCAATACTTTGTAATAATTGGATCGGAACGCCATTCTTCACTGTTATAAATAGACTCTTGAGCCGGGAAGTAATGAACTCCATCGGTGTGCAAGAAATCATTCAGCTTTTCTTTATAGAACCATTCCACAAAATTCTTCGTTTCATCTGTATGATCCGTCTTCAAGACTGCCATGGAATCATAGCCTAGTGAAGCAGCTACACCGTTACCATTCTTCATCGGGATCCCAAACACTTCAAATTTATCTGCTAAGTTTGGATTTTTCGTTTCCAAAATATCAACCAATCTTCCGGAGTAAAAAGTCATGCCTACCTGCTCAGAAATAAAGGCTTCTGTCATTTCGGCATAGGAAGCGCTTGTCGCCTCTGCCGGCATGTACGGGTGAAGTTCCTTCAATAGGTTAAGAGATTCAACCACCCTTGGCTTCATTTCATCTGAATCAAGAATGACCTTCCAATTGTCATCAAAAATTCGGACGTTATTGGCCCACAATAAGCTGCTTGTAATCCAATTTGTCGCCCCATCGGAGGATAATGGCATAATCAAACCGTATTTATTATTCTCTTTATCCGTTAATGCTTTCGCAACGTTAACAAATTCGTCCCATGTTTTTGGAACGGTTAATCCCTTTTCCTGTAACCAGTCTGTTCGAACGTATCCATATGCTAAGTTATAATCATATGGAATCCAGTACGTTTTCCCTTTAATCGGGAATAAGATATGCCCGTTGTAGAAGTCTTCCTTACCGCCAAGGTTTTCAATGATATCGTCCACTTCAGCTAACTTTCCTTGTTCCTCTAGGATTGATATATGTCCAATGAAACCGGTCAAAAACGCGCTATATTGGGCTGAAGTTCCGTAGCTTGCATTTATTTTTGTAAAAATATCCGCTAATGGAACTGCTTCCACTTCCACTTTGACGCCAAATTCCTCCCCGTACTCTTCCCCTGCTTTTTGCAGAACTTCCATTGTTTCTGGTCCTGTTTCTACGGAAGCAATCCGAATGATGGTGTTGCCTTCCTTCCCTGTTTCCGTTTTTGTTTCCGTTGGCTTCGCCGAGCTGCCTAAACACCCTGAAAGGATCCCCGCTACTAAACTACTTACTAAGAACAAAAGAAACCATTTTTTCCTCATCAATTTTCCACTCCCTTTATATAGAATGCCTGTGTAAAGGCGAATTCCTAATATTACAACCTCTCTCCCGAAATATCTAGGAACTAAATTGTGAGAGTCTGTGTGACAATTTATAGGTCTGTGAATGTAATTCTTGGTAAATGGAAAATAACTCCTCATACCCTCCTATATTTTTCTCGTTAGGCACCAGGCTATATATCACACTTTCAGTAGCCTGAGCGGCTTCTTTTAAATCAGCAAACCAGCCAATTCCTGTGGCGGCAACCAAGGCAGCTCCAAAGGAAGCATCACTGCTGGACGGAACCTCTAATTCCACGTTTAAGATATCAGCAATAATCTGCACCCATTCCCTACCTTTACTTCCTCCCCCAATAATCCGTAATTTTTTCAAGTGTTTATTAGGAAATTGCAAACTGCAATCCTTCAGAGAAAAACCAACTCCTTCCAAGACAGCTCTTGCAAAATGGCTTCTGGAATGGCGGGCTGTACAGCCAAAAAAGCTTCCTCTTAAGTATGGATCCCAATGCGGAGATCGCTCGCCATTTAAATAAGGGTGAAAAATTAACCCCTCAGACCCCGGCTTGATTAATTCAACTTGTTTCATAATCTCAGGATAAATCGATGGAGCCTTCATGATTTCCTCAAACTCTTGAAAAAAGCTTTCTTTAAACCAACGGAACGAAGCGGCAGCAAAATTGGTCGCGCTATTTTGGTAGAATAAGTTATCGACAAGATGATGATAAGTAGTTAGTTTTTCATTCTTGTTAACCGTATCAGTAACCAGACAAAAGTTTCCGGCTGTTGCCAGCTTGACAACACCATCACCATCCTTGATGGTGCCGCATCCATAAACTTCAGCAGCGGTATCCGCCGTGCCGACAATGATTCTTGTCTGTTCCGAAAGCCCAAGCAATTTAGCGATATTAGGCGAAATGGTTCCACATTCATCAATAGGCGATAAAACCGATGGGAATGCGCTTTCATTTAAGTCAACTAGTGAAAGTAAAAATTCTGACCATTCCTGTTTTTCAATATCATATAAAAGCGTGCCTTCAGCCTCGATATAATCTGTGGCCATCTGGCTGGAAAAACGGAAACGGACATAATCCTTCATAAAGAGGATTTTATCGATCTTTCCATACTGTTCGGGCTCATGCTGTTTCAGCCATAAAAGATGGCTGAGCGTCCAGGTCGGATTTGGTGCATTATAAGTAAGTTCAAATATTTTCTTTCCATATAGCTCTCTCAGTTGTCGGGACTGTTCCCCGGAACGCTGGTCATTCCACATAATGGCCGGACGGATTACCTGACGATCCTTATCAAGTAAAACCGCCACATGATGTGGGGCAGTAAAGCTAAGCGCCTTAATATTCTTCCTTCTATACGGGCCTAATTTCTCCGTTGCTTTGGATATCGCCTCAAAGGCCGCCTTGATCCACGTTTCAGGTTCCTGTTCCACCCACTTAGGATGGGGATAAAGAGAGGGATATGGGACATAAGCTTCTGAAAAAATGGTTCCATCAGACTTAAGACAGGTGACCTTACATCCGCCTGAGCCATGGTCAATTCCTAAAACGTATTGTTCACTCATACCTTCCCATCCTCATCTGAAATTGAAATGAGAATCTTAATAACATTCTCGCCGTTGTCAATCGCTTCAAACCCTTGCTGAATTGCAACATCTAGCGGGACTACCTTGCTAATGAGGCTGCTCAGATCCAGCCCCCCGGACGAAAGCAATTCAATGGCTTGATCATAATCTTCTTTCATATAGACCCTTGTTCCGACAAGCTGCAATTCTTTTGCGATAATGCGATACACATCAAAATCGGCATTCTTCTTAGGAAGACCGGTTATCACAACGATTCCCTTTGTGCGGGCGGCTTCAATACAAGCAACCATCCCATTGTTGGTACCTGTTGCTTCGATGGAAACATCCACACCCCGGCCATGGGTTATTTCATTAATTTGTTCAAAGAAATTCTCTTTTGTTGGGTTCAACACCTCAAACCCCAATTGATTGGCAACCTGAATTCGATACGGACTTATTTCTGAGATGAGTACTTTTGCCCCTCTCTGTTGAGCGGTCAGTGCGGTAATAATTCCAATTGGACCGCCGCCAACCACTAATACCGTTTGGCCGGCTGCTATTTTTCCTTTTTCCACGGCATGGACACACACCGCAAGCGGTTCGATTAAGGCTCCGTCCTGCATCGAAATGGTATCTCCCAGCCGGTAAACCTTGGACTCCGGAACTTTAATATATTCGGCAAATGCCCCATCGCTGTCAATGCCAATTAGGTTAAAAGCAATCGTGCAAAGGTTATAATCTCCTCTTTGGCAGCTGTCGCATTCGCTGCAGGAGGTAATCGGCTCAACCGTTACTCTGTCCCCTTTTTGAAAGCTGGAAGAAGCTCCAGCTTCGTAAACAGTTCCAGAAAATTCATGGCCTAAAATGACAGAAGGCTTTGTCCGTTTAGTCATCCCGCCGTGATAGGCAAGCATATCGGTCCCGCAAATCCCTGCATAGTTTACTTTAATCAATACTTCCCCCGGCCCGATTTCAGGTATGTTTCGTTCTTTAACGGCTAATTCATTAGGGCCAACATAGCATAAGGCTTTCATAACTCCACTCCTTCTACTAAACTATTAATCAACTAGTTTACCAAATGCCAAACCCTAACTTCCCTGGGTTCATGATCCCTTTAGGGTCGATGCCTTTTTTAATATTTAATAAAACATCAAACATATCGCCATAAAGCTCCGGCATGAGATATCCAAGCTTAAAGCCTATTCCATGATGCTCATTTAATAGTGCTCCATTTTCTAGATTGACCCGTGAACAATCCGCCCAAATTTGGTTATGCAACCGGAATAATTCCCTAGAGTCTTCTGGAGGCTTGGCAATATAGAATCGGTCATAAATCATCGTTCCCCATGGATACCAATGAGAAAAATGAGCCATATATTCTGCGTTGTATTCCTTATACTTTTCTTCCACCAGCTGTTTTTTCTCATCGTAAAGCTTGTGGATTTTGTCATAGGTCGTGATGGTTTCTACTGTTCCATATAAAAGCGGATATGACGGCTGAAGCGGTGGGCGGTAGAAATCATAACGGGTATTCCACCAGTATAATCCCGGCTCTTCCCCTAAATCAGTCCCTCCATTTTCGAGGCAGATTTCCAACACCTTTTTCATCTGTTCATTAGCGATGCCTTTAAATCCATCCACCATGAGTACCATATTGACACCGTCTGCATCCATTCCGGTTCCCTTTAACGATTTTTTTGTGGAGCCTGGATCATACAGCCGGATGACGGCAGGGTTTAATCGGTTAATCATGATTTGCCGTCCTGCTTCAATTCCATCGTGGATTTCATTGAATTTAATCATTCGGAATAATCGTGCTTCCGGTAATGGATCCAAGCGGATGCGTATCTTCGTAATCACCCCAAGTGTCCCTTCTGAACCAACAAATAGCTGCAGCAAGCCCGGCCCGGAGGCATGATTGGGAACAGGCAGGGTTTCAACTACTTTTCCATCTGGCAGGACAACTTCCACAGACAGAACCATGTCCTCCGCTTTACCATATTTAGTGGACATGACCCCAGAACCTCGTGCGGCAAGATACCCTCCTAATGTAGCCATATCCACAGAGGATGGGTAATGGGCAAGCATGAATCCATGTTTATTAAGTTTATTTTCCAGGACACGTCCATTGATTCCCGGCTGCGCCGTTAAAACTAACGACTCTTCGTCTATGTCGATAATTTTGTCCATCCGAGTGACATCAAGCACGATTCCTCCATACATAGTGGCTGCGCCGCCCTGGGTTCCTGATCCTCCACCTCTTGGGACAACCGGCACCTTATAGGTGTTACAGATTCTCATCACCTTTGAGACTTCTTCGGTCGTTTCCGGCCTTACGATAAAGCAAGGCATCGGCAGTTCTTCATTCTTTTGTTTCCACATATAGGTCAGCCAATATTGGTCAATCGCCAAATCCTTTTGGGCATCATTCACCACATCTACTACATTTTCCGGACCTGCTGCATCCTCAAGTTCTGATCGGAACATCTCCCGAGCATACCCTTTTAAGTTCAAAATAAAATTCCCCTTTCTATTCACCTTTTTGTATTGGTTCGACGGATTTACCGTCGCTTTCCCGAAAAATATAATTCTATTATTAACTGGATTATTCACTGGAAAGACTGATAGTATAGGAGAATTTATCTCCCCGAAAATAGGAGTGTAAAAGCTCAACTGGATTTCCATCATGAAGGTAGGAAATTCTTTCAAAAGAGAAGTAGGGAATACTATCTGATATACCCAGCGTGTTTGCTACCTGTTCATTCATGACAGCTTCCATATGTTGTTCAGCTTTTTTAATGGGCTTGTTGATATTTTCTAAGTAGGAGTAAAACGATTGATGTTCTAGATCCACTGAGGCTAAATCCGGAACCAGATATTCAGGTATGACTAACTCTTGAAACCCATAAGGAATATCATCAATGTACCTGATCCGCTTGATGGAGAAGACTCTGTTTATTTTCCGGATGGCTAACTTTTGGCACTCTTTATCTGTTGGGGGTCTTTTTTGGAATTCTAATAGTTTTGATCTGGGGTGAAGGCCAATTTCGAGCATATCCTGATGAAACCCAGTAATTTTATTTAGGCTGCGCTTTAATTTTACATTTCCAACAAACGCTCCTTTACCTTGAACGCGGTAAACTAACCCATCATTCACTAACTCGGTTACAGCATTTCTGGCTGTCATACGAGAGACACCATACCTGACGACAATTTCATCCTCGGTTGGGATTTTTTCATCCTGTTTATAATGGCCGCTGACGATTTGGCTTCGAATGTCCTGTGATATTTGAATATAAATTGGCATTTGAGTTTTAGCAAAGGTTTTCATTTTTTCCACATCGTAAATCCTTTCATTTTGGTTTTTGTCAGGTGTAATCACTTCTTACTGAGCAGTAAATCCACCATCCACCATTAAATTTGCTCCACAAACAAAAGAAGAATCATCACTTGCTAAAAATATGATAGCTTTGGCTATCTCCACCGGTTGACCTAAGCGGCCAATTGGATGTAATCGGATAAGCTCCTCCATCGCTTCAGGAGATTTGTTTCGTATTAAGTCGGTGTTAATGTAACCTGGACAAACGGCATTTACTCGTATCCCTTTACTTGCATACGTTACTCCCAAGGTTCTAGTTAAATTGGCCACCCCGCCTTTTGAAGCGGTATAGGAAGTGACCTCATTCCTGCCAATATGGCCAAGCATGGATGCTGTATTTACAATGACCCCGTATCCTTGAAGCAGCATTTGTTCGATGGCATATTTGTTGGTTAAAAATACACCGGTCAAATTAACATCAATGCTGCGATTCCAGGTTTCGAGAGAAAGATTATGTATAGGAATGGTTTCTGCAATACCGGCATTTGCAATCATAATATCAAGCTTCCCAAAAGTATCTACTGCTGCTTTGACTAGACACTTAACAGACTCTTCCTTGGTGACGTCCACTTTTATAAACGCAGCTTTATGCCCTTTATCAGCAAGTTCATCTGCAGCCATTTGACCTTTTGCAACATCAAAATCCGCAACAACGACTGCAGCTCCTTCTTCAGCGAATAGCTCGCAAACGGATTTTCCTATTCCTTTTGCACCGCCTGTTACGATGGCAACCCTTCCTAATAACTTCATCCGTCCCCTCCTCCTTTAATTATTGTATATACAACTATACATATAATAATACCATAATTCTGAAAATTCAACCTATTTTCTAAAAATCTAATAAATTATTTAGTCTTAAATATTGAAAATTTTGTAAAATCGGCATTAAAAGACCGGCTTCATTAGGAAGCCGGCTACTTTTTACATATGTTATTCCAGGTCAATCTAGGAAAATTGACAAACTTCGGGTGTTAAGCAGTGTTACCATGCCATCTTATAAATTTTATAAATATCCTCTTTTTCCAATGACATCGGACTGCGGGCTAACAGACGTTTTTGTTTAATAGCATCATTTGTTAATACATCAAGTGCCTCCTCAGGGATATTAAAGCTCCTTAGTGCGTGAGGTATATTTACATCCTTAACCAAGCGTTCGAGCTCCTCTACACATTTGAGAGATGCCTCAACTTGGGATAATTTCATAGAACTAAAACCCATTGCCTCGTATATATCCTTCATTCGCTTTTCACAGCTCTGTCGAATATAGCCCATTACATATGGGAGTAATACCGCATTTGCATTCCCATGGGCAATATGAAATTGACCGCCTAGCGGATAAGCTAATGCATGAACACCCGCCACTCCTGCATTGAAAAATGCCATACCTGCCAAATAACTCCCATAGCTCATATCGGTACGGGCCTGCCTATCTTCACCATTCTCTACTGCGGTACGAATCGATCGGCTTATTAGCATGATAGCCTGCAGCGCCAGCGCATCCGAAACTGGACTTGCGTTTTTAGAAACATAAGCTTCAATCGCATGAGTAAGAGCATCAACCCCTGTAGCTGCAGTGACCTTTGCTGGCAAAGACACCGTTAAAGCAGGATCGACAATCGAAACATCCGGCAGTAAATAATCATGGGTTACAACATCTTTCGTAGTCTCCAGAGATAACACAGAAATATTAGTCACCTCAGATCCAGTTCCTGAAGTTGTAGGAATTAAGATTTTTGGGAGACCTTTTTTCGTTATTTTTTTTGTTCCTGTTAAGTTTAGATAATCCTCCACCTTGCCCTCGTTTCCAGCCAATACACCTACCAGTTTCGTCAAATCCAGCGCACTGCCGCCGCCAAAACCGATAACCATATCAAATTGGTTATCACGAGTATAGGAAACTAGTTTTTCTCCAACGGAAAGAGGAGGCTCAGGAACAATATCCGTATAAATTTCAGGGGAATAACCTGCATTAATTAGAGGAGAGACCACTTCATTTGTCAAACCAATCTTGTGAATTAATGGATCCGTAATGATAAGAATCTTATTGACCTTTAAGCTATTCACCTGGTCGACAAGGTGAGTTAGCGAATCCCATCCAGTAAAGCTAACCCGAGGAAAAGTAATTTTTTCAGACATATCAACCGCTCCCTTTATGGGCCACAGGTATTGTTCTCCTGGTTTAGGACGCTAAGAGGCCCCATGGTCCCCTATTTATATATTCAAAAGCATCACAATAATAAATAACTAACAAGAGATAGAGCATACTGGTGTTTTCACCTGCGAATTTAAAAAGAATGTTTCTAAAGAAATTTTCGCCATCTTTCTTTAATTTCCTTCTGTAGCATCATTTTTTCCCAACAAAAAAAGCACGCAGCTTTTAAGCTGTACGCGCTTTTAAATAGCAAATGCATGGTTGCCGATTTTTTTCACAACTTCACGTGAGAAAATCCACTGGCTTGTGGCTGTCTCTACGGCCTGAACTGCTTCATTACTTGCCTGTTCGTTAAAGGAACCATTTTGAACAGGTTCAAAAGCATTCTTCTGATAAATAACATCTTTGACTGTATCCGGGAATTGTTCGTACTCGACACGATTCAGAACCACGTCAGCAACCGCTACTTTTCCTTCAAACAGCTCCAGGCTTCTTTCCTAAAGTGAAACGATTTCCCGTTCGCCGCTGGATTGGTGAAAAGCATAAAAATTCTTGATCCGGCTCCATTCCTCTTTCGGCTGCCATTCAGAGTGCCGTTCATAAAACGAAAAGTCGAACCGATCACTTAACTTCATCATCTCCAGGCGATCCCATTTGTCGTTGTGGGCTTTCACGTTCACCCAGAAATATTGATGATTTTGTATAGGTGTCAGCTGCTCTTCATCCTGCAATGATTGAATGGCTTCATAAAACAGTGAATAACCGTCCATTTCATAATAATCATCCTGCAATTTGCGCAGCTTAAATTCCAAATCATTTATGTTTAACTTCTTCTTTTGCGTCGGGTGCTGAATATCTTCAATGAAGCTTCTCACCCGTGTTTCGATGATGTTGATTTTGTTCACCTTCTTAAACATCTTTGTGTCTTTAGAGTTGAAATTATCTCATACAGACATCATTTTTATTATAAACTAGTTGTGGAACGGATGTAATGGATTTAATAATAGATAGAGGAAAATGAGGTGGGGAGTAAGACAAAAAAGCCTTTCCCCCATTTTAAGACACTGGGGATCCATGCGGCTGCAGTTAGGAATACAGGAAAAAATTTCATAAACCTTCTAACTGTTAAGTTATCAGGGGACAATTCAGTAAATTCATTAGCTAGTTTATGTTCTCAGCGGTACATATAAGTCAACTCTGCATTTCCCTTCTGTATCTTCAGCAGGATTATTCAGATTAAATTCAAGGTTATGTCTATCGTAATCCGGGTCATATCCGCTATTTGGCAGCCATTCTCCAAACATGTACTGATAGGCATTATGCAATTTATCAGGGGTATCATAGAATGGATAGAGAGCATAATCCCCGGCATCAATTTTTTTAAACCTTATTTCCTGATTCTCCTCTTTATCAAATCCTTCAGGAATGGTAACACAGGCATCGTGGCGGCAATCCTTGCTCTCCACCAGATCAGGATTATCAAGTGATATGCCAATGAAAGATTCCTGCGGAGGATATAATCCATGTGTGCTTGCCCAGCCAATCAATCTTCCCCAATGATCCTGCGGCTCAAAATAACTTCCGGTACGCCTGATATACGCTACTTCTGTTTCAGGTAATTTCTTTACAATGATCTCCATCTTAATCATCTCCCTTGTTGGAAGTATTTATCTTGAATCATTTTCGCTATCTTTCTTTATATTCCTTCTCCAATTTCATTTTTTTCCAACAAAAAAAGCGCGCAGCTTTTTATGCTGTACGCGCCTTTATATAGCAAATGCATGGTTGCCGATTTTTTTCACAACTTCACGTGAGAAAATCCACTGGCTTGTGGCTGTCTCAGGGTTATAAAAATATAGGAACTCTTCGTTTTGCTCCTTATCAATAAGAGCTGTCTCAACGGCCTGGACTGCTTCATTACTTGCCGGTTCATTGATTGAACCATTTTGAACAGGTTCAAAAGCATTCTTCTGATAAATAACATCTTTGACTGTATCCGGGAATTGTTCGTGCTCGACACGATTCAGAACCACGTCAGCTACCGCTACTTTTCCTTCAAACGGCTCCCCTTCTGCTTCAGCCTGCACAAGACGGGCAAGCAGCTTTTTTTCTTCCTCTTTGATGAAACGATAATCTGTTGATGATGACTCTTTCACGTCAACCTCAACTTTTTTATATGTTAGTGTTTCTGCAGCTTTCTGATCCACTGTCTCAGCATCGAAATGGTCAGCAGGAAACATGCTATATGAACCCATAATGAGTGAAATGGCAGCAACAAACGTTACTAAATTTTTCATTTGTAAACCTCCTGTTTGAAGTTTTTAGGCAAAAACAGGCCACTTACAAGGCTAACAGGTTTACAGGGAGAACTCATTAGTGAATCAATGGGAGAATTACCAGTAAAGAAATATGAAAATTCAATTTGCTCCATTATTATTTTTAGATGTATATTTGTTATAGCATGCTTTAAAAAATAAGGTTAACAGCCTGGAAATTGATTGAGGTGTTAAAATAATTGAAAGTACTTGAAACTGACAGATTAATTCTTCGCTGGTTAACACCAGATGATGCAGCATTCATTCTCGAACTTTTAAATGAACCTGCATGGATTCGTTATATTGGCGATAAAAGTGTACATACTCTTGACGATGCTAAGAATTATATTGTGACCGGACCCATGAAAATGTATTCTCAATTTGGCTATGGCCTTTTTCTCGTTGAGCGAAAAGAAAGAAGCTCTCCTATTGGCATGTGCGGATTGATAAAACGAGATACTTTAGACAATGTTGATATTGGTTTTGCTTTTTTATCCAGATATCAAACGCAAGGTTATGGGTTCGAGTCAGCTTCTGCTACATTGAAATATGGTCATGATCAGCTGGATATGGAACGGATCCTGGCCATCACTTCCTTAGACAATCATGCTTCCTCCAGACTGCTTGAAAAAATCGGTATGAAATATGAAGGGACGATTATCTTGGATAAGGAAGAGCTTAAATTATTTGCATCCGAAAAATAAGTTCTTGGAGTATTTTTTCTATCCTTAAAAAAGGTGTCTCCCCCAACTTATTAAAAATTAAGCCGGGGTAGCCACCTTCTTTACTACCTTAAATATCCATTAAATATTCCATCAGTTTTTCCTTTATCTCCTCATCTGCAAAAGCTGCTTCTACACTATTCATATAAATTTGTTTATAATCCTCAGCACTCATAGCAAATTCCTTGGAAACAATATCACATTCCTTTGCCATTGTTGTATCTGATACCGTTCTGTTGTCCGTATTAACCGTTACTTTTATTCCATTCCGATGGAAGTCGGAAATGGGGTGTTCGCTAAATTGGTTGACCGCTTTGGTTTGGACATTGCTGGTTGGGCACATTTCAAGCACAACCTGTTTTTCCTTAACAAGCTTATATGCTTCTTCACAGTCTTTAATGAATACACCGTGTCCGATTCTTTCAGCTCCCAACCATTCAACAGCCTCCAGCACATTGTTACCGATTCCCGTTTCTCCGGCGTGGATGGTGACTCTATAGCCATATTCTCTTGCCAACGCTATTGGTTCAATGAATTTTCCGCAGAAACCTTTCTCCTCGGAAGCACATAAATCAATGGCGACAACCCCTCTTCCCAGGAATGCCTTTCCCTTTTCAACGACCTCATATGCACTTTCCACACTCATCGTTCTCATGCATGACAAAATGATATTTCCTTTAATATCAAATTCTTCTTCTGCTTCTCTCATCCCTTCAATCACATTTTGGATGATTTCTTCTACGGATAATCCCTTTCGCGTATGAAGCAAAGGGGCAAAGCGGACCTCCATGTATTTCACATTTTCCTTTGCTGCATCTTCAAAAAGCTCAAAGGATATTCTTTTTAAATTTTCTATTGACTGCATGACCAAGTTAGGAATGGAGAATCTTTTTAAATATTCATCCAGGGACTCGCAATCTAATGGGGCGATTAGTTCTTCTTTGATTTTTTCTTTATCAAAAGAAGGCAGAATGATGCCTTCTCTCTTCGCGATATCAATAATGGTTTCTGGTCTGACACTCCCGTCCAAATGGCAGTGAAGTTCAATTTTAGGCATAATAGTAAAATTCATAGCTGGACCTCCTAAATTTTTGACAAAAAAAATTCCTGATTACGAAGAAAATACAGTACTTGTATCTTCTTCGTAATCAGGAATTATTGGTTCCTGGTAGAGACCTCCAAACCATATTATTGGAGTTATACGAATGAAAGTATTTCATTAGGTTTTTTAAAAGGATAATTAATTTTAAATTTTTTGTCAATCACTCTCTAAATTTTCAACAGCTCTTCAATATGCCCTATTGCACTCTGAAGCCGTTCCTTGTAATCACCGCTCAAGATTTTATAATCAATATTATGCTTTTTCAGCAATGTTTTTAAAGCCTCGTTGTTTTGGAGTCTTACCTCATTCTCTCCATGAACCCGCAGTCCATCATCCACCCATTTTACATCAGGTTCCAGGTATAGCCACAGGTCATAACCCTGCAGGCTCGCAATTTCATCCAATACTGCTTGATGTTCATGGTTGTAAAGGTTGGAATAGAATTGAGTCACAATTGCCTCCGTATCGATAAAAACAACTTTGTTTGCTTTTTCAATCGCCTTGATTTCTTCAAGCTTATGGCCGTACGCAATTTTATGGTAATCCTCCTTAACCATAATCCCTTCGCAGCCGCCTAATTCTTCACATACGGTTCGGCCATATTCCTCAACATAGGAAGTGTTGTAGATTTTAGCAAGATTTCTTGTCAGGGCAGATTTCCCGCAGCTTTCGGTTCCTACCACTACAACCTTTTTAACGAAATAAGGTTTAACAAAGTCAGGGATGTATTCCCAATAATGGAATACGCCTTCATTGCGGATTGCTGTTGCCGAAATATTCACATGTCCCCGATTGGGATCAATCAATTCGTGTTTGGCCTCTGGATAAAGTTCATTAAAAATATCGTTATATTCAAACTCTGAACTAAATACATAATCAATGCGTCTTCCAATTGCCTTTTTTATATCCCTGGCACCTTCTGCCCAATTGTAATTTTCATCCCCCTGATCGTCTTTTATGGAAATGATCTTCACATGCGGCATATCTTTAGTTAATTGACTGAGCCAGCGCAAACGGATATGTGGCGGAATATAAGCCATTTTAGAATGCTCGCACAATTGCCTGTCACGCAGTTCGCTATGGGACAGCACAACGTACAGTTCGTCAACGATGGATGAGGCCTGAACGATGGCATAGACATGGCCAAGATGCAGGGGAAGAAACTTGCCTCCAATAAACCCGACTGTCATTTAAAACCCCTCCTTATTCTGTTTCACATATAGTTTCCGCCAGTTGATATAACCATAAATACTGTTGACCAGGAAAGCAGTCCACATGACTAACATCGAAAAGTCATTGCCGCCCTGTGTGATGAGAGCACCCGCCCAAAGGATAATGGATAATACATTAACAGAGATCCATAGGAGCCATTGCTCTGCAAATCTCTTCAGCATCAGTATTTGCGCAGTTATAGAAAGAACGTTTGTAGCTGAGTCCGTCCAGACAAAATTACCCTCTAAATATCTAAGGAAAAACCCATATCCAATTGTAAGGGTGACAATAGATATTAAAGTATAGAGCCAGCCCTTTTTTGTCAGACTTTTAACTTTCACATCTTCTCCTTTAACATCCTGATTGGTTTTATGCTGCTTCCAAAGGTAAATACCGATAAATTGAACCGGAAAATAAAACAGGGCATTGAGCATGGCTTCACCATAAAGACCATAGCCGTAAGCAATATAAGCGTAGGTTAAGGTCTGTACAATGCCAAAGTAATAGTTTGCAATCTTTCCCTTCGCCACCAGCACCACACATAACATCCCGGTTATGGATGAGATCAGGCCAAGCAATGAATCCGACCAGGCAAAGAAAAGATAAATATTAACCAATGTAAACGTGATCAGCCATACTATTTCAAACCGAGTCCAGTTCTTAAAAATCCCCATATAAATCTCTCCCTATAAATGACTTGGTTTTTATCCCTTCAGTTTATTCCTATACACTGACACAATGGGCTGAAAGTCATTAAAACGATAAAGTTGAGCCGGCGTCTTGGAATAACGATTTGATTTCTTAGGCTTTCCGTTTTCCGACACAGCTTCAATAAAAGGAAGTGTCGGTGCTTTTCTGAAAAAGGCAGCATCAGTCGAGATTGAAGGATCATCCAATACGGTTAATAAGACACCCTGCAGTTCAGAAAGCACAAATTCCTCAGGAAGAAAATGTTTGGCCAGTGTTGTTAGCGCCATATCCTTTTTAATAAACCAAAGCGCATCTCCGATAATGGTCTGATGATCAAATGCAAGATCAAGTTCAACGGCTTCCTCAAGTGTAAACAGCCCAATTTCAGAAGCATCATAAGTCTTTTTCCGGCTACTTAATGCCACTTCTTTTGCGATAACATAATGTGCATTAGAAATAATCCATCCCCGCAGATCACGGCCTGGAGAATCATAGACACCAAAATGCTTTATTTTCAGCCCTGCCACTCCGGTTTCCTCCGCTAACCTTCGCTCTGCCGCCTGAAATGCTGTCTCTTCGGGACGGACAAACCCACCAGGCAGCGCCCACTTCCCTGCTTCCATATTTGGATTTCTTTCATGGTCCAGCTCACTTCTTTTAATCAGCATGATTTTCAGCTCTTTTTTTGGAGGCTTATACTCTCCAATTTGTTCAGATGTGATTGTAAAAACCGCAATATCACTTGTATAACCGTCTGGTGTAATAAATTGATTCTTCAAATTCGGTTCACTCCTCTTTTAATTAACATTTTGTTAATTGTTAAATAAAATATATTCCATAATTTGCTTTTAGTCAAGATAGTTTTTCATTTAAATGCAAAAATAAGCTGCCCATTTAATTGAGCAGCTGAAAAAGCGAGATGATTTTATGTATGAAAGAAAAAGGTGCTTTTCCCCCTCTGTCATGATCGGATACACTGAAGGAAAATCACCTATATCCTTATTTACAACTTCACTTCAATAGGACGGACTGACTTATCCTCTTTACGTTGAACAGCAGGTTTCTTCGACCAATAAGTTGCCAGAATCGGCCCTGAAATGTTATGCCAGGCAGCAGCCAGAACGCTTGGCAGTGCTGCCAGCGGACCAAAGTGTGCAGTCGCAAGTGCAACGCCCAGACCTGAGTTCTGCATGCCAACTTCAATGGCAATCGCTCTCCGGTTTACTTCATCCTGACCAAGCACTTTTCCTGCAAAGTAACCAAGGAGGAGTCCGAATCCATTGTGGAGCATGACAGCTGTAAAAATCAGTAGACCTGATGCGGCAATGGTTGCCGAATTGCCTGAAACGACTGCAGCCACAATCGTGATAATCGCCGCTACCGAAATAAGCGGTAAAACAGTTAAACTTTTTTCCACGGCTGCGGGGAAGAATTTCTTGATGGCTAATCCGAGAACAATCGGCACAATGATGACCTGGACAATAGACATAAACATGGCAACAGCATCAACCGGCATCCACTGTCCCGCAAGCAGCAGGAGAAGCAGCGGTGTCATGATTGGCGCCAGTAAAGTTGAAACGGAAGTCATGGCGATGGACAATGGTACATTTCCCTTTGCCAGATACACCATAACGTTAGAGGCCGTTCCCCCTGGTACACATCCGAGCAAAACAAGTCCCGCTGCCAATTCTGCCGGCAAATTCAAAAGTTTCGCAATGACGAAAGCGACAAGCGGCATGATAATGAACTGAGCACAAACACCGATTAACACAGGCAGAGGTTTCGTAAAGATGATTTTAAAATCGACTGCCTTCAGTGTAAGTCCCATTCCAAACATGACGACGCCGAGAAGGATGGTGATATAGCCTCCCAATCCTAAAAATGGGTCTGGAAACATAAAGGCAATAACCGATGTTAAGATAACCCACACCGCAAAATATTTTCCTGCAATGGTACTGACCGCTTCTAATACCTTCATATCATCGTGCTCCTTCTTTTGTCTTTAAGATTTTATTTGGGTTGAAAAGATTATCTGGATCGAGGGCACGTTTGATTTTTTCCATAACCTGAAGCGCCTGACCATGTTCTTCTTGCTGATACTTCTGCTTGCCTACCCCTACACCATGCTCACCCGTACAGGTACCGCCCCGTTCGAGAGCATAGAGAACAATTTGTTCATTGAACTTTTCTGCTTTTGCCACCTCTTGGGGATTACTCATATCAATCATCAGGAGGGTATGGTAATTTCCGTCCCCCACATGTCCGACGATTCCTCCAGGAAGTCCCAATGTATCGACCGCTTCCCTCGCATGGCTGATAGCGCCAGAAAGTTCTGAAATCGGCAAACAAACATCCGTCACCATCATTTTCTTTCCGGGATGGCCATGGATATAGGCATAAGCAAGGTTATGCCTGGCCTCCCACAAGCGATTTCTTGCTGCATTATCGGTTTCAAATTCAATATCGAGACAATGATGGTCTTCAACAATCTCTTTTGTAAAAGCGACATCCTGCTTTAAGCCGGCTTCATTGCCGTGAAACTCCAAAAAGAGCGTTGAGCTTTCATTATAGCTTGTTTCACTGAACAGGTTCACCTGTTTCATGGAAGGTTCATCGATAAGCTCCACCCTCGCAATCGGAACACCTGCTTGTAATATGGAAACAACCGCTTCAACCGCATCGTTCAATGATGGAAAAGAAGCTCTTGCTGCCATCACATGCTCCGGAATTCCATAAACTCTTAATGTCAGTTCCGTAAAGCAGCCAAGCGTCCCCTCAGAGCCAACGAATAAACCATTCAAATGGTATCCGGATGAGGATTTAGCAGCTAAATTACCTGTATGTATGATCGACCCATCAGCAAGTACCACTTCCAGATCACGCACCTGATCACGCATGACTCCATATTTCACAGAAGTAGTTCCGCTGGCATTCGTTGCCGCCATTCCGCCAAGGGTAGCATCTGCCCCAGGATCCACAGTGAAAAATAGTCCATATTTTTTCAATTCCTTGTTGAGCTGTGTACGAGTCACGCCAGGCTGTACCCTAACAAGAAAGTCATTCTCACGTACTTCCAGAACTTTATTCATAAGTGAAAAATCAATCGTAATTCCATGTTCGTACGGTATCACATGCCCTTCAAGACTGGATCCCAGTCCAAAAGGAACAATTGGAACTTTATATTTGTTTGCCTGCTTCACAATTTCACTGACCTGCTGGGCCGTTTCCGGAAAAACAACCAGATCAGGAAGACTCTCCATATGGTATGATTCATCCCTGCCATGCAATTCTCTTACTGTCTGATTTTCTGTCACCTGCTGCTCAGTAAGAAACTCTCTTAAAGCCTGCAGGAGGCTCATACTCGCTGTTTCCATCCTATACTCCTTCTTTCTTATACGGGGAATTTGGTCAAACCAATGTTATAATTGGTCCAACAAGTTAAATTAATTATACAAATTTATCAGAAAAATTCAATTATTTATTTTATTATTTTTATAGTATTGATTAATAGATTTTAGGTCTGTTACATTTAGGAAAGTAAGAGAGGCCTATTTTGAAAAGAGGGTACGGGGAATGACAGAGAAAAAAAAGACCTATCTGGTTTTAGCAGATAAATTGATAGAATGCTATTTGGGAGGAAATCTTAAACCAGGTGAACGGCTGCCTTCAGAAAGAGAATTGGCAGTTCAATTCCATGTCAGCCGGACAACCATCAGAGAAGCCCTCAGAACCCTGGAACTGAACGGGCTCATCGATATCCGCCAGGGAGGCGGAAGCTACGTTAAAGTCTCTGATATCCAATCAAGCAAAGAAGTGATCATCACAGCTGTCAAAGCAGAAAACCCGCTGGTATATGAAATGCTTGAACTGAGGCGTGCACTGGAAGCTGAATCCTCCTTCCTTGCAGCCAAAAGAGCCACCCCGGCAGACCTGGAAAAGCTGCGTATTGCTTTACATAATATGGCGCTGTCCATACAAGACCCCGAGTTAGGGTTAAAAGCAGATCTGGACTTTCACGTCGGAATTGCCGTGGCCACCCATAACTCAATTTTCATTGAATTGATCCATACCCTCAAAGGACATATGGAAGAAACCATTAGAGCTACTCAGAATCATCGGTTTAAGGATCTGTCACGTTACGAGGATACCATCGAGGAGCATAAGGAAATTTATCTCGCTATTGCTTCTGGAAATGGGGATAAAGCAAAGGAATTGATGGAGGGGCATATTACGAAAATTAGGGCGGAACTGGTGGAGTCAATGATTTAGTTAAGAAGAAGCAGGCACCCTTCAGGTATCTGCTTCTTCTTTTTCGAGCGGCTTAGTATCCAGCTCTACTTCATCATCTAAATATTTTGTTGTATTATATCCGTAGATATCCAGACTCTTCGGAACCACGTTATTCCCTTGTATCTTAAAGCTCTGAACTGTAAAGAAATGACGCGGCTGTTCAAGCTCTTCGTAAATGAAAGGTGTTTTATTCATATCGTATTCTTTTCCATTTTTATCAACGATGACTCCTTTATAATCCCCTTCCATGGAACTATTTTCTTCCTCAGTCACAATATTAAAATTAAGTGATTCATACGCTCGATTCTTAATTTCATGATTACTTATAACCACTATGCTAGGCTGACCAACTTCAACCTTATCAATGGAAATGGTACTTCCCGCATATTCAAAGGTCTGAGGATATTCCCTGGAAGCATCAAGGGCAATTGTTTTATTGTCTGTAATTGACAAATAAACACTATCGAATCGAACTTTGACTTTATCGGCTTCTTTTTCAAATAGAGGTTTAAAATGCGCCTGAAACTTGCTCCATCTTAAATCATTCTGTGAATGTACGTATGAGTTCCCGTATAAATCAGCTTCAGCTACTTTATTGTTAATTTTCAAACTTTTAAAATTGATCATGTCGATCCGCTTCTCCGGCTGTTCAGTTTTGAGTCCGTATTGCAGGAGTGTTCCTGTTGGAGCAAGGATTAGTTTATCAATCAAGACTGCTATGCCCTCAATTTCAACTTCTTCATTCAATGCATACTCGACAGAGGGATTTTTTGTAACAGGAATGTCGAAGTTCCACTTTCCTTCCTCCGGCTCCATATTCACAAATGAATCTGATGAGTTTCGTTTTAATTTCATAACCTTATTAATATTGAGCTGAATGGTGGCTTCATTTTCTTTCAGCGGCCTCAGACTCATTTTCCCATGATAATTGTTCTTTTCCTTTTTATTAAGATCTGACTCCATATCTGGCGGTATATACATAGGATAGGTATTTGCCGCCATTATTTTCATTTCGTCCTCAATAAAAATGCCATCATCAATGTTAATCATATATTGATTGTTCTCATTGGTATCTTCTATTTCATAAAAAATAAGAGTTTGAATCTCATCAGCAATTACACTCTTAATCTTTATTTTAACACCATTGCTTTCAGCTTCCAGCCCGAGCCTTTCACCTAAATCCTCCTGGAGAAAAATGCGCAGCTCCTGATTTTCTTCTGTCAATGAGTAATAGACTTTCGAAAAAATCCCGGTAAAAAAACCTGTGCACATGAATAAGACGAGGACATTTGCTGAAATAAGTCCAATTCTTTTACGCTTAGTCTTTTTTTGTTTAAGGAGATTTTCCCTTTGTGAGACTCGTTCTTTTACGTTTTCTATGAAACCTGCAGGTACGCTGAATGTCTCAATGGTTTCAGAGAAGTTCAAGATGGTTTCCTGCAGAGATCCCAGATCATCCTGGCAGTTATGACAATGATAGATATGCATTTCAAAATCGATTTTCCGCGGCCGTTCCAGTTTTCTTTCCAGGTAATCCATGTAAAGCTTTTGGTATTCATTGCAGCCCTGATAGTCCTCTCCATTTCCCAATCCTTTTCTGAGTAATTGGAAGCCTGAAAATAAAAACTCCTTTATCTGTTCAGATGACAATTGGAGAAGCTGTGCAGTTTCCTCTCTGGAGATTCCTTTTATATAGGTTAAGACCAGCACTTCTCTTTCCTGCTCTTTTAACTGCTGCAGTGCATGACAAATGCTTTCCTCTGAAGCTTTTAAACTATTATCAATAGGAATATCCCGGCAGACTTGGATAAAAATAGATAGAACCCACATCTCAAAAGATGTGCTGTTTTTAAATTTTGGCAGCTCCTTATGCACCTGTAAAATGGCCCGATAAAAAAGCTCCTCTATCTTGTCTTGGTTCCCAAGATAAGACCAGCCGAGTGCATAAAAGGATCGCTGATGGTGTTCAAACCAGCTAACGATGGATTTTATTTCTTTTACACTTATCTTCACTGGTAATATGGGATTATTTTTTTCTGGAATGATCAAGATCATTCTCCCCTTTATCTATGCCTTATTATTTATATACCTGGTTTTATTATAACGACTAAAGTAAGTTTGTTCACCAAAATTTGGATAAGAAAGTCATATTCCCTTTGCCAAATTAAAAAACTATCTATATCCCTCAGCATTGGAAGGCTTTACCTCCTCCTGAACCCTCGACCAAATATCTGAAAGCTTCAGGCTGAGAACCATCCAAAACGTGAAAATGAACAACTGCCTATACTGTTTCATATTATATAAACTGAAAACGTACAGTTAGGAGCAATGATATGCACAAAGAAAATAAACAGCCAATTCAAGTGGTAAATATTCCGAGTCCAAGCTTGAATTCCAAGCTTGGCAGATATTTTATAGGAAAAACAGAATTATTGAATTTTGGAGGAGGATATTACGCCTGGGGCGGCATTGTAAACCCCATTAATTCTGGAGTCAATCTATATATCGATCTTTTTACCATTACAAACTTTTCAGCTCAAAATTTCATCAGTGAAATATGGTTAAATGCCGATCCGCCTAAAAATGCAGTTGACTCCTTCAATGTAACTCCAACAAATCAGGCTGTTTCACCACCGCCAACACCAAAGGCGATAATGAAGAATGCTGGTTATTCCACTGAACCCATGACTAAAGGTGTGAATATTTTTGATAGAATTGTTACTCAAAATTCCACCCTTGTAAGTGATTCACACAACGGCTCCATAATTATTGGCCCCGGAGGCTCCTTCTCAATACTTCTAAGACCACCGGGATATCAATACATCGCAGGGACAATCGTTTTGACCTGGTGGGAGGAAAATAAATGAATCGTCGGTCAATGCATGAATATGAAACGGCAAATATGAGCCTTGATTTAAAGGATAAGGAAAAACATCCCAAAGAGGTCACTGTATTGCCGGAAAATGTATATCATTCCTATCTTGGTGAGTACTTTTTGGGTCAAACTGATATCATATCCTTAGGAGGCGGATATCATGGATGGGGAGGACTAGTCAACCCGGCGGACTCCAAAGTAAATATATTTTTGAATGCCTATACCATTTCTAACTATTCCAATGAACCATTAACAGCTGAAGCTTGGCTAAGCGGTATACTTCCTGCTGGCGGAAAAACATCACCGTATCTTGCAGCCGGAAATCAAGCCATTACTCCGCCGCCAAGGTCCAAGACTGAAATAAAAAATGCCAGCTTCGTATCAGGTAAACCCAGAGGCGGTACTTACGCCTTTGTAAGAAGGGTTGAACCCATAGTCACCCTTACTAAACATGATTTTCAAGGTATGTTTATCATACCTCCAGGAGGTTCCTTTTCCTTATTCTTTTTGTCACCGGGAAAAAGGCAGGTAAATGCAAGAGTCGCCTTTGGCTGGTGGGAAGAAAAAGCATAATCAAAATTTCAGATCACAGAAATATTAAATTTCATTTAATCTGGTTAATTAAAAGGATTGCAGGATATGTATAACAATAACTTCATACTAACGAGGCGGCTTTTTGCGAATTAAAAAACCGCCTTCTTATGTCATAATTTGCAGGTAAAATATCTATGCTACTTCTCATTCCATGCTGGTGCTGGCCATACAACCCTTGATTCAGCAACAGATAATGGCCATATTATTTTATATTCCTGATTGATAATTTGAGCCAGTAATGCATCAGCTAATATGTTCTGCCCGTTTGAATCAAAGCGAACGCCTTTCCAAGGCATTATTAAACGTTTTCCTGGAATGTTGGTACCAAGAAGAGCTCTTTTTATTTCATCTTTATTAATACTTCCAGCCCGATTAATTGCATCAGCAAGAACAAAAAATCCTGTAAAGCTGCGTGCATTGGTTTCATTCATATCTTCATTATATTTAGAACGGTATAGGTTATTGACTTCCGTTACGATTGGTTTGACTCTTCCCAAACCCAGTGCCCAGGCAACACGACTAATAATGTATTTACCATCTTTTCCTGCCGTTTTTAGAAATTCAGGTATGGTGTAACCTGCATTTTGGACAACTAGCCCTTCAGGAAACCAATTTAACGTATTAAGGTCTTCAACTACTTGTGTTGCATCAGATAGAAATTGGTGGCCAAAAACAACTTGTGCCTTACTCTTTCGAATCCTATCGAGCTCATCCAATAGTGACGAAACAGGCGGGGTATACATTTCAAATTCTACAAGCTCGCCTGAGAACTTTCGAATCAGACTTTTTTCAATTGCAGCTGCCTCTAACCCAAAAATAGAATCCTCAGTCAAAATAGCAAAATTTTTAATATCTCTGCCTCTGTTTCTTAGAAATTGAAATAGTTCAAAGAAAAGATTAGTGTATAGATGGTCATTTGGTGCTGTTCTAAAGAAATACTGATAATCCCTCTCTGTAAGCGATGGTGCAGATGCTTCCGGGGCTAAAAAAGGAACTTTTTCCGCTTCAGCGATAGCAGAAGCTTGCAAAGTTACACTACTTTGATAAGAACCAATCAGTGCTGCAACTTTTTCTTTTACAATTAATCGTTCAGCTTCTTCTCGACCAATTGCCGGAATACCCTGAGAATCTCCATAAATCACCTTAATTTTCCGATTCTCTAATAAGGGAAGGCCATTAGTACGAGCTAAGGGTAACGGCAAATCGTATCGATTATTTACTATCTCAACAGCCAAATCAATGGCTTGGCGAATATCTTTCCCAACAGCAGCCAAAGAACCTGTAAATGGATAAACGGCTCCAATTTTTAGCTCTCTTCCCTCTCCCATATAATTCTTCCTCCCTAGCTTTAACCTTTAAATGATAAAGTCACTATTTACTTATATTCAATAAATAAAAGATGGTTTACAACAACCTCTTTTCTTAAAAACCGATTATAATCATGATTAGAACGTTTAATGCTCACCTATGAATCATACTTTTAGTAAAAAAACTCCTGTTGCAGAAGTACTTAGACTTAAAAAGTTAAGTCCTCTGCAAAGGAGTTTTGCCACTGAAAAGCTATCTATATCCTTCAGCATTGGCAGGCTTCCCCGCCTCCTGGACCTCAACCAGATATCTGAAAGCCTCCGGCTGAGAACCATCCAGATCATGAAAATGATACATTTTCGCCAGCTCCCCGCTTGAAAAGGATTTGCCGTTCAGCCGATTTTTATCAGGATCTTTTGCAATGGCACTAATTGCCCGTCCTATATACCTTGGTGTTTCAGAGATCACAAAATGAGGCTCATTTTCAGCGGCATCCTTCCAATTCTCCTCTGTGACCCCAAACACCTCGAGCATAATTTCTGAACGCATCCATCCGGGTGAAACAGCAACCGCGGTGCAATCATAAGGTGAAAGTTCGTGGGCCAATGCTTTGGCCATACGGATGACAGAGCTTTTGGCCAAGTCATAATACAGAGACACCCGGTAGCGATCTTGATTATACTCTTCTGTTCCGTCTGATACTTCGACTACTAATCCCCCTTTGTTTTTGATTAAAAGCGGAAGGGCATAATGACTTGTGATAATATGAGTATCAATCGCCAGACGAAGCATTCTCATTCCCTTCTCCATGGAATGCTCCCAGACAGGAATGTCCCATTCAATCAAATTTTCGCCTCCCCATATATCATTAACGAGGATATCCAGCCTGCCCTGTTCTCTCTCAATCTTTTCAATCAATGACTGCACCTGATTCTGTATAAGATGATCCACTTGAACAGCTATTCCAGTTCCGCCCAGCTCATTGACCAATTCAGCCGTTTCTTCGATGGTTTCTTTGCGTCCATATTCCGACGTCTGTTTTCGTGTTGTACGGCCAGTAACATATACCGTGGCACCTGCTGCACCGAGTTCCATAGCGATGCCACGGCCAGCTCCCCGTGTTCCGCCGGCTACCAGCGCTACCTTACCTTTTAATGATGTCATTCCGATCTGCCCCCTTTTGTGTTATATGTATACTATAATCATTAATGTGGACATCTAATGTCATATTTAAAACTTTTTTATCAGGAGTGAACAGATTGCGCGCAGACAGACTCATTGCGATCGTATTATTGCTTCAAAATAACGAAAGAATGACCTCGAGGGAATTGGCAAAAGAGTTAGAGGTAACGGAGCGGACTATACACCGGGATATGGAAGCCTTAAGCGCCGCTGGCATCCCTGTCCTGGCTGAACGAGGAAAATTCGGCGGCTGGAAACTGCTTGAGAATTACAGAACAAATCTTACCGGGTTAAAAGCTGCTGAAATCAAAACACTGCTTCTCTCCCCCTCCTCCCAGCACCTTGCAGACCTTGGCATCAGCAATGATTGGAAAGAAGCACGACAGAAACTTCTAGCCGCTATTCCTGCTCCACTAAAAGAAGGTGTGAAGGACATTTCCAACCGTATTCATATTGATACCAGCACGTGGAGGGAAACACCACGGGAATTGAAGTCTTTTGGAATCGTCCAGCAGGCGGTATGGGAGGAGAAAAAACTTCAGATTCAATACGAAAAAGCAGATAAACAAACAAGCGAAAGAATAGTTGAGCCGTTAGGACTGGTTGCCAAAGGGAACACTTGGTATCTAGTAGCTGCTTCTGATGCAAAGATAAAAACCTACCGAGTTTCTAGAATAATTGATGCCGTGGTGATTAATGAGAACTTCAGCAGGCCGAATGACTTTGATCTCGCAGACTATTGGCAGGAATCTAAGCAGACATTCATTAGCAGCCTGCCTAAATTTGAGGTAGAAGTGGAGATTTCTCCAGCCATTCTTCAGCGGATTAATTTTACCGGGCGATTTGTTCAGGTACTTCACACGGATTCGCCTAAGGAAAATGGATGGATTCCTGCAAGCCTTAGCTTTGATACCGAAAAAGAGGCACGAGAGTATATTCTTGGGTTTGGGAATCAGATTAAGATTGTACATCCTGTTTTCCTTAGGAAAAGTGTGAGGGAGATGGCTGAGGGTGTTGTTGATTTGTATAAGGAGAATGAGGAATAGCAGGAAAAAATTTTATCCGGATGACCAGCGCATTTCCCGCAGACTGGGTCCCATTATTCCAAAACCAGCCTCATTTATTTCTGGGGTTCGGTTTATTAAAAAAGTGCATTACCTCTCAGAACTTAACGAATTAACTCAGAAGGGTTCAGCACTATTACTCCAGCAAAGAAAGCTAATTACACTTTTGAATATTGCTTTAAATACTTAGGAAAGTGTTCACATAATTGTTGATAAGTTTTTAAAATGCAAAAATTAAATGATGCGAAATGTAGTATTATTTTCCTAGAAGGCGAACTAATCGAAAAATCGCTTCTCGAATCTTCTTAAACTCCACTCAAAATCTCCCTATTAAATAGTAACCTTAAATCCCTGAATCAAAATCATTTCTAACTTTCTCTTCTACTATCTCAATGATAATTTTCTATAAATATATATTTGTGAAAGGTGGTATGCCATGTAAACTACCTGCAGCACGACTAAAAAAACAAATTTAAAATTGAAGGAGGAATATTATATGGGTCATGATATATATGGCTGGAATAAAGCAAGGGAAGAAATAGCTTATGCCCGTTTTAGCATGGGGAATCGCAATGCGGTACTGCTATACGGTTTACTTGATGCATATCAGTTCTATGCTGGTGTTAGCGGATCAGGTAAAAGTTCGATTTTCTCGTTACAACAATTTGAAAAGGCTTTGAAAGAATATAACAAACTACTTAATACTAGTGCTTCACTTAAAGAAAGTGATTGTACATCTTGGGATCAAAAGCAAATTCTGAATTTTATCCAGAACTGTTTGGCAACAGCACAGAAAGAAAAAAGTGTTGAAGTGTATTTTGGCTAGTGTTTTATAAAATGTAATAAAAGACTTTCCTCTAAGCCCATTCTTCCGATCATCCACAATGCATCCTCAGTCTTTAACGTAATGATGATTTCTCTAGATGACTAGCACCATTTTCTTACACTGGCTCTTATTAACAAAACCGGGCCGTATTCTTATCTCTGGCTCGGTTTTGTTAATGGACAAGGGTACATCTAAGTACTTTAAATCCTTTCTTTCCTCATCCCCTATACTTGATCGTTAGTCCTTTTAAGAAGTTTCTGGCAAAATTGTCTAGGCAAACTTTATAATTTTTATGCCCTTCTTTTCTTAAAAAAGCTCCGAGCTCTCCTTTTGATACGTTTAATCCAGCTTTTTTGAATACATCTATCATGTCCTCTGTCGTTAAGGACAAGGCGATTTTGATTTTCTTTAAAAGGATATTGTTTATGTTTGAATAATTTTCAATGGTCGGTTCTGGTGTATTTGTTTGACCTGGTTTTGGCTCCTGTCTACCTCTTTTATAGATAATAAAGCCATTTAAAAAAGAATTTAACATACTATTTGTCAATTTTATTTGGCTGTCATTTTCTTCTTCATCATCAGACTTTTTGAGGATCCTTACCACCTCTGGTACGGACACTTCCTCTCCTCCAAGTTTAAAGATCTCAGCCATTTCACTATTTTTGATTTCTAACGCATATCTCAAACGAATTAATATATCATTATTGTCCATGATTTTATTTCCTCCTAATTTGATACTCTTGCTGCTTAACTATCTTCAGTCTATCATCACTATTGCCTCATAATACATAGAAAACCGAAACAATTATCTTCAGATTGCCTAAAGAGAATTTATGAATGGCACAAAAAAGCCGCACAGCATCCCACTATGCGGAAATTATATGTATAGTTGGCGGGACCGCCTGGGAATCGAACCCAGCTAACCTGGCACGCAGGTCACAAGCGGTTTTGAAGACCGTGGAGGGCACCAGCACCCCAATCAGCCCCGTAAAGACTCTTCCTATTATAAGGGCAAATGGTGCTGCTTTCAAGACTTATGCCTCCTTTCTTGTCGTTTCGCGGGACAAGGCTTATAATAAGAGCAGGAAAACATGTGTGTAGGTGAAGGAAAATGCTAGAAGGCTGGTTTATGTATTTTATATTGTTCTGGGTTGTCATTCTGATTTCGTTCTTTGCGATTGGCGGCTTTTTTATGTTTCGCAAGTTTTTAAAGCGCATGCCGAAAGAAGATGGCAAATCGGATTTGGATTGGGAAGAGCATTATGTGAATGAAACGCGGCATCTATGGCAGCAGAAGGAAAAAGATCTGCTGGAGGATCTCGTAAGTCCGGTGCCTGAACTGTTCAGAGATGTCGCAAGAATGAAGATTGCCGGTAAAATTGGAGAACTTGCTGTAAATGAAAAGGCAGATCAAATTGATCAGGATCTTCTGATTCGAGGCTATATTCTAGCCACGCCGAAACGGGACCACAAATTTCTGCGCAAGAAATTGACAGAAAAACAGATAAGTATCACGCCATATGAACATTTATTCTAAGCCATTTCGGAACGCCGGAATGGTTTTTTATTTTTTCCGACTTTAAGAAGGATACTCACCACCTTTATTGAATAGAAATGGAGAGTAACTCTATCCATAAAGGAGTAATCCAATGACTACAAAAGAAGTCTTATTAAAACAGCTATCCGCCTGCCTTGACCAGCCCAATTGGTTTGTCCCCCTATCAGCTGCCATCGGAGGATTATCAGTAAAAGAAGCCTCCTACAAGTCAGGAACCGGTAATTCCATTTGGCAGATCGTTACCCACCTTACCTTCTGGAATGACCGCTATCTAACCAGATTCAAAGAATTGCCGCTCTCTCAAACTCATATCGCCAATGACGAAACATTCAGCACCAATGAATCCGTTACTGAAGAGGATTGGCATTCTGCCATAAAAGCTCTTCAAAACGTCTTGACTGAGTGGATTAAAGCCCTGGAAGAATGCAGTGAAGAAAAGCTTCTCTCCTCCGCCTATAAGGAACCGATCGAATCCTGGTCGTCTGTCATTTCAAACTTAACCATCCACAACGCCTATCACATTGGCCAAATCGTAGAAATCCGGAAAATGTATGGACTATGGGACCCAAAAAATGGAGTCCATTAAATAACAATGCAAAAGCCGCCGAGCGCAATACCCGGCGGCTTTCAATCTATTAAGTTGTTTTGGGATTCCCCGATCCGTTCAGCTCGTGATGAAGCTTCCGATAATTCATATACATGGCAATTCTCCACGGTACAATCATCGAAAATGCGAGAATCCAGAACATGCCGCTCAGCTGACCATAGTCGATTGTCGAGCTAAGAGCTATTTTTCCAATGATGCGGATTATAAGCAACCCTATTAATATAAAAGCAAATGCTTTGGAGCGCTTCAGATAAATTTCGCTGTCCCTGATTTCAAAGGAGGATGTTTTAATTAAAAGGATGGAAAACAGCAATCCAACTGTGGCCGCTTCCAGGATCTCCAATGGAGTAACACGAAAATAAGGAACGGTAAACATAAGAGCACCTGTGCTCATAAAAATCGGCGGCAAGATGATTTTCTTGGCCGAAGCCGGCTTTTTTGCAGCCTTCATGCGGATGAACATCGCGAAGATTGCCATAAATACGGCACCGATTGATGAAATTAATACAAAGTCCATTCGATTTCATCCTCTATTTCATTTGATTACTAACCATATTATATCTTAATAGGCTTGATTGGGGTACTCAGAAGGATAAAAGTTCATCAAAAAAAGCCACTCCAGCTGATACCCGGACACATCCGTATGTCCAGGGTACCCTGAGTCAGCTCTTAACTTAATACCCGATTTACCGCTTCTAATACACGGCCTTCATCAAATGGTTTTATAATAAAATCCTTCGCGCCCGCTTCAATGGATTCAACCACTACCTTCTGCTGGCCCATAGCTGAACACATGATAACTTTTGCATTAGGGTTCTCCCTCTTAATTTCCCGGACAGCCTCGAGCCCGCTCATTTCAGGCATCGTGATATCCATCATCACCAGATCTGGCTTCAGATTTACGAATAGGTCCACGGCTTCCTTTCCGTTTTCCCCTTCTCCCACAATGTCATGGTCGGCTTTTTTCAGAATGCTGCTTAGCGTAACCCTCATAAACTTCGCATCATCAACTATTAAAATTCTCGCCACCGCTGTTTCCCCCTTGTAGTGCATTGGAAGCTATATCTTTATTATACTACATATATAGTAAAAAATACCCATAATAACAATTATTAAACATCTGACAGAAAAAAATCATTCCTTTAGAGAGATACATTAATCCACTCCGAAAGAACACATATTTCAATATATCGAACTATCAGATAAATTTCAATTGAAAGAATATGACAAATTTCGACCACCAGTCATAGCCCTTTTTCCTTATAACATAAAAAGGGGCACATTCCCAAATTGAATGTGCCCTTGTTTTTAGAAACCAGTAAATCCGCCAAATAACGGTGAAAGGAAAATAATGATTTTTGTCATCCAGTCAAAGAATAAAACTACGCCCATGATCATCATCAAAACACCGCCGATTTTCATAATCTTGGCGCTGTTTCGCCTGATCCATTGCATTTTCCCGATGAAGAAGGAAAGAACAAAGAATGGAATAGCAAAGCCAAGAATATAGGCAATCATGTAAACCATTGCGGAATTAGGATTTGTGACTGCTAATGACCAGACCGCCCCTAGTATTGGACCTGTACATGGGGTCCAGCCTGCAGCAAATGCCATTCCGATCAGAACGGATCCCAGAAGGCCTGATGGACGATTCTTAAATTCAAACCGCCTTTCTTTCATAAGAAATTCGGGCTTAATAATGCCTACAATTAATAATCCAAAGATAAATACAAAGATGGCGCCAATTTGCCTGATTAAATCCTGGTACTGCTGAAAGAATTGGCCAAGCAAGGTTGTTCCAAACCCAATGGCGATAAAAATGGCCGAAAATCCGATCAGGAAAAATAGTGTATGAACCATGCTCCTTCTCTGCATCATCGCATTTTCTTCTTTAATTTCCCCTACAGACATTCCGGTGATATACGATAAAAAAGCCGGATATAATGGCAGGCAGCAAGGTGAAACAAAGCTTAAAAACCCTGCCCCTAATGCAATAAATACATTCAAATCTGTCATATTCACAACTCCTGATACTCATTCATTCCATTTCATTCTAACAAATCCCATCTTGAAAAGATAATGGATAGTATGTGAACATTTTGTGTCACCAGCTGCTACTAAAATTCATATTAGTTTTCAACCTGAAACATGTAATTTTAATGTAAATGTTACTAAAGTTTAAAACAAGTTTCTTTTGAATTTATTACCATAATTCGATATACTAGTATAGATCTTAACAAATTCTGTTATTATCTTTCAGCTTTTGACATGGATTCAAATTGGCAGAGTATAGCCTACATATAAGAAATGATCAGAGAGGAATTATTGGCCGTGTGTAAACAGGAACTGCTTACATTAATCGAACAAAAAAGAACAGAGTTAATTCAAGTGGCCATGAAAAGCGGCTTAAGCTCTGCCGCAGCAATCCGATACAGCCAGGAATTGGATGCCCTATTAAATGAATATAACCGAAGCTTCATAAAAAAAGTGCGGACACATTAAAAAACAGCCATGCAGCAACTGCAGGCTGTTTTTTGTTACTCCATTAACCTGCTGCATCCTCCACTTTTTCAGCAGATCCATTCTGCAACAGGTACATTTTATGATACAATCCCCGCTTTGCCAGCAATTCCTGATGAGTTCCTCTTTCTACTATTTCCCCCTGATGAAGAACAAGAATCAATTCTGCATCCTGTATCGTAGACAATCGATGTGCAATCGCGATCGTCGTGCGGCCCTTTCTCATTTTTTCCAGTGCTGTCTGAATGGCTTCCTCTGTTTCAGTATCTATATTAGCTGTTGCTTCATCCAGCACAAGAATTTTAGGATTGGCAGCAATCGTTCTTGCAAAAGCAATGAGCTGTCTTTGCCCGCTTGAAAACGTCGATCCCCGCTCAACCACCGGATGATCATAACCGTATTCCAGCTTGTCTATGAATGTATGAGCCTGAACAAACTGAGCCGCAGCTTCAATCTCGGCATCTGTCATACTTTCATTATGCAGCCTGATGTTATCCTTAATTGTCCCGTAAAAAAGGAAAGGATCCTGAAGGACGAGCCCCATCTTCTTGCGCAA
This sequence comes from Paenibacillus sp. FSL R5-0490, assembly GCF_001956215.1. Taxonomy (GTDB): domain Bacteria; phylum Bacillota; class Bacilli; order Bacillales; family Cytobacillaceae; genus Cytobacillus. The sequence goes on along the minus strand of NZ_MRTQ01000001.1, from coordinate 229,677 downwards.
TTCTTCTGCTGGATAAGACTTAATGCTTTTTCCGTCAATGAAAATATCGCCGCGCTCATATTCATAGAATCGCATCATTAAATTAATGATTGAGCTCTTGCCGCTGCCGGTATGGCCAACAAGAGCAACGGTTTCTCCCGGCTTGGCTGTAAAAGAAATATTTTTCAATACATCCCGCTTGCCGTCATAGGAGAAGCTGATGTTCCTGAATTCAATCTCTCCCTCCTGGATTCCATCAGACAGTTTATCCTCCTGTGCAGGAGCAAGTTCCTTTTCGTCCAGCAATGCAAACGCTCTAGAAGCGGCAATGATTGCCTGCTGATACATGGAAAGCCTCATCATGATCTGATTCACGGGCTCAAAAAAGCGGTCCAGATAGCTGACAAAGGCATACAGCACACCGATTTCGATGGGACTGTTAAAAGAAGAAATCCCAAAGAAGCCCAATATAATAATAAGTGCCAGAACATACACGAGGTCAATGGCCGGCCTTAACAGCAGCCCATCCATTTTAATATTGCGGATACCTGCCTTATAATGCTGCTCATTGATATCGCCAAATTCCTTACGCAGCCTTTTTTCCTGTCTGAATACCTGGATGATCGACATTCCCTGCAGTGATTCACTCAGTTTTGCATTCAGCTCACTAAGCCTTTCCCTTAGGTCCTTATAGAAAACAGAGCTGTATTTTCGGTAAGTCCGGATAATCATAAAGAGAATCGGGAGAATTACCAGACAAAACAGGGCAAGCTTCACATTCAGGATAAACATCGCCACAAAGATCCCTGTCAGAAGGAAGGCACCCTGAATAAAGGTAACCAGGACACTGACAAACATATCTTTAATTGCCTCTGTATCATTGGTAACCCGGGAAACAATACTTCCCGCCGGCGTTTTATCAAAGTATTTCAAGCCCAGTGACTGTACCTTTGAAAAGACATCCACACGCAGCTGCTGAATGATTTTCAAAGCGATTTCCTGAAATTTCAGCAGCTGAAAATAGGATACCAGCACATTCATGATCTGAATGCCCAAATAGGCTGCACCAAGGGCAAATAACGGCTCGAAAACCAGGTTCCTTGGTGTTAAATAATCATCGATAAAAATTTTGACAAGAATCGGACCCAGTATGTCTCCAATCGTTGTTAACAGAAGCAGACTGAAGGCAAGTGTGATTGTTTTCTTATGCGGTTTTGTATAGGAAAGCAGCCGGAAAAGGACCTTTCGCTGCTCTTTTTCCTTCATAATCGGTGTCTTTTCCATTGACTTATCCCCCATGCTCTACAAGCTCTTCCAGCTGCTGCCGCAGATACATATTCTTATACCAGCCGTCTTCAGCCATTAGTTCATCATGTGTTCCCCTCTGAACAATTCTTCCTTCATCCAGCACCAATATGAGATTCGCATGCTGAATGGCACTCAGCCGGTGAGCAGTAATAATCGTTGTCTTGCCAGCCCGCTCGGCCCGCAATGAAGTAAGAATCGCTTCCTCAGTTTTGGCATCAACAGCAGAAAGGGAGTCATCCAACATCAATACTTCCGGATTCATCATAAGTGCTCGTGCAATGGAAATACGCTGCTTTTGCCCTCCGGAAAGGGAGACCCCTCTCTCGCCTGCAACAGTCTTATAACCTTCCGTAAATTCAAGAATATCTTCATGGATATTGGCCAGTTTCGCAGCCGCATAAATATCTTCAAGGTCTGCATCCGGCCTCGTGAAAGCTATATTTTCAGCAACTGTTGCCGAGAACAGGAAGTGCTCCTGCGGGACATAGCCGATCGCTTCCCTAAGCTTTCCGACTTTATAGCGGCTGATAGGATTTCCTGCAAAAAGAATTTCCCCTTTATAGCCTTCAAACTCCCTGAACAATAGCTTCAGCAGTGTGGTTTTGCCCGCACCCGTTTTACCTGCTATGCCGAGAGTCTCTCCTCTTTCCAGCCTAAAATGAATATCCTTAAGCAGCATTTCCTGTTCACCCGCATAGGCGAACTCCTCAATCCTGTACTCAATATCGCCGCTTGGAACTTCATTGATGCCAGTCTCATCATCCTTTATATCGATTTCTTCTGCAAGAAGAGCAGAAACCCGATCGTAAGAGGCGCGGCCTCTCTCGACAATGTTAAACAGCCAGCCAAATGCCAGCATTGGCCAGATCAGGAGACCCAGGTAAGTTGTAAATGATACCAGCTGCCCGATTGTCAGTTCTCCTGCGATAACATATCTTGATCCAAATGCAATAGACAGGAAGAAAGAAATCCCTACAATAATGCTTATCGTCGGATCAAACAAAGAATCAACCTTTGCAACAGAGATGTTCTTTTGCACTACATCTTCAGACTGCCTCCGGAAATCTTCTATATCTTCTTTTTCCTGGCCGAATGTTTTAATCACTTTAATTCCTGAGACACTTTCCTGAGTTTTGTCATTCAGTGAAGAAAAAGCCTCCTGTGCTTTGTGGAACCGTTTATGAAGAAGTGTTCCATACCAGCTTGTGAGGAGTGCCATGAAGGGCATCGGAATCAAACAGATCAGCGTCAGCTTCCAGCTGATTGTTGCTGCCATGGCGATGATTACGAAACCGCCTGTCGCCAGTGAATCGACAAAGGTTAGGACACCCGCTCCTGCCGTCTGCTGAATGGCCTGCAGATCATTGGTCGCATGTGCCATCAAATCCCCTACCCGCTTTTTCTGGTAAAAGGTCTGCGACATATTCGTAAAATGCTGATAAAGCCTGTTACGCAGGAGTTTGGACAGCTTAACGGCAGAACCGAAAATCATAATCCGCCAATAATAGCGGAGCACATACATCATGAGGGCAACAACAATCAGAATTCCAACCCACATGATTAATGCTTGTGCAGTCAGCTCACCATTTTTAATCGAGTCGACAACAATCCCAACTACCTTTGGAGGGACCAGCTGCAGCAATGCCACGAATAACAGCAGAAAAATTCCGTTTACATAAGCCTTCTTCTCCTGTTTAAAAAACCACATTAAATCCAAAAAGACCTTCATACCCCATCCTCCGAAATCCATAATAGCTTAAATAGTTTATCAAATATTGAGAAAATAAGGAAGATTTTTTCCCCAACAAAAAAGCACCCGGATGGATGCTTCATTGCCCTAATGCTTCTATGCGGTTTATCAGGCTTGTTGCCTCATTAATCGTAGTGAACAGCTCTGAATTCTCCAGCTGATCCAGTGCAAGGCTGCCGTTCTCCAATACTTTATTGATTTCAGCAAGAAGCGCTTCATTCTGGGTCACAAGCTCCTGATGGACATCTTCTGCCAGCTTCGGGACGTCCTGAAGGGCGATAAATTCCTCAACTTCCTGCTTAAGTGTCATCAATCTGTCTTCAAGTTCCTGCTTTAATGCCGGGTCCGCTGCCGCCTCCTGAATCAGTTGCGGCGCCTCTTCGGCAAAGTCGCTTAATGTATTAATATGCTCAGTCGCTTCATTAACATAGCCAATGGAGTTATTCACTTCTCCCAAGACGGAACAGCCGCTTAATATCATGGAAACGGTAAGGAGCCCTATTAGAATTACTTTTTTCATTTTGCTCGTTCCTTTCACGATTTGTCATAGTATATATACGGTCTGTTTCAAAGAAGGTTTCATTTTGGATATAAAAAAACCACCTTCCTGTTATTGTAACAGAAAAGTGGCTTCCGATGGGATGCTTGTCCCTGATTACTTGCCAGTCTGCTTGTTCATGGCATTCATCATTTGGTTGATCTTCTTTTGAGATGGCTTCATGCCCATTTGCATCATCATCATTTTAAGCATTTGTTCATTAATTGGCGGATTTTTCTCAAGGTAGCTCATCATATATTTTCGAGCAATGAAAAATCCTAGTGCTACACCGGCAAGAAGCGCCAGTACACCAACTAGAATGTACATACCCATACTAACTTCCTCCTTCATGTTGTCTATCATACAGTGTACTAGACCAAAGGTTATTATACAATATTTGCTTCAGTTTTTCTCTTATTTTAGACGAACTTTCTCTCTTTTATCGGTTTTAGCCACCCATAGCGCTTATGCTGGAGGTCAACAGCCAGAAAGGAAGACTCGCTTTTTCGCAGCACTTCGAAAAAAACTGTCTCTGCCTCATAGCTGCCGGCCGCTTCTAAAACCAGGCTCCGTTCAAAAACTTCAAGCTTCGCCCTGCTTCTCTTACTCATCTCTATATAGTATGCACTTTTTTCTATGATAAAGTCTTTTTTTCTCTGGAGCTGCTGGTGGATATACTGATGCACTTTTAAACCCGGGATCGGCTTAGTCACAAAATCAATTTGCTTCGATAGAATAGCCTTCATTTCACCTGACGAACGCTCATACTCTTCAAACAGCTGAAAAAACATCCGCTCTCTGCCAAAATAATGGGACGCAAATTCATCTTCTATTAAATACAATTGATAAGCTCTCATCTGGCCCCTCCTTCCGGGACAATCCATTTCTTTCAATTATAAGTAAACGAATTCAAAGAATCTGTCTGAAGATGTTAAAAACTTTCACTAATTTTGTCGAAAGCGAAGAATTCAGTTGATTATGAGGATTCTTGGTGGAAGAAGATCTGCTGTTTGACACTTTTACAAATATTCACTATTGCATATTCCCCGATTTGATTAATGGTAATCTTGTTTTTCGATGACGGCTGAAAATACTCATTGTCTTTAAGGGTATAAAAAAAGGAAGAGCCTCTCGGCTCTCCCTTCCCGGATATCATTATCCCTGCAGCAATGCTTTCACGCGTGCTACAACGTTGTCTACTGTGAATCCGTATTCTTCCATAATTTTTTCACCTGGTGCAGATGCTCCGAAGGTATCGATGGCAAGAACATCGCCTTCGTCTCCTGCATAGCGGTGCCAGCCAAGTGAAGATCCCATTTCAATGGCAAGACGTTTCTTGACTGTCTTAGGAATTACGCTTTCTTTGTACTCTTTTGATTGAGCTTCAAAGCGGTCCCAGGCAGGCATGCTTACTACAGATGCATGGATGCCTTCACCTTCAAGCGCTTTTTGAGCTTCAACTGCGAGGCTGACTTCAGATCCTGCAGCAAGCAATAATACATCCGCATTGCTGTTAGAAGCTGGAGATACAACATATCCGCCTTTTTGAACGCCTTCGTATGCCGTTGAATCCGTTCCTTTTAATGTAGGCAGGTTTTGACGAGTCAATACTAATGCAGTTGGCTTGTTTGTTGATTCGATTGCTGTTTTCCAGGCAGCTGCTGTTTCGTTTCCGTCAGCAGGGCGGACAACAGATAGGTTTGGCATTGCACGCAATGCAGCAAGCTGTTCTACAGGCTCATGCGTTGGGCCGTCTTCACCGACAGCGATACTGTCATGTGTGAATACATACGTAACAGGCAGATTCATAAGAGCAGCCAGACGGATTGACGGGCGAAGGTAATCAGAGAACACGAAGAATGTTCCGCCGAAGACTTTTAATCCGCCGTGAAGCGCCATTCCATTCAATGCAGCACCCATTGCAAACTCACGCACACCGAACCAGATGTTGCGGCCATCAAATGATTCAGCCGTAAAGTCACCCGACCCTTTGATCATTGTTTTGTTGGAGCCTGCAAGGTCTGCAGATCCGCCAAAGAATGAAGGCAGATTCTGAGCGATAGCATTTAGCACTTCTCCTGAAGAAGCACGGCTGGCAAGGCTCTTTCCTTCTTCATAAACAGGGATGTCTTTATCCCAGCCTTCAATAAGCTCACCATTGATCGCCTGCTCCAGCTGTTTCCCTAACTCAGGATGAGATTCCTTGTATTGAGCAAAAAGGTCTTCCCATTCCTGCTGCTTTTTCGAACCGTTTTCAACAACTTGCTGCTTAAAGTGATCATATACTTCCTGTGGCACATGGAAGTCTTCTTCGAACGTCCATTTATAAGCCTCTTTTGTTAATTTCAATTCATCAGCACCAAGAGGAGCGCCGTGAACATCAGATTTGCCTGATTTGTTTGGAGAACCGTAGCCGATGACTGTTTTCACTTCAATCATTGTCGGGCGGCTTTCATCCTGTTTCGCTTCTTCAATTGCATTTGCGATTTCGTGAAGATCATTGCCGTCTTCTACACGGATGTACTGCCAGCCGTATGACTTGAAGCGCTGTTCAACACTTTCAGAGAAAGACTTATCAAGGTCTCCATCAAGTGAGATATCATTTGAATCATAAAGAACAACCAATCTGCCCAGCTTCAAGTGGCCGGCAAGGGAAGCAGCTTCAGCCGAAACGCCTTCCATAAGGTCTCCGTCACCGCAGATGCTGTATGTATAATGATCAACAACATTGAAGTTGTCTTTATTGTATGTTGCAGCCAGGTGGCGTTCAGCCATAGCCATACCGACAGCCATAGCAATACCTTGTCCTAATGGGCCTGTTGTTGCGTCAACACCTGGAGTATGGCCGAATTCAGGGTGACCAGGCGTCTTGCTTCCCCACTGTCTGAACTCTTTAATGTCATTCATGGAAACATCATAGCCGGAAAGATGAAGAAGGCTGTATAAAAGCATAGAGCCATGTCCGGCAGAAAGAACAAAACGGTCACGATTGAACCATTCAGGGTTTTTCGGATTGTGGTTCATGAAGCGTGTCCAAAGTGTATAAGCCATTGGAGCAGCTCCCATTGGCATGCCCGGATGGCCGGAGTTCGCCTTTTCAATGGCGTCAATTGATAAAGTACGAATAGAACTGATGGATAGTTCATCTGTGTGATTAAACATTCAATACATCCTTTCGAGTAGTAATTCTTCACTCTTTTAATATTATCGGGTGTCCCTTTTTTTCACAACCAATAGGGTCAGGTAAAGGACAAAAAAAGCCGGTTTGTTACTATATTGACACAAAAAGAACCGGCATATGTAAAAAAAGCGGAGATAGGTCAGTATTGCCATCTCCTCTATTAAAAGAAGGAATACAGCGCTGTGTATCCCTTGCAATTATACTATTAGTGAAGGCGGTTTTTATTTTGGAATTCTTTCAGTTTTTTCGGTGTTACATCGTTCCCTTTCGGGTCAACGATTGTAACGCCCTTCAGCGTGTTTAACATGCCAGAGCGGAAAGTCTCCAAATACTCTTTGCGCAAAGACGTCTGTTCTTTCGCTTCTGATTCTGTTAGTCCGGATTCCTTGGCCTTCTTTGCCAGTTCATTAATTCGGGCAAGTTTTTGTTTAGGCAGCATTTATTAAAACTCCTTTATATCAAAAGTTAACCTTTGAACAATTCTGATGGAAGTTTTTATTATACAGCAGCTTCAGATATGGAACAATACTGAAACTCAAATGCCATCATACTAAAAATGAGCACCTTTTACAAGAAAAGTGCTCTACTCAGCAAGCGAATCAATATGTTCTTTGTACCTTCTATGGACGGTTGCTTTGGAAATATTATAGCCAAACCCCCTAAGCGTCGCAGCAATTTCAGCAAACGTTAACTCGTTTTTCCTCAGCCGGACAATTTCCTCTATCGGGACCTCTATTCTTTCCCTGCCGCCATTTGCACCCTGATTACTTAGGTTTTTCTCGGGCCTGTATCCTTTATCAACAGCTCGCTGCATGCCGCGTCTGATTTTGATGTTATGCAGCTTTCTCTGATACTCCTCAACCATTCCTACAATGCTCAGCACCATCGAATCTGATTCCGAAAGCTCCAGTTTGCCGTTATTTGAGATGCTGTATAACTGGACTTCCTCTTTAAAGATGCAATGGAGAATCGCAATCTTCGCATTTCCCCTCCCCAGCCTGGTTTCATCCTGGATGAGAACAACCTTAATATCCTTTTTTTTAATTAAGTCTAAAAGTTCCAATATACCGTCTCTTTCAAGATCGTATCCGCTGGCCTGTTCGCGGATGACCTTGGCTACTTGAAAGTCATGCTTTTCTGCCAGGTTCAAAAGCTCTTCTTCCTGTCTTGAAAGGGACGTTTCCTGAGTATCCTTTGTTGTACTAACTCTGCAGTAAATTATTGCTTTCATAACTTCTCCTTATTCGTTAAGGTCTGAACTGGCAAGCTCTTTATATGGCTGGTCATCCAGGGCTTTTACTGGAATGACAATTTCATCACCCGGAAAAATCCTTCCTGCCGCTATCCCATTATTTTGTTCTACCCAATTTATAAATTGATCTGTTGACAGAGAATGCTCAGAAGAAAAATTTTCAGCAATCTTCCATAAAGAATCACCTTCTGCAACAGTGACTTTCACAAACTTTTCCGTATCAGGTGTTTCAATGAGCACGAGTAATATAAACGATGCTGCCAAGCTTAAAACGAAGAGAATAATAGCATAGGAATATGATTTCCACAATTTGTTCAGCATAATAAACCACCTTAAAAGAATGTATGTTCGCATTTGTTGATCTCATTATATACCGAACATTTGTTTTGCGTCAATATAAATTCGAACTTATGTTTGTATCATATGGTAATTGATGCTATAATTGAGACAATTAAAACACATACGAGGTGCGTAAAGATGGTGAAAATATCAAAAAGACAGCAAGATATATTAGAGTTTATAAAAGAAGAAGTTAAATTGAGAGGATATCCCCCTTCTGTAAGGGAAATCGGTGAAGCAGTCGGCCTGGCTTCAAGTTCGACCGTTCACGGTCATCTGGCCAGACTTGAAAGCAAAGGGCTGATCCGCAGGGACCCTACAAAACCTCGTGCTATTGAAATTTTAGATTTGGACGAGGCTTCTAACATTCCCAAGGTCAGTGCAGTTAATGTCCCAATCGTCGGTAAAGTAACTGCAGGGCAGCCGATAACGGCAATTGAAAATGTTGAAGAATACTTCCCTCTTCCGGAAAGAATGGCACCGGCTGACGAGCATGTATTCATGCTTGAAATCATGGGAGAAAGTATGATTGAAGCAGGAATCCTTGATGGAGATTATGTAATTGTCAAACAGCAGAGCACTGCAAATAATGGGGATATAGTAGTTGCGATGACAGAGGAAGATGAAGCGACTGTCAAGAGATTCTTTAAAGAAAAAGACTTTATCCGTCTGCAGCCGGAAAACTCCACAATGGAACCAATAATACTTCGAAATGTTTCTATTCTTGGCAAGGTTATAGGCGTATACCGTCACATGCATTAATAGATTATTAAGAAGCAGGCATCTCTGCCTGCTTTTTTGTTTTTTCCAATTTTAAGAAGGTTATCAGTTCCTATTACCTGGTGCTATCACCTAAATCCTACGAAAGTAACTGATACTTTTATTCAAACATAAGGTTACAGTCATGAATGACTAATTTATTATTCAGAAAATTCGGTATTTTTATGCATGTTATTTTATATTCACTTTCAATATAATGGTAATACACCGAGAATCAACCTAAGGTCGCTTGTCCAAAATCTCGACTTTAGGAGTGTGAAGAAAAAATGTTTTTGAACATTACCTTCGCTTTGTTGATTGGTGGGCTGGTCGGTGTCGTTGGACATATTCGAAAAGAAGGCAAAATGGTTAAACCCAGAAGGACAAAAAAATTCATCTATCTGGGGGTCTTTGAAGAGGTAATCATGGGGGCTTTAGCGGCTGTTTTTTTGGTCGTATCTTCAGATCCTGACTCTGCCTTAAAAGTAGTTCTACTGGCAGTAATTGCAGGATTTGGAGGAGATGCACTGCTGACATGTCTCGATTTCTTAAAAATAAGACACAAAGAATAGAGAGATGCAGAGAGATAGAAATTGGTTAAAACCTCGTTCATTTAAAAACGGGGTTTTTGCATTTTCCATAATGACAACCCCTGACTTTATCAGCCAGGGGTTGTCATATTTTCTTAGTACATGCTCAGGTACTGCTCGCGCTCCCATGGATGCACTTGCGTACGGAACATATCCCACTCGATTTCTTTCGCTTCAATGAAATGTTCAAAAATGTGATCGCCAAGAGCAGAAACAATTACCTCATCTCTCTTTAGCTCTTCAAGGGCCGCTGCCAAAGTAGGAGGCAGATCTTTGATTCCTTCTTCCTCACGCTCTTCTTTTGTCATTACATAGATATTGCGGTCCACTGGAGCAGGAGGAGTCATTTTATTTTTGATTCCGTCCAGGCCAGCTTTTAATAATACAGCCATAGCAAGGTATGGGTTCGCAGCAGGGTCAACGCTCCGCACCTCAACACGTGTACTTACTCCGCGGGAAGCAGGGATACGGATGAGAGGTGAACGGTTTTGAGCAGACCAGGCAACATAGCAAGGTGCTTCATAGCCCGGTACCAGACGCTTGTATGAGTTAACGATAGGGTTTGTCACAGCTGTAAATGCAGTTGCATGATTCACGATACCAGCAATAAAGTGGCGGGCGTCATCACTTAGCTGAAGATCGCCGGTTTCATTGAAGAATGCATTTTTCCCATCCTTGAATAGTGAAACGTTGCAGTGCATTCCAGATCCGCTGACACCGAATAATGGCTTAGGCATAAATGTCGCATGCAAGCCGTGCTTGCGTGCAATGGTTTTAACAACTAGCTTGAACGTCTGAATCTGGTCACAAGCTGTTAAAGCGTCCGCATATTTGAAGTCGATTTCGTGCTGGCCAGGTGCAACCTCATGGTGGGAAGCTTCAATTTCAAAGCCCATTTCTTCGAGCTCAAGTACGATATCACGGCGGCAGTTTTCGCCAAGATCAGTCGGAGCAAGGTCGAAGTATCCGCCATTGTCGTTTAGTTCCAGAGTCGGCTCTCCTGCATGGTCAAGCTTGAAAAGGAAGAATTCCGGTTCAGGCCCTAAGTTAAAATCAGTGTAGCCAAGGTCTTCCATTTCTTTAAGGATGCGTTTTAGGTTGCTTCGCGGATCGCCAAGGAATGGAGTTCCATCCGGATTATAGATATCACAAATCAGACGAGCCACTTTGCCTTTTTCTGCAGTCCAAGGAAACACTACCCAAGTATCAAGGTCTGGATATAGATTCATGTCTGACTCTTCAATTCGCACGAAACCTTCGATTGAAGATCCATCAAACATCATTTTGTTATCAAGCGCTTTTTCAAGCTGGCTGATTGGAATTTCCACATTCTTAATTGTTCCAAGGATATCCGTAAACTGTAAACGGACAAATTTCACATTTTCCTCTTCTGCAATACGTTTAATATCTTCTTTAGTAAACTTAGCCACTGGTAGTTCCTCCCTTAAATTTACATGTGTAATTTATTTTTTGCTCTGTTAATGCGCGCCCGGAAATCCAAGACATTATCAACGAGCTAAAAACGGCTTTCTTAATGGAAAAAGCGGTGGATGTTACCCTGACGGGATGAAGAGCGATTAAAACGGCCCGCCTGCACAATTTCCTTGCGCAGAAGCTTCCGGATTTCTTCATCCGATAGATCGCGTCTCCCTTTTTCAGCTTGTTTATTCATGGTTTCAGTTAGCGCTTGCTGTTCTTTAACGAAAAATAGCTGCTTGATCCCGGCCATGTTCACACCTTGATCAATTAAATCTTTGATTTCCAGAAGGACATCGATGTCGTTTAAGGAAAAAAGCCTTCTGTTTCCGTCAGTTCTAGCTGGAGATATCAATTGGTGTTCTTCATAATAGCGAATCTGCCTTGCAGTCAGGTCAGTCAGCTGCATGACAGTACCAATTGGGAAAAGCGGCATGGAACGTCGAATTTCGCTTCCAGTCAACTATTTCTCCCCCATTTCAATTACTTCTTGAGTTTATTATATGTAATGTTAGAAAATCTGTCAATAGAATGTTAGGTTTTATAACATGATTTTTTCAAAAAATTTTTGCCTTTCATATTTTCATATAATTCTCAGTAAAGCAAAAGAAAGGGACAACTAACTATGTAGCTGTCCCTCTTATATTTACCTAATTTATTTGGACTAAACCCTTTTCCAGCAATTGGTTCAATGCTATGCATACAGCCATTTTTACATGCGAATAGGTAAGGCCGCCCTGCACATAGGCAACGTACGGAGGCCTTATTGGACCGTCTGCGGTCAGCTCAATGCTGGCACCCTGTATAAAAGTACCCGCTGCCATGATGACATCATCTTCATATCCCGGCATATAAGCTGGGTAGGCGGTTACGTGGGAATTAACAGGTGATGCAAATTGAATCGCCTGGCAGAACCTCACCATTTTTTCTTTATCATCGAATTGAACAGATTGAATTAAATCAGTTCTTTTACTATTCCATTTTGGATTGGAGTTCATTCCAAGCCGCTCAAGCAGTGCTGCCGTAAAAACAGCCCCCTTCATTGCCTGGCCGACAACGTGTGGAGCAAGGAAAAAGCCCTGATACATTTCCTGAAGGCTGTACAGGGACGCACCTGCTTCTGCACCAATTCCCGGGGAAGTCATTCTGTAGGAACAGGCTTCCACCCATTCTTTCTTCCCGACAATATAGCCGCCAGTCTTGGCGATCCCGCCGCCAGGGTTCTTGATTAGCGACCCCGCCATCAAATCTGCCCCAACATGGCAAGGCTCCCTGTCCTCTACAAACTCCCCGTAACAATTGTCAACAAAAACAATTGCATCCGGCTTAATTTCTTTTACAAACTGAATCATTTCTTCTATTTGTTCAATTGTGAAGGATGGTCTTGTTGCGTATCCTTTAGAACGCTGAATGCCAATCATTTTCGTGTTCGGCTTGATTGCTTTTTCAACCGCAGAGTAATTGATGCTCCCATCTTCATTCAGCGGGATGCTATTGTACCCAATGTCGAACTCTTTCAGCGAGCCGTTGCCTGTTCCGCGGATTCCGACGATTTCTTCCAATGTGTCATACGGCTTTCCTGTTATGTACAGCAATTCATCACCCGGCCGCAATACGCCAAAGAGTGCAATGGAAATGGCATGGGTGCCGGAAATAATCTGAGGACGCACTAATCCTGCTTCCCCGCCGAATACTTCTGCATATATTTCCTCCAATGTATCCCTGCCGATATCATCGTAACCGTAACCGGTTGATGGAATGAAATGAGAATCGCTGACTTTGAAATTTTGAAAGCTCTTTAATACACGGAATTGATTCTCATCAATCCGCTCATCAATGTTCTTTAATACTTCTGAAATTTGCTGCTCCACTTCTTTTACAATCGGCTGCAGCTTTTCTCCTTGTGATAACTGTTGAAACATGATGTTCTCCTAACTATACGGTATATTTCGTTAAAGGTCCTGAGATTTGATGGTCTTCGAGGTAATAGCCCTTGCAGACATAGAGTTCTTTGTCTTCATTAAAAGTCAATTCCCTCAGGATGGTTTCATTCTTAAGCTGTGACAGCAGTTTCCCTTCTGTCGACGGCACCTCAACATGGTAAGGCTTCATCATCCCCAGGATCATCTGCTCGATCTTCCGTTTCAGCTCATTGCGGTCATCTTCTTCAAAGGCACTGATTTGAATTATTTCTGTCCTGGCGGTCGGGACAAAATCAGGATGCTTCAGATCTCTCTTATTATAAACCGTCAGCTGCGGTATTTTATCATTTTCCAAATCTTCTATTAGTTTATTGACTGTCTGTTCATGCTGGAAATAATCCGGATTGGACATATCGACTACATGAAGAAGGAGATCTGCTTCCTTTACTTCTTCCAGGGTGGATCGGAAGGCCGCAATCAGCGTAGTCGGCAAATCCTGAATAAATCCGACTGTATCTGTCACAAGTGTAATGAATCCGCTTGGCAAAATCAGCTTGCGGGTCATTGGGTCAAGTGTGGCGAACAGCTGGTTCTCTTCATAAGAATCTGCTTCAGACAGCCTGTTAAAAATCGTGGACTTCCCTGCGTTTGTATAGCCGACAAGCGCAATTTGGAACGCTTTGTTTTTCTTCCTCCGTTCACGATATCTGTCCCGGTGCTGCACAATGACCGAAAGCTGGGTCTTAATATCATCAATGCGGCGGCGGATATGCCGGCGGTCTGACTCAAGCTTTGTCTCACCCGGTCCCCTTGTGCCAATTCCCGCTCCAAGTCTTGAAAGCTGGACGCCCTGGCCTGACAGGCGCGGCAGCAGATACTGCAATTGAGCCAGCTCAACCTGCAGTTTCCCTTCTTTAGAGCGTGCTCTCTGAGCAAAGATATCTAATATCAGCTGTGTGCGGTCAATGATTCGTGCATCCAAATCTGCAGATAGGTTTCGAACCTGGCTTGGTGAAAGCTCATCGTTAAAAATGATAATATCTGCTTCCATTTCTTCCTGAAGAGCAGCCAATTCCTCCACTTTTCCTTTTCCTATATATGTAGACGGATGAACACGTTCCCTTTTTTGTGTCACCGAAGCTAAAACTTTCCCGTTGGCGGTTTCCGTTAAGGATTCCAATTCTTCCATTGAATATTCAAACCGCTGATCATCATCTTCAGTATGGCAGCCGACAAGAATAACCTTTTCATAATCTGGCTTGTGTTCCAACCAGCATCCCTCTTTCATATTCTTATTTTAATTGATCATAACAAAAAACCTGGTCAAATACTAATCTCACCGCTAATCATAGGCTTTTGTACATTACGTTTAAATGTGTAAAAAAGGTTGAATTTCTTTTTTTCCGTGTTAAAATCATATTGTTTGGAAAGAATTTACGTTTGTAATTAACTTGGACAATAATAGATTTAGAGATTTGCATCATGAGGAGAAATGGCATATGACATGGGAAGTTTTAAGTATGATTGGCACTATTGCATTCGCTGTCAGCGGTGCAATTGTAGCCATGGAAGAAGAATATGATATTTTGGGTGTTTATATCCTCGGGATTGTTACTGCTTTTGGCGGCGGGGCCATCCGAAACCTGCTAATAGGTGTTCCAGTCTCTGCCCTTTGGGAACAGGGGTTATTTTTTCAGATTGCCCTTTTATCCATCACAGCAGTAATGCTGTTCCCGAACAACCTCCTCAAACACTGGCAAAAGTGGGGAAATTTCACTGACGCAATCGGATTATCCGCATTTGCCATCCAAGGAGCATTGTACGCAACGGAAATGAATCATCCTTTAAGCGCTGTAATTGTGGCAGCAGTATTGACAGGAAGCGGCGGTGGAATAGTCCGCGACCTTCTTGCAAGAAGAAAACCGCTTGTATTACGTTCTGAAATTTATGCTGTCTGGGCTATCCTTTGCGGCTTCGCAGTCGGACTCGGAATCGCATCAGCACCGTTTGAACTTTATGCTTTGTTTATCATTATTACCGCTTTGAGGGTATTATCTTACACATATAATTGGAAGCTTCCCGTTAAGAGGCTTGGGACAAAAGCATCGGCTTAAGCTGGTGCTTTTATTATTGTTATTGCAAACATTTTTATCTTATTAAAAAGACCTGCTCATTCCACGAGCAGGCCTCTCCATATTATTGATTTACATTCGCCATAATCGTATTCGGATCAAAGCCTATAACCCATTTTCCATTCACATTGATTTGAGGCACTCCCATTTGGCCTGTGGTTTCAACCAGTTTTTGTGCTTCTCTCTGGTCATTCTGGACATTAACCTCTTTATACTCCAGCCCCTGCTGATCAAGGAAGTTCTTCACCATCGTACAGTACGGACAAGTATTCGTAGTATAAACTGTAATTTCATTCATTATATACATTCCTCCTCCAGTAAAAAGACAATGCCAATGTTCATTGACACTGTCTTTTTTATTACAATATCCCCTTAATCAGCTTCTTCAAACACCAAATCATTGCTCCTGATGGTCATCAGATCATGTTTGTCATAGCTGTTTTGCATTAACAGGCGCATGGCCTGTGCCCTGATTGATTTTTCAAGAATGTTTCGGATGTAGCGCCCGTTCGAAAAGCTGTTGGGGCTGAGATTGGTTTTTACAAAATGCAAGTGCTCCCTCAGCTTCTTTTCGGATTCGTGACTTAAAGTATACTCCCTTTCCTTTAGCATCATCTGCCCAATTTCCATCAGCTGCTCTATCGAGTAATCAGGGAAGTCAACAACAAGGGGAAAACGGGAATGAAGACCCGGATTCAGCGTCAGGAAATGATTCATTTCTCTGGAATAGCCTGCCAGAATCAGGATAAACTCATGCTGTCGGTCCTCCATATGCTTGACAAGGGTGTCAATGGCTTCCTTGCCGAAGTCTTTTTCTCCGCCTCTGCCTAATGAGTATGCTTCGTCGATGAATAGAATCCCGCCTATCGCTTTTTTGACCAGGTCCCTTGTCTTTTGGGCGGTATGGCCAATGTATTCACCGACAAGGTCTGCCCGCTCTGCTTCAATCAGATGTCCTTTTGACAGCACATTCATTTTTTGAAAAAGCTTGCCTATTAATCGGGCAACCGTAGTTTTACCTGTGCCGGGGTTGCCTTTGAACATCATATGCAATGCCTGCTTTCCAGCTTTGAGACCGGCTTCTTCCCGTTTTTTATTCACATAAATCCAGGCATAAATCTCCTTGATCATTTTCTTCATTTCTTCCATTCCCACAAGAGCGCCAAGTTCTTCTTCAATTTCTTTGAGAGCTGTATGCTCAGCCGGAATGGCTTTTGGAGCCGCTTGGGGTTCTGGAAGCTCTTTTGTGTATGTTTTACGCTTTTGTGAATTGAGCACGATGCTGATCTGTCCGTTATTTTTCAGGCGAATCGGCTGGTCCAAAAGCTATCACCTCACATTCTTAGCACAGTATACGCATAGAAGTAATCGTTGTGACAAAAGCCTATATGATCCCCGAGAATACGGTTGTTAGGCTAAAATGCGACAAGGTCCCGCCATTTTCAACAAGAATCAATGCAGGAGTGTCGGTTCATGCGGTTTCCCAAGAAATAACGGGTTTTTCTCCGCTTAGAGGGTGCGGATAACTGGCTGCATACTGCCAATTCATGGGGAACAAGCCACAATCGGCTCCCCCCTCATATCCACATTAAATTCTCATATCTATATGTATTCAGCCATCATCCATTTCATTAAAAATATTTGTCTTTACATAAGAAAATAGCCCGCTTCAGTCAAAGCGGGCTTTTCTTCCTGACAGTTATATTTTATTGCTGGTTTTCTAAATCCAGTTGAACATTGCGCTGAGGGACGAATGTTGAAATCGCATGCTTGTAAACAAGCTGCTGCTTTCCTTCTGATTCAAATAGTACAGTAAAATTATCAAAGCCTTTAATACAGCCTCTAATTTGGAATCCGTTTAATAAGAACACGGTACAATTTGTATTATCCTTTCGTAGCTGGTTAAGAACCTGATCTTGAATATTGATTGCTGATTTCATTATTATCCTCCTCTTTTATCTCTATCATTATGTATTCGATTTTATTTTCAGCTTTCCTTCAATATGAGCAGAAATTTCAGCGAATTTTTTTTCAAACTCATGAGGATCGACTGAATCGGACATATCAAACCATTCCACATTCATCTTGTTTCGAAACCATGTCAGCTGCCTTTTTGCATATCTTCTTGAATTTTGCTTCAGATTTTCTACAGCATTCTCCAATGAAACACGCCCATTAAAGTATTCATACAGCTCTTTATACCCGATGGCCTGAATGGACTGGCAATCCATTAATCCATGATCATAAAGGGATTGCACCTCTTTAAGCAAACCCTCCTGCATCATGATGTCGACTCTCTGATTGATGCGGTCATATAAGGTTTCCCGATCCATAGTTAAGCCAATCAGCGCCATATCATAAAGAAGTTCAGGGTTTTGTTTTTCCTGATACTGGGACATCGTTTTACCTGTGCAATGGTAAATTTCCAACGCCCTGATTACTCTTCGAGTGTTATTGGGATGAATTTTTTCTGCGCTTTCAGGGTCTATCTCCAGAAGCTCCTCATATAGAACATTGTGCCCTTCCCTTTCGGCGCGTTCCTCCAAGGTTTTTCTAAATCCTTCATCTGAAGGCGCATCTGAAAATTGGTAATCATAAATAACAGATTGAATATACAATCCCGTACCACCAACAATCATTGGAAGTTTGCCTCTAGAAGTGATCTCTGTGATTTTACTTCGGACGAGTTCCTGAAATTCTGCTGCTGAAAAGGGCTCTTCAGGATTTTTGATGTCAATTAGATGATGCGGAATCCCTTCCATTTCTTCTTCTTTAATTTTTGCCGTGCCAATATCCATTCTTTTATAAATTTGCATGGAATCTCCGCTGATGATTTCGGCATTAAATCTTTTTGCCAGAAGAATGCTTAATTTTGTTTTCCCAACAGCTGTAGGGCCAATCAGCACTGCAAGTTTTTGTTTTTCACTCATCTGTTCACTGCCTTTACTGCCATTCTAATTTTATCCTACCATATAGCAGGAAAATTTTTCAGGTATCATCTTACCATTCTTTTCATAAAAACAGAACATTTATGCATTATGAACAACTTTCCAGTTTCCTATTCGACAAGTTTCCTAAAATTTTCTTATAAAATTACATTTTATTAACGATTCCATAACAAACAAAGGCTTACCCCCAAAATCGTGTTAATTTATTAGAAGGTTATATTGTTACAATATAAATTTGAAATTGGGTGAAGAAATCATGTTAAATACATCTGAAATTGGAATAGACTTAGGAACTGCTAATATACTTGTATACAGCAAAACAAAAGGAATTATCCTTAATGAACCTTCCGTAGTAGCAATTGATACAGAAACGAAAAAAGTGTTAGCTGTCGGTAAAGAAGCAAAAGAAATGATCGGAAAAACACCAGGCCGCATCGTTGCCATCCGTCCTCTTAAAGACGGGGTTATTGCTGACTATGACACAACAACTGAAATGCTTCGCCAGGTAATGCGAAAAGCATCGAAAAAAGTCGGATTCGCTATCAGAAAGCCGAATGTCGTTGTATGTACGCCATCTGGTTCGACAAGTGTTGAAAGAAGAGCCATTCATGATGCTGTCCGCAATACGGGTGCTAAGAAGGTTCATCTGATCGAAGAGCCTGTAGCTGCAGCAATTGGTTCAGGCATGCCTGTCGATGAGCCTGTCGCGAACGTAGTCGTTGATATTGGCGGCGGTTCAACAGAAGTAGCCATCATCTCCTTTGGCGGAGTTGTTGCCTGCAATTCAATCCGCATCGGCGGGGACAGACTTGACGATGATATCATTCAATATGTACGTAAAGAATACAACGTCCTTATTGGTGAAAGAACAGCCGAGCGTATTAAAATGGAAATCGGCTACGCGCTGATTGACCATGAAGAACTGACAATGGAAGTGCGCGGCCGCGACCTTGTTACCGGCCTTCCTAAGACTATTACACTGTCTTCCTATGAAATCCGCGATGCAATCAAAGAATCATTGCTTCATATTCTTGAAGCAATCCGAGCAACCCTAGAGGACAGCCCGGCCGAACTTAGCGGAGACATCGTAGACCGCGGTGTAATCCTTTCCGGCGGCGGTGCCCTTTTAAACGGCATGCAGGAGTGGCTTTCACATGAGATTGTTGTGCCTGTTCACCTTGCCCCAAGCCCGCTTGAATCTGTAGCGGTGGGAACAGGAAAAGCCCTGAAATTTATTGATAAGCTGCATACGGCAGTAAGATAACCTATAAGAAAAGCATTCATTTTGCAAAATGGATGCTTTTTTTTGGATTTTTAGCCACTTATGATTTCTTGTGAGGAAGGAAGAAAAATAGGGGCTCAACACCATTTAGTTTACATAACAATATTATTGTTTAGAAGAAAACGCCGAACCATCTGGTTCAGCGTCATTTCTTTTTACATTACCCTCTTAAACATTTTCTCCATTTCATAAGTGGAATAATGAATAATGATAGGCCGTCCATGCGGGCATGTGAAAGGATCGGAGGATCTCCGCAATTCATCAAGCAGGGCCTGAATTTCATCATTGCGCAGATGCTGATTCGCTTTAATGGAAGCTTTACAGCTCATCATGATGGCTGCCTCCTCACGCAGTTTTTTAATATCGACTCTCTTCATCGCTAGGAGCTGTTCAATCATATCCTCGATGATTTCCTGTTCCTCGCCTTTTGGAAGCCATTGAGGATGGGAACGGACGATAAAGCTGTTATGTCCGAACGGTTCCAGAAATACCCCCACTTTTTCAAGCTCCGCTTTATATTCATCGATTTTGATATAATCATCTGTTGAGTATTCAA
Source organism: Paenibacillus sp. FSL R5-0490 (assembly GCF_001956215.1). Classification (GTDB taxonomy): domain Bacteria; phylum Bacillota; class Bacilli; order Bacillales; family Cytobacillaceae; genus Cytobacillus. Next base: position 209,665 of record NZ_MRTQ01000001.1, on the reverse strand, counting down.
AGGTAAGCGGAATGAGCATCTCCTGCAATTCGCTTTCAACCTGGCCGACCTTCTCCCTGAAATACTCGTACTTAATCCGCTCCTGTGCAGCGTGCTGATCAATTATATAAAGGCCCCGGTCATTCTGGGCAAAAATATACGTCCCATGCATTTGCCCAATCGGATAAAGCGGGGGCACACGCGATGGCTCCTCTACCGTGGCAGTCTCTGCGAAAAATTGTTCCATTCCTGCAGCTCTCGGCTCTTCGGACTGAATTATGTGCGGATCCGCTTGAGCCAATTCTTCTGATGAAGGGTTAAAATCCATGAAAGGTGCATCCTGCAAGCCAGGAGCTTTTGCAGCTTGCGGCTGGGCAGGATGACTTTGCGAACTTTGCAGAACAGCTCTGTCCGGATACTGCCGAACAGCCTCTTCCCTCCTTTCACGTACAAAAGAAGGCACCTGCTCGCGCTGCTCCGGCAAATGATCCAGATCAAGAGCTGTCTGTTCCGACTTAGGCTTTAGGCTTTTCGGCTGTGTAAACCCGGAAGGAATCAGTTCCTCTTTTTTAAATGCTGCTTTTAATGCACCAGATACCAGATCATTTAATTCATGTTCCTTACTTAAGCGCACCTCCATTTTCGACGGATGGACGTTCACATCGACTAGGAGCGGATCCATCTCAATGTTCAGGAGCACAATCGGATAGCGGCCGATTGGCAGCAATGTATGATACCCCTCCTGAATGGCTTTGGCCAATGAGTAATTCTTGATAAAGCGGCCATTGATCATAGTGGAAATGTAGTTTCTTGACGCCCTTGTAATTTCCGGCAGTGCTGCATAGCCGCTGATTTTAAAATCGAGTGAGCTCGCTTCAATCTGAACCATCTTTTTCACAATATTGAGCCCATAAATAGCTGCAAGCACCTGCCGGACATCCCCGTTTCCATTCGTCTGCAGGAGCTTCCGCTCATTATGGATCAGGCGGATGGCAACCTCCGGATGTGCTAGTGCCAGCCTGTTAACCACATCTGTAATATTGCCAAGCTCTGTGTGGATTGTTTTCATATATTTGAGCCGTGCCGGGGTGTTGAAAAATAAATCCGTTACAGTGAGGTCAGTCCCTTTTCTCCCGGGTGCCTTTTCCATCACGTCCACTTTTCCGCCTTCGATAACAACGCGCGTGCCCGCATCTCCAGTGGAAGTTTTCATCTCAATTCTGGAAACAGACGCAATACTGGGCAAGGCCTCGCCGCGGAATCCGAGCGTGCGGATGCGGAAAAGGTCATTTTCGTCCTTTATTTTACTGGTAGCATGGCGATGAAAGGCATTCAGGACATCATCTTCCTCAATGCCATCCCCATTATCGATGATGCGGATTTTAGCCAGGCCGGCTTCTTCCACTTCAATTTCAATAATCGTGCTTCCGGCATCAATCGAGTTCTCCATTAATTCCTTTACCACTGATGCAGGCCGCTCCACCACCTCTCCGGCAGCAATCTTATTTGAAAGCGAATCATCCAGCTGAATGATTTTCCCCATCTCATCACCCCCTGTTTATTAATTCTTCAATTTCCTATGCAGCTCATATAATGTATTTAATGCCTGCATTGGCGTCATATCCAGGATATCGAGTGCTCTGACTTTATCAATGACCTTCTTTTCTTTAGAGCCTATTGAAGGTTTCTTCACGTCTTCAGGTTCCTCAAAGAAGGATAACTGCGCAGCAGGCTCTGCAATTTTTTCTGCAGCAGGAATCTCTTTTTTCATTGGATGAGGGTCGTTCAATTCCAGCCCTGTTAAAATTTCATTTGCCCTGACAATCAGTTCATTCGGCAGCTCAGCAAGCTGGGCAACATGGATTCCGTAACTCTTATCTGCTGCTCCTTCTTTAATTTTATGAAGAAACACAACCCGTCCATTTTGCTCTACAGCGCTGACATGGATGTTTTTCACTTTTGGCAGTTCTTCTTCAAGCACGGTCAATTCATGATAGTGGGTGGAAAACAATGTCTTCGCACCAATCCGGTTGTGTATATATTCAATGATTGCCTGCGCCAATGCCATTCCATCATAGGTGGAAGTTCCGCGCCCGATTTCATCAAATAAAATTAAGCTATTTTGCGTGGCATTCACAATCGCATTTCTCGCTTCAAGCATCTCGACCATGAACGTACTCTGGCCGGATATAAGGTCATCAGCGGCGCCAATTCTCGTAAATACCTGGTCGAAAATAGGAAGCACTGCTTCTTCAGCAGGCACATAGCATCCGATTTGCGCTAAAATCGCAGTCAGTGCGATTTGACGCATATACGTACTTTTACCGGACATATTCGGCCCGGTAATCAGCATCATTTCCCTGTCCGCATCCATATAACAGTCATTAGGCACATATTCCTGTGCGTTCAGCACCTTTTCAACGACTGGATGGCGGCCGTCTTTGATATATACCCGTCTTTCATTTGAAAAATTTGGCTTTGTATAATGTCTCTGTTCGCTGACAGCGGCAAAGCACTGAAGAACATCCAGCTCACTAACCGTTTTCGCCAGCTTTTGCAATCTCGGAATATATTCTTTTACATATTCGCGGACATTCGTAAATAATTCATACTCAAGCTCCACACACTTTTCCTGCGCTTCCAGTATGAGTGCTTCTTTTTCCTTCAATTCGGGCGTAATAAATCGTTCCGCATTGGTAAGAGTTTGCTTGCGCTCATATTGTCCTTCCTGAAGAAGGTGCAGATTGGCGCGGGTGACTTCGATATAATAGCCAAACACACGATTAAAGCCAATTTTTAAAGATTTAATGCCCGTTTTTTCACGTTCCTGCTTCTCCAGCTGGGCAATCCAGGTCTTCCCGTTTCTGCTGGCATCGCGATATTTATCAAGCTCTTCATGATAGCCGTCCTGAATAATGTTTCCATCCTTCAAAGACAGCGGCGGATTTTCCATTATGGAGCTTTCCAAAGTATCCGTGACTTCTTCGCAGGCATCCAGGCGCTCAGCGAGCCTCACTGCTTCCTCATTCGGCAGATTTGAGACCATTTCTTTTAAAATAGGTATCTGCTGAAGAGATTTCTTGAGCTGTACAAGGTCGCGGGCATTTACATTTCCAAAAGCGACTCTTCCTGCAAGTCGTTCCAGATCATAGACTTCCTTCAGCTTTTCCCGGATTTCTTCCCGTTCAAAGAAAGAGCCTATCAGCGTTTCAACCAAAGAATGGCGGCGCTTAATTTCCTGTTCATCAATAAGCGGCCTGTCGATCCATTGCTTTAATAGACGTCCTCCCATGGCTGTCTTTGTTTCATCGAGTAGCCACAATAGCGAGCCCTTCTTGCCTTTGCTGCGGATGGTCTCTGTCAGCTCGAGATTCTTTTTCGAGAAATAATCGATTTTCATATATTGATTTACTTGATAAGTCGCCACTTTTTGCAGGTGATCCAGACTTCTCTTCTGCGTGCGGTACAGGTAATTAATTAATCTGGAAGATGTTCTCCTTAGCTTGTCCTGATTTAAATCACCCAGAAGTCCTTCAAAGGAGTCCCGGACTTCGCAATCATCCTCGAATGAAATCGCCATGACAGCTCGTTCTTTCATTCTCCTCTGCCATTCCCCATCAAAGTCGGAAGAGATGACTACTTCCTTTGCTCCTGACATGGACAGCTCGTTCAAAACCTCCTCAAACCCGTTGCTTAACATCGTTACCTTCGTCTCACCTGTGGATAAATCATTGGTGGCAAATCCAAAGGTTTCATCTTCAAAAGCAGTAATTGACGCAATGTAGTTGTTTTCTTTTTCCTGAAGACCTTTGCCTTCCATCATTGTTCCAGGCGTGATAAGCTGAACGACTTCCCGCTTCACAACGCCTTTTGCCTGTTTTGGGTCTTCCGTTTGCTCGCAGATTGCTACTTTGTATCCTTTTTCAATCAATTGTTCAATATAAACCGGTGCTGAATGATATGGCACTCCGCACATGGGAATCCGTTCTTCCGTGCCTCCCTCGCGGCTCGTTAATGTGATTTCAAGCTCCTGTGATGCTTTAAGGGCATCATCAAAAAACATTTCGTAAAAGTCGCCAAGGCGAAAAAATAAAAAGGCATCCTGATATTCTGCCTTTACCCGTAAATATTGCTGTATCATAGGCGTGTAAGCTGTTGCCATAACTTCCTCCAACAATCCATAATCTTTTATTTTTTATAGTTTTGTTTTAGAGAATTCCTCTAAAAACGTCTTTATCATTATATCATAGATTTTCAGGTGACTCAGATGTGCAATATTTGCCTTGGCTATTTCTTAATAGGTTTTGATGCATAGAAACAAAACCCGTTGATTTCCGCTCCAGGCACTTGCTTTCCGCGGGGAGGAACGGGAGCCTCCCGCAGGACATTGAATAAGCTTCCTCGGATAAACACCGCACGAAGGAAATGCGTCAGCATTTTCGAGGATCAAGTGCCCACAGCGAAGATCAACTCAGAGGCTAAACATTTTTTGCGTTTAGTGACCAACAAAAACAATCTTGCCACAATAAAACAGCAGCTCCCCAATGGAGAGCTGCCAGGATTCTTAGTTATTGATGTATTTTTCAAACACATAGCCGAAGTCTTTCACATTGTATTTCTTGCGGCTGTTCATCAGCCAGTTGAAGGCTGTTTCATTTAATACGCGGAAATTGTCCACTACGTTGGCATCCTGGTTGGATACTGAACGGCCAAGGGTGCTTGATGCCAAGCTTAGGCTCTTTTCAGCATATTCCATGGAAACTTCATTTTCGCGGCAGATTTCGGAAATGCGAATCAGGGCTTTATATAAATCTTTCAATTCTTCAATATGCTTTTTATGTACGTCGATCGAGAAGGCCTGAGATCCGATCACGAATTTGATTTCCACATCCAAATCAACTGTACCGGCTGTTTCCAGCATAACGTTTGAGATGGTGTATTCGCGGTAGCTGTAGCGCTTTAAAGTGCGCTTTTTGCTGACTGCACTGGTACCATCCAGATGAATAAGCGCCTTATTTGTAAAGCAATATTCATCGGATTTGGACTTGATCAGGAAATAGATTTTCTCATTATCTTCATGCAGGACATAATCATCTGCATCGACTTTGTCATAATCAGCCGGGTGAATGACACTTCCCACATCACTTAATCCCAGCACATCAGAAGCAACTTTTTTAAACATAAACCCTCATCCTTTCTGAATTCAGTTTACTACTTTGCTATTTTAACATATACAGGAAAACCATGGCTTTATCATTTTTAAAATTACACCGAAAGATCCCTGAAAACCGATAGCCTCATATACCCGGGGTATTCATTAATACAATCGGCCATCCATCGGGATCTTCAAACGTCAATCCGCCTCTGCCCCAGTATGGGTTTTCCGGTTCTGTTTCCAGATATCCAAGAGCAGCAAGCCTGTCGGCAATGTTATCCCTCTCCAGACGGTCTCCCACATAAAAAACTAAGAGATGCTCTTTAGTAGGCTGCGGAAGCTCCATTTTTCCCTTGCATTGAGTAAATTCAAGATGATACTGGCTGTCAGGCAGACCAAACATAATCCCATCATAGCCTTCATGGTTCCAAAATTCACCGACTCTCTTCAGACCCAGTCCTTCTTCGTAAAAGGCAATAAGCTTATCAAGCTGATTTGTCGGACGTGCAATGCGAAATTGTACAGCCGGGATGCTCCCTTCCCATTCTTTTCTCACAATCAGTTCGTATGGATATTTCTGATGCTTAATCCTGGCATCCCTTTGTCCTGATGCGTATATTTTAACAGGAGAAATAACGGCAGCCCTTTCAGTTGGATACCAATTCCGCCCCTCCTTCACCAGGACAAAAACGCCCTTGCTGTCCCCGTAAAAGGCAAACGTCTCACTCGAATCCATTTGTTCATTTTTCAGGTACTGATCAAATTCCTGCTCCATTGCTGTAACATCATTAACAGGCAAACCAACCTCTCCGACATCGTGCCATCGGATCCCCTTCTTTCTAGTTCCCTCTAAAGGACGCTCCAGCATTTCCAGAATATTTCCGTCCGGATCGATAAAATATGCCTGCTTGCCCTTCCAGAACATGCTGTACTCGCCTTTCTGATTTGGAACCAGCACACTTTCAGCCCCTAATTTCTGATACATATGATCAAAGTATTCGGCATTTGTCCGGAAACACACATGATAATAAGGAATCGCATCATCTTTTTCAAAAAGAACTTTTGTTGTGCCGGCCATTATCGTAAAATAACTCTCAGTCTCTGTCAGCAACTCCATCTCCAGCACTTTTGTGTAAAATTCTTTCATTCTGTGCACATCATGACACTTTAAATTCACTTGAAATATTTTCATCCTCGCCTCTCCCCTTTGTATCTGATAATTCCATTCTAAGTAAATGCTATTCAAAAGGATTCAGACTAAAGATGGAAGCTGCAGTCGTTATTTCGCTTGATTTTAGAGGAGAGTATAAAAAGAAAAACTAGGAAGTAAAACCTCCTAGTTTGTCATTACTCTTCTTCAGTTCCCACAAGAAAATCCGGATTTAAATCCTCGAATTCTTCATCTTCCACGTCAAGTCCCCAAGCGTCATCATCACATTCGCACTTGTCTGGGTAGACAGCTACACACACTTTTGTTTCGCCGATTACCTCGACCATGAATTCTCTTTCCACTGTGACGATGATTTTGTTGCCGTTTGGAGAAATGACAGCTTCACAGCAGCTCGGCTGCTGCAGTACACGGGCGATGATATCATGATCATCCAAACAGTCCGGATCACGGTACTTCAACTTAATGACATCTTTATACTCAACCCGTTCGGTAACAACTTCGGTTTTTGTATTATTGTTAAAAGAGTACCAAACGTTAATGTCATAATGGCCGCAGATTTCCACTGTTTTTCCAGCTTTTTTCGCCTCGTACGTATGGTTTATGATCCAGCAGCCAAGTATGCTTGACGGATGGTGTGACGGGCAGATCGTATGATTGGACTGTGTGAATTTACGTCCTTTCGCAACGACCGCTTTCGTTATAATCTCTCTGTAATCTCCCATTGCGAGCGAACCCTCCTCATTCATTTTCAATTCATCCTATGCGGGATATTAGACTAGTGTGCGATAATTTTTATGAATGTTAGGCAAAAGTATTGGCATGATTTATAGTATGCCGGAAGCGGGCGAATGTTCCGGTCTTAACAAATCCTGACGGAGATTAAATATGAATAATGGCTGCCATAGCTTTGCCCGCAAGTAGGTAAGTAATTGAAAAATGCACGTTTGTCCTATTACACCTGCGGAGACAGCTTGGCTAATGAATCAATATAATAAACTATCGATAAGGAGGTGAACAGGAATGGCAGACAAGGAGAACTCCAGCTATAAAGTTTCAATCAATGGAAAAGAGCTGACTGGGGAAGAAGCAAAACAATATGCAGAACAAATGGTTGCCAAATTTACCGAATCATTGGGCGGAATTTATACAAAAGGATTAGAAAAAATTCAGTCTGAAGAGTTAAAAGGAAATCTAATGGAAACTCTTAAGCCATTGAAAAACTTGGAAGGACCCTTCGCAAAAAATTCCTCCGGGATCGGGAATATGATTCCAGCATTAAAAAATCTGCTGCCTGTTGTGGAAACATCCGAGGATTATAAACAGGTGAAATTATCTGTAAACGGTAAAAAACTTTTGGATTTAGATCTTACCGACATGATGAAGAAAGATTCATAATCTGGACATCAGCCACTTCAATCAATTGAAGGAGGTGAAAACCATGCTATCAAGATGCTATGACGATTACGAAAATGACAATAGTGTATTGCCAAGCGGAGGAGCAGTAAATGGAGCAGACAGCGGCAACGAAGCTGAAGCTTTTACTTTCGCTGCACAAGCCAACCTTCCGCAAACAAATCTGAACGGGCAATTGCCGATTTCAGTAGGCGGATTTGCTGTCAATGCTGCACTAATCAACATTCCGATTCTTTCAGCTCAATACAATATTGCAAATGGAGGAGACTCCACAGCTATTTCTGTAAACACTACAACTCAGCAGCAAAGCAATAAAGCGTAATATAAAAATAAAGCCATTTTTCTATGCAGAGTCTTAAAATGTCCAAAAAGAAGGGAGGGAGTACCATGCTAAGTCAAAATATACAAAAACTGGATCTGGATCCGGAAGTCCTCAAGCAGCTGGGTATTCCAAAGGAGTTTATTGATATGGCTGCAGAAGCAGGAATACCGTCCATCAATAACCATGCTGCCGGCGGAAAGGGCGGACGGGCTATTAATCTCACATATGTAGATAATTACTCGACATTGCTCCTTGTATATACTTTCCTTCTTAACTTTTTGGACAAAAAGTCTGATGATGCAGGAACTAAAATGCTAAATCAATCCTTGCTGTCGACATTAAATGCTGCGATTATTGAACAGCAGGAGTATAGAAAAGAATTTTTAAAGGCAGTAGAACTATTGCGAAACCAATAAATGGCCCCCCCACAACCCATGGCCAATACCAATTCCTCCCTTAAATATAGAGCGTAAAAAACACCCTGCACTAACTGGTGCAGGGTGTTTCAGTTTCTGTAATTAATGTGAACAGCTGCTGTTCTTGATCTTTGATCCCGTTTCGCCGCTCAGCAAATCTCCGCCCGTAGTAGTAATGACTTCGTCTGTTACTGTGTTGGAAATCGTATTTGCCACAATTTGGAGCAATTCATTAACATCCACCTGGGATTGCTTGAATTCCTGTACAACAGGAATTTCATCCAGCTGCTGCTCCAATTTGGCTATTTTTTCTTCCGTCTTCTTTAATGCTTCAGCTTTTCCATAATGCTGAAGATTAACAGCCTGCTTTTGCAGACCTTTGATGGCTGTGATGGTTGCACTAACTTTTTCATTATCATTAATCTGTGCTTCTGCACGTTTGAAAAAATCCACTTCTTCTGTCTCTGCAATCATGCGTGCCAAATCCTTTGCACGTTCAACAATTTCATTCTTTGTGTATTTAGCCATTACTGATTCACCTCTACCGCGTCTAGTTCTTCAACCATTTCTCCGTTTAAGGACCATGTCTTTGCATCCGTTACTTTTACTTTTACAATCTTGCCGATTGCTGTTTTCGGCCCCTTAAAGTTTACAAGCTTGTTCTTTCTTGTGTATCCTGCAAGAATTTCAGGATTGTTCTTGCTTTCACCTTCCACAAGAACTTCGACAGTCTGGCCTTGATATTGTTTCATTGCCTCTGCCGATAATTCATTTACTACTGCATTCAGACGCTGAAGGCGCTCTTTCTTTACTTCCATCGGTACATTATCCACCATTTTGGCAGCTGGTGTACCTTCACGAGGTGAGTATATGAACGTATAAGCAGCTTCGAAGCCTACCTCCCTGTATAGGGAAATTGTTTCTTCAAATTGCTCTTCTGTTTCATTAGGATAGCCAACAATGATATCAGTTGTGAAAGTTGCTCCTGGAATAGCCGCTTTAATCTTGCGAACCAGCTCCAAGTATTGTTCTCTTGTATATTTACGTGCCATGATTTTCAGGACATCCGTAGAACCCGATTGAACCGGAAGGTGTATGTGTTCTACCAGATTTCCGCCTTTCGCAAGTACTTCAATCAGATGATCATCAAAGTCGCGCGGATGGCTGGTTGTAAAACGTACGCGTGGAATATCGATTTTGCGCATTTCATCCATCAAATCGCCAAGGCCATATTTCATATCCTCAAAATCTTTTCCGTATGCGTTTACGTTTTGCCCAAGGAGGGTAATTTCCTGATAGCCCTGTGCCGCTAACTGGCGAACTTCCTGAATGATGTCCTCAGGACGTCTGCTCCGCTCTTTTCCGCGTGTATAAGGAACAATGCAGTAAGTGCAGAATTTATCACAGCCGTACATAATGTTAACCCATGCTTTAATATTGCCGCGGCGCACTTTTGGAAGGTTTTCAATTACATCCCCTTCCTTAGACCATACTTCAATAACCATTTCCTTTGACATATAGGCTTCTTGAAGAATGTTAGGAAGACGGTGTATGTTGTGTGTTCCAAAAATCATATCTACCTGGTTATATGTTTTAAGAATCTTGTTAACAACCGATTCTTCCTGGGACATACATCCGCAGACCCCAATAAGAAGATCCGGTTTTTCTTTTTTTAAATGTTTAAGATGGCCCAGTTCTCCAAACACTTTATTCTCGGCATTTTCCCGGATGGCACATGTATTAAGCAAAATGACATTTGCATCTTCCACTGAGTCTGTAGGCTCATAGCCAAGCCCAAGGAAAATGCCGGCCATTACTTCGGTATCATGCTCGTTCATCTGGCAGCCGTATGTGCGGATATAGAATTTGCGGCCATTTCCCATGCCATGAAACTCTTCAGGGATGTTAAAATCTTTATGATATTTCACTTCTTCTTTACCGCGTTTTTTTGCTTCCTTTAAGGAAGGTGCAGTGTAAACAGTTTCAAAGTATTTGCTGTAATCCTTTACGGATTTTTTGTCCGAAGGATTTGCTGTTTGCACTTGCTGGCTTTCTAAACGTTGTTTTTCGTTCATCATTTATCCCCTTTCTCTTTCTCCTGAGAAGCATCTATCATTAAAACTCATTTTTCAGCTAATATCATGCTGCGCAATATACATGTGCACATTATTATAGTATAAGGCTTTCTGATAGTTAAAACAATAGAAAACCGCACTCAGCCTCTTATCAGCAGCTATTACCTGTATGTAAGTTCAGGGATATTTTTAATCCTGCACAATCACTAATACTAGACTAAATTTAGTATTTTGTGAGTGATAAGTGTCACATTGGATTCAAAAAAAGAAGCCCGGGTGCCCCGAGCTTCTGGTCTATTACATAAATTCAGCTGCAAGTTTATCAAAGTGAGCTTGATCAAGTTGAAGATCCGCTTGGGATAATGGAGTTTCAGAGTAACCTGAAAGCAGCTCCTGATATGACTTTCGCTCAGTGTCCTGATAGATTAGGCCAGTTACAAGACCGCTGTGCTTCATAAGAGTCTGCATAGCCATTTCGCGGCTTGAATGATCATAGCCTTCCACATCGCTAAGCTTTGTCAGGTTTTCTTTAAACCAGTCATATGTGTTTACTTTGTTGTATGTAACACATGGGCTGAACACATTAATTAAAGAGAAGCCATCATGCTTGATTCCTGCTTCGATTAACGCAGTCAGATCTTTAAGGTCGGTTGAGAAGCTCTGCGCCACGAAGGTCGCACCAGCTGTTAATGCCATTTCCATTGGAGAAATCGCCTGTTCAATTGAACCTTGCGGAGTGGACTTAGTTTTGAAGCCGGCCGCAGAACGAGGTGAAGTCTGTCCTTTTGTTAAACCATAAATTTGGTTATCCATTACGATATAAGTGATGTTCACATTACGGCGGATCGCATGGATCGTATGCCCCATACCGATCGCAAATCCATCTCCGTCACCACCGGAGGCGATAACTGTTAAATCGCGGTTAGCCATTTTAACACCCTGGGCGATCGGAAGTGAACGTCCATGAATGCCGTGGAAACCAAATGAATTGATATAACCGGAAATACGTCCGGAACAGCCGATGCCCGATACGACAGCTAAGTTCTCAGGCTCTAAACCAACGTTCGCTGCCGCACGCTGAATCGCAGCCTGCACGGAGAAGTCTCCACAGCCCGGGCACCAGTTTGGTTTTACATTATTTCGAAAGTCTTTAAATGTGGCCATTTAGAACAACTCCTTGCATTTTGTGTGAATTTCATGCGGCAAGAATGGATTTCCGTCGTACTTTAATAGCTTATATACTTTCTCAGCATGTCCGACGTTCATCTTCATGATGTTGGCTAATTGTCCTGTAGCATTGTTTTCAACTACGGCGATTTTCTTAGCTGTTTTTACAAGCGGCAATAATTCATCAGATGGGAAAGGATGAATCAGGCGAACTTGTGCATGATTTACTTTAATTCCATCCTGTTCAAGCCTGCTCATAGCTTCCTCAATTGCGCCTCTAGTAGAGTTGAAGCCAACGATCAGCAAGTCCGCTTCTTCATGTGGAGCATTCTTGTGAACAGGTGTATTGAATTTAATATTTTCAACCTTGCGGAAACGCTTATCCATTTGAGCGTTGCGGTTGGCAGCTGATTCTGAAGGTTTTCCAGTTTCATCATGCTCAACACCTGTCACATGGTGGATTCCGTTCTTCATGCCAGGAATTACACGTGGAGAAACTCCATCTTCTGTAACCTCAAAGCGCTTAAAGTAACCTTTGTTTTCGATTTCAGGAAGTTCTTCTGTAACAAGTTTTCCGCGGCGGATTTCAACTTTACTGAAATCAAGCGGCTCCACTGTCTGTTTTCCAAGAGAAAGCTGCAAATCTGATAGGATTATAACCGGGCACTGGTATTCCTCTGCCAGGTTGAAAGCTTCAGCAGTATCATAGAATGCTTCCTGTACAGTGCTTGGAGCAAGGACGATTTTTGGAATCTCGCCATGAGTTCCGTAAATCATTGCCATTAAATCAGACTGCTCCTGTTTTGTTGGAAGTCCTGTGGAAGGTCCTCCACGTTGTGTATCCACGATAACCAGAGGTGTTTCAGTTATCCCTGAAAGGCCGATTGCTTCCATCTTAAGGGAAAGCCCTGGACCGGCAGATGCTGTAAGTGAGCGGACACCAGCGTAGTTTGCACCGATTGCCATTGTAACCGCGGCAATTTCATCTTCCGTCTGGATAACAGATCCGCCAAGCGCAGGAAGCTTTTTAATCAGGTATTCCATGATTTCGGATGCAGGTGTGATTGGGTATGCGGCCATAAAGCGGCAGCCGCCTGCAAGTGCACCAAGAGCGATTGCATCGTTTCCGATCATAAATAAACGCTTCAGACCGTCAGCTTTTTCAAGCTCCATTAATTCCACATCATCGCTAAGCTTTTCTTTCATGAAATCAAAGCCTGCCTGAATGGCTTCCATGTTCTTATCGACAACCTGCTGTCCTTTTCGTCCAAAAATTTCTTGAACTACTTCTTCAAATACTTTAATATCTAGATTTAGAACTGCACATGTCGCACCGACAGCAACCATGTTTTTCATCAGGGATGTTCCTAGCTCTGTAGCAATCTCTGTAAAAGGCACTGCAAACAAAACTGCATTCGTATCTTCTGGCTGTTTAGGATCAAATTTCGCATCTGCAATCATGATCCCTTTATCGTGAAGTTCTTTGTAGTTTAAATCGATTGTTTCCTGGTCGAAAGCTACCAAAATATCTAAATCGTCTGATATAGAACGGATTTGTGACGTGCTGACGCGAATCTTGTTGTTCGTGTGCCCGCCTTTAATTCGTGATGAAAAGTGGCGGTAACCGTACAGGTAGTAGCCTAAACGATTTAGCGCAATGGAAAAAATCTCTCCGGTACTTTCAATACCTTCCCCTTGCTGTCCTCCAACTTTCCATGAAAGTTGATTGATCATCTCTTACACCCCTTTAGATACGTTAAGAAATTATGTAAAAACGCTTTATTTATATCAGTGTAGTACTTGTCCAGTCACTCCGCCATTTCAACATGCATTTTAGGCTATATTCTGGAAGATGGATGGGTACTAAACGCTTTCAATTCTAGACCTATGTGTCTAAAAAAGCAACCCTTTCCGTATATTTATCGATTAAAAGATGAATATTTTTTTATTTTTTGAAAAATGCTAAAAAGATTATTTAATTGTGGATTTTTGAGGTTCCTCACATACCTTGATATATCGTTTTTTCAACATTTTCACCTTGGAAACCTGCTATAAAAATTACGAAATAAAAATTTTTCAGCTTGTATATCAGAATAATATTTTAACAGTTCATTTATCAGGTTATCGTATTTTCTTGCATCCTCCAAATCTGTAACTTTCCCATCTGTACCATCAAAATCCGAACCAAATCCGACGTGATTCTCTCCCCCAAGTGAACATACATATTCCAGGTGCCTGAGAACATCAGTAATTGCCGCTGTTTGTTTGCCTGCTAAAAATTCAGTCACAAATGTAATGCCCATCACACTGTCCCTGTCAATCATCGCTTCAATCTGTTCGTTCGTTAAATTGCGCGGATGCGGGCACATAGTATAGCAGTTTGAATGAGTGGCAATAGGATAGTCGGCCCATTCCATCACATCCCAGAAGCCCCGTTCAGAAAGATGGGAAACATCACACCATGCTTTACTGGCATTTAATTCATGTACCACCCCTTTGCCAAAAGAAGATAGGCCTGCCCCTCTCTCCTCAAGCACTCCATCCGCTGCACAGTTGGCATAATTCCAGGTTAACCCCACTGAAGATACTCCCAGCCTGAGAAGCGTCTTCAATTTAAGCAGATCGCAGCCAACCGCGTCGCAGCCCTCCAGGGTCAGCATCGCTCCTGTTTCATCATCTTTCAGCCTGTTAATGTCCCGGGTGCTTCTAATGAGCTTTAATTTAGGATTGGGTTTAAGCACTTTCTCGTAAAACAGATTGACCATATACAGGGCTGCGTTGAACTTCATTTCCGGATGGACGGATTCCGGAACATATATGGCAAAGCACTGAACCTTTAGGTCTGATGCCTGAAGCGCTTCCAGATTCACCTGAAGACTGCCTGAATTTTGAAAGTCAATCCTTCTGTCCATAAACATTTTATATAGAACATCACAATGTGCATCAAATATTTTCAAGCGTTCTTCCTCCCTCTTTTTCTCCATAGGATTATCTTATTAAAAAAAGAACCTGTTTGCCTATGACGCAAACAGGTTTTATTGTTTTTGTGAGAATCTATATTTTACTGACTTATGCATATGACAAAGGATGATTTCCCATTCTGAAGCTTTTGGGCTAACGCGGCTCCACAATCAGCTTAATGGCAGTCCGTTCTTCGCCGTCGATCAGGATATCCGTGAATGCAGGGATACAAATTAAATCCACTCCGCTAGGCGCTACGAATCCTCTTGCGATCGCTACTGCCTTAACAGCCTGGTTCAATGCACCCGCACCAATTGCCTGGATTTCCGCATTTCCTCTTTCGCGAAGAACTCCAGCAAGCGCACCAGCTACAGAATTAGGATTAGATTTTGCTGAAACTTTTAATATTTCCATTCCTAGCTCCTCCTCGTTTTACCCCTCCTGTATGCCTTGCTCAAAGCGCAGATTTAACCTTCTGTAATGGCCGAATGCCTTCAGTCAGGCCATTTCTTTCCGTTCATACACCAACCGCTTTGATGGAATTTAGCACCAGGTCTATATATCATTCCATTGCTACTATATTCAGATTGGAATTCACATATTCCGGCTTGGACAAAAAAAGCAGGGTTTCACGCTGATTTTCTTCAGGATTTCTTTCTTGTTCAATGAAAACGCACCTGTAGTCTTGTTTCTGCTAATACAAAAAGACTGCAATCCGGCCATCCGGATGCAGTCTTTTATCAGTTTATGAGTAAAAAGGATGGTCATCATTAATTAGGATCCGGTCAATTTTTTTGGCCAATCCTGTTTTAGGGTTTAGTTCAATGACCGCTGCGCTTAACTGGTTCCTGCCTTCTTTCGGAACTTCAAATCGAACCGGGAGCCCTGAGATAAACCTTTTGATCACTGCTTCTTTTTCCACACCAAGGATACCGTCATAAGGGCCTGTCATCCCGACATCAGACATAAAGGCCGTACCGCCAGGCAAAATGCGGTTATCGGCTGTCTGCACGTGGGTGTGCGTACCTACGACTGCTGATACTTTTCCATCCAAGTACCAGCCCATAGCCTGCTTTTCGCTTGTTGCTTCTGCATGGAAATCAACAAAAATAAATGGAGTCCTTTCCCGGGCTTCTTTTATCAGTTCATCTGCCTTTTGGAAAGGGCAGTCACTTGTATTCATAAAAGTCCTGCCCTGAAGGCTGATAACTGCTACTTCCTCAGTATTAAACTTCAAAAAAACCATGCCTTTTCCAGGATTGTTAGAAGGAAAATTAGCCGGACGAACCATATATTTCGCGCGGTCAATAAATTCAAAAATTTCCCGGTTATCCCATGTATGATTCCCGAGTGTCACCGCCTGTGCACCAGCCTCAAGAAATCCCCGATAAATCTTTTCCGTAATTCCTTTCCCTCCTGCTGCATTTTCCCCATTAATAATCGTGATATGCGGCCGGTATTTTTCTTTAAGCTTTGGTACATATTCAGTGATCATATCCCGCCCCTGGGATCCCACTACATCTCCGACAAACAATATATTCATGTCATATCCCTTTCTGTTTTTAAAGATATATGTATGCTTTTTCAGTCCTTTTTATTAGTGTAACACAGTTTCCTGCCCCAATTTAAAGCACACCCTGAAAAAGAAATAAAGCGATGCATGTGCATCGCTTTATTTTGCATATTCAACGGCCCTCGTTTCACGGATAACCGTGACCTTGATGTGGCCTGGATAATCAAGTTCTTCTTCAATCTTCTTACGGATATCCCTTGCCAAACGATGAGCTTCAAGGTCATCAATTTGTTCAGGCTTAACCATAATGCGGATTTCGCGTCCAGCTTGAATGGCGAATGATTTTTCAACACCATCATAGGATTCAGAAATCTCTTCAAGCTTTTCAAGACGGCGAATATAGTTCTCAAGCGTCTCTCTTCTTGCTCCAGGTCTTGCTGCTGATAAAGCATCAGCTGCAGCGACAAGTACGGCAATGATTGATGTTGGCTCTGTGTCACCATGGTGGGAAGCGATACTGTTTATAACAACAGGATGCTCCTTATACTTAGTGGCAAGCTCCACACCGATTTCAACATGGCTTCCTTCCACCTCATGATCGATTGCTTTACCAATATCATGAAGCAATCCTGCCCGGCGTGCCAATGTTTCGTCCTGTCCCAATTCGGCAGCCAGCAATCCTGAAAGCTGAGCCACTTCCATTGAATGCTTTAACACATTCTGGCCGTAGCTTGTACGGAATTTTAATCGGCCAAGAATTTTGATTAAATCTGGATGCAGGCCGTGAACACCAACCTCAAAAGTGGTTTGTTCTCCGATTTCGCGGATGTGTTCATCCACTTCACGGCGGGCCTTATCAACCATTTCCTCAATCCGAGCTGGATGGATGCGGCCGTCCTGAACCAATTTGTCTAAAGCTAAGCGTGCAGTCTCACGGCGAATTGGATCAAAACCGGATAAAATAACCGCTTCCGGCGTATCATCGATAATGAGATCAATTCCGGTCAGAGTTTCCAGAGTACGGATATTACGGCCTTCACGGCCAATAATGCGCCCTTTCATCTCATCATTTGGCAGGTTGACAACTGATACAGTAGTTTCTGCTACATGATCAGCTGCACATCTTTGGATAGCCAGTGACAGGATTTCCTTCGCTTTCTTATCCGCGTCCTCTTTTGCTCTGGTTTCGCTCTCTTTTACCATAATGGCGACATCGTGAGCCACTTCCTGCTCCGTGCGCTCTAAAATGATGGACTTTGCCTCTTCACGAGTCAAGCCTGAGATGCGTTCCAGCTCAGCTTGCTGCTCTTTAATCATCACTTCCACTTTGCTTTCCATCTCTTCAATATGCTGTTGTCTTTTGCTAAGAGAATCGTCCCTCTTTTCTAAAAGCGCTTCACGTTTATCTAACGTTTCATCTTTGCGATCAAGGTTCTCTTCTTTTTGCATTAAGCGATTTTCTTGTTTTTGCAGTTCATTTCTTCGATCACGAACTTCACCTTCCGCATCTGTGCGGAGCTTGTGAATTTCATCTTTCGCTTCAAGCAGGGCTTCCTTCTTCGTAGCCTCAGCTTCTCGCTTTGCGTCTTCCAAAATCTGCTCTGCAGCATCTTTAGCTCCTGCAATTTTAGCTTCGGCAATTGATTTGCGAACAAAATAGCCAACAAAAGCACCGACGATTAGGCCAAGCAAAATGGAGATGATTGCTGTTACTAGATCCATCATTTCACCTCCTCTTGCTATGAACTTGTTTGTGTTACGTTTTTTAAAGTGTTGGCATGTACATTGTCCAATTCAATATACAGCACTAAGGCTTTTAAACGTTTCAATCTTCAAAAAGCACTGGGCATCCATCAGACGGCTGGCAGTTTATTAACGTATGAAAAGCCAATGGAGCCTGCAGCCAGACAAAGTCTGACTCAATAAGAATTTCTTTACATATAAAATGTAAAATATACATTTTTAATTGTAAAGCTGTGAAATTTTATTGTCAAGGGTTTGTCTTAACGGCTTTTCTTAATATTTCGATTGGTTTGAACACTTTTAAGAAAAGCGCAAGCGCCTTGCCCACCCCCGACAAGCACAAGACGAGCCTCCCGGAAAGGCGTTCTTTGCCTTTTTGGGAGGATTGGCTTGTGACCTCGAGGGGGTAGGCTGCTTGCGTTAGACAGTTATCGACGTTCAAAAATTATATGCTTTCTTAATCTTTATGAAGAAAAAAAGCAAAGCCACTCAGGACTTTGCTTTTCCTTAGTATTAATCGATCAGCTCGAATTCTTCCTGCTCTTCGTCTCCGCTGGCTACTTTTTCTTCATCAAGTCCATAATGTTCGCGGATTTGTTTTTGGATAGTCAGGCGGATTTCAGGGTTTTCCTTTAGGAATACTTTGGCGTTTTCACGGCCTTGGCCCAGGCGCTCCTCGTTGAATGAGTACCATGAACCGCTCTTTTGGACAATATCCAGCTCAGAGCCAAGATCGATGATTTCACCTTCCTTGGAGATTCCTTCACCATACATGATGTCAACTTCCGCCACTCGGAATGGAGGAGCGACTTTATTTTTGACAACTTTAATCTTTGTCTTATTACCGACCATTTCATTACCTTGTTTAAGAGTTTCTGCACGGCGCACTTCAAGGCGGATGGAAGAGTAGAACTTCAACGCGCGTCCCCCTGGAGTCGTCTCAGGGTTTCCAAACATAATTCCGATTTTTTCACGGATTTGGTTTATGAAAATCGCGATTGTCTTTGATTTGTTGATTGCGCCTGATAGCTTACGAAGTGCCTGTGACATAAGGCGGGCCTGCAGACCCACATGGGAGTCACCCATTTCTCCTTCAATTTCAGCCTTGGGAACAAGGGCTGCCACAGAGTCAACTACAAGAATATCAATAGCACCGCTTCGAACAAGGGCTTCTGCAATTTCAAGCGCCTGCTCCCCGGTATCCGGCTGGGAAAGAAGAAGCTCGTCAATATTAACACCAAGTTTTTGTGCATAAACAGGGTCTAAAGCGTGTTCGGCATCGATAAACGCTGCTTGTCCTCCGCTTGCCTGAACTTCTGCAATAGCGTGCAGGGCTACTGTTGTTTTACCTGAGCTCTCCGGGCCATAGACTTCAATAATACGTCCTCTTGGATAGCCGCCTACCCCAAGAGCTGAATCGAGTGCAAGAGATCCGCTTGGTACAGTGGAAATTCTGCGGTCAGTCTGTTCCCCGAGCTTCATGATAGAACCTTTACCAAATTGCTTTTCTATTTGTTTTAACGCCATTTCAAGAGCTGCTTGACGATCACTCACTAATAGTTCCTCCTTTTATATAGACGAATCTGTCTTTTGATTAGATTCGTTTTGTCTCATCTCAAAACCTAACTCTACTATAAACCTTTTCAATGCATTTGTCGAGTAAAAAGTCGAACATCCATTCGATTTTTTTCTCTTGCACATTATGCCCGAAAATATCAGGAGTGCCGGGGAAAGTGAGGTTTTTCAGGGGTCAATCAGTAGTTGAAATCGCATTTCGGCAAGAAGTCTGCCTTTTGTTTTGGCTACTAAAAACTCAGAACACATTTTCAGGCGTTCTGAGTTTCTTTTAAGGCTTTAATAAGGAAATGGCAGCCGTATTTTACTGTACGAACCCGATTGGCTGCCCTGGTTCCTCCAAGGTTCAGCTTTTCGGTCTGGACCGGCCTTCCTTTAATCCAGATGCCTATATATACTGTTCCGACAGGGTTGCCTTCCAATTCATCCGGGCCGGCAACACCTGTGAAGCTGATTCCGATATCGGCATTTGTAAGGCTTGCGACATTCTCAGCAAGCTCGGCGGCACACTGTGCACTGACGACCCCGTCGTTATCAATCGTTTCTTTGCGGACTTTTAATACTTCAGCCTTAACTTCGTTTGTGTAGCAGACCACTCCGCCCTTTAAAAGTCCGCCGGCTCCCGGAATGGATGTAAACACCTCCTGGAACATGCCGCCTGTTAAGCTCTCCGCTGCGGAAATAGTCATGCTGCTCTCCTTAATCAGCTTGGTTAGCTCATACATCAGGGAAGTATCATCATAGCCGTAGAAGTATTCGCCGACACGATCGAGGATTTTATTTTCCGCTTCATCAATCAGCATCATGGCCGTGTTAGGCTGACTATGCTTTGCTGTGAGCCTCAGAGTAACTTCCCCATCAGATGCAAGCGGGGCAATGGTTGGATTGCTCTGAGCATCGATAATATCTTCAATCTCCGTTTCCAGCATGGCTTCTCCAATTCCGAAGAAGTGCAGCACCCGGGAAACAATCACATCATCGGTGCCCAGCTTGGATTGCAGGGCAGGAAAGGCATGTTTGAGGAACATCGGCTCCATCTCGTTTGGCGGTCCCGGAAGAAGCATGAAAACATGCCGGCCATTATCGGCAATCATTCCGGGTGCCATTCCATGCTCGTTAGGAAGCACCTGTGCATCCTCAAGAACCAGGGCCTGTTTTTTATTATTCTCAGTCATCTCTCTGTTGGTGCGTTTAAAATAAAGCTGTATAGATTCCAGCGCCTGTTCGTCCATGAGGAGCTCTTTGCCAAGATGGCGGGCAATCGTTTCTTTTGTTAAATCATCCTTGGTCGGTCCCAGGCCGCCCGTGAAGACGATCAGGTCAGAACGGCTTTCGGCTATTTTAATCACCGATCTCAGGCGCTCTGGGTTATCTCCAACCACTGTATGGTAAAAAACGTTAATGCCCAGTTCAGCAAGCTGCCGGGAAAGAAAGCGGGCATTTGTATTAACGATTTGTCCAAGTAAAAGCTCAGACCCGACAGCAATAATTTCAGCATTCATTCAAAAGCCCCCTTCCAGGTAAAGTAATTTATTTTGAGTGTATGAAGGCCTGCTTGTTTTTAGCAAAGTAGTCCCAGCCGGACCAGATTGTAAAGAACATCGCAACCCACAGGGCAATCAGATCAAAGCGGATTGAAACCATTTCAAAAATAATATTATGTAAAAGCAGTGCAGAAATGGCCACAATTTGGGCCCATGTTTTAATTTTGCCAAGCTGATTAGCTGCGACTACTTCTCCTTCCCCTGCCAGAACAAGCCTTAAACCTGTTACAGCAAATTCCCGGCTGATTATAATAATGACAATCCATGATGGAGCAAGGTTAAGATCAACCAGCACAATTAATGCTGCAGAGACGAGAAGCTTGTCTGCAAGCGGATCAAGAAACTTGCCCAGGTTTGTAACCAGATTGTATTTGCGGGCAAAGTAGCCGTCGACCCAATCGGTAACCGAAGCAATAATAAAAATAAGAGCTCCAATCAGATGGGTAACGGGCATTTCAGCTCCTAACAACTCTATGTTTCCCCATGAAAAAGGGACGAGCATGATGAGCAGAAATATTGGTATCAAAAAGATACGGGAGACTGTAATTTTATTTGGCAGATTCATGTTTTACCTCCAAGTATATTAAATGAAGCTATTTACAGAAAAAGTCTAAGACATTTGCTGCAATCCTTTTACTAATAATTTTTACATAAAAAGCGAAAATAGTCATCTAAAGATGACTATTCGGTCTTCGGCGCGTACTTTATCGTTATATCCTGCTTGACGGATTGTGAAGGCGGCACTTTGTACTCAATTTTTTCGCCGTTTACATAGATTTCAGTTTGAGTCGAATTTCCGACTACAATGGAAGCTTCCGTTTCTTTTGAAAAGTCTACCTTCTGGCTTTTCGTGCCTTCCGCAGTCAGCATTCCCTGGAAGAGGGAATCCCCTTTTCCGTTCTTAATATTCACCCAAGTTTCTCCTGTAGACAAAACTTCCAGTTCAAACTTGTCCGCATTTTTCAATTCATAAACCGTTCCATTTCCACTGGATTGAACAACAGCAACCTCCTGCTTTGGCTTTTCCTCGGCTTCCTGGTCCTTGTCATTTTCCTCAGCAGCATCTTTGTCAGCAGATTCTTCTTTCTTTCCTGCTGGTTCATCTTTTTTATTTTCGGCGAGGTTTTCAGACTCTTCTATAACTGTCTGTTCATCAGTCAGATCTGAGGGCTTCTCTTCATTATCCGCCTGATCTTTGGCCCCGAGAAAATTGTATAGGACTGCAATGAGGCCAACAATGAATACGCCAATGAGAACCTTTGGAAGAATATCAAATACTTTTGAAGTCCTGCCGGAAAGATCTTTCCTGGACTGAACGCGCGATAGCTTTTCTGGAATATCATCATTCACCTGTGCCGGAATATCATCTTTAAACTGTTCGAAAATTTCTTCCGGTTCAATTCCAACCGCTTCAGCATACTGTTTTATAAATGCCCTGACATAAAACTTACCGGGCATCATGCTATAATCGCCCTCTTCAATTCCCGCCAAATAGCGTTTTTGTATTTTTGTGACCTTCTGCAGATCGTCAAGGCTCATATCTTTAGCCAGCCGCGCTTCTTTTAATCGATTGCCTAGTTCTGTCAATTTACAACACCTTCCAACTTACTAAAAATCAAAGCCTCCAAAGTCAGATTCAGAGAACATATTGTTCTTCTCCACCACATCATATGTTATCTCTTCATCATGGTCGTGACGAAGCTCAATAATATAATCAAAATCATTAAGAGAGTATTCAGTATTTTGCACAAAAATATCGGGATGCTCTACTACCTTGACTGCCGGGAGGCGCATAATTTCCCGGACGAGCTGCCAGTGCCGTTCGTTGGCACGTCTGGTTGAGACAATTCCGTCTATTATGAACAAATTGTCTTCATTATATTCATCCTCAATCAGCTGATTTCGTATCGTCTGCTTTAGCAGCGTGGATGAAACAAATAGCCAGCGTTTGTTCGCACAGACACTTGAAGCAACTATGGATTCTGTTTTTCCAACCCTTGGCATTCCCCTGATCCCTATTAGCTTGTGCCCTTCCTGTTTAAATAATTCAGCCATGAAATCAACCAAGAGCCCAAGCTCGTCCCTGACGAACCTGAACGTTTTCTTATCGTCGGCATCCCTTTGTATATATCTTCCATGGCGCACGGCCAGTCGGTCCCGGAGCTTAGGCTCCCGGAGCTTAATCACTTTAATCGTGTCCATCGTATTAAGAATGGACTTTAGGCGTTCAATCTGTTCATGGTCTTTAGCCAAAATCAGCAAGCCTCTGCGGCCTTCATCCACGCCATTGATCGTGACAATATTAATGGAAAGCATACCCAGCAGGGAAGAAATGTCACCAAGCAAGCCGGGACGATTCTTTTGGATTTCATATTCCAAATACCATTCTGTTTTCTCCACCGGAAAACCTCCTCTTGCATGATGCGCATGTATTTGCGCATTTTATATATATATGCAACTCTTTTTGGTATGTAAAATTTTATTAAACTTATCCTAAATTTTCATCTAGGTTCTATAATATATGATTTTTTGCCAATATGAAAGGAAAAACCCGTTTGGCGGAAAGGAAATGTTTTTGAGGAAAAGCAAAAAGAGAGGCAATCCTCTCTTTTTGCTGATTACTATTATTTTCTTAGCGGGTACCATCGTTCTGAACAAGCTTTACCATCATATTGGCAATGGCATGCTGCTCATCAGGGCTTGCTACAGACCAGAGGTCAGCCAGGATTTTTTCCTGGTCATTCTTTGGCTCCACTTGCTTGGCTAAATAATCGCCGATTTGATAAGCAAAGTCATTTACTGTTTCCTTATTCATTCCCTGGTCCATTCCCTGATGAAGACGATCGCCAAGGAAATCTTTCCATTGCTGCCAGTTATCTAGTACAGACATAATTTTGCCTCCTTTAAATGTTGTACAATTATATTGTGCTTAGGGGCTGAATAAAATATGCATGCACTTAGACATGACTCAAAAAACATGTGACACTTCTTTGAACGATCTGCAGTTACGTATACCAGCCGCCATTCACTGCCATAACCTGCCCGGTAATATACGATGCCTTTTCCGAAAGAAGAAAGGAAATGGCGTTGGCTATGTCAGCCGGCAAGGCAAGCCTGCCCATAGGAATTTCACTTTTCACAGCATTAAGCTCTTCTTCTGTAAAGTCCTTCAGCATGGCCGTCTCAACTGCACCCGGAGCAATAGCATTAACCCTTACCCCGTTAAGGGCAACCTCCTTGCTTAAAGCCTTTGCAAAAGCAATTTGTGCACCCTTTGCAGCCGAGTATGCAACTTCACAAGCGGCACCCGTCTGCCCCCATATCGAAGAAACCACTATAATGTTCCCGCTCGCCTTTGTTAAAAGTTTCGGCAGAAGCTCTTTCGTCAGGAGAAGCGGCGAGGTCACATGGAGGTTCATCAGAGCTTCCATTTCCGTTTGCTGAATTTCAGTAAGAAGTCCATATTGAGCTGTTCCGCTATTATGAATAATGGCATCAAGTGAAAATATGTCAGGAATAATTTTTTTATACCCGCCTGGTACAGACAAGTCTGCCTGGATCGGAATATATTCTCCGCCAAACCTTTGCAGGCGGTCCAGAAGCCTGGTAATGCCATCCCTATTATGATTGTAATGCAAATAAAGCGAATAGCCTTCTTCTGCCAGTTTGACGCTGACTGCCTGGCCGATTCCTCCGCTCGCTCCAGTTATTAATGCAAATTTCTTCATTTCATATCCTCCCGAAAAAAGCAAAGCGCCATTTAATGGCGCTCTGCTGAAACTGCTTGTTATTTCTTAGGGACAACCTGGCAAACCGTAAACCGTTCTTCACTTATCAAATTACCAGCCGCATTTTCCACATCCTCAAGTGTGATGCTTTCAAGGGTCGGCACAACATTAAATAAATCCATTTCATTAAAAGCATACCGGGTAAATTGATTGGCGATATATTCCGGTGAATTGACAGCCCGCAGGAATGCACCTATTTTCTTCTTTTTTGTCCGATCAAGTGTTTCCTGTGAAATAGCTCCCTTTTCCCTTGCATCCAGGAGCATCTTTTGCAGTGTTTCAGCCAACCGGTCAGGATTGTTTGTGTCTCCGCCCACCATGGCAAATCCAAAACCCTGCTCCTGTGTATAATCAAAGGAGAATGTGTCATCAATTAATCCTTCACTGTACAGTGTGCTGTAATGCTCAGAGCTTTTACCGAACAAGATATCCAGAAGCACATTCAGACTCAGCTCATTTTTAAGCATTTCTTTGCCTGACTGATTTGCAGTACTGCTCTTTATCCCGACCAGGCACTTTGAGGTCTGGACATTCATCTCAAGAACTTTTTTCTTCTTGGCCGCTTCAGAAGGCTCTTCTTCGAATTGGCGTTTGATTTCCGGTATCTCTTTATAATCCTTCTTGCTTTGGTTATCTCTCACCTGAGTCATAATCTGATCCGGATCAACGGGTCCGACTATGAACAGCAGCATGTTGCTCGGGTGATAGAAAGTTTCATAGCATTCATACAGCATATCTTTCGTGATATGAGAAATGGACTCGATCGTACCTGCGATATCAATTTTAACAGGATGGTTTTTAAACATATTTTCGATCAGTCCAAAATATAAGCGCCAGTCAGGATTGTCATCATACATGGTGATTTCCTGGCCGATGATTCCTTTCTCTTTTTCAACAGTCTTTTCTGTAAAATAAGGGTCCTGCACAAAATCAATCAGCGTTTCAAGGTTCATCTCTACATTAGACGTGCTGGAGAATAGATAAGCTGTCCTGGTGAAAGATGTAAAAGCATTAGCCGATGCTCCCTGTTTGCTGAATTGCTGGAACACATCCCCGTCTTCTTTCTCAAAAAGCTTATGCTCCAAAAAATGTGCAATCCCATCCGGAACTTTTACATACTCTTCCTTTCCGGGGGGCAGGAAATGATTGTCGATTGAACCATATTTAGTCGTAAACGTGGCATAAGTCTTGTTAAATCCCTTTTTCGGCAAGATATATACATCCAGCCCATTTTCAAGTTTTTCATAATACAGCTCTTCCTGAAGCTGGTCAAAAGTGATTTTATCCATTACTTGCCCGCCTCCTTTCCTGTCAGAAAATACACAGTATCCAAACTGACCTTCTTGGCTGTCGCGGCAATTTCCTCTTTTGTTACCTTATCCATTTCATCCATCCAGGTTTGAAGGGTAATTTCTTTTCCTGACACAACATTATGGTAAAGAACCTCGACAATCCCGCGTGCTGTATCAACAGTCTCCAGAAGCTGGTTTTTAATGACTGCTTTGGTCTGTTCCATTTCCTGTTCTGTAAAGTCACCATTCTTCATAGCTTCCAGTTGTTCTTTAATAATACTCACTGCCTGGTCATAGTTGCTGTTATCGATTCCGGACATCACCATCATTAACCCTTTATGGCTTTCCAGGCGGCTGGCTACATAGTATGCGAGACTGGCTTTTTCCCGGACGTTCAAGAACAGTTTTGAATGAGAAAAACCTCCGAAGATTCCATTGAATACCTGAAGCGCATAATATTCCGGGTCACCGTACACGACATTTGTCCGGTAGCCGATATTGAGTTTCCCCTGCTTCACATCCTGTTCTTCCCGGACTTCGTTTACAGATTCCTTCGTTCTAACTGGAGATGCTGGCGCTGTCTGAGGTGATCTCTTTTCAAAAGTTAAAAGCTCCCCTGCATATGATTCGGCATCTGCCTCATCTACGTCACCTATAACATATAAATCAAGCTCATCCTGCGCCAATGCCTGCTGATAATATTCATAAAGGCTATGAGGAGTGATATTGTCCACATCATCTTTCTCGCCATGCACATGCAGTGCATAGGGCTCATCTTTGCACATTTCCTGAACCAGCCGAAAATTGGAATAGCGCATTTTATCATCGTAAACTGATTGAATTCGCTGTTTAAGTGTCCTTTTTTCTTTTTCAACTGTATCCTCGTCAAAAGAGCCTTCATTCACATTTGGCTTAATCAGGATTTCCGCTAAAAATTGGAACGCTTTTTTCAAAAGAGGAGTTGGATCTGAAAGAAATTTTTCGTTTGCGATTTCAACTGAAATGGTAATGACATGATACTCGCCCTTTTTCGCCAAATCGACGAAAAGCGTAGCACCATATAATTCATCAAGGTAAGCCCGCAGCTTTCCGGTTGAAGGGTAGGACGCACTGCTGCTCTGCAATACATGAGGCAATAGGGATCTTAATGTAACTGTACTCTTTTCAAGCGGAGCTTTCATTTTCCAAACCAGGGTATTGGTTTTATATTTCTCTGTTTTAACCACGTGAAGCTTATAGCCATTCATGGCTTTTACGGATTCAGAGATTACGGCCATGTCTTTTCCTCCTGTCAGTAATAGATGAGTCCAAAGTACGGTCAATAGTAAAAAGAGGGAGCATCCCCTGTATGTAAACACTTTGCTGCTATCTTCTATAATGTCCTTTGTAATAAATCATATTCTTACTATACCTTGCCCTATTTCTTTATTTCAAGTTATTGGCTGTATTGGAAGGTTTATATATTTTTTATAAGTGATGGTTTTTAATAAGATTCTGAACAGCAAAAAGCCCCATTTCCGAAAAGAAATGAGGCTTTGTGTGTTAACGTTTTCCTTTTATATAAGGAGTACCAGATGCTTTTGGAGCATCCGCGCGTCCGATGAAACCCGTTAATGCCAGAATCGTTAAAACATATGGCGCAATGAGAAGATAGACATTTGGAATATTTTCAAGGAATGGAAGGCTCGAGCCGATGATGCTCAAGCTTTGCGCAAATCCGAAGAACAAAGCCGCGCCCATAACACCAAGCGGATGCCACTTACCAAAGATCAGTGCTGCAAGAGCCATAAAGCCCTGGCCGCTGATTGTTGCATGCCCGAAGTCTGAAGAAATAGATTGTGCGTACACGCCGCCGCCTATCCCTGCAAGAGCTCCTGAGATTAAAACCCCAATGTATCTCATCCTTGTTACATTGATACCCATTGTATCCGCAGCCATTGGATGTTCACCAACCGCCCGAAGCCTTAACCCGAATGGAGTCTTAAACATCACAAACCAGGCTAGGAATGCAACGGCAATGGCAACGAATGAAGTGTAATAAGTGTTTGAAAAGAATAATTTACCAATAAAAGGTATGTCACTCAAAAATGGAATATCCACTTTGCTGAATCCTTTTTGAATGATATCTGTCTGGCCTTTTCCATAAATGAATTTAACCAGGAACAGTGCTGCACCAATTGCAAGAAGGTTAATCGCAACCCCTGACACAACTTGGTCTGCTCTAAAGGTAATAGAAGCAACAGCATGCAGGATGGATAGCAGAGCTCCAACAACCATAGCTGCCAGTAATGCAACCCACGGTGTCATACTGCCAAATACATCAACAAACGTAAGGTTAAAAACAATAGCAGTGAAAGCTCCAATTACCATTAAGCCTTCTAATCCAATATTTACAACACCGGAGCTCTCTGAGAAGTTTCCGCCCAATCCAGTGAAAATAAGCGGGGCTGCCCAAAGCAAAGTTGATGGAATAATAATTAATAAGATCTCCATTAAGCCCACTTACTTCACCCCCTTTTTGCTGATACGGTCAATAAAAATGCGAATCATATAGCTTGCTGCAACAAAGAACACGATAAGAGCAATGATAATATCAACAAGTTCATTTGGAACTCCAGCTTCAAGCGGCATGTTTAAGGCGCCGACCTTCAAGCTTCCGAATAGCAATGCTGCAAAAATAATTCCAATTGGACCATTTCCGCCTAAAAGTGCTACCGCAATACCATCAAAACCTACTCCGGTAAAGCCGCCCTTAATGGCTGCATAGCCGAATGTACCCAATGCTTCCATCGCACCCGCAAGACCTGCAAATGCTCCTGAGATGACCATTGATAGAATGATATTTTTGCTGACGCTCATGCCTGCATATTCAGATGCATGCTGGTTAAAGCCTACAGCCCGCAATTCGTATCCCTTCGATGTTTTCTCTAATAGGAACCACATAATAAACACACATGCTAAAGCAATTAAAATTCCCCAATGCAGACGGGAATA
Source organism: Paenibacillus sp. FSL R5-0490 (assembly GCF_001956215.1). Taxonomy (GTDB): domain Bacteria; phylum Bacillota; class Bacilli; order Bacillales; family Cytobacillaceae; genus Cytobacillus. Next base: position 180,557 of record NZ_MRTQ01000001.1, on the reverse strand, counting down.
ATCAGTTAATCCCTCAAGAAACGGGGAACGCAATGATGCAGATTCTGCAATCATCTCAGTCCGGTCACTTTTTTCTGAAAGAACAGTACGGATAATATAGTTGGTTACATGCAAAGCCACATAGTTCATCATTATCGTGACAATTACTTCATGCACTTTGAACTTGGCTTTCAAAAGGCCCGGTATAAAGGCCCACAGCGCACCAGCAGCTGCAGCTGCGAGAACCGCGAGCGGCAGATGGATGAATTTTGGAAGATCAAATGCAACCCCTACCCAAACAGCTGCAAGCCATCCGACGATCAGCTGTCCTTCAACACCGATATTAAATAAGCCTGTACGGAAAGCAAATGCAACTGCCAAACCAGCCAGAATATAAGGTGTGACCTGTCTGACTACTTCACCAGTGTAGTAGATTTCACCAAAAGCACCGTTCCATAAGGCAATAAATGCAGATCCGGCATTATATCCAGTTGCTATCATAATGATTGTGCCTACTAATACCCCGAGCAGAACGGCAACTAGAGGTACGACAATGTTCTTCATGCGATTAGACATGGTTTTCGCCACCCGCTTCCTTCCGTTTAGAACCGGCCATCAATAAACCTAATTCTTGTTCAGTAGTTTGTTTCGGGTCAACTACTGCTACAATTTCACCCTCATAAATAACAGCGATCCGGTCGCTGACATTCATTATTTCATCCAATTCGAATGAAATAAGCAGCACTGCTTTCCCCTGGTCACGCTGTTCAATCAGACGTTTGTGAATGTATTCAATTGCTCCAACATCCAGGCCCCGTGTCGGCTGAGCAGCGATCAGGAGATCCGGATTGCGGTCAATTTCACGTCCGATTATGGCTTTCTGCTGGTTACCGCCTGAAAGTGCCCTTGCAAGTGTATATTCACTTGGTGTTCTGACGTCGAATTCTTTAATCAGCTTTGTTGCTTTGCTGTAGATTTGTTTAAAATTCAGAACACCTTTTTGAGAAAATGGAGCTTTGTAATAGGTTTGCAGAACCATATTTTCTCCGATTGGAAAATCGAGGACAAGTCCATGCTTATGACGGTCCTGAGGGATGTGCCCTACACCAGTCTCCGTAACTTTACGAGGAGACATATTCACAATTTCTTTGCCATTCAATTTAATTGAACCGCTTTCAGATTTCCTCAAGCCAGTGATCGCTTCAATTAACTCTGACTGTCCATTCCCGTCTACACCGGCAATACCGACAATTTCACCTGCCCGTACATTGAGGTTAAGGTTATTAACAACACCAAGCCCCCGTGAATCTTTCACATTTAAATCATGAATCTCAAGCACCTGCTCCTGCGGCTTCGAGTCTGTTTTATCCGTTTTAAAAGTGACTTCCCTTCCCACCATTAAGCTGGCAAGTTCATTAGGGTTCGTTTCAGTGACATTAACAGTACCGATTCCAACTCCTTTGCGGATGACCGTTACCCGATCACACACTTCCATGATTTCCTTCAGCTTGTGGGTGATAAGAATAATAGATTTGCCTTCTTGAATTAAAGTTTTCATAATCTGAATTAACTCTTTAATTTCCTGTGGAGTCAGAACAGCAGTAGGCTCATCGAAAATAAGGATTTCAGCACCCCGATAAAGAGTCTTTAAGATCTCCACCCGCTGCTGCATTCCAACTGAAATATCGGATATTTTCGCCTGAGGATCAACCGCAAGGCCATATCGCTCAGAAATCTCCCTGACTTCCTTCTCAGCCTTTTTAATATCTATTTTTCCGCCTTTGGTTGTTTCTTTTCCCAGAATAATATTTTCAGTGACAGTGAAACGGTCAACAAGCATGAAATGCTGGTGGACCATTCCGATGCCCAAGTCATTTGCTATATTAGGATCGGTGATGCGCACCGGTTTTCCTTTAACTTTAATTTCACCCTTTTCAGGCTGATAAAGGCCAAAAAGGACGTTCATCAACGTTGACTTGCCTGCACCATTTTCGCCAAGCAGCGCATGAATTTCACCTGGTTTCAGCTGAAGCGTAATATTATCATTTGCAACGATACCAGGAAACTCCTTGCGAATGTTGAGCATTTCAATAACATAATCCATTTGTTTCACTCCTTGCTCAAAATATAAGGAAATCATTAGTAGTAAGAGGTCAGACCTTGGGATTCCTTAGAAAAACCTGGCCTAAAAGCCAAGCTCCTCAATAATATGAAAAAATAATTAGTGCATTAAAAATCTAAGTGAAATACAGAATTTATTCTGTCCTTCATTTAAACTTTTAATTTCTTTAAAAAAGGAATAAGAGGCCGCAGTACAACCTGCTTATTCCTTAAACTTAATTATTCTGCTGAGAAAGAAGCCAGTTCATCTTTTGAAGATGGAACAGTCAGATCACCATTCTTGATCTTTTCCTGCCATTCTTTAACTGCACCTTCGATTTCTGCTTTTGCAGATACTTCCGGGTTGATAGGAGCAAGGCCTACACCGTCTTCAGCCAATCCGTAAGTAGTAGTTTCTCCACCAGGGAAGCTGCCGTCTTTTGCCTTTGTAGAAAGGTCCTTAACAGCATTGTCTACACGCTTAAGGGCAGATGTAAGGATTACATTGTGCTCTTTGCCATCGATTTCTACTACACCTTCAGCTGTCTGATCTGAGTCAACACCGATTGCCCAAAGTTCTCTTGCCGGGTCTTTCTTTTTAAGGTCACGAGCTTCTTTGAAAAGGCCGTTTCCAGTTCCGCCAGCAGCGTGGAAGATTACATCTACGCCAGAAGAGTACATTTTAGAAGCAATTGTCTGACCCAATTCAGCTTTATCAAATGCTCCAGCATATTGAACTTCTACTTTAATATCAGGGTTTACCGCTTGAACACCAGCAAGGAATCCAGATTCAAAACGCTCAATAACCGGAATTTCCATACCGCCGATGAAACCAATTTTGTTTTCTTTAGTTGCATTTGCTGCAGCAACACCTGCAAGGAATGCAGCTTCCTGCTCTTTGAACATGATGCTTGCTACGTTCGGCTGATCTACGACAGCGTCAACGATACCGAAATGAGAATCTTTTTGCTGCTGAGCAATCTCATTGATTGCACCTTCCATTAAGAAACCGATTCCAAAAACAAGATCAAAGTCCTGACGAGCTAATGTATTAAGGTTTGTAGAATAGTCAGCATCTGACTGTGATTGAAGATAGTCAAATCCGCCTTTTCCTTTTTCAAGTCCATTTTCGTCACCAAATGCTTTTAAACCTTCCCAAGCAGATTGGTTAAATGATTTATCATCTACACCGCCGACATCTGTTACCATCGCTACAGAGAATGCTTTTTCTTTATCGTCTCCGCCAGCTGTTTCTCCGCCTTTTTCTTCACTTTTACCGCAAGCACCCAGAATTGTTCCAGCAGCAAGAACTAAAGATAGCGCCAATCCAAATTTACGCTTTTTCAAGGTTGGTACCCCCTAAGAAATTGTTTTTGCATTAGCGGAATGAATGATGTGTTTTCGTGCATCCCAAAAAGCTAGATTCTCTTTCTGAGGACATGGAAACTGAACTTATCAGCTCTGAAATAATTGACCGAATAAAGAATCGGAGTATCCGCTTCATCGAAATGCATCTGTTTTAATACAAGCAGTGCAGTTTCCGGGTCACATTCCAGAATTGGGGAAATTTTTTCGTGATAGCCTATAGGCTCTATTTGGGCAACAGCATAAGTGATTTTCCGGTTTGCCTCTTCTTCAAGCAATTTAAGAATCGACTCCTGTTCGTGGGAAAACGTGTCTGGAAGAATATTCTCAGGAACTTTATCCACACAATAAACGACCGGTTCACCGTTTGCTGTTCTAACCCGCTCAATCACGGCAATTTCCTGGTCTAAAGCACATGAGAACCTGCGGATATCATCTTCAGTGGGTCCCAGTGTTACAGAACTCAAGAAAACGGTTCCCGGTTTCATCCCTGCCTGCAAAATCATGTTTGTGACACTATTAAGCTGTTCGATGCCGGATGTAAATAGCGGCTTTGCATTGACAAAGGTGCCTACACCGTGACGGCGGATTATGACGTTTTCTTCTTCAAGAATGCGCAGCGCCTCCCGCAGTGTGGCTCTGCTGACACCAAGCTGTTTAGCAAGATCAAATTCGGACGGAAGCTTTTCTTTTTCTTTATACACTCCATCTTCAATGTCTTGTTTTAATCGATCGATGACTTGCAAATATAAATGCCGGTTATCTGACTTAATAGACATGCAGGGTTCCTCCAACTTCAGTTCTCAAGACATCAGACCTCTGATGTTCAATCATTCCTACTAATCGAAAATACTATAACACTTTTTACCCAATAAAGAAATAGAAATTTATCAATTTGTCGAAAAAAGGTGAAAAGAAAAAAATGTTTGTGAATCCCTCTGTACCAATTCTTTTTTTCTGGTATAATACTTCTTTGAAAACGATTACATTTAATGTTTCTGCCAAAAATGCACCAGTTAGAAAACCTATTTTGTAATGAGTTGAAAGTACCATACCTCTTTCATTTTATGTAAGCGCTTTTAACAGTATGGCATATTAAACTGTATTTTTTTATTGCCCTTATTTTTAGGCATATATCTTCCTGATACATGAAAAAAATGGCCGTCCGCAGACTGGCCATTTTTAAATATGTCATGCTTATTAATTTTAAGAGCTTGCTTCCTCCGAAGGCTTGCCCTGGAGCACAGATCTTGGCTTGCTGCCTTCATATGGACCGACAATCCCCCTTGCTTCCATTTCATCGATCAGTCTTGCAGCTCTGGTATAGCCAATCCTGAATCTTCTCTGAAGCATGGATACAGAAGCAGTCTGCATTTCCAATATCAATTCAACAGCTTCTTCATAAAGATCATCATCCACTTCTCCTGCAGCTTCCGGGATATCATCTGGAATCATTTCTTCCTGATATTGAGCCTTCTGCTGGCCGATGACGAAATCCACTATCTCTTCAACTTCTTCATCTGACAGAAAGGCTCCCTGTACACGGACTGGTTTTGATGCACCCACAGGAAGGAAAAGCATATCCCCTCTTCCCAGTAGTTTTTCCGCTCCGCCCATATCCAGGATGGTCCTTGAATCTGTCATTGATGAAACAGCAAACGCAATTCTTGAAGGTATATTTGCTTTAATTACACCTGTGATAACATCCACTGAAGGACGCTGAGTTGCAATGATTAAATGGATGCCTGCTGCCCGTGCCATTTGAGCAAGGCGAGTGATTGCGTCTTCGACATCGGAGGATGCCACCATCATTAAGTCTGCTAGCTCGTCCACTATAACAACAATATACGGCAGGAGGGGCTGCTGTGCTTCCTCTTCGGCATTATGCCTTTTTACATACTCATTGTAGCCTTCGATATTCCTTGTGCCAGTATGTGAGAACAGCTCATAGCGCCTTTCCATCTCACTGACAACTTTCTGCAGCGCCTGAGAAGCTTTCTTCGGATTTGTCACAACCGGCGCCAGTAAATGAGGCACCCCATTGTAAACATTCAATTCCACCATTTTAGGGTCAATCATCATTAATTTTACTTCATGTGGTTTTGCCCTCATCAAAATGCTGGTAATGATTCCGTTAATACAAACACTCTTCCCGCTTCCTGTCGCTCCGGCAACTAGAAGATGGGGCATTTTGTTGAGTTCTGCGAGGACAGCTTCTCCGGTTATATCACGGCCGAGCCCGATCATCAGCTTGGAGTCCGGCTTGTCATTTTGTTTGGATTCAATTACCTCCCTTAGAGAAACCATCGCCACTTCAGAGTTAGGGACTTCTATTCCAATAGCCGATTTACCCGGGATAGGTGCTTCGATTCGGATATCCTTCGCTGCCAGTGCCAGTGCCAAATCATCATTCAGACTAACGATTTTGCTTACCTTTACCCCAACATCAGGATGCACCTCATACTTGGTAACAGCCGGACCTAAATGAACCTGTGTCACCCTTGCTTTTACTCCAAAACTCTGAAATGTTCTTTCGAGCTTAGCAGCATTCGCGTGGATTAGCTCATATTCACCGCTTTGATCAGTTTGCCTTGGCAGTTTTAAAAGTCTGATAGGAGGCAGCTCGTAGTCTTTGTTTTCCACTTCTGTAAACGTGATAGGCGGCGCATTTTCATCCTCCGGCTCTGTGACTGCCGCTTCCTGGGACTGATCAGAAGCAGCTTCCCGGGAATCCTCCTGATAAGCTCTCTCGGCAAAGCTTGATATAATTGGTTCTGGAGTTGGTTCAGATACCTGTTCAGCAGAATTATTGATCGTTATCACCGTTTCAGGTTCTTCTTCCTGCTGAAGAGCGCGCTGTTCTTCTTCTCTTCTTGATTGCCTTTCTTCTCGTCTTTCTATGCCTTTTTGTTTCCATTCTTTCATATCATCTTTAAAAGCAGTCCATTGTTTCTTACAGAAATTAAGAATTGCGGCCATCATTTTCCCTGCAGCATCTCCGAACGTTTTTCCTGTCATAAGAACAAAACCGATAATAATTAATAAAAAGGCTACAATTTTTGATCCTGCTTCATCAAAAAGATAATAAAAGAGGGCGAAAAAAATAGCCCCAAGCATTCCGCCGCCTAAATCGGTTGTGCTTGTTTCTCCCCGGACTTCCATCCGGAAAAGTTCCCACGTATTGGCTATTACACTCGGGTCATCAAACTTCCCTCCATTTGAGAGAAGCTGAAATAATGTTACATGGCTCAACAGCAGAAGGGAGCTTATGATGAGGTAAATACCAATTAATTTTGTGTGGAATAGATAGGGAAGTGCCCTCTTCCACATCAGATAACCTGAAAAAATTACGAGTCCAATCAGGCTGAGCATGTACCATTCTCCCATAAAGAAACGGAAAAAAAGCACCGTTGCATTCCCGACCGCCCCGAGCCTGGCAATTGATATTACCGCAAGTGCCAGCAGAATCAGGGCAATCAGTTCAAATTTCATCGTCCGTTTCAATGTTTCGTTCTTTTTAGACTTTCTTTTCTTTTTTTTGGCCATATTATCACCTTATCATTATTCTTATTAACAGCATCATCTAAATTCCATTATGTAATACATCATGTCTGTTATGAAAGAAGAAGCAGCCATTTTTTGGCTGCTTCTAAAGTTACTTTTATTATATCATAATGATTCTAAATGAAGTTGTTTTTTGAAAGGATTTATCAGCTTAACTGCGTCAAAGTGATCATGGAACCGGGAGTGTACCTTTCATCCATATAATGGGTGGGATCGCTGCTCATGATCCTTAAAATGCGGCATTCCTGTCCCGCATTCATTTCAACAAGGAGAGGGATTCCTTCATATGAGACAATCTTCTGCTTGCTGAAATCGTCCTGCTCATTTTGGTAAATAAGTTCTTGTGGCATCATTGTATAAAGGATCATTGAACCATCACTTCTTCTTTTGGTTTATTCATATCGATCAGCTCATTCAGCTTTGCGAGCGCAGGCCCGACACCGCCTACTTCATCAATCAGTCCATATTCAACAGCATCCCTGCCGACCACATTCGTCCCAATATCCCTGGTCAGGTTGCCTTTATCAAACATTAGGTCTTTAAATTTCTGTTCCGATATATTGGAATGCTTCGTTACAAAATTAATTACCCGATCCTGCATTTTATCCATATACTCAAACGTTTGCGGCACACCGATTACCAGGCCGGTCAGTCTGATAGGGTGGATGGTCATCGTAGCCGTCTCTGCAATAAAGGAATAATCGCATGATACCGCAATAGGAACACCAATGGAATGGCCGCCTCCAAGTACTATTGAGACAGTTGGCTTAGACAATGAGGCAAGCATTTCTGATATTGCCAGCCCGGCCTCCACATCGCCGCCAACAGTATTCAAGATAACCAGAAGACCTTCTATCTTTGGGTTTTGCTCAATCGCAACGATCTGAGGGATTAAATGCTCATATTTTGTTGTTTTATTTTGCGGCGGAAGCTGAAGATGCCCTTCCACCTGTCCGACAATGGTCAAGCAGTGAATTTTGGAATCCTGAGACAGCTGCGGCACATTTGTTTGTCCAAGCTGCTGAATTTTTTCCATAAGGGCAGAAGGTTTATCTTCTTTCGGCTGTTCTTGCCCTTCTCCGCCCTCATTGCGGGTATTTTTCAAATCGTTTTCCATCCTTATTTCTCCCTTCAAGCAATATATTGTTAGTATGAACGCGTGATCATTTTTCATGCGCATTATTGCCTGAAGGTCAAAAGCAAAAAACACAGCCCTGCAATCGATGCGGGCTGTGTTTTGACTGTTATCCCTCCATAAGAATTGGAAGGATCATTGGTCTGCGTTTTGTTTTTTCATAAAGATACTGATTCAGACTGTCACGCATATCCTGCTTAATTCCTGACCAGTCAAATGCTTCTCTGGCAAGGTTCTGTTCTACCGCTTCTCTTACTATTTTTACAGCTTCCTCAAGAAGCTTTTCTGATTCCCTGACATACACAAATCCTCTTGTAATGATTTCAGGGCCAGCTGAGATTTTCTTTTCTTTTTTATTAAGAGTAACTACTACCAGTAATACACCATCCTGAGAAAGCAGCCTCCGGTCTCTTAAGACAATATTCCCGACATCGCCGACACCAATTCCGTCAATCAGAACATTACCTGATGGAATTTTCCCTCCGGGTACGATTGTGCCATCCTTGATTTCTGCTACATCGCCTTTATCCGGGATAAAAATTTGTCCGCTTGATAATCCGCACTCCAAAGCAACTTTTGCATGGGCTTTCAGCATTCGGTACTCCCCATGAACAGGGATGAAGAATTTGGGACTCATCAGATTAATCATAAATTTAAGTTCTTCCTGGCTGCCATGGCTCGAGGTATTAAAGGTTCCCTTTCCTGGGATTACCTCAGCCCCCGCTCTAAACAGCATATCAATCGTTTTGAAAATAAATACCTCAGTTCCTCTTAATGGTGATGCAGCGAGTAAAACGGTATCGCCCTGTTTAATATTGACCTGTCTGTGGGACTGCTTCGCCATTTTTTGAAGGGCTTCGATCGGCTCTCCCTGTGTACCCGTGGTAAGAACAACGATTTGGTCATCACTGTATTTGCCGATCTCAGCAACAGGAATAATCACATCTTCTCCTACCTGCAAATATCCGAGCTGCAGAGCAATGTCATAGATTCTCTGCAGACTTTTGCCGACTACTGCCACTTTCCTGCCTGTTTCGATCGCTGCATCAAAAATATGCTGTATTCGAATTAAGTCAGATGCGAAGGAAGCCGCAATGACTCTCCCCTTAGCAGCATAGAATGCAGCTGTCATCTCTCTGGCCACCTTCGATTCTGAGCTGGTGTAGCCTGGTTTTTCTGCTTCGGTACTGTCAGATAGAAGGCAAAGAACACCTTCTTCCCCTAAGCGCGCCATTTTGCCGATTTCAGGTTTGTATAAGTCAGTCGCTGCCTGATCGAATTTAAAGTCGCCGGTATACACAATTGCACCTTCTGATGTATGTATGGCAACACCCACACTATCCGGAATGCTATGGCTGGTTCTAAAAAAAGTTACATCTGCCGAATCAAATTCAACCCTGGTATCTGAATTGATTTCAATAAACTGTGCTTTGCCTTTGTATTCCTGTTCCTTCATTTTGGCTTTGGCCAGCGCCAGAGTCAGCTTTGTTCCGTAAACAGGTACATTGACCTTTGCAAGCACATAAGACAGTCCACCAATATGATCCTCGTGTCCATGTGTCAGAAAAATTCCTTTTACTCTTTCCTTGTTTTGAACTAGATATGTAACATCTGGTATCACGATATCAATTCCGAGCATTTCATTTTCAGGGAACATTAATCCGGCATCGATGACATATATATCCTCGTCCACCTCTGCCAAATACATATTCTTCCCAAGTTCTCCGACTCCTCCGAGTGCTGCCAGCTTGATGCTTTCATTCTGTCTCTTTTTCAATGTAATATCCTCCCATGCATGTTCAGCCGATCAAGATCAGTTATCCATATTATACTTGAAGTCGTAAAAACATGACAACCAAATTTATACATGGGCTTTATTTGAGCGTTCCTGGGGCTTTTTATAATTAGTCTCTGGTTTTTGGGCGTTATAAATCTGCCATATAATAAAATAAAAACCAACCAGCAAAGCACTGGTTGGCAAGCAAAGTATTATTTAAATAGGGCAGCAACTGCACTGCGTTCCTGTTCTGTTAATGGGACCATTGGAAGACGGACGGATCCGACATCCAGCCCTTTAAGCTGCAGCGCTGTTTTTACAGGCACTGGGCTTGGGGCTGCGAAAAGCCCCTCCATGATCGGAAGAATTTTTTGATGGATTTTTGCAGCTTTTTCATTTTCACCATTCAGGTAAGCTGTGATCATTTCCTGCATTTCATTCCCTATTACATGGGAAGCAACAGACACAATTCCAGTCCCGCCTATTGCCATACATGGAAGAGTAAGTCCGTCATCACCACTGTATAGCATAAAGTCATCATCCGTATTAGCAATAATTTTGGCCATTGCATTCAGATCTCCGCTTGCTTCTTTCACTGCCGCGATGTTAGAGATTTCGGAAAGGCGGATGATTGTTTCTGGCAGAATATTCACTGAAGAGCGTCCCGGAATATTATAAACCATTACCGGGAGGCTCGTGCTTTCCGCAATAGCCTTGAAATGCCGGTAAAGCCCTTCCTGATTTGGCTTATTGTAATATGGTGCTACGATCATGATCGCATCAACACCAATTTGCTCTGCTTTTTTCGTTAATTCAATGGATTCATACGTGTTATTGCTTCCGGTGCCGGCAATGACAGGCACCCGTTTGTCAGCTGCTTTCACTGCATGTTTGAATAATGCCAGCTTTTCCTCTTTTGTTAGTGTCGGGGACTCCCCTGTTGTCCCGGCAATAACTAAAGAATCTGTTCCGTTTTCAATAAGATGATTGATTAGCTGCGTCGTCTTAGGGAAATCAATATGTCCCTTATTATCGAATGGTGTTACCATTGCTGTTGATACTCGGCCAAATAGAACCATGTTTACACTCCTTGCAGATGTTTAAAAGATCGGGAAGAAACGGGCGGATCTGCCGCTTAGGATACAAATCCGTCGTTAACCGCTGAATGGCTTTCTTCCCCTTTTTAAACATGTTATTTTCAAAATTTTTAAATGTCTGTTCTCTCATATTCAGCTAAATCTTCTTCCAGGCGGAAAGCATCGTGCAATGCATTAACAGACTTTATCAAATCTGCCTGCTTTACCAGGACCCAGATTGTTGTATGGCTGTCTGCTGACTGCAGAATACGGATTCCCTGCTCGGACAATGCCGTAACGATCCGCGAGGCCACTCCGGGTACACCCTGCATTCCAGCTCCTACAACCGAAACTTTCGCACACTCTCTTTCAACCAGCGGATCATGACCCAGGCCCTTTAAAATACTAATTGCTTTATCGGTCATTTCTTCCGTTACGGTGTAGTTGACGCCATTAGGATATATATTGATAAAGTCAACACTGATTCCCTGGTTAGCCATGGCTTTAAAGACCTCAGACTGTAGATCGTATTGGTCTTTCTTCGCAAGGACCTTTATTTGTGTCACATTGGAAACATGGGCTATTCCAGTTACCGAACGCTCTTTAATATCTGTTCCGCGTCTGTTCTTATTCAATGTTGTGACAAGGGTTCCTGGACTGTCGGAGTATGTTGAACGGATTCTGATCGGAATTTTTGCCTGCATAGCAATTTCGACTGCCCGGGGGTGAATGACCTTAGCACCCTGATATGCCATATTACAGACCTCTGTGTAAGTGACCACTGATAATGGGCGCGCATTTTCAGCAATTCGCGGATCAGCGGTCATAATGCCTTCCACATCAGTAAAGATATCTATCCACTCCGCATTTAAGGCTGCTCCAAGAGCCGCTGCAGAGGTATCACTGCCGCCCCTGCCGATCGTTGTGACATCACCGGTTTTTGATGATCCCTGAAATCCTGCAACCACGATCACATCATGATTTTCAAGCTCTTTCAAAAGCCTGTCGCATTTCATATCGATAATTTTTGCGTTAGTATGATCATTATTCGTTCTAAACCCTGCCTGTGCACCAGTCAGAGCTGCTGCTGTGATCCCATGTTCTTTTAGCATGTTTGAAAATACAACACTTGAGATGATTTCACCGCAGGATAAGAGCAGATCCGTTTCGCGTTTGCTGATTTTGGTATTATTGCCTTCTACCAGCGAAAGCAGTGTGTCGGTTGCATATGGATCACCTTTTCGGCCCATTGCCGAAACAACGACAACAACCTTGTATCCATCTGCCAGCGCTTTTTTAATATGCTTAGCTGCATGCTCGCGGCTACTCTCGTCGCGGACTGATGTGCCTCCATATTTTTGAACGATGATATTCATTAAAACACCTCTAACCTCTCAACATGAAGAGAATACGATAACTATTTCACTATTCCCAGATTAATTAAACTTTCGGCGATCTGCACGGAATTCCATGCTGCCCCTTTAAGAAGATTATCAGAAACTACCCACATATGAAAGCCTTTATCTTCATCCAGATCTTTGCGGATACGGCCGACGAACACATCATTTTTACCGACACAATCAGCTGGCATAGGGTATATTTGATTTTCCGGATCATCCTGCAGGACAACTCCAGGTGCATTTCCCAGAAGGCTCTTTACTTCATTTGCCGTAACGCTGTCTGATTCCACTTCAAAATAAAGGGACTCTGAGTGGCCTGTTGCCACTGGAAGACGCACGCATGTAGCAGCCACTTGCAGCTCTGGCATATGCATGATTTTTTTTGTCTCATTGATCATTTTCATTTCTTCATACGTGTAGCCGTTATCCTGAAATTTATCAATTTGCGGGATCGCATTGAATGCAATTTGATAATGTTTTTTATCGCTCTTTACAGGAAGAATTGACGGCACATACTCTTCGTTATTTAAAATGGCTTTTGTCTGCTCATTCAGCTCTTGAACTGCAGCTGCTCCAGAACCTGAAACAGCCTGGTAAGTAGAAACAATTACTTTTTTCAAGCCGAATTTCTCTTTTACCGGCTTTAGTGCAACAACCATTTGGATTGTTGAACAGTTTGGATTGGCGATAATGCCATTATGCTTATGAAGGTCATCTTCATTTACTTCAGGTACGACAAGAGGCACATTTGGATCCATACGGAAAGCACTTGTGTTGTCTACTACAATGGCACCATGTTCGACAGCATGTGGAGCCAGTTCCTGTGAAACGCTTCCTCCCGCGCTGAATAGTGCGATGTCCACGCCTTTAAAGCTCTCTGGCTTTGCTTCCTGAACCGTATACTCCCGGCCCTTGAATGTTACCTTTGATCCGGCAGAACGGGCAGATGATAAGAGGGTTAATTGAGAGATCGGAAAATCTCTATTTTCAAGTGTTTGAATCATTTGCTGGCCAACTGCACCAGTTGCTCCAACTACCGCGACATGAAATCCTTTTTTCTGTTCCAAATTTCTTTTCCCCTTCCAATACCATTATATTTTTCTAGCAAAGTTAGTTTTTAGTGAAAAACAATAGCCCAAAATTCAATAGAACGGCAGCCAAAGTCAATTGGCAGCCGTTTTCCTGCCTGATTATAAAGATGGCAGGCTTCCATTTATATTATCAGCATATTGTTAATACTCCAAGAGGTTAATATTTATTTTAAACAGACCTTGGAGGTTGGTTATCTTAATAATCTTTATTCTAACATATTCGTTCACTAAAGGACTAAAATTTTTGCTAGAAAAAATAGGGGGCTAATTGTCGTCTTTGTATCTTTCCACTAGGACCGGCTGAAGCTGTTTGCCTTCCATGGCATGAAGCACTGTATCAGATAATGCTGTCATTCTTGCCACCATTGAATTCGGCTTTTTCACAGGATCATCCTGGCCATATGGAATAAAATAAATATTTTTCGTTGCCATTAGTCTCATTAAGTTTACTCCATTTAATCCCAATGCATCATTTGTGGATATTCCCAGCACGACTGGTTTACCGTTTCTTAAAGTTGCCTTTGCTGCCATCAGGACAGGCGAGTCGGTCATCGCATTGGCGAATTTGCTCATCGTATTTCCGGTAAGCGGGGCAATTACCATGCAATCAAGAGGGATTTTAGGTCCCAGCGGCTCCGCTTTCACAATCGAATCAATCACTTTATGACCAGTCAGGTCTTCAATTCTTTGAACCCAGTCTTCCCCTTTTCCAAATCTGGTCTCAGTGCTCTTTACCGTAAAGGTGACGACCGGGAGCACTTCAGCCCCTGCGAGAACAAGTCTTTCTATTTCAGGGAACACTGCATCATATGTGCAATGCGATCCTGTTAATCCGAAACCTATTCTTTTCCCTTTCAAATTCATATTGTATTCCCCTTTCTCTTTTGCAAATCTTCCTTAATCAATTGAGAAAGAACATTCGCCAGTATTTGTCCGGCTGTTTTCGGAGCAACGATTCCAGGCAGGCCAGGGGCGAGCAGTGCTTTTACTCCCCGTTTTTCTGCGTAGCGAAAATCGGTGCCTCCGGGCTTGGAAGCCAGGTCAATGATGAGCGTATGTGTCGGCATCTTCGATATGACGGACGCTGTTACAACTAAATGGGGAGCAGTGTTTATGCAAATATCAACATCTTTTACCGCATCCTCAATTTCCTTCAGGTTAAATGGAGTTAACCCCATTTCCGTTATCCTGGCGATGTGCTCACTTTTTCTCGCTCCCACCTTTACTTTTGCACCCAGGGCATGAAAGGTTCTTGCGACACTCATTCCAACTCTGCCAAGGCCTATTACGGCTATGTTAGAACCATGAATGGTGAAATCTGTATGCTGGATTGCCATCATGATGGTTCCTTCAACTGTTGGGATGGAATTATAAATAGCTACATCATCCCGTTCAAATAATTGAACAAGACGGCGGTCCGCCGATTTGGTTACTCCGGTTAAATATGAATTGGTTATGCCGGAATAAACTGTACAGTGTGCTGGAGTCTGAGCGAGGATTTCCTCTTCAAAAATCACTTTTTCATTGGAGAAAATCGTTTCAATCTGCCCCTCCAGACCCGTACCGGGCACAGGCAGGATAATTGCGTCTATATTGGTAAAGTCCACTTCATCTATTTTTTCTTTTACCGCACCTGAGAACGCATGATCAAGCTGCTCAAAACCAATTAATGCGAGCTTTGCATCAAGCTCGGTCAGTTTACGGATGATTTCGAGCTGCCTTGCATCACCGCCGATGACTGCAATTTGGGTTCCTGTCAGCATGCAACACTCACCTTCTTTTTTCTTTCTTTTTAAGAAAGCATTTATTTTTGAAGCCAACAACTTCATGACTCCTGTTAAAAAGTATCCTTGCACCGGCAACGCCGCTTTACTAAGCAGTTGCAAAAGACAGCAATTGCAAGCAGTTTTATCTTTAAACGAAATGGCGTTAAATTGGGGCCGGCAAATCAATTAATAATCATAAGGGAATTGTTGTATTGAACTACTTCAACATCTTATGTATGAACGGGGCAATAGGTGAGTTTTCCACTTAAAAGAAAATGGGTCAAAGTTGGAGGGATTTATAAAGGGATGGAGGAGATTAACTTCCCGGTAAAAACAAAAAGGACCTAACCGGCCCTTCCTTCAAAACTATTCCTGCTGATCTACAGAATCCGGGATATCAATAATGATCATGTCATTTCCTATCTTCCTGATATGCTGCCAAGAAACCCGGATTTCATCTCCCTGGCGCTTGAAGCCAAACCACTTTAATGAAGGGATGAGCAATGCCTGAATCTGTCCACTTTTTTCATTTATTTCAAGGTCTGTCTGCCCAAGTACTCCCAGCCGTTCTGCACGCTTCACATCCACAATTTCCTTTCCGCTCAGCTCACTTAATCTCATCATCTTCCCTCCTTTTCTCTTCTCTATATTCTTATCGTTCAGACTGAAGTTTTAGAAGTCCAGGCCAAAAAGAAAACAGCCTGCATGATACAGGCTGTCTTTTCTCCACAATTGGACTAAAATTTAAAGATTTTTCGGAAGTTCTCCATCCGGACTTATTAATGCCACTGAATAATGATCTGTGAAAATGGAATTCGCCATATTATTCACGCCCTGCATGGAAACTGCATCGATTTCATCCACGATTTCATCCATAGACCGATGGCGGCCCAGAAGCAGTTCATTTTTGCCATTGCGGCTCATCCTGCTGTTTGTGCTTTCAAGGCTTAGCATTAAGCTTCCTTTGAGCTGTTCTTTACTGTTATTCAGCTCTTTATCTGTGATGCCTTCTTTTTTAAGAGTGGCAAGGGTTTCCTGAATCGTATCAAAAAGAACATCCAGCTGTTTAGCTCCCGTACCGCCGTAAAGCGTCACAATACCGCTATCCTGGAAGGCAGAGTGATAAGAGAAAACAGAATAAGCCAAACCTTTTTGTTCCCTGACATCCTGGAATAAGCGGCTGCTCATGCTTCCACCCAAAATATTATTTAAAACAATCAGATTGTATATTTCCTCATGTCCTACCTGCAGACCTTCGAACCCTAAGCAAAGATGAGCCTGCTCGGTATCCTTTTTACGGGCAAGATGGTTTGAATGAAACTCAGGTTTCTGCTCTTTACGTTCTCTCTTACCGCCTTCGTAGGATCCAAAGTATTTTTCAACTTCTTTGATGAAAGATTCCTCAATATTTCCGGCAATGGAAATCACAACATTTTCAGGCGTGTATGTTTCATGCATATACTGTTTTAATGTTTCGCCATTAAACGCGGCCAGCGTTCCTTCAGTGCCAAGAATCGGATAACCAAGTGAGTGGTTCTCGTAGATTGCTTTGCTCAAAAGATCATGAACGATATCATCAGGCGTATCTTCATACATTTTGATTTCTTCGTAAACAACATTTTTTTCTTTGTTCAGTTCTTCATCCACAAACGTGGAGTTAAAAAACATATCAGAAAGCACTTCAAGAGCAAAATCAGAATGGGTATCCAGTACTTTTGCATAGTAACATGTATATTCTTTTGAAGTGAAGGCGTTCACCTGGCCGCCAATGCTATCAAAGCTCTCAGCAATTTCACGGGCTGTTCTCGTTTTGGTCCCTTTGAAGAACATATGCTCAAGAAAATGAGAAATTCCATTATTCTCTGGTACTTCATTTCTTGAGCCTGTTCCGATCCATACCCCTATCGCTACAGAACGGACGGTTGGAATATTTTCTAGTACGACTCTTACTCCGTTTTGGCATGTATATTTCTTAATCAAATAAATTCCTCCTGTTCTGAAACCCAAAGACATACGCTTACATTAGTTTATATGATTATTGTTATTTTTTCCAAAATCCTGATTTTTATTTTCTCTATACTGGATTCTCTTCTCGCTTAACAGCTCGGATACTGTTCCAATCTCCAGGTTCTTCTGCTTTAGCCCTGTTATAAGTCTATCAAGTGATTTTTCGGTGGATTCCGTAGGATGCATCAGAATAAGTGCTCCATTATGGACCTTTGATAACACTCTGTTTATCAGCACATCCGGGGAGGGTTTTCTCCAATCCACTGTATCAACAGTCCACATGACGGTGCCAAGGTTTTTCTCGGCAGCAATCTTCACTGTTTCATCTCTATAGCTGCCGCTTGGTGGAGCAAACCATGTAATAGGCTTACTCAGCTTTTCATCCATTGTGGCTTCAATTACATCATTTGTCTTTTGGATTTCTTCCCTTGTCCTTGCAGAAGAGATCACTTTCATGTCCGGATGGGTGTACGAATGGTTGCCTACTTCATGGCCTGCATCCATAATCATTCTGGCGAGTTCCGGATTATTCTTTACCCATCTTCCTTCAAGAAAAAAACTTGCTGACACATTATGTTCCTTTAAAGTGGCCAGCATACCGGATAAATATTCATTTCCCCATGCCACATTAATGATGAAGCTGACCATCGGTTTATCGGGATGACCTTTATATACAGGTGACGGCGGCAGGTCCTTTAACTTCACCTTCGGTTCAATTTGTGTAAATACAAGTTTATCTTCATTGAACTTTTTGCCTGACTTCATCTTTCTATACGAAGCCTCAACATCTACTTCAATTCCATTAAGGCCGGGAATGGCTTTCCATACAGGGTCTATTTTTGCATCCTGTGCAGGAATGCTGAATTCTTCTCTTTTTGCCGTAATTTCTTCATATAGTGAATCCTTTGGCTTGGAAACAGTTATGGCATCTGTTTCTTGTTTAAGGCCTGATACATACTGATCAGTAAAAGGATTATTGATAAAAACAAGTGCCATCAAAAACATGATCGTAATATGAATAAACTTTCTCATTCTTCATGCCTCCTTCAATTCATAGTATGAGTTGAAGGGACAAGGTAGAACGGAACCAAGTAACAAAGGTATGCAGTATAGGGCAAAAGCCCATCGAAAATCGTATATGTAAAAAGCCAGGGTTTCCCCTGGCTTTTAGGAAAATTCGCCACGCAAAATGCTTCTCTATTTAAATAGAGGTTAGTATTATTGCTGTGCTTTTTCCTTTTGCTCACGCTGTTCACGCAATACGGCTTTGCGGGAAAGATTTACGCGGCCTTGTTTATCGATCTCAGTAACTTTTACCAGAAGTTCGTCACCAATGGATAGCACATCTTCCACTTTCCCTACACGCTCTTCAGCAAGTTCTGAAATGTGAACTAATCCATCTTTACCAGAGAAGATTTCAACAAATGCACCGAATTTTTCAATCCGTTTTACTTTGCCCAGATACATTTGTCCAACTTCCACTTCACGTACGATATCTTCAATAATCTTCTTCGCTTTTTGATTCATTTCTTCATTTACAGATGAAATGAATACTGTTCCATCTTGTTCAATATCGATCTTAACGCCTGTTTCTTCGATGATCTTATTGATTTGCTTTCCGCTCGGCCCAATAACATCACGGATTTTGTCAGGGTTGATTGACATCATCAGAATCTTAGGAGCATATTCAGACAGCTCTTTTCTTGGCTGTTCAATAGTGCTCAGCATGGAATCAAGAATCTGCATGCGGCCTTTCTTCGCCTGCTGCAGTGCTTCTTCCAGAATCTCACGGGACAGACCTTCAATCTTAATATCCATTTGCAGAGCAGTAACTCCCTTAGAGGTACCAGCCACTTTGAAGTCCATATCGCCAAGGTGATCTTCCATACCCTGAATGTCTGTCAGGATTGAATAATGCTCGCCTGATTTAATTAGGCCCATTGCTATACCGGCAACCGGCGCTTTTATAGGCACACCTGCATCCATCATAGCCAGAGTACTTGCACAAATACTTGCCTGTGATGTTGAACCATTTGATTCAAGCACCTCAGATACAAGACGAATCGTATAAGGAAAATCCTTTTCAGAAGGAATAATCGGCTCAAGAGCACGTTCTCCAAGAGCACCATGCCCGATTTCACGGCGGCCCGGTCCTCTGATTGGCCCAGTTTCACCTACACTGAAATTAGGGAAATTGTAATGGTGCATGAATCTTTTTTCTTCTTCAATTCCCAGCCCGTCCAGAATCTGTACATCTCCAAGAGCTCCTAATGTACAAATGCTCAATGCCTGAGTTTGTCCACGTGTAAACAAACCTGAACCATGTGTGCGCGGCAGAAGGTCTACTTCTGAGGACAGCGGGCGGATGACATCCAATCCGCGTCCATCCGGACGCACTTTATCTTCTGTAATTAAGCGGCGAACTTCAGCTTTAACAATTTTATCAAGGATCTGCCTGATTTGCTTAAGCTTGTCGTCGTCTGCCTCTTCACCTTGATATTTAGCTGTGATTTCTTCCTTAACTGCTTTTATGGCAGCTTCACGTGCATGTTTCTCCTGCACCTGGATAGCTTGAATCATATCCTTCTCACAGATACCGCGAACTTCTGCTTCTAAGTTCTGGTCAACCTGGTATAAAACAATTTCCATTTTCTCTTTCCCGATTTCAGATGCAATTTCTTCCTGGAAAGCAATAAGGCGTTTAATTTCCTCATGACCAAACATAATTGCTTCAAGCATAGTTTCCTCAGGCACTTCCTCTGCACCTGCTTCAACCATGTTAATCGCATCTTTTGTACCCGCTACAACAAGGCTGATATCGCTTTTTTCAGCCTGTTCTACAGATGGATTAATGATGAATTCTCCATCGATGCGGCCTACGCTGACTCCAGCAATCGGTCCGCCAAATGGAATATCCGACACAGAAAGGGCTAATGATGAACCGAACATTGCAGCCATTTCTGATGAGCAGTTTTGATCCACACTCATCACCATGCTTACAACCTGTACATCATTTCTGAAACCGTCAGCGAATAATGGACGAATTGGCCTGTCAATTAAACGGCTTGCCAAAATCGCTTTTTCACTTGGCCGGCCCTCTCTCTTAATAAAACCGCCCGGAATCTTACCAACAGCATACAAACGTTCTTCATAGTTAACTGTCAGAGGAAAGAAATCCAGATTTTTTGGTTCTTTGGATGCTGTAGCTGTACTTAAAACTACAGTATCACCATAGCGCACTAAAACTGCACCGTTAGCCTGTTTAGCCAGCTGGCCAATCTCTACGGTCAATTTGCGCCCAGCCCAATCAAGGCTGTAGACATGTTTATCTTGTCCCATAATTTTACCCCTCTCTGCATTCACTTTAAGGACAGGCGTCAATTCTGCCTGGTCCGTTTAATTGTTAATTTCCTGCATATTCAGCAGGCGTTCCTGCGAAGACAGCAGAAGCTCATAAGCTTTGCATTGCCCGCAGTCCAGTTTTATATAAAAGCATGAAATGCTCGTTAATCATAATAAAATTAGGCATCTTATAGTATGCACAATTTTCCCGTTTGCTAAAATAGGATAAGTTATGTATGTACATGATCAGGAACAAAATTCAAGTTTTTAAAGCTAATAAAAAAGCGGGAAAAAATCCCGCTTCTGTTGATTATCGACGTAAGCCAAGCTTATTGATTAACTCACGGTAACGTGCAACGTCTTTGTTGCGAAGGTAAGTTAATAGGTTACGGCGCTTACCAACCATTTTCAAAAGACCGCGACGTGAATGGTGGTCTTTCTTGTGAGTACGTAAATGGTCGTTCAAATTGTTGATTTCTTCAGTAAGGACAGCGATTTGAACTTCTGGAGATCCAGTGTCGCTCTCATGAGTTTTGAACTCATTGATTAGCTCATTTTTACGTTCTTTAGTGATTGCCATCCGGTTCACCTCCTAAATTTTCAATCCCCTGTTACTGAGCAAGCGTCGGTGACTCGACTTGCCAAGCAAAGGTTCATTTGGTACGTTACTTAGAATACAACTTTTTATGACAAAAAGCAAGGCTAAACCCTGTTTTTCTCAAAATATTGCTCAGTCTGCTGTTTATCCTTTTCAATTTGCGCAATTAACTCCCGCACGCCGGCAAATTTCCTTTCGCTTCTAAGATGTTTATGCCATTCAACGGTAACCTTCCTGCCATAAATATCTGAAGAAAAATCAAAAATATGGACTTCAACTGATGGCCTGTCCCTTTTTTCCTGATTAAAAGTAGGCTTGTAGCCGACATTACAGACACCTTCATACCAGCTGCCATCTACTGAGAATCTTACAGCATATACACCGGGAGGGGGAATGATGCAGTCATCAGAAACGTCTACATTCGCTGTAGGAAAGCCGATTGTCCGGCCTCTCTTATCACCATGGACAACGATTCCGGATGTTTTATAATATCTTCCTAAAAGGCCGGGAAGCTCACCCGTTTTCCCTTCACGTATATATTTCCTTATTAGCGTAGAGCTGATTTTTTCGTCTTCTTTTGCCAGCTTAGCAACGACCGAGTAATCAAATTGATCCCTAGAATGGAACAGCAATGTTTCCATTGTGCCGCGTCCCATTCGTCCATAGGAATAATCAAAGCCTGCCACGACATGTTTTGCATTAAGACCAATCAGGTATTGGTCCACAAACTCCTGTGGCAGCAGATTAGCAAACTCCCTTGTAAAATTAATAACAAACAAATAATCTATACCTAGATCAGCTATGATACCAATTTTATCCTCAAGAGGTGTAATATACTCGACATGCTGAACGCTTTTCCCCAAAACGACCGAGGGATGAGGATCAAATGTCATGACAGCACTTTTTAATCCTTTTTGTTCAGCTATCGATTTTGCTTCACGGATTACTTTCTGATGACCCAGATGAACACCGTCAAAATAACCTAGTGCTATTGCCAATTCAGGCATTTCGTTTCTATCCATTCGATGAGGATGATGTATATGAATAACTTCCATATTAATAATTCACCTTTTCTCTACAGAGCCTGGACCTATATAAATGCACAGCTTTTTAACGAGTGCTTATTGATCATTCCTTAACACCTTTACTGGCTTCATAAACCCTGGTTTGCGGGGGTGATGTTCATAAATTGCCAGAACAAGACCTTCCTCTACCTCTACTGCGATTGGGCCTTTAGTGTCGTACAAATGATCAGGGATAGTTAATACAGCCCCATTTTTTACTTTCTCTGCTACTTTATCACTTATATGAAATTTCGGCAAATGAGAAAGCGCGGACTCCATAGGCCGAAGAACCTCGTCCATTGTCCCCTTCTCAGCCCTGTCTTCTATTTCTTCAAAAGTCAGGCAATCTTCAAGTGTCAGTGAGGCCGACTGGATTCTTACCAGTTCAGACATATGGGCAGGATATCCCAGTTCACTCCCAATCATGACCGCAAGCGTACGGATGTATGTACCTTTGCTGCAGGCTACACGGAAACGGAAGGTAATATTCTCACCCTCAAACATCTCTCTCTCATCGAGAAGTTCGATTGAGTAGATAGTAACTTTCCTGGAAGGCCGTTCCACTTCTATTCCCTGTCTTGCATATTCATAGAGACGCTTGCCATTTACCTTTACTGCTGAATACATGGGAGGAGTCTGTGTAATTTCCCCTGTCATGCTTTGAAGCACTTTCATCACCTGATTTCTGGTAATAGGTGAGGAAACTTCTTTCCTTTCTACGACTTCACCAGATGCATCCTCTGTTGTCGTAGAAAAGCCTATTGTGACTTCTCCCTCATAAGATTTTCCTGCGTCTGTTATGTATTCAGCCACCTTCGTTGCCCTCCCAAGGCAGATGGGAAGTACTCCTGTCACGTCAGGGTCCAATGTTCCGGTGTGCCCGATTCTTTTCATTCGCAGAATCTTCCTCAGCCTGAACACACAATCATGGGAAGTCATTCCCTTAGGTTTAAAAAGCGGCAAAATCCCTTCCATATTATGTACCACCTTGTCAATTTGTATTTAGAAAAAAATGGATAGACAAAGTGTCTATCCATTCCATTATTCTTCTTCTTTGGAGCGTTCCTCATCTTTGGAACGGCCTTCGTCCTGGATTTGATGAAGCAGGGAATCGATGCGGTTGCCGTAGTCGATTGATTCATCAAATTCGAATAGGATTTCCGGTGTTTTCCGCAGCCGGATTCGCTGGCCGATTTCAGATCGGATAAAGCCTTTTGCTTTTGCCAGCCCGCGAAGCGTATTTTCTCTTTGTTCCTCATCACCAAGAACTGAAATATACACGGTTGCCTGCTGAAGATCCCCGGTTACTTGAACATCAGTGACTGTTACAAAACCAACCCGCGGGTCCTTGATTTTTCGGCTGATGATTTCGCCCAGTTCTTTTTTCATTTGTTCTCCAACTCGATTTGCTCTAAGGCTCATTCTATATCACCTCTTCTTAAAGCCACTCTAAATCTGTAATTGTCCGTTCAATTTCCGGGAACGAATCAATCATTTTCAGCGCATTTTGCAGCTCGTGCTCAGTTGAAACCCGAGTGGACGAAACGGCCACAATGGCAATTTTTGTCCGCTGCCATAGGTCCTGATAGTCCACCTCAGATACAGAAACATTGTATTTTTGTTTCATCCGGGTTAGAATGCGCTGCAAAACAGCCCGTTTTTCTTTCAAAGAATGTGTGTCATAAATGATACATTCACAGGCAGCAAGCCCAATTATCATTAACGTTCCACTTCTTCCATAATATATGCTTCGATAACGTCGCCTTCTTTGACGTCGTTGAAGTTTTTGATGGTAATACCGCACTCATAGCCTTGTGCAACTTCTTTAGCGTCATCTTTGAATCGCCTAAGAGCGTCAACTTCACCTTCAAAAATTACAACTCCATCGCGGATTAAACGAACGCCGCTGTCACGGGTGATTTTTCCATCCGTAACATAAGAACCTGCAATTGTACCGATTTTGGAAACTTTGAATGTCTGGCGTACTTCAGCCTGGCCGATAATTTTTTCCTGGAACTCAGGATCAAGCATACCCTGCATCGCCAATTCAATTTCCTCGATTACTTTGTAGATAATGCGGTGCAGGCGGATGTCAACATTTTCTGCATCTGCTGCACGTTTCGCGTTATTGTCAGGACGTACATTGAATCCAATCACAATAGCGTTGAAAGCAGCAGCTAAAGTGATGTCAGACTCGTTAATGGCACCTACACCTGTATGAAGGATACGAACATTAACACCTTCTACATCAATTTTATGAAGAGCGGCAGTCAATGCTTCCGCAGAACCTTGAACGTCCGCTTTCACAACGATGTTTAAGTCTTTCATTTCCCCTTGTTTCATATGTTCAAACAAGTTATCCAGACTCACGCGTGTTTTTTCATTTCTTTGAGCCTGCAATGCTTGCTGGGCACGGGCTTCTCCAACCTGGCGGGCTGTCTTTTCATCATCAAGAACAGCGAAGCGGTCACCGGCTTGAGGAACATCGTTAAGACCTGTAATCTCAACAGGAGTTGAAGGTCCGGCAGTTTTCACGCGGCGGCCAAGGTCATTAACCATTGCACGGACACGTCCAAATGAGTTGCCGACAACGATCGGGTCTCCTACCTTCAATGTACCGTTTTGCACAAGCAGCGTCGCAACTGAACCGCGTCCTTTGTCAAGCTGTGCCTCGATAACTGTACCAACGGCATTGCGATCAGGATTTGCTTTGTATTCTTCCACTTCACCTACAAGAAGAATCATTTCAAGCAGTTCATCAATTCCCTCGCCTTTAATAGCTGAGATTGGAACAAAGATCGTGTCTCCGCCCCATGCTTCTGGAACCAGGCCATGTTCAGTCAATTCCTGCATAACACGGTCAGGATTTGCTGCTTCCTTATCCATTTTATTAACAGCCACAATGATTGGCACTTCAGCTGCTTTCGCATGGTTAATTGCTTCAACTGTTTGCGGCATAACACCGTCATCAGCTGCTACAACGAGAATAGTAATATCGGTAATTTTTGCACCGCGGGCACGCATCGTTGTGAACGCAGCGTGTCCAGGAGTATCAAGGAAAGTAATCTTTTTGCCGTTTTCCTCAACTTGATAAGCTCCGATATGCTGAGTGATTCCGCCTGCTTCTCCCGCAGTTACTTTCGTGTTGCGGATGGAGTCAAGCAATGTTGTTTTACCATGGTCAACGTGTCCCATGATTGTTACAACAGATGGACGTTCCACCAGTTCAGCATTTTCATCTTCAGTGAAGTATACTTCAAGATCGGTTGTATCAACCAGTATCTCTTCTTCTACTTCAACACCGTATTCACCTGCAATCAGCTCAATCGCATCTTTGTCAAGTTCCTGGTTAATGGTTGCCATAACACCAAGCATAAATAGCTTTTTAATGATTTCGGAAGGCTCGCGGTGAAGCTTCTTTCCCAGTTCCGCTACTGTCAGTGATTCGCTGAAAGTAATTTTTGAAGGAAGCTCCTTCACCTTTTTAGGAGCTGGGGCCACATGCGTCTGCTGCTGTTTGCCTTTATTGTTTTTATTCTTATTGTTGTTTCGGTTATTGTTATTGTTTCTATTATTATTATTATTGTTTCTGTTGTTGTTATTGTTATTGCCTCTATTATTGCCGGAGAAGTTTTTGCCTGACTGGCTGCCCTGTCCCTGGCTTCTGTTTTCACCGGATTTATTCTGAGGCTTGCTTTTGGCAGCTGTGGAATTGCCTGCACTATTATTTGAAGCCGGTTTTTGATTTCCCTGCGGCTTCTGCTGGTTTTGAGGTTTGCTCTGGTTTTGAGCCTGGCTGTCATTCTTGATAAAAATACCATCAAGCTTCTGGACTGCCGCCGGCTCAATCGTAGTCATATGATTGGAAACCTCAATATTCATGTCTTTTAATTTTGTAATAACATCCTTGCTTGAAATGTTATGTTTTTTCGCATATTCATAAACGCGCATTTTACTCATACTTTCACCCCCGCTAGTATTAATCGAGCAACGTTAACAGCTTTTTTGCAAATCCGGCATCTAACACTGCCACCACAACGCGGGCTTCCTTCCCTATAGCCTTGCCGAGCATTTCCCGGTTTTGAATCAGCTTATATGGAACCCCAAATGATTTACATTTATCTGTAACTTTTTTTGCCGTATTTGCGGATGCATCTGCAGACAGCAAAACAAGCTTTGCTTTGCCGTTTCTGATCTCTTTAACAGCAAGCTCTTCTCCCGAAGTAATTTTCCGTGCCCGATTGGCTAAGCCAAGCAATGACATCCATTGATTTGAGTTCATTTGGATTGCCGTTTCTCCTTCTCTATTAACTCCAAGAGTTCTTCATAGATAGCATCATCTATGGAAACTTCTAAATGATTGGCTAAGATATTCTTCTTCTTTGCTAACAAAACTGCTTCCTTTTCTTTGGAAAGATAAGCCCCGCGCCCTGATTTTTTTCCGGTCGGGTCAACAGAGACTTCCCCTTCTTTGGAGCGAACGATGCGAACGAGTTCTTTTTTCGGTCTCATTTCACCGGTAGCGACACATTTTCGCAAAGGAACTTTTTTACGATTGTTCACGATCATTCACCTCTTCCCTATTCTTTTTCCTCTAAAAGTTCATCCTGAAAGTCGAAGTCTGCATCATTTTCATAGTCTTCGTTTTCATAATCATCATTATCAAAGTTCAACAGTTTTTCATCCCTAGGATAAATTCCTGCTTCACGGGCATCTGTTTCTGACTTGATGTCTATTTTCCAGCCTGTAAGCTTAGCTGCAAGTCTGGCATTCTGTCCGCGCTTTCCGATTGCCAGTGAAAGCTGATAATCCGGAACTACAACAGTTGTTGCTTTGTCATCTTCATTTACGATTACGTCAAGCACCTTTGAAGGACTTAGTGCATTTGCGACGAATACTACCGGATCTGAAGACCATTTTACGATATCAATTTTCTCACCCTTGAGCTCATTGACTATTGCCTGTACACGTGTGCCCTTAGGACCTACACATGAACCTACCGGATCAACTTCTTCATTGTCAGAATGAACCGAGATCTTGGAACGGTCCCCTGCTTCACGCGCAACGGATTTGATTTCTACAGTTCCATCATAGATTTCAGGAACTTCGATCTCAAATAATCTCTTCAGCAGGCCAGGATGGGTCCTGCTTACGAAGATCTGTGGACCTTTTGTTGTCTTTTCTACCTTTGTAATAAAGACTTTAATGCGGTCATGGGGCTGATAACGCTCATTTGGCATTTGTTCGTTCGCCGGAAGGATCGCTTCAATCTTTCCAAGGCTCACATAGATGAACTTAGGATCTGTACGCTGAACAATCCCCGTCATAATATCTTCTTCACGGTCGATAAATTCAGAATAAATGATGCCTCTCTCCGCTTCACGGACACGCTGTGTAACTACCTGTTTTGCCGTCTGGGCAGCGATGCGCCCAAAGTCCTTAGGTGTTACTTCCATTTCAACGACATCTTCCACCTGGTAGTTAGGGTTGATTTTTTGAGCATCCTCAGCAGAGATCTCTAGACGCGGATCAAATACTTCATCCACTACCTCTTTGCGGGCAAAGACTCTCATCGTTCCGTTCCCTAGGTTTAAATCAATGCGCACATTCTGTGCCTGGTTAAAGTTTCTGCGGTAGGCTGACACCAATGCTGCTTCAATGGCTTCGATAATCACATCGCGAGAAATGCCTTTTTCTTTCTCAAGCAATGTCAGAGCATCCAAAAGTTCACTGCTCATGAGATTTATATCCCCCTTTATTTCTCTTTTAAAAAATGATCAACTCTAAAGCAGCATTTTGCTTTTCTTAATAAGCAAGCCCGCAATCAGCCGTTATTAAAATACAACGGCTAAACGGGCATTTGCTACCTTCTCATAAGGAATTTCAATATTTTTCTTCCTTGTTTTGATTTTCACTTCTACCGTAACGGTCTCGCCGTCAAATTGGGTTAACACACCTTCGAACGTCTTTTCACCATCAATTGGCTCGTATGTTTTAATGTAAACATTCTTGCCGACTGCTTTAATAAAATCACTGTCTTTCTTAAGAGGGCGTTCAGCTCCCGGCGATGAAACTTCCAAGAAATAGTTGTATGGAATCGGATCTTCAGCATCGAGCTTTTCGCTTAGCCTCTCACTGACCATTCCGCATTCCTCGATATCAACACCAGTTTCTTTATCAATAAATACGCGAAGGAACCAGTCTTTCCCTTCTTTTACATATTCAATGTCGACTAATTCTAAATTAAGTTCATCCACAATAGGGGTGACCAGTTGTTCCACCGTTTCAGTCACTTTGCTCATTCATATCCCTCCTTTTTCCTGGAATCTAAAGCGCTGTTTTTCAATCAATAAATCAGAAATTGGCTCTGCTAAACTTAATTAACATATAGTTTTAACATAGATCCGATAGTAAGAAAAAACCGTACACAACACGAAAGAGTGGGTTGCCCCACTCTTCCTTTTGCGAGAGTTATTCTTAGTATTTCCAATAAAACTATACCATAACCAATTTTTTTATGCAAATGGAATAGCTGTCAGCAGAAGGGTTTGGACCATCCGCTGGTCTTATTTTTAGAATAGAGACAGCTGATTTTGTTCCGGAAGGGATTCCAGGCAGCCGTGGTTATCGAGATACTCGATAATCGTCTTCGACACTTTTCCGCGCTGCTGCAGATCTTCTTTCGAGAGGAATTCCCCTTCTCCCCTTGCTTTAACTATATTGAATGCTGCATTTGTACCCAAACCTGGTATGGAATTAAATGGCGGTATCAAAGAATCTCCATCAATGATAAACTCACTTGCGCTTGAGCGGTATAAGTCCACCTTTTGGAAATTAAAGCCCCTTTCATTCATTTCCAGAGCCAATTCCATTACAGTCAGCAGGTTCTTTTCTTTCGTTGAAGCATCAAGTCCCTTTGCATTGATTTCTTCGATGCGCGCACGGATCGCCTGTGATCCTTTAACCATTGCATCCACATCAAAGTCCTCTGCGCGGACAGTAAAGTATGCTGCATAATAAAGAAGCGGATGGTGCACTTTAAAGTACGCAATCCGGACAGCCATTAATACGTAAGCAGCTGCATGGGCTTTAGGGAACATGTATTTAATCTTTTTACAGGAATCAATATACCATTCAGGCACTTCATTCTTTCTCATTTCCTCTTCCATCTCATCACTCAGGCCTTTACCCTTACGGACCGATTCCATGATTTTGAAAGCAAAAGCAGGCTCCAGGCCCTGATAGATTAAATAAACCATAATATCATCACGGCAGCCGATAACTTCACTTAGGTTACAAATATTATTATGGATTAATTCCTGGGCATTTCCGAGCCAAACATCTGTACCATGAGAAAGACCTGAAATCTGCACAAGCTCTGAGAAAGTGGTCGGCTTTGTATCTTCGAGCATCTGGCGGACAAACCGCGTACCAAATTCGGGTATGCCGAGTGTTCCGGTTTTACACATGATTTGCTCTTCGGTGACACCAAGTGATGCCGACCCGCTAAAAATTTTCATTACTTCAGGGTCATCTGTGGGAATGGTTTTTGGATCAATTCCGCTCAGGTCCTGAAGCATCCTAATAACAGTCGGATCATCGTGACCCAGTATATCAAGTTTTAATAGATTATCATGAATGGAGTGGAAGTCAAAATGGGTTGTTTTCCATTCAGATGTCCGGTCGTCTGCAGGGAACTGAATTGGCGAAAAGTCGTAAATATCCATGTAATCCGGCACAACAATGATACCGCCCGGGTGCTGTCCGGTTGTCCGCTTCACCCCTGTACAGCCGGAAGCGAGCCTGTCAATTTCCGCACCCCTTATTTGCAGATTATTATCATTCTGGTATGCTTTGACATACCCATAAGCTGTCTTATCGGCAACAGTGCCGATTGTTCCGGCACGGTATACATAATCCTCGCCGAAAAGCACCTTTGTATAGTTATGGGCTCTAGGCTGGTATTCCCCAGAGAAGTTCAAGTCAATGTCGGGAACTTTATCTCCTTTGAAACCAAGGAATGTTTCGAACGGAATATCATGTCCATCCTTTTTATATTTAGCTCCGCAGCTCGGGCAATCTTTATCAGGCAGGTCGAAGCCGGAGCCTACTGACCCGTCATTGAAAAACTCGGATGTTTTGCATTCCGGGCAAACGTAATGCGGCGGCAGCGGATTTACCTCCGTTATTTCGGTCATCGTTGCAACAAAGGAGGATCCGACAGATCCACGGGAACCAACCAGATAGCCATCATCCAATGATTTTTTTACAAGTTTGTGAGAGATCAGATAGATAACCGCGAAACCATGTCCGATAATACTCTTAAGTTCTTTTTCAAGGCGCGCCTCAACAATCTCAGGCAGCGGCTCACCATAAATTCTTCTTGCCATTTCGTAACTCATGCTGCGCATCTCTTCATCTGCGCCTTCAATTTTTGGCGTATACAAATCATCTTTAATCGGCTTTATTTCTTCAATCATATCTGCTATTTTGTTCGTGTTCTCTACCACAATTTCTTTCGCTTTGTCTTTTCCAAGAAATGAAAAAGCGTCAAGCATCTCATTGGTAGTCCTGAAATGAACATCCGGAAGCTGATGGCGGTTCAGCGGATTCGCTCCTCCCTGTGAATTAACAAGGATTTTCCGGTAGATTTTATCATTTGGATTCAGGTAATGAACATTTCCTGTTGCAACTACCGGCAGACCAAGCTTGTCTCCCAGTTTTACAATATTTGTGATGATTTCTTCCAGCGCTTTTTCATCTCTTACAAGTTCAAGCTCTAAAAGGTGTGCATAAACGGCTTTTGGATGCACTTCAAGATAATCATAGAATTGTGCTGTATCTTCGACTTCATCCGGAGATTTCTGCATCATGCCTTCAAAGACTTCCCCTTTATCGCACCCGGAACCAACCAGTATTCCTTCACGATGCTTTTGAAGGACTGACCTGGGAATGCGAGGAACTCTGTAAAAGTATTCCATATGCGAGATGGACACGAGTTTAAAGAGGTTCTTCAGACCTGTTTCTGTTTGTGCAAGCAGGGTGCAATGAGCTGGTCTTGCACGCTGATAAGCATTTCCCTGTCCCATATTGTCATTGAATTGATCATGATATTCGATCCCTTTTTCTTCTGCACCCTTTAGCATCTTAAGTAGCAGATAGCCTGTTGCCTCTGCATCATAGATAGCACGGTGATGCTGGGTGAGTTCAACATCAAATTTTTTGGCAAGGGTATTCAGACGGTGATTTTTCATGTCGGGATATAAAAAACGTGCAAGTTCGAGGGTATCTATTACTGGATTTGGCGCCTTGCCAATACCGATTTTTTTATAGCCGACATTCAGGAATCCCATGTCGAATGAAGCATTATGTGCTACTAAAACAGCATCTTCTGTCCATTGATGGAACTTCTTCAGGACTTCTTCCACTTCCGGTGCATTCTCCACAAGATCATCTGTTATTCCAGTCAAATTAATGGTCGTTGCGGATAAAGGATGATGAGGGTTTGCAAAGGATTCAAACCGGTCAATGATTTCACCATCATGAATCTTAACTGCAGCAAGTTCAATAATCGTATCATAAACAGCTGATAAACCGGTTGTCTCAACATCAAATACAACATACGTATCTTCAGTAAGCTTGCGATGAGCATCGTTATAAGCAATCGGTACACCATCATCCACAAGATTTGCTTCAATTCCATATAAGATCTTAATATCATTCTTTTTCCCGGCACCATAGGCTTCAGGGAATGATTGAGCAACAGCATGGTCTGTAATGGCTACTGCTTTATGGCCCCATTTCTTCGCCTGGGAAACCAGTGCACTGACAGATGAAACAGCATCCATTTGGCTCATCGGTGTATGCAGGTGAAGTTCAACCCTTTTTTCTTCAGCAGGCGATGTATCCTGCCTTTGAATAGGTTTGATCTCATTAATATCGTTCCCGATCATTACCAGATCACGGACAAATGTATCATTTTGAATGCTTCCGCGGACCTTTAGCCACATCCCTTTTTGAATGTGCTGGTATAATGCGGCATCCTCTTTATCCCGGGAAAACATTTTTACTAGAATGGAACTGGTATAATCCGTTATTTTAAAAGTTAAGAGTGTCCGGCCGCTGCGGAGCTCTCTTGTCTCAGCAGCAAACACGTAGCCTTCAATGGCTACCCGGCGTTCTTCATCTACTATATCAATCAATTTGCGGTAATCTGCATCATCTTTAATGGTAAGACCGATCGTAAGCGGCCCCTTGGGTGCTGTGTGATCTGCAGACTCAGCTTCCGCTTCTTTCTTCTGCATTTCGATTGCTGCCTGAAGACCGCGTTCCTGGTCTTCTTTGCGTTTGGCTTCCATGAATTTTTCATATTCTTCATTGGAACCATCAGTGGAAACTTCTGTATCAACTGTTAACGCCGGAAAGCCAAACACTTGAAAGACATCTGAAATAGTGCCGGCATACTTCTTCTTGATAGACAATCCTTCCAATTCATTACGAACTTTAATGATAAGTTTGTTACCCTGTACAGAAGGAACCTGCTCATTCAGAAGCTTTAAAAGCGGCGGCGCCATGCCATCCATTTCTTTAATGCAGTTATGCCAGTATTCAAGTACAAGCTGTTCAGTAAAATCCTGATTTCTGACAGAGATGCTATATGAAATTTCTGCGATATGGGAAAATGTTTTTTCCAGCTGATCTGTGAAACGACTGTATACACTGCAAGGCAATATGTGTGGAAAGGCAAAATAAAAATGCCATTTCCGTGACTGTCTTTCGACTATGAGCCTTTCGATTTGGGCATCATGAAAGTGCTGCACAAAGGCATCTTCAGTTAGCTGCATCTGCTGGAGCAAGAGCTGAAATCTAGAAGGTTCGCTCATCTTTCTCTCTCCCATCCAATAATCTTGGTTTCTATTTTAAGTTGAATTTTTTATTGTATTTAAAAAACAGACGGACTTAATTATAACATATCGTATGAGATAGTGATTGAAAAAACGGATTCCATTTTGGAACCCGTTTTTTCATCTAAATTAATGGATCTGCACATATTTTTTATGCAGGAATGTTGATCTGCACATATTTTTTACAGGAAAAATCTCTGAATATCGTTCCATGTGACCACTAGCATTAATAGCATTAAAAGGGCAAATCCTATAAAATGGACCATTCCCTCTTTGTGGCGGTCAATCGGCTTCCCTCTTACTGCCTCGACTGCAAAGAACATTAACCTTCCGCCATCAAGAGCCGGAATTGGAAGCAGGTTCATAATTCCCAGATTTATGCTTAGGATTCCTGCCCATTTCATCAGGTAGTAGATGCCAGATTTGGCTACAGTATCTGTTGAAACATAAATGCCTACCGGGCCTGATAATGCATCAATTGAAAACTGTCCAGTGACAAGCTTGCCCAGCATAACAAAAATTTCTTTTGTCCAGAAATACGTTTCCTTGGCTCCGTAGGTAATAGCCTTTAATGGAGATTTTTCCATCGGGCTATATACACCAATGATTCCAATTTTTTCGCCTTCTACATCCTGAACCTTTGGTGTAACCGATATAGTATGTTCCTGGCCGTTTCTTTCCACTAAAAATTCGAGTTCTTCACTTGGGTTCTTTCTAATGATTTCCACTACATCTGACCAGCTTGAAATTTCGGCTCCATCCACACTTTGAACCATATCGCCTTCCTTTAGCCCAGCTTCATATGCAGCACCATCAGGCGTCAGCTTGCCAAGGGCAGGTTCATTTGTTGGAATTCCCTGCAATAAGGCTATTAGAACAAAAACGATAAAAGCCAGAACAAAATTCATCATTGGGCCCGCGAAGATCGCCATTGTTCTCTGGCCCAAGGTCTTTGATGCAAATTGACGATCATACGGAGCAATGAGCGTTTCGGTCCCATCCTCAACCAGTACAGCTGAACGGCTGACTTTGAAAATTTGGATGGACTCATCCTCTTCTCCCTCAACGTATCCTTTTATTACAAGGGTATGCTCAATATCAGCATCTTCAACTTCAACGATTCTTGCATCAGGATACTTATCTTTGTTGTTTAATATAATTTTGCTTACTTCCTCGTTTTTATCAAGGATCAAACCAATACGGTAGCCTGGTTTGATTTCCACCATTTCAGGATCTTCACCGGCCATGCGGACAAACCCGCCGATAGGCAGAAGACGAATCGTATATACTGTTTCATCTTTTTTAAAGGAAAACACCTTTGGCCCGAATCCAATTGCAAATTCCCGGCAGAGTATTCCTGCTCTTTTTGCGAATATTAAATGTCCGAGCTCATGAAAAAATACCAGTGCCCCGAAAATAACAATAAAGGCTATTACTGTACTCAAGTTTTAACCACCTTTTTTTAGAGGTTGTTCAACTGCTGCTGGTACGTGCATTAATTTATAACTTGTTACGCACCTTTCAGCACTTGAACACAAGCTTATAGAAGCGAGCTGACAAATCTCCTTGTTTCCAAATCTGTTTCCTGAATTTCAGTCAGACTTGGATTTGAGATGATGTCATGGCTGCCCAGTGCTCTTTCGATGAAATCTTCTATTTGCAGGAAGGTAATCTTTCCATCCAGGAATGCAGCAACAGCAGCTTCATTCGCAGCATTCAATACGGCTGGCATTGATCCGCCAGCTTTTCCGGCTTCATAGGCAAATCTCAGGCAGCGAAAACGATTAAAGTCCATTTCTGCAAAATGGAGCTTGCCGATTTCAGCAAGATTCAGCCGTTTTGCTGTTTGCAGAGGGAGCCTGTCAGGATATGTTAATGCATATTGTATAGGTACTCTCATATCCGGTGTGCCAAGCTGTGCGATTACACTGCTGTCATGATATTCCACCATGGAATGGATAATGCTTTCTTTATGAAGAAGGACATCTATTTTACTGTAGTCCATGGAGAAAAGCCAATGTGCTTCAATAACTTCGAGTCCCTTATTCATCATAGTGGCAGAATCAATAGTTATTTTTGCTCCCATTGACCAGTTTGGATGATTTAGCGCTTCTTGAACAGTCACATTTTCCAGTTCCTTGCGGGAGCGGTCCCTGAAGCTGCCTCCGGAAGCTGTTAAAATGAGCCTTTCAATATTTTTTTCTTTTTCCCCTTGCAGAGATTGAAAAATAGCAGAGTGTTCACTGTCTACAGGAAGCAGGGGTACACCATTCCGCTTTGCTGCTTCCATGACCAGGTGGCCGGCAGTTACAAGGGTTTCCTTATTCGCGATGGCGATTGTCTTCTTTTCCTCAATCGCCTGCAGGGTAGGATTAAGGCCTACACTGCCTAATACTGCATTAACCAGTATTTCTGATTTTTTGTAAACAGCAACTTCTATCAAACCTTCATGTCCATATGTAAATGTTATGCCGGGAAACTCCGTTTTAAGAATATCTGCGGAACTTTTTTCTGATAGTGAGACAAGTTCTGGCTGAAAGTCAGATATAATCTTCCTGGCAAGATCTATATTCCTGCCGGCAGACATGGCTGCCAGCTTAAAATCCTCGGGGTGCTCCTTAATAATATCGAGGGTCTGTATTCCAATAGACCCTGTTGCCCCCATCAAACTGATATGTTTCATAGTCTCCTCCTTATAAGAAAAGCGGAAGCGCCTTGCCCACCCCCGGCAAGCATAAGACGAGCCTTCCAGAAAGGCGTTTTTTGCCTTTCTGGGAGGATTGCCCGAAATGTGGAGGCGACTGCTTAGGGACGACAAGCATATGACGAGCCCTGCAAGAAGGTGTTCTTTCCTTCTGGAAGGGATTGGCTTATGTCTCGAGTCCCTAGGAGCCGCAATTAGACAATCTTATGACCTTGAGGTGGCTGGCGCTGGAGCTGAACAATTATCTGGTATCCAAATATATACTGCTCTTTTGCCTATAGGTTTACAGCAGGTGAAAAAAGTGAAGCAATGGCAGGACGAATAATAAACTGTCAAAGCGGTCCAGAATTCCGCCATGACCAGGTAAAATATTTCCTGAGTCTTTTACATTATAATGACGCTTTAATGCTGATTCCACTAAATCCCCTATTTGCCCAAACACAGACAGGATTGCAGTAATTACTAATAACCCAAGCAGGGATTCATCAATATCTGTAAAGATAATAAATAACACCGCAACTGCCAGTGCGCAGGCAACACCGCCAAGCGAACCTTCAACGGTCTTATTTGGACTGATTTCAGGCCAAAGCTTCTTCTTTCCCATTGCTTTCCCTATAAAATAGGCACCTGAATCTGTTGCCCAAATGAGGAAAAGTGCAAAAAAGAGATAGGTCAGGCCTTGATCGGCGAAGCGGGTTTCCATAAAATAATAAAATCCAATGCCAACATATAATGTGGACATAATGGAAAAAGCCACATCATCAAAAGTAAATTTGTTTTTTGTCGCGACTGTATACGTTAAGAAAAGAAGCACCCCAAAAAGAGCTACCTCAATTTTTGTATAATTCATATCATCCAGGATTGACTGAAATTCTTTAGGCAAAAGGAAAATCCACAATAATAATAAAGAAATAATGCCTGGAATCGAGAATAAACTTAAATTTCTCATTTTCAATAATTCAAATAGGGCAATGGATGCCAGCAAATATGCCAGGATGATGATTGGCATGCCTCCAAAGATAATGATCGGCAGGAGGATTGCTCCAAATATTATGGCTGTGATAATACGCTGTTTCATTCAATTTTCAACACCTTTATTGTACTCCTCCAAAACGCCTCTGGCGGCTTTGGAATACTTCGATCGCTTCAAGCATTTGCTCTTCATTGAAATCCGGCCATAAGACATCTGTAAACCAGAATTCTGTGTATGCAAGCTGCCAGAGCATAAAATTGCTTAATCTAATTTCACCGCTTGTACGTATCAGCAGATCAGGATCCTTCAGCCCGCCTGTCATAAGGTAGGATGAGAATTTTTCTTCATTCAATTCATTTTCATTCATTATACCACTTTTGCAATCATTTAAGACATGCCTGACGGCTTCGAGTATTTCTGCTCTGCTCCCATAATTTAATGCAAAGTTCAGCACCAGCCCGGTGTTGTTTTTTGTCTCTTCCATCGCTTTGGAAACTGCATTACGCGTATGAGCAGGCAGGTGGTCAAAATAACCAATCATTCTTACCTGCACATTCTCTTCAATCAGTTCTGGAAGGAAAGTTCCCAGAAATTCCTCTGGCAGCTTCATAAGAAAGTCCACTTCCATTTTAGGACGCTTCCAATTCTCAGTTGAAAATGCATATAAGGTTAGAGTCTTCACTCCAATATCGCTTGCAAATCTGGTGATTTTTCGGACGACCTTCATTCCCTCATGATGGCCGGCAACTCTCGGGAGCGCTCGTTTTTTTGCCCACCTGCCATTACCATCCATAATGATGGCAACATGCTCAGGTATTTGTAATTCTTTTATTTTTTCAACTCTCTCTCGGAGATTGGAAGAACTGTTTTGGGACTTCCATAACTTCATTTTATCAAACATAAGTCTGCTCCTTTAAAATAGGTTAATCCTCCGATAAAAGACAAAGTGTGAAACTTCAATAAGCAGGAGCTTTTTCCCGCTTATTAATAGTTGAAATTCAGTCATAGTATCTTTTAGAGATTATTCTAATGGTAAAATAATGATATTGCCTCTTTCCGCATGATAATATCATACCAAAAATAATTAAATATATCTCTATAAAAGAGTATGTTACCAGAAAGTTAATTCAGGATAGGAATCTGCCTTCTTCGTATATTACAGCAGAGTTGGCGCCTTAGCACCTGATCTGATTATGTATGCTTCTAAAGAGTAAAAGAACCCCCTATTGATAGAGGGTTCTAACTATAGAATAAATTAGACTGCAAGGATTTCTTTTTCTTTTTCTTTTGTTAATTCGTCAATCTTGCTGATATGGTCATCAGTAAGTTTTTGAATATCATCAGAAAAACCGCGAAGATCATCTTCTGTGATCTCTCCATTTTTCTCAAGCTTTTTCAGGTCATCATTGGCATCGCGGCGAACATTGCGGATGGCAACTTTTGCTTCTTCTGATTCTTTTTTAACAACCTTAACAAGCTCTTTACGGCGTTCTTCTGTTAGCTGCGGAATAGCCAGTCTGATTACACTGCCGTCATTTGAGGGATTTAAGCCGATATCAGATTTAAGAATGGCTTTTTCAATTTCTCCCAGAATAGTTTTGTCATAAGGCGTAATGACTAAAAGGCGCGCTTCAGGAGCAGACACCCCGGCAAGCTGGTTAACTGGAGTCGGCGCACCGTAGTAATCAACAGTGATGCGATCAAGCAAAGAAGCGTTAGCTTTACCTGCACGGATGCTCGCAAGCTCCCTTGTATAAGCTGAAATTGCTTTAGTCATTCTTTCTTTTGCATCTGAAATAACTTGTTTTGGCATTATTTTTTCCCCCTAACGATTGTTCCGATTGTTTCACCCATTACGGCGCGGTTAATATTGCCTTTTTCCATGATTGAAAATACAATTAACGGAATGTTGTTATCCATACATAAAGATGATGCTGTAGAATCCATTACTGCCAATCCTTCTTTCAATACATCAAGATAGGAAAGTTCATCGTATTTCTTTGCGTTTTTATCAACACGGGGATCAGCTGAATAGACCCCATCCACATTGTTTTTCGCCATAAGAATTACTTCTGCTTCAATTTCTGCAGCTCGCAATGCTGCTGTAGTATCAGTAGAGAAGTAAGGATTTCCGGTTCCGGCAGCAAAGATTACAACCCGCTTTTTCTCGAGATGGCGGATGGCTCTTCTGCGGATGTACGGTTCAGCAACCTGTCTCATCTCGATTGAGGTTTGAACTCTCGTCTCCACTCCAAGATTCTCGAGGCTATCCTGTAATGCCAATGAGTTCATAACAGTTGCAAGCATACCCATATAGTCTGCATTTGCTCTGTCCATACCCATTTCTTCTCCGATCTTTCCTCGCCAAATGTTTCCGCCGCCAACTACAACAGCAACCTCGACACCCAGATCAGCCAGATCCTTAACCTGTGCAGCAATTGATTTAATCACTGAAGGATTAATTCCGAAACCTTGCTCTCCTGCTAAAGCTTCTCCACTTAATTTCAAGACTACGCGTTTGAATTTTGGGCTGCTCATAAGAACCTCCATATGTAGTATAAAAAGCTCAAGCGCTTAAAGGCGCTATTGCTGCATTTACAATCTATCTCATTCTTGAAAAACAGGGAACACAAAGTGTTCCCTGAATCATAGCTGATTTATTTCTATAAAATATTACTTCTTAACTTGGTTCATTACTTCTTCAGCGAAGTTGTCTTCACGCTTTTCGATGCCTTCTCCAACTTCATAGCGAACGAACTCACGGATTTTTCCGCCTTTAGATTCAACGAATTTGCCAACTTTTTGATCAGGGTTTTTAACAAAAGCCTGGTCGTTTACGCAAACATCTTCGAAATACTTGCCAAGACGTCCTTCAACCATCTTTGCAACGATGTTTTCCGGCTTGCCTTCGTTAAGAGCCTGCTGAGTCAATACTTGACGCTCGCGCTCAACTTCGTCCTGTGACACTTCATCACGGGATACATATTTAGGATTTAGAGCTGCAATATGCATTGCAACATCTTTCGCTGCATTTTCGTCAGTTGTTCCTTCAAGAACTGTTAGCACACCAATGCGTCCGCCCATGTGAAGGTATGCACCAAATGCATCGCTGTCAGTTTTTGTTTTGATTTCGAAGCGGCGAAGAGAAAGCTTTTCTCCGATTTTAGCAATCGCACTATTGATGTGAGATTCTAAAGTAGCACCGTTAGCCATAGTTTGTCCAGCTGCTTCTTCTACTGAAGCCGGCTTTGCAGTAAGTAAGTGCTCCGCGATTTCTTTAACAAGTGTTTGGAATCCTTCGTTTTTAGCAACGAAATCTGTTTCAGAGTTTACTTCAAGGATAACCGCTTCGTTTCCGTCAACCTTTACAGAAGTAAGACCTTCTGCAGCGATACGGTCACCTTTTTTAGCAGCTTTAGCAATTCCTTTTTCACGAAGGAAGTCGATTGCTTTTTCCATATCACCTTCAGTTTCCTGAAGAGCTTTTTTGCAGTCCATCATGCCTGCGCCTGTTTTTTCACGAAGTTCTTTAACCATTTGAGCAGTAATTGCCATTATGAGATCCTCCTTAATGAGTTATGTAATAATATCTTTACCATTTATTACTGTATAGAAAACTAAACTTTGCCTTTTCTTTAAAAAAAGGTGATAAAGGGGCTCCCTCTTATCACCTTCTTTAAATCAAGAAAAAAGCAACTTAGAGCTGTACAGCCCCAGCGCCACAGAGCGCTTCCGCTTTTCTATTAAGCAGTTGTAACTTCTTCACCTTGTTTAGCTTCAAGGATAGCATCTGCCATTTTGCCTGTTAACAATTTAACAGCACGGATAGCATCATCATTTGCAGGGATTACAACATCAATTTCATCCGGATCACAGTTAGTATCAACGATACCAACGATAGGGATGTTTAATTTATGTGCTTCTGCAACAGCAATGCGCTCTTTGCGAGGGTCAATGATGAATAGAGCATCTGGAAGGCTCTTCATGTCTTTGATTCCGCCCAAGAACTTCTCTAAGCGCTCTTGCTCTTTCTTCAATTGAACAACTTCTTTTTTAGGAAGAACTTCGAAAGTTCCATCTTCTGACATTCTTTCGATATCCTTTAAACGCGAAATACGCTTTTGGATTGTTTCAAAGTTTGTTAAAGTTCCGCCTAACCAGCGCTGGTTCACAAAGAACATACCAGAACGGATAGCTTCTTCTTTAACAGAATCTTGAGCTTGTTTCTTAGTTCCTACGAAAAGGATAGTACC
Organism: Paenibacillus sp. FSL R5-0490; assembly: GCF_001956215.1. Classification (GTDB taxonomy): domain Bacteria; phylum Bacillota; class Bacilli; order Bacillales; family Cytobacillaceae; genus Cytobacillus. Next base: position 139,459 of record NZ_MRTQ01000001.1, on the reverse strand, counting down.
GCCGTTTCCAGCAAGCTCCTTAACGAAGTTGTAAGCTTCTTCTACCTTCTTAACAGTCTTTTGAAGGTCGATGATGTAGATGCCGTTACGCTCAGTGAAGATATATTTCTTCATCTTAGGGTTCCAGCGGCGTGTTTGGTGTCCGAAGTGTACACCAGCTTCAAGCAATTGCTTCATTGAAATTACTGACATTTGTGTTTCCTCCTAATGGTTTTTATTTCCTCCGCCTATATCATTTTCAGCCGGCAACTGCATGTGAACAGCACCATCCGGCTAAATCCATAAGCGTGTGTATTAACACCATTTGTTAATATAGCATAAGTGTTTTTCACAATCAAGCTATTCTTGCTGATTTTGACGAAATTTAAGCATTAGCTCGACTTCTGTCTTCCCTTTGCCTAATTTTTTGGCAATATCCCCTGCACTCATTCCCTGTTTTTTCAGAATAAACACTTGATCATCTATTGATGAGGAATTTTCTTCCTTAGTTGACTGACTGCTATCTGACCGTGTGACAGATTCAGTTTCCTTTAAGGATGATAAGCTTTCTGTTTCACTCAATTTATCCTCAGCTGCCCTCAGATTCTGTTTGTAGGCTTTAGATGCCTGGTAAATGGACGCTCTGGCTAATGGCATTGATTTCTCATCTGCTTTAGCTATATCTTGATCATTTTTTCTGTCCAAATTTACTCTGATGCTTGTCTCTTTTATAGAAGTATCGTTTTTCACATTGATCTTCGAAAGTCTGCTAATAAAATCATCGTTTTCTTCTTTCATTTGAACAAGGTACGCCGATATAACCTCTTCCATTTCAATAAGCACTTTTTCCTGTCTCTTCTCTGTATCCATTAGTTTATTCTGACGCAAATAAAGCAGAATAATGGCTAATAAGGCTACAATATTTAATAGCAGGCTTATAGCTAATAGAAAAGCTGTCATGATATCCCTCTATCCGCTGTAGTCAATAACCTTCCCTTTGTATGGATGGCTCTGTCTGTCATTGCTGTCTTTTTTTTGATCTTCTTTCCTATCTTGTCCCCCGGCCTCTTTTTGTCTTTCACTGTCATCATTGCCAAGATTGACATTTTGTTTATGCTCCTGTTTTACCACAGTTTTACGCTGCTTTTCAGCATTTTCCTGTATACTGTCGGCAGCAAACCCGCTGATGGTCTGTCCCCTCTGCTGAAGCTGATCCTGAATTTTACCTGCTTCGAACGTTCTTGGAAGTGCTATCTGAAGTTCTATTGATTTCAAACTCATCCCTGATCACACCCTGATAACGGCTCACTTCTTATTTCTCCTTTTAGAAAATGAAACTTTAAAGATTTGACAGTTTGCCGAATCACTTTTGAATACTTTCCAAAGTGAATTTCCGTGTTGGGATAGACCTGACCGTAAATAAGGATTGAAGCATTCATTTTTTCTTCTTTTTCTCTTTCCAATTCAGCCAGATCTTCATTTATTTTGCTCATTTTTTTCTGCAAATGAGCTTTGGTAGCCCTTTGCTTGAGAATAATTATTCTTTGTTCATCTGTCAGCTTTCCTGTCAGCTTTGCCATTTCTGTCAGTCTGCCTTCGATACTATCAAGCTTTTTGATCGATTCGTGAAGTTTGGCTGTTTCATTTAATAGTTCTTTTTGGGTGTTATCCACATTGGAGTCCATTCCGGCAAGAAGCTCTGTCTTAGTAAATAAGTGATTGCCCAGTTCTTTGATTTCAATGTCTGACCCGGACTGAAGCTTTCCTCCAATAACCAATGCGCCACTGCATCTGATGGCTCCGCCAGCTTGAACATTGCTGTGCAGAATTGACTTTTGTATAATAACATCCTGTTCTGCCTTCACATTTGCCTGATTCAGGTATGCTGCCTGAACAGAACCTCCAGAAACAAGCGAACCTTTATGACTGCCTGAAATTCCGCCAGTAACAAGCACGTTATTATCCGCCTGCAGGAAAGAGCCTTCAACCATACCGGCAACAATGATGTCACCTCCGGCTTTGACTTCATAACCGGCAGGAACGTTTCCCCGAATCACAACGTTCCCGACAAAATTAATATTCCCTGTCTTCAAGTCAAGGTCTCCTTTAACCTCAAACACTGGATTCACAGAAATGCTGTTCTGAGTGAAACTAACCTGTCCATCTAATAGCGAATAATATTTGTCGCCATTTACGAAAACATTTTTCCCTGCCTTGACTCTTAAAGGTTTTCCATCCTTTGCCGGTATCAGCTTGCCAAAAATATTCTTTCCGGAAGCACAGGGGGTAGCAGGAATAACAGAGGCCAGGAGCTGTCCCTGTGTAACAGATGGGATATGGAGAACATCTCTAAAATTAAATCTCTTTCTGCCCGTTTTCCGGTCAAAAGAGATTTCATTTAACAGATATGCATCACTGCCGTTTTCTGCAGGAATTCCTTTTGCTATTCGTATGGGATATTCCACTGAGAACGGATCTCTGCAGATTCTCTGGATTACATCTTCGCTCACACCAAAAATGACCTTTTCGTCAGCAAGCAGTTTATGGATCATTTCAGGCTGGACAGTTCCATCCAGTTCATCAATATCTGTCGTCTGTATCCATGCAGATAAACCGTGAGCATCAACTAAAAGTTGAAATTGGTTTTCCATGCTGATTCCTTCCTTCGCAGAAAGTAATGGCATAAAACTATATGGCTTTTTCCAGCAACTGCCTCAGCTTAAAAATTGATTTAGAATGGATTTGGGATATGCGGGAAGTTGATAGGCCCATTACTTCGCCAATTTCTGTAAGAGTTAATTCCTCTTTGTAAAATAAACTTAGCACAAGCTGCTCTTTTTCATTTAACTGTAAGATTTTTTCAGCCATTTCTTCCAAGATTTCATTTTTTAATACCTTTTCTTCTGGAATGATTGCTTTTTCATCCTTAATTGAATAACTGGCATCTTTTTCTTCTGAATCAGGCTGCTCATCAATTGAGAGGATGTTTGCGTAAAAATGTTCGTTCATAACAGAATATACTTCTTCTTCCTGCATATCTGTTTCTTCAGCAATTTCATAAACTGTTGCATTGCGCATCAGCCGCTGCTCCAGCTTCTCAGTGGCTGCTTCAATTTTTTTCGCCTTATCCCTCGTACTTCTGGGAAGCCAATCTTCTTTTCTTAATCCATCAAGAATGGCACCGCGAATTCGAAACGAAGCATATGTATCAAATTTCAAATCTCTTGCAGGCTCAAACTTTTCCAGCGCATCGTACAAACCCATTAGCCCAAGGCTTCTTATATCATCTCTTGAAACATTCTTCGGCAGGGCAGCGGATATTCGCTGAACATGATAGCTTACAAGAGGCAAATATTTTTTCACAAGAAAATTCCCCGCTTGAGCATCACGAGAGTCGACCCATTTAGCCCAGTATGTGCTTTCTTCGGTTATCATGTCTGCCATGGCCATCCTCCTCAAACGTTTCCATTTCTATTAATTATTGTTAGTATATCAAAACTTTTATATAAAAATATTACCTTTCATCCTAAACTGCTCAGTTCTTTTCCAAAAAAAAGGGGGTGCTTTCGAAGAAATAATTGGAGAGAGCAATAATTAAGCCGGAGAAAAAATCAGCTTGTATGGCTGGCAGTGATCATCCGGCAGCAATTAAGACTTTTAAGACGATTTATATAAGGCTGTATCTGCCCACCCTGGAACGTGAGTTTAAATAACAACTTGGCCTTTATTAACAGTCCGCACCATCAGATCGCCTGATTGAGGATTGAATTCAATTGTTCTGCCGCTATGTCCGCCAACATCTTCACCTAAAATAGCAATCTTTAAGGAATTTAGTTCCTTTTTAACTGCTTCCACATTCCTTGGGCCAATCCTCATTAAATCACTTCCGGAGGAGTATTGGAACATTTGGGCTCCGCCGGCAATTTTGGCTTTTAATCGTGAAGCTTTTGCACCTTTTTTCTCCAGCAGGCTCACTAAATCCCGAATTGCAGTATCAGCATATTTAGCTGAATTAAAGCTTGTGTTTTTTGCAAGAGATGAATCAGGCAGCATAATATGTGCCAGCCCGGCAATTTCTGAACTAAGATCATAAAGTACCACACCGACACAGGAACCAAGTCCTGATGTCCTGATTAATCCGGGAGTTTTAACAATATTCATATCTGCTATGCCAACTTTTACAATTTCTAGAATACTATTCATAATCCGGAACTCCCAATGCCTTAAAGATTATTTGAAATGATTCAGGATCAGGCAGCAGAAAGAAATGTCCATTAACAGCATCCTTATTTTGAAGCTCATCATTTAAAGCTGTATCAATTACGATGGCGTAATCGCTCACCTGCGAAATTTCCAGGAGACCCGTTCCGATAATTGCCCCCACCATATCAATGCTTAGCATCGGCACTGAAGGGAAAAGTGACAGCTTAGTAAAATCCGATAATGAAGATAAATATGATCCTGAAAGAATGTTGCCAAGCTCCTGGAGAGCGGAAAGAGCAAGTTCATCATATGGCAGCTCATCTGCACAGAAAGGAATGTTTCCAGGCAGTTCCCGAATAAAGATTTCAGCCTGTGCAAGAGGAAGGACAAAAAACATGCTGCCAGGGGCATCTCCTTCTATCCTTAGAAACACCCCTGCCACAACATTTTCCGGACCTCCGGCCATATCGATCATTTCATCAAAAGAAACAATTTTCACATCCGGGACAGACATATCAATTTTTTTATTAAGCAAGGTTGATAATGCAGTAGCAGCATGACCCGCACCGATATTCCCGATTTCTTTAAGAATATCCAATTGCATGCTGCTGATATTTTTCTCTAAAAAATTCATCCCGCTAATCCTTTTCCATCCTGAGCTGTCAATTCTTCCGGATTCAGGACTTTTTCCAAATCTATTAGGATAAATAACCGTTTATCGATTTTTGTAACACCCTTGATAAAATCGGCATCTTCTGAACCGATTACCTCCGGAGGGGGTTCAATTGATTCAGGCGCCACATCAATCACATCATTTGCAGAATCTACAATTAATCCGACTTCCATATCGTTCAATACAGCAATTATTACTCGTGAATGCTCATTATATTCAGCCTCTTCAAGATTAAATCTGCTTCTCAGACTAATGATAGGTGTCACAACACCCCTTAAATTAATTACTCCTTTAACAAAACCGACTGTTCGAGGAACCCGTGTAATATGCTCAACCTTTTCAATGGAACGCACCTGATTAACTGGAATCGCATATTCCTTATCTTTCAGCTGAAATACTATCAATTTTAAATCCGCGGCTGCCGTTTCGCTCATCATGTTCACTCCTCATCATAAAGTATTATTTAATCAATGCATTGCAGTCCACTATCAGGGCAACCTGTCCATCTCCTAATATAGTTGCTCCGGAAATGGCAAACACGCTTGTTAAGTAGTTTCCAAGTGATTTTAAAACGACTTCCTGCTGCCCGATAAAGGAATCCACCACAAGTCCGGCCATCTTTTCCCCTTTTCTGACGATGACAACTGAAATAAAATTATCTTCATGATTGTCAGATGGCACTTCAAAGATTTCCTTCAATGAAAGGAGAGGAACAACCTTGCCTCTGAAATCAATCACCTTCTGATTATGTGCACTTAAGACGTCTTCTTTTCTGATAATAGCTGTTTCAATAATAGAAGATAGAGGGATTGCGTATTTTTCCTTCTCAATCTCGACGAGCATGACAGAAATAATGGATAAAGTTAATGGCAGCTGTATGGAGAATATGGACCCCTGTCCAACTTTTGAATCTATTGAAACGGATCCTCCCAATGACTCAATTGTATTCTTGACAACATCCAGCCCTACACCCCGTCCGGAAACATCGGAGATTTTATCCGCAGTCGAGAATCCTGAGGCAAAAATAAGTTCATATGCCTGTTTGTCCGTTAGTGCTGAAGCCGTTTGCTCCGTAATGATGCCATTTTTTAATGCCTTCTTTATAACCTTATCTTTGTTTATTCCTGCGCCATCATCCTCTATTTCAATGAAAACATGATTGCCGCTGTGATAAGCCTTAAGAATGACATTTCCTTCTTCACCTTTACCATTTGCTTTACGGACCTCCGGTGTTTCAACACCATGGTCTAATGCATTTCGGATTAAGTGAACAAGCGGATCGCCAATTTCATCAATAACCGTTCGGTCCAGTTCGGTATCTGCACCGACAATTTCGAGATTGATCTTTTTGTTTAAATCTCTTGCTAATTGTCTGACCATTCTCGGGAAACGATTGAATACTGTTTCTATTGGGACCATGCGCATATTCAGAATAATATTCTGCAGGTCTCCGGAGATCCTTGACATATGCTCAACCGTTTCATGAAGTTCCTGATTGTTTAATTCCTTGGATATTTGTTCAAGTCTGCCTCTGTCAATCACCAATTCTTCAAATAGGTTCATAAGGATATCCAGTCTCTCTATATTCACCCTGATAGTTTTGTTGCTGACTTGCTTTGCTGCAGGCGCCTTCTTTTCCTCTTTTGGCATATCTGATGCACGATCTGCCTTCTCCTCCATTTCTGGCTGCAGAGTACCTTCATTCTTCACAGCTTCCCGGGAGGTGTAAGCACCCATAGAAACCTCAAGTACATCTATCCTATCCACTTCTGAGACCTTCAATAATTTCTGACGGATAACTTCGGGTGTTTCCTGGGTCACAATTGTTACAGAAAATTCCTGATCAAATTGCTCTTCTTCTAGCTGCTCAACAGAAGGAGTCGCTTTGATCACTTCCCCGCTCTTCTCAAGGACCTCAAAAACCATAAATACTCTGGCTGCTTTCAGCAGGCAATCAGCCCGCAAGGCTATTGATATTTCATAGGTCTCAAAGCCCTGCTCCTTCGATTGCTGAATTACGGTCCACTCAAAATCATCGTATGTACTCTTGACCAGTCCCTGCGGTTCAGCAATAGCTGCTGCCGTTTCGGCTCTTGCTTTTGATAATGCCGGGCTTTCCCCTTTTTCAATGAGCATCAGCTTTTCAACAGCTATAGAAACATCTCTTTTGCCGTCTCCACCTTCTGCAATTGATTGGACCATTGCTTCAAGATCATCAACAGCCAGAAAAACGACATCGAGAATTTCAGCATTTACCTTAATCTTCTGATTTCTGATTGCATCAAGAACATTTTCCATCTGATGAGTTAGATTTGCGAGATCTTCATATCCCATGGTGGCTGACATGCCTTTCAGCGTATGAGCTGATCTGAAAATCTCATTAACTATTTTTATATCATCAGGATTTTTCTCTAATTCAAGTAGCTGTTCATTGCACGACTGCAAATGCTCCTTGCTTTCTTCGATAAACACCTCTAAATATTGGTTCATCTCCATGTGCCTGCCCCCTCGGCTTTAAACAAATTTCAATATGGATTCTGCTATACGTTCAATATGCTGCACATCATCTGCCAGGCCTGACTCAATCACTGCTCTTGGCATTCCAAATACAATCGATGATTCTTTTGATTCAGCGATGGCTTTTACCTCACCGCTTTTCTTCAGTGCCATCAAGCCATTTTTGCCATCTGATCCCATTCCAGTCATTAGGACAGCAATCTTCCTGATCCCGTTAACTTCACCCAAAGACTCAAACATCACATCAACTGAAGGTCTGTGTCCGTTCCTTGGAGGTGATTTATCCAGATGTATAACCAGATCCCTGCCTGACCTTGAAGCTGTCATATGGAAGCCGCCAGGAGCAATATAGGCTGTCCCGTTTTTAAGAATATCTCCTTCTTCGGCTTCCTTAACCGATAACGCCGATAATCCGTTTAGCCTGCTTGCCAGTGACTTCGTAAATCCCGCAGGCATATGCTGAACAATCAGAATCGGTGCGTTAAGATCTCCCGGAAGATCACTCAGCACTTTTTGAAGTGCCCGTGGTCCGCCAGTGGAAGTTCCCATACAGATAAGCTGTTTGACGTTAAGGCTTGATTCATCAGCAGAACGATTAAGAGGAATAGAATGACGTGGTTCTATTTTACTATAATTCCGCCGAAGTCCGTCAGATTTTTTTCCAATACCTGAAAAATTAACCAGACCTTTCAAATTCGCGTTGCTGGCCTGCACTACTTTATCTGTTAATTCAGTTTTAATTTTATGCAGGTCTAGTGAAATTGGCCCGGATGGCTTTGCTATAAAATCTACTGCCCCATATTCCATGGCAGTGAAGGTGTTTTCAGTGCCTTCCTTCGTTGTGCTTGAAAGCATGACTACAGGAACAGGCATAGTTTTCATAATTATTTTGAGAGCTTCCAGGCCGTTTAGAACCGGCATTTCAACATCCATTGTTACCGCATCAGGAGTTAATTCTTTAATCTTCCTTAAGCCCTCTTCTCCGTTTCTGGCTGTCCCAACAACTAGAATTCTCTCATCTTCAGAGAGGAGGTCCGCAATCAGTTTCCTCATAAAGGCTGAATCATCCACTACAAGCACTTTTATAGTTTTCATGCTGATTCACCCCCTATTAAAAAGAAATTTTTTGAGCTTTGAAATAAATTGGGAAGTATGATACTCACCAGCAATGCCTCCAGGCTTGCCGCCAACTTTCTCAGTCATACTCCGAATTGCTTTTGAAGCAGCTGAATTTTCATGATAAATAATGAAAGGAATCTGCCGTTTAACAGCCTGCTGTATGCTGCGATCATCCGGAATAATTCCCAGGAGGTCAGCATCCCTCCCTAAAAACCTTGAAGCGACAGCAGAAATCCTTTTATATGTTTCCTGCCCTTCCCGCTCTCCTTCAGATCGGTTAATGACCAATTGTAATGGTATCTTATCATCCAATAGATGTATATGCTTCATTACTGAGTATGCATCTGTGATAGACGTTGGTTCAGGTGTAGTAATGACCGCTATTTCCTGAACAGAGAGTATAAACTTCGCCGATTCTTCTGTAATGCCTGCACCCATATCAAAGATGATATAATCATAGTTTTGAATGAGCTGGGCAAGTTCTCCGGTAAACCTGGAAATTTGCTTATCATCGAGTTTCACAATATGCGAAAGGCCTGTCCCGCCGCCAATATAATTCAGTCCATATGGCCCCTCTGAGATAATATTATTTAAAGGTATATCCTTTTCTAAAAAATCAGCAATTGAATACTCAGCTGATCTTCCCATGAGAATCTCAACATTCCCCATGCCGATATCCAAATCGAATAACAATACTCTGTGGCCCGTTTTGGATAGGGAAATAGAGAAATTCAATGAAAAATTTGTTTTCCCTACTCCCCCTTTTCCGCTTACCACTGCTATTGTTTTAAATTGATGACTTCGTCTCTCTTCTTCTTTCAGCCTTGACCTTAGCCTTTCTGCCTGATCGTTCATTTCTTATTCCCCATGAGTTGTTTTACAATAGCTTCCGGCCCTGCCATCAGGATATCATCCGGAACATCCTGGCCATTTGTAATATAAGCTGCGCCTTTTTTGTATTTATGAATGATGTTGTACATGGCACCGTAAGTTGACGTTTCATCTGCCTTTGTGAAGATAAGTTTATCAATGTCAATAATTGAAAACTGGTTATATATATCTTCCATATCCTTTTGTTTCGCGGTAAGCGACAGCACTAAAAAGGTTTCCATATCCTTCTCAAAGTCAATCACATTCTTCAAATCTTCCACATACTGTCTGTTTCTGAAATTCCGTCCGGCTGTATCTATTAGTACAAGGTCGTAATCTTTCAGTTTCTCTGCTGCCTGTCTGAAGTCATCTATTGTATAGCAAACTTCTAAAGGTATATCCAAGATGCCTGCATATGTTTTTAATTGATCGATCGCCGCGATCCTGTAGGTGTCGGCTGTGATAAATGCAGCCTTTTTTTTATGTTTAATTACACACTCTGCTGCCATCTTCGCCAAGGTAGTTGTTTTCCCTACGCCAGTTGGACCTGCTACATTGATATATTTTTTGGTGAATGAAATCCCGCTGAATGGAATATTCTCAATTTGCTTTATCAGTTCTTCATGCAGCCAGGCTTCTACTTCAGCAACTTTAGCTTTGGCACCGCCAAGGTACCATTTTTCCAGCATTACTTGCAGCACCTGGTCCTGAATAGAATTGTCAATTTCCTGTTCATAAAGAACATGCATGACTTTTCTTATCGCTTCAGGGTAAACAGTACTTGTCTGCTGTCCACCGGCCAATGAGGACATCATTTTTTTCAGGCCGTTTATCTCTTTAATCAGCTCATCTGATGTTCTAGATCCGGGAAATTGAGACTCTTCAGTGGTTCCCTTGAAATGATTTGAAGCAGCAGGGATGGCTGCAGGCTTAACAGCAGGTTTTTGCTCTATCTCCTTATATGAATCCGCTGCCGCCATCACTTCTATATTTCTCTTTTTAAAAAAGCCTAAAACCCCGCCGGTATATACTACTCGTGAATTCAAAATTACGGCATCCTTACCCAGTTCCGCGCGTATCTGTTTCATCGCATCAGGCATGGAAGCAGCCATGAACTTTTTTACCTTCAATCTATATTCACCACCCCGACACTTTGAACTTCCGCATTTGCTTCCAGCTCGTTATAGGAAAGGATCGGTATCTGCGGGAAATACCTTTCTGTTAATTGCCTGACATACATTCTGACTGCTGGAGAACAAAGGACAATAGGCGTCTGCTCCATCAAGGAAAGCTGTTCTACCTGGGAAGCAATCGATTCAAGAATATTCTGCGAGACCGTTGGATCCATGGATAAATAATTGCCATGTTCTGTCTGCTGAACACCTTCAGCAACCATTTTCTCGACTCTCCCTGATAGGGTAACGACTTTTATAGAGTCACCCTGCTGTGAAAACTGGTTCGTAATTTGTCTGGCCAAAGCCTGACGGGCATATTCTGTAAGCAAATCTGTATCACTTGTAGATTTGGCAAAATCGGCAAGCGTTTCAAAAATAACCGGCAAATTCCGGATCGAAACGTTTTCCCTCAATAACTTTGCAAGCACCTTTTGAACTTCACCAACAGACATTGGATTTGGTGTAACTTCTTCAACAAGGATCGGATAGCTTTCCTTAACATGATCAATCAGCTGTTTTGTTTCCTGGCGGCCTAATAACTCATGGGCATTGCTTTTTATTACTTCTGTGATATGAGTAGAAACAACTGATGGAGGGTCAACGACTGTATAGCCGAAAATTTCTGCCTGCTCCTTCATTTCTTCTGTTATCCATTTTGCAGGCAGGCCAAAGGAAGGTTCAATTGTATCAATTCCTTCGATGCTATCATCTTCAATACCGGGACTCATTGCCAAATAATGATCTAGCAGAAGCTCGCCGCGGGCCATTTCATTTCCTTTAATCTTCAATCTGTATTCATTCGGCTGCAGCTGAATATTATCACGTATTCTAACTACCGGAATGACTAGGCCCAATTCAATCGCCAGCTGTCTTCTGATCATGACAATCCTATCTAGAAGGTCCCCGCCCTGATTCGTATCGGCAAGAGGTATTAACCCATAGCCAAACTCGAATTCTATCGGATCTACATTTAATAGGTTAACCACGCTTTCAGGACTTTTCATTTCATCGGTTTCGACCTCTTCTTCCATCTCCAGCAACTGATCTTTATCTGGCTGTGGAGTCTTAGCTATCGTATATCCGCCAAAAATCATCAAGCCGCCAATCGGCAGTGTTAAAACGAGCCCTATGGGTGTCAACAACCCTAGCAGAATGATAGTTCCGCCAGTAACATATAACATTTTAGGATAAGCAAACAGCTGGGAAGTAATGTCCTTTCCAATATTTCCATCTGATGCTGCCCTTGTTACTACAATACCCGTCGCGGTGGAGATTAACAGGGCCGGAATTTGACTGACGATTCCGTCCCCAACCGTCAGCATTGAATATTTCATGGCAGCCTCTGCAAACGGAAGCCCCAGCTGCATCATTCCGATGACAACTCCGAATAGAAGATTTATTAGAGTTATAATGATTCCTGCTATGGCGTCACCTTTTACAAATTTACTCGCACCATCCATTGCACCATAGAAATCAGATTCACGGCTGATTTTTTCACGGCGTTCCCGGGCTTCGTGCTCAGAGATCATTCCTGCATTCAAGTCTGCATCGATGCTCATCTGTTTACCCGGCATGGCATCAAGTGTAAAACGCGCTGCCACTTCGGAAACCCTCTCAGATCCTTTGGTAATGACGATAAATTGAATAATAATGAGGATTAAGAAAACAACGAGTCCGACTATAACATTACCGCCGGTTACGAATGAACCAAATGTTTCAACGACCTTTCCTGCTTCCCCTTCAGATAAAATGGACCTGGTTGTAGAAACATTCAATCCCAGCCTGAATAATGTCATTAACAATATTAAGGAAGGAAAAATGGAAAATTCGAGCGCTTCCTTCATATTCATGGCCATCAGCAAAACCATAAGTGCAAGCGCAATATTAATGATTATCAGTACACTTAAAAGCCAATGCGGAAAAGGAATAATAAGCATGGCTACTATTAAAATTACACTCATCAATACTGATAAGTCTCTTAATTGCATTGAAAACTCTCTCCTTACAAAAGCGGAAACGCCTTGGCAGCCATCCAACAGCTTCCTAAGACCAGCTATTTCATATTTCTCTGGTTAAATTTTGTTTTTAGTTCTGTACACATAAGCTAGAATCTCTGCAACAGCTTTGAAAAACTCTTCAGGGATAGCCTGGCCAATTTCTGCCTGACTATAAAGAGCCCTGGCAAGCGGCCTGTTTTCAACAGCGATTACATCATGCTCCTTTGCGATTAATTTAATCTTTTGGGCAACAAAGTCCACACCTTTCGCCACTACAATAGGAGCATCACTTTTTGTTTCTTCATAGCTCAAGGCTATGGCAAAATGTGTCGGATTGGTAATAACCACATCTGCTTTAGGGACTTCCTGCATCATCCTTCTCATTGCCATTTCCCTCTGTCTTTGCTTAATCTTGGATTTAATTAACGGATCCCCTTCAATATTTTTGTGTTCATCCTTAATGTCCTGTTTTGACATGCGAATGTTCTTTTCAAAATCATATTTTTGATACAGATAGTCCAGGACGGATAAAAATAGAAGTGCCGCTGAAGCAATTAAACCCATTTGAACGGTCAGGCTGGCAATTGTGGCCATCGCCGTTCCTACTGATTTTTGAGAAAGAATTAATATTTCATCTATCCTTAACCATAAGACGGTAAACGCAGCGACACCGACAAAAGCAATCTTAAGCATTGACTTTAGCAGCTCCACGATCGCCCTCATGGAAAAAATGCGCTTAAAGCCTTTTATCGGATCCAGTTTCTCCAATTTAGGCTGTATGGCTTCTGTTGAAAAAAGAGTACCTACCTGCATGAAGTTTGCAGCTACACCCGCAAGCATAGCAATCAGCATGATAGGAGCTAAAAAAAGCACCAGTTCCTTTAGTACATCAAGAAAAATCACCTGAACATTCGCCTCTGTCAGCGGCATCATCATATAATCATTAAATGAATGCGTAAATATATAAAGGATGATATTCTTCAAATACGATCCGGCAAACAGCAAAAATAGAAACACAGCTAAAAGGACGATGGCTGTATTAACATCCTGGCTTTTGGCTACTTGTCCTTTTTTTCTGGAATCCTGCCTTTTTTTCGGAGTGGCTCTTTCTGTTTTTTCTCCGGAAAACAGCTGAAGATCTAAAGAAAGCAGTAACCTCATTCTATGAACCTCCCATAAGCTCCATAAGCCCTCTCATTGTCTGCAGCATCGTTTCAATTGCAAGGGAAAAAGCATATATTAATACACTCATAACAACGATCAGAACAATAAAACTGACGCCTATTTTCAAAGGAAGTCCTACGACGAAAACATTTAGCTGAGGAACTGTCCTGGCGACAATCCCTAAAGCAACATCTACAAGAAACAGACTGCCGACAACAGGGATGGACATCTGAAAGGCAATAACGAACATCGTATTCATGGCTTTAATGACATATTCAGCCATATTTTCATCCCCGAAAGAAATCCATGCCTGATCCAGCGGGATAAAATTATAGCTGTAAAACACTCCATCTAGCATGAGATGGTGGCCATTAACGGTTAATAAAAAAAAGAGAGCGATCGTATACAAATACTGTCCCATTAAAGGGCTCTGCGCTCCTGTCTGCGGATCAATCACATTCGCAATGGCAAAGCCCATCTGAAAATCAATAAATCCTCCGGCAATTTGAATGGCTGAAAGGATTAAATAGGCAATAAATCCAACCATCAGCCCAACCAATGCTTCTTTTATGATTAAAAGAAAAAATGTGCCGTCAATTTCAAGTGCAGGGACATCCATGCCCAGGAACATAATCCAGGCCAAAAAGAAGCCAAGGCCAATTTTATGTGATGCCGGGATGGATCTGTAAGAAAAAAGAGGCATCATTAAAAAGAAAGATGTCACCCTTACAAAAATAAGTAAAAAAGCCGGAAAAGAAGGCAGAAAATCTAACATGTCATCAGCCTACAAACCTGGTCAAATTAGAGAAAATCTCATTTGCATACGAGAGCATGTGGCTAAGCATCCAAGGACCAAAGAATACAACACCGACAAGGACCGCTACAATTTTAGGAATGAAAGCCAGCGTCTGTTCCTGAATTTGAGTTGTAGCCTGAAAAATGCTGACAACTAAGCCGACTACTAGTGCCAGAATTAGCAAGGGACCGCAAATCATCAATACTGTGATGATCCCTCTTTCTGCAATGGATATAACTGTTTCTGGAGTCATTCTGAATGTTCACCTGCTTAAAAGCTTTGTAAAAGGGATTTAACTACTAAGTACCATCCGTCCACCAGTACAAATAATAATATTTTGAACGGAAGCGAAATCATAACCGGAGGAAGCATCATCATCCCCATGGACATCAACACACTGGCAACAACCATGTCGATAACCAGAAAAGGAATAAAAATCATAAAGCCAATTTGAAAAGCTGTTTTAATTTCACTTATAGCAAATGCCGGAACAAGACTCGTAAGCGGAATATCTTCAATGGAAGCCGGAGCTTCAGCCCCGGAGTATTCAAGAAATAGAGCCAAGTCCTTCTGCCTTGTGTGGGCACTCATAAATTCCTTGAAGGGTATTGATGCTTTTTCGTACGCTTGTTCCAGATTTATTTCTTCATTGAATAAAGGAGTTAAAGCCTGTTCGTTCACTTCCTGCATGGTTGGAGCCATAATAAAGAATGTCAGGAATAAGGATAGGCCGATTAAAACCTGGTTCGGCGGCATTTGCTGAGTAGCAAGCGCCGTTCTGACAAAGGAAAGAACGATGACAATCCTTGTAAAGCATGTCATTAATATTAGAATACTCGGTGCGAGAGAAAGTACCGTCAGCAATAAAAAAAGCTTCACAGATGTAGATACATTTTCAGGAGAGCTGCTATTAAAAAACTCCATGAATTCATTCATCTTTCTTCTGGCCCTTTCTTTCTAATTCATCAAACAGTTTTTTTCTGCCCTTTTTCATTTCAGCCAGCTGAATCCCGAGCAGTGTACTGAAATTTTGGCTGCCTTGCTTGCTTTCCTCTGTTTGCTGTGTTCTTTTCATCACCTTTGTCACAATATCGCTTGGACGGATAAGCTGTTCCAGTTTGTCATTATGCTCTTTGATGATCTGGCTGTACTCTTCTGAGTTGTCTATTTCTTTTAACAGCTGAATATTTTCTCCTACCCCTACTACCAAAATGCGTTGTCCAACTTTAATCAGCTGTATTGACCTGTTTGCACCTAAAGCTGTCCCTCCGAGGTTTTCAACCAATTGCGACCTGTTATACACCTTACTTTTTTTATTGATGAACTTTAGAAGACCATACAGTAATCCAATCGTGAAGCCTGTTGCTAAAATCATCTTTATAAAATCCCAAAAAGTAAGACCAATTTTGCCGCTTTCATCCTGTTGGTTCTGTCCTTCTGCCGTCTTTGAATCCTTTGATTCTTTTAATTCCTGTTTTCCGCATTCCTCAGAATTTTTCATACATTCTTTAACACTATTATTCAATTGCTCTGCCTGGGCCTGCGGCTGCACGCCCAGCAGAACAATTGAAAACAACAGCAGCAAAGAAATCACTTTCTTTACATTACACACTATTTTGCACCCTCTAAAAAGAATAATGACTAGCCCAAAGTTTTGCCGATTGCTTCCAGTACTCTATCAGCCTGGAACGGTTTTACGATAAAATCCTTTGCCCCAGCCTGAATAGCATCAATAACCATCGCCTGCTGGCCCATTGCAGAACACATAATGACTTTTGCAGCTGGATTTAATTTTTTAATTTCTTTCAGAGCTGTAATTCCGTCCATTTCCGGCATGGTTATATCCATTGTGACAAGGTCAGGCTGTGTTTCCTTATATTTTTCAACAGCCTGTGCACCGTCAGCAGCTTCGCCTACTACGTCATACCCATTCTTGGATAAAATATCTTTGATCATCATTCGCATAAAAGCTGCATCGTCAACTATTAAAATTTTATGTGCCATTCTAATAACCCCCACTTTTTATCTTAATTTTTTTATTCGGTCACTCTGGCTGATAATATCTGTAACTCTCACACCAAAGTTTTCATCAATGACAACCACTTCTCCCTGCGCAATTAACCGGTTATTCACCAGAATATCAACAGGTTCACCTGCCAGTTTATCCAGTTCTATAATTGAACCGGAAGACAATTCAAGAATCTCCTTTACGGAACGTTTGGTTCTTCCCAGCTCGACCGTTACCTGAAGAGGAATATCCAAAAGCATATCCAAATTTTTTGTTTCAGTCTCTTGCATATGGTATGGTTCAAAACTCGAAAAGGCTGCGGGCTGTACATTCGGCTGCACTCCATTTGCATAAGAGCCTCCGAAATGCTGCGGTCCTGAATGCTGAGCCTGGTTTTGAGCAGGTGGATAGCTTTGAGGGTTTGATGCCTGACCCATAACCGGCTGCGAATATGTCGGCTGCTCTCCGGAATAACTCGTTTGAGTGTATGGCTGATCTAATCCGCCTGTGTGTACTTCAGGTTTATGATCATACGAAAGCTGACTTTCCTGATAATCGGGCTGTGTTTGCGCCACTGGCTTCTCTTCAGTTACAGCGCTATTTTCTGGAAGATTCTGACCCGGATTTAATAATTCATTTACTAGGCTTTTGCCAAATTCCAAAGGAAGCAGCTGCATAATATTCGAGTCAATCAGACTGCCAATTTTTAATCGGAACGAAATCCTTACAAGCATTTCATCAGCCGGGACTCGTTCGGCACCTTCTCCCTGAGGCAAATCAAGGATGTCGATTGCCGGCGGTGAAATATCTACCTTTTTACCAAAAATGGTTGACATCGAAGTGGCTGCAGAACCCATCATCTGGTTCATTGCCTCCTGAACAGCGCTTAACTGAATTTCTCCCAGTAGGTCAGCCGGGCTGGTTCCGTCGCCCCCAAGCATTAAGTCAGCAATGATGGCTGCATCTGATTGCTGTATTACAAGCAGGTTGCTTCCAAAGAAACCTTCCGTATAACTCACCTGAATTGCTACATAAGGATGCGGGAATTCATCAGCTAATTTTTTGCGCAAAACAACTGATACAGCAGGTGTTGTGATATCAACTTTTTGATTTAACAAAGTAGACAATGCTGTTGCAGAGCTTCCAAAAGAGATATTGCCGATTTCACCTAATGCATCCTGCTCCATATGGGATAAATAATCTTCTGTTTGAAAAAATGCCTCATTATAACTTTCCGTTTCGTCGCTGTCGTCAGCTGCTCCCCTTAATAGAGCATCAATTTCATCTTGCGAAAGCATATCATCACTCATCATCCTCATCTCCCCCTTTCACAGTGTCTAAAATTTGCACTGCCATTTTTTTATTCATTTTTCCGGGCTGCCCGATGAATTTTGGGATATTGCCGACTTTTATTGTAAGCGCCTGGTCAATCCCCTGGTTTAACTCAATGACATCTCCAATATCGAGTGTTAAGAAATCCTGAATGGCTATGTCAGAACTGCCGAGTTCACATATGACCGGAACTTCCGCTTTCTGAATGTTTCGTTCCAGCCGGGCAATGACCTCCGGCTCCCTTTCCTTTTTGTCCGTCTGCATCCAATAATGTACAGACAGCTTAGGAATAATGGGCTCAAGAACAACGTGAGGGATACATATATTAATCATTCCGCTCGTTTCCCCAATGATCGTATTTAGTGAGATCACGACAACTGTTTCATTTGGAGAGACCATTTGCAGAAATTGCGGATTTACCTCAAAATCAAATAATATCGGATCAATGTCAGCGATTGTACTCCAGGCTTCCCTTAAGTTTTCAAAAGCCCTTTCAAATGTAGCTGACATGATTTTTGTTTCAATTTCTGTTAAATTATCAATTTTATTGATGCTTGTTCCTCTGCCGCCCATCAGCCTGTCCATCATGGCATAGGCCACGTTCGGGTTCACTTCCATGAGAATTCTTCCATCCAGAGGGGGCACTTCAATTACATTCAATATGGTCATTTTCGGTATGGACCGGATAAATTCTTCATATGGTATCTGGTCCGCAGAAGCAACCGAAATCTGCACATAGGTCCTTAGCTGCGCAGAAAAAAAGGTAGTTAAAAGCCGGGCAAAATTCTCATGAATTCTCGTTAAACTTCGTATTTGATCTTTAGAAAATCTTAATGCTCTTTTAAAATCATAAACTTTTACTTTTTTCTCAGTTTGTTCCTTTTTCAGCTCATCTGCATCCATTTCTCCGGTAGAGAGAGCCGAAAGCAGGGCATCAATCTCGCTCTGCGATAAAACCTCACCTGACATGAATCTTCACCTCCATCTAATGCAGTTAATTATTTGGTTATCACTGGAGGAGAGATTCGGTAATGTACACCTGAACGATCTTTCCTTCTTGCATTAAACCGTTAATCTTGGTTTTTAAATCTTCCTGCAGCTTGATTTGGCCTTCTTTCCCCTGTATATCCTCTGCTTTCATTTCGGACAATTCCTGAATGATGAGATTTTTCACCTGAAAATCTCTTTTTTGCAATTCCTCTTTTGCTTTTTTGTTTTCAGTCTGAATTTTAAAAGAAATCCTGATATAATCATCACTCGCTAAATTAGCTGTTACCTGCGGAATATCAACAGAGGCCTCCAGAACTTCATCTATGTCTGGCTCATTTGAACCATCATCATCCGTAAATTTCATCACAATCACCAGGGCAATAGCTCCTACAAGCGTGATCGCTACAAGCATCATTAACATAATCATTAATAGCTTATTATTCTTCATTTTCATTCCCCTCCGCCAGCTGCTGCCCCAGTAGATTAACAGATTGATAAAATTTAATAATCGATTGCATGACTCGATCTTCAGATTCCTTTACAACATACTTCTTCCCATTCGTGAGCGTAATTGTAGTATCTGGAAAAGACTCTACTGTTTCTATGTACAAAGCATTCAATACAAAAGTTTTGCCGTTCAGGCGAGATACTTTAATCAATGTTTTTTTCAGGGCTAAAGATCCTGTACCTTCAGCCCTGACCCTCCTTTAGATTAACGTTTTAAATTAACAAGCTCCTGCAGGATTTCATCAGATGTTGTTATGATGCGGGTGTTTGCCTGGAATCCGCGCTGCGCTGTGATCATTTCAGTGAATTCTTCTGACAGGTCTACATTGGACATTTCCAGGGAGCCGGAAGCGATTGAGCCACGTCCATCACCTGCTACATTGATATTTGCTGTACCAGAGTTAATAGATTCCTGGAATAAATTGTTGCCAGCTTTGGTTAGACCTGATGGATTGCTGAATTTAGCTAATGCTAATTGACCTAAAGTCACAACTAGACCATTAGAATATACACCATTAATCTCTCCAAGAGCACCGATATTAAAGCTTTCTAAAGCACCTTCTGTGTTTCCATTAGGATTTACTAAAGCAGTAGTTGTCCCATTTTTCTGTGTTAAATTACTAAAATCAAAACTTACTGTTATATTCTTAACACTTTCATCAGCAGCAGCAGTACTTGGGTCATCATTTATACCTGAAGGAATACTTATCGACTTACCTGTAACAAGAGCATTAGCAGCATTTATTTTACCATTTACAAAAGTTAATGTGTGATCAGGAGTAACACCGGCACCATTAGGATCTTTATTAATAAATAATTCCCATTGATTGCTTGTAGTTGTCTTTTTAAAATGAACCTCTACTGATCTTTCTTCTCCAAGCTCATCAACAATCTTTATTTGTTGAGTAAAGATAGAACCATTATTAGAATTTGCAGCTAAGTTTTCAGAAAATGTTATTTTGTCCGTTTTTACAGCAGGTAATAAAGCATTAACATTCACTGAAACATCGCCAATTTGACCAGTTGATTTCCCGGTAGCAGGATCAACTTCATAAGCTTGAACTTTCATACCATCGCCATTAACTAAAGTTCCATTATCATCTAAATAAAGATTTCCTGCTCTGGTAAAAAATTGTGCATCCCCTTGTTTTACAACAAAATATCCATCACCGGAAATAGCAAGATCAAGTGATCGTCCAGTAGTTTGCAAACTAGATTGCGTATGAATCGTATCAATCGTAGCAATCGTCGAACCCAGTCCAACCTGCATCGGGTTTTTACCACCGCGATTATCCTGGGCGGCACTTGCTCCGGAAATTGTCTGGTTCATCGTATCTTTAAAAGTTACACGGCCCTTTTTGTAGCCGAATGTGTTTACATTCGCAATATTATTTCCAATAACATCAAGCTTCGTTTGGAAGTTTTTCATACCGCTTATTCCTGAGTACATAGAACGTAGCATATCTTAAATTGCTCCTCTCATTATTGGCAGCTTCTGTCATTCCGCAGCCCAGGCTTCCTTTATAAAGGTCCAGCCTTGTTAATTTAATCAAGAATAATAGTTCCATTAATGTTGGTGAATATTTGAGTACCTGCTTCTTGTCTATCCATAGCAGTTATTACTGTATTGTTTTTGGCGCTTACAACAAGTGCAGCATCTTTCAGTAATACAAGCGATTCATTTACACCCAGCTTTTTTGCTTCACGCATTTTATTTTCAATTTGATGCCAGCGTTCACTTGTAATTTCTATGCCTCTTTGGTTCATCCGCTGTTCTGCATGTTTACTGACAATTAGTTTGCAGTTATTTTCCAGGGCAGTCTGCAAATGATTTGAAAAACCATTTTGCACCTTGTTTGGTAAATGAACAGTGCTAGCCTGTTTGGTGACTGCATTCTGGGTATGGATCGGACGAAACATCAACTTATCCATCCAATCACACTCCTTTGTTTATTCAACACCGATTATTTGAGACGCTGTTATGCTCATTTTGCCATCTTCCAATTGGAAAAGTGTCTTGCCATCTCTAAAAGAAACTGACTTGATTATAGAAGAATCTTCCTTTTCGTCAGCATTCAGAAAAGTAACCTTTTTGCCTATCATCATACTGGCCTGCTGTACATGACTATCATTAGATGCTTCTTTAACCTCTGATATATTTGCAGGTTCCAGCTTGGTTCCATCTTCTAAGATAAAGAGGACACTGCTGTCCTTAAATAGAATAGAAGCTACTTTGCCATTCCCCTCTTCAATAGTTGGCGGCTTAGCTGGATCATCTGATTCTTTCAATTTATGCCATGTAACATTCTTCCCAACAAATTGATTGTATGAAATTAATTGATTTTGCTCATTGGCTTGTACAAACTTCTCCATCGTCTTATTCATATTGGTCATCTGCTCCAAAGACGAGAATGTTGCCATTTGCGCAATGAAGTCTTTGTCCTGCATCGGATTCATGGGATCCTGGTTTTGCAGCTGTGTCATTAGAATTTTCAGAAAATCATCTTTGCCTAATATATCTGAGCCGGTTTTTCGAGTTTGGCTTTGGTAGTTTGATAGCATTAAGGAAGAATCTATTGTATTTGCCATTTACTATCACTCCTATGCTTCTGTATTAAGAAGTGCTTCTTCAAAAGAGCTGTTAAATTCTCTCTCAGGCTGCGTATTATCATCCTTATTCTGCTGCTGCCTCTGTTCCTGCTGCTGAGGATCTTTGTTGAAGGCCCGATCCTGCTGTGTCATTTGCTGAGAGATTTCTATTCTCTCTATCTGGATACTTTGTGAACTAAAGGCCTGCTTCAATCCGTTAATATGTGAATCCAGAATTTCTTTTGCTGCTCCAGAGGAAGTAAGTATCCTGGCAATCATCGCAGAGTCCTTTTGAATAAGCTCTATACGCAGCGCTCCAAGATGGTCAGGGTTAAGCTTAATAAATAGCTTTTGTGTCCCTCCCGTTTTAAGGAAGCTGCTCCGGGATAATATGTTTTCAAATTGCTGCATAATCTGGTCTGCACTTACTGTCTTTCCCTGTGGATTTAAGAGAGACATCTGTTCAGGTTTAGAAAAGGTTTGAACCTGAATAAATCCCTGTAAACCAGTTTCTGCTCTGTGAACAATTTTAGCGGCAGTCTGACCCGCAGGTTCATTAGCAGCATTCTTTTGTTGTTTTAAAGAGTTTAATTCGCTTGCGAGCGGGGTAACAATTTTCTGTAAAATACCCTCTCTATTGTTTAGCAGACTCTCAATTTTCACTTGAACATCTTTCAGGAAATCTTTCAGATTTAATTTACTAGTGTGAAAGTCTTGTTTCGAAGAAAGCAATTCATACAATTTCAGAACCTTTAATGCCCCGCTAAGATCTTTGCCCTCCAAGTTGATGCTTATCTTATGATTTGATATTGCAGAAATTAGTAAACTGATTTTATTTTCTGCATCTATATCTTCTTCAGGATATACATCCTTACGCTTTACTTCCGGAAGAACATGTCCAATAAAACCTTCAAGCATTTGCACCAATTCTTCCTGTGAAAGATCCAGCTGCTCTGAAATGATTTCAATGATGTCAGTTCCATTTTGAAAGGAATTCTTCCCTAGCAGCTCGCTTCCATTTTCTATTTCAGAGATCTCACTTACTTTAAGAAATTTAATTATTTCCTGTAACTGTTCAATCCTATTCTCATCTGCAGCAGAAGTTAAGCTTTCTCCTTGAGCTTTAGCGGTTCCGGTTAAAGCGGAGAAAAGACTTCCAAAACCACTGCTGGATGCATCCTGCAGAGATACTTTATCTTCGGATGAATATTGTGACTGAATAAATCCCAATCCTCCAATTTCCACTTAGTTTCACCTCCTCTCAAAACTTGGTGTTAATCATCCGATCCGCTTTTTTCTTTGGCTGCCGTCAGGAGTGCTGTATATCGAGCGGCATCTTCCGGGTTCATCTTCTCCATAATGGCAGCCAGCGCGTCAGAATTAACATTTGATAATATTTTTACAGCTTCTTCATCCTTCATCTCAGTTAGAATGGGTGCTGCTTTTTTAGCAGAAATATTTTCATAAGTCTTTACGATATCTTTAAAGGCCCGCTTGTTCTCTTCCTTTATAGCCGTAAGCTCGCTGATTTCTTCCTCCAGCCTTTGCTTTTCGAGCCCTGCTCTTTCTATTTCCAGCTCTTTGCTGTCAAGCTCGCTTTCCAGCTGAGATATTCTTGCTTCACGATCTTTAACTTCTGCCTGCAGTCCGATGAGCTGCTCTTCCATTACTTCCTGTGAACGGGACTTCTTATCATCAAACACCGTAGCTAAAAATGGCACTTCCTGGCTATATTTTTTGGCTGTTTCAAAAATATTGTTTCCTGATAGCGTGAAAACCAGCAGGGCTACAGTTATTACGAACAGGATCGGGATTAAGAAAGCAAATATAAACCATTGAAACCGGCTAGTTTTGCGTGTCTCTTGCTTTTCTGGTATTTTTTCCATTTAACCACCTAATTTCCCCGATTCATATACAGCTGAATCGAGATATCATCCATTTGCCTTCCTTCTGCTTGCTTCATGCTTTCCAAAAATCCTGCTAAATCTTTTTCTTGAATTTTTTCAAATTTCTTTACTTCAATATTTTTTTCCATTAGTTTTTCCTGCTGGAAATTCATTTGGCTTCTTGCATTTGCGACCATCTTTTGATAATGGTCAATTGTTTTCTCAATGCTGCTCACAAAATGCTGGTGATGCCTGATTTCCTGAACCGGAAGTCCTTCAGCCAGTCTTGATTGCTGATATTCTTCCAGATCTTCTTTCTTTTTCAGCAGATCGTACAGTTTCTTTGCAGTTTCTTCAAATCGTTTTACAGCCTGATTATATACATCAAATGCCTGATCTTTTTCTCTTTCTTTAATCGTCAGGATTTTATTGAATTTAAATTGGTACTGCATTTATTATTCCCCTTTTCCAGCTAATCCCTTTAATTGGCCAACGCTTTCCAAGATAGAAATTTTTTCGTTCGTTTCTTGTTTCAAAAAAGAGATGATCGAAGGATATAATCGTATAGCTTCATCTATTTCCATCGATGAGCCGCGTTTGTAGGCTCCAATATTAATTAAATCCTCTGCATTGATATATGTGCTCAGCATTTCTCTTACCTTTTCAGCTGATTTAACATGAGATGCATCTGCTATATGATTCATTACACGGCTTACACTTTTCAATACATTAATAGCTGGATACTGTCCCTTGTTCGCTAATGACCGGTCAAGAACAAAGTGTCCATCCAATATTCCCCTGACTGTATCCGCGATTGGCTCATTCATATCGTCCCCGTCCACCAGTACGGTATAAAATGCCGTTATAGAGCCGTATTCGTTTGTACCTGTTCTTTCAAGAAGCTTAGGCAATACAGCAAAAACAGATGGCGTATACCCTTTAGTTGTTGGCGGTTCTCCGACTGCAAGACCGACTTCCCGCTGAGCCATTGCCACCCTGGTTACTGAATCCATCATTAACATGACATTTAAGCCTTTGTCCCTGAAATATTCAGCAATTGCTGTGGCTGTGTATGCCCCTTTAATTCTCATGAGTGCCGGCTGGTCAGACGTAGCGACAACCACTATGGATCTTCTCAAACCTTCCGGCCCCAGGTCCCTCTCAATAAACTCCCTGACCTCTCTGCCCCTCTCGCCAATAAGGGCAATCACATTTAGATCTGCATTAGTATTGCGGGCTATCATTCCAAGAAGAGTGCTCTTCCCAACTCCGCTACCTGCAAATATCCCGACCCGCTGTCCGTTTCCTACAGTCAGCAGACTGTCGATCATTCTTACACCTACTTCAATAGGTTCAGAAATCGGCGGTCTTTTCAGAGGATTAGGAGGAGTTTGTTCCGTTAGGACTGGCGTCAGCCCTTTTGGCAGCAAGGACCCGTCGAGAGGCTGTCCCAGTGAATCTATTGCTTGTCCAATTAGAGCCGGGCCTATCTTCACCTCAAGAGGTCTCGAGGTTGTCTCGACAAGAGAGCCTGGTGAAATATCCTGTACATCTGTATAAGGCATAAGTATCACATTCTCATTCTTAAATCCGACTACTTCCGCCTGGATCTTTCTTGTGCGTCCTTTGCCGATATGAATAATGCATACATCCCCAATAGAACTTTCCGGGCCTTGGGACTCAATCATCAGACCCACTACTCTTTTTACTCTGCCAAAACGCTTAAAGCTATCAATTTTTTCTATCTCGCTGATCAGCTGTTCAAGTTTCAATTTGGTTCACTCTCCAGCATCTCAAAGAGTTTTCTTTTTATTTCTTCAAGCTGGCTGTCAACACTGGCTTCAATTCGTCCGTTGGCTGATTCAATTATGCAGCTTGTATTACTTAGTTCCTCATCCGGATAAATATATAAATCTGTCTCTTTAGGAAATACCCGGATTAGTTCTTCCTTATGAGACAAAAGCAAATCATAGTGCATTGGGTGTACATGAAGCTGAATCTCAGTATATTCTCTCGCTTCTTTTAAAGCCCTTTTTACTATAGAAAGGAATTGGTCACTATTCTGTTCAAGAACTTCGCTGAGTATTTTCCCTGCAACCTTTAATCCGAGGTTCAGTATGGTCCGTTCAGATGATTCGATGTGCTGCTGATAATCATGTTTGGCTGTGTTTACAACTTCTCTTGCCATATGAATCAGTTCACTGTATTCCCTGAGACCGCTTTGTCTGCCTTCATCAGCTCCAGCAGCAAACCCTTGTATTCTGGCTTCTTCAAATATTTTTTGTTTTTCCTGTTCAAGCGCCATGCGTTGTTCGTCCATTTGCCGGGCCACATTTTCAGAATCTATTCTTGCAGCGTTTAGAATCCTCTCAGCTTCCTCACGGGCACTGTTCAGCATAGCTTGAAGCTCTTCATGGGGACTCGCAGCACTCTGCTCCACTGTCTCTTCTTTGTGATTTGAATTACTTTGCAGCAGTCTGATCGAAATGACTTTCTTTTCTTCTTTTGGCACTGCGGGAGAGTATGATTTTATTAGCCTAGACAATAATATCATCTCCTCCGCCGCGAGCGACGATGATCTCCCCTGATTCTTCCAGTCTTCTTATTATGCCAACTATTCTTGATTGAGCTTCTTCAACATCTCTTAATCTCACAGGACCCATGTATTCCATTTCATCCTTAAAGGTTTCAACCATTCTGGAAGACATGTTTTTAAAGACAATTCCTTTAACTTCTTCACTGGATACCTTGAGTGAAAGCATAAGGTCTTCACTTTCACAATCCCGGATAACACGCTGTATAGCGCGACTGTCAAGAGTAACGATGTCTTCAAACACAAACATCCTCTTCTTAATTTCTTCAGCAAGCTCCGGATCCTGAATCTCCAGTGCATCCAGAATAGTCCTTTCTGTTGCACGATCAACTCCATTAAGAACATCTACCACAGACTCGATGCCGCCGGTCTGAGTATAATCCTGAGTTACAGTAGAAGACAGCTTTCTTTCAAGAATCTGTTCAACTTCATTAATAATCTCAGGAGATGTACTATCCATAACAGCAATCCTTCTTGCAATATCCGCCTGCATTTCCTGCGGCAGCTCTGACAGAATTTGCCCTGCCTGTGCTGGATCTAGATAAGATAATATCAAGGAGATCGTTTGCGGATGTTCATTCTGAATAAAATTCAGGATTTGTGCCGGATCTGCTTTTCTGGCGAAATCGAATGGCCTTACCTGCAGAGAAGACGTCAATCTGTTAATAATAGCTGAAGCCTGCTCTGTACCGAGTGCTTTTTCCAGAACTGTTTTTGCATATCCAATTCCTCCCTGCGTAATATAATCCTGCGCAAGGGCAATTTGATGGAATTCTTCGAGAATTTCTTCTTTTGCAACCGAATCAACTTTTCGGACTCCTGAGATCTCCAGGGTCAATTTTTCAATTTCTTCCTCGCTTAGGTGTTTATAAACAGAGGATGCAACATCAGGACCAAGAGAAATAAGAAGAATAGCCGCTTTTTGCTTACCTGTGAGTTCTCTTTGTTCTTTTTTTGGCATTTTTTATCCTCCTTAATCTTCTGCGATCCATGTGCGAAGAAGCTTCGCAAAGTCTTCAGGCTTTTCCTTTGCCATTTTCTCCAGCTGTTTGCGCCTCATTGTACTTTCTGTTTCATGCTCGTCATTAACATCCGGAAGGTTGAATGTCTCTGGTTCCTGTAATTCAATCTCTTCTTCTTGTTTCTGCTTCTTTCTGGCTTTGGCAAAAAGGAAGATTAATAGAGCAATGATAATAAGCAATACTCCCCCGATTGCATAAATCCACCAGGGAATGCTGGTGCTTGCCTGATCAGGGAACTCAACTTTACCGTTGAATGGCTGTACTGAAACGACAATTTTATCCTGAATTGCCTCATCTGTTAATTCTGCATCAGCTGCCGCATCCTTATTAATTGTCGTGCGGACTACAGTTCCAAGAATTTGAGTAATAT
The DNA here is from genome assembly GCF_001956215.1 of Paenibacillus sp. FSL R5-0490. Classification (GTDB taxonomy): domain Bacteria; phylum Bacillota; class Bacilli; order Bacillales; family Cytobacillaceae; genus Cytobacillus. Next base: position 111,669 of record NZ_MRTQ01000001.1, on the reverse strand, counting down.
CATTAATTCTCTCTTGCGGAAGCGATGCAGGGTCATCCGCTGTCGGCGGTTCCACCATTACCTGAATGCCCAGGTCTCTGACTTTATATGGGCTTTCAACGATCTCTTTGCGGATTTTATTTACTTCATTATTAATAGTCTCTTCTATTCGTTCATAATCCCCGTTGGAATTTCCGCTTTCCTGATAAGTAGCAGCGTCAGTGCCCGCAGGTTCATCATTGCCTCCAGCCGGAGTAAATCCGCCTGCAGCATCACCGTTTCCAGTAAACGTTTCCGTAATCTTTTGAGCACTGATCGCTATACCTTCCATATTTTCTTCATCAACAGGCGTAACCAGGTTTTCTTCCCTGTTTTCCTGGGTAAAGTCAATATCGGCAGTTACGGATACAACCACCTTATCCTGTCCCATTAAAGTGCCCAGCATATTCTGTACCTGGCGCTGTACATCACGCTCAATTTCTTTTTTGATTTCATGCTGTGCCGCAAAAGTGCTTTCAGGAGAAGAATTTTGTTCATTTTTTAAATCAAAATACTCAAAAAACTGGTTGGTAATGACGATATTATCAGTGGGAAGGTTTGGTACACTTTTCGCAGCCAGGTGATAAAGCGCCTGAATTTGCGATTCTTCAAACTGATGACCTGGTTTTGTGTTAAGGACAATAGATGCGGAGGCTTCCTCTGAAGGATCATTTACAAAGATGCCTTTCGCCGGGAGGTTAATCATTACCTTGGCATCATTGACTCCATCGATCCCTTTCATCAAATTCGCAAGCTCAGTCTGCATTGCTTCCAGCTTTAGAACATTGAACTCGTTTTCTGTCATGCCAATCCCTGCATTTTGGCTGAAAAATGAATAATCAATGCTTCCTGATTTCGGAATTCCTTCTGCTGCCAGTTCTACTTTCAGGGTATCTACTGACTCTTCAGGTACTTTAATTGTAGTTCCGCCATCTGCTATTTCTGATACAATTCCTCTAGTATCGAGACTTTCTTTTATCGTTCCAGTTTCTGAAGGTGTCAGGTTGCTGTATAGAGGAACGAGATTGGTCCTGGTACTAAAGATAGCTGCAGCTGCAATCAGCAGTATACATATTGCAGCTGCACTAATCATAATTGTCTTTTGTTTTTTTGACCTGCTTCCCCAGTACTCTTTCAATTTGCTTATATATCTCTGCAGCGTCTCTTTCATCACAATCCTCCGGTTATTCTGTCTTAGCTAATAACCGCCATAACTAGTTTTTAGCTTTAATCAATTTCCTTCATTAAAAAATTGAAAAAACCCCACCAATCAGCGGATTCTTTCAATTCCTAAGTTTTTTCAATGAAACAGCTGTATTATTAAACCTGCATTCTCATAGCTTCCTGATAAGCTTCAATAACTTTATTTCTAATTTCCAGTGCAGCCTGCATTGTAATGCTCGCTTTTTGAGATGTAATCATCACCTGGTGAAGATCAATATTTTCTCCCCTAGCAAGTTTTTCAGTCATAACATCTGACTGAATCTGTGCATTATTGATGTTTTCAATTGATTGCTTTAAGACCGACGAAAAACTCTGCTGAGCATCGAATGATGTATACGTATGAGTCTTTTGATTTTCAGCAGGCTTTATAGCATTTACTGGCATAAAAGTTACATTATTCATTTAAGGTTCTCCTTATTTGCCGATTTCCAAAGCTTTCATCATCATGCCTTTAGAGGCATTAAAAACCGTTACATTTGCTTCATAGGATCTTGTTGCACTAATAAGATCTGTCATTTCTCTCAAAGGGTCCACATTGGGCATTTCAACATATCCATCTTCATTAGCATCAACATGGGAAGGATCATAAACCATTTTAGTTGGGGTCACCCGATCTTCTACAATTCTTGACACCTTTACTCCATTCCCTGCAGAACTACCTCCTTTTTGGCTCATGGCCATATTTAAAAAAGAGGAAAATTGTCCTTCTCTCGGTTCCAGTACTACCGACTTCCTTCTGTAGGGTCCATCTCCATTTATACTTCTTGTAGAATCTGCATTGGCCATATTAGAAGAAATTACATCCATACGGAGCCTTTGGGCAGTTAGTGCCGATGCAGTGTTATTCATACTATGAAACATAGACATTACTATTTGCCTCCCCGCAATACATTCTGCAGACTGGAAAACTTACCGCTTACCCGTTCAATAACTGCATTATAGTAAATCTGATTTGTAGCCAGTTCCGCCATTTCCTTATCTAAATCAACGCTATTGCCATTATGATTGTAAGAAGTATCAGGTTTTGTCACTATACCTTGCCCTGAGGATGAACCATTTTTAAAATCGTAATGTCTGTAGTCACTTTTTTTTGCTTCCATTGAATCATTTAAAGCGTTTTTGAAAGCAGCTTTAAAGCTGGCATCTTTTGCTTTATAGTTTGGAGTATCTGCATTTGCAATATTTTGTGATATTACTTTTTGTTTAAGCGAAGAATAGTTCAGTGCTTGTTCTAATGTAGATATAGTACCGGAAAACAGCTTCAATCATAACACCTCGTATTAAAAACAATTTTTACATGGTAATTATTGTAGAATTTTGGTGATAATGGACAAAATATGTCATCATAAACATTATTGTAATGAATATGAAATAATATGTCTATGTACTTAAGGTTAAAATTAGTGATTCTTTCGACCTATTTTCGACAAATCTTTTAAATATGCTGAAAGTTATATAAGTATTTTTGTAATAATTACCATAATTACTATATCCTTTATCCTTTCTGATTTTTCCTTACATCTCCTTCAATAGTTCTTTTTTACTATTTTTTTTAATATTACACTTTATGATTAGGTTATCTATGACTAATGAACTTATAAATTTTGTTTTAATTACATAAATTTACCAAATTTATTCGTAATAATTTTGTAACAAAAAAACCCGCCACTGAGGGACGGGTTTCAGATTATATTAGTTGGATTTAAGCTTTTCCAATTCAACCAGGAACTTATCATTTAGGACTTTAATATACGTACCCTTCATTCCTAAAGAACGGGACTCAATAACTCCTGCACTTTCCAGTTTTCTTAGGGCATTTACGATTACAGAGCGGGTAATTCCTACACGATCAGCAATTTTTGACGCAACAAGAAGTCCTTCGTTGCCGTTAAGCTCTTCGAAAATATGCTCGATCGCTTCAAGCTCGCTGTAAGAAAGAGAACTGATTGCCATTTGCACAACAGCTTTGCTGCGCGCTTCTTCTTCAATTTCTTCCGCTTTTTCACGCAGAATTTCCATGCCAACTACAGTAGCACCATATTCAGCAAGAATTAAATCATCATCATGGAACTGTTCCTGCAATCTCGCAAGAATAAGTGTGCCGAGACGCTCACCGCCGCCAATGATTGGAACAATTGTAGTCAAACCACTTGCAAAAAGGTCCTTGTTTTCAACTGGGAATGCAGTATATTCGCTTTCCATATCCAGGTTTGATGAAGTTTCCTGGATGTTAAATAAGTTTTTCGTATATTCCTCAGGGAACTGACGATCTTCAAGCATTTGCTTCATGCGTTCATTCTCGATTTGCTGGTTTACTGCAAATCCAAGCAGTTTGCCCCTGCGGCTTACTACGAAGATATTTGCTTCGATTACATCACTAAGTGTTTCTGACATTTCTTTGAAGTTAACCGGCTTTCCGGCTGCCCTTTGAAGCATTGCATTAATTTTTCTTGTTTTTGTTAATAAATCCATTGTATTTCCTCCTATTTGCTGCAACCCATAAACATATATTTTGTTAAAATTAGATATCTAATTGCTTCTGTTTGAATCAAAAGTAATTTTACTTTTTTCAGGATTCACTTTCCGTTACCCTCTGTCCTTAATCTTTAAACTATGAGATCACAGAATAAACTGGCTTAAATCCTTATTGCGGGATATGGCTCCGAGCTTTTCCTCAACATACTGAGGGGTAATCGTGATTTTTTCCATGGTGATGTCCGGTGCTTCAAACGATAAATCTTCGAGCAGCTTTTCCATGATTGTATGAAGACGCCTTGCACCGATATTATCTGTATTTTGATTAACTTCGAAAGCAAATTGAGCAATCCTACGAATAGCATCGTCAGAAAATTCAATTTGTATACCTTCAGTTACCAATAATGCTTCATATTGTTTAATTAAGGCATTATCGGGCTCCACAAGTATTTTGTAGAAGTCTTCTACCGTTAGCTTTGTAAGCTCGACACGAATCGGAAAACGTCCCTGTAATTCAGGAATAAGGTCAGAGGGCTTAGCCATATGGAAAGCACCCGCAGCAATAAACAATACATGATCCGTTTTAACAGAACCGTATTTGGTTACTACTGTTGAACCTTCTACCACCGGCAAAATATCTCTTTGAACCCCTTCCCTTGAGACATCTGCTGATGAACCGCCGCTGTTTTTGCTGGCAATTTTATCGATCTCATCAATGAATATTATTCCTGACTGTTCAGCACGGAATACAGCCTCCTGGCTGACTTCATCCATATCAATCAGCTTTTGGGCTTCTTCATTTGTCAGGATCTTTCTGGCTTCCCTTACAGTCAGTTTTCTCTTTTTCCTTTTCTTTGGCATAAGGCTGCTGAGGGCATCCTGCATATTCATGCCCATTTGCTCCATCCCAGAGCCCTGCAGCATGTCAAACATGGAAGGCTGCTGCTCTTCCACCTCAACGGTAATCACTTCATTTTCCAATTCGCCAAGTGCAAGCTTTTCTTTTACAATCTTGCGCTTTTCCTGAAGATTTAAATCTTCTGTCTGATTCGTATCCTGCTGCTGATCATTACCTCCGCCAAATAGCATTTCAAGTGGATTTTTATAATTAGCGGCCTTTTTGGCACCAGGCACAAGCAGTTCAAGTATGCGGCGGTTGGCACTTTCTTCTGCTCTTTCCCTTACACTGGCCATCTTCTCTTCTTTTACCAGACGGACGGATGTTTCCACAAGATCTCTGACCATGGATTCAACATCCCTGCCCACATATCCTACTTCAGTGAATTTGGTTGCCTCCACTTTTACAAATGGTGCGCCCACCAATTTAGCCATTCTGCGCGCTATTTCAGTTTTTCCAACACCAGTTGGCCCGATCATCAATATATTTTTAGGATTTACTTCTTCCCGCAATTTTTCTTCCAGCAAGCTGCGGCGATAACGATTTCGAAGAGCTATAGCAACCGCTTTTTTTGCATCCTTTTGACCGATAATATATTGATCCAAGCGCTCAACAATTTGGCGCGGAGTTAAGCTTGTTCCTTTACCCATTCAACAGCACTCCTTTATTAGAGTTCTTCCACAATAATATTGTGGTTTGTATATACACATATTTCGGCAGCCATTTCAAGTGAGGCCTTGGCAATTTCTCTTGCTGACAAGTGTTCGCCTGCGAACCTTTTTAAAGAACGTCCTGCTGCCAGAGCATAATTGCCTCCTGATCCAATAGCCAGAATTCCATCATCCGGCTCGATAACTTCACCTGTACCTGAGATAAGCAGCAGACTATCCTTGTTCATAACGATAAGCATTGCTTCAAGCTTGCGCAAAACCTTGTCGCTTCTCCATTCTTTTGCAAGCTCCACAGCTGCTCTCTCAAGGTTGCCATTATACTCTTCAAGCTTTCCTTCAAACATTTCGAATAACGTAAAAGCATCAGCTACTGAGCCTGCAAATCCAGCAAGCACCTTCCCGTTAAAAAGCTTTCTGACTTTTCTTGCAGTGTGTTTCATTACAACTGCATTTCCAAAGGTAACCTGGCCGTCGCCAGACATTGCACATTCTCCATTATGATGCACAGCAAATATTGTTGTTGCATGAAATTCGGACATGAAAGACTCCTCCTTTGGAGCATATTGCCTTTGATTTTTTTCTGCAGACTATTCGATAATGGCTGTTTTTCCGCTACGCCCGCGGATGATGGGCCATATACGTTTTTTTCAAGTATTCATTCGTAACATGTGTATATACCTGGGTCGAAGAAAGAAATGCGTGTCCCAGCAATTCCTGGACCGTTCTCATGTCAGCCCCATTAGCCATTAAATGAGTCGCAAATGTGTGGCGAAGCATATGGGGATGAATTTTGCCTGTTAAGGATGATTTCTCTATGATCCGGTCAAGAATTGTCCTGATTCCCCTTGCTGTAAGAGGACCGCCCCGGGCGTTCAAAAACAAATTTTCCTGCACGTTCCCATTTGCAAGCAATTCTTTACGTCCATGGTTTATGTATGTGTCAATTGCGTCCTGGGCGAAGCTGCCGAAAGGAACATATCGTTCTTTGCTGCCCTTTCCCCGTACAAGAACAGTTGATAAATGCATATCCAGGTCTTTTAAGCGGATTTGACTGCACTCACTTACACGGATGCCGGTTGCATATAATAATTCAAGAAGGGCTTTATTTCTTTGCCCAAGAGGAGTGCTGGATTCACAAGCATTAAAAAGCTGTTTCATTTCCTCTTCATAGAAAAATTCCGGCAGCTTTTTCTGTGCTTTGGGAATGGAAACAAGTGCGAAAGGATTCTCAGCGACTATCTCTTCTCTTAGCAAAAATTTAAAAAAGCTCCTTAGACTTGATATCTTTCTGGCAACAGACTTGCGTGACATCTTTCTTTCAAAAAGATTAGTGAGATGTATCCTGACATCCTGATACTCGACTTTTGTTAAATCTGAAATGGCTTGTTCAGACATGAACATAAAGAACTCACTTATATCATGCTGGTAATGTTCAATAGTATATTGTGAATAATTTTTCTCTATTTGTAAATATTCAATAAACAACTTTAAAGAAACGTTCACATTTTCAGACATTAATTGGTCACCTCGTATGGGCTACTAAATAGTATCACAACTCAGCAGCGCACGCAACATAATTTACAAATTTTTCATAAAGTTCTGAATTGTTCCTAATGCTCTTTCTGCATGTTTTTCATTTCTTTCTTTTTTTCCTCTAATTTTTTCAGGAAGTTCCGGGAATAATCCAAAGTTAGCATTCATAGGCTGGAAACTCTTCGGATTTGCTGTAGTAATATATCGAGCCATACTTCCAATCGCCGTTTCATGAGGAAACTCTATTGGATCTTCTCCTGTAACAAGCCTTGCAGCATTGATGCCTGCCACAAGTCCGCTGGCTGCAGATTCCACATACCCTTCAACTCCGGTCATTTGTCCTGCAAAGAATAAATCATCCCTATTCTTGAACTGATATGTTGCACGAAGGACTTTTGGAGAATTGATGAATGTATTCCGGTGCATAACACCATATCTTACTATCTCAGCATTTTCAAGACCAGGAATCAATCGGATTACTTCTTTTTGAGGACCCCATTTCAGATGTGTCTGAAAACCTACTATATTATAAAGAGTTCCTGCTGCATCATCCTGGCGAAGCTGGACAACTGCATATGGCCTTTTTCCTGTTTTAGGATCTTCTAATCCAACAGGCTTCATCGGGCCGAAAAGCATGGTTTTCTTCCCCCTGTTTGCCATCACTTCTATTGGCATACAGCCCTCGAAAAAGATTTCCTTTTCAAATTCCTTTAACGGAACTGTTTCCGCTGTGGTAAGAGCCTCGTAAAAGCGGTCAAATTCTTCTTCTGTCATTGGACAATTCAGATATGCCGCTTCTCCCTTATCATAACGTGATTTCAAATAAACTTTATTCATATCGATTGAATCTTTTTCGAGAATTGGAGCAGCCGCATCATAAAAATATAAATAATCTTCCCCGGACAGCTCTTTTAATTTTGCGGATAAAGCTTCACTTGTGAGCGGTCCAGTAGCAATAACAGTTGGCCCTTCCGGAATATCTGTTACTTCTTCGTTTATTACTGTTACGTTCGGATGGTTTTTGACTTGTTCGGTTACGCGGGCAGCAAAATCATGGCGGTCAACTGCCAATGCGCCACCGGCAGGAACTGCACTGCTGTCAGCTGAATGGATAATGACAGAATTCAGCTTTCTCATTTCTTCTTTTAAAACCCCGACTGCATTTGTTAAAGTATTTGCACGCAGGGAGTTGCTGCAGACAAGTTCTGCAAATTTATCTGTGTGATGAGCAGGAGTCTGCCTTACCGGCCTCATTTCATATAAATTTACCTTTATCCCCCTGCTGGCAAGCTGCCAAGCGGCCTCACTGCCTGCCAATCCTGCGCCAATTACATTCACTGCTGTATCTTTCATAAATTGAACCTCCATATATATTTATGATGACGATATCATGAATAATTTATATTTATTAAAAACAGTCTCTCTTACTTTACCCTGTTCTTATTCATTTTGCCATTTTACAATACGATTTAAAAATAAAAAAGTTTCATGTACTAATTCCTTTGAAAATAGCCAGACTGGAAGTATTTTGGATCCTCATCCCTCAATAGAAAAGAGTGAGCATTTAAGCTCACCCTTAACTTTGCTTTTCTTCCTTATAGTCGCATTCAACACACTGAACCTGAACACCTTTTTTGAGTTTTTTCTCAACCAGCAGGTTATCACATTTTGGACAGCTTCTCGGCAGGGGCTTATCCCAAGAAATAAAGTCACATTCAGGGAACCTGTCACAGCCGTAGAAGATCCGGCGTTTTTTGCTTTTTCTTTCAATGATATTGCCTTCTTCGCACTTTGGACATTTCACACCGATATCCTTGACAATCGGTTTAGTATTGCGGCAGTCAGGGAAATTGCTGCAGGCCATGAACTTTCCATAGCGTCCCATCTTGAACACCATAGGATTTCCGCATTGTTCGCAATCCTCACCGGCAGGTTCATCCTTAATTTCTACTTCCTGCATTTCCTTTTCCGCTATTTTAAGATTTTTTTCAAAATCTATATAGAAATCATCTATGATCTGTACCCAGTTGACTTTGCCTTCTTCAACATAGTCCAGGTCTTTTTCCATTTTCGCGGTAAACTCGATATCAAGGATTTCAGGGAAGAATTCCATGATTAATTCCAGGACGATTTCACCCAGTTCGGTCGGTATAAAACGTTTATTATCCAGAGCAACATAGCCCCGTTTTTGGATTGTATCAAGTGTCGGAGCGAAGGTGGATGGCCGCCCAATGCCCTGTTCTTCAAGTGTTTTTACCAGCCTTGCCTCAGTATACCTTGGAGGGGGCTGTGTGAAGTGCTGTTTAGGTTCGATGTCTTTTTTAAGGACTTCATCCCCTTCCTTCAGATCAGGGAGCATATTATCTTTTTCCTCCGACTGGTCATCAGTGCCTTCAACATATACTTTCATGAATCCTGCGAATTTCACTTTTGAGCCTGTTGCCCGGAAGATCACTTCACCATTTTTCAAATCAACACTCATGGTGTCCATAACCGCTGGTGCCATTTGGCTTGCAACAAATCGTTCCCATATAAGCCTGTATAATCGAAGCTGATCACGCGACAAGTATTCTTTTAAACTTGCAGGCGATCTTAATGTGCTTGTCGGGCGGATGGCCTCATGGGCATCCTGGGCATTGCTGTTTTTCTTTTCTTTTTTCTTTTCACTCTGCAGGAACTCTTTCCCGTAAGAGCTTTGAATATAGTCCGCAGCTTCACTTTGCGCAATTTCGGATATGCGTGTTGAGTCAGTTCTCATATAAGTGATTAAACCGACAGTTCCTTCCTTGCCGAGTTCAATTCCTTCATAAAGCTGCTGTGCAAGCATCATCGTTTTCTTGGCACGGAAATTTAATTTTCTTGCAGCTTCCTGCTGAAGTGATGACGTAGTAAAAGGGGCTGCCGGATTCCGCCTTCTTTCCTTCTTGGTAACCGATTCCACCTTGAATTTATTGCCCTTCATTTTACTTAAAATATTTTGAACATCGCTTTCCGACTTCAATTCAACTTTTTCATTCTTAAATCCGTAAAATGATGCATCAAAGGCTGTTTTTCCTTTAAGGAATTCCCCATCAATTGACCAGTACTCTTCTGGGATAAAGTCCTTAATTTCCTTTTCACGGTCGATGATCAATCGGACAGCAACAGACTGTACTCTCCCCGCACTTAAGCCTTTTTTCACTTTCTTCCATAGTAAAGGGCTGATATTATAGCCGACCAGTCTGTCCAGCATCCTTCTTGCCTGCTGCGCATCAACAAGATCCATGTTGATCGGCCTAGGATGTTTGAAGGATTCTTTAATGGCATCTTTCGTGATTTCATTAAAGACAACACGGCAATCCGACTTAATATCCATATCCAGGCTATGTGCCAAATGCCAGGCAATGGCTTCACCTTCTCTGTCGGGGTCAGCCGCGAGATAAATTTTCTTAGCTTTTTTGGCCGCTGTCTTAAGCTCCTTTAATACAGGGCCCTTTCCGCGAATTGTTATGTATTTGGGTTCAAAATTATTTTCCACATCAATGCCCATTTGGCTTTTGGGCAGATCCCTGACATGTCCCATGGAAGCTTTTACTTTATATTTTTTTCCTAAATAACGTTCAATCGTTTTTGCCTTTGCAGGTGACTCAACGATAACAAGAAACTCTGACATCAATAGTCCTCCTTGAGAGGGAATTTTAAAACACTCAGGCAAAATCTTTTTGAAACACGGTATTTTTCACCTGCTAAAATTGCCTGTCTTCTTTATCTATATCAATAGAACAGCCTCTTTATTGCATGTGTATTGAAATATTCATTATTATTCTACATTCTATTCAAGTTTGTCAAACTTAATCGGATTATTTCCGCAACCGTTTCCAAGAAAAGATCCTAAATTAACGAACTAAGCATTCTCTTACTTTCATTCATACCTGTTGCAAAATGTATAACAGTTTTAATAGAATTTCAACCTTTTTGTAAAAAATCCTTTAAATAAACAAATTTATTATGACTAATGAAAGATTAGGAGCCTTTAATCTATATCAAGGCTCCTTTTTTATTTGACCTGATCAGTAATGGAACTCCTCTAAGATTTCTTCAGCTGATTTAACCAGTTTGGCGCCTTGCTGAATTAGCTCATTGGTTCCACACGAGAATGGGCTAAAAATATTCCCTGGTACCGCAAACACTTCCCGGCCTTCTTGCACAGCATAATTAGCTGTAATAAGAGAGCCGCTTTTGCTTTTCGCCTGAATAATCAGTGTTCCTCTGCTAATGCCGCTTATGATTCGGTTTCTCATTGGAAACTGCCATCTTGAGGGCCTTGTGTCTGGCGGATATTCAGAAATAACCAGATGGTTTTTCATCATTTCATAAGCAAGCTTCTGGTTTGCCTGTGGATAAATATTAAACAGGCCCCCGGCTATGACACCGATTGTTTTTCCTTTATTTTTTATTGTTTCTTTATGCGCAATGGCATCGATGCCGGCCGCCAGCCCGCTTACAATAATAACCCCCTGTTCAATAAGCTTGGGGAAAATGGACTGAATGGCTTTTTCGCCATAATCTGTTGCCTGTCTGGAACCAACAACGGCCAGATGGACTCCGCTATTCAAAAGACAGGTATCACCCCGGGCATATAAAACCCAAGGCGGCTGGTATGTTTCTTTTAACAGAACCGGATATTCCTCGTCAAAAATTGTAATGGCTTTAATGCCATTTGGTGAGTATTGGCGAATTTGTTCCTGGATTCGATTAGAATGCAGATCCTCGAGTGCATTGGAAAGTGTTTCCTGAGTGGTGATTACCTGGGGCATAATTTGGCGGGGTGTATCATTATACAGAAATTTCAATTCGGGATCTGTTTTCAGAATGTAATAAATCATCTTCCAGCTCATTCCTCTGCAGTGGTGGAGATGGGTGAGCCTCATATTAAATTCATTCATGGGAGCCTCCTGAAATGTTTTTTAAAAAACGGGGTAAGTGGGGGGATAACCGTATTTGACAATGCAGAAATAGTCCCTCAAAAAGAGGGACTACTCTTTAGTTATTCGAAAAGATTAGTGTGTTTTACACTGGTCATAAAGGCCTTTTTCTTTCAGGACCTTAATCAGGGTTTCACCCATTACGGATGGAGTGTCAGCTACCTGAATTCCGCATTCATTCATTACACGGATCTTTTCATCAGCTGTTCCTTTGCCTCCTGAAATAATTGCGCCTGCATGGCCCATACGCTTTCCTGGAGGTGCAGTGCGCCCTCCGATGAAGCCTACAACAGGCTTAGTCATGTTCTCTTTAACCCATTCTGCAGCTTCTTCTTCAGCAGTTCCGCCAATTTCACCAATCATGATGACAGCATAAGTTTCAGGATCTTCATTGAATGCTTTTAAAACATCAATGAAGTTTGTTCCGTTAACCGGATCTCCGCCGATTCCAACAGCAGTAGATTGGCCGATTCCTTCCTGTGTCAGCTGATGTACAGCTTCATAAGTCAATGTTCCGGAACGGGACACAACTCCAACATGGCCTTTAGTGTGGATGTAACCAGGCATAATGCCGATCTTACACTCTTCAGGAGTGATAACACCTGGGCAGTTAGGACCTACAAGGCGTGTCTTCTTGCCTTCCATATAACGCTTAACTTTAACCATATCCAATACTGGAATATGCTCAGTGATACAAATTGCAAGATCCAATTCTGCATCTACAGCCTCAAGAATAGCATCTGCAGCAAATGGAGCCGGAACATAGATTACGGAGGCATTTGCACCCGTTGCCTTAACTGCTTCCTCCACTGTATTGAAGACAGGAACACCCTCTACTTCAGTACCGCCTTTACCCGGAGTTACACCGCCGACAATTTGCGTTCCGTATTCAAGCATTTGCTTTGTATGGAAGAGGGCTGTTGAGCCGGTAATCCCTTGAACTATAACTTTAGTATCTTTATTAATAAATACGCTCACATTAATTCTCCTTCCTGGTCTAAAGAGTGCCGTCATATGCTCAAAGGCTTAAATCAAAAACTGAAGATCGGTTTCCGCTATATGCCTTTAATGCTGAACGGCCGCTCATTTTTAATTCTTAGCCTACTAAAGAAACGATTTTTTGTGCGCCGTCAGCCATGGATTCAGCTGCGATAATATCGATATCGGATTCAGCAAGAATTTTCTTGCCCATTTCAACATTCGTGCCTTCCAGACGTACAACTAATGGCACATTCAAGCCTACTTGCTTCGCTGCTTCCACTACACCAGTGGCGATGATGTCGCACTTCATGATTCCGCCGAAGATATTTACAAAAATACCTTTTACGTTTTTATCAGAAAGGATGATTTTGAAAGCTTCTGTTACTTTCTCAGCTGTTGCTCCGCCCCCAACATCAAGGAAATTGGCCGGGTCTCCGCCATAATGCTTAACGATATCCATAGTAGCCATCGCTAAACCTGCACCGTTAACCATGCAGCCGATGTTTCCATCAAGGGAAATATAGCTTAGGTCATATTTTGATGCTTCGATTTCCTTTGCATCCTCTTCTTCAAGGTCACGAAGATCCATGATGTCTTTTTGACGGTAAAGGGCATTCCCATCAAAGTTCAGCTTAGCATCCAGAGCCATAACCTTGCCGTCGCCAGTTACAACTAATGGATTGATTTCAGCAATAGAGCAATCTTTTTCAATATAAGCTCTGTATAAGCCCATCATGAATTTAACAGCTTGTCCGACAAGCTTTGATGGAATATTGATATTAAAAGCGATTCTCCGGGCCTGGAATGCTGTTAAACCAAGAACAGGATCGATTTCTTCCTTGAAGATTTTTTCTGGCGTTTTTTCAGCCACTTCTTCGATTTCTGTACCGCCCTCTTCTGAAGCCATTAATACTACGCGAGATGTAGCTCGGTCCAGTACAAGGCCCACATAATATTCCTTCTTAATGTCACAGCCCTCTTCAATAAGTAAACGTTTTACTTCCTTGCCTTCCGGGCCTGTTTGATGTGTAACAAGTGTTTTTCCTAAGATTTCACTTGCATATGTACGAACTTCGTCAAGATTTTTGGCAACTTTTACACCGCCAGCTTTACCGCGTCCTCCGGCATGGATTTGCGCTTTAACCACACACACCTCAGTGCCAAGTTCTTTCGCAGCTTCAACAGCTTCTTCAACTGTAAATGCAACTTTTCCGTTCGGAACGGCTACCCCGTATTGTCTGAGGACTTCTTTACCTTGATACTCATGTATATTCATTTCCCATCCTCCTATCTAACTCTTCAAAAAAATAGACTGCGCTTTCATTTTATTAAATGACACAACCCTTGTCTACCATTTACTCTAAAATATTATATTTCTTTAAAAATTATAAATATTGGTCAGTGCACAAACCCTGTTATCATAGCGGATTTGAACCTGATCTCACAGGAAAATATTTTATTAAAATAAAAAAAAACTGCCCTTCGACAGCTTTCGATTCTAGTTGATTTAAGTATTATCCCGTTTTTTTATACTCGGAATGATTACTTTAAGAGAAACATATTGGTTTACCAGAATAGATTATTTACTATTTTTCCTCTTTCCAGCCTCCTGATCAGCCCTGTAGATGAAAGCAAATACCTCAGCAACAGCCTGATAAAGCTCTTCAGGAATCCCTTCATTGATATTAAGCTTGCCAAGAAGCTCAACAAGGGCAGGGTCTTCCTGAACCGGAATACCATGTTCCTTAGCCTTTTCAAGGATATTTTCAGCTGTCAGACCCTTCCCTTTTGCAGATATCCTAGGTGCCCCATGACTCTCAGAATCATATGTTAATGCTACCGCTTCTTTCCTTTGTGCAACACGCTCTTTTTTCATATTCTAATATCTACTCCGCTGAATTGATTTGCCTGTACAATTGATGTCATTGTTTCTCTTGCTAAAAGTGAATCACCTTCAGGCTCAGGCTTCTGGAAGGAAACCGAGGACATCTTATAATTTAATTTCAATAAATTTGCTTTTAATTCAGCTGCAAATGGAGCTGTCAAATCCTTTATTTCGCTGTGCCCGTTAATAACTGAAATGCTGATGATTCTGTTTTGGACCTGAAGGTCGATAATCGTTTCATTCAGGTGCTCCAAATCTAAATAAAAGATAACACGGCAATGGTTTGGATCAATATTTCCGCCTTCTGTTCTCCTTCCGCTCCACTGCATTGTCATATCAGAGATCTTTCCCCATAAAGAAACCGGAAGCTGAAAGATAAAATGCTGCAATGGCCCTGATTCCTGCGAGAGAGCCTGAAAGCCGGTTATTTTATGCAGCAGCCGTTCCGCTGCATCTTTAGCTGCATGTGCTGGTTCTTCGGTTAAGAAGCCCATCAGAAGCTGTTTGAGAGTATCCAGATTTTTGACGGCTCCATCATCATGCTGTTTTAATAACTTTAGGACGTCATGTTCATGAGAAAACCCTAATGCTGTGATTATTCTCTTTAACTCACTATGTATATTACGCTGATCATATGGGAAATGAGATTCGGGACGCAGGCTATTTTTTATTTCTTCCAGCATTGTGATTTCCTGAGGGCTTAGTGCAGCTGCAGCGAAGGGTTTTTCACCGCCCAATAATTTCCCCGCCTGAACAGCAGCCAGACGGAACTTGTCTCCATCTAATAAATGTTCTATATCATCATTAATTATAAGAGATAGGACCGATTTAAAAACGGTGGTAAGTATATTTTTTTCTGCAGGAAAAGATATACTGCCATTTCGAAAATCATTGAGTAAGTTTTGTAGAGCTTGTGCTTGTCCGCTGCTTTTAGAACTTTGTACGATAACTCCATTGAGTTTGGCTAAATTCAATATAAATTGCTGCCTGTTCCCTGATTCGCTTGTTTTCAGAAGGTCATTCAGTGTTTGAATAATCGGTATATTTTGCACGCCGTCCCCAATAAGCTTTTTTATGGCAGCACCCTCGTCAGCCTCAGCTGGAAACATCCCCACTGCTTTCAGGAGCTGGAAAGCTGAGAGGGATCCTGCCTGATCTTTTGCATTCAGCCACTCTGAAAACAGTCTGACAACTGCCTGCTGGCCAAGTTTGTCCCTTGAAGTCTTTGTCATATTGCCCAGCAGGGAGTATATTTTCTGCCCATTGGATGATAAATCGGCTCTCTTTAACTCATCCTGTAATTCTCCCATAATCGAAGAAAGAGAGTCACCGTTTAAGACTGAAAATAGCGCTGAATAAACATCTTTCGAAAAGGGAAGCTGCCTTAATATCATCTCTTTTACCGTCCTCAGGCCTTCCGCTGCAGATTTGCTTTCATAGATCCATTCCGATGCCATTCTTAAAGTTTCACCTGTAATCGGCAGCTGCTCTTTAAGAAAATATTGAATCAGCATTTTATTTTCCCTGGACAATTTCATTCCCAGCTGACTTAAAAGGCTTTCAGCAGGAGCTCCTTTACTTTGGCCGTTTACAGATTCCATAACTCTTAAGCGCAGCAGTCCTTCACCAGTTTCTACTCTGAACCAATATCTATTGTCCGCTGACAAAGGGGTTTCAAGCTGCGCAATCACTTTATGTGACCCGATCTGCACCTCTGCCGTTTGATTAGGAAATAGCTTTGCTACTTTTCCGCTGACAATTTGCCCTGGCCTGAGCGCAGCCGTCTTTTCTGCATTGCTCTGGTCATGCCTTATGATTTTTTGAATTATTTCAGACGGCTTCATACCTTCACCTTCTATTCTATTTCAATAAGAATCTTTTATTGGCGCAAAACTTTTCCGGTGATAAGGCGTAATTCCATGAAGTGTTATCGCTTCAAGATGCTCCTTAGTTCCATAGCCCATATTTTTCCCGAATCCATACTGTGGAAACTCTTTGTCTATTTCAGCCATCATTCTGTCTCTTGTAACCTTGGCTATGATTGAGGCTGCAGCAATCGTTGCGCTTTTGCCATCTCCCTTAATGATTGCTTCCATTGGATAAGGTGTTAAAAGTTTTACGGCATCTACAAGCAGGAATTCCGGTTTTGGATTCAGGCCTTCAATCGCTGACAGCATTGCCTTTTTTGTCGCTTCAAAAATATTGATGCGGTCGATTTCCTCTGGCTCGATGATCCCAACGCTGACCGCCTCGGCCTCAGCGTTAATGATTTGAAAATATTCTGCTCTTTTTTGTTCAGGCACTTTTTTTGAATCATCTAATCCCGGCAGATAAAAGTTTTCAGGCAGAATAACTGCTGCAGCTACTACCGGCCCCGCAAGCGGCCCTCTGCCGACTTCATCTATTCCGGCAATTAATTGAAAACCCTGGCTTCTGTACTGACGTTCATACCTGGTCATTTCTTTATGCTTCTCATATATTTTCTTTTGCAGCAGCTGACGTGAATGCCATTTTGCCAAAAGCTGCTGCACGCCTTTTCTGTCATCCTGTTTGATTGAGTGAAGGAATGGATCATCCTCTAACTCAATTGTTTTCATCTTTTCTTCTATTTGGCGAATGGTTAGCTTTTCCATTATTTCTCCTTTATCATCTCAGGCTCTTTTTTAATGATTGTTGTTTTGAATTCAGCCCGTTGATTTCCGCTCCAGGCACTTGCTTTCCGCGGGGAGGAATGCGAGCCTCCTCGGCTTCGCCTGCGGGGTCTCACACTTCCCTCTCCTCCCGCAGGAGTCAAGTGCCCTCCGCTCCAATCAACTCAGAGGTCTAATTTAGTTACCTGCCGAAAAGCAACAAACTTTACGAATACATTCTAATCTATCCTATGTATCGGCATTTCTGCAAAAAAATAAAGGCCTTCTGTGAACAGAAGGTCTTCATTAAAATTATTCAGCTTCATTCCGCACTGCCATTTCCTCCGGCAGCTCCAATGTAATTGGTCCCATTTTTTCAGAACGGAATTCCCTGATTACCAGCTCTGTTACTTTATCATAATCAATTTCGCCGCCGCCCATCAGGCAGCCGCGCAGCCTGCCAATTTTATCAAAGACTTCAACGATATCTTCCGGGATTTCTTCGATCTGGTAGCGGTCATTCAGACGATCCGGATATCTGTCGCCGAGAAAGCGCAGGGCGTATATTGCAACATCCTGGAGATTTAGAATAGTATCCTTGATCGCTCCTGTCAGAGCAAGCTTAAGACCCACTTCCTGATCTTCGAATTTCGGCCATAAAATTCCCGGTGTATCGAGCAGCTCCAGCTCTTTCCCTACCTTTATCCACTGCTGGGCTTTCGTAACGCCGGGAGTATTTCCTGTCTTTGCAATATTCTTTTTGGCCAGCCGATTGATAAGTGTGGATTTTCCGGCGTTCGGAATACCAACAATCATTGCCCGAATTGCCCTTGGCTTGACACCTTTCGCTCTCATTCGATCGAATTTCTCCTGAAGGATTTCCTGAGATGCGGAGACGATTTCTTTCATGCCTAGTCCGGCTTGTGAATTTATCGCAAGTGCTCTTATGCCCTTATTTTCAAAATGTCTGATCCACTTCTTCGTCGCTTCTTTATCAGCCATGTCAGCTTTATTCAACAAAACAAGCCGGGGTTTGTGCTGAATGATTTCATCGATCATCGGATTTCGTGATGAATAAGGAATCCTTGCATCAACGAGCTCAAAGATGATATCAACCAGTTTTAATTTTTCTGTAACCTGCCTTCTGGCCTTCGCCATATGGCCGGGAAACCACTGGATTGTCACAGCCGGCACCTCCATCCAATATGTATTTATATAACAAACAATCGTCAATCAACGATGCGAATATCCTCTATTGGCCAATATATTACTCCGGCATCGCCCAGTACTTCTTCCATTGCAACAGGGCCAATATGACGGCTGTCCTTGCTGAAGCGGCGGTTGTCGCCCATTACAAACAAATGCCCTTCTGGAACTGTTTCCTGTCCGATCTTTTCCTTTAGAGTAAATGGCTCTGTCAAAGGTCCATCGATTACCTGTTTCTTATATTCATCCAGGTAAGGCTCTTCATAGGCTTTTCCATTTACATAAAGAGTATCATCTTTATATTCAATCTTATCTCCTGGAAGACCTATTACTCTTTTGATGTAATCTTTGTTTTCCGGTGCATGGAATACAATGATGTCGAAGCGCTCCGGCTCTCCAATCTTATAGCTGAACTTATTAACAATCATTCGATCCTGATCATGCAATGTTGGCATCATTGATAAGCCGTCAACCACAATCGGCGCAAATAAAAAATATCTGATGACTGCCGCTAACAGGACTGCGATTACAAGAGCTTTTGTCCATTCCCACAATTCATTTTTCTTTTTTGCCATAGCCTTCCCCACCATTCTTCCGTCAAAAATTATGCTTATATCCCTGCATGTCCCGCAGTAAGTGATTTCTATTGTTTATTGTACAAAAATTCATCTTAATAAACACGATGGGAATCTCATTTATATATTATTTAACATTTATGTAATATTATTTGCATTCTGCTTCATGAAAGAAAAAGGAGCTTGATTATCAAGCTCCTTCTTTTCTTTATTATCGAATTTCTTTGATACGAGCTTTTTTACCGCGAAGGTTACGCAGGTAGTAAAGTTTCGCACGGCGGACTTTACCGCGGCGGATAACTTCAAGCTTCGCAATCTTAGGTGTGTGCACAGGGAATGTACGCTCAACGCCTACACCGTAAGAAATCTTACGAACTGTGAAAGTTTCGCTGATTCCACCACCACGACGCTTAATCACAACACCTTCGTATACCTGAACACGCTCACGAGTTCCCTCAACAATACTTACGTGTACACGTACAGTATCACCAGGACGGAAAGACGGAAGGTCAGTACGAAGCTGTTCTTTTGTGATTTCTTCAATTAACTTTTGCATCGTTTTCAACTCCTCTCAACAGACGCTCTTGCACAACCTATGTTTGCAGCGGAACATCTTTATCAGACGCAAACTGAACAAGTTCAGCCTAAGTCACAAAAAGTATCATATCATATTTGGACGGCAACTTCAATGTTATTTATCTTCTTTTTTTATTTCATTTAGCCATTTTTGCTGTTCACTTGTTAATTCTGCATCTTCAAGAAGATCCGGTCGTCTTAAATACGTTCTTCTCAAGGATTCTTTGGCTCTCCATTCTTCGACAAGACGGTGATTGCCTGACATGAGAACATCCGGAACTTTGATGCCTCTGAAGTCGGCAGGACGTGTATAATGAGGATGTTCAAGAAACCCTGTACTAAAAGAATCTTTCATATGAGATTCCTGATTGCCTAATACACCAGGCAGCAATCGGACGACACTGTCGATTACAACCATCGCTCCAAGCTCTCCGCCAGTCAGCACAAAATCACCAATTGAAATTTCATCTGTCACAACATGTTCACGTATTCTTTCATCATACCCCTCGTAATGGCCGCATACAAAAATCAGGTGATCTGCTTCTGCCAGTTCTTCGGCTTTTTTTTGCGTATAGCGTTCCCCTTGGGGACACAGCAGGATAACCCTCGGAGACGCACCGCTTTTACTGCGAAGATCCTCAACCGCATCAAATATCGGCTGCGGTTTTAAAACCATCCCCGCTCCTCCGCCATATGGGTAGTCATCAACGGTTTTGTGCTTATTGTCGGCATACTCCCTAAAGTTGACCACATTGTACGTTACCGCTTCATTTTCTGCGGCTTTTTTTAATATGGAATGCCCAAAGACCCCTTCAAACATTTCAGGAAACAGCGTGAGCACATCAATATTCATCATGAAAGCAATCCTTCAATCGCATTAATTTTCACAAGTTTATCTTCCACATTAACTTCCTTAACAACATCTTCAATATACGGGATTAGAATTTCCTTACCGCCTTTTGCTTTAATTACCCACACATCATTTGCTCCGGGAGAAAGAATTTCTTTGATTTTGCCTACTTCATCTCCATCAAGAGTTTCAACCGTACACCCTATGATTTCATGGTAGTAAAATTCATCCTCTTCAAGATCGCCAAGCTGATCTTCTGAAATTTTCAGAATGCCGCCCTTCATTTTTTCAATCTGATTGATGTTCTCGTATCCTTCAAAGGTAAGCAGATCAAACGATTTATGAGTGCGGTGTGATTTCACTGTCAGCTCAACGGGATCACCTTCTGTGTCAGGCATGAACAAATAAAGTTTATTTCCCGGCTTATACCTCTCTTCAGCAAAGTCTGTTTTTGAAATGACTCTCGCTTCCCCTTTAATGCCATGGGTGTTCACAATTTTTCCAACGTTAAACCATTTCTGCATGCACTATCACCTCTAGCGTATTTCATCAACAATTCCATCTCTTATGATGATTGTTTTCCCTTTTTCTATGTCTTCCCAGGGTGTACCCTTTTGAACCTCGATAATCGCCTGGACTTCTTTTTCTTTTAATTCACTTCCTAATGGTAGCATATGTAATTGTTCTATTTGAAAATCCAGCAGCTGAACTTTTTCCTGCCTCAGTTGAATTTCCTTTTCAAAGTGCTGTTTCAGACTGGCAGGATGCAGCTTTTTGGTTTTTTCCTGTTTTTTCAGTTCAAACCTTAGCTGATCACTTTCTTTCTGCAGCTGCTTTTTTTTGGCCGCATAGCCTTCCAGCAGTTCCTGCTTGCTGTTCTCTGTCAGCACCTGTTTAACTGTAACCGTTTGGATAATGTTCATGTACAGCGCCTCCCAAATCATAATCCGAATGAAAAAACGGCGTTACTGACACTGCTGTCATGTTCTTAGTTGGCGATGTTATTTTTTTAAATTGTAAAAAAAGGAGGGGAAACCCCTCCTTTTTTGGCTGCATCCTGCTCATTGCAGGATAATTATTCGATGATCTCTAAAAAGATCTTCTTTTGTTCTGATGAACCTGCTGCATAAACAACGGTCCGTATTGCTTTCGCAACGCGCCCTTGCTTCCCAATTACTTTCCCCATGTCATTCTTGTTGACAGAAAGCTGATAGGTTACGCGCTGATCCTCTTCTTGGACATTCACTAGAACATCTTCCGGAAAATCAACAAGGGGCTTAACAATCGTTTCGATAAGCTCTTTCATCTTATAATGAATTACTTACCGTTTTTAGCGTTATGGAATTTTTCCATAATGCCTTGCTTAGAGAAAAGGTTACGTACTGTATCAGATGGCTTAGCACCTGTCTGAAGCCATTTAAGAGCCAACTCTTCATTGATTTCAACGATCGCTGGTTGAGCAACCGGATTGTAAGTTCCTACTGTTTCAATGAAACGTCCGTCACGAGGAGAACGAGAATCAGCTACAACGATACGATAGAAAGGGTTTTTATGAGCACCCATACGCTTTAAACGAATTTTTACTGCCATTTTAAATAAGCACCTCCGAATAGTTTCACACAAGATAGTATAATATCAGATAGTTAATTAGTTTGTAAAGGTTTTTTTCTTTACATGTTATGAAAAGCTTAAATAGCGGCTTAAAAAGGGTTAAAAGGAAGCTTGAATCCGCCTTTTTTCTTGCCTTTTTGCTGCATGCCTGCCATTTGCTTCATCATCTTTTTCATGTCTTCAAACTGCTTCAGCAGACGGTTAACTTCAGGGACGGTTCTTCCGCTTCCCTTGGCAATCCGTTTGCGGCGGCTTGAATTGATGATTTCCGGATGAGTTTTCTCTTCCTTAGTCATCGACTTAATAATGGCTTCAACGTGAGTGATTTGCTTCTCATCGATTTGCATATTATTCAAGCCTTTAATTTTGTTGGCGCCAGGCATCATTTTCAGAAGCTCATCAAGAGGTCCCATTTGGCGGACCTGACCAAGCTGATCCAAAAAGTCATCAAATGTGAAAGAAGCAGTGCGCATCTTCTGCTCAAGCTCTTTTGCCTTTTCTTCATCCACATTGGCCTGTGCTTTTTCAATTAGGGATAAGACATCCCCCATACCTAAAATACGGGATGCCATCCTTTCTGGATGGAACGCTTCAAGGGCATCCAGTTTTTCGCCCAGACCGACGAATTTAATCGGCGTGTTTGTTACGGATCTAATAGATAGAGCCGCTCCGCCTCGGGTATCGCCATCCAGCTTTGTCAGGACTACTCCTGTAAGACCCAGCAGATCATTGAAGCTTTGTGCTACATTAACCGCATCTTGACCAGTCATGGCATCTACAACAAGGAAAATTTCATCTGGATTGGAAAGCTCTTTGATTTGCTTCAGCTCATCCATTAAAGCTTCATCCACATGCAGTCTTCCTGCTGTATCGATTAGAACATAATCATTATGATCCTCTTTTGCCTTTGCGATCGCCTGTTTTGCAATTTCAACAGGACTGACTTGATCGCCAAGGGAGAAGACAGGCATATTCAGCTGTTTGCCAAGCGTTTCGAGCTGTTTAATCGCCGCAGGGCGGTAAATGTCTGCAGCAACCAGCATCGGATTGCGGTTATACTTTTTGCGGAGCAGGTTCGCAAGCTTTCCGGTTGTAGTCGTTTTACCGGCACCCTGAAGACCGACCATCATAATGACTGTCGGCGGGCGATTGGAAACAGCAATTTTACTCTGCTCTCCGCCCATCAGTTCCGTTAATTCTTCTTTAACAACCTTTATTACCTGCTGTCCCGGCGTCAGGCTCTTTAATACTTCCTGCCCGACAGCGCGTTCACTGACTTTTTTGACGAACTCCTTGACAACTTTGAAGTTAACATCCGCTTCCAAAAGGGCGAGACGGACTTCACGCATCATTTCTTTTACATCCGCTTCATTAATTTTGCCTTTTCCGCGGATCTTCTGAATTGTATTTTGCAGTCGGTCGGCCAATCCTTCAAATGCCATATATGCCGCCTCCTAATCTAATTTCTCAAGCTCTGCCACTGCTTCTTCCAATGCCTCCCGGGAAGGGGAGCCTTCCTGAAGCATCTCTTTTATTTCTGCAATCAGCTTGCTGCGCTCTTGAAATTTATGAAATAATAGTAGCTTTTCTTCATACTCTTCAAGCATTGCCTCTGTTCTCTTAATGTTGTCATAAACCGCTTGCCGGCTAACTTCATATTCCTCGGCAATCTCTCCAAGCGAAAAATCATCCAGGTAGTAAAGGGACATATAGCTTCTCTGCTTAGGAGTTAACAACGATTGATAGAAATCATAAAGGTAGTTCATCCTCGTTGTCTTTTCGAGCATCCCTATTCCCCCTTGTTAAGTGAAAAGCCTTTACAAAGTAAAGTTTACATAGATTTTTACATCATGTCAAGAAAATATCTTTACAGTGTTGGCAGTATCTAATTCCGGGTGAACCCTGAAGGCATCATTCAACTCTGATTTCACTTATTTTTTCCTGTTTTTTGCATCCAGCAGTCTTTTCATCCGCTCCTCTCTCTCTTTCGGCGAGAGTTCTGCTGCTGGATTTGGACGGTTCGGCTTCTTTGCTTTTGTTTTCTCCGGTGTTTCCTTGACAGGAATATCACCTTGAAGTTTAACAGTTGCCTGTTCGGAAGGAGAGGTTTTTTTTCTGGATGCTTTAAGTTTTGGTACCTTCAGAGGCGCTTCTGGCTTTTCTTTTACTTTTCTGTTTTTCTTCAAAATTCCCGCTGCAAGACCCGTTAGGCCAAAGCGCCTTACTGTGATTTCTGAAAAAAAGAACAGGAATGCAGCGAGAAGAAGCCATTCGCTGATTGGCTGTTTGGTGCTTGCCGGTTTTTTCAGCGGCCGGAATGCTTCATCTCCGCTCGCGAGCTCCTTGCCTCCAGTCATTTTTGAGAGTGACTTCAAATGCTCTTTATTTGTTCCCTTTTGCAAATACTCCTCAGAGTAGGGAATAGTAAAACCGGTCTGATGAACCTGAACATTCCCATTATGATCTGTCTGTTTAATATTTAAAAAATACATGCCCGCACTTTCAGGCATCAGCGCCTCATACTTACCTGGCGCAGTAAGCCTCATATTAGCTTCTATCTGTTCACCCGTTTCTGACACGATTGATGTCTCAATAGGCAAAGAAATACTTGCCGCAGACTCCAGGCTGAGTACTGTATTACCATCCTTGTTCTCAACATCGACTCTATATGGTTCACTTTCATACTGCGGCAGGGTTTTAGTAACAAGCTGATTAATAAAGGCCGGCCACTTTTCCCAGCTTGCCCATTCTCCCGACCACTTGCCTGAGATGTCGGATGTAAAGGCCGCTGTCCACCCCATTCCATATTGCCATTCAGCAAGTATCGGGTCTTTTTTTTCACTTAACAGCGGCACCTGTGCCCTCGGCTTAGCAGTGGAAGCTATATAGGCATTCATTTCCGGCACACCTTTTTCAAAAAGAGAGGACCAGTCAGGGTAAGGCTGGATACTTGGGTAAAAAGGTTTGTCCTCGATATAAGTTCGCGTGGCCATTACGGTTTCACGTGATAAAATGCTTGGTATAACGGAAGAGTCTGTAACATCGTAAAAACGCCCAGATCCCATTCCCGCAAGTTCTTCCAGCAGGCCTCTATCAGCATCCTGGCCAAGTGCAACAGTTGAGAGAGTGATATTCTTCTCTTTCCCGCTTTCAATTAAAAGCTCATAGTCTCCATTTGTGGCAGATTGGCCATCTGTCAGCAAAATGATATGCTTTCTTTGCAGCTGTAAATCTTCAAGCTCACTGTATGCCTGTTCCAGAGAGGTAAAGATTTCTGTACCCCCGCCCGGTGTAATGGATTTGATTTTTTCAATTGCCTTTTGCTTATCCTTGAGAGGCTTGGTTTCAAGGATTTCCCATGGGCGGTCATCAAATGCAATGAATCCGAGTGTATCTTCTTCACGCAGCAGTTCAACTGAACGGGCAGCCGCCTCTTTCGCCAATTCGATTTTATTTCCTGCCATGCTTCCAGAACGGTCCATAACTAACACAAGACCTAAGGAAGGCATTTCTTTCTTGCCTTTGATATCCATATCCACCGGTAGCAATTTCTCAATCGGAGTTTTAAAATAGCCCCCCAGCCCGAAGCTTTCTTCACCGCCAAACATAATAAAACCAGTGCCGAATTCTTTCACTGCCTTCTCCATCAGCATCATTTGCTGCTCTGAGATGACAGTTGCAGGGACATTATTAAAAATAATCGACTGATATTGCAAATAACCTGAGAGTACGGTCGGAAGCTTCTCTGGAATAACGATGTCTGTCTCCAGGCCTGAACCCTTTAAAAGATTTGCAAGATCGCCAGCTTCCTCTCCTTGTACGATTAGGATCTTAGGGGTACCCTTCACATTCACAACTGAATGAAGTGCATTGTTTTCAGAGTAGGCATCCCGGTCTGCAGCTATCTCTGCTTTATATACCGTTAACCCTGCGGTATCCGCTTTGTGGGTAAACGTATAAACATTTTTCCCTTCGTTCACATGAACAGTTTCCTTTAATACTTCTTTATGATTTACCGATAGCCTGATATCAGCTTCTTTGGCAGCGTTGCTGGTAACTTCTATTGTAATCGGAGCCTCTTCTCCTAAATATAGTGAAGGAGGAACATTTAATTCTGAGATTGAGACATCGTCTCCTGCTGCCGTTTTTAATGGCACATGGTCAATCTCGATATTCCGATTTTTTAAAACTGCTGCTGCTTCCAGGCTTTTTCCTTCCGTTTCATTCCCGTCCGTCATCAGGACAATTCTGCCGGAAGACTCCCTCGGAATGAGTGATGCGGCAAATTGCAGGCCTGCTTCCAGATTCGTTTGAGAATCTTCAGCCACCCCGTTAAATTCGTTTATAGCTTCACGGTTTCTGCCCAGATTCTGTTCAAGTACTGCATTTTTCCCAAATGCAGCCACTGCAAATTGGTCGTCATTTTTCCTGTGGCTGGTGCTGTTTTCTATCCAGGCAAGTGCTTCCTCATTTGTGCCAATGCTTGCAGAACGGTCGGCAAGAAATATGACGGTCTGTCCCTTTACCGGAAGAACCACTTGGGGAACGGTCAGTGCAATAATTAACAATGAGAAAATGATCAGCCTCAAACCGGCAATCCAAAATTTTTCATTTCCTTTTCCGCTGTGATTTCGAATAAATAAAAAGACGATAATGACAGCAGGAATCAGGAGCAGAAACAGGAAGGGATATTTAACCTCTATGCCCACGGCGATATACCTCCCATTCGATAGCAATCAGTATTAAAGCTATTAACGCCAGCCAGAACCAGAGACTTTCATTAGGTCTTTGGGTCATGCTGCTTTTTTCAGATGATTTAGCGTTCAGTGTGAAGGATTCTTCTGTTCCTGCACTTTTCTCCCTTTCATCCAGAAGGACGGAAAAAAAATAAACTTGATTACCTGATACAGCCTGGTAAGTTCCGGGGATAATAGGAGCTTTAAAGGTTTCCTTGTTTAGATCAAGAGAGAATAGATTTTCGTCTTTATTATTGAAAATTTCCCAGCTTCCAGTTCCATTGCCGATATTTATCCATCTTTCTTCTCCGGAGCTGAAATATCCGAGGAAATCTGATTGCTGAGATAGCCACTGGTAAGAGTTATATAGAAAGATTGGAAAACCTGGCAGGAGAGGCCAATCTGTGTCGGATAGATCAAAATTGACGATAATAATTGGCTGTCCATTATGCATTCCCCTTTGGACTAAAGGAATATCCCCGCTTTTCAATAAAGTCTCCCATTCTCCTTTCAGAGCGGAGGAGGCAGAACTGATATACACCTTTTCAAAGTTTGCATATTCAAAAAGAGGATCCTCATCCCCCGAAATTGCTTCTTCAAGTTTTGCTTTATCTTTGCTTGTATTAAAAAAGATCATCGGCAGCTCCGGGAGTTCCGATAAAGTGCTTCCTTCCGCCACAACGACACCTTTCATATCCAAACCTTTGAGAGCAGCCGGATCTGTCTGCAGCAATTCGGCTCCAATTGTTTGAAATCCCTTCACCGCAAATGGATTTACATCTCCCATTGTGTAAACCTTTGGTTTCGGGTCGGTGTAAATAGAAGCTGAATGATTATCCGCTCTATACCCATCGCTAATAGAGATAGCTGCCTCGTAGTAAGGTTTTTCCAGCAGATTTTTTATTTGGACGGTTTTCTCCTCATTAGCTTTTAATGAGAGATTCTGTTCAAACAGGATTTCTTCCTCAAATTTCACTGTAAAACCTGTCTCTATACTTCCAGAAGACTGGTTTTCTATCACTGCAGCCGCCGAAATACCATCACCGGCGGCCGCTGTCCCAAACGACTGCAGTGACACATTCCCCGCGTTCTCTCCAATATTATGTACCACAGTATATAGACCGGCCAATTCCTTCATTAAATCTTTCTTTCCAGCAGAATCTGAAAATATATGAAGAGCCGTGTCTTTTCCTGAAGATAAGGAGCCTGCCAAAAGAACGGCTTTTTTCATATTCTCATGTTCATAAGTAGGCTCCAGCCCCTCAATGGTTCTTCCAATAGCATTTAGATCATCTTCCCGGCTTAAGAGAATCTCATTTTTCTCTCCTGATTTAATTAAGCTTACCTGCTGGCCATTAAGCTTGCCTGCCAGATCAAGCATTTCCTCTTTTGCGGTCTCAAAACGGCTTTTCCCTCCACTTTCAGCTGTCATAGAAGCGGATGGATCAATGATGATGATTATGTGTTCTCCTTTTAAAGAATCTTCAAGCCAAAATGGACGCACAAGGGCCAGCATCAATAATACAAGTGCCAATAATTGCAGCCAAAATAACAGATTCTGCTGGAGCTTTTTCAGCCAGGGGGAAGCCTGCCATTCATTCAGCACCTGTTCCCAGAGCAAATTGGATGAATTGGTCTTTTCCGCATACTGCTTCCGAAAGAAATAAAATAAGACAAACGCTCCGATAAAAATGGATAAAATAAAATAAACAGGATTTAAGAATTGCATGTTGTTCTCACCTGACCAGCCCCTTCGCATACAGATCCCTGAAAAGAACAGTCTGAAGATCTCTTGTTTCAGGAGCAAAGATATATTGGCCGCCATACCGCTTGCATAAAATCTCAAGCTGTTCATTATGTTTTTTTAGTCGCTTTTCATATTCGGCCAATACGGCAGGACTCATACTCACATTTACAGCGGTCCCTGTTTCACTATCAATTAACTTTACATCTCCAGAATATGACGGTGTCATTTCTTCTTCAGCCTGCACCTGAAATAGCCAGAACTCCTGTTTCAGCCCTCTTAGCTTCCTAAACAGGCTTTCCCATTCCTGAAGCGGTTCAAAACCATCCGCTATTATTACAGCAAGCTGCTGGTGCCTTGAAAGAGTGTCTTTTAAGCTGCCCAGAAAGTTATTGGACAGAGCTGAAGGTTCAATTTTCTGGATTTCCATGAATGTTCGCCTGCTGTAAACAGAGCCTTTTCTTTTAATAGGCTGTAAGCCAGCAGAAGAAACAGGTGAAAACAGGAGCCGGTCTTCACCAGAAAGAATCATAAAGCTCAAAGCCGCAGCCAGCGCTTTGGCATACTCCCATTTTGCTTCCATTTTGGTCATTGATGAAGTGGCATCCAGATAAACAGCAATAGACAGTTCCTGCTCATCAAGGAAACGTTTAATATAATGTTTTTGTGTTCTGCCATAGACATTCCAATCTATTTGCCGGATATCGTCTCCGGGCTGATATGCTCTGAAGTCAGAAAATTCCATGGAAGATCCAAATTTATGGGATTGCCTGGAACCTGAATGAAACCCTCTTTTTCTTGTCTTTACAGCAACTTTACGCTTCTGCAGCTTTCCAAGAAGGATTTGATGGCTGTTCATCAGCTCTTAGCTCCCCTGGAATTTTCTTTTATCAGAGCTTCAATAATCGAATCTGTCGTAATCCCCGCTGCTTCTCCTTCAAAGTTTATAATGAGGCGATGGCGCAGAACGGGATAGGCAACATTTTTAAGGTCGCCTATGGAAACATGGAACCTTCCTAAGCATAATGCTCTTGCCTTGGCCATATTTATCAGACTCTGAAGTCCGCGGGGACCGCTCCCGTATTGGACGTATTCTTTCACTGTTTCCGGCGCATCCTCTGAACCCGGATGTGTGGCAGTGATCAGCCAAACAGCATAATCAAGGATATCCTCTGATACGAGGATTTCTCTTGTGAGTTCCTGAAGAGCAACTACATCATTTAGCCCGGCCGCTTTATTTAAATGAGTATTTTGCACACCTGTAGTTCTCCGGACAATTTCTTTTAATTCTTCCTGCGACGGATAAGCTACGTTTACCTTACAGATAAACCGGTCGGTTTGCGCCTCCGGCAGAGGATATGTTCCTTCCATATCAATCGGGTTTTGAGTTGCAAGAACAAAAAATGGCTTTTCCATTCTTTTGGTTTCACCCATAATGGTAACCGTTTTTTCTCCCATTGCCTCAAGCAGGGCACTTTGTGTTTTAGGTGTTGCCCTGTTAATTTCATCTGCCAGGATGATGTTGGCGAATATGGGCCCTTTATGAAAACTGAACGTTTGCCTGCCTGCTTCATCAGGCTGAAGCAGCATCGTTCCGGTTATATCGGATGGCATAATATCAGGGGTAAATTGAATACGGGAAAATTTCAGGTCCAGCACTTCTGCAATAGTCTTAATCAGCATCGTTTTACCAAGCCCAGGCAAACCTTCAAGCAAAACATGGCCTCCTGAGAAAATGCTCCATAATACTTGTTCGACTACTTCCTCCTGGCCTACTATAAATGATTGAATTTCATCTCTCACTCTTGCAATAATATCTGCTGCTTGTGCGAATTGCTGTTCTTTTTCCTGTGTTACGGACATTGAAGTCACTCCTTGTCAGGATCTATACTTGTAAAATAATTTTTAACGATTTCCTCTAAATCAGCCGGCAGCTTATACCGGTCGGTGCTCTGCCTGTATGACGCCTCATAATTTCCAAATACCTCACTGTAAGGTCTGATCGTTCCCTTTAATACAGGACCTTCCCCGTCAAATTGCTGGCCTGGAGTCCCTTGACCAAGACTGCCATTGTCATTTTCAATATTCGTCTTCCCTTCCATGCCGGATGGAATGGTGAGCAGATCCCTGGATCCCTGTCCAAGTCCGGCACCTCCACCTAGACCGCTGCCCGAACCACTCCCTGCGCCTGAGCCTGAACCAGATCCTGAACCAGATCCTGAACCACTTCCGGAGCCGCTGCCTGAACCACTTCCGGAGCTGCTGCCATTTCCGTTGTTTGGGCTATTGCCAGGCTGATTTTGATTATTTTGCGGATTTGGATTATTCTGCTGCGAAGACGGCGATGAATTAGGATTATTTACCTGGCTACCCGGCTGCCCGGGAGGTGAAAATGCAAGCTGTCCCGGCGTCAGTCCATTGGCAGCCATTTGCTGCTGTAATGAAAGACCTGAACTCTGAAGAGCTTTTTGAGCTGCTGCCAGCTGTTTTATGAGCTCTTCTGATTGCAATAGGTTCTCGAGCTGTTCAATAAGTTTTGACAGTTCCTCTTCAGACAGCTGCCCCTCACTGCCGGTAAGCTGTTTCAATGCATTGCTTTGTTCTTCAGTAAGTTCTTTCTTCTCCTTCTCAAGTTTTGCTAATTCTTCCCGGAAAGAAGCCAGATCTTTCTCCTCCAGCATTCGGCTTAATTGCTTTAAACCGCTATTATCAAGGGTGTTTTTCATGTTTTCCAGGCTCAGGGATTTTTCTTTTTCTTTGATCGCCTTTAATTCCAGACTTTTTGTTTGTTTCGCAAGCTCCTTCAAAGCTTCCTCAGCAGACTTTTTTTCTGCAATCTTCTCTTTCGCTTTCTCTAATGCTTTTTTTACTTCAGGATTCTTTTCTTTTTCAGCTTTTTTCTCAAGTTCCTCTTTTGCTGCTTCCACTAACTTGTTTTCCTTCTCCCATTTTTGAGCCAATTCCATTTTATCTCCCGGAATCATGTATAAAAGTACTGCCAGGCCTAGAAAAGCCAAACACAATAAAACAGGTATAGGGTGGATGAAAGCCTTCTTCCTGCCTAAAACCTGATGGTGTACCTTTTTCATATGCTTTACTGCATCTGCAAGCTGCAATCTTGCCAGAACAGCATCATCCAAAAGGAAAGAATGGGCTGTAATAACCCTGTCTTCCGCTACAAACCCGTTATATAATGAAGCCGCCTGCATTATGTCAGGCCGCTTCTTCCAAATCCGAAAAGCAGCGACAAAAGCTGAGAGCAATATAATCAGCAGGAAATAGTTTTGCAGGTAGGGGATTACGAAAATTCTTGCTAAAACCATAAGACACAGGGCCAAGACAGCGGCTGCTAAAAGGAATACCTGAAATTCCTTAACGATCAGCTGAATGAGGAGCTGTCTTTTTACCGGTTTTAAGAGTTTAAGATATTGATTGCGGTCTTCCACCGATATCATTCCCTTATTATAAATTTCGGGCAATTCCCTCTCCTGGGATTTGCCCGAATAAAGTGAAACTTCAATCAGTGGGGGGCTTTATCCCCCACTGATTGTTAGTTGAGGCCCACAGGACAAGGAAGGCTTCGTCAGCATGAGCATCGCACGACCGAAAGCGGTAGCTTTTGGGAGGACGTGGCGTTCTTAGTCTTTGTCCTTCTTTCGGGCCTTTACATTATAAAGCGAGGCGACTTGCCTAGGGGTGACAAGCATAAGACGAGCAGATGGCGGGAAGTGCTTTTCTTCCCATCAGCTGATTGGCTTATGACCTCGAGCCCCTAGGAGCCGCAGCTGGATTGGGCAGTTTGACTCACTTTTCCTCCTTTGATTCCTTTTAGTCTTGAAGTGGGGGTCTTACTGCCCGTTAGACTGCGATAAACTGCTAACCTTTTTTCATATTGGGACGGAGTTTTTTAATGCTAAGCAGCACAGCTCCAATGAAAATCAAAGTATATGAAATTAAGTATGAAATCCACAAAGGAAATTCAATGCCTGTTGATCTTGTAATTTCATTGGTCATTTCCGGCTCAAAGGTACTCATCAGAATAATGACCGGATTGAGCATAGCCGGGAAATATGCCAGCGGATTCGTCGGCTGAGTTCCAGTATACCCATATGCATTTGTTAATTGCATAAAAATTAAAGCAAGGAAAGCCGTTCCGCCTGCTAAGAATAAAGTAACCCCATAGGTGGTAACCATCGAGACAATGGTTTTTCTGATTAGCGTTGAAAATAAGACCCCAATGCTTCCGAAAACCACGATTGTAAACAAATAAAATCCCATTGTCGTAAGCAGCTGGCCTGGAGAAATACCTCCAAATAAAAACACAAAGCTATAAAGAGGCAAACTTGCCGCAATCAGCAGAATTAAATATGAAATGGAAGAGATCAGCTTGCTTAATATTATGCTTGAGGAGCTTTGAGTCGTCGTGAGCATGATATTTAAGGTCTGCCTCTCTCTTTCACTGCTGATAACGCCTGCTGTTAATCCAGGGGTAATAAATAGAATCAGGCATAGCTGCAATATAGATAAAACCATAAACATTGTCCGGCTCTGTTCCGGTTTAAAAAAGCCCTGCATGTTGTTTGACAGTGATTCAATAAAAATGAATCCAACAATGATAAGCCCTAATGCCAAGAGGTAAAATAGGACCCCAAGGTAACTTTTAAAGCTTCGGAAGCGGAGCTTAAATTCTTTATTCAGTACAGGATTTACGACTAAATTCTTCATGTCAGCTCAACTCCCTTTGTAATTTCCATAAAGACATCTTCCAGATCTGTTTCCGCTTCTGCAAAGCTGGTGATGGCCAGATTACTTAATATGGCTCTTTTAAGAAGTTCTGTTTGCTGTTCAGGCGTCCCTTTATAAATAAACCGAAAAGATAACCCGTCCTCCAGCAAAGATAATTTAAAAATATTTGGATCATCTTCGAAAAAGGAGATGGCATTTTCAGCATTTCCATGAACTTTTACAAGAATCAGCCTTTCTCCTCTAAGCTGCGACTGGATATCAGCAACAGACCCCTGAGCCACAAGTTTACCCTGATCAATAATGCCGATGGTATCGCACATTTCTGCAAGCTCAGGCAGAATATGTGAAGATATTAAAATCGTCTTGCCCATACTTTTCAATTCTTTTAATATTTCCCTCATTTCTACCCTTGCCCGCGGGTCAAGTCCTGATGCAGGTTCATCCAGAATCAGCACTTCAGGGTCATGAATCAGGCATCTTGCCAGGCATAGACGCTGTTTCATCCCTCTCGATAGAAGGTCCACATATGAATCTCTTTTATGTGACAAGTTGACAAGGTCCAGCAGCTGGGGAATCAGCTTCTCGCGTTCTGCGAATGGAATACCGTAACTTGCACCGTAGAAGTGAAGGTACTCATCAGCCTTAAGCTGATCATAAACCCCGAAGAAGTCCGGCATATAGCCAATTTGCTTTCGTACGAGCTTTGGCTCCTTTTGCACATCAAACCCGTTTACATAAGCCGATCCCGAAGTTGGGGCAAGCAGTGTTGCCAAAATGGAAAAGGTTGTGGATTTTCCTGCACCATTCTGTCCGACAAAACCAAAGACACTGCCTTTTTCAATAGTAAGATTTAAGGAATCAAGTGCTGTGAATTTTCCATATTGTTTCGTTAAATCTATTATTTCGATCATTTCGCCACCTCCCCTTTTATTGTTACAGCCGGCAATGGAACGAATGGATCTCCCTGTGAAGATTTAATAAGCTTTAAAATAAATTGCCCCTCTTTTGAGACATACTGTGACAAGTCATCTTTACTTGTCAGCTTTAAGCTCCTTTGATCGGGTTCAATCGGCAGCCATTCACCTGTTTTATGGTTTTTTAATGAATACTGTACGTTTTGGCTATTAATCCTTACCGAAATTTCTTCCAGTTTATAGGTTTTCTCCTTAAGCTGCTTCGGAAGGCTTAGAGAATATTCATATTCTCCATCTTCGAGCATCATTTCACCACTCGTGCTATCCATGCCTTTTTCATAAATCTGTCCCTTAATCACATTCCAATCAGCTGCCATCATGCCATCCTTCAATGTAAATTCGCCGGAAAACTCATTTTTGGCCTCAAATGGCTGAATAATCAGATTGGTGTTATTCTGTTTTGCTTTCTTCCCTTTCATGGTTACATCAATGACAGATTCTCTTGTAATTCCTGCAAGGACTGGCTGTGCAAGATCTTCCAGCAGAAATGTATTGGAAGCATATTGAAGCTTTTCTCTTCTCAATTTATTAATATCATTTTGGCTATTGGCCGGATTTCCTCCATTAAATGCTCCTCCGTACGGTCTGCTCAGAAGGGACTGTTTTGTGGCTTTATCTACTTTAATGGTCTCACCTTTTTTGATTGAACCCAGTTTAATTGCTTCATTTCCTGACCAAATATATAATTCTTCAAAATCAAAGTCACTTTGGTTTTGGATTGTTCCTGTTAATCTTTTTTCTTTAAGGGTGATATCTGCAGTCAATTTCCCATTTATTTCTGTTTGAGCTTTTCCGTAAATGGTTTTGGATGACCAATATTCTACCTCCGGGAAAATTATCTCATTGTTTTTTACTCTTTCAGCCAAGATTCCGCCTCTAAGCGGGTCAGATGACGTGGAATTGTTTGAATAAACCACAGCATTATATTCACCTTTTGGCATTGAGAGGATGTATTCACCGCTTTTATTTGACAGCAGGGTTGAAGCCTGATAACCGGTAAGCAGATTGTTATTCACTTTATATATCCCCATCTGGTTCAGCTGCGGCTGAGAAATTCTGTCTTTTGCCCCCATTCCAAAGACAGCTGCCCCCATTAAAATGGCTATAGAAGGAATGATCCACCAGGAATGCTCCCGTTTATCAAGCTTTCTTAACACAAAATAAAGCACAGGCACTATTAGAATAATATAACCGGCAAAAAGTCCTATAAGCTGTCCGACTGAAAAATTGGATGCAGGAAAGAATTCATTTATTTCTGCAAATTCCCAATAAAGCTGGTCGAGATAATCCTGTGAATAGGGGCTCGATCCAATGCCTGAACCTGATGCCTGTTTCATATAGTCTTCAAACCATGTATCATATCCCTGCCATGAAGATAAAGGCTCATCCCCAAGTGAAAAAGCTGTCTGTAAAATTGTCCCGCTTCCATACTCCTTTTTCAACGCTGCAGGGAGATCGCCGCTTTTTGCAATAACTTCTGCACTCTTATCAACCGGACCAGTGAAGAAGTTGAGCTCATCAAATTTTGGCTCATCTCCCTTTGCCGGCTGCAGGAATTTGACTGGGGCGGATGCCTCATTTTCTGATTTCATCGGCAGAAGTGAATATAAATTTCCATAGGAGCCGCTTGCATCTGGTCCTCCTCCGGCAATCAGTGTTCCACCACTGAATATCCAGTCCCTTATAGCTTTTTGCTGTTTTTCACTAAGCTGGGAAACCTTAAATTCATCAATAAGCAAGTAATCGAGTGTCTCCAGACCTGTTGCATCATCCGGCAAATCTTCCCCTTTAAGTTCAAGCAGCGATTTAGAAGGAAGTGTCCGAAGCTCTTTTACACGGTCATAGTTTTCACTTAGAACTCCAATTACTTCAGTAGCCATATCTATAAATTTAGGTTTTAGTGTATTTTCTCCTTTAAAACTAACTTTTTTTCCGTCTTCCCAATCTCCTTCATAAAGAGTCAGCAATGGAATGTTCTGATACATGGAGGGGTGGTCCTCCGTCATTCCAGGTATGGAAACCAGATACTCCTTAGCTGTTCCGGCAGGCAGCTCTACTTTTACAGAAACCGCACCACTGGTATTGTAGGATGGATGGTAACTTATCAGCAAATCACCGCTAAATGATTCACCTGAGTTTTCCATCTTTATACGCAGGGGAAATCCCTCTCCTCTTTTTACTTTTCCGCCAAAGCCCTCATCGAGAGTAACTTTAATGCCTGTACCGGCAGCTTCTGCTGATTGGAATGGATGAAACATTAATACAAAGCAGAATAAAACCATAATGATTACTTTTAATTTACCGTGCAACCCAATCTCCCCTTTAAATATCGTAAATATTAGCTTTTTATATTTATAGGCAGCTTTTATAACTATAAATTATTGCCAGCCTGATAACTTCTTCCATTGTATAGACGCAGCTTAATGACAAAAAGTTCCTGAGGATATTAAAATAATTTGTTTTACAGGTTAATCTTGATGAAGAACAGCAGTATTATAGTGTAATTTTACACTATAAATCGCACTTTTTAAACTATTTTTTATTTTCATTCTATTTCTATAATATAAAAAACAGCCTGAGAACGAATTCTCAGGCTGTTTGATCAGTAATATTTTTATTCTTCCTCTTCTTCTGCTTCTTTTTCAACTATGTCGGCAAAGAGTCCATAGACATATTGTTCTGCATTAAATTCCTGCAGGTCATCCATTTTTTCACCTAAACCTACGAATTTCACAGGTATTTCCAGCTCATTTCTGATTGCCAGTACGATGCCGCCTTTTGCAGTACCATCCAGCTTTGTAAGAACAATACCGGAAACATCTGTTGCTTCCTTGAAGGTTTTAGCCTGAATCATGGCGTTTTGTCCGGTAGTAGCGTCAAGAACAAGCAATACCTCGTGCGGGGCACCAGGTACTTCTCTTTCAATTACACGCTTTACCTTTTCCAATTCTTTCATCAAATTAACTTTATTTTGGAGACGTCCCGCTGTATCACAGATTAAAATATCGGCCTTGCGCGACTTTGCAGACTGAACAGCATCATACATGACAGCTGCAGGATCAGAACCGGCTCCCTGCTTAATGACATCAACTCCGACACGTTCGCCCCACACCTCAAGCTGTTCAATCGCTCCTGCACGGAAAGTATCACCTGCTGCAAGAAGGACATTTTTCCCTTCACTTTTGAACTTATGGGCAAGTTTTCCGATTGTCGTTGTTTTTCCTACACCGTTAACACCAACAAACAGGATAACCGTAAGTCCATCGGTCTGTATATTTATTTCTGTAGAAGTTTCGCCTGCGCTGTCATAAATGTCTACAAGCTTCTCGGATATTACTGCCTGAACTTCGCGCGGATCCTGAATATTCTTGCGCTTTACTTCTCTTCTCAGCTCATCCACCAGTTCCATGACAGTGTCAAAACCTACATCCGCCCCAATTAAGATTTCTTCCAGTTCCTCGAAAAATTCCTCATCCACTTTCCGGTATCTTGAAACAAGGTCATTTACCTTATTTGAAAAATTATCGCGGGTTTTGGTTAATCCGTCTTTAAACTTTTCAGTAACACTATCTGTCTGCATTGTGATTTTTTCTTTTAGTTTTTTAAAGAAACTCATGTTTTCACTTCCTTAATCCAATATGTATAAGTGCGGAACAATGCTTCACGCGGTTCCGCACTAAGCCTGCTATTGAGTAATTAATTCTCTGCTTTCTTCCAGACGCACAGATACCAGTTTGGAGACACCGGATTCCTGCATGGTCACACCGTAAAGGACATCTGCTTCTTCCATTGTTCCTTTTCTGTGGGTGATAACGATGAACTGGGTTTCTGCACTGTATCTTTTTAAGTATTGGCTGAACCTTTGGACATTCGCTTCATCCAAAGCAGCCTCAACTTCATCAAGAATACAGAATGGAACAGGCCGTACTTTCAAAATGGAAAACAGTAAAGCAATGGCTGTAAGTGCTCTTTCTCCCCCAGATAATAATCCGAGGTTCTGCAATTTCTTGCCTGGCGGCTGTGCGACAATTTCCACACCTGTATTCAATAAATCTTCAGGCTGGGTCAAGCGTAAATCCGCTCTGCCGCCGCCGAATAAAGATTGGAAAACCGACTCAAAATGAAAACGGATCCCTTCAAATGTTTCTTCAAATCGCCTTTTCATTTCTACATCCATTTCATCAATTACCTGGAATAATGTATCTTTTGCTTCCTGAAGGTCTGTTTTTTGCTCAAGCAGGAATTCAAAGCGTTCCGATACTCTTTCATATTCCTCTATTGCCCCGAGATTTACTGCACCAAGTTCCTCGATAGCCAGCTTTATAAGTTTTACTCTTTTTCGCGCTTCCTCAATTTCAATTTGCAGCGGGTATTCTTCTTTAGCCGCTTCAAAAGACAGCAGGTATTCTTCCCTTAAATGATTCAGCCTATTCTCAAGCTCAACATCCAGCCTGTTCTGTTTAACTTCCTCATCTTTCAGCACTTCTATAAGGCCTTTATGCTGACGTTTTAATTCTTTCGCCTCAAGCTCAAGGTCCTCTAAAGATGCTTGGAGTTTTAATCGCTCATTCCTTCTTGAAGCAATTAGTTCAAGCGTTTCATTCTTTTCCCTCAGTTTTCGCTGTGCTGCTTCTTCCAGATGCTGTTCACCTGAAGAGCTGTTTGTCATTTCGGATGAAAGCAATTCTAAATCTTCTTTAATGGTTTTCAGCTTATCCTGGGTAACAGCAAGCTCAGAATTTATAGCGGCCAGCTTGTCCTCAGCATGGTTCAGCTGCTCACTTTTGGAAGCGAAGCTAATTTTCAGCTCATTAATTTCAGATACTACAGTTTCCTTTGAAGTCTGCTGGGTGTTTTTTCTTTCTGTTAATGCTTTGATCTCCTGATCAAGATTAGTGATTTGCTTTTGCTGCTGTTCCAATAAAACTGAAAGCTCGCTTTTTCTTGCCAGCAGTCTCTCTATATCTTGCGAAAACTGTGCTTTGTCCATATCATAAAGGGATAGACGCTCATTAATGCTTTTCTCTTCAAACTCTGCTTCTAAAAGTTCTCCTTTTACCTTCTGTTCCATCAAACGAAGCTCTTCGCCTGTTTTTCTAAGCTGTTCAATGCGTAAATCCTGTTTTTGAATTTCACTTTTTTGCAGTTTTACTTGCTTTTCGAGATTTGCTGTTTTGGATTCCATATCCTTTATTCTGGACTTCAGCTCTTCAAGTTCACCTTTACGGGAAAGAATTGAAGTACTTTTTTGTTTCACAGCTCCACCGGTCATGGATCCGCCGGGATTAACCACATCTCCGTCAATTGTTACGAGCCTCACACGGTATTGAAGCAGCTTCGCAAGTTCATTGGCACCTTTAAGATCCCGGGCAATAACCACATTGCCAAGCAAGCTCTCGATAGCAGGCTGGTGCCTCTCTTCAAATTCTATCAGTGAAGCAGCTTCACCAATAAAGGCAGGGTGGGCTTGAACCGACTGCATTTGCATGGTATTCAGCTTCTTCCCCTTAATTACACTTAAAGGCAGGAATGTGGCTCTGCCGTATGAATTCTTCTTCAGGAATTGGATGGCACTTCTTCCGTCCTGTTCATCCTGTACAATGATATGCTGCATGGCACCGCCGAGAGCTGTTTCAATCGCAGTTTCGTATTCTTTTGGCACCTGAATTAATTCCGCTACGGCTCCTTCTATTCCCTGCAGCTTGCTGCCTCTTGCTTTCAATACTTCTTTTACTCCTTGGAAAAAACCCGAAAAATCCTCTTCCATTTCTTCAAGCATTTCCTGGCGGGATTTCGCCTGCTGCAAATATTGATAAGCCTGATACAAGGTTTTTTCCTGCTTTTGATAATTATTCTTTAATGATTCAAGCTTGCGGTCTTCATTACGGAATAAATGAACTTGATTTTCTAATTCCTTTTGCAGGTTTTCAAGATTGGATTGTATCTTTTGTTTTTTCTCTTCATTTTTCTTGCGGTCAGCAATATATTTTTCATTATCCATTTCAAGCCTTGAACTGCGCTGCCCCTGCTGACTCAGCTGCTGATCAATATTCTGCAATTCATTCCTTGAAGCTGCCTGGCTGTTCAGCACTTCAATATAATCACTTTTCAGTGACTCTATTTTTTCTTCTGTATTTTCACTGAATAGTTTGAGCTGCTCCTGCTTTTCCTTTAATGCTTTTTGAAGCTTAACAGCTTCTGCCTTCACTTTTCCCCTGAGAGCCGAGTGCTTTTCTTTCTGCTCTTTTAACTCAGCAATCTTCATGGTAAGTTCTTTCATATTTCTATGAAGCTGGTCTTTATTCTGGGTGGCATTTTTCTTTCGCTCTTTGAGCACTTCTTTTCTGCCTTCCAGTTTTTCCAGCTCTTCACTGGCATGAAGGAGGACATCCTGCAGATCATTGACTGATTCATCAATTGCAGCAATATGATCCTTTAACTCTTCCACTTTCGCTTCTTTGTTTTGGATAACGGCAGAGAGTTTCATTTCATCTTCGGTATGCAGCTCGAGCTGACGTGAAAGCTGCTCCCATTTTGAATGCAGGTCCTCGATCTCATAAACGGTAAGGGCAACCTCTATTTTCTCCAGCTCTTCTTTCTGCTGCAGATAATCTTTTGCGATTGAGGCCTGTATTTTTAAAGGCTCTACCTGGGTTTCCAGTTCATGAAGAATATCATTCACCCTGTTTAAGTTATCCTGGGTTTCAGATAGCTTGCCTTCCGCCTTTTTCTTTCTTGTCTTGTATTTAAGTACGCCAGCCGCTTCTTCAAATATAGTCCGGCGTTCTTCAGCTTTGCTGTTTAGAATTTCTTCAACTCTGCCCTGGCTTATGATTGAAAAAGCTTCCCTGCCAAGGCCTGAATCCATAAATAAATCTACAATATCTTTAAGTCTGCATGTTTGCTTATTGATCAGGTATTCACTGTCTCCGGATCGGTAGACCCTTCTGGTAACACTGACTTCGCTATAGTCGATCGGCAGACCCTGATCGGCATTATCAAGCGTCAGTGTCACCTCTGCAAAATTCTGTGCTCTCCGGGAATCACTGCCCGCAAAAATGACATCCTCCATTTTCGCACCGCGAAGGGACTTAGCTGATTGTTCACCTAATACCCAGCGGATGGCATCAGTAATATTGCTTTTCCCGCTTCCATTCGGACCGACAACTGCTGTGACGCCTGGAACAAAATCAACCGTTATCCGCTCAGCAAACGACTTAAATCCAATAACATCAAGCCTTTTTAAAAACAACCTTGGTCCCCCTCTGTCTCCTCATGTTTCTGCTCTTTGATGTCAGAGTTAGAAAATGTTTCACTTTATATGATTTTTTAATACCTCAAGAGCCATTTGGGCCGCATGCTGTTCGGCTTCTTTCTTTGACCGGCCAGTGCCTGTCCCAAGTTCCCTGCTATTTAGAGAAACAGTGGAAACAAATTCACGATTGTGGGCAGGCCCCTTTTCCTGAAGGATTTTATATTCAATTGCACCTGCACCATCCCGCTGCACAAGCTCCTGCAGCTGGCTTTTAAAATCCATCACATGCGAAAAAGCACCTGAATCAATCTTTGGAAAAATAACTTTTTCCAAAAAACCGACAACTGTATCTAATCCTTTATCCAGGTACAATGCACCTATAAAGGCTTCAAATACATCTGCAAGCAGGGCTGGACGGGTTCTTCCTCCTGTCATTTCCTCCCCTTTACCAAGGAGCACCAGGCTGCCAAATGACAATTCGTGGGCAAATGAGACCAGGGATGGTTCACAGACAACCGCAGCCCTCAGCTTTGTTAATTCACCCTCGCTCATCATCGGATATTTAAGGTAAAGGAATTTTGAAACAGTCAATTCGAGGACGGCATCCCCCAGGAATTCCAGTCTTTCATTGTCTTCATAAGGCTTTCTCCGGTGCTCATTCACATAGGATGAATGGGTAAAAGCTTGTTTTAGTAATTTTTCATTTTCAAAGTGAATTCCGATTTCCGTCTGGAATTCTTTAAATTGTTTTTCGATTGCGCGAAATGATTTTCTTTCTTTATCTTTATTGCTGCGCATATTGCATCCACCTTGCTAAAATTAATATTCTTTTTAATAATAGGCTCATTTCAAAAATATTGAGTTTTTAGTTTTGAACTATGCCCGTTGATTTCCGCTACAGGTACTCGCTTTCCGCGGGGCGGGCGGTGAGCCTCCTCGAAAGAACACCGCACGAAGAAAATGCGGCAGCATTTTCGAGGATCTCGCACCTTCCGCTCCAATCAACTCAACGAAAAATATAAATAAATGCCCAAAAGCCATAAGGCTTAAGGAAACTTACATTCATAAAATCTAAATAATTGGTCTTCCCTAATTTTACGTAATAAAGAGGAAAAACGCAAAAAAACTTGGATATAAAGCAATTTTATGTTTCATATGGTTACGGCCATTTTCACAGAAGAAAGCCCCGTTATCAAACGGAGCTTTTGAGAATCGTATTTACTGTCCACAGTCACCTGCTAAAGGCTGAAAGCCTAATTCCAAGCTGCCCTTTCGATGCTGCAGGTAACACCGGACAGTAAACATCTGAAAAAATTGCTGCAGTGAGGGGGGATTCCCTCACTGCAGAGTGGTTCTACTAACGATTATTGGCTAGCTTTTATGTAATTTACAGCGTCACCGACTGTTGCGATTTTCTCAGCGTCATCGTCAGAAATTTCCATGTCGAACTCATCTTCTAATTCCATTACTAATTCTACTACATCAAGGGAATCAGCACCTAGATCATCTTTGAAAGAAGCCTCCAATTTCACTTCAGACTCTTCAACACCAAGACGGTCCACGATGATCTTTGTTACACGTTCTAATACTTCTGCCATGCTTGTTCACCTCCCCTCAAGTATTATAGATTATTTTTAGCCTTTATTGAAAGCTTTTATAAAAAATTTTGCATTACAACCCTGTTACAAATTACATGACCATTCCGCCATCAACATGCAGTGTTTGCCCTGTCATATAACGGCTGTCCTCTGAAGCTAGAAACACTGCTACATTTGCAATATCTGCAGGATCGCCGAAGCGTGCCAATGGGATTTGTTTTAGCATCTGATCCCTTACATCCTCGTTCAGCTTATCCGTCATATCAGTTGTGATGAAGCCTGGTGCAATGGCATTGACTGTTATCCCTCTTGATGCAAGTTCCTTTGCTGAGGTTTTTGTCAGACCGATAACCCCTGATTTGGCAGCGACATAGTTAGCCTGTCCAGGATTTCCGCTGACACCGACAATGGATGAAATATTGATAATGCGGCCGCTGCGCTGTTTCATCATCTGCCTTGTAACAGCTTTTGTACATAGGAAAACACCTTTCAGATTAATGTTAATAACATCATCCCATTCGTCTTCCTTCATTCTCATAAGCAGGTTGTCCCTCGTAATCCCCGCATTATTAACCAGAATATCAAGCTTGCCAAACTTTTCTACTGTTTCTTTTACCATGCTTGTCACGGAATCACTATTTGACACATCGCATTGGATAGCAAAAGCATTTCTGCCTAATGCCTTTATTTCATCAACGACTTCGTTCGCCGCAGCCATACTTCCGGAGTAGTTAACCGCAATATCTGCACCTTGCCTGGCAAGACCTAAAGCGATTTCTCTTCCGATTCCGCGGGAAGCTCCTGTTACTAAAGCGGCTTTTCCCTCTAGCTTCATCTCAATTCCTCCTTCAAGGATTCTGTAACTGCCTGGCATGATTCTGCATCTGAAACGGCATACGTTTTAAGGGAACGATCTACCTTTTTCACTAAGCCTGACAGTACTTTTCCTGGCCCTATTTCTATAAATGTATCCACTCCAAGCTCTATCATCCTGCGG
Source organism: Paenibacillus sp. FSL R5-0490 (assembly GCF_001956215.1). Lineage (GTDB taxonomy): Bacteria > Bacillota > Bacilli > Bacillales > Cytobacillaceae > Cytobacillus. Next base: position 67,522 of record NZ_MRTQ01000001.1, on the reverse strand, counting down.
ATTGAATCCTCCCAGAGCACAGGAGAATACAGCTGTTCAATCAATCTGCCATTTATTTCTGAAGCAGATGTCATTTCAGAAGCTGTTACATTGGCAATGACAGGAACCTTTGCATCTTTAATCTCAATTTCATCAAGGATTCCCCTGAACTTCTCCGCAGCAGGCTTCATTAATTGGGAATGGAAAGGGCCGCTTACCTCCAGCGGAAGCACACGCTTGGCACCTTCTTCTTTAGCCTTTAGAGAAGCCAGTTCCACGCCTGCTTTTGAACCTGAAATGACAATTTGTCCAGGACAGTTCAGGTTTGCAAGCTGCACCGGATTTCCTCCTGCAGTAACCTCTTCTGTAACTGCAGTAAGCTTGTCCCTGTCGAGGCCCAATACAGCAGCCATTGTTCCCTCGCCATTAGGAACGGCTTCTTCCATGAATTCGCCCCGCTTACGGACAGCATATACCCCATCCTCAAAGGATATAGCTTCCGCAGCGACTAGTGCAGTATACTCACCAAGGCTATGTCCCGCAACAAAATCAGGTGTTATACCAGATCTTTTAAAATAATCGAGAATGGCAATGCCAGTAGTCAATAGTGCAGGCTGTGCGTTTGTTGTTAACGTCAATTTGTCCTGAGGCCCTTCAAAAATAAGTTTCGATAATGAAAAGCCAAGTTTTTGATCGGCACTCTCGAAGTATGATTTTACTTTTTCATCCTGTTCAGCTAAGGCTTTCCCCATTCCTGCCGTCTGGGATCCCTGCCCAGGGAATAAAAAGGCGATTTTACCCATCATGCTTCCCCCCAAGTTTAAAATGTTTATTGAAGAGCTGTTTTATTGGCTTCTTTTTCAACCGCTTCCTTAATCGTATCAGCGACATTGTTTTCGACCATGTTCCTGGTCTGCCTCACAGCACTGTATAAAGCTGTTGCATCTGAAGAGCCATGCGCCTTGATAACCGGCGCCTTTAATCCAAATAAACCGGCACCGCCGTATTCGGAATAATCCATTTTGGATTTCAGCTGGTATAAATCAGGCTTTAAGGCTGCTGCTGCCAATTTTGTTTTAAAGCTGCTGGTCAGTGCTGTTTTTAGCATTTTAAATACAGATAGAGCAGTACCCTCAATTGTCTTGAGCACCATATTGCCGGTAAATCCATCTGTCACGACCACATCTGCAGCTCCCTCAAGCAAATCGCGGGCTTCCACATTGCCGATAAAGTTGATATCCGCATTCTTCAGCAGATCAAATGTATTTTTTGCCAGCTCATTGCCTTTTTTCTCTTCCGTTCCGATATTTAGAAGGCCTACTCTCGGATTGGCAACACCCCGGACCTTTTCGGTATATATAGATCCCATAATTGCATATTGAAGAAGATGCTCCGGCTTTGCGTCCACATTCGCCCCTACATCCAGCAAAAGGAACCCTTCTCCGTCTATTGTCGGAAGCGTAGGTGACAATGCCGGGCGTTCAATGCCCTCAATCCTTCCTACCACAAAAAGCCCTGCGGCCATAAGAGCACCCGTATTTCCTGCAGAAATGCATGCATCCGCATTGCCATCTGTGACAAGCTGCGTTGCAAGCACCATGGATGCTTTTTTCTTTCTGCGTACAGCTCTCACCGGCTCATCATCCGGCAAGATGACTTCATCTGTATGTAGTATATCAATTCGCTCATTTGAAGTAAGGTATTGGTTTATTTTTGACTCATCACCTACAAGGGTGATATGTACATCTTTAAATTCTGCGGCAGCTTTCATTGCCCCAAGGACAATTTCCTTTGGGGCATTGTCGCCACCCATTGCGTCTATGGCAATTTTCATGATGCTTCATCCTTTAATGATTATTTTTTTCTGAACATGTCAAATTCTCCCTTGAATACCTGTTCGTTATTGACAAAGCTATTGACTTCAACCATTGTCCTTCCGCTGTCAATATCTATTGTAAGGACTTTTGCTTTTGCGATGACACGTTCATTTAATCTCACTGGCCTTGTAAATTGAATATTGGCTTTTGCCGTTAATGCCAGCTCATCATTTATGACGGCGACCGCCAGTGAGTTGGCCTGTGCAAACAGGTGGTGGCCCCGGGCAATTCCATTACGCTTGAAGACATGTTCACTTTTTACATCGAAAATGGATATCGCCGTTTTATCCAATTCTATATCTATTATTTCACCGATTATTTCTTCTATTGGTAAAGATCGCACTTCATCCTCAAAACTTTTCTCGGCAACATGCTTGATTCGCTCACGCAATTCCGGAATTGATAATTCCAGCCGATCGAGCCTGATTGTCTGGACGCTGACAGAGAACTTGTCCGCAAGTTCCTCGTCCGTGACAAAAGGATTTTCTTTTATGGTGTCCGTTAATAATGCTTGACGTTCTTTTTTGTTTCTTTTCATTAAAATCCCACCGTCCGAGATATTAAGACTAGGTACTAATAGTAGTATATAATCAAAAAAAGCAGATTGCAAGAAAGAACTTTTCTGCAATCCGCTCTGAATACCTTATTTCTAGTCCAGTTTTTCCCCTTCCAGCACTCCTGCTTCCTTTAAGTATTGCCGTAAAGGCAGGTACTCATCCGAGTGCCAGAATTCATCCGATTCCACTAGCATGGAGGCATCATTTCTGGCGGTTTCGAGTGCGCGGTAATCATGGACCATATCAGCGACTTTAAATTCCGGGAGCCCGCTTTGCTTTCTTCCGAAAAAGTCTCCAGGACCCCGAAGCTCAAGGTCCTTTTCACTTAGGGCAAAGCCATCATTGGTTTCTGTCATGATTTTCATGCGTTCTTTTCCAACTTCCGATTTCGGGTCAGCCAGAAGCACACAATACGATTGTTTATCTCCTCTTCCTACCCTGCCCCTCAGCTGATGCAGCTGTGCAAGTCCAAACCGCTCCGCATCATAGATCACCATCATCGTTGCATTTGGAACATTTACACCCACCTCAACAACCGTCGTCGAAACAAGAACCTGAGTTTCATTACGGCTGAAAGCTTTCATAACACTTTCCTTTTCATCCGGATGAAGCCTGCCATGCATGAGTCCGGCATCATAACGGCCATGAAAATGATGCATCAAAGTCGCATGGACATCTATAGCGTTTTGAACATCCAATTTGTCTGATTCCTCAATAAGCGGGCAGATCACATAAACCTGCTGACCTGCTGAAAGCTCCTTTTCCATAAAACCCAGGACCCTGTCCAGCATTTCAGGTTTTGCCCAATAGGTTTCAATTGCTTTTCGTCCTGCCGGCATTTCATCTATGATGGATACATCCATTTCACCAAAAACGGTAATGGCCAATGTTCTTGGGATTGGCGTTGCAGTCATGAACAGAACATCAGGATTTTCCCCTTTTTCCCTGAGTATCCGTCGCTGCCCTACCCCAAATCTATGCTGCTCATCAGTAATGACAAGTCCCAGTTTATTAAATTCCACTTCATCCTGGATAAGTGCATGTGTGCCTATGAGAACATCAATCTCTCCATCCTTTAAAAGCTGGAGAATTTCTCTTCTTCGCTTTCCTTTAACAGAGCTTGTCAGGAGTTCACATCTCAGCCCAAACGGCTCGAGCATCGACTTTAAAGATTCCGCATGCTGCTCTGCCAGAATTTCGGTCGGGACCATTAATGCTCCCTGAAAGCCTGCTGTCCTGCTGGCGAAAAGAGCAATCGCCGCCACTGCCGTTTTGCCGGAACCAACATCCCCCTGTAATAGCCTGTTCATCCTGTATGGAGATTTCAAATCAGACATGATCTCATTAACTACTCTTTTTTGTGCTCCGGTTAAATCAAATGGCAGTGAGTCAATGAACTCCATTAGCCTTGAAAGATCATAAGCCTGCGCAACCCCTTTTGACTGCTCTCTTTCAATCTTTCTTAGTGCCTGCATTTTTAATTGAAAATAGAAAAACTCCTCATAAACAAAACGCCGCCTTCCCTGCTTGAGTTCCTGTTCATTGGCGGGAAAATGAAGCGATCTCACAGCATCTCGCCTATTCAATAGTCTATATTGCAATAAATATTTTTCAGGCAAAGTTTCTGATATGTCATTTCCATACTGTGAGAAAGCCAGTTTAATAAATCGCCTGATGCCCTTGACCGTGACATTACCTTTTACAGCATAAACCGGCTCAAAATCCTTATTGCCAGAGGCATTTCCTAATTTAAGTTCACTGGCTGTAATCACCTGCCGATGCTGGTCCCATTTTCCAGTCACCGTAACCGTTTCGTTTAATACAATTTTGTTCTTCAGATAAGGCTGATTGAACAGAATCACTTGGATGAGATACCGTCCTACAAGCACCCGAACAGTGAGCCTGGAGCGTTTCCTGCCGTAATAAGCAAGTGAAGGTTCACTGTGAACCTTTCCTTCAACCGTCACTCTTTCATCATGCTTCATTTCTGCCAGGTCCTTGAGCCTGTAATCTTCATATCTATATGGAAAATATTCAAGCAAGTCTTTTACAGTGTAAATATTCATTTCAGCCAGTAATTCGGCTGATTCCTCCCCAATGCCTTTAACAGCTGTAACAGACTGGATTAAATTTGGATTCACGTTTATTGAACGGCTGCCTATTATTTTTTCTTTCAGGCAGTCCGCCATCCCTCCCTGCTCCGTTACTTTTATATACAGGCTTCTAAAGCGCCTGCTTTATAACTAGCACATTGTGATTAAAAAACGCAAGAAAGTAACCTTAAACCAAATAAAAACTCATGCTTCAAAGCATTTAATAAAGGTTTAAAATGGACAAAAGCGAAGGCTGGGCCCTCGCTTTGTTTATTGGTTATTCAATTGCGAAAATAAAAGAGTATAGAGGCTGTTTTCCATCATGAAGCTCAACCTCAATATCATCATATTTATCTTTAATATAGCTGATAAGTGAGTCTACTTCCTCTTCTGCTGCATCTTCACCTTTTAAGACGGTAAGGATCTCAGAGTCATCGTCGATCATTCCTTCCAGAAGATCTTTGGCAGCCTGAACTCTATTCTTGTTTTTCACAACAATTTTGCCGTCTGCAATGCCCATGAAATCATCTTTCTCGATCTCAAGGCCATCGATGCTTGTATCACGGACAGCAAACGTGATTTGGCCAGTTTTCACATGCTGAAGTGCATCTGTCATGCCTTCTTCGTTTTCTGTAAGCTCAGCACTTGGATTAAAGGCAAGAAGTGCCGCCATTCCCTGAGGAACAGTCTTTGAAGGAACAACCACTGCTTCTTCTTCAGTCACTTCTGCAGCCTGCTGTGCAGCCATAATAATATTTTTATTGTTTGGCAAAATGATTACTTTTTTTGCATTTACTTCTTTGATGGCTTTTACAATATCTTCCGTGCTGGGATTCATTGTCTGTCCGCCTTCAATGACAGCATGTGCGCCGATGCTTCGGAAAAGATCCGCGATGCCGCTGCCCATTGATACTGTCACAATTCCGTACTCCTGCTTTTCTTTTGGCTTAGCCTGAGCAGCCAAAGGTGTAGGAACGTCTTCGACTAAGTTGGTGTGCTGCTGGCGCATGTTTTCAATCTTCATATTGATTAAACTGCCATAGCGCTGTCCGTATGTCAGGCAATCTCCCGGCTGTTCAGAGTGGATATGTACTTTTACAAGCTGCTCATCCGCAATCACCAGAAGTGAGTCGCCATATTGGCTTAAGTCCTGGCGGAATCTGTCTTCTGAAAAAGGATTAGCAGAAAGCTTTTCATCTTCGAATTTGACCATAAATTCAGTGCAATAACCGAACTCAATATCCTCAGTGTTCATAAAACTGTGAACATTTTTATGGTGTTCTGCGCTAACCAGGTCATCCATTTTTGGAAGGGCTGCCGGTGTATCAGGAAGTTTTTCGCCCTTTAGCTCGGCAAGGAATCCTTCATATACAAACACAAGGCCCTGGCCGCCGCTGTCTACAACTCCTACTTCTTTTAAGACTGGAAGAAGATCTGGAGTGCGGTTTAGGGAAGCCCTTGCTTCTTTCAAAACTTCCTCCATAATCACGATAATATCATCTTCATGATTAGCAGCCTGAACCGCTTTCTTAGCGGAATCTTTTGCAACAGTAAGGATCGTTCCTTCAACCGGCTTCATCACAGCTTTATATGCCGTCTCCACACCAGAATTCAGAGCATCAGCAAACTCTTTTCCATTTATGGAAGCTTTATGTTCAATCGCTTTTGAGAAGCCTCTGAACAGCTGGGAGAGAATTACTCCCGAGTTCCCTCGTGCTCCCATAAGCAAACCTTTAGAAAGAGCAGAACCTACCTTTCCAATATGCTCCTGGATATTAGCTTTAACTTCCTTTGCTCCGGAAGTCATTGACAAATTCATGTTGGTTCCTGTGTCTCCATCAGGAACAGGGAAAACATTTAACGCATCCACTAATTTTGCATTAGCAGATAAATGGTTCGCTCCTTGTATGACCATTTCGGCAAAAAGCTTCCCATCTAAATCTTTTTTTGACACAAGTCTTTCCTCCTCACTACGGGTTCGTTACTCGAACTCCCTGAACGTAAATATTAACCGAGTCAGTGCTAAGCCCAACTGTTTTATCAAGGGTGTATTTCACTTTAGATTGCACATTGTGGGCAACCTCGGAAATTTTCGTTCCGTAACTTACAATAATATACATATCGATATGTACTTCATCTTCTTCCTGGCGAACAATTACACCACGGGTAAAATTCTCTTTTCGCAGTATATCTGTAAGACCATCCTTAATTTGATTTTTAGAGGCCATTCCTACGATGCCGTAGCAGTCAACTGCTGCTCCGCCTGCGATTGTTGCAATTACGTCATTAGAGATATCAATTTGCCCGAAATTTGTTTTTAATTCGATGGACATGGTTCGTTCCCCCTTTGGAAATTGCTTTTCATAAAAGCTTCTTCAGGCACTGCCGCTTAACGATAGTGCTGGCTTTCCCCTGAATTGCATCCTGGAGGCTAAGCCTTCCGGCAAGAGACAATTCACCTTTTTTAGCTGGGCAGCGGTCTTTCTAACTTCAAAGCTTAAAGCATACCTTATAATATTTTACTATATGGGCTGTGATATTGAAAGTTATACTTCTCCATCTCTATTATAGCTCATGTTCCATCCCCCTATGTCAAGGAAATTTTCTTGAAAGCAAACTATTGCAATCAGAAGGGTTGTATGATAAATTATTAAAGTATCTTTTAATGTCGAAATCCGCACAGGGATTCCGCATTAATTCAGATGGATGAATCTGACTATTGCAGATGAAAGCATTGAAAAATAGTTTCAGCTTATGCTTTTAGTAAGGAGGGAAACATACATGCCACGCAAATGTGTAGTAACTGGTAAAAAAACAACTTCAGGTAACGCACGTTCTCACGCAATGAACGCTAACAAGCGCACTTGGGGTGCTAACCTTCAGAAGGTACGTATTCTTGTAGACGGTAAACCTAAACGTGTTTGGGTTTCTGCAAGAGCACTTAAATCAGGTAAAGTTGAGCGCGTATAACATGCTCAGGGACATCCCTTTTGGATGTCCTTTTTATTTTCCTTTTTTGACCCACTATCATTCTCCCCCATTTAGGCAAAAAATAAAAGCACCCCAGGTGAGGTGCCAAGTTTTGATGCTATTTTCTTTTTAATTTATGGGTGTCTACCCCTTTTTGAAGGTCCCTAACATGGCACGCACAATGCCCCCTAAAAATTTAGGAAGTTTGATTGTATAAAATCTCATTACTCGTGTCCCTCCTCACGATCTTACGCATCCATTCTGTCCTTAAATCGTCTTTACCATCTTATTCAAATAATGAAAGATGAGTACTCATGATTACAAAAAATGATCAGAAAGCAATTCATGCTAAGACTCATATCCAGCTTTCCCGCATCTTGCAGGGAAGCACCGGCCCGGCACTTAATCCTTGCTTCTTACAACCATTAATATGCCTTCAGTAAAAGAAAAAGTACCACAATCATCAATAAGTTCATTACTGATACAAAGAGTAGAACCGGCAGGGACGGTCCGATCTGTCAGTGGATACTTGAAATTTCTCAGGGTGAGGCCTTTAATTTCCATAGTAATCGGAACAAACGAAATGTATTTGAAATTTGAATGCTGCTTTATGCTGTATTTACCTGGAGTCTTAATGTAAATCTTATTAGACTTGTCAATAATTTCGACAGGAACAAAGTCTTCCGCTAGTGCAGGCTTTATTAACAGCTGAATGTTTGCGAATAAGTGGTCAAGCCTGCCGCCTGTGGCACCAAGCAAACTGACTTTTTCAGGTTTTTGGCCGAGTGCCCAATTCAAGGCAAGCTCCATGTCCGTTTCATCCTTCTCCGGTTTGAACCTGTTCAGCTCTTTTACATTTTCTTCAATGAGTAAAAGCTCTTCATCCGACACAGAATCAAAATCACCAAATGCCATTTCCGGCTGAATGCCGCTTTGAATTAGAGTAAGCACCCCTCTGTCTACTCCGACCCAAATATCAGCTGTATTACTGAACGAATGCAGATCAGGCAGCAAGTCATCCGGGCCGCCAGCTAAAATATTGATAATCATTATACATTGCTCCATTCATTAATGTATCTTATATATGACAAAAAGCCAGCTGTATTCCAGCTGGCTTCTTTTTATTGCGAACCCTTTAAAGCAGCAATCGCTGCTGCTCTGTCTTTCTGATTATAAATCGCCGACCCGGCAACCAGCACATTGGCTCCAGCTTCAATGCACAATTGCGCTGTTTCTTCATTTACTCCGCCGTCCACTTCTATTTCAATGTTTAGGCCTTTTGCGTCAGCCAATTTTTTTACGGCTGCAATCTTCGGAAGAACGGATGGGATGAATTTCTGCCCTCCAAAACCGGGATTAACAGACATAAGCAATACCATATCGATATCTTCGATAACATGCTCTATCATATTAACTGGTGTAGCTGGATTAAGAACCACTCCAGCCTTGACGCCAAAGGATTTAATAAAATGAACCGTTCTGTGGAGATGCCTGCATGCTTCTGCATGAACAGTGATGTAATCGGCACCCGCATTAGCAAATGCCTCAATGTAACTATCCGGATCTTCTATCATCAAATGAACGTCAAGGGGCAGCTTTGTTACAGGACGGATGGCATCCACTATTAATGGACCAATTGTAATATTCGGCACAAAATGGCCGTCCATTACATCAACGTGAATATAATCAGCTCCGCCGCGTTCAACATCTTTAATCTCTTCTCCCAATTTAGAAAAGTCTGCCGATAAAATAGAAGGTGCGATTTTTACCATAAATTAATACCTCGGCTTTCTATCTTTGATTTCCTGCAGAAAGGTTTTGTAGTGTTCATACCTGTAGGATGGAATTTCACCGTTTTCACAGGCGGCTTTTACAGCGCATTTAGGCTCAGCCATGTGCAGGCATCCTCTAAATTTACAAAGTTCACTTTTCTCCTGAATTTCAGGGAAGCAATAATTGAGATCCTCCAATTCGATATCCGTGAATTCGAGGGAGCTGAATCCCGGGGTATCAGCAACAAGCCCTTTTCCAACCTCGAGCAGCTCTACATGCCTGGTCGTATGCTTTCCTCTGCCCAAATGCGAAGATATATCATTTGTTTTCAGCTCCAGGTCCGGTCTTAGAACGTTTAACAAAGAAGATTTCCCCACACCTGACTGTCCGGCAAAAACAGATATCTCACCTTCCAGATAGGGCATCAGATCTTTAACACCTTCTTCTGTTTCAGAGGATGTCAGCAAAACATCATAGCCGGCTTTGCGGTAATCAGATGCATATTGCTGAATTTTCCTATACTCACTTTCATCTGCCAGGTCAATTTTAGTAATGCAGATGAGCGGCTTTATATGATTAAATTCAACCAGCACCAGGAAACGATCTAAAAGAGAGGTGCTAAAGCCCGGTTCAACAGCTGAAAATACAAGAATGGCCTGATCAACATTGGCAATCGGCGGACGAATCAGCTCATTTTTCCGTTCCTTTACTTCTAAGATGTATCCTTCTGTATTACTTTCTGCCTGAAACACTACTTCATCACCGACAAGCGGTGTAACTTTATTTTTCCTGAAAACTCCGCGTCCGCGGCACTGAATGGTTTCATTTCCGCTTAATACATAATAAAACCCTGCTATGGCTTTAATAATTTTGCCTTCAGGCATAGCAACACTCCTTGCTTATGATTCTTCATCCGGATAAGGTATTTCTTTTTCCTCAAAAACCTGGCCATCGCGCAGAACCTTATAAGAAGCATTCTGTCCAGGAGCGATTGTCAGATCAATTGGTATTACTACATCTTCATAGATCAGCTCTGTATGCATTGGTTCAGAACCTGTATTATTCAAATCCTTAATGATAATCTGAACTTCATTGGGCTCACCTTCGGCGGCAGGCTCATATGGAATGCTGATCTCAATATTTTCAGTCTTAGGAAGGAGTTCTTTTTTTCCTTTTGAAAGAACCACCGTCACCTTCTGTCCCCTTGTCAGATTTGCGCCTGGTGCCGGGTCCTGTTTGATGACCAGCCCTTCAGGGACTTCCTCATGGTACTCTTCTTCCCCGTATTCTACCTTCAATCCTGAAGATTCTTCGTACTCCTGAAGACCCTTTTCGTTATAGCCGCGTAAATCTTTTAATGCTATTGGCGCCGGTCCTTTGCTCACAGTGAAAATCAATTCCGTATCCTCTGGAACGACAAGGTCGCCTTCTGATAAGTTTTGATCCAGGATGGTCCCAGCCGGCTCACTATCATCGGTTTCTTCGTTTTTTTCAATGCTTTTAAAATTTTTGCTTTCAAGCAGGCGGACAACATCACCATATTGCCTGCCCTGGTAATCTGCTAATTCAAATTTTTCTTTGCCGGAGCTTTCATAGATATCAATGGAGGTTCCCTCTTTAACAGTCCTGCCTGCTTTCGGATCTGTTTTAACTACGAGGCCTTCATCAACATCCGGGTCACTGATCGGCTTTGTATCCCTAACCGTAAACCCTGCGGCAATCAGCTCTGCTATTGCATCTTCCACCTCTTTGCCGGATACATCCGGAACCTGAACATCCTTTGGCTCCATCAGATCAGGAAAAACGGTTATAGCAAGGATCCCTGTCACAATCAGAAACATAAAGACTGATACCAGGATTATCGGCCATTTCTTTTTCTTCTTCTTTTTTTCCTTCTTCTTCTTTTCAGGGAGGGGGTTTGCCACAGGCTGCGTGTCACCCTTTGGATCCTTTGCATGAACTAAGGTCTCATCCATACTTTCATATGGGCGGTCATCTGTAATAACAGGTATAGCTTTTGTAGCATCATCGTCAATCGGCACTATGAACTTTTTTTCATGCAGTCTTTCGGGCTCAAGAGCTGTTCTGATATCTTCTTCCATTTCTTCAACGGTATCATACCTGTGAAAAGGATCTTTAGCGGTCGCTTTTAAAACGATATTTTCAACACTTTGCGGTATGGATGGATTCCATCTCTTCAGAGAAGGCGTCTCCGATTGCAGATGTTTGAGTGCTATTGATACCGCAGATTCACCTGAGAAAGGAAGCCTTCCTGTCAACAGCTCAAACATAACAATTCCAAGGGAATAGATATCAGACTTTCTGTTGGCCATTCCCCCTCTGGCCTGTTCAGGAGAAAGATAATGAACAGAGCCCAGCACTGAATTTGTCTGGGTTATGCTTGTAGCGCTTAGTGCCATGGCAATTCCAAAATCAGTAATCTTAACATTACCATGCCTGTCTATCAAAATATTATGCGGTTTAATATCCCGGTGTATGATATGGTTTTGATGTGCATGAGATATGGCTGAGGTCAGCTGTTTCAAAATTTCCAGGGCATCATCTATGCGAATAGGGCTGTTTTGCTGTATGTATTGCTTTAACGTTTGTCCATCTACATATTCCATCACAATATAATAGATTGAGTCCTCCTCGCCAACATCATAGATATTGACGATATGCGGGTGGGCTAAGCTGGTTGCAGACTGGGCTTCACGATGAAAACGGCGGATAAATTCTTCATCTTCGGCAAAGTCCATCCGAAGCACTTTCACGGCTACATCACGATCAAGAATCATATCATGGGCCAGGTAGACATTCGCCATGCCTCCTCCGCCGATCATATCAATAATTCTATAGCGGCCGCTTAATCTTCTTCCCTTAATCATCATTTATCATCCCGCTCTCATTGCTTTCATCATACTCAGCAATCACGAGCGTAATATTATCTTCGCCGCCATTATCATTGGCCTTATCAATCAGGACTGAAGCTTTTTCTTCAAGTGTACCTCCACTATTGAGGATTTCGCTCATTTCTGCCACAGATACCTTATTGGACAATCCGTCAGAACATAATAATAATAAGTCGCCGTCTTCGAATGTAATAGTTTTAATATCCATCTCAACAGCTGCTTCCGTTCCCAACGCTCTCAGCAGCACATTTTTTCTTGGATGATGCTCGGCATCTTCCTTTGAAATCTGCCCTGACCTTACAAGTTCATTCACCAGGGAATGGTCTTCCGTCAGCTGCTGAAAACCTGACTCATTTAAAATATAACATCTGCTGTCGCCGATATTCGCAATAGTCGCAAAACGATCGGTACATATGGCAGCAACAACAGTAGTGCCCATACCTTCGCATTGTTCATTTACTTTTGAATGTTCATAAAGGATGGTGTTGACCTCTGCAATATACTTCTGCAGCCACCCTTCAGCCTCATCGGCAGTCTGAAAGTCATCTGTCTGATCCCAGAATTCTTTCAAACTTGTTAAAGTCATTTCGCTTGCCACATCGCCAGCACGGTGGCCGCCCATGCCATCTGCTACGATGGCAAGGCGCTGACCGCTGCTGTTCACATAGATGCCGCCATTATCTTCATTATGCTGCCTGACTTTGCCTCTATCTGTCATGAAAACAGCTTTCATTCTGTCACCTCGTCTCCTCTTTTCGCTCCTTTGCACGAAGTTGTCCGCATGCTGCATCTATATCGTGACCGTGCTCCCTGCGAATGGTTACATTAATGCCGTGATTCTTCAGTGTCTTTTCAAAAGCAAAAATCTGATCCTTGGGTGTTCTTACATAATCCCGTTCCGGCACATAGTTTACTGGAATCAGGTTAACATGGCACTTAACATTTTTTATTAACTTTGCCAGCTCTTCAGCATGTTCCACCTGATCATTTACCCCTCCGAATAAGCCATATTCGAAGCTTACACGTCTGCCTGTCTTATTTATATAATACCTGATTGAATCCATAAGGTCCGGCAGCTTATATGCTCTATTTATAGGCATCAGGCGGCTCCTGATTTCGGTGTTTGGAGCATGTAAGGAAATCGCGAAATTAATCTGCATGTTTTCATCTGCAAATTTATAAATTTTCGGAATGATCCCACTTGTCGAAACAGTTATATGGCGTGCGCCGATATTCAGCCCTTTATCATGGTTGATAATTTTAAGGAATGAGAGCATGCTGTCATAATTATCAAAAGGTTCACCGATACCCATAATGACAACTGAGCTGACCCGTTCATCTGTTTCATCAAGTGCCTGTTGTACTTTTACGACCTGAGCAACGATTTCTCCTGCTTCAAGATTACGTTTTAATCCGCCTAATGTGGAGGCACAGAATGTACATCCGATCCTGCAGCCCACCTGAGTGGTTACACATACTGAATTCCCATAGTCATGCCTCATCAGTACAGTTTCAATTGAATAGCCATCATGAAGTTCAAATAAGAATTTTATTGTTCCATCAGCAGACTCCTGCTGGATGATCGTTTTAAGGGTTGTCAGCGAAAAATTTGCTGATAGCGTATCCCGCATCCCTTTTGAAAGATTCGTCATATCCTCAAATGATGTGACCCTCTTTGTGTAAAGCCAATCAAATATTTGCTCAGCCCTGAAGGCTTTCTCATTATTTTCTTTTAGCCATTCCCTCAGCTCATGAAGCTGTAAAGTATAAATGGATGGTTTTTGTTCTGATGCTGTCATTTTCTCTTCTGCTTTTTGTTCCATTTATTGCACCTTCTTTCTCAGACAGGAAATATAAAACCCGTCCGAACCAATATCCTGCGGTAAAACCTGCAGTTCAAAGCCATCTATTAAAGAAGCAATTGCATTAGGCATCCGCTCCTGAACAGATAGATCTCCCTCAAATTCCGCATTGTCTTTTAAAAACGCGTGAACAACATGCTGATTTTCTTCTTTGTCCACTGTACATGTACTATAAACAAGAATACCACCTTTTTTCAGTAAAGGTGAAACGGCATCCAATAGATTCCTCTGAATCTTATGGAGGTGATATAAATCTTCTTCTTTTTTGGTGTATTTCATATCAGGCTTTCTTCTCATAACTCCAAGGCCTGAACATGGGGCATCCACTAAAATACGGTCAAAAGATTCTTTTTCATAATGCTCCTGGACTTTTCTGCTGTCAAGGGCATTTGTCTTAATATTTGTTAGTCCCAGTCTATCGGCATTATCATTTATCAGCCTTACTTTATGCTCGTGAAGGTCCAGTGAAATGACCTGACCGGTATTTTGCAGTTTTTCTGCTATATGTGTCGTTTTTCCTCCCGGAGCTGCACAGGCATCCAGGATCTTCTCATCGGGATTGCCTCCAAGAGCATAAGCAGCAAGCATCGAGCTTTCATCCTGAATAGTAATCAGTCCTTCTTTGAATACACGGGAATTGGCCAGATTGCCCCTTAAACATTTAATGGCAACTGGAATAAACGGACTTGGCTCCACTTCAAATCCCTCTTCCTGAAGAAGTGACAGGCACTCCTCCCTTGAAGCCTTTACCTCATTTACCCTTGCCGTCTGCAGCGGGGCAGTTAAGTTTATTTCGCACATTTTCTTTGTTTCTTCAAATCCCAGCTGATCGGCCCATCTTTTTACAAGCCATTCTGGATGGCTGGTCTCAACGGAGAGGCGCTTCACCCTGTCCTCAATTTGTTCGGGATCCGGCAGCCCCTTCCTTTGAATGTTTCTCAGCACACCGTTGACCATGCCGGAAATCCCTTTATGCCCTCTTCGTTTTGCTATTTCTACTGCCTCATAAATTGCTGCCCGGTCAGGAATTTTATCAAGATAAACCATCTGATACAGCGTCAGCCTCAAGAGCTGATTTACCCAGCTTTCGATTTTTTTATTGCCTGCCAAAAAGGGCTTCAGGTAAAAATCGAGTGTCATCCGGCGCTGAAGGGTACCATATGTCAGTTCGGTAAGCAGCCCAATGTCCTTCTGATCAATTTCATTCTTTTTTATGGCGTTATTCAGTAAAAGATTGCTGTAGGACTGATTTTTTTCAATCGCCTCAAGAAGCTCCATTGCCGTTTCTCTAACATTTTTCGTCTGCAGCTTTTTCATTCGATGTCTCCCAGACGGCCGCCGGCAGTCAGATTGGACCCTGCACCTCTTAAAAATTGTTCTGCTGGCATCTTTTTCTTTCCTGAAGGCTGCAGTTCAGTAATTTTAACGGCTGTATCATTCCCGGATGCCACAACCACCCCGTCTTCCTCAAGCCTGATGATTGTTCCCGGTTCTTCGCTTTTAGCATGTTTGACTTTCTTTGAATTCCAGATTTTAACCACTTTGCCGTCAAATGTTGTATAAGCAACCGGCCATGGGTTTAACCCTCTAATGTGGTTATAGATTTCTTCTCCGGTTTTGCTCCAGTCGATTTTTTCCTGTTCTCTTTTAATATTATAGGCAAAAGTGGCTTCTTCTTCATTTTGCTTAATGGGATTCAGTTCGCCATTCAGCAGTTTCGGCAGGGTTTCAGACAAAAGCTTGCATCCTGCCTTGCTAAGTTTATCGTGAAGAGTGCCCACTGTATCTGTTTCAGTAATCGGCACCTCAACTTGTGTTAATATATCGCCGGCATCCAGCTTTTCAGCCATATACATAATGGTGATGCCTGTTTTTTCTTTTCCCTGCAGAATGGAGTAATGAATGGGTGCACCGCCACGCAATTCCGGAAGCAATGATGCATGTACATTTATACAGCCATACTTAGGCGCATCCAGCAGCTCCTTGGGCAAGATTTGCCCAAACGCTGCTGTGACAACAAGGTCTGGCTTAAGAGCAAGAACTTTCTCCAATTCATCCGGCTGGCGGATTTTTTCAGGCTGATACACAGGGATGCCCTGTTTTTCAGCTTCGACTTTTACAGGAGGGGGAGTAAGGACTTTTTTCCTTCCAACCGGCCTGTCAGGCTGAGTAACCACTCCGATCACTTCATATCCGTCGTCTATTATTTGCTTTAGTACCGGCACTGAAAAATCGGGTGTGCCCATAAAAACGATTTTTGTCATTCAGCTTCCAATCCTTCCAACTCTTCTTCATTCAAGTATCTAGTTACTTTTGAGGTAAATAGCACCCCATGCAAATGATCAATTTCATGGAGGATCGCTCTTGCCAGGAAATCCTCAGCCTCCAGGGTAAAAAATTTCCCTTTGCGGTCCTGCGCCTTTATTTTGACATATTCAGGCCTTGTAACATCACCATATAACCCCGGAAAACTCAAGCATCCCTCAGGGCCTGTCTGCTCCCCATCCGTTTCAAGAATTTCCGGATTGATCATTTCAATTGTTCCAAACTCATCATCTATATCAACAATGGCAATTTGCAGCTTTTGCCCAATTTGGGGAGCAGCAAGCCCGACACCATCGAATTCAAGCATCGTATCATACATATCATTTAGCAATTTGCCAAGCTTCTTATCAAAGACTTTAACTGGTTCGCATTCTGCCTCCAGAATTTCAGCCGGATAAGTAACAATTTTTTTTACTGCCAAAACGTTTCCTCCATTTTTATCTATTTTCAACCAATTTGGGTTTATTCATAACCAGAAAAGCAGAAGTGCCTTAATGCACTCCTTCTAAAGCTGACTCTTTTAGAAACTACATTAAAATATATGGATTCAGGTCAATTGAGACAGTTAAGCCCCCTGAAGAAATTTCCTGCTGGTAATTATCCAGAATCTTTTTCAGCGTCTGTCCAAGTTCCGGCTCCCGCTTGTATTTTATCAGACATTGATAACGATATCTATTGTTGATCCGCGGTATCGGGGAGGCAACCGGTCCAAGAACAATGCTCTCTGCAGATAATTTTGACTGAATGTACTGCGTGATCTTCTCGGTTACAGAAACAGCCTTCATTAATTCCTCGTGACTGACTGTGACAAGGGAGATATAGAAGAAAGGAGGATATCTATGAATTTTGCGGACCATCATTTCTCTGTCGTAAAATTTATCGTAATCCTGCTCCCCCGCCAGCTCAATACTATAATGTTCAGGAGTGTAGGTCTGAATGATTACCTCACCCTCTAATTCATGCCTCCCTGCTCGCCCGCTTACCTGTGTCAGCAGCTGAAAGGTTTTTTCAGAAGAGCGGAAATCAGGCAAGTGCAGCATTGTGTCTGCCGAGAGTACGCCCACTAAAGTAATATTGGGAAAATCAAGGCCTTTAGCAATCATCTGGGTCCCAAGAAGAATATCTGCATGTCCTTCCTGGAATTGATCGAGGAGCTTTTCATGTGCCCCCTTCCTGCTGGTGGTGTCGACATCCATCCGTATTACCTTCGCTTCCGGCAGAATCTTTGCCAACTCCTCTTCCACTTTCTGCGTACCGGTCCCAAAATAGCGGATATGCTCACTTTCACATTCCGGGCATGCATTTGGAACCGATGCCTCATATCCGCAGTAATGGCATTTCATCTGCTGGTTATAACGATGATACGTCAAAGAAATATCACAATGCGGACAATTAATAACATATCCGCAGTCTCTGCACATAACAAATGAGGAGTGTCCTCTTTTATTTAAAAATAATACGATTTGTTCTTTTTTCACAAGACGGTCTTTTATTTTTTCAAGGAGCTTCCTTGAGAACATAGACCGGTTTCCTTCTCGCAGCTCTTCCCGCATATCAATGATATCAACGGCAGGGAGAGCCTGATTGTTCATCCTGTTTTCGAGAGTGAGGAGATGGTAAACTCCTTTTTGTGCCCGTGCGAAAGATTCCAATGAGGGAGTTGCACTGCCGAGCACCACAGGACATTTATGATTTTCCGCTCTTTTGATGGCAACGTCCCTTGCATGGTATCTTGGGTTTTCTTCCTGCTTATAGCTGGTTTCGTGCTCTTCATCAATTATAATAATTCCGAGGTTTTCAAATGGGGCAAAGATCGCCGACCGGGCTCCGACAACCACCTTGACTTCCTTCCGCTGAACCTTTCTCCACTCATCATATTTTTCTCCTGCTGACAGGCCGCTGTGCATAACCGCAACCTGATCGCCAAACCTTCCTTTAAAGCGTTTGACCATTTGCGGAGTTAAAGAAATCTCAGGAACAAGGACAATGGCTTCTTTGCCATCTTCAAGCACCCGCTGGATGGATTGCAGATAAACCTCCGTTTTCCCGCTCCCTGTTACTCCATAGAGCAAAAAGGTTTCATGCCTGCTATCTTCAATAGAATCAAGGATGGGGATAATGGCTTTTCTTTGTCCATCAGTCAAAGAGAGCGGTTCTGTTCTTTCGAATTCACGGTCTCCAAAGGGATTGCGGTATATTTCCACGTCCTTCTGGCCAAGCAGCCCTTTTTGCAAAAGCCCTTTTAATGTGGAAGAAGTGATTCCAAGCAAGGAAAATAACTCTTTCTGATCGACCGGTCCTTCCTCCTGAAGAAAATACTCAAGCACTTCCTTTTGCTTAGTTGCATTGCCTGGAAGGTTTTGAAGGTAATCAGCAAGCTCTTTAGGGGGTGCCGCCGCAAACACCTGCTTGACTTTTTTCTTTTTCACCCGTTCTTTTACCTGGTAAATAATATCGATATTTCCATTGGTTGCTTCCTTCTGAAGAAGCGGCAAAGCACCGCCCTTTACTGCATCATCCCAGGTAATTTCATCAGCATTCTGAAAGAGTGCGCATACTTTTTCAGGGAGCAGCTTATGATTTGCATTTTCCGCCATGACAAGCTTTTTTTCATATCTTGCCTTCAATGCTGCAGGCAGCATAGCCTGAAAAGCTGAAATTTTGTAGCATAATGTTTTTTCTGTCAGCCATTCACCAAGATTCAAAAGCTCCTGATTAAGAACTGGATTTAAATCCATCGGCTCTAAAATGGATTTTAACTGCTGAAAATCCGACTCTTCTTTTAATCCTGTAACAAACCCCTGTATTTTTCTCGGCCCAAATGGAACAACCACCCTCATGCCAGGGAAAATGACACCTTTCAGATGAGAGGGTATTTTATAGTCAAACGCCCGGTCAGTCTGTTTGGCAGGAACATCGACAATTACACTGGCTATGTTCATTCATGCTCATCCTTTAGAAGCTTCGAGGCTTCTTCAAGAATTTTTACAGCCACATCTTTTTTAGACATTAGCGGAAGTTTTTCCGACGATCCATCCTTTTTAAAAAGTGTAACAATATTAGTGTCAGTTCCAAAGCCCGCACCTTCAGCAGTTACATTATTGGCAACGATCATATCGGCGTTTTTCTTCATTAGCTTGCCCTTTGCATACTCTTCGACCTGTTCGGTTTCAGCCGCAAAGCCTATCAGGATTTGCTTCTCCTTTTTTTGACCCAGCTCGAACAATATATCCTTTGTTCTTTCAAGCTCCAATACTTCATCCCCGGGCTGTTTCTTCATTTTTTGCGCAGAAGCCACCTTAGGACGATAATCGGAGACTGCAGCTGTCTTTATGACAACATCAGCATAATCAAATTCATTCAAGGCCGCTTGATACATTTCTTCAGCAGATTCCACCTTTAACAGTTTTAATCCGGCAGGCGCATTAATCGAAACCGGGCCGGATATTAATACAACTTCAGCACCTGCAGAGACGGCAGCTTCCGCTAATGCATAGCCCATTTTCCCAGTAGAATGGTTTGTAATATAACGGACAGGATCAATTTTTTCCCTCGTTGGGCCCGCAGTTATGACCACTTTTCGGCCAGTAAGCTCCAATCTGGAAGTCTTGAAAAATTCACTGATCGTTTCTGTAATTTTCTCAGGCTCTTCAAGCCTGCCTCTTCCAACATAGCCGCATGCAAGATACCCTTCTGAAGGCTCTATGAATCTGCAGCCAAAACCATATAAGGTTTCAATGTTTTTTTTGACAGCGGGATGGCTGTACATATGCACATTCATTGCAGGTGCAATCCAAATCGGTGATGATGCAGCCAAAAGGGTTGTAGTGATCATATTATCTGCAATTCCATTGGCAAGCTTCCCGATCACATTTGCTGTAGCCGGAGCAACAAGAATTAAATCGGCCCAATCAGCCAGGTCGATGTGCGCAATAACCTTCGAGTCCTTTTCATCAAAAGTGTCTGTGTAAACATCATGTCTTGAAAGGGCCTGAAAAGTTAATGGTGCAACAAAGTTAACAGCCGATTCACTTAGGATAACTTTCACCTGCGCTCCTGCCTGTGTCAGTTTGCTTGTTAAGGCTGCAGCTTTATAAACAGCAATTCCTCCGGTTACACATAATAATATCTTCTTTCCAGTCAGCATTATATGACCCCACCAATCTCAAAAATAATTCTTCTCTATGAAAAACGGCCTGGCTGTCTATTTCTATATAAAGCCTGGCCATTAATGGCAAATAGTTTTCATGATAGTTTTATTATGCAAGAAGAGCAGTGAATTTTCATCTAATAAAACCTCAAACAAAAATAACAACCTTTTGAAAGGTTGTTATTCAGCGATTTCACTCGTATGATTCATTGGCTGTTTTTTCGCCCAGGCGGTAATGAAGCTGGTCTGCATGTATTTCCTCAAGTGCTTTGCCCACATTTTTATGTGATTTGTATCTTTCAAGCTGCGGTCTGGCATTAAGCTGAAGCTTGCGGGCACGCTTGGCAGCAACAGAAACAAGTGAATATTTGGAGTCAATCTTTGTCATTAGAGAATCAATAGAAGGATAAAGCATATTTATTCTACCTCCAGCATTTTTTTATATTTAGGTTCGACACGTTCCCTGCGGCAGTGTTCAGCTACCACTATGGACTTTATTCTTTCACAGGCCAGATCGATTTGATCATTCTCTACAACATAATCATACAGATTCATCATTTCAATCTCTTCTCTCGCTGCATTCATGCGATTGTTGATGATATCTTCTGACTCTGTCCCTCTCGTCACGATACGGTTCTTAAGCTCTGACAGACTAGGGGGAACCAGGAAGATGAACAGGCCGTCTGGAAATTTCTCGCGTACCTGGCGGGCACCCTGAACTTCAATTTCAAGGAAAACATCTTTGCCGCGATCGAGTGTTTCTCTGACATAATCAACCGGTGTTCCGTAGTAGTTCCCGACAAACTCTGCATATTCCAGCAGCTTATCCTGCCTGATGAGCTCTTCAAACTCCTCACGCGTTTTGAAAAAATAATCAACTCCATTGACTTCTCCCTCTCTCGGAGATCTCGTTGTCATTGAAATAGAATATTCAAACGCAGTATCAGACTGAGCAAATATCTCTTTTCTTACTGTTCCTTTTCCTACACCTGAGGGTCCGGATAGAACGATCAATAACCCTTTTTCTTTCATTTATAAAATCCTACCCTTCCTCAATAATTTCATCACGGTCATTTAATCGGTGTGCGACGGTTTCCGGCTGGACCGCAGACAAAATGACATGGTCACTGTCCATAACGATAACAGCACGGGTGCGCCTGCCATATGTAGCATCTATTAAAGAGCCCCGGTCCCGCGCGTCCTGAATAATCCGTTTTATAGGGGCAGATTCGGGACTGACTATTGATATAATCCGGTTGGCAGATACAATATTGCCAAAACCGATATTGATCAGCTTTATTGACATTTGGGTCCTCCAATCATCAGTTATTTAGTTTGACCCCCAGAGCCGGAATCTAAACAACTGCTATTCAATATTTTGAACCTGTTCCTTCATTTTTTCCAATAAACTCTTTATTTCTACGACTTCAGCAGCTATATCTGCACTATTTGCCTTGGAGCCGATCGTATTGGCCTCCCGGTTCATTTCCTGCAGAATAAAGTCGAGCTTTCTGCCTGCCGGATCTGTAAGCTGAAGTGTATGCTCAAACTGGCTTATATGGCTTTGCAGCCTTATCAGTTCTTCACTGATATCCGCTTTATCAGCGAATACTGCTACCTCTGTCAAAATTCTGGATTCATCCACCTGGCCATCAAGAAATTCCTTCATACGCTTATGCAATCTTTCCTGGTATAGCTGAGCAACCTTTGGCGCATACTCTCTCAGTTTGCTGACACTATTGCTTAAAAGACTAAGATGGCTGCGAAGATCTCTTTCCAGCTCATCGCCCTCTGCTTTCCTCATTTGCATTAACTGCAGGCATGCCTCTTCAGCAGCAGAAAGGACCAGCTGGCTCATTTCCTCATTGCCGGACTCTTTCTCTTCAATGCCAATTAATTCTTCACGAATGACATCCCCGATGGATAATTCCGATTGAATTTGATACTTTGCTTGAATTGCAGTTATGTATTGATAATATTCATCTAATAGTTCCCAGTCAACATTTACTTTCCTGCTGGCCAGGACATCACCGTCAACGGTGATAAAAACCTCGATTCTTCCTCTTTTGATATGCCTATTAAGCTTTTTCTTTATTTTGTCTTCAATATGCATCAGCTGTCTGGGCATTCTTATTTGAAATTCGGAAAAACGATGATTTACAGTTTTGATTTCAACCGTAATGGAGCCTTGCCCGGAATCTTTCTTGCTTCTGCCATAACCAGTCATGCTTACTGCCATTTCTCACACTTCCTTTTGGGAAAAGCACAGCTTATAAAAGCACTTACTTTCAGTTAGCGGCATGGTGCCTGTGCAGTTTATGTATAAAAATCAAGTAGTGATGGAGATTTATATGTTTGCGCAAAAAAGAAAGGTAATAGAGTTCTTCTCTACTACCTAAAGGATTATAACATATTTTATTTTGTTTTTCTTGCCAAAAATGTGCCTGCCAGTAAAAATGTTGGAATGGCTGAGAGTCCTGTGATCATAAACCAGTCGCGCAATTCAATAGGGACCGTGTGGAAAATTGGCTGAAGCGGCGGATAGTATATGACAATCAGCACTAAAACCAGGGAAGAGATGACTGCCCAGACTAAATATTTATTGCCAAATGGATTTCTTGAGAACACGGATTTTTCACTGCGGCAATCAAATACATGGATCAGCTGAGCCATTACCAATGTGGCAAACGCTACTGTCTGTGCGTATGCAAGATGATCCGGATTTGCCCGGTAGGCAAAAATAAACGCAAGTAATGTCACAAGGCCAATTAAAAATCCCCTTGAAACCACTTTCCAGCCAAGCCCTCTTGAAAAGACACCTTCCTTAGGGCTCCTTGGTTTCCGCTTCATCACATTCTCCTCAGGCTGATCAAGGCCCAGAGCCATTGCCGGAAGTCCATCCGTTACGAGGTTCACCCAGAGAATCTGAATGGGCACTAACGGCAGTGGAAGGGCTAGAAGCATAGCAAACAGCATAACCAGAATCTCGCCAACATTTGATGCAAGCAAATACCTGATAAACTTGCGGATATTTTCGTATATATTTCTTCCTTCTTTTATCGCGGCTTTTATGGTAGCAAAATTATCATCCAGCAATACAAGTGCAGATGCCTCTTTAGCCACATCTGTGCCTGTAATGCCCATTGAAATGCCAATATCTGCTGCTTTAATGGCCGGAGCATCATTGACTCCATCACCTGTCATGGCAACGATATGACCTCTATTCTGGAGAGCCTTGACAATTTTCAATTTATGCTCAGGTGATACTCTGGCAAATACTGCGACATCCTCAACCACATCTTCAAGGTCTTCTACAGACATCTCTGCCAGGTCTTTCCCCTGAAGTACTTTTGAACCTTCTGTTAAAATGCCTAACTGTTTGGCAATAGCCTGTGCTGTAATCACATGATCTCCTGTGATCATGATCGTTTTGATTCCTGCTTCCCTGCATTCCCTGACTGCTTCTTTAACCTCCGGCCTTGGCGGATCAATCATCCCCTGCAGCCCGATAAAAGTTAATCCCTTCTCCGCCTCTTTTTCATCAAGAATGACATTTTTAGATGGGATTTCTTTATAACCAATCGCGATCGTTCTCAATGCTTGTGAAGCCAGATCTTCTATGGCTGCCTGAATTTCACCTGAAAGCTCTCTCGAAAGAATCTGCCGCCTTCCCTCCCAAAGAACCGATTCGCTTTTCCCGACTAAGACATCGGGAGCACCTTTGGTAACAATAAATTGTCTTCCATTATGATCCTTTACCACAACACTCATCATTTTTCTGGCAGAGTCAAACGGAAACTCATTAATAATCTGAAATTGATTCAGCAGACTGCTTCTGTTATAGCCAGCTTTCATGGCTGCTACAAGGAGAGCACCTTCAGTTGGGTCCCCGTCAATCACAAACTCATTATTTTTCTGCTGTATTTCCGCATGGTTGCATAGCATGCCAAACATCAGCATCTGCTGGAGGGCTTTATCACTTTTCGGCTCAATTTGGCTCTCATTTCGATAAAACTGCCCTTGCGGTTCATACCCGACTCCGTCTACTCTCCATTCTTTCCCTCCGCTCCAGAGATGGGTGACGGTCATTTTGTTTTGAGTCATGGTTCCGGTTTTGTCTGAACAAATAACAGACGCACAGCCAAGTGTTTCAACTGCAGGAAGTTTCCGTACGATTGCCTTTTTCCTGATCATTCTTTGAACACCAAGCGAGAGCGCCACCGTGACAATGGCAGGCAGCCCTTCGGGAATTGCCGCAACAGCCAATGAGACACCAGCAAGGAACATTGTATATAATTCCTGTCCCTGCATCACACCTGCCGCAACAACGAGAACTGTAAGGAATATCGCTGCCGTAATGAGAATTTTGCCGAGCTGTTCCAATCTCCGCTGAAGCGGTGTTGTCATGGTTTCGGCATTTTGCAGAAGATCAGCAATTTGTCCCATAGCGGTATTCATCCCTGTACCGACAACCACACCCAATCCATTGCCGCGGGTCACCATTGTACCCATAAAAGCCATATTTTCCATATCTCCAATAGCGAGGTTAGGCGTTTTCAGGGATCCGGTCCTCTTTTGAACAGGCAGCGACTCTCCCGTTAGGGCAGACTCTTCAATTTCAAGGCTATTGGATTCTACTATTCTTACATCTGCACCAACTCTATCACCCGTGGAAAATTTAAGCAGGTCCCCGACTGCCACTTCTTTGGAAGGGATTTTCTTCCACTCTCTATCTCGAAGAGCAATTACCTGGGGAGCGGATAACTCTTTAAGTGCACTCAGAGACTTTTCCGCTTTCCTTTCCTGAAAAAAGCCCAGAAACCCATTTATGACTACAATCGCAATAATGGCAATCGCATCAATATATTCACCAAGCAGCCCCGAAATCAAGGTGGCAGCTAATAAAACAAGAACCATGAAATCTTTAAATTGACTAAAAAATAAGAGTAAAGCAGACTGCTTTTCTCCCTCTTTCAATTCATTAAAGCCATATTGTTTGTGGCGTTTTTTTACATCATCCTCTGTTAAGCCTGCCTTAATGTCTGTATTTAAGGCCTGCTCAACCTCCCTTTCATTCATTTCATGAAACTTCATCCGGACATCACACTTCCTCCTTTGTGGTTTGAGAAAAGCCATGAGTGCCTCCGGTGCAGGAATAAACCCAAAAAGAATCCCCGAAGCACTAACAGCCAGACTTTAAAGGGAATCCGCCAGATGGCAGACTATCCTCTTCTGCTAAAACAAGGCAGAGTTGTCCAATCTCACTCTAAAGAAAGCATATTCAGCCCTGTCCAAAAAAATGCTATTATTAATAAGAAAAGCGGAAGCGCCTTGCCCACCCCCGACAAGCACAAGACGGGGCTCCCGGAAAGGCGTCCTTTGCCTTTTTGGGAGGTCCTGCTTGTGACCTCGAGGGGGTAGGCGCTGGAGCTAGACAGCTTTAGAAAAGCGGAAGGCGCCCGCTTATCGGCGACAAGCATAAGACGAGCCGACATGAAGGTTGTTTTTTAACCTTCTTGGCGGATTGGCTTATGACCTCGAGCCGATGGTGCCTGGAGCTAGACAATATTAGAAAAGCGGAAGGCGCCCGCTTATAAAGGAACGCAGACTAAAACCGCCACGTCCTCCTAAAAGCTACCGCTTTTGGTCGTGCGATGTATCGCTGCCGTAGCGTTCCTTGTCCTGTGGCAACGTCTGTATGACCCGCATCCTCCCAAAAGCTGTCGCTTTCGGTCGTGCGATGTTTATGCTGACGAAGCCTTCCTTGTCCTGCGGGCCTCAAGCATAAGACGAGCCGATAGCGACTGAAATAGAAAAACCAAGCAGTAAAACTTGATTTTTATTTAATAAATGAAAGAATAATGTATATCTAATGTAATTTTTATAGAAGAGGATGTTCCGATATGTCATTTGATGGTTTGTTCACAAGAGCTATGACGAAAGAGCTCATAGATACTTTAAAGGGCGGCAGAATCAATAAGATTCAGCAGCCATATAAAAATGAAATCATTTTAGTTGTGCGGGCAAATGGGAAGAATCACAGGCTTTTGCTGTCAGCCCATCCAAGCTATGCGAGAGTCCAGCTGACGAATGAAACACACGAAAACCCTTCAGAACCGCCGATGTTCTGCATGCTTTTAAGAAAGCACCTGGAAGGCTACATACTTGAAGATGTCCATCAAATCGGGCTTGACCGTATAATCGTGTTCGAGGTGAAAGGCAGGAATGAGATTGGCGATACATCCTATAAACAGCTGATTGTTGAGATTATGGGCAGGCACAGCAATATTACACTGGTGGATAAATCCCGCAACATCATTCTCGACAGCATCAAACATGTTTCTTTTGCCGTTAATAGCCATCGTGCGATTTTGCCCGGACAGGAGTACATACTCCCTCCATCTCAGGATAAAATGAATCCCTTCGAGGCAGATGAAGAAGTTATACTGCGTAAAATTGATTTTAACAGCGGGAAAGTTGATAAACAGCTTGTGGCGGGTTTCTCCGGAATCTCACCGCTTTTTGCCAAAGAAGTGATACACCATGCAGGTCTAGTAAACAGGACAACTGTTCCTAAGAGTTTCCAGCATTTTATCGACTTGCTGAAAGACCATAGATTAAGGCCGGCTATTACCGAAGGGGAAAATAAAGAAAGCTTTTATTTATTGCCCCTTCAGCATCTAAAAGGGGAAAGCCGGGAGTTTAATTCCCTGAGTGAAATGCTGGAACGCTTTTATTTTGGCAAAGCCGAAAGAGACCGGGTCAAACAGCAATCCAATGATCTTGAACGGTTTATAGTAAATGAGAAAGAAAAGAATGAAAAGAAAATTGAAAAGCTGAAAAGAACTCTTCATGAAGCGGAAAATGCCGATAAACATCAATTATATGGGGAATTGATCACGGCAAATATTTATGCGATTCAAAAGGGTATGAAGGAAGCGGAAGTCGTCAATTATTACGATGAAAATAGCGCTTCAGTGACGATTCCTTTGGATCCTCAAAAGACTCCTTCGGAGAATGCACAAAAGTATTTTACAAGATACCAAAAAGCAAAGAATGCCGTAATTGCAGTAAAAGAGCAAATTAAAAAAGCAGAAGAGGAAGCGGCATACTTCGAGTCTCTTCTTCAGCAAGTCGAAACGGCTTCAACAAGAGACATTTCCGAAATTAGAGAAGAGCTTGCAGAAGGCGGTTATATTCGTGAAAGGCAGAAACGGGGAAACAAGAAACAGCAAAACCTAAAGCCTGTTTTGGACCGTTATACCGCCACTGACGGAACGGAAATTCTAGTCGGGAAAAACAACAAGCAAAATGACTATTTAACGAACAAATTAGCTGGAAGGGATGAAATCTGGCTGCATACCAAAGATATCCCCGGTTCACATGTGGTGATTCGAAGCAAGGAACCGGCAGAAGACACAATTCTTGAAGCTGCATCCCTCGCAGCTTACTTCAGCAAGGCCCGCAATTCCAGTTCCGTACCCGTTGACTTCACCCAAGTCAGGCACGTGAAAAAGCCAAGCGGCGCTAAACCTGGATTTGTTATATATGACAATCAGCAGACTGTTTACGTTACACCTGATGAAGAAACGGTTCTGTCCTTAAAACAAAATCTTTAAATAAATGAAAAAAGCAAGCTCCGATGCTTGCTTTTTTTCATTTGACTAAACCTGAGATACTTTTCCCCACTCAGCAGGGTCTTTTCGCCATTCAATCAGCTTGTTCATATCCTCTTCCTGGATAAAGCCCTTTTCCACAGCTACTTCTGTGAGAGCTTCAATATCAGTCAGAGTATATGCTTTGATGTTCTCTTCAGCCAGCATTTCTTTTCCTTTTTCAAGCTGGTATGTGAAGATGGCCGCCACACCCAGCACCTCACAGCCTGCTTCTCTTAAAGCTTTGACAGCAGTAATGGCACTTCCACCTGTTGAGATCAGGTCTTCTACAACAACAACCTTCTGGCCTTTATTTGCTTGACCTTCAATTTGCTTTCCTTTTCCATGTCCCTTTGCCTTGGAACGAACATAGCACATTGGCAGTTCCATATTGCCACTGACCCAGGCTGCATGAGGAATGCCCGCTGTGGCAGTCCCGGCAATTAGTTCTGCTTCAGGAAATTTATTTAGAATGATAGCCTGAAGACCGGCAGCAATTTCTTTTCTGACTTCAGGATAAGACAGTGTCAGACGGTTATCACAATAAATTGGGGCACGCAGTCCTGAAGACCAAGTAAACGGATCGTTTGGGTTTAATGCTACAGCCTTTATATCCAGTAATTTTTCTGCAATTTTATGCTTCATTCAGAACACCCTCCCAGGATTGTTTGCATTGAATATACTTTTCGAAAGGATTTTCCGCTCTGGTAATCGACCGTCCCACCACAATGGCAGAAGCTCCTTCTTTTCTCGCGAATTCTGGTGTGGCCACTCTCTTCTGATCTCCATTATCGTCTGATGACAGGCGTATTCCCGGTGTTACAGTCAGAAAGGCAGAGCCTATTTTTGAACCTATCGCCCTTGCCTCAAAGCTTGAACAAACCACACCATCAAGTCCCGCTTCTTTGGCAAGATTGGCATAATGAAGAACAGATTCGTTTAATGAAACAGCGATTAATTGGTCAGATCTCATTTGCTGTTCCGATGTGCTTGTCAGCTGTGTCACCGCAATACAAGATGGCCTTTTTCCGGTGCTGCCTGCTTCTAGTCCTTCACATGCTGCTTCCATCATGGCTTTTCCTCCTGCGGCATGCACATTAACCATATCGCAGCCAAGCCCGGCAAGACGTTTCATTGCACTTTGTACTGTATTCGGAATATCATGAAGCTTGAGATCAAGGAAAATATTGTGCCCTTGTTCTTTTAAATCGTAAACAATGGAAGGTCCCTCCTGGTAAAACAACTCCATGCCGACCTTAAGAAATAACTTTTCATTTTCAAAGTTTTTCAGAAAATGATGAACTTCCTGTTTTCCTGGAAAATCAAGAGCAATAATGAGCGGATTTTTCAAGTTTCTTCCAGCTCCTTCCTGTGCATTCTGAAATATGTTCATAACCCAGCTTTCCAATAAGTTCCGGCAGTTCACCGATAATTTTCGGACACACAAAAGGATCTACGAAGTTAGCTGTTCCAACCGCTACTGCACTTGCCCCTGCGTAGAAGTATTCGATGACATCCTCAGCAGATTCAATTCCTCCCATGCCGATGATCGGAAGGGATACCTGCTGGCTCACTTCATAGATCATCCGGAGTGCGACTGGCTTAATGGCTGGCCCTGAAAGACCGCCTGATTTGTTTGCCAGAATAGGCTTGCCGGTTTTCAGATCGATTCTCATGCCGACAAGCGTGTTGATCATCGTTAAACCATCAGCTCCGCCATCTTCTGCTGCTTTAGCCATTTCTACAATATTTGTGACATTTGGTGAAAGCTTCACATAGACAGGTACCTCAGAAACCTCTTTTACTTTTTTCGTTAAGTTTTTTGCAATTTCCGGAATAGTGCCGAATGCTATTCCGCCTGTTTTCACATTCGGGCATGAGATGTTGAGTTCAAGTGCATGTACATTCCGGCTTGCAGAAATTTTCCTGGCAACCGCCATATAATCTTCTTCCTGCGAACCGGCTACATTGGCAATGATCGGGACATCGTATTGTTCAAGCCATACAAGCTCTTCATTTACCACTTTATCCAGGCCGGGATTCTGCAGCCCGATTGCATTTAGCATACCTGCAGATGTCTCAGCCACTCTTGGTGTTGGATTTCCAAATCGGGGCTCTAAAGTCGTCGCCTTTATCATGATTGCGCCCAATTGGCTCAATTCATAAAGCTGGCTGAATTCCCTGCCGAAGCCAAAGCATCCTGATGCAGGCATGATTGGATTTTTTAACTCCAGCCCAGGCAGACTGACGTTTAATGAATTCATAGAACTACCTCCCCTGCTTTAAAGACCGGTCCGTCACTGCAGATTTTTTTATAACTGTATCCTTCAGGGTCATTCCCTGTATGGCAGACACATGCAAAACATGCCCCGATGCCGCATCCCATTCGTTCTTCCAATGACAGGAATACCTTTTTATGAGGGAATTGATTTTCAAGCGCCTTCAGCATCGGTGTAGGGCCGCAGGAATATAAAACATCGAAATCAATATTCAACCGATTAATAACATCTGTAACAAAGCCTTTCGTTCCTGCGCTTCCATCAGCTGTGGCAAGGCAGGTCTCGCCCAGCCGGGCAAACTTTTCCTCATAAAATACCGCGCCGGCCGATTGAAATCCCAGGACGTGAATTACCTTAACGCCGCGGTTTACAAGCTGATTGGACAGTTCATATAAAGGGGGGACTCCGATTCCTCCCCCTACAAGAAGGGCCGTCTCTCCCCGGCCAGCTTCACTGATCGGAAACCCATTTCCAAGCGGTCCCAGTACATCAGTGAAATCACCAGGTTTTTTTTCTGAAAGCAATGCCGTTCCTCTGCCTTCAGCACGGTAAATCATTTTAAACTGGCTTTCATCAGGTAAAATTTCTGCAATGCTGATTGGCCTTCTCAGCATTGGATCATAGCCCTCTGATATTTTCAAATGGACGAATTGCCCGGGCTCTTTCATTTCATGAACAAGCTCACCTTGAAGGGTGAGCTCGTAAATGTTTTCGGCCAGTTTAATTTGTGATATGACTTTACATTGTTCCTGTCTGATCAAGATAAAACCGCCTCCCGGACTTCCTCTGGCTTATCCATCGCGTCTGCTGAAAAATTCATTGATTCGATTACTTGAAGAATTGCTTCTGCCGTATCAAGTGAGGTTAGACATGGCACCCCATTTTCCACTGATTCACGGCGGATGCGGAAGCCATCTCTTGCAGGCTGTTTCCCTTTTGTTAAAGTATTAATAACAAATTGCGCTTCGCCATTTTTTATGACATCCAGAAGGTTAGGCCCTGCTGAGCCGATTTTTCCAGTTACTTTTACAGGTATGCCTTCAGTTTTCAGGAATAAAGCCGTTCCGCTTGTCGCCATTAGCCTGTAGCCGATGGATACAAATCTTTTTGCCAGCTGCAGAGCTTCTTCCTTATCCTTGTCGGCGACAGTCATTAGAACAGTTCCAAACGGCTGGATTTTCATGCCGGAAGCAACAAGACCTTTATAAAGGGCTTTTTCAAGCGTGGAATCTTTCCCCATAACTTCACCGGTTGACTTCATTTCAGGCCCTAAAGTGATGTCTACTCTTCTTAATTTCGCGAAAGAGAACACCGGCACTTTTACGAACACGCCTTTTCTCTCCGGAACAAGGCCGGATCCAAAGCCCTGCTGAGCAAGAGTTTGGCCCATGATAACCTTTGTGGCGATTTTAGCCATTGGCACATTTGTAATCTTGCTCAAGAACGGAACTGTCCGGCTTGAACGCGGATTGACTTCCAGAACATATACTTCCCCTTTAGCCACTACATACTGGATATTTAGCAGACCTATAATGCCAAGGCCTTTAGCCATCTTCTCCGTATACTCAACAAGCTTGTCTTTGATTGCTTCTGAAACATTTTGCGGAGGATAGACCGCAATAGAATCACCTGAGTGAACTCCTGCTCTTTCTATATGCTCCATGATGCCCGGTATGAGTACATTTTCCCCATCCGAGATAGCGTCCACTTCAATTTCCTTCCCAGTCAAATATCGGTCAATTAATACGGGATGCTCCGGGTTTACTTTTACGGCATTTTCCATATAGTATAGAAGCTCATCTTCTTTATAAACGATCTCCATGGCTCTTCCGCCAAGTACATATGATGGACGGACGACCACTGGATATCCGATTTCACCGGCAATTTCTACTGCCTGCTCCACCGACAGGGCAGTCTTTCCTTTAGGCATCGGGATGCCAAGCTCTGCAAGAGCTTGCTCAAATTTATCCCGGTCTTCTGCCCGGTCTAAGCTTTCAAGCGAAGTTCCCAGAATTTTTACGCCTCTTTCTACCAGATCTGCTGCAAGATTAATAGCGGTTTGTCCGCCAAATTGTACAACTACACCTTCCGGTTTCTGAAGATCGATAATGTGCATCACATCTTCAATCGTTAGCGGCTCAAAATAGAGCTTATCGGAGATGCTAAAGTCAGTAGAGACTGTTTCAGGATTATTATTAATGATGATTGCTTCATATCCTGCTTCCTTGATGGCCCATACCGCGTGAACAGTTGAATAATCAAACTCCACTCCCTGCCCGATCCGGATTGGCCCTGAGCCCAGAACGACAACACTTTTGCGGCCGGACACTTCTGATTCGTTCTCATCTTCATAAGTTCCATAGAAATACGGAGTTTCCGATTCAAATTCCGCTGCACATGTATCAACCATTTTGTAAACCGGTACAATCGCATGTTCTTTTCTCCAGCTGTATACTTCCAACTCATTTGAATCCCACAGCCTGGCAATTACCAGATCGGCAAAGCCCATTTCCTTTGCAGCTTTCCCTGTTTCAGGGTCAAAAGGATTTTCAGTTAGTACATTCTCAAAATCTATGATTTTCTTAATCTTATAAAGGAAGAATAAATCAATTTTGCTCCATTCATGAATCGTCTCGATAGTGACTCCCCTTCTGATGGCTTCACCGATATAAAACAGGCGTTCATCTCCTGCTTTACGGATTCGCTTTTCGATCAATTCATCAGAAATTTTACCGGCATCCTTCAGCTCAAGATGATAAATGT
Source organism: Paenibacillus sp. FSL R5-0490 (assembly GCF_001956215.1). GTDB lineage: Bacteria > Bacillota > Bacilli > Bacillales > Cytobacillaceae > Cytobacillus. The sequence goes on along the minus strand of NZ_MRTQ01000001.1, from coordinate 34,327 downwards.
TTGCTTCAAGTGAACGTACTGCTTTCAGGAGAGATTCTTCAAATGTCCGTCCTATCGCCATTACTTCACCTGTAGCCTTCATTTGGGTGCCAAGCGAACGGTTTGCAGATTCGAACTTATCAAACGGCCAGCGCGGGATTTTTGAGACAATATAATCCAATGCCGGTTCAAAGCAGGCATATGTTTTCCCTGTCACAGGATTCATCATTTCATCAAGTGTCAGCCCTACCGCTATCTTGGCTGCCAATTTGGCAATCGGATAACCTGTTGCCTTTGATGCCAGCGCAGATGAACGGCTTACACGCGGGTTAACTTCGATGATGTAATAATTGAAGCTATCCGGATCAAGCGCCAGCTGCACGTTGCATCCACCTTCAATCTCGAGGGCGCGGATAATTTTTAATGAGGTGTTTCTAAGCAGCTGATACTCACGATCACTCAAAGTTTGGCTGGGGGCTACAACGATTGAATCTCCTGTGTGGACCCCTACAGGATCAAAGTTTTCCATATTGCAGACAACAATCGCATTGTCATTGGAGTCCCGCATCACTTCATACTCAATTTCCTTGAAACCCGCAATGCTCTTTTCAAGCAAACACTGTGTAACAGGGCTATTCTTTAAGCCGCTTGTCACAATTTCTATCAGCTCTTCTTCATCATGGCAGATGCCCCCGCCTGTTCCCCCCAATGTAAAAGCAGGGCGTACAATGACCGGATAGCCAATCCTGTTTACAAATTCATATGCTTCATCCAGGTTATGAATAATTTCACTTTCAGGCACTGGTTCGCCAAGCTCATTCATCAAGTTTCTGAAAAGGTCCCGGTCTTCCGCCTTTTGGATAGCAGACAATTTTGTACCGAGGATTTCAACCCCGCATTCTTCCAAAACACCTGATTCAGCAAGCTCTACTGCCAGGTTTAATCCTGTCTGTCCCCCAAGAGTTGGAACGAGCGCATCAGGCCGTTCTTTCCGGATAATGCGGCTGACGAATTCCAGCGTAAGCGGCTCTATATATACCGCGTCAGCAATCTCGGTATCTGTCATAATAGTGGCAGGATTTGAGTTTACAAGAATTACGCGGTATCCTTCCTCTTTCAAAGCAATGCAAGCCTGTGTTCCAGCATAATCAAACTCTGCTGCCTGCCCGATGACAATTGGTCCTGAACCGATTACTAAAATGCTTTTTATATCTGTACGCTTTGGCATGCTGCAGCACCTTCCTCTTTATGTGATTCAATCATTTGCAAGAATTGTTCAAATAATCCGTTTGCATCCTCAGGTCCCGGTGAAGCTTCAGGATGATATTGCACAGTGAATGCAGGGACTTCTTTATGCTTTAAGCCTTCAATTGTTCCATCGTTTAAGGCGATATGTGTTACTTCAAGCGGAGTACCAGTAATTGAATTTTCTTCTACTGAGTATCCATGGTTTTGAGATGTTAAAGCGACTTTTCCGGTTTGCAGATCTTTCACCGGATGGTTTGAACCGCGATGGCCGAATTTCAGTTTTTCTGTATTGGCACCGCAAGCAAGGGCAAAAAGCTGATGTCCCAGACAAATTCCGAAAATCGGTACATTTCCCAGCAGTCCTTTAATCATTGTGATGGCTTCCGGAACATCTTTCGGGTCTCCAGGGCCATTTGAAAGCATAACACCATCCGGGCTCATGCTGAGTATTTCTTCAGCTGCTGTGTTATAAGGCACAACAATCACATCACAACCCCGTTTGTTCAATTCTCTTAAGATTCCGTGTTTCATGCCGAAATCTACAAGGACTACCCTTCTGCCGCGGCCAGGGCTTGGATATGGTGTCTTAGTTGAGACTTGCTTAACCTGATCGTTTCGCAGCTTGGTTGCCCTCAGTTTTTCAATGATCACTTCCGGGTTTTCACTTATGCTGCAAATAGCACCTTTCAGCGTACCATGCTGCCTGATAATTCTTGTTAATTTTCTTGTATCGATGCCAGCAATTCCAGGGATGTTTTTCATCTTAAAATATTCTTCAATCGATTGTTCATTTCTCCAGTTTGAAGGAAACTCGCACGCTTCTTTCACAATAAAACCGGAGATTGCCGGGGAGATCGATTCAAAATCGTCTCTGTTTATCCCATAATTTCCGATTAAGGGGTATGTCAAGGTTACGATTTGGCCGCAGTAGGATGGGTCAGACAGGATTTCCTGATAACCCGTCATTCCTGTATTGAATACTACTTCTCCTATCGAATTCGTATCACTTCCGAATCCCTTTCCAATAAAAATTGTTCCGTCTTCCAGAATCAGCTGTTTTTTCATGCTTTTACACTCCCTCTGTTCCAAACAATTTTTCCGCCTGCTATTGTCACTACCGGCCAGCCTTTACAATCCCAGCCAGTAAATGGCGTGTTTTTCCCTTTTGATAAGAACTGAGCTGGATCAATCTTTTCCTGACGGTTCAGGTCAAGCAGGACAAGATCTGCTATTTCACCAGCTTCCAATTTTCCTGATTGAATGCCGAATGCCTCTGCTGGCTTGATTGTTAAGTAATCAATCAGCTGCTTTAGTGTGAATATCCCCTTCTCAACGAATTGGGTGTAAAGAAGCGGAAAGGCAGTTTCAAGTCCGACAATCCCAAAAGGCGCCAGTGCCATCCCCTCTTCTTTTTCTGCTGCTGTATGTGGTGCATGGTCGGTGGCGATAAAGTCTATTGTGCCATCCTGCAATCCTTCGATTAAGGCAGCTCTGTCATCTGCTCCTCTTAATGGAGGATTCATTTTAAATTTAGCATCCAGACCCGGGATATCCTCTTCACATAGAAGGAGATGATGAGGTGTCACCTCGGCTGTTACCTTGATGCCTGCCCGCTTTGCATCTCTTACCACCCTGACAGACTCTTTCGTGCTGATGTGGCAGACATGATAATGGCAGCCGGCAGCTTCGGCAAGAAGAACATCCCTTGCGATTTGCACTGATTCACAGACAGAAGGAATACCATTTAAACCGTTCTCTTTAGCAAAAACTCCATCATGTACGGAACCTTTGTTAATGAGGGTATTTTCTTCGCAGTGCGCAACTATCGGCATGCTGATCTCTGCGGCATTTCTCATTGCCTCAAGCATCATGGCTGCTGATTGCACTCCTACTCCATCATCTGTAAAAGCAAACGCCCCAGCTTCCTTCAAAGCTTTAAAATCTGTTAATTCCTGGCCAAGCTCACGGATTGTAATCGATGCATAAGGCAGAACCTTGACCGCCGCAGTCTCATCAATACGGCTGTTCAATTTTTCAAGCTGTTCTTTTGTATCAGGTACCGGCCGGGTATTCGGCATCGCAGCAACCGTTGTGAAACCGCCTTTAGCAGCTGCTCTTGTGCCAGTTTCGATTGTTTCTTTTTTTTCGCCGCCTGGTTCACGCAAGTGGACGTGCAGGTCTATAAAACCTGGAGCAACCAGCAATCCTTCTGCATCAATCACTTCCTGTGCCTCTCTCCCCACACCTGCACCTATCTCAGCGATTTTTCCTGACTTTATGTAAATGTCCGTTTTTTCAAAGTTCCCTTTCTTAGTAAGCAACTGGCCATTTTTTATCAATGTTGACATGTTTAGCTCCCCCTTCAATATGTTCAATTGATCGTTTTAATACAGCCATTCGGATGTACACACCATTTTGCATCTGCTTGAAGATCCTGGAGCGCCCGCATTCCACTAAACAATCTGCTATTTCAACACCCCGATTTACAGGTGCCGGATGCATTATAATGCTGCTTGGCTTCATTGTTCTTTCACGTTCTTCTGTAAGGCCGTATGCCAGGTGGTATTCTTCAGCCGTTTGGTCAGCTTTCGATTCATGCCGCTCATGCTGTATTCTCAGGAGCATGACAACATCAGAAGTTTCCATAGCTGTGTCAACATCTTCATACATTCCATTCTCAAGCAATTCTTCATTAAACCATTCTTTTGGACCTGAAAAAACAACCTTCGCACCGAGCCTGACAAGTGCATCTGCGTTGGACCTTGCGACACGGCTATGTGCGATATCACCGATGATGGCTACTTTTAATCCTTCAAAGGATCCGAATTCCTGTTTAATCGTCAGCAGATCCAGCAGTGATTGTGTTGGATGGTGCCCGCAGCCATCCCCTGCATTCAGGATGGACACACCGCTTTTGTCTGCCAATTCGTCAAAGTAGCGATCCTCGCTATGGCGGATGACGACTGCGTGCACACCGATCGCTTCCAGTGTTTTGACTGTGTCGTATAATGACTCACCCTTGGATACACTTGATGTGCTGACTTCAAAAGGAATTATGTCCAGTCCAAGCCGCCTTTCAGCCACTTCAAAGCTGCATTTAGTTCTTGTGCTATTCTCAAAGAAAAGGTTTGCGACAAAAACCTTTCGTTCAGGGGTCCATGTTCCGCCGTTTAAAAAATATTGCGCATCTTCAAGAATTTTATTGATTTCTTTAATTTCCAACTCTGAGGTAGTGAGCAAATGTTTCATTTTTTATCCTCCTCTTCAAAAAAAGCACCCTGCCGATTTGGTCAGGGTGCTGCAAAGTTGAGGCAGCCGGATATACGGATACACTGATACCGTATAGCCAGGTTTGCCGCCAACACCCTTTTAAGCCTCTCGGGACTTAGTTAAAAAGCATTAAGCTACATTATTTTTTTTTTCGTTTTCTGTTTCAAAAATATCTTCCTTAGTCTCTTCCCTGCCAGGGAGAATCAGGTTCAGGAGAACCCCGCTGATTGCTGCCAGTGCCATTCCTTCCAGTTTGAATGCCCAAATCTCGATATGAGCTCCCCCAATTCCCAGGACAAGGATGACTGATGAGATAACCAGATTGCGGTTGTTTCCAAAATCCACTTTGCTGTCAACCAGCATTCTTAATCCTGATGAAGCGATGATCCCGAACAGCAGGATCGATACGCCGCCCATTACTGGAGTAGGGATCGAGCTGATCAGTGCTGTCACCTTGCCAATGAATCCGAAGATGATGGCAATGACTGCAGCCCCCGCAAGTACATAGACACTGTAAATTTTCGTGATGGCGAGTACACCAATGTTTTCACCGTAAGTTGTCTTTGGCGGACCCCCGATTAATGCCGAGATCATTGTTCCTGTTCCATCAGCAAGGATGGAGCGGTGAAGACCCGGTTCTTTAATGTAATCTTTTCCAACTACTTTTCCAAGGACAAGCTGATGGCCGATATGTTCAGAGATTGTCACAACAGCTACCGGAATCATTAGAAGCGCAAGATCCAGAGTTATCCTCACTTCATAATCTGCGAACGGGAATAAGAATTCCGGCATTTCGAACCAGGCTGCCTGCTGTACAAGAGAGAAGTCGATCAGGCCCACAGCCAGTGAGTAAACATAGCCGATGATGATCCCTGCCAGAATCGGCACCATACTGAGCATACCTTTTGCATAGATGGAAAAGATGATTGTTGCACCTAAAGTGATAAGCGCTGCTGAGAAATGCAGCATGCTGTATTCACCAGTTTCAGGATTGTTCATAGCCATTCCGACTGCTGTCCCTGCTAATGCCAATCCGATTACAATGATCACAGGTCCTACCACAATTGGCGGTAGCAAATTCATAATCCAGCGGTAGCCTGCTTTTTTGATGATCAGGGCTACTGCCCCATACACAAGTCCAGCCATGAAGCTGCCGATCATGGCAGCACCCGGACCTCCGGCAGCTTTGGCAGCTAGGATCGGGGCAATGAATGCGAAAGATGAACCAAGGTATGCCGGCACCTGCCATTTTGTAATGATTAGAAAGGCTATCGTTGCCAGTCCGCTTGAGATTAGCGCAATGGCAGGATTTAATCCTACTAAGTATGGTACAAGTATAGTGGCTCCGAACATTGCGAATAAATGCTGTAAACTTAATGTCAGCCAATGGGCTGGTTTTGGAACATCCTTTATATCTAAAATAGGCTTATTCATTACGATCTCTCCTCTGCATTTTATTAAAAAACCCTCTTTGCAGGAGTGCAAAGAGGGTGCAAGAGCACAGCAAAAGACAGACCGATTCTGCTGTGTTCCCCTTTGCCAGCCTCTCTGGACTGCATTTAAAAGGGCTATTTAATTTTCAAATATACTTACCTGGTCGTTTTCATCCACTTCCTTCAGCTCGACGACAATTTTTTCCGAACTGGAGGTTGGAATGTTCTTTCCTACATAATCAGCTCTTATCGGAAGCTCTCTATGGCCGCGGTCCACAAGGACTGCAAGCTGAATCTGAGATGGCCTCCCAATATCGATCAGCGCATCAAGGGCAGCTCTAACTGTTCTTCCTGTATAAAGAACATCATCGATCAGGATCACCTTCTGATCGTTAATATCTTTTGGAACATCGGAGCCTTTGACAAGCGGCTCCTGATTTTCAGTCTTTTTCGTAAGATCATCTCTATAGAGAGTGATATCAAGTTCGCCTACATCAATTTTGGCTCCCTCGATTTGTTCAATTCTTTCCGCCAGGCGGTTCGCCAGGTAAATCCCCCTGGTCCGGATGCCAATCAGAATGCAATTTTCAATTCCTTTATTTTTCTCTATGATTTCATGAGCAATCCTTGTCAGCGCTCTCCTGATTGCCTGGTCATCCAAAACAATTGCTTTTTGCTGCGGCATCATGATCACCCCTATTATCAGATTTTATATACAAAAAACCCTCTCACCGATCAGGTGAGAGGGTAAACGACTTCTTTCTGCAGAATAAGGACATAATTCTCCTTATTCAATCCGTTTCCTTCCCAGCCTCACGGGACTGTTTTAAAGGACTTATTCAACTATAGTCATCATATAGCACAATTGGACAATTGTCAACGATTATTTGCCAGGTTCTCTTCTAGTTCCTTAAAATAAGCAGGTGCAGGTGCTTCAAATTCAAGGTACTCGCCAGAACGTGGATGTTCAAAGCCAAGAACGCCTGCATGAAGTGCCTGTCCTCCGATATCAAGTGTCTTTCTGGGACCGTATTTAGGATCTCCCGCCAGTGGATAGCCAATGTATTTCATATGAACCCGGATTTGATGTGTTCTTCCCGTTTCCAGCTGGCATTCCACCAGGGTGAAATCCCTGAAACGCTCAATGACCTGAAAATGTGTAACAGCATGTTTTCCATTGTCCACAACACTCATACTTTGACGATCTTTGGGATCACGGGCGATTGGCGCATCAATAGTACCGTAGTCGTGTGGAATAACTCCATGGACAATGGCCCGGTACTTACGTGTAACAGTTTTGTTCATCAGCTGGTTCACAAGACTCTCATGGGCCATATCATTCTTTGCAACCATAAGAAGTCCCGACGTATCTTTATCGATTCTATGAACTATTCCGGGCCTCATGACCCCATTAATTCCTGATAAGTCTTTGCAATGAGCCATAAGCCCATTTACAAGTGTTCCTGTTCCATGCCCGGCTGCAGGATGGACAACCATTCCTCTCGGTTTATTTACAACGAGGACATCCTGGTCCTCATAATAAATATCCAAATCCATTTCTTCAGGCACTACATCCAGTTCTTCTGGTTCAGGTATTGATATTTCAATTTTATCATTTGCGGAACATTTGTAATTAGTTTTAGGCTTTTGGCCATTCACTAAAACATTGCCATCCTTGATCCATTGCTGTACCTGAGTTCTTGACCAATCAGCATTTAATGTGGATAACACTTTATCTATTCTTTCTCCTGCCTGTTCATCAGGAATGATGTGTTCCATTTTCTCCATAAGATTTCTCCTTTTTCTTTGCTTCTCTCTCTTCAAGCAGCATCTGAATCATCAATAGTCCTACACCAATGACCAGCGCCGAGTCAGCAATATTGAAAACAGGAAAGTCATAGCCAAAAATATAAGTGTTTACGAAATCCACTACTTCTTTTCGAAATACCCTGTCAATAAAGTTTCCAATTGCCCCGCCCAGCATCAGGCCCAAAGAGACTCCAAGAAGCAATTTGCCTTTAGCTGCTTTTTGAATGTAATAAATGATACCAATTATGACAATAACGGTTATAACATAGAAAAACCACATTTGCCCCTGCAGGATGCCCCAGGCAGCGCCACGGTTGCGGTGCGATGTAATATAAAGAAAGTCCTCAATAACTTTAACACTTTCCCCTAATTCAAAGTTCTTTACAATCAGCCACTTAGTAAACTGATCAAGTGCAATAACGAACAATGCAATTATGTAATAAAACACAAAGGCAACCCCCATATCTCATATCATTACCTTTGCATTTTAGCACAATCTGAATAAAAAACACAGCACACGCTTAAACTCAGTGAAAAATAGACTTTCTGTAGAAATTCCCCAATCTGCTGCAATCCTCCATTGTTTTTAAAGTAGGAATCATCTGCAGCAAATCCTCCGGCAGCAGCTCACCCGAAATTTCACACTTGCCGAATTTTCCTGATTCAATTTTGGTGAGTGTTTGTTCAATATCATGCAGCTCTTCCAATAAAATAGGCTTTATCAACGGGGAACTGTTGCCTTCCATAAGCTTTTCCAATATTTCCTGTCTTGTATTACGGAGTTCTGTATATAGCCCTTCTGCTTTTGCATCCATGCTTTTTCCTCCGTTCTGAGATGTTTACTTTATTATTTTCTCGGAACGGAATTCAGACACGGACAAACTTTTAGCAAACGGCACAACATTTAGTGAAGGTGGAATTATTTATAAAAAGGATTTGAAGAAGTTAATGAAAAACAGCCCCCCAATATTTGAGGGACTGCCGGTATTTAAGCCAAGTGGCTATAATTATTTTTTACAACATCAGCACAGCGAGGGCAAAGCGTGTCATATCCTTCTGTCTTGCCAACTTCTGGAGTGACTGTCCAGCAGCGGTCGCATGTTTCGCCTTCTGCTTTGGAAACAACAATAGCAGTGTTTTCAAATTTAACGGCATTTTCAGGAGCATCTGAAAGGCTGCCTGCTACTTCGAATCCAGATACGATAAAGAGCTGCTGAAGACTTTCCTGAATTGAATCCAGAAGGCTCTTGGATTGATCGTTTACATAAAGGGTTACTTTAGCAGTAAGTGATTTGCCGATCACCTTCTCATTACGCGCTTCTTCCAATGCCTTAAGGACATCATTGCGAAGCTTCATGAATGCAGTCCATTTTTCTTCCAGCTGTTTAGCGTTCGGAAGCTCCGTATATTCAGGCATATCCGTTAATTGAACACTTTCTTCTTTCACATTCGGAATAAAGCTCCAAACCTCATCTGATGTATGGGAAAGAATAGGTGCAACAAGCTTCGTAAGAGCAATTAGGCTCTCATAAAGAACAGTTTGAATTGCACGGCGCTCTGCATTATCTTTTGCTTCAATATAAAGGACATCTTTAGCAAAATCAAGGTAGAATGCACTAAGGTCCAATGTACAGAAATTGTTCACAGCATGGTAGATGCTTGCAAATTCATAGCGATCATATGACTCACGGACGCTCTTGATAAGCTTGTTCAGCTTCACCAGCATAAACTGATCCACTTCACGCAGGTTCTCAAACGATACCAAGTCTGCTGCTGGATTAAAGTCATCCAGATTTCCAAGCAAAAAGCGGAAAGTATTGCGGATCTTTCTATACACTTCAGCAACCTGCTTCAGAATAGCATCAGATACCCGGACATCAGCCTGATAATCAACTGAAGCCACCCATAAGCGCAAAATGTCAGCTCCAAGCTGGTTCATTACTTTTGCCGGAACAACTACGTTACCGATGGATTTACTCATTTTTCTTCCTTCACCATCGAGTGTAAAACCGTGACTCAGCACTCCTTTGTAAGGCGCTTTCCCTGTAACTGCCACGGCAGTTGAAAGTGAAGAGTTAAACCAGCCTCGGTACTGGTCAGAACCTTCAAGGTATAAATCTGCAGGACGCTGTAAATCGTCGCGCTCTAAAAGAACTGCCTGGTGGGAAGAACCGGAATCAAACCAAACATCCATGATATCCGTTTCTTTTGTAAACTGGCCATTCGGGCTTCCGGTATGTGTAAACCCTTCAGGCAGCAATTCTTTCGCTTCTTTCTCGAACCAGATGTTTGAACCGTGTTCACGGAAAAGGTTTGATACATGTTCAATTGTCTCATCTGTGATAATTTCTTCGCCATTTTCCGCATAAAATACCGGAATAGGCACTCCCCATACACGCTGGCGGGAGATGCACCAATCTCCGCGATCCCGGACCATATTAAATAGTCTGGTCTCACCCCATGCAGGATACCAATTTGTTTCTTTAACAGCTTCCAGAAGTTCATTGCGGAAATCCTTAATGGATGCAAACCATTGGGCAGTAGCACGGAAAATAACAGGCTTTTTCGTTCTCCAGTCATGCGGATAAGAGTGAGTAATAAAAGTCAGTTTTAATAATGCTCCGGCTTCCTCAAGTTTCTCAGTAATCGGCTTATTGGCTGCATCATAGAATAACCCTTCAAACCCGGGAGCTTCATTTGTCATGTTTCCTTTATCATCTACCGGGCATAATACGTCAAGCCCGTACTTCATGCCGACTTGGAAATCATCTTCCCCATGTCCGGGAGCAGTATGAACACACCCTGTACCGGCATCAGTTGTAACATGTTCACCCAGCATGACAAGAGAATCACGGCCATAAAGGGGATGTTCAGCAACCACATTCTCAAGGTCAGTCCCCTTAACCGTCTGGACAACTTGATAACCTTCCCATTCGAACTCTTTAGCCACAGCTGCCAATAAATCTTCTGCAACCATAAACTTTTTGCCGTTTGCCTCAACTACAGTATAAGAAAGGTCAGGATGAACTGAAATTCCAAGGTTTGCCGGAATGGTCCATGGAGTTGTAGTCCAAATGACGATATGAGTATCTTGATCCAATACTTCTTTGCCATCTTTTACTTTAAATGCAACATAAATGGATGGCGAACGTTTGTCTTTATATTCAATTTCCGCTTCCGCCAAAGCAGATTCAGAAGATGGAGACCAATAAACAGGTTTTTTGCCTTTATAGATATAGCCTTTTTTTGCCATCTCCCCAAAAACTTTAATTTGCTGGGCTTCATACTCCGGCTTAAGTGTGATGTATGGGTTCTCCCAATCACCCCGGACACCTAAGCGCTTAAATTGTCCGCGCTGGCTGTCGATCTGCTCATATGCGTATTCTTCACATAACTCGCGGAACTCAGCAACACTCATTTCTTTACGCTTTACGCCTTTGTTTGTCAGCGCCTGCTCAATTGGCAGACCATGTGTATCCCAGCCAGGAACATAAGGAGCATTATAGCCAGTCATCGACTTAGAACGTACGATGAAATCCTTTAAGATCTTGTTCAGCGCATGGCCAATGTGGATGTCGCCATTTGCATATGGAGGGCCATCATGCAGAACAAACATCGGACGCCCTTTTGTCCGTTCCTGGACCTTTTCATAAATATTCATCTCTTCCCATTTCGCCTGGATTTCAGGTTCCCGCTTTGGAAGATTGCCGCGCATTGGGAATTCAGTTTTTGGCATTAATAAACTATCTTTGTAATCCATTCCTTTTCCTCCTGTTTGTAACTCATTAAATACCATGATAGCCAATGAGAGCTTAGAAAAACCTCGGGAAAATACAAAAAACCCTCTCATCCCAAAAAGGGACGAGAAGGTTTTATTCTCCCGCGGTACCACCCTTGTAGATGAAATATAATGAAATTTCATCCGCTCAAAGCATTCTTAACGTGAATGATCCGCCTTGGCCTACTGATTACTTAACGTTCGGCAAGGAACTCAAGGGTGATTTTCCAGCTTTGGCTTATACCCGGGCTTCCACCATCCCCGGCTCGCTTACAGAGTGAGTATACCGCTCTGAACATAAGCTATTTAAAAAGACTGTACTGTCCCTCTCATTGTTGATAAACATTGTATTTACTTTGTTTTAAAATTATATGCGATATTTCCAGCTTTCGTCAAGCCAGTGATTCTTCTTCTTCTCTTAATGATTTGAGTTCAGTAGAGTCCAGCTTATATTCCATTAAGTGATCCCAATCATCGTTATTCAGCATATCAAGCTGTGCTTCAACAAGCATTTTAAAGCGTGTTCGGAATACTTTGGACTGTTTCTTTAAATCTTCAATATCCAGTGCGATTTTTCTCGCTTTGGATAGGGATTCATTCACAATCCTGTCAGCATTTTTTTCAGCTTCTTTGATGATAAGCTTTGCTTCTTTGTGAGCATTGCGTTTTAATTCTTCTGCTGCTTCCTGTGCAACCACAATAGATTTATTAAGTGTTTCTTCAATTGTGGTAAAGTGGCCAATGCGGTCATTCGTTTCATTGAGCTTTTCTTCAAGCTCTTTTTTTTCCCGGATCAGGATTTCGTAGTCCTTTATGATTTGGTCTAGGAATTCGTTCACTTCATCTTCGTCATAACCTCGGAATCCTTTGCTGAATTCCTTGTTATGAATATCTAACGGTGTTAATGGCATGAGTGCCACCTCCCAGGTCTGTTGATCTTATGTAAATTGTATGAGCCTGCTGGTTCTATTTAATTATAGCAGACTCCGCTGTCTTTTGATTATTTATTCGACAGGTTGTTTCAAAATCCTTCAAATTTAAATTATTTCTTTTAACTGTCTTTTAATTGTTTTTGGCTTTTAAATGCAGCCCGTTGATTTCCGCTGCGGACACTTGCTTTCCGCGGGGCGGACGGTGAGCCTCCTCGGTGCTTTGCACTTTTGGGGTCTCAACTCTCCCGCTGCTCCCGCCGGAGTCAAATGCCCTACGCTCCAATCAACTCAGCAAATGAACAAAATGTTGCATTTTGAACAACAAACTTAAAAAACAGCCTCAATATAGGTTTGTTAAAACCCTCTCCTACTTTACTATCTCTGTCTCCCGGCAATTATTCTCCATTTGTCCTTTTTTGTTTTCCCATCTATTTCTATGATTTTGGATCGGCCTTGTCCCCTGACTGAGAGGATGTCGCTTTGCTGGCATTCAAATGAGGGGTTTTCTATTTGCGTCCAATTGACTTTAACCAGCCCCTGTTGGATATAGAGCTGGGATTTTTGTCTTGAGATGTTGTATACGGCTGAGATGACTGTGTCCAATCTTAGGGATGAAGTGGTGATGGAGCTTTCTTTCCACACTTCTGATGATTGGATCGCCTGAGAAAAGGGCTGTTTTTTCAAAGATACTGCCGCTCTGCCAATTGACTGCAGCTGCAGGCTGATATACTCTTCAATTTCTTGAGCTGCAAAAAACTGGATTCTGTCCTCTTCAAATAGGATATCACCAAATTTCCCTCTTTTTAGTCCCAGTGACATCAGGCTGCCGAGGACTTGCGGGTGTTCAATGGTAACAAACTTCTTTGGATATTCCAATTCAAACAGCCGAATTTTAAAATCTTCTTCATCGCTTGTATAATAATCCGGAAATATCAGTGCTCTCTTTCTTTCAGCCCCTGTTGTTCCGCCAAATAAAGCAAATAAGATTCCCGAATCCTGTCCTATGATGCTTTTTAGGATTTGCTGCTCCCTTGGATCAAGAAAATCAGTAAGCTTCGGTGCATATGTATTTTCCACAAGATTTTTCCAGTTAAGGACCAGGTCAATAAATTCTCTTTCTTCCGGCCGAAAGTGCTGATAAATAGACAAATTTTTGCGGGCCTCCTTTTACACAAATAAAAAAGGGCCATTTTGATAGCCCAGTTTTGTCAGTCTTATGAAATCCAATAAAAAAGCTGCTGCAAGCCTCCAGTGGCAAATCGCAAAACTAAGATAGCCACAATTGGAGAAATATCAATCATTCCGAGCGGCGGAATGATTTTGCGGAAAGGCTCAAGGTACGGTTCACAAATCCTTGCCAGAAACTGGCCAAAAGCCGATTCCCTTGCATTAGGGAACCAGGACAGCAGAATATAAATAATCAGTGCCCATGAGTAATAATAAATTGCAGATGACAATATTCCAAATACTAATTCCATTAAGTGCTACCACCTCGTATTTTCTAATTCTTGTTCTTTCATCAGCTGAGAGATGTTCCCTGATACTTCAACATTGTCAGGTGTACACAGGAAAATATCAGTGCCAATCTTCTGAATGTCTCCGCCGATGGCATAAACGGTTCCGCTTAGGAAGTCAACAATGCGCTTTGCCTGATCTTTTTCTATTCTCTGCAGATTGACTACAACAGCTCTTCTGTTCTTCAGCTGATCCGCAATATCCTGCGCTTCGGCATATACCCGCGGTTCAACAAGAACTACTTTAGAAGATTTCTGCACACTTTGAAGGCTGACAATGTTCTGTTTTTGAACTGGCTGCTGCTGTTTCTGCACCTGCTTCACCGGCTCTCTTTCTTCTTCGATGATTTCCTCTTCCTTATAGTCATATTCATCATCTAGGAAGAAAAATGTTTTAAATTTTGATTTTATACTCATTTTATTAAACCTCCTGACCCTCTTGGCCTACTAAAGCTGTCCCAATCCTAACCATTGTGGCACCTTCTTCAATTGCCAGAGAAAAATCATTGGACATGCCCATTGAAAGCTCAGTGCAAGGAGCAAAATCAAATCCCAGATCTTTAACCTGTTTTTGAAGGTCCTTGAGCTTCCGGAAACAGGCACGCAGCAGATCCTTGTCTGATGTATGTGGCGCCATTGTCATCAGGCCAATGATATTGAGATTTTTATAATCAGCCAGGCTTGAAATAAAGTCAGCTGCCTCTTCAGGATTTATTCCCTGTTTCGACGCTTCGCCTGAAACATTGACCTGTACAAAGCAATTTATCTTTCGATCCGCCCGCTTGTCGATTTCCTTCGCAAGGGATAGCCTGTCCAGTGAATGAATATAGTCAACTTTATCAATAATATTTTTTACTTTACGAGTTTGCAGTGTTCCGATAAAATGCCAGGTTGGCCTGTCTTTTAAAACTTCCCATTTAGCAAGAAGTCCTTCATCCCTGTTTTCACCTAAATGATGAATACCTGCTTCAAAGGCTTCTTGTGCCCTTTCCGCTGAAACGTACTTAGTAACAGCAATTACGGTAATTTCTTCCGGCTTGCGGTTGGCCTTTATACACGCTCCGCGGATGGCAGTCTCTATTTGCTTTAAATTATCCTCTACTCTCATTTAATTCCCTGCTTCCTCCTTCCAGCCAATAAAACTCATCATCCTGCCGGTATTCCCCCTATCTCTTCGGTGGGAGAAAAAATAGTCTGCATGACAGCTTGTGCAATAATCAGTCATCATGATATTTTCATGTGGGATCCCTGCGTTTACAAGGATTTTCGTATTTAGTTCTTTTAGGTCAAGCTGGAATTGATTGTCACTAATTTGATTATATGGCTTTATATCGACATCTTCTAGTATTTTTTGCACTTTTGAAATAACACGATCATCAACAATATAACAGTTTCCGCAAATGGAAGGGCCAATCACGGCTTGGACCTCTTTTAAGTCTATGCCTTCACCTGCAAACAGTTCAGCCATATTCCTGCCAATCCCGCCAACAGTGCCTTTCCAGCCGGCATGGGCAATGCCTATGGCTCCTGTCTTTTCATGCAGGAAATAAAGGGGCACACAATCGGCATAACATAGGGTCATAAGGACACCTTTAGAATATGTGAAAAAGCCGTCGGTACCTGGAAAGGAATCCTCGTAAACAAGAGCACCTTTTCCTTTATCATTTTCAGTAACTTTTTTTATATTTACATCATGTGTTTGTTCAGCGCCAACCCAATTTTCAATTGAAAAGCCAAGCAAGTCAGCCACATGCTGCCGATTTTGGCTGACTGCTTCATAGCTGTCATTCACATGTAATCCTACATTTAGAGTTTCAAATTCATTGCGGCTGAAGCCGTCATTTTTTGTTGTAAAACCAGCGGTTATATTGGGAAAACGATCCGCCCACTCTTTTATGACAAAATACTCTTCCTTTTTTAAAGTAAATGGTTCCATGCGATTAACCCCATTTTATTTTTCTATAGTTTACCACAAGGAAGGCAGTGATGACACCATTAACAACTCTTATGCTTCATCCTCTATATATTTCGGCTCAATCGCATCCTGATAGCGGACAAGTATGACATCCTCACCGATTTTTATAATGTTTTTCCAGGGAATGACAATATCTGCGTCTCTGCCAAAGAAGCCTAATACTTTCCCCGCTCCTCCAATAATGACCGCTTCAATTTTCCCTGTACTAATATTAATATCTATATCCCCAATATTTCCAAGCTTTTTGCCGTCAGCTACATTTACAACATCCTTCATTTGAAATTCAGATATTTTCACCATCGACACTTCACTCCCAATTTATGTTCTTATTCAATATATGTTTGCTTCTATGAGAAAAATGTTTGCTAAATATAAAAAGCAGCCAAATTGGCTGCTAGCTTTGAATATTTTTATTCATTTGTTTGATGGCCGCTTTTTCAAGCCTTGAAACTTGTGCCTGGGAAATGCCGATTTCCTCTGCCACTTCCATTTGAGTTTTGCCTTGGAAGAAGCGTTTTCTGAGAATCAGTTTTTCCCGTTCATTCAGTCTCCTCATTCCCTCTTTGAGCGCTATTTCCTCAATCCATTGAATATCTTTGTTCCGTTCATCGCTAAGCTGATCCATCACATAAATTGGATCCCCGCCATCATTATAAATCGGCTCAAATAAGGAAACAGGATCCTGGATGGCATCTAATGCAAAAACGATTTCTTCATGTGGCACATCCAGCTCTTTAGCTATTTCTTCGGCTGTAGGCTCTCTGGATGTTTTACTCATGAGACGTTCCCTTACTTGCAGAGCTTTATAAGCAATGTCCCTTAAAGAACGAGAGACACGGATCGGATTATTATCACGCAGATACCTGCGTATTTCCCCAATAATCATCGGAACGGCATAGGTGGAAAACTTAACGTTTTGACTTAAATCAAAATTATCAATAGATTTCATCAGACCGATACAGCCGACCTGGAAAAGGTCATCAACAAATTCGCCTCTGTTGTTAAAACGCTGAATCACACTCAAGACGAGGCGCAAATTGCCGTTGACGAGTTTTTCCCGTGCGGTTATATCCCCCTTATGCATTTGCTTGAAGAGCTCTCTCATTTCTTCGTTTTTTAAAACTGGAAGCTTTGAAGTATCAACACCGCAAATTTCTACTTTATTTCGAGTCAATCCATTTCCCTCCTCACAGGAGCTGCTGTACAAAAAACAGTATCTCCTTGGAAAGGAAAAATATGCACCGGCTAATCAGGCTTCCGGATGGGGAAATGGTCAAAGCATCATTAACACTAGGTTTTCACCTTGCAAAATTTTGTAAAAAATATTCAAGGCTTTAAACTTCTAAACCATCTTATTAAATTCTTTTTTAAGTCTTTTTATAATTCTTTTTTCCAGGCGGGAAATATAGGACTGGGAAATTCCCAGCATATCTGCCACATCCTTTTGAGTTTTTTCTTCACCTGATCCGAGGCCGAATCTAAGTTCCATGATCTGTTTTTCACGATCCGAAAGCTGATGCAATGCCTTTAACAGCAGCTTTTTATCAACATTTGCTTCGAGATCTTTTGTAATGATGTCATCCTCAGTGCCCAGAACATCAGATAGAAGAAGTTCATTGCCATCCCAATCAATATTTAATGGTTCATCAAAGGAAACTTCAGAACGAATTTTATTGTTCCTTCTTAAATACATGAGAATTTCATTCTCAATACAGCGCGATGCATATGTAGCCAGTTTGATTTTTTTCTCCGGGTTAAAAGTATTTACTGCTTTAATAAGCCCAATGGTTCCAATACTGATTAAGTCCTCTATATTAATGCCTGTATTTTCAAACTTCCTGGCAATATACACAACAAGGCGAAGATTTCTTTCAATTAAAATGGACCTTGCCGCTTTATCCCCTTTTGGAAGCTTAATCAGGAGCATTTCTTCTTCTTCCTTACTGAGTGGAGGAGGTAATGCTTCGCTGCCGCCTATATAATATACTTCATCTGTTTTGATCCCCAGCTTAATCAACAATTTATACCAATAGTAGGATAAGCGAAGTTTTAACTTTTTCATGAATTGTCCTCCTTCTAAATTAAGTTCGTGCAGAGTATAGTATATTAACTTACTTTTGCATCCGGCTTCATTGTACTTCTGCCTGTAAGCATCTTTGGGTGTACGATGCACTGAAATGAATCGTCTGATGAAAGCTGCTGCATGGAAAATGATATTAATCCGCGGTCTGCTTCGATTATTTCATTCTCTTTTTCAAAGAGAATCCGGTCAGGCTTAAACCCTATGATTAATTGGTGTTCTTGTCCAACAACCTTACATGGAATGACCCTCATTTTATGCTCCCAATCCACTCCAATTGACTCGCTGCCCATAATGATATCCTCCGGGTTTCCTGCCAGTTTACTAATTTCAGGCGGAAACTCATCCAGCCTGTCTTTTATGGATATGAACATAACAGGCATCTTCGAAATGGGATCGTATAACTGGTTGCCGCTGTCAATCAGGCCATTGAAACAATATTCTGTTTCATTGATCACAACACGCACCAGGATAAAAGAGTCATACTGAATTTTTGTCATCTCAATTCCCTCAACATTTCTCTTTGAAAAATGCCAGGCAAGAGGAAACCCTATAACCACGCACAGCCAGCTGATTGGATCACCAAAGCCTTTAATACTGGCCATCATGACAGATGAAGAAAGCTTAAAATCAAAATTGATAAAATAATGAATTCCTATTAAGGAGCCTCCAACTAAAAAAGTAGCAAAATAAAAAGTCATGAGAGCTTTTACAAAATAACGTAACCTCTTAAAGCCGAAAACAACCAGTACCATTACAATCGAGAATAGCAGCTTAGTGAACGGATGACCTGAATATTCATTAAAAGGTGTAAATGCTAATAAAATAATGATGGATCCTATGAAGCCACCCGCAAAAATTCTCCATAGTCCGGTTTCTCTTTTTAGAATTATGGCTGTTAAATAAAGGAGCAGGCTGTCAAACATAAAATTCAATGCCCAGATAACATCCAAATAGACCGTCAATTATCTTCCTCCTTTATAAAGTGAAACTTCAATCAGTGGGGGTTTTCCTTATCCCCCGCTGATTGTTAGTTGAACCAATCGGGCCTTTACGGGCAGTTTGACCCCCACTTTTCCTCCGTTGATTTCTCTGAGTCTTGAAGTGGGGTCTTACTGCCCGTTAGACTGCGATAAAATCAGAATCTGATAGATTGACGTGAGGTTCCAATTCTCTCATAAAGTTAAAGTGCTTTGATTCTGTTAGAAAAAAGTATAGCGCATTTCAGTAAAGAAAGTGTGTCGCTTTCTGTATGCAAAAAGATAGAAATTTTCCCTATTCCCAACGGATTTTGTCATTATTTTTCTATTCATTGCACTCCTTTTTTCACTGGGTGTGATTTATATCACATTTTTTGTTTTGATTATCAACTATAATGACAGTGAAAATATTAAAAAGGAGTTTTGCTGATATGCTAGACACAAAAACAATCGAAATTATTAAAAGCACTGTACCTGTACTTGAAAAACATGGTGAAGATATTACGAAAACCTTCTATAAACTGATGTTTACAAATCACCCTGAACTGCTGAACATTTTCAATCACGCTAATCAAAAACAGGGACGTCAGCAAAAAGCACTTGCAAATTCAGTATATGCTGCGGCTAAATATATCGATAACCTCGAAGCTATTATTCCGGTTGTCACACAAATCGCACATAAACACAGATCATTAGGAATTAAACCTGAACATTATCCAATTGTGGGAGAACACTTAATTCTTGCAATTAAGGAAGTACTGCAGGAGGCAGCAACTGAAGAAATTATTGATGCTTGGGTTAAAGCATATGGTGTAATAGCTGATGCATTCATCGGATTGGAAAAAAACCTTTATGAGGATGCAGCACATAAGCCAGGAGGCTGGAATGACTTCAGAACTTTCACTGTGGCTAAAAAGGTGAAAGAAAGTGATGTGATTACATCCTTCTACTTTACACCGGCTGATGGAGGAAATATTTCCGGTTACCTTCCGGGTCAATATATTAGTGTGAAATTAACGATTCCAGGTGAAGAATACACACATATTCGCCAATACAGCCTGTCTGATTCCCCGGAAAAATCTTATTACCGGATTTCTGTTAAGAAAGAAGAAGGCTACTCTGAAAAGCCGGACGGAAAGGTTTCCAGCTATCTTCATAATGACCTTAACGAAGGCGATCAGATAGAGATTAGTGCTCCTGCTGGAGAATTTGTTCTGGAGAATGTGGATAAGCCTGTAGTTCTGCTTAGCGGCGGGGTAGGCATTACACCAATGCACAGCATGCTGCGTCATCTTGATGCAGCAGGAGTAAATCATGAAACTATTTTTGTTCATGCTGCACTTAATGGAAATGTACATGCATTTACCGGTGAAGTTCAGGAGATTGAAAAGAATAATCCCTTAGTTAAAACATATTTCTGCTATGAAAAGCCAACAGATAGAGATAAAACAGAAAAAGTATACAGCAAAGAAGGCTATATTACTACTGAGTGGTTAAAAACAATCGTGCCAAATAAAGAAAGTATGGTTTATATGTGCGGTCCAGTTCCTTTCATGCAGGCTATGTATGAAGCATTACTTGGTGCAGGTTTTAAAAAGGAAAATATCCGCTATGAATTCTTCGGGCCATCAATGCAATTAAAGGAAACTCAATCAGTTTAAAAATTTAATAAGCATGGCTCATCACTTTGAGCCGTGCTTAAATGTGTAAAAACTTTGATGACAATTGTAAAAACACCTGGAATCGAGCTGATTCCAGGTGTTTTTTCATTCATATATTATCTTCTGCGGTTACGATTGCGAAGGAACGTCGGGATATCCAACGTTTCTTCCGGCTGATGAGATTGGCTGCTTCTTACAGTTTCCTGTGGAGCTTCCTCTCTCTTTGGCTCACGCTTCATAGCTGTTCCCATATTTGGAGCAGACTTAGGCTGTCCAAATGATGGCCTCATAGGCTTAGGCTGGATCACTTCTTCATTAAATCCCGTTGCAATGACCGTCACTACGATCTCATCTTTAAGATTTTCATTTATAACAGAACCGAAGATCATATTTACGTCCTGATCTGATGCCGAAGCAACAATGTCAGCAGCTTCCTGTACTTCATAAAGGCTTAGATTCGACCCGCCGGTAATATTCATTAAGACGCCTTGTGCGCCATCAATGGATGTCTCGAGTAAAGGAGATGAAATCGCCTTTTTCGCGGCTTCTGCTGCACGGTTTTCTCCTGCAGCAACACCAATTCCCATTAGGGCTGAACCTTTATTTGACATGATTGTCTTCACATCTGCAAAGTCAAGGTTAATTAATCCCGGGACAGCGATTAAATCGGAAATACCCTGAACACCCTGGCGAAGAACATTATCCGCTTCGCGGAATGCTTCAAGCATTGGCGTACTTTTATCAACGATTTCTAATAGCCTGTCGTTTGGAATCACGATCAGTGTATCAACCGCTTCCTTCATAGCAGCAATTCCGCCGGCTGCCTGAGTGGAACGCTTGCGGCCTTCAAAGGTGAAAGGGCGCGTAACAACACCGACAGTAAGAGCACCCAAATCGCGTGCAATCTGGGCGATTACTGGAGCCGCTCCGGTTCCAGTTCCTCCTCCCATACCAGCAGTAACAAATACCATATCCGCACCTTTAAGTGCTTCTTCTACCTGCTCTTTACTTTCTTCTGCTGCTTTTTTGCCTACCTCAGGGTTGGCACCAGCTCCAAGCCCTCTTGTAAGCTTGCCTCCGATTTGCATTTTCACTTCTGCTTTTGATAAATTCAGCGCCTGTGCATCCGTGTTAACTGCAATAAACTCGACACCTTGAACACCATGCTCAATCATTCTGTTTACTGCATTGTTACCGCCGCCTCCAACGCCGATGACTTTTATAGTTGCTAATGAATCCAAATTTGTATCAAATTCCAACATGACTTATCCTCCTAATTCGTCGACATTCCTAAGAACACCCTTATTTGATTCGCTTTTTAACGCACTCCCATAATGGGGCTGCAGTGCTTTTTCTATCCGCCGTATGGCTTTCGATTCCGTTTCCCTAACCCTTGCGAATCAAATCAAGTTATTCGAAAAAGTATCCGAGGAACTTTTTAACTCTTGATGTGATCTTTTCTTCCGGCTGTTTTTCCGGCTTTGTTTTTGGTTGCGGTTGCGGTTTTTGCACTCGGTTTTCTTTTGCTTCAGGGACAGTCACTGGCTGCTCCATTTTTCTGCCCTGTATTTTAGCATTCTTATATGCGAACTTAATCAATCCAACTGCAGTTGTGTACTGCGGTTCCCTTACTCCAATATAATCTGGAATTGCAATGCGGACTCTGTTTTGGAAAACATCCTGTGCCAGTTCAAGGATCCCCTGAGTGTTCGCAACACCCCCAGATAATACATAGCCGCCAGGAAGATCTTTTGCACCAATACGTTTCACTTCGTGCTGGATAAGATCAAAAATCTCCTCCATTCGCGCTTCTATAATATCTGAAATCTCCAGCTGATTAAATTGCTGATGCTGATCACTTCCAATGATGGGCACACTGAATACCTCATCTTCGGATGCATGATCATAGAACGCATAGCCATACTTTGTTTTAATTTTTTCTGCATCATCTGTAGAAGTACGGAGTCCGATTGACAAGTCTTTTGTAATATGGTCTCCACCTACAGGAAGGACACTGGTTGCCTTTAAATAACCATTTTCGAATATGGCAATGGTTGTGGAGCCGCCGCCAATATCAACAAGTGCAACTCCAAGATTTTTCTCATCCTTGGATAATGCGAATGCACCTGCCGCAAGAGGCTGTAGTGTAATATCCATGATTTCAAGGCCAGCGCGTTCCACACAGCGCAGTGTGTTATGTAAAATCGTTTTTGATCCGGTAATAATGGTGCCTTCCATTTCCAGGCGCACACCAATCATTCCTCGGGGATCACTGATCTCGTCCAATCCGTCGACAATAAACTGTTTTGGAATGACATCGATGATATCCCTTTCCGGCGGGATCGATACAACTTGTGCCGCATCTATAACTCTAGCAACATCCTCGTCTGTTATTTCCCTATTTTCACTAGAGACCGCGACAACACCATGGGATGGCTGAAGCATAACATGATTGCCTGTTATTCCCACAATCACATTTTTTATTTCCATACCTATCATTCTCTCAGCCTGTTCGATTGCCTTTTTAATAGAATGAACTGTTTCGTCTATATCAACAATAGAGCCCTTGCGCAGCCCCTCTGAATGTACATTGCCAACACCAATAATATTTAAAGAGTCATTGACCATTTCCCCAATGATTACTTTTACACTGGATGTACCGATGTCAAGACTAACATATATTTCATTGCTGTTCATTCTCTGGCACCTCCTTTTTTTGCTATTCCGAATATTGAACAACAATAATTTTTTGCTGTTATTTGTTTTAATAAGTTAGTTTATCTATAAAATTATTCGTCAAAACTAATATTTTCCCTTTTTTAAATATCATTTTTTTCTGTTTTTTCTCTGTTTTGAGACCATTTTGCAATTAATATTCTTCTGATGACCGCAATATTCTGGAATAGCCTGACCCCAAAAGCAAATACTGCTGCTAAATACAAGTCTACACCAAGATGCACACCCAGAAAAGCTAAACTTGCTGCCAGCAGGATGTTAAAAAAGAAACCGGAAACGAAAACTTTTTCATCATAAATGTTTTGAAGCTGCGCCCGAATCCCGCCGAATAGAGTATCCAATGCAGCAAGAACAGCAATGGACAGATAATTCGAGTATTCATCCGGCACTTTTATATCTGTCATAAGTCCAAGTATCACACCTATGATCAATCCTAAAACGGGAAGCCACATTATGATTTGCCTCCTTCATCAGGTTTCACAGGCTCCATATATCTGATTCTCAACGCCTCGTCATATGCAGGAACAGTAATTGGCTCTGCAGACTTTTCCACCTTTACCCGAAGATTGTCAATGAAGAATTCTTCTGCAGATTTTGATACCTGCATGCGGTTAAAAAGCTTCTCTGCAGATTGAACATTCTCAGTGATTACTTTCACTTCAATAGGCAAGGATTTTAAGGCATAACCGTCTATCATGGTCTCCCTGTTAATGTCCCTTATGACGGTAGTGTTGATGACCCTTCTGCCTCCAATAGATATGTGCATGGCATCATACATATTTAACTCGTTTACCAGTCGCTTAAGTAAATCAGGGGAAACAGAATCAGCCTGCTTGCCCAGGAGCAGCTCCTCATGCACCGGTTCTATGGTTAAGATTATGCCAGGTCCCGTCACTTCACTTAATCCGGCTTCCATTTTTAATTCCTTCAGTGTCTCACGAAGCACTTGTTCTTTGCTTTGTTTGCGCTTTGTTTCATATTGGGCAATTTTCTCTTCGTTTGAACTGATTTCACGCAAAAGTTTTAATTGCAGTTCTTTTTCTTTAAGGATGTCAGCTCTAAGCTCCCACGTATCTCTCGTATCACGGACAGCCGGTTCCTTAACTGTTTGAAACTGTATGGCAATCATAAAGCCAATTACAACTGTTATAAAGGTAAAGCTTAACTTCTTTTTGCTGTCCACTTTAATTCCACCTTGCTTTCCCGAATAAATTATTCTGTGGACAAATTTTATACGAATGCTGGTTTGGCTTTACGAACCCAGTAATGGTTCAATGATAATTTCGCCCTTTTCCTCTAAAGTGAATTGGATGTTTTCATCTACCAATGTATCTTTCACCCCGCCTGTGAGATTCAGAGCTGACGAAAGAACTTCGGCATCACCAATGGCAGTAATGACAAAAGGGGCAGGATGCTGATAGCCGTCTACTTCTATCACAGGCCCATTGCATACAATATATGAACTATGCGACAGCCTCTGCCCGTTTATGGCAACTGCGGAAGCACCGGAAATATAGAGCTCATTAATTACTTTAAAGACATGGTGTTCATGTACAATATAATTATTAATGTTATCTTCATCAGGATCATAATCGCCATCTGCAAGAGTAACTTCAACACCCGGGCCCTTTACTTTAACTTTTCCAAGATGCATCCGGTACTTTTCAGCATCCTCGGCTAGATTAAAATAAACCTGTGCTTCCTGTGAAAGCTCCTTTTCAATATCAAGAACGTTTTCCTGCTTTTGATTTAATTCTTTTTGAAGAGCTCTGTTTTTTTCCTCCAGTTCAACAAGCTGATTACGGAGCTCCAGGTCTCTTTCCCATTGCTTCCCGCTTAATGCCGGCTTTTCTTCTTCTCCCTGTGTAAGGTGATAGGAAAAAGCCATCATGTAACCCAGAACGAGAAAGACCAGGGAGAATATTACATGATTACCCTTCACCTTCATTTTCTTCTTCAATCTCTTCAGCTCCCTCTTTTTCATAAGCTTTAAAATAAGAGCCTACTTCCAAGTCAATGACTCCCTTTTTTTCGGGATCCAGCTGGCTTATGATAGAAGGGTAGTGTGCCATTTTTTCTGAAAAACTTCTTAGTGTAGCGCTGACTTCAAAACCATCATTCATATACAAAGTAATATGATTGGAATCTGTCTTTTTTGGAGAGTGGTGGACTTCTGAAATTGAATTTAATACCTCTTCGGGCAGTGTTTCCAGTTCTCCGATCATCATATCAAGGATGTCACCCTCAGAAAAGCCATTTAGGATTGGTGCGTTAACAGGGATCTCTGCAGCTTTTTCATCCTTTAATATGCTCCCATTCTCCATTACAGGAAGGTAGTGCTTCTCTTTCGCTATGTAGGCAATGCGCTTTAATTCATCTACCTGTATAATGATTGTGCTTGGCAGCTGAATCTTAACAGTTGAAGATTTTATTTCAGGCAGCTCTTTAAGCTTACCCTCCATACCCTCTTCATCAACCTTCCAAATATTTGTTTTTTCAGTAACACCGCTGATTTGGATAATTTCTTCTTTATCATAAATTGAATTGCCGGATACTTTAATTTGTTTAATATGGCTTAAGGGCGATTGAAAGTAGATAACTAAAACAATCAGCGAGAAAAAAAGCAGCAGCAAAAAGATCAGCCTTCTGTTCGCTTTCTTTTTTCTTTGCTGCTTAAGCTTCGGGATTCGATCCTCAAGCGAGACAACCTTACTTTTCTCCACATTTATCACCCCATCAAGAAAAGCGCAAGGACAATAAATTAAATTAATCAAATGGCTTGTCCAGCACAATTTATGCAATTAAAAAATTAGGGAAGAGAACGGCATGTGAAACATGCCGTTAACACTGCATATACTGTTATCTAATTAATCATTATATCACAATAAATGGTATCTGTGAGGTATTATTTCCCGTTACTTTCGACCGATTATTTCCACTTCTGTCTCCATTTTTACTCCGTACATATCAAAGATTGTATCCTTAATATGCTGAATAAGCGCCAGGACATCTTCCGCTTTTGCATCTCCTGCATTCACGATGAAATTCCCATGCATATTGGAAATTTGAGCACCTCCAATGGAGTGGCCTTTCAAGCCGGCTTTCTCAATGAGATGACCGGCATATTCAGGGAGCGGGTTACGGAAAATACTGCCTGCACATGGGAAGTTCCAAGGCTGAGTTTCCTTCCTGTAATCCTTATTCTTTTGCATAGCGGAGGATATTTTTTCCCGGTCTCCCTCTGTAAGCTGAAAAACGGCCTCAAGAACAATTCCTGGACGCTTCTTTTGAAGAACGGAGGTTCTATAAGAAAATTCCATTTCCTCATTCGTGAGCCAGCCCATTTTCCCATCCTCAAAAAGAACATGTGCCTTGGTCAGAATTTGCGAAATATCTGAACCGTGAGCACCAGCGTTCATATAAACTGCTCCGCCTACCGACCCGGGAATCCCGC
Source organism: Paenibacillus sp. FSL R5-0490 (assembly GCF_001956215.1). Taxonomy (GTDB): domain Bacteria; phylum Bacillota; class Bacilli; order Bacillales; family Cytobacillaceae; genus Cytobacillus. The sequence goes on along the minus strand of NZ_MRTQ01000001.1, from coordinate 7,478 downwards.
TGGCAAACTCAAGTCCTGACAAGCCTTTTTTACTGATTATGGTGGAGAGAGCTACCAATGAATAACCGCCGCCAGCTTTCAGCTCTGTTCCATTAAGATCCATGTGGTCCATGCCGCGGCCCAATTTAATGACCACGCCTTCTATGCCGCCATCAGATACGAGCAGATTCGATCCTCTTCCAATCGCTCTCCAGTTCAATTCAAATTGACGGATCAATTCCATCGCTTTTGCCAGGTTTTCTATGGAAGAAGGCTCAATAAACAAATCGGCGGGACCGCCAATCTTCATTGTTGTATGATTAGCCATTGGTTCATTTTCTTTGATTGTTCCAATGTTTAATTCTCTAAGTTTGCTGATAAATCCGTCCATATTTACCTCCCTTTCTATTGATTTCAACCTAAATTTATTTATTCTATGCAAATTAACGATTCAGGGCTACTTTCCGCTATCTGAAACCAATTCTGCCATTAGTTTGTAAAGTCTATTTGATGCATCCCGGATTCCAAGTTTTCTCGAAGCTTCCTTCATGCTATCCATTTTATCTTTATCGAGAATAATTCGGTCAATGCTATCAATAAGTTTTTTGCCTGTTAATTCTTTTTCAAGCAATAGCTCTGCAGCACCATGGTCACTAAGCGCTCTTGCATTTTTCTCCTGGTGGTTATTTGTTACATACGGGCTCGGGATTAATATGCTTGGAATGCCTAAAGAAGTTATTTCTGCCAATGTGGTGGCTCCTGCACGTGATACGACAAGGCTGGCTCCGGCCAGCACTTCTGGCATATTGTGAATAAATGGTTTGATAATTACGTTTTCAGGATTTCCCACAAGCTCTACTTCTTTTTGCACATCCTCATAGTGCACATCACCTGTAATATAAAGAACCTGATATGGCTTTTCACCAAGCTCAGCCAGTGTTTTTAATACTGCATCATTTATCGGCCTTGCTCCTCTGCTGCCGCCAAAAATTAACACAGCAGGAACTCCTGTCTTTAATCCTGCAGATAGCCTTCCCCTGATTCCATCCTGTCCCAAAACCTCTGATGCACGCGGATTCCCTGTCATGACGGTTTTAGTTTCCGGAAAAAAAGCCTTTGCTTCTTCAAAACAAACTGCAATTTTATCTACATATCTGCTTAAGAATTTATTGGTTAATCCAGGGACACTGTTTTGCTCATGAATTATGGTTGGGATCCCAAGCTTGGAAGCAGCATATACAACAGGTCCGCATACATATCCGCCTGTACCGATGACAACATCTGCCTTAAATTCCTTAAGCATCATTTTGCTGTCACGAACGCCTTTCAGGAACCTTAAGACAGTTTTCACATTATCCAAGGAGATTTTTCTTTTAAAACCGGTTATATGTATTGAGTTAAAAGGGATATTTTCACGATTCACAATCGTGTTTTCAAGCCCTTTTTCAGTTCCAATATATAAAAATTCAGCATCCTTATGTTCTTTCTGAATTTGTCTTATAAGCGCAAGTGCCGGATATATATGACCGCCAGTTCCTCCGCCGCTAACAGCAATTTTCATTCTTTCACCTCATAAAAGAGTTATAATCTATAGCATTCATTTGTTAAGCCTCGGTAAATATTTATAAAGGGCCATAGCGTGTTGGAGTGCAAACACTCCCCCTCATTTCCCTATTCTACTATATTCAAAACAAATAGATAGGAACGAACATCATAATGTTAAAGAAATGTAATAATGTGCAAAATTGCAAAGAAGTTTGATAATTTAGCGTGCCGGATTTGTTATTGCTTCCAAAAAAGAAACCCTGCTTCACAGGGTTTCCTAAAATGCATGTTATAAATGCGCTAGTACCTTGCATATCTGCTAATATTAAGCAGAACCCCTATAGCCATTAGCATCAGTGTCAGGGAAGATCCCCCGTAGCTCAGAAATGGAAGCGTGATGCCCGTAACAGGCATCAGACCTGTTACAACCCCGATGTTGATCATTACCTGAATAGCGACCATTGCTATAATCCCAACAGCCAAAAAACTCCCATATAAATCAGGGGCGCCAAGAGCTATGCGGATGCCTCGCCATAAGAGAAGGGCAAATAACAATATGACAAAAGATCCGCCAATAAACCCAAGTTCCTCAGCTAAAATGGCAAAAATGAAATCTGTCTGCGGTTCAGGAAGATAGAAAAACTTTTGTCTGCTCTGTCCCAGACCAAGGCCGAACAGCCCTCCAGGCCCAATTGCATATAAGGATTGGATAATCTGGAAACCGCTTCCCAGCGGGTCCTCCCATGGGTCAAGAAAGGATGTAATCCTCTTTATTCTGTAAGGGGCTGACAGAACCAGTGCCACAAATCCGGCCAGACCTGCAGCGGCAAACCAGACAAAGTGGCTGATTCTGGCCCCTGCAATGAAAATCATGACAACACAGGTACCCACCATTACAGTTCCAGTCCCTAAATCAGGCTGCAGCATAATTAATCCAAATGCTAGAAACACCAGCCCTAAAGATGGTACAAGACCTTTTCGGAAAGAAGTGATCAGCTTTTGTTTTTCGGAGAGGAATTTTGCCATAAACACAATCATGGCAAGCTTCATAAACTCCGAAGGCTGTATGGAAAATGCACCAACGCCAATCCAGCTCCTGGAACCGTTTCGCACATTGCCTACGCCCGGAACCAGCACCAGTAGCAAAAGCACAAAACAGATGATAATTAACACTTTTGCCCAAGTTCTCCAGGTCCAGTAATCCACATTCATAATAAAAAACATCGCAATAATTCCGACTCCGGCAAAAAGCATTTGCCTTTTCGCAAAAAAGAAAGAATCGTCAAATTTATAATCTGCCCAAATTGCACTGGCACTGTATACCATAGTCAATCCTACAGCAAGCAGCGTTAAAGTGACGATCATTAATATAAAATCGGGAGTGGTTTTTTTAGCCGGCAACGAAAACACCTCGAATGCAAGTTTTAGGGCTGTCAAGTAGAATAATATACCCTGCCGAAATAAGCTTACCCGCTTTCAGGCAGTCTATTGTTTCTTTTTTATAGCTCTAAATGCCACGCGAGGAAGATGAATGCCTTTGCTGAAAGTTTCTTAGTCCCGCAGACAAGCCCTTAACTAAGTTTATGCACCGCATCTATAAACATGTCTCCCCGAACCTCAAAAGTTTTATATTGGTCCCAGCTTGCACAGGCAGGAGAAAGCAGAATCACATCTCCCGGCTCCGAAAGCTTGAAGGCTGCTGGTACGGCGTTTTCAACATTATCGACACGCTCAATTGTTTTTATTCCCGCTTCCATTGCTGCTTTTTCAATCTTTTCAGCAGTTTGGCCAAAGGTTACCAGAGCCTTTACCTTTTTAAGAGATGGAATGAGTTCATCAAAGCTATTTCCGCGGTCAAGACCTCCTGCAAGAAGAAGAACAGGCTGATCAAATGCTGCGACTGCATTCTTCGTTGCAAGGATGTTCGTTGCTTTAGAATCATTATAAAATTTCCTATTTTGATATTCCCCAACATATTGCAGGCGGTGCTTTACACCTGTAAACGAGCTCAGAATCCGGCTGATGGCTTCATTCCCGACTCCTGTCAGCTTGGCAGCAGCCACTGACGAAAGGATATTTTCAAGGTTGTGCTCTCCTGGCAATGATACATCTTTTCTTTCCATCACTTGTTCATCATTAAAATAAATCCAGCCATCTTTAACATATGCACCTTCAGACAGGACTTTGGAAGTCGAAAAAGGAATGATCTGAGCCTTTGACCGGGCAGCACATTCCATTACTTTATCCTGGTCGGCATTGACAATGAAATAATCCTGTTCAGTCTGATTCATCGTTATGTTTGCTTTGGCTGCATGGTAATCTTCTCTTGTGCCATGGTAATCCAAATGGGCATCATATAAATTGGTTAAAATGGCAATTCTCGGCCTGAAATCCTGAATGCCCATCAGCTGAAACGATGAAAGCTCAATCACGATATTGTTTTCTTCCGCGGCATTCTGGGCAACTTCTGAAGCTACTGTACCAATATTTCCAGCTATCAGCGGCATCTTGCTCCCTGCCTGAAGCATTTCAAACACAAGAGTAGTCGTTGTCGTTTTTCCATTAGTGCCAGTAATCGCAATAAAAGGAGCTTCAGAAACCTGATAGGCAAGCTCCACTTCTGTAATAACCGGTATGCCCTTTTCAAGGGCTCCTTTTATCATTGGATTATGATAAGGTATACCGGGATTTTTCACAATCAGCTCAAACCCCTCTTCAAGAAGTTCAATGGGATGGCCACCGCAAATAACTGTAATCCCCTGCTCAAGCAGTCCTTGTGCTTCAGGATTTTCTGCAAGCGGCTTATAATCATTAACAGTCACAAATGCTCCAAGCTTATGTAAAAGGGAAGCTGCACTCACTCCGCTTTTCGCCAGCCCCAGTACTAATATTTTCTTATGTCTATAGCGATTGACTTCTTTCACTTACACCCACACCTCAATATAAATTCCTAAAATTGCAAACAATAACCCAACCGTCCAAAACGTAACAACAACCCGCCATTCTGACCAGCCTGCCAATTCATAATGATGGTGAAGCGGGCTCATGCGGAAAATCCGTCTGCCGGTGGTTTTAAAGGAGGCCACCTGTAGAATAACAGATAATGTTTCAATAACAAAAACCCCGCCGATAATAATCAGGATGATTTCAAGTTTTGTCAGGATGGCTATGGTCGCAATAGCACCGCCAAGAGCCAGTGAGCCCGTGTCTCCCATAAACACCTTTGCAGGATGGGCGTTAAAGACAAGGAAACCCAATACTGCTCCAACTACTGCTACAGAAAAAATGGATACTTCAAATTGGGATTGATTCCAGGCCAGTACTGCAAATGCTCCAAAAGCGATTGCGGCAGTCCCGGAGACAAGTCCATCAAGTCCATCTGTCAGATTGACAGCATTTGAGAATCCGACCAGCCAGAAAATAATAAATAAAACATACCCCCAGCCCAAATCAATCGAAATATCTGTCAGCGGAATATGTACCTCTGTTGAAAAGTCATTCTGCTTATAAACAAAATAAAAAATCACTGAAATAATAATCTGGCCCAGAAGCTTCTGTTTTGAAGTCAGGCCTAAATTACGCTTCAAAACCACTTTAATAAAATCATCCAGGAAACCGAGGAGTCCAAACCCCAGGGTAACCAGAAGCAGCAAATATGTTTCTACTGCAGGCTGTGAAAATTTACTGGTCATAAATAAAGTGGTCACCGTGACGGAAAGAAGAATCATAATCCCGCCCATTGTCGGAGTACCTGTCTTCTTCATATGGGATTTCGGGCCTTCTTCACGGATGCTTTGCCCAAATTTTAACCTTCTCAGGAAGGGAATAAATATGGGAGACAGCAATACCGTAATTAAAAAACCTGCCAATATTGTGAAAAAAATAACTTGCTCCATCATACTTATCCCCTCCTTTCGCGTTTGGCATTACCCGCAGTTTCCGCTAATCTTGCAGCCATTACAGCAATATCATATGTTGTTTCTTTTTCTTTAAGACTTTCTTCATTCGAAATAAGAAAATTAGTTGTGTTCATCTTTTCTTCTGCTTTACTTAATTTATTAATATATAATTCCATGATATCCTTTAAGCCTTTCGTTAAGTCGTTTGTATAAAAAATAGGGAAATGATTTGGGGTGTATGACGGCGTCTCGGCATTCTCATTCCAGATTGCAGCAACAGCCCCTCTTTCAATAGCTTCCTTCAGATTTCCGTCTTCCTCGTAAGGAATATAAATTCCTTTTGGCTGCAGGTCAGAAGAGGACGATGCCACGGTATGAAATTCCAGCTCATGATCCTTTATTCCTTTGGCAGCCGGAAACAATTCCGCTAAATCCTGATACGTCAAATACATTTTATCGCTCCTCTATAGCCTCTTTTGCCACCAGACGGTCATCAAAGTCAAAAACATGGCTGCCTACTATCTGATAGGTCTCATGACCTTTTCCTGCTATTAAGATAACGTCTCCTGCACTGGCATTTTTCACCGCATAGTGAATGGCTTCTTTTCGATCGACGATTATTTTATAACTTTCATCTTTTACTCCCTCTTCCATATCTCTCAGGATTTGGATTGGATCTTCACTTCTCGGATTATCTGAAGTGAAAATTGGGTCTGTACTGTACTGGCATGCAATTTCTGCCATTAACGGACGTTTGGATCTGTCTCTGTCTCCTCCGCAGCCCACGATGGCGAAAATGCGCTTCAGGGCAAATTGCTTTACCGTTTCCAGTGCATTTTTCAGACTGTCCGGTGTATGTGAATAATCAACAATCACAGAAAAATCCTGGCCTGCATCTACGGTTTCAAATCTGCCGGCAACTCCTTTAACTTCTTCTGCAGATTTAATGATTTGAGAGATTGATATGCCTGCAGCGATACCAGCACCAATACTTGCCAGTACATTATAGATGCTGAACTTTCCTATCATTTTTAAAGAAACTTTATGCTTCCCGAATGGGGAAATTAAGTCAAATTCCGTACCGGCAGCAGTCATTTGAATATTAATAGCCCGCAGATCAGCTTCCTGATCAATTCCGTAGGAAATGACATGAGCAGCTGTCGCTTTTTCATATTCTGCGGAGGCAGGGTCATCTGAATTTAAAATGGCATACTTCGGTTCTCCATGATTATAGGCGCTTCCAAGCTGGGCAAACAACAGCCCTTTTGCTCTCCTGTATTCATCCATCGTTTTATGATAATCCAGGTGATCCTGTGTCAGGTTCGTAAATACAGCTATATTAAAATCACAGCCATGAACACGGCCTTCAACAAGTGCATGAGAAGACACTTCCATTACAGCTGAATCCACACCTGCATCTGCCATTTTTCTAAATGTGCTTTGCAAAGTCAGGCTTTCAGGAGTAGTATTTTTCACTTCAAAAGTTTCATCGGCAATCTTCGTATACATCGTGCCAATTAAGCCGGTCTTCCTTCCTGCGTCTGCAAGAATCTTTTCAATTAAATGACTTGTTGTTGTTTTGCCATTAGTCCCTGTTATGCCAATTAAATGAAGCTGCTTGCTCGGCTGTCCATAAAAAGCATCAGCCAGCACGGCCATCGCCCGTTTTGTATTATTAACTACTATAACCGGGATATCTAAGTCCAGCTCTTTTTGGGCCACTATCGCTGCTGCGCCTTTTTCGGCAGCAGAAGCTGCAAAATCATGGCCATCCACCGTATAGCCCTCAATGCAAATAAACAGACTTCCAGGCAGAACTTTTCGGTTATCGTTAACAATCGCTGTGATTTCAGGGTTTTCCCCTTTATATGTCATATAAGGCTGTAAAAATCGCAGCAGTTTATGTAATTCCATCTTTACCATTCCTCTCATGTTAAAACAGAGCAAACTATTCCCTTATTTAATAAAACTGATCAGTATAAAGTGAAACTTCAATTAGTGGGGAGTGCTTTTTCCCCGCTAATTGTTAGTTGAACCAATCGGGCCTTTACGGGC
>NZ_MRTQ01000019.1 GCF_001956215.1 Paenibacillus sp. FSL R5-0490 | reverse complement strand
TTCTTCCCATCAGCTGATTGGCTTATGACCTCGAGCCCCTAGGAGCCGCAGCTAGATCGGGCAGTTTGCCCCCCACTTATACTCCTTTGATTCCTCTGAGTCTTGAAGTGGGGGTCTTACTGCCCGTTAGACTGCGATAAAATATATGGAGATACACTCATGCAGGAAAAATTATAGCATGAACTATGTATTTACACTTCTATTAATACATAAAGCGATTCATAAAGCGCAGGCGGTCAAATTGCTGCACAGAATCCTGGTCTACTCTTTTTCCGATTCGGGCCATCAGGCAGTTTGCAGGGTGAGAACTGATTTCCGGGTCATCTGTGGCGTACCATTCAAGACCGCCTGCATTCATCATCTTTTCCATGATTTTTCGATATTCCCATACATTCAGGCCAGTTCCTTTTAAATCCCAATGCCAATAATACTCTGTAGTTATAACAATATAATCCTCCATAGCATCATCCATCATAGATACTTTCAGGAGGCTCTTGCCTGTTCCTGAACCCCGGAAAGCAGGAATCACTTCTATAGCGCCCAATTCAATTAAATTATCCATCTTACCTTCCGACCAGCGTTCAAGAGGATCCGGATATAAGTAAGTGACATAGCCGACGATGGTATGTCTGTCTCGGGCCACTATTATTCTGCCCTCAGGCAATCCCGCAATTTCAACCAGGGCTTTATGCTGCTGTGCCGGCGGCCTGAAAGCGACAAGATCTTTATGAAACTCATAATCTGCCAATTTTTCGAGTGTAATTGGCCCCTCAATGATTAGTTTTCCATTGGCTGTTTTTAATTCCTTTGCATTATACGTTTTTTTATGTTCCATGTATTCACCACCCAGGTAGCATGATCAATGTATCTTCTATTATACATAAAAACGCGGATGATAAAGCGCTTTCACATAATTTTCTGTGTAATTTATAAAAGTTTGTGACAATTTACGAGTCTTGTCATAACTACTTTTTTCTTCTTTAAAATTTTAAAAATTGAGAAAATATAATGTTTATACTATAATAATATCAAATCTAAATAAGGGGGAGAATGATTTATGAAAGTGGAAGCGCTGCCAGTAACACAAGGGGACTTCAATTTAAAAAATTATGATGAACTTTATGCAAATTTCAACTGGGCTGATGTTGAAAAAGAATTTTCCTGGAAAGAAACCGGCCGCATGAATATGGCCTATGAGGCTATTGACCGTCATGCGGAATCTTTTAGAAAAAATAAGGTTGCCCTTTATTATCGCGATGGGGAGAGAAATGAGAAATATACTTTTAAAGAATTGAAGGAACTATCCAATAAAGCGGGAAATGCATTAAAAGCATATGGCGATGTTGAAAAAGGCGACCGGGTGTTCATCTTTATGCCGCGTTCTCCTGAGCTCTATTTTGCCGTATTGGGGGCTGTTAAGCTGGGGGCTATTGTGGGTCCTCTATTTGAAGCTTTCATGGAAGGTGCTGTCCGTGACAGGCTTGCTGACAGTGAAGCAAAAGTCCTGATTACAACACCTGAGCTGTTGGAACGGGTGCCTGTTGACCAGCTGCCTGCTTTAAAGCATGTATTCCTAGTTGGGGAAAATATAGAGGAAACCGGACCATATGTTAATTTTAATAAAAGAATGGCTGAATCCAGCAGGAAGCTCCCAATTGAATGGGTTGACGGAAACGATGGGCTTATTTTACATTATACTTCCGGTTCAACAGGCAAGCCAAAAGGGGTGCTGCATGTACATAATGCAATGATTCAGCATTACCAGACAGCTAAATGGGTGCTGGACTTAAAAGAAGAAGATGTATATTGGTGCACTGCTGATCCAGGATGGGTAACCGGTACTTCATATGGTATTTTCGGCCCGTGGCTGACAGGGACTTCAAATCTTGTGGTCGGAGGCAGGTTCAATCCGGAGACTTGGTATAAAATGATTGAGGAGTATGGCGTTACAGTTTGGTATAGTGCTCCGACTGCATTCCGCATGCTGATGGGAGCGGGTGATGAAGTTGTGAAAAAATTTGATTTAAGCTCCCTTCGCCATGTCCTCAGTGTGGGTGAACCGCTAAATCCTGAAGTTGTCAGATGGGGTACAAAAGTCTTTAACATGCGCATCCATGATACATGGTGGATGACTGAAACAGGTGCACAGCTCATCTGCAATTATCCTTGCATGGAAATAAAGCCGGGATCCATGGGTAAGCCGATTCCGGGTGTAAAAGCAGCCATTGTCGATGATCAGGGAAATGAACTGCCGCCTAACCGTATGGGCAACCTTGCGATTAAAAAAGGCTGGCCTTCGATGATGCATACCATCTGGAATAACGAGCAAAAATATGAATCTTATTTTATGCCGGGTGATTGGTATGTTTCCGGAGATTCCGCTTATATGGATGAAGATGGATACTTCTGGTTCCAGGGCCGTGTAGATGATGTTATCATGACATCTGGCGAACGTGTAGGGCCGTTTGAAGTAGAGAGTAAACTGATCGAACATCCTGCGGTTGCAGAAGCCGGGGTTATCGGCAAGCCGGATCCTGTCCGCGGCGAAATTATTAAAGCGTTTGTTGCTTTACGGGATGGGCATGAACCTACTGAGGAATTAGTGGAAGAAATTCGCCAATTCGTTAAGAAAGGCCTTGCTGCCCACGCTGCTCCGCGTGAAATCGAATTCCGCGACAAGCTTCCAAAAACCCGCAGCGGCAAAATCATGCGCCGTGTGCTTAAGGCATGGGAACTGGATCTCCCAACCGGTGATTTGTCTACAATGGAAGATTAAGAAAGTTGAAGGCCGCTGTTCAAAAACAGCGGCCTTCATGTGCTTATGAAAGTATAAAACGGGAAAAGCAGACATCCAATCAATGGATCTCTGCTTTTCTTTTTAACCATTTTCAGCTGATGTCTCTCCATCTTCACCAGATTCTGCTGGTTTTTCTTCCTTGGGCTTTTCTTCGGCTGGCGGATCTTTCGGTTTTTCTTCCTTAGGCTTTTCTTCTTTTGGTTTATCTTCCTTAGGTTTCTCTTCTTCCGGCTTTTTGCCGATTTCCACTGCATTGGATGGAGCAGACTCTCTGCCGGCAATGTCAACGGCTGTTACATGGATTGAGCCGCTTCCAGCTTTAAAGCTAAGGGAGGAGCCGGCTTTTATGGTACCGACTTTTTTGCCTCCGTTATAGACACGGTAACCTATCACATCTTTTTCGGGGTGTGCGCCCCATGTAATGCTTTCACCCGAAGCTTTTATGCCTGGAGCTGCCGGGGATTTACCGTTGTCTTTAAGCTGGTCAGCGCTAGTCAGGATGCTCTTCCAGCGTTCTTTATTCGGAATTAGAGTACTTAAATTTGCTTTGATGCCGAACAGCTTTTGAATATATTCCGGATTCACAACCATTCCAGGTTCAGTAAACTCTTCAGGTGTTGAATCAAGTGCCATATATTTTTTATCGCCAATTCGTACAAGTTTTCCATTGCCGAGGCTGTCATCCACTTTTGTAGGAACAAATTTGGCATTAAATAAATCAGTCTCGACCAGGCCAGCTTTTGAACATGCCTCTGAAGGGAGCAGGCCGGAAATAGCACAGAATGAACGTCTTACGATCCCGCCCGGCATTTTAAAGCTTTCGCTTGGGTCCACAAGGTCAGGGGCAACATCATATGCTGCATTCATCAGGTCAGCCCACAGATAATTATTTCTCAGGCTATAGCTTAATGGGCCAGGAGCCTTCAATGATTTAGGCGTATCATAACCAGACCAGATGCCGAAGGTGACATTCGGGTTGGTTGCCACAAACCAGGCATCTATGAATTCAGTACCAGTACCTGTTTTTCCCGCCCAGTCAGAACCGAACTTTAATCTGCTCTTAATCGATGTGGCAGTTCCACTGTTAATAACGTCTCTCATCATATCGATTGTAAGGTACGCTGTCTGCGGGCTAAATACATCAACAGGCTCGGACTTATGCTGGAATATGACGTTCCCGTCTTTATCTGTAATTTTTTCAATCATATAGGCGTCAATAAATTTCCCGCCATTAGCAAACGTAGTAAATGCGTTCGTATTTTCTTCTACAGTTACACCGTATTCCAGTGATCCGATGGATGTAGACAAGTTTGTATAGTCAGGGCCGATAAGAGAAGTAAAGCCCATTTTTTCCAGGTAAGCAGCAGGCCGCTGTCCGACTATATCCTTATAGAGCTTTACAGCAGGGACATTGTAGGAATGCTTAAGTGCATGTCTGGCCGAAACGAGCCCGCTATAGGTATTTGTATAGTTCTTTGGCCAAGGTCTGTTTAGTCCCGGAGCAAGGTGCAGCGGCACATCAGGCAGAATGGTGCCCGGCGCTGCTTTTCCAAGTTCTATTGCCGGAGCATAGACTAAAAGCGGCTTCATGGTTGAACCATTTTGCCTTAGAGCGCTTGTAGCATGGTTCAGCTGCTCGCGTTTGTGATCGCGTCCGCCGACAAAGCTGATAATTTTACCGGTTTTATTTTCAATTAGGATCGCACCAACTTCTACAGGCTCCATGATTTGCTTGTTTTCACCAGTTTCCGGATCCTTCACGGTCTCAGGTTTGTCCGGCCCGTAATAAGGGTAGTTATCTTTGACCTGCTGCATCTTATCATAAATATCTTTATTTATCGTCGTATGGATCTGGAAGCCATTTTGACGGATCGTCCGGTCTGCAAGAGTCCTGTATTCCTCCCGGACCTCGTCATCTTCTTTTAAGTCCTTCTCTTCGTATCCATCATTTTTTGCGAGAATTTTAGTCATGATGTCTACTGCGCGTTCTTCTATTTCATACGTTAAATATGGATACTTTTCCAAAGGGCTCTCTGAAGCTGTGGTAAAATCCTTTGTCAGGTCGTAGGCAATAGCTTCCTCATATTGCTTCTGGTCAATCTTTCCGTCATCATACATTCTTTTCAGAACTGTTTTCATCCTAGAAAAACCTGGTTCCAGATTCTCTTTGACCGTTCCCTCCCTTGTAAAAGGAGTGTAGCCGAATGGACTCTGAGGGAGACCTGCAATGAAAGCGGCCTGAGGCAATGTTAATTCTTTTGCACTCACCCCAAATATACCTTTGGCAGCTGCTTCAACTCCGGCAATATTACGTCCGGACGCATTTCTTCCAAAGGTGGAAACATTGAGATATGCTTCCAATATTTCTTTTTTATCAAAGAATTTCTCCAGCCGCAAAGCAAGGAGAATTTCTTTTGCTTTCCGCTCGAAAGAAACTTCATTCGTTAAGATTTGGTTCTTTATCAGCTGCTGTGTCAGCGTACTTCCGCCGGATTGAACAGATGAATTTGTAACTTCCTGGAACAGTGCGCGCATGATCGCTTTTGGCACCACCCCATCATGCTCGTAGAAATACTCATCTTCAGTAGCTACCACTGCATTAATTAAGTGCTCCGAAACGTCATCAAGCTTAACTTCCTCACGTTCAAGGTCTGTTCGGAGCTTTCCGAGATATACATTGTTTGCAAAGTATAGTTCGGATGTTTCTTCATAGTCATAAATATCCTTTTTCATGCTGGCATAGGATCGAATGGGTTCATCCTTTACAAGCGAAGCGAAATAACCGGCTCCGAGTCCACCGGCAAATGCACCGCCAATGACAGCCAGGATGATAAAAAGCAAAGTAAGATTCCATATGACCTGGTATGTAATACTTGCGCCTTTAGCGGCTTTCTTATTACCAAAAAGGCCCGGATTCTGCCTCAATTTATCCATTAACATTTGAAACTTTTCTTTCATCGTATCAATCCCCCTAAAATCACCTATATTATAGCACAACGTGACAGCTCAATATGACATGGTTCGCCATTTATCTGAAATTTCCTTTTTTGCACAGGGATTTGACATTTGGCTCATTTATATGATAAAAATATTCTATCTTAGACGTTAAATATTTTACAGGCATTGATGGGAATCCAGTAATGCTTCTATCCCTGTTTCAGAAAGCCGGCGTTTGCTGCGAGCCGGTACAAATAGAAGGATGAATTACCTCCCTGAGCTTTCACTGTCAACCTGCACAGCAGTTATAGCAGTGGACGGAATTATCCGTTATTCTGAAAGAGTGGAGGACATTTGTCCTCAATCTGGGTGGTACCGCGCAAATGATCATGCGTCCCTGCATAATTGCAGGGGCGCTTTTTGTATGGTTAAAACCTTCAATGCCTTGAAAATAACTGTTGATTAGGAGGATATAAGATGAGCTTACTTGAAGATCTGCAATGGAGAGGAATTGTTTATCAGCAGACAGATGAAGAGGGTATCCAAAATACTCTCGAGAAAGAGAAAATTTCTTTATACTGCGGTGTTGACCCTACTGCTGACAGCATGCATATCGGACACCTGCTTCCATTTTTAACATTAAGACGTTTTCAAAAAGAAGGCCACCGTCCAATTGTACTTGTTGGCGGAGCCACTGGACTTATTGGTGATCCAAGCGGCAAAAGCGAGGAACGGAAGCTGCAGACTCTTGAAACAGTACAGCATAATGTGGACTGCATAAAGGGACAGCTGAAAAGAATTTTTGATTTTGAAAGTGAAAATGGTGCAATCATGGTTAACAACTACGATTGGGCAGGATCCATGGATATCGTTACGTTCCTGCGTGATTACGGGAAACATGTCGGAGTCAATTACATGCTCGCTAAAGACACCATTTCTTCCAGGCTGGAAACAGGGATATCCTTTACGGAATTCACTTATACCATCCTGCAGGCAATGGATTTCCTTCATTTATATGAGAACCATAACTGTAAAATGCAAATTGGCGGAAGCGACCAGTGGGGAAATATAACAACCGGACTTGAGCTTATCCGAAAAATGGCGCCTGAAGGTTCTAAGGCTTACGGCCTGACAATTCCTCTTGTAACGAAAGCGGATGGAACAAAGTTCGGCAAAACGGAAAGCGGCGCAATCTGGCTTGATCCTGAGAAAACATCTCCTTATGAGTTTTACCAATTCTGGATTAACACAGCAGATGCCGATGTAATTAAATACCTTAAATTCTTTACCTTCTTATCCCGTGAAGAAATTGAAAATCTTGAAAAAGCTGTTCAGGAAGAACCGCATCTCCGCAAAGCCCAAAAAGCACTTGCTGAAGAAATGACGCGTCTGATTCATGGAAATGAAGCATTAGAACAGGCTATCAAAATTACAGCTGCCCTCTTTAGCGGAGATATAAAAAACCTTTCGGCCTCAGAGATTAAACAAGGCTTTAAAGATGTTCCATCTTATGAGCATTCAGAAGGAGAGGAATTGGGCATAGTTGAGCTGCTTGTTGCTGCCAAAATTTCTCCATCCAAACGCCAGGCGCGTGAAGATGTGACGAATGGCGCTGTTTCAGTAAACGGAGAACGTGTAACAGAGCTTGATTACACTCTTACTGATAAAGACAAGATTGAAGGTCAATTTACTGTCATTCGCCGTGGAAAGAAAAAATATTTCCTGATTAAATACTAAAAATCAAAAGTCCTCCTGTGAAGGAGGGCTTTATTTATACAGAATTGAATCAAAAATAGGGGACAGATAGCTGATCCTGTTGATTAATGGAAAAATAAGGGTTGAGGGAGGAAAAAGGTAGTTAGTTAATCCAGAGATATAACAAAAAAACTGCCGAAATGCATCGGCAGTTTTAATATTATTAACGAGAGTAGAATTCAACGATTAGAGATTCGTTGATTTCAGCTGGAAGTTCAGAACGCTCAGGCATACGAGTGAAAGTTCCTTCTAGCTTGTCTGCATCGAAAGATACGAAGTCAGGTACGAAGTTGTTAACTTCGATTGCTTCTTTAACGATGTCAAGGCTGCGAGATTTTTCGCGAAGTGTAATTGTTTGACCAGGTGCTACGCGGTATGATGGGATATCAACACGAGATCCATCAACCATGATGTGACCGTGGTTAACTAGCTGGCGAGCTTGACGGCGAGTGCGTGCAAGACCCAAACGGTAAACAACGTTATCAAGACGTGATTCAAGAAGAATCATGAAGTTTTCACCGTGCTTACCAGGCATTTTGCCGGCTTTATCGAATAAATTGCGGAATTGACGCTCATTTACTCCGTACATGTGACGAAGCTTTTGCTTCTCCTGCAATTGTAATCCGTATTCAGAGATTTTTTTGCGCTGGTTTGGACCATGTTGTCCAGGAGCGTAAGGACGCTTTTCTAATTCTTTTCCAGTACCGCTTAGAGAGATTCCAAGACGACGGGATAATTTCCAGCTTGGACCAGTATAACGAGCCATTTAAGACTCCTCCTTTTGTGTTTTTATTTGGGTAAAATAAAAACAGAAACAGATGCGCACAACAATCATGTTCATTTTGTTTTCATGTACCTTCGCCCTAGCAGCAGAGGGTTACACAGTACCCCATCCCCAGAAACATATAAGTCACCAAAGGCGACTGAAGCTGGTTGAGGAACAAAATGAGTACATCAAGGTGCTCACATAGGCTGCAATATTTTACACAAGGAGTATTATATAATTTTCAGAGGATAAAAGTCAAGGTTATCTTTATTTTTTACTTCTTTTGATTTAAAACATGTACTCATTATATGGCAAAGTTTTTTTCTAAACCATATTTCACAAAACTTGCAGGAGTCTCTTCGAAACTGTGATATAATAAAGAAAAATTTGGCAGATTACTATCCTGCTAAAAACCGAATTGAAACGAAATAGCCACATTTTTACCGGGATTATTAATTTTGGTCCGTTATAATATACCTTATTGGTTTAAAGATTCATGATCTGAGACATTTGATGGGTGATAAGAAGATGGATACACTTGAACGTCAAATCATACTTAATATAAAAAGCCGCTTTTTTGATATTATCGATACGGAGAACGGTTTCTTTCATTATGAAAAATTACTGAATGAAATGCTTTCTGCCATTCAGGCCCTTACCGAAGCGGATGAAATAACCCTCTGCGTTTTTAATAAATGGAAGCAGGAGTTTTTTGCAGAAGCTTCCACAAATCCGGATGCTTTGGATTCACGTCGGTTTTCAGGTGATTTAAAAAGATGGGCTAAAACAAACAGAGA
This sequence comes from Paenibacillus sp. FSL R5-0490, assembly GCF_001956215.1. Taxonomy (GTDB): domain Bacteria; phylum Bacillota; class Bacilli; order Bacillales; family Cytobacillaceae; genus Cytobacillus. The sequence goes on along the minus strand of NZ_MRTQ01000019.1, from coordinate 99,517 downwards.
GTTCCAAAGGTTAGACACGGAGGTTACGGAGGAACAAATCATGATTCCTCTTGTAAAAGGAAACCAGCTGCTGGGCTGTATGATTCTAACAGGGTCATCAGGCTGTTTTCACACTTATCCAGAAAAAGTTTTTCAGGAACTTAGCGAAGAATGCGGGCAATTTCTTGATAAAGCTCAGGGTATGGCCAAAATTGCTTCTGAAGAGAAACGCTACAAACAGCTGTACCGCGTTACTGAGAAATTCCATTCTTCAATGGATATGGATATGGTGCTGGGGGAAATTATCTTTACTCTCCAGGAAATGTACCCCACTTTTACCTATTATCTTCTGCTGTCCCAGGATAATAATAATCATGGTGATCTGCCTATTAGAGATCTTGAATATGACAGCGAAAACATCGCGGCCATGCAGGCTTATGTCACGGGGGCTGTTCAATTTGAAGATTCCCTGCAGGAGGTTCGCTCTATTCTGTATGCTCCCTTAAAAGGGAAACAGGGGGTTTATGGCGTGCTTCAGGTTATTGCACCTAATACCATCATATTCCCTAAAAATGAAATTGAATTTATAACTCTTCTGGCCAATACTGCAGGCAGTGCCCTGGAGAATGCACAGCTTTACCAGCAATCCAAGCGGCTTATAGCGGATCTTCAATTAATTAATGAAACATCCCATCGCCTGAACTCGAATTTGCGCCTTACAGAAACGATGAACTTTATGTCAGATCAGATTATGCAGTCCTTTGATGCTGAAGAAGCCGGTTTCATCCTGATATCTGCTGATGCTTCTGATGTGAATATTATTCAGGGCAGTACTGAGTTTTTTCATACAAAAGAGGCAGAAAGCTATATCCAGTATATGAAGGAAAAGATCATCAGGGAGAAAGAGTCTCTTTTTATTGGAGATTTTTCTTTACAGTCCGAGGGTGCGGCGGGCTGCTTTAAATCCATTATGGCGGTACCGATGACCCAGTCTGGAGTATTAAAGGGATTTGCGCTTGTCCTGCACAGTTCTCCTTATCATTTTTCATTTGAAACATTCAAGCTGCTGCAATCATTGATTCATCATTCCACCCTTGCCTTTACCAATTCAATGCTAAGAGAAGAGCTCGAAAAGATGGTTGTAACGGATCACTTAACAAAGCTTTATTCACGAAGCTATCTGGATGATCGCATACATCAGTCCATGAATGAAGATCATGAAGGAACCTTTATGCTGGTTGATATAGATGATTTTAAATTGATAAATGATACATACGGACATCAGGTAGGCGATGAAATCATTATTCAAGTCGCCAATTTAATTAACAGCAATATTCGCGGCACTGATATAGGAGCAAGATGGGGCGGTGAGGAGCTGGCTCTTTACCTGCCCGGTGTATCATTGTCAGCGGGTGCGCTTATTGCTGAGCGGCTTGTCAGAAAGGTATGCCAGATTACAGATCCCAAAGTAACTATTTCTTGCGGAGTTTCGCATTGGAGCAGGGGAAATAAAGATTCATATGCTGCGCTTTTTAAGCGGGCTGACAGGGCTTTATATACTGCCAAGAATACAGGTAAAAATAAAGTGGTACTTGAGTCGGCAGCAGATTCATTTATATAGGGGACTGCCTTATTAAGAGGCAGTCTTTATTAATATTTTTCCAAAACAAATTACTTTCAAAAAATATGCAATTATCATATGCTGAAAGAGGAGCTTATTATAGCAAATAATGTAAGCGTTTTCAGCGAAGGGGAGAGTTATAATGGATAGAAATCATCGGTTTAACTTCGAGACGCAGGTCATCCATGAAGGATACGATGCAGAAAGCTTCAAGGGAAGCCTGGCGCCGCCTATTTTTCAGACGTCAACTTTTACTTTTGAGACAGCACAGCAAGGGGAAAAGCGTTTTGCCGGTGAAGAAGAAGGCTATATTTATTCCCGTCTGGGCAATCCAACAGTAAAGATGCTGGAAGAAAGAATGGCCGCTCTCGAAAAGGGAGAAGCTGCCCTTGCTTTTGGTTCGGGCATGGCCGCGGTTTCAGCTGTTCTGTTTGCTTTAACGAAAACAGGTGATCATATCTTATGTTCCCAGGGAGTGTATGGTTGTACATTTGGACTTCTGGAGATGATGGAGGAAAAATATAAAATCAGCCATGATTATTCAGCTATGGAATCAAAGCAGCAGCTGCTTGATCAAATAAAGCCTGAGACTGTCTGTATATATGTTGAAACCCCGATAAATCCAACAATGAAATTGGTGGATTTGAAGATGGTTGCAGAAGTAGGAAGGGAGAAAGGAATTCCAGTTGTGGTTGATAATACTTTCTGTTCTCCATATTTACAGAATCCGATTGAGCTGGGATGCGATATTGTCATTCATAGTGCGACAAAATACATCGGGGGTCATGGTGACGTAATTGCCGGCCTTGTTATTGGCAGCAAGGAATTCTTGAATGAAGTAAGGATGACTACACAAAAAGACATTGGGGGCATTATTTCACCTTTTGATGCCTGGCTGCTGCTCCGCGGATTGAAAACACTTGCAGTCAGACTTGACAGGCACTGTGATAATGCCGAACAGCTTGCATCATACTTATTGGCGCATCCAAAAGTGGAAAAAGTTTATTTTCCAGGAGACAGCAGTAATGCAGATTTTGAAATAGCACAAAAACAAATGAGGAAGCCGGGTGGTATGATTTCCTTTACTCTAAAAGGAGATAAAGAGACTGCTCAGGAATTTATGAACAGGCTGAATCTAATAAAAATTGCCGTGAGCCTTGGAGATGCAGAGACATTAATTCAGCACCCTGCAACTATGACGCATGCAGTTGTTCCAAAAGAATTCCGTGAGAAAATGGGCATTGAAGATACACTGCTGAGGCTTTCAGTCGGCCTCGAATCATGGGAAGATATCAGGGATGATCTGTCCCAGGCTCTTGAAGAAGTCTGATAAAAAAGAGATGGCCGTTTTTAAATGGCCATCTCTTTTTTGAAATCTTTTACAGGAAGGATACAAGTACCTCTGAGAATTGTTCCAGGTATTTTTGGTCAAGTTCATCAAAACGGTTTTTTTCCGGGGAATCAATATCCAGCACACCGAGAAGCTTGCCATCTTTGATAAGCGGAATAACGATTTCGGACAGTGAAGCAGCGTCACAGGCGATATGTCCAGGGAATTGTTGGACATCTTCAACACGGACAGTTACCAATTGCTTCGCGGCTGTTCCGCACACGCCCTTGCCAAGGGGGATTCTCACACATGCAGGCAGACCCTGAAATGGCCCGAGAACAAGCTCGCCTTCTTCCATCAGATAAAACCCTACCCAGTTTGTACGTTCCAGAAATTGATTTAGAAGTGCTGATGCGTTACTTAAATTGGCAATGCTGTTCGTTTCTCCTTCAAGAAGAGCAGAGAGCTGTTTAATCAATAATTGATAATTTTCTTCACGGGTTCCCTTGTATGATTCGACACTAAACATCACAAATCACCTTGCTTTCTCAAAGATATATGAATTTCCTGGAAGATGAACAGGAAATTAGAAGGACATTGTCGAGAACTTTATAAAGGATAAGACGATTTTAGCAAGAATGTTTAATTATCACAACAAATCCGTTTATGAATTCGCGTGTTTGGACAGAAACTTTACAAAAGAAAGTGAGGCGGGAACTTTGAAGAAAAATTCAAAAGAGGCAATTGTGTCTGCCGCTATCTCCTTATTTAATACGAAGGGTTTTTCTGGGACTTCCATCCGTGATATTGCAGGCAAAGCTCAGACGAATCCAGCGAATATCGCATACTATTTCGATAACAAACACGGGCTGCTTGAATATTGCTTTACTGCTTTTTTCGAAGGGTATATTCAGGAGATAGAGAAGGGGTTTTCATTTCTTGAGCAGGGAGCGGCTCTGAGCCTGAAAAAAATGGCGCAAAACATCATGGTTTATCAATTTGAGCATAGCCATTTAACAAGATTGATACTCAGGGAAATTTCAATAGATTCACAGGTGGTAAGAGAAATCATGTCCACTTATTTAGCAAAGGAAAAGTTTTATTTTGGCAAGGTGCTCGAAAGGGGCATGAAAACAAAAGAGTTCCGTAACCATTCAGCCAATTATATGATTATCCAGCTGAAAGGACTCCTGTCCATGCCATTTCTGAACACACATTATATGTCTGAAGTTCTGCATGTATTTCCTCATGAAAAATATTTCGCTGACAAATATACGAAAGAGATCTTCAACTGGGTTGATGGAGTCCTGTGCAATCATGCCGGAAAATCATATGCTGCTGTACTCTAAAGGTGTTTCATTCTATCAAGGCCCTGACCCATTTCCTTTGCCTGATGAGAATCGGATCCATATACCAGTGTAATGCCTTTTTGGGCCGCTGCTGCAGCAGCCCAGTCCGGAGGATAGGAATCCTTGCATAAAGGCTTGGCGAAACCGGCTCCATTATAGTCGAGTTCATAGCCATGGGTATGAACCTCATCAAGTATTTGGTTTATTTCCTCTCTAAATTCCCGATCAGCGGGATATTTTTTTTGAAATTTTTTCACCAGGGTGATATGCCCAATTCTTTTTGGTTTAAACGGTCCCAAATCTGCTTTTATAGATAAAAGCAAGGTGCGGAAATAATTCATATAAACTGCATCAATAGAACCATATTCTTCGATCATCTTTGCAAAAACATCCGGGCTGTAGTCCACGCATTCGTAGCGGCTGCCATGTTTTAGAAAATGTACAGATAAAATAGAATCATCCATGTATTTTCCATTTTTATCGAGGAATTCTTTAATCTCCCGTTCAAAGCCTTCAATGTAATCCACTTCAAGTCCCGCATTAATCCTGATTTTTCCTTGATAATCTGCTTTTATTCTTGAAATATCAGTAAAATATTTTTCAAGATTCTCCTTGCGCATCGCACTGTCCCGGGCAGGTGCCGGGTCCTCAAAGCCATCAGGGAGCGGAGCATGTTCAGTAAAAGAAATCTCCTTAAAACCCAGACTTATTGCTTTTTCAACATAATTTTCCAATGAATCCTTTGTCCCGTGCGGGCAATAGGGTGTGTGAATGTGGCCGTCTTTTAGCATATGAAGAGCTTCCTTTCTGAAATGGTTTAATGGATGCAGTACTCAAGTCTCTTTTTAACATATCTCCTAAATAAAGAAGGATATCTTTTATAAAAAGCGAATTGTTTGTATTTGAACAGTTCATATTGTTCAATTAAAAAGGCGGTTTACTGTTGCATATTATATATTAATTACTGAGTTGATTGCAGCGAGCAGCCTGGAGCGGAAATCAACGGACAACATTGAAAGGCAAAAACAACAATTTATACGAAAAGAGCCTTGAAAGAAACATTAAAAAAATTATAGATGCTATAGTTATTTTTCGAAAATAGCATTTTAGATGAGATATAAAAGAAGAAATTCATAAAAAAATGAAATAAATAGTCAAAAAATGTCGTTTACATGGTATCATAAAAGCATTGAAAATAACATGTGAAATAAAGAAACGCCTCACACTATTAAATAAAAACTTTACATATACATACTGGCTCGGGAACAGAACAGGGGGCTTTAAAATGGAATACATAATTGGAGCTATAGTCATTCTTTTAGGCCTATATCTCACCGGATATTTTTTAAAGAAAAAACATTACAAAGAAATTGACAGGCTGGAAACATGGAAAATGGATATAACGGACCGCCCTGTTCTAGATGAAATGTCTAGAGTTAAAAAGCTGAATATGACAGGGCAGACAGAGGAATTATTTGAACGCTGGAGAAATGAATGGGATGAAATAGTTACATCGCAGCTTCCGGATGTGGAAGAATTGTTATTTGATGCTGAAGAGAGCATAGATAAGTACCGCTTTAAAAATTCCCAGGAAATTCAGCAGAGAATAGAAAAAAGATTAACTGAGATAGAAGAAAACATCAAAAACCTGCTTGCTGAATTGAATGAACTGGTGGGCAGTGAAGAGAAAAATAGAGCGGAAATTGAAGAATTGAAGGAAATGTACCGCCAATGCAAAAAGTCTCTCCTTGCACACCGCCATACATTCGGCAAATCTGAAAAAATTCTTGAAGAACAGCTGGATGAAGCTTTGGCAAAATTTGAAGAATTCGATGACAAAACCGAAAAGGGCAATTACCTTGAAGCACGTGAAATCCTTCTTATAATCAAAGCGCTGATAGAGGATTCTCAAGCCAAAATGGAAGCTATCCCAAGCCTGATGGTTGACTGTCAATCCAAGATCCCTTCCGAGCTGGAAGAGTTGAGAGACGGATATAAGGAAATGCTGGAGCAGGGATATCTGCTTGATCATCTGCAGATTGATAAAGAAATTGAGAGGCTTGAAGAACAAGTAAATGTATATGCAGGCTCCATTGATCAGGCACAAATCGAAGAAGTTCAAACAGGGGTCGAAGAGATTAAAGATAATATTGAACATTTATACGACCTGCTCGAAAAGGAAGTACATGCCAGACATTACTTAAGTCAGCAGGATGAGGCAACAAGAACCATGCTATATAATAACCGTGATATGAACAACCAGCTAAAGACAGAGATAGCTGCTGTCCGGAATAGCTATCATGTTCCAGAAAAGGATCTTGAAATTCAAATCCACCTGGAGAAAAAAATAAGCCAGCTGTTCAAAAAATTCGAAGTGCTGGAGCATAAGATTAACAGCCAAAATACTCCTCATACACTTCTGAGAGAAGAGCTGGCTGAAGTCAAGGAACACATTGAGGAGATTTCAGATGAGCAGACAGCCTTTGCCGAAAAGCTTCAGGCCTTACGAAAAGACGAAATGTCTGCAAGGGAAAAAGTAAAAGAATTAAGCAAGAAAGTGGCAGAAACAATAAGGCTTATTTCCAAAAACAACGTGCCCGGAGTCTCCCAGGAATATAAATATTTGATCCAGGATGCGAAAGAAAGCATAGATAATGTGCTGGCTAAGCTCGATGAAAAACCATTGAATATTCCCTCGGTCCAGCAATATCTTGAAGTTGCGGTGCTGACTGTTGATAAGGCTGCTGATTCTGTGAGTGATATGATTGAGACGATCCTTCTAGCTGAGAAGGTCATCCAATATGGCAACCGATACAGAAGCAGTTATCCATCTATTGATAATGGATTAAGGGAAGCAGAGGCCTCATTCAGAAGCTATGAATATAAAAAAGCATTGGAGCAGGCTGCCTCTTCAATTGAAGAAGTTGAGCCGGGTGCGATCAAGAGAATTGAAGAATTAATAACTGAACAATAAAAAAACAGATCCGATTATCGGATCTGTTTTTTTAAAAGGAATCTGTCTGGCTCCTGCGATAAGCGTGCGCCAAGAGCTTCTTTATCGCTCTAACGGGCAGTTACACCCCCACTTCAAGAGTCAGCGGTATCCTCGAGAATAAGCGGGGGTCAAACTGCCCGCAAAGGCCCGAAATAAGGTCAAAGACTAAAAACGCCACATCCTGTGGCAACGTCTTTGTGACCCACCTCCTGTGGGCCTCAACTAAAAATCAGCAGGGAGAAAAGCACTCCCTGCTGATTGAAGTTTCACTTTATTTTTCGTTGCCAGCAATTATTTTTTTCGGCTCCCCAACAGCAATTGCCAGAAAGTAGCCTATAACAGCTCCAGCAATGGCAGGCACAATCCAGCCAATACCCTCAGCAAAGAATGGGAGGAATTGAAGTGAGTCTGTGATGAAGGATACGTCCATACCTGCTGTATTCAAGCCATCCACAAAACTAATTAATCCTGTTGGAATTAATGCCCCAATATATACCACTGAGTAGCCATTAAAGGCATTGTGCATAAACGATAGAAGTATCAGCACGATGGCCAGAGGATAAATGATGATCAAAATTGGCAATGAAAGCTGAATCAACTGAGTTAACCCAATGTTTGCAACCACCATACTGAACAGTGAAAGGATGATTACAATGGTTTTATAGGATATTTTTGGGAGCAGTTTATGAAAGTATTGCGCACAAGCGGAAACGAGTCCGATTGAGGTTGTCATGCATGCAACCGTTATAGCCAGCCCAAGGATCACTGCTCCCGCAGATCCAAATAGATAATGAGAAGCGGCAGATAGGATAGCGCCGCCATTATCGAATTCACCTATTGCATCTGTACTTGTTGCACCGATGTATGCAAGAGATAAATATACTGCCGCAAGGCCGGCAGCAGCTATCAGTCCGGCAGTAATGCAAATTTTCATTAGTGAATGTTTATTTGACACACCCATACCCTGTATGGAGCTGATAACGATAATACCGAATACCAGAGCTGCAATTGTATCCATCGTCAGGTAGCCTTCAATGAAGCCCTTAAAGAACGGCCCCTCTGCATATGCACCCACTGGCGCCTTCAATTCGCCCATAGGAGTAATGATGCTTTTTATAACCAGTACAGCAAGAATAATGAGCAAGGCAGGTGTAAAAATATTGCCGATTCTATCCACTAATTTCGATGGATTGAGAGAAAGCCAGGCTGTGATGCCAAAAAAGGCAATGGTATAAACCAATAACGAAAAAGCACTATTGGAAGCGGTTTCAGATAAGAACGGAGTAACCCCAATTTCATAAGCAACTGTCCCGGTACGCGGGATTCCGAAAAATGGTCCAATAGCTAAGTACATAATAATAGTAAAAATCATTCCGTATAAAGGGTGTACGCGGCTTGCAATTGTTTGTAAATCACCATTTTTAGCAATGGCGATAATTCCCAATAGCGGCAATCCAACCCCTGTAATTAAAAATCCAATAATAGCAGTCCATACACTTGTGCCGGCAGCTTGTCCCAGGAAGGGAGGGAAAATCATATTTCCTGCCCCAAAGAATAGAGCAAATAACATGAGTCCGACGGCAAGAATTTGTTTGGTTGACAGTGTTTTATTCTCCATATATATCCTCCTGAAAGAGTTCTATATCATAATGTTTAGAACATTTTCATATTAGCATAAGAACTAAAAAAAATGTCGAAAAAATACGAAGTCTTAATATTTAGTATTTTGTAATAGTAAATTCGAAATGTGCTTTGCTCAAATTACAATAATATCAGCCTCTCCACGTAAGAATTTATCCATTCATTTGGTTAAACTGCTCAAACTTGATTAATTTAAATAGTATAGATTTGGATAGTTGAATCTAATGCTTCAATTACAATTTCCATTCTTCACTAATTATGATAAGATTTAAAGTTGGCTAAAGGGTTATCGGAACGGAAAGGAGAAGACCGTGATTTATTTAGATAACAGTGCAACAACTAAACCATATAAAGAAGCGCTTGATTCTTTTATGAAGGTTTCTTCAGAATACTTTGGGAATCCCTCTTCCCTGCACGAATTTGGAGGTAAGGCAGAGAGACTGCTCATGCAGGCGCGTGAGCAAAGTTCCCAATTGCTGAATGTTAAGAGCAATGAAGTGTTTTTCACATCCGGAGGGACAGAGAGCAATAATCTTGCTATAAAAGGAACTGCATTAATGCATAGAAAAAGAGGGACCCATATTATCACCACCGGGCTGGAGCATGCATCTGTAAGGGAAACTGCTGATCAGCTGAAGGAATTGGGCTACCGCATAACCGTAATTGAACCGGATAGTAAGGGTATTGTCCATGCTGAAGACATTGAAAAGGAAATTACACATGAAACTGTTTTAGTCTCTGTTATGCACGTAAATAATGAAATTGGTTCCATTCAGCCAATTAATGAAATAGGAGAGATGCTGAAGAAGCATGCGCGGGTCATTTTCCATGTAGACAATGTTCAGGGAATCGGCAAGGTGCCCCTTGACCTTTATCAGGCCCGCGTGGATCTGTGTACGATTTCGGCTCATAAATTTCACGGTTTGAAGGGAAATGGGGTTTTGTTCATTCGTGATGGACTTCGTCTTTCGCCGCTGCTATCCGGGGGCAATCAGGAATGGAGAATGAGAAGCGGTACGGAAAATGTAGCTGGCATTGTAGCTATGGCAAAGGCACTAAGGCTTACGATGAATAATATGGAAAGGCACTTAAGCCGGCTTACATCCATCAAAACCTATCTTATGGAGGAAGCGGGAAGAATTGAGGGCATTACAGTTCATACCCCTGAAAAAGATTCTGCTCCCCACATCGTCAATTTCTCCATAAAAGGATTCAAAGCGGAGGTATTTGTCCACGCTTTAGAAGAGCGCGGAATTTTTATTTCAACTACAAGTGCCTGCTCTTCGAAGAAATCTGCTGCCAGCAGTACCCTGATGGCTATGGGAATTCCTGAAAAGGATGCGAAAAGTGCAGTCCGGGTCAGCTTGTCTTATGATAATACGAAGGAAGAGGCAGAAATTTTTATACAAGCAGTAAAAGAGACCGTTATTAAGCTAAGAGAGGTTATGAAATCATGATAAATTATGACCGTATACTTATACGATATGGAGAAATCTCCACAAAAGGCAGAAACCGCAATATGTTTGTCGATAAATTAAGAAGAAGCATATACGATGTGCTGAATGAATTTCCCGGCATCAAGATAGAATCTACAAGAGACCGAATGTACGTTGTTTTGAATGGTGCAGATGGCGGAGAGGTTGCTGATCGCCTTAAAGGGATCTTTGGCATTCAGTCATTCAGTCCTGCTGTGAAAGTCAATAAAGATATCGAAGAAATGAAAGCTGCAGCGTTGGCGTTATTTTTAAAACATTTTGAAGAAGGAAAGACTTTCAAGATTACGGCTAAGAGAGCCGATAAAAGCTTCCCTTTAAATACTGACGAACTTAATCATGAATTTGGCGGACACCTCTTGAAAAATGTGCCGGATCTAAAAGTGAATGTGAAAAAACCGGATATCAATCTGCAGATTGAAGTTCGCGAAGAAGCGGCTTACTTATCATGCGAAACCATTGAGGGAGCCGGCGGACTTCCTGCAGGCTCGAGCGGTAAAGCCATGCTTATGCTCTCCGGAGGAATTGACAGCCCGGTAGCAGGCTACTTATCCATGAAGAGAGGATTGGAAATTGAAGCTGTCCATTTTCACAGCCCGCCTTTCACGAGTGAGCGTGCAAAGCAAAAAGTAATTGATTTGACAGAAAAACTTGCGAATATTGCTGGAAACGTTGTTCTCCATATTGTCCCGTTTACAGAAATCCAGCAGCTGATCCATCAGCAGGTTCCGTCTAATTATACGATGACAGCAACAAGACGATTAATGCTGCGGATCACTGATGAAATCCGCGATAAAAACGATGGCCTGGCCATTATCACAGGGGAAAGCCTTGGACAGGTAGCAAGCCAGACGCTTGAGAGCATGTTTGCCATTAACGATGTCACGACAACACCTATCCTGCGGCCGCTGATCACAATGGATAAATCAGATATCATCGACATTGCCCAAACCATCGATACCCACGACATATCCATCAGGCCGTTCGAAGATTGCTGTACCGTTTTTGTTCCATCATCACCCAAAACAAAACCAAAACGCGACAAAGTCCGCCGCTTCGAAAGCTTTGTAGACTTCGAGCCGCTTATTGCAAAAGCAGTTAATGATACCGAAAAGATGGTTATTAAACCTCAATCGCACAATGAAGAGTCTTTTGGGGAGTTATTTTGATCTTAAATGCAGATTAATTGTTAAATTTAACTTTAAAAAATAATACAACAATTACCAATTAAATAGTGTATATGGCCATGTGATTCTACACATTCTATACTCACAAGGAGGTGAAAATCACATGGCAAACAACAACAGCTCAAACCAACTTCTAGTTCCTGGAGTACAACAGGCTCTTGACCAAATGAAGTACGAAATCGCTACTGAATTCGGTGTAAACCTTGGTGCTGAAACTACTTCTCGCGCTAACGGTTCTGTAGGTGGAGAAATCACTAAGCGTTTAGTTCAAATGGCTGAACAGCAATTAGGCGGTTTCCAAAGATAATTAAATAATATGGCTACAAGGAGCAGGAATCATTCCTGCTCCTTATTTTTGTGCAAAAAACTTTTTAAATAATAAATAATTTTAAATTTTATAATAATTTAGTATAATAATTCTATAGAACAAGCATCCAAGTTCTAGCAACAGCAAAAGAAATGGTCAGGGGGAGATTTGATGAAACGGGAAGACTTAATCGCACCGGAAAAGTACAACCTCGTATCAGAAATGGAGCGGTTTGCCGGGGATAAGGACAACCTTGCACTTAAGTGGGAAAATGAGCATGGAGAAAAGAAAGAGATTACATACAGTGACCTGATTCACAATGCGAACAGAATTGGAAACGTTTTCTTAGAAAATGGTTTGAATAAAGGGGATGTTATTCTTATCATTGTTCCAAGACTGATTGAAGCGTATCAGGTTTACATTGCATCACTAAAAGCGGGAATTGTTGTTATACCAAGTTCCGAAATGCTTCGTTCGAAAGATCTGCGATACCGCATTAATCATGGCGATGTTAAAGCGATCGTAAGTTATTATCCATATGTTGACCAATTTAAAGATATTAAGGAAGCAGAAGCCCTGCCGAAATTTGTGATAGGCGGGAACGCAGATGGATGGATCGGTCTGGACGAGGAAATGAAACAGGCTTCGCCGGAACTATCATTGGCTGATACCTCCAGGGATGACATGGCATTCCTTTCCTATACATCAGGAACAACAGGAAATCCTAAAGGTGTCGTACATACACATGGCTGGGCATTTGCTCACCTAAAAACAGCAGCACCTAACTGGTTATGCATTAACGAAGGTGATACAGTATGGGCAACGGCAGGTCCCGGCTGGCAAAAGTGGATTTGGAGCCCGTTCCTTTCCGTTCTGGGTTCTGGTGCCACGGGAGTTGTCTACAATGGAAAGTTTGAGCCGAAAAAATATTTGCAGCTATTAGAGGATTACCAGGTCAATGTTCTTTGCTGCACACCGACTGAATACAGGCTGATGGCAAAGGCTGACAATATTCATGAATACAAGCTGCCGGCCCTTCATAGTGCTGTTTCGGCGGGTGAACCGCTTAACCGGGAAGTAATTGATACATTTAAGAAGCATTTTAACGTGAATGTCCGTGATGGGTATGGACAGACTGAAAATACCCTGCTTGTCGGCATTACAAAGGAAATGGAGCTAAAGGCAGGCTCAATGGGCAAACCGACTCCAGGCAACAGAGTCGAAATAATAAATGAAGACGGTGAAGTATGTGCTGTGGGTGAGACAGGAGATATCGCTGTCCATGTAGAAACTCCTGCACTCTTTAAAAATTATTATAAAGACCCGGAAAGAACTGCTATGCAATTCCGAGGTGATTACTATATTACCGGAGATAAGGCAAAGAAGGATGAAGATGGCTATTTCTGGTTTGAAGGCCGCGGTGATGATATTATTATCAGCTCAGGCTATACGATTGGACCATTTGAGGTGGAAGACGCACTCGTAAAGCACCCATATGTAGCCGAATGTGCAGTTGTAGGAAGTCCTGATGAAGTTCGCGGATTGATCGTTAAAGCATTTGTTGTTTTAAGGGAGGGTGTCGATCAAAATAATCCTAACCTTGTTTCAGAGCTCCAGGAGCATGTAAAAGAGCTGACAGCTCCTTATAAATATCCTCGGAAAATTGAATTTTTATCTGAGCTGCCAAAAACGACTTCAGGAAAAATAATGCGTGTGGAATTGCGGAAGAAAGAAGCGGAAACTGCTTCAGCTCAAAACTGAATGCTTTGAAAAATACAGGCGGAATTCCGCTTGTATTTTTGTTATACTATGGTAAATGTGAACTTTTACTTATTAAAGGAGAAAAGATTATATGGGAACGCTATGGCACGGGGGGCCAATATATACCCTTCAACAGGAAGGCCATCAGATAGAGGCCGTTTTTACAGAAGGCAGCCAAATTATTGAAATTGGCTCCCTGGAAGATTTAAGGGATAAGTATAAAGGAGAGATTCAAAAGGAGATTGATCTGCAGGGAAGCACCATGCTTCCGGGATTTGTGGATAGCCATATGCATCTCATCGGGCATGGTGAAAGGCTGATAAGACTCGACTTATCTGAGCACACGTCAAAGCAGGAAGTACTTCTGGCTGTTAAGCAATTTTCAGAGACAATAGAGGAGGGAGAATGGGTCATTGGGGAAGGCTGGAATGAAAATTTATGGGATCAGCCGGAGCCTATATATGCTTCAGAACTGGACCAATATGTTCCCAATCACCCTGTTATGCTGAAACGTGTGTGCAGACATGCTCTTGCAGTCAATTCTCTTGGATTATCTAAAGCAAATATTACTGAAGATACTGAATGTCCTCCAGGAGGAGTAATTGAAAAAGATGAACTGGGAAAACTCAATGGACTTTTGAAGGATCAGGCCCAGGAGCTTTTATACAATGTGATGCCAGCTGTCTCAGAAGGCTATTTAAGGAAGGCGCTTCATGCTGCCATTAATGACGCCTATAAGCTTGGATTGACAGGAGGGCATACGGAGGATCTCAATTATTATGGAGGGTTCACCCAGACCTATCAGGCTTTCAGGCAGGTAATTGAGGAGGAAGGTCTTTCTTTCCGGGCACATCTGCTGGTTCATCATGAAGTTGCTGATGAAATGAAGGAATCAGGCGGAGGATTTTTAGCGGGAAGTAAACATATAGAGTTTGGTGCTATGAAGATATTTGCCGATGGGGCTTTAGGGGGAAGGACGGCTTTGTTAAGCCATCCCTATGCAGATGATCCGTCCACTTCGGGAGTTGCTATTTTTTCACAGGAGCAGCTCGATGCCTTAGTGGAGAAAGCCCGCAACCATGAAATGCCGGTTGCCATCCATACGATTGGAGATTTGGCATTTGAAATGGCATTAAATGCAATAGAAAAGCATCCGTTAGAAGGTCTGGGGCGAGACAGACTGATTCATGCTCAAATATTGCGAAAGGACCTTATTGAAAGGGCTAAAAAACTGCCTTTAATCCTTGATATCCAGCCGAGATTTACAGCCTCCGACTTTCCTTGGGTGATCGACCGTATTGGTGAAGAAAATATGGAGTATTGCTACGCATGGAAGACACTGCTGAAAGAAGGAGTACATTGTGCAGGAGGCTCTGACGCACCGATTGAGCCGGCCAATCCATTTCTTGGTATTCATGCAGCTGTTACGAGAACAAACATAGATGATCCGCATAACACAGTCTATTATCCAAGTGAGGCATTATCTGTGTATGAAGCAGTATGTTTATTCACAAAGGGCAGTGCATATGCTGCTTCCCATGAAAATGATAGAGGCGTCATACAAGAAGGGTATCTGGCAGATTTCACTATTTTAAATGAAGATATTTTTAAAATGCCAATAGGGCAAATTGCATCCGTTACCGTAAACAAAACCGTTATTGATGGAAAAATAGTATACGAAAGATAAATGAAAATGTCAGGTGCCTATCCAATAGGTGCCTGACATTCTTTTTGGCAGGAAAAAATGATTGCAAACATTTTTCTGGCAGCCTTATAATATAAATATTTCGATACTGGAAAGAATTGAGGAAATGAAATGAAAAACAATGAAGTGCAAATGGGAGCTTTATACGCAGGGTTTGCTTACTTTTTATGGGGCATTTTGCCCGTATATTGGAAGTTAGTGGACCACGTGCAGGCTGATGAAATTTTGGCTAACCGGATTTTTTGGTCATTCTTCTTTATGCTGATTATTTTGCTGGTCTCAAAAAAGTGGAGTGCTTTCTCTGCAACACTTAAAGGGTTTAAAACTCACAAGAAGCAGCTTTTCGCCCTTGTGATTGCTTCCATTCTGATCAGCACAAACTGGTTTTTATATATTTGGGCGGTCAATACCGATCAGATGATTGAGGCCAGTCTCGGCTATTATATTAATCCTCTTGTAAGTGTGATTCTGGGCATGCTGGTTTTTAAAGAGAAACTGTCACCTGCGCAATATGTATCTTTTGGATTTGCGTTTGCCGGAGTTATGATTTTGACTGTCAGCTATGGGCGTTTCCCCTGGATAGCCATTGTTCTTGCATTATCATTTGGCCTTTACGGGCTGGCCAAAAAGCTTATAAAAGTAGATTCGGCTGTTGGCTTAACGCTGGAAACATTAGTAGTGACTCCGATCGCATTTATTTATATGGTGATGCTTTTTATGAATGATAAGCAGGCTTTTCTGCATGTTTCGCTAAGCACCGATTTGCTTCTTATTGGGGCAGGTGCAGCCACAGCAGTGCCTCTCTTGTACTTTGCCAAAGGAGCTCAGAAGATACCGATGTCCATGCTTGGCTTTCTGCAGTATATTGCGCCGACAATTACGCTGATTCTGGGAATTTTCGTTTATCATGAGCACTTTACAAAACTTCACATGCTTTCCTTTATGTTTATCTGGCTGGCTTTAACGATTTACTCTGTTTCGAGGACAAAGCTTTTTGCCCATCGGGAAACAAAATTAAAGCGCGGAAAAGGTATTGGTATTTAGAAAAAAGAGTTTCGCACGAACATGCGAAACTCTTTTTTTTATAAAAATGTCCTCTTCACTTTTTCCCAGAAGGAATTGTCTTTCAGTTTTACGGTTTTAATGATTTTGCTGCTCAGTTTTATATCAATTTTTTCAACATGCTGAATGCTTAGGGCTTCATTGTCCATTCCCATTGTAGGATGGTCATTGCCATCTTGAACGACTTTGAGGGTCAGCTTGCGGTCTCCGCTCAGGATAAAGGAGGATCCCAGTGTACGATAGCGGTTGTTATTCAGTGAAGCTAGTTCGCTCACCTGCATGCATGGCAGCAGCGGGTCAACAACTGCTCCATTTACTGACTTATTATAAGCTGTGCTTCCGGTTGGAGTGGCAACAATCATTCCGTCCCCGCGGAAAGTTTCAAAATGGAAATCATCGATAAAGACATCGATTACAAATGTTTTAATTATGGCAGAGCGGATGCTGAATTCATTTAAGCACTGAAAGGATGTCTGGTCATCAACTGTAACATCAATAGTGGGATAGCGTCTTACCTCTACTTGTTCATTTGTCATTGCCTCCACCATCTTGTCTGTATCATCAAGATGGAAATCACAGTACAGGCTAAGGCTTCCGGTCGTCGAAATTCCGGCATACAAACAGTCATCTCTATAGCCGGTTTTCCGGACAGCCTGCAAAAACGTACCGTCTCCCCCTATACTTACAATGATATTGGCTTTTTTGAAGTCATTGACGATTGTAAAGGCATGCTCCTCTGCCAGGCTGTATAGAGGAGCTACTTTTTCCATCGTTTCTTCATCTTTTTTGTGATAGAAGTATATATTGCGTCTTTCAGGCATATTCATTCCTCCAAGCAGTAAGAAAGTCTTTCCCAAATAATTCAAATTTTGCTATGATTATGGTTGTTGAATTCAGTTTACCTTTTTTTGAAACATTTTTAAAGTTTTATACGTATGAAGAATATGTGACAAATAGGTTTTCTGGGAATCATAATCAGTCTAACAAGGCGGCTGATTATGTTAGGAGAGGGCATTTTAAAAGGAGGATTTCTTAATGAATGGAAAACGTTGGGCTGCACTGGGAATAGCAGCAGGTTTGTTTGTATTTTCCGTTGTGATGAATTTTGTGACTGCATTTGCATTTACAGATCTTGAAAGCTCGGTAAATGAACTGTTTGCAGGAGGCAATGAAGCATTTTTGGAAGAAGTTATTGAAGAGGGAAATGCACAGAAAAAGATTGCTGTGCTGGACGTGAATGGAGTGATCCAGGATACTGGTGATGCAGCCTCTTTATTTGCAAGTCCGGGATATAATCACAAAGCATTTATGGATAATCTTGACTATGTAAAAGAAGACAGTACAGTAAAGGCGATAGTCATTAAGGTTAATTCCCCAGGCGGAGGGGTAGTGGAAAGCGCCGAAATACATGATAAGATTATTGAAATCCAAGAAGAAGCAAAGAAGCCGGTATACATATCAATGGGATCAATGGCTGCATCAGGAGGCTATTATATTTCTGCTCCAGCTGACAAGATTTTTGCCAGCCCCGAGACATTGACCGGTTCTCTGGGTGTTATCATGCAGGGCTATAATTATGCGGGGCTTGCTGAAAAATATGGTGTCGAGTTCGTTACGATTAAGAGCGGTCCATATAAAGATATTATGAGCCCTACCAGGGAGATGACGGATGAGGAAAGAAAAATTCTTCAATCCATGATTAATAATTCCTATGAGGGGTTTGTTAAAGTTATTTCGGAAGGCCGAGGATTAACTGAGGCACAGGTGAAGGAAATTGCGGACGGCCGAATTTATGACGGGCGGCAGGCGAAAGAACTGAATCTGATTGATGGTTTTGGCTATGACGATGATGTTATTGAACAATTAAAGAAAGATCATAAATTAAATGGTGCGCAGGTAGTAAAGTATACTGAGAATTTCGGGTTCGGCTCCATGTTCAGCATGGGAGCACGAAAAATCATGGGTGATGACCTGGAAATGGCAGGCGTAATGAAGTTGTTATCACAGCCAAACTCACCGCGTTTAATGTATCTTTATGCTGAATAGGAAGGGGGAGAAAAGATGACTTCAAATGATCCGAATGAAAGAGAGCTTGCCCATTCTGAGTTAAAGCAGGATGAAGGCGGGATCGAGTCAGCCTTTGATGAAGCAGATCCTGCTCGTAAGGAAACGGTCATACAGACAGAAACCCTCCCTATTCAAAAAGCTTCGGCACCCATCAGGTTTGCTGGTTTCTGGATGAGATTTTGGGCGTATCTTTTAGATTTGGCTGTGGTTGGCAGTGTAGACCGGATATTGATCAATCCAATTTTTAGAGCATTGGATATTCCTTTGCATGAAAGCAGTTTGTTTGCACCGATTTCCATAGCAACTGCCATTACGTTTTACGCTTATTTTGTGCTGATGACAAAGTTTTTTGGACAGACGCTCGGGAAAATGGTATTTGGTTTAAGAGTAGTAGATCTTAAAGGAGAAAAGCTGACATGGGGCACAATTTTGTTCCGTGAATGGATCGGCCGTTTTATATCAGTGAGCATTTTTATCGGCTATGTCATTGTAGCTTTCCTGCCGAAGAAACAGGGATTGCATGATCTTTTTGCAGACACTTCAGTGGTTCACGAAAGGCAAAATGAACAAGTCATTTAATGGAGAGATGGAAGCCTGTCACCGCCTGGTGGCAGGTTTATTTTTATTTAGTTGGGCATAATACAAAGCTGAAAGGGTGTGAAAAAAGTGAAGTGGCTCCTGATTGCCGTAATTGCCCTCATACTTCTTTTAATACTAGTTATGATAACAAAACTAAAGATATATTTTCATTTTTATCATGGAAATGATAATGATCATTTAAAAATCCAAGTGAAAGCCTGGTTCGGGCTGATCAGATACAAAATAGAAGTCCCGCTGATAAAAGTGGATGATGACTCGCCAACCATTGTCGTAAAGGAAAAGACAGCAGCAGGGCCACATGAGAATACAACTGGCAAAGATACTAAGCAATTCTCCGCGACTGATTTAATGAATAGTTTGCATGACACGAAAGCTATGATTAATCATATCGTTTCTCTCCACAAAATAATTAGGAAATTTCTAAAGCGTGTAACCATCCGGAATCTGGAATGGCATACTTTTGCAGGTCTTGGGGATGCAGCTCACACAGGGATGATCACCGGGGCTCTCTGGGCGATAAAAGGGAGCATTCTTGGATTAATAAGTCATTATATGAAACTGAAAACGCCTCCCGTTATCACTGTTACTCCCCATTTTCAATTTTCCGTTTCACAAACAGCCATTTCATGTATGATTCATTTTCGGGTCGGGCATGCTATGTTAGCAGGAATTAAACTGATCAAATATTGGAAAGGCGGACGGCCGGATTTCAGAACTAAGCCGCTTTCTGCCTTATCTGATGATGGTACTAAAACTGTCTAATAGAGGAGGAGCAATGAATGTCTGACCATCCTATTCAAGGGCTTATGACAACTGCCATGGAAAACCTGAAAGAGATGATTGACGTTAACACGATAATTGGGGATCCAGTAGAAACCCCTGATGGCAGTGTAATTTTAACCGTTTCAAAGGTTGGGTTTGGCTTTGCCGCTGGAGGAAGCGAATTTATGCTTGATGGACAATCAGGCGAGGAAAAGGGCCACCCGTTTGGCGGCGGCAGTGGAGGCGGTGTCTCCATCACGCCAATCGCTTTTTTGATTGTCAATTCCCACGGGGTGAAAATGGTTCATCTTGATGAAAGCACTCATTTATATGAGAAAATTTTGGATCTTGCCCCGCAGGCAGTCGATAAAATTCAGCAGATGTTTAATAAAAAAGACAGCGGGTCCGGCAGCCATCAAGGCCAGAATCAGCACGAAAACAGTGATGAGTACAACGGACCTAAGCAGGATCTTGATCTCTAAGAGAAGAAGGAAGTTAACTTTCCGATGGAAAGTTAACTTTTTTCTTGGAATGTATCCTTAATAATTGCAAAAAAGATTCTGAAAAGATATGATTTACACTGTACATAAGTGATTAAGGGGGACGATTTAAATGGCATCTATTACGTTCAAAGGAAATCCAGTAACATTGCTTGGCAATGAAGTAAAAGCAGGAGATAAAGCTCCTGAATTCAAGGTTCTGGCAAATGACCTTTCTGAAGTTACACTTGCTGATTCAAAAGGGCAAGTACGTCTAATCAGCGTAGTTCCTTCTATCGACACTGGTGTTTGTGATGCACAGACACGCCGTTTCAACGAAGAAGCTTCCAAGCTTGATAATGTTAAAATTCTTACTGTAAGCGTAGATCTTCCGTTTGCTCAAAAGCGCTGGTGTGCAGCAGCAGGAATTGAAAATGTTCAAACTGTTTCCGATCACCGCGACCTGTCTTTCGGAGAAGCTTATGGGGTAGCCATTCAGGAACTTCGTCTACTGGCTCGTGCCGTTTTTGTAGTCGATTCGAACGACACTGTGACATATGCGGAATATGTCAGTGAAGCAACGGATCATCCAAACTATGAAGCAGCAGTGGAAGCTGCTAAACAAGCGAAATAATATAGAAAATTGGAAGCTCCGGATCCGTTCCGGGGCTTTAATTTTTTTTTGTTCCTCAGCACGAAACTTGTGAATGAACCAAAAGCCCGTTAAAATAGGAAAAAGAATAAGGACGGGAGGAATATGCTGTGAAAATAACTCCGGTTGAGGATTTATTTACGATTTTAAACGAAACGGCTGTAATTATGCAGGAAGAACTGCATTGTACATACTTAGAAGCTCTTGCTGAAACAGGAGAGAATTTATTTCATGAAAGTATTCTTCAGGATGGGCTCAGTGAATTAACAGTTAAAAGGCTCAGGAAGAGTTATGAATCCATTGACTTAAGCAGCTGCACAAAAGAAGAAATCAGAAAATCCTTTCAGCTTGCTATATTAAAAGGCATGAAAGAAAATGTGCAGCCCAATCATCAAATGACTCCTGACGCAGTCGGAATGCTGATGGGGTATCTTGTGGAAAAGTTCATTCAGGATAAAAGCTACCGCCTGCTTGATCCTGCGGTAGGAACAGGAAATTTATTGACCACTGTTATGAATCACCAAAGCGGTAAAGTGATTGAGGCAACAGGGATTGAAATTGATGACTTATTGATTAAGCTTGCTTATATCAATGCCAATTTACAGGAGCACCCCATTCAATTCTTCAATCAGGATAGTCTTGAACCGCTGTTTATCGAATCTGCTGATGCTGCAGTAAGTGATCTGCCTGTCGGGTATTATCCGAATGATGTCCGTTCGGCAGAGTATAAGCTAAAATCAGATGAGGGGCATTCCTATTCTCATCACTTATTTATTGAGCAGAGTATGAATCATGTGAGATCTGGCGGCTATTTATTTTTTATCATTCCTAATGGGATGTTCGAAAGTGATCAGGCTCCAAAGCTTCATGAGTTCATCAAGGAAAATGCCTACATTCAGGGATTGATACAGCTGCCGCTCACTATGTTCAAAAATGAAAAAGCAGCCAAAAGCATATTCATCCTTCAGAAGAAAGGGGAAGGAGTCAATCCCCCTAAGCAGGCGCTCCTGGTCAACTTGCCAAGCTTGTCCAAAACAGCAGAAGCAGAAAAAATCCTCAAGAAAATTGATGTCTGGTTTAAAGAAAACAAATAAGGATAAACGAAAAAGAAGCTGTGCATTTGCCGGCTTCTTTTTAAATGAATAAATATAAGGAAGTATCAGAAAATATTTAATTTAACATGTAAACGATATCATTGCAAGGTGATTCTTGAAATGTTTGGCATACAGTGTTTAAATGGAAAATTGAGAGATATTAATTGTGGCCGATGCACAAAATAAAGTTGTATGACTTTATTTCGCCGTATCACACATTATTATATAAAAGTATGAGTTTAAAGTGACAGATCAGTCCCTTTGAACATTCTAAAGGAGCGGTAGCTTTATGGCAAAAATCATTGCAATTAACGCCGGAAGTTCTTCATTAAAATTTCAATTATTTGACATGCCGAGTGAAGAAGTTATTACTAAAGGTTTAATCGAGCGTATTGGGCTGGATAACGCAGTCTTCAATATTTCTGTAAATGGTGAAAAAATCAAGGAAGTAACAGATATTCCAGATCATGCAGTAGCAGTTAAAATTCTTCTGGACAAATTAACAAATCTGGGGATCATTAAATCGCTTGATGAAATCGAGGGCATGGGCCATCGTGTTGTTCACGGCGGCGAAGCTTTCAATGATTCAGTTGTTATTACGGATGAAGTGCTTGCAAAAATAGATGAACTATCTGAGCTTGCACCTCTTCACAACCCGGCTAACATTACAGGAATAAAGGCGTTCCAGCAGGTTCTTCCAAATGTCCCTGCAGTGGCAGTATTCGATACTGCGTTCCATCAGACGATGCCTGAAAGCTCTTTCCTATATAGCTTGCCATATGAGTATTATGAAAAATATGGCATTCGCAAGTATGGCTTCCATGGAACTTCACATAAATATGTTTCAGAGCGTGCAGCAGAAATGCTTGGCCGTCCGCTTGACCAGCTTCGCCTCATCTCCTGTCACTTAGGAAATGGAGCAAGCATTACAGCTATTGAAGGCGGAAAATCAATCGATACATCAATGGGATTCACTCCATTAGCGGGTGTTACAATGGGTACGCGATCAGGTAATCTGGACCCTGCTCTTATACCATTCATTATGGAAAAGACAGGCTTGAATGCAGATGAAGTTCTTGACGTTCTTAATAAAAAGAGCGGTATGCTAGGTGTTTCCGGCTTCTCGAGTGATCTTCGCGACATTGAAATTCAAGCTGTCGAAGGAAATGAAAGAGCAGAATTGGCTCTTGAAGTATTTGCAAATAGAATCCATAAATATATCGGATCTTATGCTTCCCGCATGTATGGCGTAGATGCTATCATTTTTACAGCCGGAATCGGTGAAAACAGTGATGTCATCCGTGAACGTGTTCTTCAGGGACTGGAATTCATGGGCGTATACTGGGATCCAGCATTAAACAAAGTGCGCGGTGAAGAAGCATTCATCAACTACCCTCATTCACCAGTTAAAGTCATGATTATCCCGACAAATGAGGAAGTTATGATTGCACGTGATGTTGTGAGATTAGCTAAATAAGACTCATAGTAAGGCAAGGGCTTAATAGCTCTTGTCTTTTTTATTGTATCGGGAATATGGCACAATCAGGCTGAAGGAGAATTCCCCATCCAACTTATGCTATACTGAGTCCAAGAAAAAATGTTTTTGGGAGGAATTGCGGTGCCATTGAACGAACGGGAAGAAAGCGTTTTGGCAGGTATTCAGGAGTGGGAAAACAAGCTGTTGAGTTATGAGCCCAATGATTTGGAAATGGTTTATGATAAGTCATTAGAGGGGTCTTTTTCACTGTTGCCAGAAGAAGTTCAGCAACAATTTTTTTCGGCAATGGATAGCTGGCTGTTTCATCTTCATGCGCTTATTCAAGGTTCACAGCTTCAAATGGATGCGAAAGAGCGAATTTTGACGGCAGGGCGTGTATTTCATTCTGATATCGAGACGATCGAAGATCTAAAACAATTAAATATCGACCAGCTTCAATACATAGCTCATCAGCAAATTGCCCGGCATCGTCTTTATTCTTTTGCACAGGGCGGCATTTCCGGGTCAGGCAGCTCTCTCATGCTGGGGGCAGATATTCCTGCAATGGCAGTTATTAATCTTCGTGCCGTACAGCTGATTGCCATGACCTATGGTTTTGAGGTTAATACTCCATTCGAAATGATGAGCTCTCTTAAGGTTTTTCACGCAGCCACACTGCCGCCCCGCATGCAGGGCAGTGCTTGGGAAGAATTAATGAACGAGCTGAAGAATCAGGAAGAATTCTACTTTTATGAAGGAAAAGAAGAGTTGACTGATATCACCTGGATTGAGCAGCCAATGAAGCAGCTTTTTAAAGGAATGGCTATTTTCTTTTTCCGAAGAAAATCGATTCAGGGAATTCCTTTCATCAGCATGGCTATTGGAGCAGGGGCCAATTACCAGCTGACAAGAAAAGTAACTGAATTTGCCCATAAATATTATCAGATGAGATATCTGCATAGAAAGAATGATCAGCAGTGAACTCAAGGATAAATAGGATCTTTAAGTAGAGGTGGTGCCAAAATGAGTACATTAGAGCATAAAAAAGAAGCGCCAAAAGAAGTAAGATGCAAAGTGATCACCGTGAGTGATACGAGAGATGAAGAAACGGATAAAAGCGGAAAGCTGATGATTCAGCTGCTTGAAGAGGCAGGGCATATTATTGTTGATTATGAAATCGTCAAGGATGAAAAAACTCTCATTCGACAGGCCGTATTAAAAGGCTGCGAAAACCCCGGGGTTGACGCTGTACTTACGAATGGAGGCACAGGTATAGCCCTCCGGGACGTAACGATCGAAACGGTTAGAGAATTATTTGATAAAGAAATTGACGGATTCGGTGAATTGTTCAGGATGCTGAGCTACACTGAAGATATCGGGTCTGCGGCCATTCTTTCACGGGCTGCTGCAGGCACAGTGCAAAACAAAGCAGTTTTCTCAACACCAGGATCATCCGGGGCAGTCCGCCTGGCAATGAATAAGCTGATTCTGCCTGAACTCGGACATATCGTCAGGGAACTAAGAAAAGATTTATAAAGGACAAAAACCTTTCCGCTGCGGAAAGGTTTTTCTTATGAATGCATCTTCCCTGAAATATCCTGATTCGTTCGATACCATAGCCACAAATCATTTATGACGGAAGCCAGCTCTGAAATTTCACTGTTGAGTCTGCATGACCTTTCGAAATTGCCTTCATCTGACAGCTCAGCCTGTTTTCTGTTAATATCCGCTTCAAGCTCGGCAATGCGGTCAGGAATCCTGCCTCTTATTTTTTCCCATTGAAACAGGATCATCTGCTGTGTTTTTGGTGAATATTCATCCCATTCCCGATCAAAGGCAGGTATAGGAATGCCAAGACGGCCATTATGTGAAAAATGCTCCTCCATTATGAATCCCCCAAACAATAATCTTGTTTTTATTTTACTATAAAGATGTTTCCGGTGCATGGATGTTTTAGTATTCAATCGTTTTCTGCAGATACTACTATGGAACTAATATGAAGATAAATGAACCTGGTTCACAAGTACTGATTTAATAGAAAGGCTAAGGTATTGGTTTACAGCTTTAATAGATATCGATAGTATATTGACTATTAAGAATATTAAAACAAATAATTGGGGGAGAATATGAAAAGATTTTTAGGGCACTTAACAGTTTTAGGTCTGGTGCTGGGTTTGCTATTGCCTTACCCCGCTGCAGCCCTGGGAGAAGAATTGGGCAGAACAGGAAACAGCCCGGCAGAGCAAGTATTTAAGCATAAAAAAGCTTTAGAATATCCAACCTTGTCAAAAGCAAAGCGCCCCGAGGATGCAGGCTTTTCTTCCAAAAAGCTCAAAGAGGTTGATAAGCTGATCGAGGAGGAAATCGAAAATGGTTTTCCAGGAGCGGCATTAGTCGTTATTAAAGATGGCAAGATTGTTAAAAATTCTGCATATGGTTCAGCCAAAGTCTTTGATGAATCTGATCCTTTAAATCACCCGCAGAAAATGAAAACAAAAACCATGTTTGATTTAGCATCAAATACGAAAATGTATGCCGTTAATTTTTCACTGCAGCATCTTGTCAGTGAAGGAAAGATCAATCTTGAAGAAAAAATTCAGCATTATTTTCCTGAATTTAAAGATTCAGCGGACGATGAGATAAAAGGGAAAGGTGAACTCCGGATCATCGACTTGCTTCATCATACAGCCGGATTTCCTTCAAGCGTCCATTATCATAATCCTGAAAAAGCGGGAGAATTGTATTCCCAGGAACGCAGTAAAACGCTTTCCATGATTTTAAAAACTCCCCTTCAGTATGAACCTGGCACCAAACAGGTTTACAGTGATATTGACTATATGCTGCTGGGATTTATTATTGAAAAAATTACTGGAGAGCAGCTTGACCGTTATACTGAGAACCATATTTATAAGCCTTTAGGGTTAAAGCATACTTTATTTAATCCTCTCCGCAAGGGATTTAAAGAAAAGGATTTCGCTGCAACTGAACTGCACGGCAACACCAGGGATGGCGTCATTTCCTTTCCGAATATCAGGACTTATACTCTCCAGGGAGAGGTTCATGATGAGAAGTCCTTTTATTCAATGGATGGAATATCAGGGCATGCAGGTCTTTTTTCCACGACTTCAGATCTTGCTGTTCTGATGCAGGTAATGCTTAATGATGGGGGCTATGGAAATATAAAGTTATTTGATAAAAAAACAATAGATAAATTTGTAGAACCTTATGATATTAATCCTACATATGGGTTAGGATGGCGTTTGAACGGAGATTCAAGTATGGAGTGGATGTTCAGCGAGTATGCCGGGAAAGAAGTATTTGGGCATACCGGCTGGACAGGAACAGTAACGGTTATAGACAGAGAAAATAATTTAGCAATCGCTCTCCTGACAAATAAAAAACATTCTCCTGTCATCGATCCATTAAAAGATCCGCATAAGTTTCAGGGTGACACATACAGTATCAGTCAATATGGAAGTGTAATATCGGCGGTATATGAAGCATTAAAACATTAACCTATACTGAAGGCAAAAGCTAAATACAGGGCTTTTGCCTTTTTTTAATGGAAAAATTGTATTTATTTTTATACATTTTTACGAATAAGTATTGATTTTTAAATAAAAGGTTGTTAAAGTAAGAGAATAATAAATGAATAAAAACATAATTTAAATGTATATTTATACGTATATTCTAAGGAGGAAATATAAATGTCACAAAATAAAGTTGTTCTTGCATACTCAGGCGGTCTGGATACATCAGTTGCGGTTAAATGGCTGCAGGATCAAGGTTATGCTGTTGTTGCCTGCTGCCTTGACGTTGGGGAAGGAAAAGATCTGAACTTTATCCAGAAAAAAGCTTTAACTGTTGGAGCAGTCCAATCTTATGTGATTGATGCAAAAGAGGAATTTGCTAATGAATATGCATTAATTGCACTTCAGGCACATGCTTTATATGAAAACAAGTATCCATTGATTTCTGCACTTTCACGCCCGCTGATCGCCAAAAAGCTTGTTGAAGTAGCAGAAAAAGAAGGTGCTGTAGCAGTCGCGCATGGATGTACCGGCAAAGGAAATGACCAGGTTCGTTTTGAAGTGGCAATTCAGGCTCTTAACCCTGATCTTCAGGTATTAGCTCCGGTTCGTGAATGGAGCTGGTCACGTGAGGAAGAAATTGAATATGCAAAACAAAATAATATACCTATCCCAATCAACCTGGATTCTCCATACAGCATTGATCAAAACTTATGGGGAAGAAGCAATGAGTGTGGTGTACTGGAAGATCCATGGGCTGCTCCTCCGGAAGATGCATACGATCTTACCGTTTCTCTTGAAAAAGCTCCTGATACACCTGATACGGTTGAAATCGGTTTTGAAAAGGGTGTGCCAGTCAGCTTGAATGGCAATAGCATGAAGCTTTCCGAACTTATTGCCGACCTGAATGAGCTGGCAGGCAAGCATGGAGTTGGGCGTATCGACCATGTGGAAAATCGCCTAGTCGGCATCAAATCCCGTGAAGTATACGAGTGCCCGGGTGCGATGACACTTCTGAAAGCCCATAAAGAGCTTGAGGACTTAACAATGGTTAAAGAAATGGCCCACTTTAAACCGGTTATTGAGAAAAAAGTGGCTGAACTTATATATGAAGGATTGTGGTTCTCTCAGCTTAACAATGCGTTATCGGCTTTCCTGAAAGAAACACAAACATTTGTAACAGGAACAGTCAGAGTAAAGCTCTTTAAAGGCCATGCAATTGTTGAAGGAAGAAAATCCCCTTATTCCCTGTACGACGAAAAGTTAGCAACATATACTTCAGATGATGAATTTGACCATAATGCGGCAGTTGGCTTTATTAAGCTATGGGGGCTGCCGACAAAAGTGCAGAGCATTGTTCAAAACAGCAAGAAGGTGACAGTGTGAAAAAACTATGGGGAGGCAGATTCACAAAATCTGCTGAAGAATGGGTAGATGAATTCGGAGCATCGATTTCGTTTGACCAGGAATTGGTTATGGAAGATATCGAAGGAAGCATGGCCCACGTTTCCATGCTTTCTAATACAGGAATTATTACTGAGAAAGAAGCAGAAAAAATCAAAACAGGCCTTCAGCAGCTAAAAGAGAAGGCTGCCAAGGATGAACTGGATTACTCAGTAAAGCTTGAAGATATTCATTTAAATCTAGAGAGCCATTTGACTGAACTGACGGGACCTGTCGGCGGCAAACTTCATACAGCAAGAAGCCGAAATGACCAGGTGGCAACAGACATGCATTTATATCTCCGCAAGCAGGTGGAGCAAATTGTTGAATTGATCCAGGAAATGCAGGAGGAGTTAATCATCCAGGCTGAAAAGAATGTGGAAACCATCATGCCGGGCTATACTCATTTGCAGCGGGCACAGCCGGTCTCTTTCGGCCACCATTTGATGGCTTATTTCTGGATGCTTGAGAGGGACAAAGAGCGCTTTGCTGAAAGTCTAAAGAGAATTAACGTATCACCTCTTGGAGCTGGGGCGCTGGCTGGCACAACTTTCCCGATTGACCGTGAGTATACGGCTGAGCTTCTCGGTTTTGAAGGCATTTATGAGAACAGCCTGGATGCTGTCAGCGACAGAGACTTTATTTTGGAGTTCCTGTCTTCAAGCTCCATCCTGATGATGCATCTGTCGCGTTTAAGTGAAGAATTCATCCTTTGGTCAAGCCAGGAATTTCAATTCATTGAACTCGATGACAGCTTTGCAACAGGCTCAAGCATCATGCCGCAGAAGAAGAACCCCGACATGGCGGAGCTCATACGCGGTAAAACAGGACGTGTCTACGGAAACCTCATGGGTCTCCTGACAGTATTGAAAGGTCTGCCTCTTGCCTATAACAAAGATATGCAGGAAGATAAGGAAGGGATGTTTGATACTGTAAAGACAGTCACAGGATCACTTAAAATCTTTGCCGGGATGATCCGCACCATTAAGGTTAAAACCGGGCAGATGGAAAAAGCGACTAAAAATGACTTTTCTAATGCTACTGAACTGGCGGATTATCTGTCTGATAAAGGCATTCCATTCAGAGAAGCACATGAGATTGTCGGGAAACTGGTCCTTGTCTGTGTACAAAAGGGATGCTTCCTTGGAGATTTGCCGCTTGATGATTTTAAGAGTGCCCATCCATTGTTCGAAGAAGATATTTATGAAGTGCTGGATCCATATACAGCTGTCAAAAGAAGAAATAGTGCAGGCGGAACAGGATTCAAACAAGTAAGCATCGCGATTGAAAAAGCGAAGGAATACGTCGCCGGCACTAAAGAGGTTGCCAATAAATAGTGAAAAATGGCGCTGCATCAGGCAGCGCCATTTTTTCTACTCTTCTTCTTTATCCGTTCTGACTACGAGGACATCACAGCGGGCATAGCGGGTAATATGTTCAGAAACACTGCCGATGATGAAACGTTCAACCGCGTTCATGCCTGTTGCTCCGCAAATGATCAGGTCAACATTGTGCTTTCTGGCAATATCCTTTGGAACCTTCACTTTAGGAGAACCATAGTCAACTTCATATGTTACATTCTCGATGCCTGCATCCATAGCCGTTCTTTTGTATTTTTCCATTAATTCTGTTGCGAAACGGTCAGCCCTTTCAGCTATTGTACGGTCATAGGCTTCAACAGTGGCAAACGTGCGGGTATCAATGATATGCGCCAATATCAGAGAAGCGTTATTGCGCTTGGCAATTTCAATTGCCTTTTTAAAAGCCCATTCTGCTTCAGTTGAACCATCTACAGCGACTAATATGTTTTTATACTTCATGCCCATTTGAATCTCCTCCTTTACCTATATTATACATCTATAAAAACTGAATATCTGTAACAGAAAATCGAACAATAGTAAGGCTGATAAAAATTTTATGAAGAGGAGCAGATGAAGATGGAAAAGAGAGAACCAAAAGCAGAATCCGGATATTTTTTTGATGAGCAGGGTACAAATGAGGTTAGCGCACAAATCATGAATGCTTATAACAGCGGTGTTATTGATCAGCCAAATGCCGAGTTTGACATGGAAGCTCACGAACGGAATGAAGGCAATCTGCAATAAGAAAAGCAAAGCTCTCATAAATACATGAGGGCTTTTTATATGCTTGTTTGGGAAGAGAAAAATAGGCGATGGAATTGTATACTTTTCCCTAAAATAGCCATATAAAGTTAATAGCGGTATCATTAAAAATACGGAGGTATGCAGAATGCGTATCGGAGTTCCAAAGGAAGTAAAAAACAATGAAAACAGGGTTGCCATGACTCCTGCCGGTGTTATGAATCTTATCCAATTTGGCCATGAAGTCTATATAGAATCGGGTGCCGGGATCGGATCGGGCTTTTCTGACAGCGACTATATGAGTGCAGGTGCACATATTGTTCAGTCTGCGGAAGAGGCATGGGCCATGGATATGGTCATGAAGGTAAAGGAGCCGATACAGAGCGAATATGTGTATTTTCG
Organism: Paenibacillus sp. FSL R5-0490; assembly: GCF_001956215.1. Lineage (GTDB taxonomy): Bacteria > Bacillota > Bacilli > Bacillales > Cytobacillaceae > Cytobacillus. The sequence continues at coordinate 68,479 of NZ_MRTQ01000019.1, read as the reverse complement.
GGAAGGGTTAATTCTCTTTACATATTTGCATTTGGCTGCTGAACCTGATTTGACAAATGCTTTAATAAATAAAAAGGTTGCAGGCATTGCTTATGAAACAGTCCAGCTTCCCAGCCGGACTTTGCCTCTATTGACTCCAATGAGTGAAGTAGCGGGAAGAATGGCAGCTCAGGTAGGCGCACAGTTCCTTGAAAAAATACATGGCGGGAAAGGAATTCTTCTATCGGGGGTCCCGGGTGTACAGCGTGGGAAAGTTACAATAATCGGCGGCGGTGTTGCTGGAACTAATGCGGCAAAGATGGCAATTGGTCTTGGTGCCAAGGTGACTATGATCGATTTGAATCCAGATCGCCTTCGGCAGCTTGATGATATCTTTGGAAGAGAAGTAACAACTTTAATCTCAAATCCTTATAATATCGCTGAAGCTGTTAAGGATTCAGACCTCGTCATTGGAGCTGTACTGATTCCGGGTGCTAAAGCTCCTAAGCTTGTGACGGAGGAAATGATCAAAACGATGAGCCCGGGTTCTGTTATTGTGGATATCGCCATTGATCAGGGAGGGATTTTTGAAACAACTGATCGAATTACTACCCATGACCATCCCACATATGAAAAACATGGCGTCGTTCATTATGCGGTAGCTAATATGCCGGGGGCAGTTCCGAGAACATCAACAATGGCACTGACAAACGTGACGGTTCCCTATGCAGTTCAAATAGCAAATAAAGGCTGCAAACAGGCATGTCTGGATAATGAAGCTTTATTAAAGGGAGTCAATACATTAAATGGCTACGTGACATACAAGGCGGTAGCTGAGGCCCATAGTCTTGACTACTCAGATGCGAGAACACAATTGGAGCAGCAATAGAAAAAGCTGAAGGCGCCCGTTTATTGATGATATTGATCTAATACAGAATTTATATAAAAAATCCGGGGCTGATTAGCCCCGGATTTTCTGTGGAATTTGTTCAACTCTCTATTTAATAATTTGAAGTTCTTTCGGGAATTTGGTCAAAATTTCTACTCCGTCTGCTGTTACAGCAAGGTCATCTTCAATCCTCACTCCGGCAACACCTGGAACATAGATACCCGGTTCGATGGTGAAGACCATACCTTCTTCAAGCAAAAGCGGGTTTGTTTCTGTTAATGAAGGGTACTCATGCACGCTCACACCCAGCCCATGGCCTAATCGATGCGGGAAATAGTCGCCGTATCCGGCTTCTGCTATCAGGTTTCTTGCTGTCAGGTCAATATCTGCGCAAGTGACTCCCGGTTTGCTCGCTTCCACAGCTGCAAGCTGAGCTTTTAAGACTGTATCATAAATTTCTTTCTGTTTATCATTGATATCACCGTAAGCTACAGTTCTTGTAATATCTGAGCAGTAGCCATTCCAGACAACTCCGAGGTCAAACAGGACTAAGTCCCCTTTTTGAATCTTGGTCATTCCTGGTGTGCCATGAGGGGAAGCTCCGTTAGCCCCCGTCAGGACCATGGTAGAAAAGGACATTTCATTAACGCCTTTTTTCTTTAATGCGTACTCTACGGCAGCCAGAACATCCAGTTCTGTTTTTCCTTCCTGGATCTCGGCACAGCCTGTTTCAATCGCAAAATCAGCCAGTGCACATGCTTCGCGGATGATTTCCAATTCTTTTTCATCCTTAACCATACGAAGCTGACGCAGCTTTGCTTCAGCCGAAACGAATGAAGCACCGCTGAACAGGCCGGAAATGGCTTCATAACGCTCCACATTCATATGCTCTTTTTCAATTGCTGTTTTATTTACTGTTCCGATTCTTTTATGTATGGATGTCTGGATAAATTCCCAAGGGTTTTGAATATCGCTGTACCCAATAATTTCATGGCTCCAGCCGGCATTTTTGGCATCTTCTGTTTCCATAGCCGGACATACGAGGAATGGCTCCTCTTCCTGGAAAACAGCCAGTCCAAGCAAGCGTTCATGAGGGTCGCTTAAAAAGCCGCTTAAATAAAATACATTATCCGGTGATGTGACAAAAGTGACTTGTATATCATTGTCCTTCATCCACTGTGACAGTTTCTGCAATCTGTTATTCATTGTGAACCTCCTTATATATTCATACTTTGAGAGTAGCAACTAAAAACGAAAAGCGCAAGCGCCTTGGTCACGATTGAACGCAGACTAAAAGCGCCACGTCCTGTGGCAACGTCTGCATGACTCCCATCCTCCCAAAAGCTGTCGCTTTCGGTCGTGCGATGTTTATGCTGACGAAGCCTTCCTTGTCCTGGGGGCCTCAAGCACAGGACGAGCCTCCCGGAAAGGCGTTCTTTGCCTTTTTGGGAGGGTTGCCCGAAATGTGGAGGCGACTGCCCAGGGACGACAAGCATAAGACGAGCCCTGCAAGAAGGTGTTCTTTCCTTCTGGAAGGGATTGGTTTATGTCGCGAGTCCCTAGGAGCCGAAACAAGACAGGCTTGTGACCTCGAGGGGGTAGGCGGCTTGCGCTAGACAGTCATCTAACTTCAGAAATATACCTTTAACCTTAGATATTGTAAACTTTTTAAAGATTGCCAATTCGGGTATATATAAAAAGGAAGCAGGAATAATTTATTTTTCGTTGAAGTAACTTACATAAGTGAAAATAGGAGAGGAGCATCAAATTGAAAGTATCATTTCATGGCCATTCAGTAGTAAAAATCGAATCACAGGGAAAAACCATTTTAATAGACCCCTTTATTACCGGAAATGGTTCGACAGACTTAAAAGCTGAGGATCAGAAGCCGGACGTCATCATTGTTACCCATGGACATGGTGACCATCTCGGGGACACGATTGAGCTGGCAAAACGCAATGATTCTCTTGTCATTGCCAACTTTGAGCTTGCCACCTATCTTGAGTGGCAGGGAGTAAAAGCGCATGGAATGTCGATCGGCGGCGGATATAATTTTGACTTTGGAAGAGTGAAGCTGACACCTGCATTTCATGGGACAGGTCTCGAGACGGAAAACCAGGAAATCATCTACCTGGGAATGCCTGCAGGTGTGCTCATCACATTAGAAGGAAAAACCATTTATCATGCAGGGGATACAGGGCTTTTCTCTGATATGAAGTTAATTGGCGACCGTCATCCGATCGATTTGGCATTTCTGCCGATTGGAGACAATTTTACAATGGGGCCGGATGATGCAGCATATGCAGCAGAACTTCTGGGCGCCAAGAAGGTTGTTCCCATTCACTTCAACACATTTTCGCCAATCAGGCAGGATCCGCATAAATTCATCAGCATGCTCGAAGGTGGAGTCGGGCAGGTTCTCGAAGCAGGGGAATCAATCGAATTGTAATATGAAAACGCAGCTTCTGATGGAGGCTGCGTTTGTTTTTTTATAACTAAATCCCGGCCTGTCCGCATACATTTTAGGGAGGACAGGATAAAGGAGGAAGCGAAAGTGAACAAAAACCGATATTTGCTATGCTTGCTGCTTTGCGGCTTGATGCTTTATTATGCAGCTCCAAGAATGGGCGTATTTAATGGAGGGACGGAAGGGATCTTTGCCATCAGCTGGCTGGCACTTGCCCTTTTTGTCATTGCCGGAAACCTGACTGCATTGCTCTATGCGCCGAAAAAAGCGGCTGTTTCGGGGAAGCAGGTGCGCAAATTGGCAGACAGGAAGCGGGCGCACTCCTTAGGCAGGTAATGAAGATTGCCGGAGTCAATTGTATCAAGGCCTCTTTACCCTTATAATGAAAATAAGGAATAATTTGTAGAGGGTGAAAGTCTTGGCTACTAAGCATGAGCAAATATTACAATATATTGATGAACTGCCAATTGGAGAAAAGATATCGGTCAGACAGATCGCCAAGGCGCTCGCTGTGAGTGAAGGGACGGCATACAGAGCGATTAAGGATGCTGAAAATAAGGGATATGTCAGTACAATAGAACGTGTTGGGACCATAAGAATCGAGCGGAAAAAGAAAGAGAATATTGAGAAGCTTACTTTTGCAGAAGTTGTTAATATCGTTGACGGCCAGGTGCTCGGTGGAAGAGCAGGGCTTCATAAAACATTGAACAAATTTGTTATTGGGGCGATGAAGCTTGAAGCAATGATGAGATACACAGATGCCGGAAATCTGCTGATCGTCGGAAACCGGACACAGGCACACGAATTAGCTTTGAAGGCTGGCGCTGCTGTATTAATTACCGGGGGATTTGATACCGAAGACCATGTCAAAAAGCTGGCCGACGATTTGCAGATGCCTGTGATCTCAAGCAGTTATGATACCTTCACAGTGGCGACTATGATCAATCGGGCTATTTATGACCAGCTGATTAAAAAAGAGATTGTACTTGTTGAAGATATCCTTACTCCTCTGCAAGAGGCAATTTTCCTGAAAACAACCGATACAATCGCAGATTGGATGACATATAACCGCGAAACCGGCCACAGCCGATTCCCGGTTGTCGATAATAATCTCAAGGTGCAGGGAGTAGTTACTTCCAAGGATATCATGGGACATGACAAGGAAACGCTTATCGAAAAAATCATGACTAAAAACCCAATGACAGTTGGCGGGAAAACGAGCGTTGCTTCTTCCTCGCATATGATGGTGTGGGAAGGAATTGAATTGCTTCCAGTCGTGGATGAAGCGAATAAACTCGAAGGCATTGTAAGCCGACAGGATGTGCTGAAAGCTTTGCAGATGATACAAAGGCAGCCGCAGGTGGGTGAAACAATTGACGATATTGTCACCAGCCAGCTGGTTATGACACGGGGGAAAACAAAAGGGGATGACGTCTATCGCTGCGAGGTTACTCCGCAGATGACGAACCACCTTGGAACGATTTCCTATGGAGTCTTTACAACCATTGTATCGGAAGCGGCAAACAGAGTGTTAAGAAGCTATAAAAAGGGAGATCTCGTAGTTGAAAATATGACTGTCTACTTTATAAAACCTGTTCAGATTGACAGCATGCTTGAAATCAATCCCAAAGTCCTGGAAGTAGGGCGGAAGTTTGGTAAAGTGGATGTTGAAGTTTTTAACGAAGGTGTCCTTGTTGGCAAAGCCATGATGATGTGCCAGCTGATTGATAGACATTAATAGAGAAATGATAAAAAGCCGCTCAAAAATGAACGGCTTTTTTTTGCAGGGCCCTTTCTGAAGAGCCGGGTATTTAATTTTTCCTTGCTGCTTCAGCTTCTTTCACAGCATGAGGCGTGTAAAATTTATATGCTTTTATGCCGCCCCATATGCTTAGACCGCCAATAAGAATAAACACAATCGCCACAATGAGAGCAGTTGTTGTGTCGTATAAAAACAGCTGATTAAGGCCAAATATGGCAACAAATGAACCCAGGGCAATTCTGGACTTGGCTGATATCCATTGTCTTTCAGCCGGCTGTCTGCTTCTGAAGAACTTTACTTTGTAGAAAATATAGAAAGAAAAAGAGAGTATAATCAGGATAACAAATATAGGCATTTCATAACCTCCAAGTTTCGACAATCTCTTATTATTCTACCTTCATTATTAAAAAAATGCCATAAGCGTGCAGTGTTTTCTTTTTCTTTTCATGGTGGTATGGTAAAAATATAGTATTCAGAATAAAAGGAGCGCGCCATGAAACAGAAGATATTAGATGAAATAATAAAATATGAAACAATCATTATTCATAGGCATGTCCGTCCGGACCCGGATGCGTATGGTTCACAGGGGGGCCTTGCTGAAATCCTTAAGGCTTCATTTCCGGAGAAAGCGATCTTTACTGTCGGGCAGGAAGAAGAAACACTTCATTATATGAGAAGGCTTGATGAAATATCTGATGATACATATAAAGGTGCGCTGGTCATTGTCTGTGATACAGCAAATGCAGAGCGGATATGTGATGGCAGATATGGAACGGGCAGCAAGCTGATTAAAATTGATCATCACCCTAATATGGATCCGTATGGGGATTTAATGTGGGTGGATACAGATGCAAGCTCTACAAGTGAAATGATTTATGAGTTTTATCTTTTCGGCAAAGAACAGGGACTAAAAATGTCTGATGAGGCGGCCAGGCTTTTATTTGCTGGAATAGTTGGCGACACCGGCCGTTTCCTTTATCCCAGCACAACAGAAAAGACGTTTGCCTTTGCAGGTGAACTGATTCATTATAATTTTTCACGTCCGGAACTGTTTGATAAGATGTACGAGCTGGACGCAAATATTGTTAAACTGAAGGGATATGTGCTGCAGAATTTTGAGATGAGATCCAGCGGGGCTGCTGTCATGATCCTGAAAAAGGAATTGCTCGAAGAATTTCAGGCGGTGCCTTCCAAAGCATCCCTGCTCGTAAGCACTCTTGGCGATGTGAAGGGAATAAAAGCATGGGTTTTCTTTATCGAGGAAAGCGATCAAATCCGTGTACGGTTCCGTTCTAAGGGTCCAATAATTAATGAAATTGCAAGGAAGTATAAAGGCGGAGGACACCCCCTTGCTGCCGGAGCTTCCATTTATTCATGGGATGAGATGGAAACCGTTGTAAGTGACCTTGAGGCTGTCTGCAGAGACAACTGACATATAATGCCCGGCAAAAAAAGCCGGGCATTAATCCAGCATTATATTCAATTCAATTGAGACAGTGGTATAGATGACCAATTCTTTAACTTCCACCCGGTACCTTTTTTCGTTTACGCGATGTGTCTTATTCTCTATGATTTTTTTGATCAGTTCACTGCTTTTATATACAGTATCCATGTCTTTGGCAATCATCATGCTGATATCCTCTTTTATTTTATCTTCCAGCTGGAAAACACTGAAGGAATCCAGTTTATATTTGTCGCCGTTGACAATTTTAATGGAAATATCCTGGACAGTCAGTTTTTTCTGGTTTTCTTTATTTAATTTTTTAAATTCCTCCTGCCAGATTTCTTTATCTTTTTCCAATTCATAAATAGCATCCTGCTGAAGCTTGATTTCTTTGCTGTATCTCTCCTGCCATTGCCCAAAGATAAATAAAAAAATAAACCAGCTGATGATGCCTCCCAGCGCCATTCCTGCAAAAAAACGCTGCCAGGATGGCAATCGGTAGTAAGGCGGTATCCTCATGCCGAAATGTTCTCCTGAGTCAGCCAGTTAATGAGCATGGCGCCGGTCTGGGCCCCTCCGAGAGCAGAAAGAATCAGCATAAATTGCTTGAAGATGTCCTTAGTCTGTCCGTCCATAACGCCTCTTTCAAAGCTGTAAACTGTATCAAAGGTCCCCCCTATCGCTGCAATGATGGCCCAAATGCGAATCATACTGGAAATCTGGAAGATTTGATTTAAAGGAGGCTTTCCTGTCAGAAAAGCAGCCATGCCGCCAATGATTGAACCTCCAATTAAAACACCGAACGCAATGAAATAGCTCTCAATTAAAGTGGAGAAAAAGGGCTGGGTATTCATATCATCCATCCTCGCTGCAGGAATGGTCCTGCCAGAATTATCTTGATACTTCATCATATGGACAAACTTAATAAAATATGTTTTTTAGGTGCTGTTAAAAAGAGAACATATTTTCTTTTTGGAAACGGGCGTTCTATAATGAAAATAGCAGAAATTAAGGGTGTGAGAAACATGTCATTTATTCACCTTCATGTATATAGCGCGTATAGCCTGCTGTCGAGCACGGCAAGAATAGAGCAGCTTGTGACGGGCGCAAGGGAAAATAGGTTTCCTGCCCTGGCTCTGACGGACCGAAATGTCATGTACGGGGCAGTCGCCTTTTATAAAGAATGTCTTAAGCAGTCCATAAAGCCGATCCTGGGACTCACTGTGGATGTACTAAGCGAGAAATCTGAAGGCGAAGCTTATCCATTGGTCCTCCTGGCTAAAAACCGGCAGGGGTTTCAGAATCTATTAAAAATCACGAGCACGGTCCAGACAAAATCGCCTGGAGGCATTCCTGTTAAATGGCTTAAACACTATGCCGGAGGATTGTTTGCTTTAACTCCAGGCTTGGATGGGGAGATCGAACAATCTCTTGTGGCAGGTGAATACGGCCAGGCAAAAAGAACAGCTGACCTTTTCGGCAGCATTTTCGGGCCAAATTCTTTCTTCTTCGCTTTACAGGATCATGGGCTGCATGATGAAAAAAAAATCCACGACACTCTGGTTAAGCTTTCAGAAGAAGCCGGGATTGGCCTGGCGGCTTCAAATGGTGTCTGTTACATAAAAAAAGAGGAAGCTTTTGCCCATGAGTGTCTGCTGGCCATTAAAAATGGTGAAAAGCTCCAGGATGAAGAAAGAGAACGGCTGAAGAGCAATGAGTATTACTTAAAGTCATCCGGGGAAATGGCGGAACTGTTATCAGAGTATCCGGATGCATTAGAGAATACGATTATGATTGCTGAGCAATGCAATGTAATGCTTGAGCTGGATAAACAGAATCTCCCTAAGTACCCTGCTGCAGGAGGAATGAGTGCCGATGAGCTGTTGGAAGAAGTGTGCCGGCAGGGCTTTGCTGACAGATATCCGGATGGCAATGATGAGCATAAGGATCGGCTGCGGTATGAGCTGAACATAATCAGGAACATGAAATTCAGTGATTATTTTCTAATCGTTTGGGATTTTATGAAATTCTCGAGGGAAAATGGCATTTTAACAGGTCCGGGACGGGGATCTGCAGCCGGTTCGATGGTTGCTTATGTCCTCTACATAACAGATGTGGATCCCATTGAGCATCAACTCCTATTTGAGCGGTTCCTTAACCCGGAAAGAATCTCCATGCCTGATATTGATATCGATTTCCCGGATCACAGAAGGGATGAGGTAATTCGGTATGTATCCCAAAAATATGGAGAACTGCATGTGGCACAAATTCTTACATTTGGGACCCTTGCTGCCAAAGCGGCACTCCGGGATGTCGGCAGGGCATTTGGCCTTAATCCTAAAGAGCTGGACATGCTTTCAAAAAAAATACCTTCCAAATTAGGCATCACTCTCAAAGAGGCCTACAAAGAATCTGAGCCTTTAAGAAGATTTACCCAGGAATCCGATTTAAATAGGAGACTATTTGAAACAGCTGTCAAACTGGAAGGACTCCCAAGACATACATCGACCCATGCAGCCGGGGTTGTCATCAGCGAACATCCGCTTGTTGAGGCCATTCCTATACAAAAAGGGCATGAAAATGTTTATTTGACCCAATATTCAATGGAGCATCTCGAGGATGTCGGCCTTTTAAAAATGGATTTTCTCGGTCTTAGAAACCTGACATTAATTGAGAATATCCTAAGCTCTATACAGAGAAAGACAGGCACACAGATTGATATAAAACAAATTCCCCTGGATGATGAGGATGTATACAGTCTATTGGGAAGAGGAGATACAACAGGTATTTTCCAGCTTGAATCTGATGGGATGCGCAGTGTCCTGACAAGGCTTCAGCCAACGCGGTTTGAGGATATAGTGGCTGTCAATGCTCTTTATCGCCCAGGCCCAATGGAAAATATCCCTCTTTTTATTGACAGGAAGCACGGAAGGAAGCCAATCATATATCCTCATCCTGACTTGAAGCCTATTCTTGAAAATACGTATGGAGTCATCGTGTATCAGGAACAAATTATGCAAATCGCTGCAAAAATGGCCGGATTTTCATTGGGTGAAGCAGATTTGCTTCGGAGAGCGGTCAGCAAGAAGCAAAAAGAAGTGCTTGACCGTGAGCGTGTCCATTTCGTTGGGGGAGCAGTCAATAAAGGCTATAATGAGCAAACCGCTCATGATATATATGACTTAATCGTCCGGTTCGCAAATTATGGATTCAACCGGAGCCATGCTGTTGCATATAGCTTCATAGCCTATCAGCTGGCTTATTTGAAAACTCATTATCCTCTTCACTTTATGGCTTCCCTGCTGACTTCTGCTATCGGAAATGAAGGCAGGATTGCCCAATATATCGGAGAACTGAGGCAGATGGGCTTAACGCTCAGCCCGCCTTCCATTAATAAAAGCGGCTACTCCTTTCTGGCAGAGAAAAATTCTATCAGATATAGCCTGGCTGCTATAAAAGGAATTGGTGCTGCAGCTTTAAGAGATATTTTTCAGGCGAGAAAAAACAAGCGCTTTGAAGATCTGTTTGATTTTTGCATAAGGGTTTCAACAAAAGCAGTAAATCGCAAAATCCTTGAATCGCTGGTACATTCAGGCAGCTTTGATGAATTTGGAGAAGATAGAGCTGTTCTTCTGGCAAGCCTGGATGTAGCTGCGGAGCATGCCCAGCTTGTTTTGCCGGAAGATGATCAAGCTGATTTCTTTGAAGATGATGAATTTTTTCCTAAGCCTAAATATACAGAAGTAGATCCGATCCGTTCCGAGGACAAGCTGAGATTTGAAAAAGAGGTGCTCGGCCTATATTTATCAGATCATCCTGTTTCAATTTACGAATCCTATTTTTCCCTGCTGGAAGCCTGTCCGCTGACTGAACTCGAAAAAACGGTTAAAAAGGCAAAGACAGTTGCTTATTTATCCGAAGTGAAAAAAATCCGTACGAAAAAAGGCGAACCAATGGCGTTTCTTTCCTTGAGCGATCAGACGGGGGATATGGAGGCAGTTGTATTTCCAAAGGTGTTTAACCGGTTTTCCATGCTCTGCTCTCAGGGAAACATCGTCTTAGCGGAGGGAAAGCTGGAGGAACGGGACGGAAAAAAGCAGCTGATTGTACAGCACCTGGATGATGTGAAGGAAGCCGTTGAAAAAATGCAAAATAAAGATCCCGTATTGTATTTAAGGATTACTGAGGATCGGGAGACAACGGAAAATCTTCGTTTGCTCAAAGAATTATTTAAGAAAAATGAAGGCAGTGTTCAAGTGGTTTTGTATTATGAAACCTCCCGAAAAACCATTCGCCTGGGTGAAGAGGATCTGGTCTCGCCGACAGTGGATTTCCTGAATTTACTTATGCAGCTGCTTGGCCGGAATAACGTCGTTTTAAAGTAATTACCCTTTACAACAATAACAATTATGGTATATTTGTAAGAAGAAAAATAAACTGGTCTGACCACTGTGAGTGAAAGAAAAGCCCTGCTCAATCTGATACTGAAACAGAACTGCAGCTGGGTTTAAAGCATGTATTCGTCAAGTCTATGTTTATATATAATCCTATCCGGAATATGAGGAGTGAAAATTTTGACCTTACGCGAAGAAGCTTTGCATATGCATAGAGCTAATAAAGGGAAATTGGAATCTAAATCTAAAGTACAGGTGCGAAATGCCAAAGACTTAAGTCTTGCTTACTCACCGGGGGTTGCTGAGCCCTGCAAGGAAATTTATGATAAGCCGGAAACTGTCTATGAATATACAATGAAAGGCAACATGGTCGCGGTTGTTTCCGATGGAACAGCAGTGCTGGGACTGGGGAATATCGGGCCGGAAGCTGCCCTGCCTGTAATGGAAGGAAAAGCTGTACTTTTCAAAAGTTTTGCAGGAGTGGATGCATTTCCAATTTGCCTTAATACGACAGACGTAGATAAAATTGTTGAGACTGTAAAACTGCTCGAGCCTACATTTGGAGGCGTAAACCTTGAAGATATTGCTGCTCCCAATTGCTTTTATGTAGAGGAGCGACTAAAGAAGGAAACAAACATTCCCGTTTTTCATGATGATCAGCATGGCACTGCCATTGTAACTGTTGCAGGCCTTGTAAATGCCCTGAAGCTTTCCGGGAAGAAGATGAATGAAATTAAGGTAGTCGCAAATGGTGCCGGTGCTGCCGGGATTGCCATTATTAAACTTTTATACAGCTACGGTGTACGCGATATCATAATGTGTGACACCAAAGGTGCTATTTATGAAGGCCGCCCTCAGGGTATGAATGAAATTAAAAATGAAGTTGCAAAGTACACGAATCGCGAGAATGCGAATGGAAGCCTTGCAGATGTTATTAAAGGGGCTGACGTATTCATCGGGGTTTCTGCTGCCGGAGCCCTGACGGCTGAAATGATTGGCACTATGAATCAGGATCCGATTATATTCGCTATGGCTAATCCAACTCCTGAAATTATGCCTGAAGAAGCGAAAGCGGCTGGGGCAATGGTGGTTGGAACCGGAAGATCCGATTTTCCAAACCAGGTAAACAATGTGCTGGCTTTCCCAGGAATCTTCCGCGGAGCACTGGATGTCCGGGCAACTCATATCAATGAGAAAATGAAAGTGGCTGCTGTAGAAGCCATTGCTAATCTGGTGCATCAGGATGAATTGAATGCAGATTATGTCATCCCGGGGCCATTCGATCCCCGTGTAGCACCGGAAGTTGCAGCTGCTGTAGCAAAGGCAGCTATGGAAACCGGCGTTGCCCGCATTAAAGTCGATCCTGAAGAAGTGAAGGAAAAAACGAAGCAACTTGCAGTCATTGGAAAAGGTGAGTGATTCCATAAGTGAATTCACCTCAAAATAACACGAAGGTTTATATCGGCATTGTCAAACAGCTTAGGACCATGATTGAACATGATGGCCTTAAGCCTGGAGATCGATTGCCTTCCGAAAGAGAGCTGTCAGAGCGCCTGGGTGTCGGGCGCTCTTCCGTTCGGGAAGCATTAAGAGCTCTTGAACTTCTTGGCTTAATTGAGACAAGGAGAGGCGAGGGAACTTTTATGAGGGATTTTAGGGGGCATCAGCTCGTACAGCTGCTCAGCACGTTTATTCTTCAGGATAAGAAATCTATAAGAGATGTAAAAGAAACCAAGTTTCTTATCGAACTTGACTGTTTATGGCTAATTATTCAAAAGGCTGATGAAGATCGGCTTCTGAGGTTCAAAAAATGGACCCTGGAAGCAGACTACACAGATGATGACTTTTTTCTTGAAATCGTCACATTCGCAGATAATCATCTTTTCCTCCGTATTTGGATCATTCTCAAAGATTATTACAATTCTTTGGATTTAGAGAAAATGATGATCACCAAGCAGCAATATGCAGAGCTGATTGACACCTTGATTTCCAGAAAAGATTCCGAAGTTATTCGCGTATACAGGAAATTAAGAAATTTGTCGAAGGATTAACGACAATTTTTTGCAGAATTAATTTTTGATATCATCTATATTTAAATAATCAGACAAGCATAAATGAAGCCTAGAAAAGTTAGGCATTCATTTTTACATTAGTGGTCTGACCACTGATGAAATTAATGGAAATGATTCAGCTATTATCAGGGAGGTTTCATCTTGCTTAAAGATATTTTTACTAAGACGAAGAAGAAGAAATATGCTACCATTCCATCGGAAACGGCAAAGCAGGATGTGCCGGAAGGAATCATGACAAAGTGTCCAAACTGCAAGAAAATCATGTATACCAAAGAATTGGTTAAGAACCTTAAAGTGTGTTTCCATTGTCATTACCACCATACCATGAATTCAAAAGAGCGTTTAGCAAGCTTTTTGGATGCTAATAGTTTTGAAGAAATTAACGCGAACATGATTTCTGAAAATCCTCTGAATTTCCCGGATTATATTGAAAAGCTGGAGAAGGATCGGGAAAAGACAAAGATAAATGAAGCGGTAGTGACTGGGACAGGCACTGTAAATGGCCAAAAAATTGCAGTAGCTGTTATGGATTCCACTTTCAGAATGGGAAGCATGGGTTCAGTAGTCGGAGAGAAAATTACCCGAGCCATTGAAAAAGCTGATGAATTACAGGTTCCTTTTATTATTTTTACCGCTTCAGGCGGTGCACGAATGCAGGAAGGAGTCTTGAGCCTGATGCAAATGGCCAAGACAAGTGTCGCACTAAAAAGATTCAGTGATAATGGAGGACTCATTATTTCAATCATGACTCACCCGACAACAGGCGGAGTATCTGCAAGCTTTGCTTCACTGGGCGACTATAATCTGGCAGAACCTGGTGCGCTGATTGGATTTGCGGGACGCAGGATCATAGAACAAACGATTCGTGAAGAATTGCCGGAAGACTTCCAGACAGCAGAATTCTTATTAAAATGCGGTCAATTGGATGCAGTAATACCTAGAACAGAGTTAAAAGAAAAAATATCAGCTATTTTATCCATACATCAACCAGGAGGTGACTTCCAATGGCAGGAGAATTAGAATTTGAGCGCCCGGTTATGGAACTGAAAAAAAAGATTGCTGAATTAAAAGAGTTTACCAAAACAGCCGATGTAGACCTATCTTCCGAGATAGAGAAGCTGGAGGCGCGGCTGGAAAAATTAGAAGCCGATATATATGAAAATATGAAACCGTGGGATCGAGTGCAGATTGCAAGGCATCCCGCAAGACCGACTACACTGGATTATATCTCTCACCTTTTTGAGGATTTTTTCGAGTGTCATGGGGATCGTGCTTTTGGTGATGATGAGGCGATTGTTGGCGGTATCGCAAAGTTTAGGGGAATTCCGGTTACTGTCATCGGCCACCAGCGGGGAAAAGACACAAAAGAGAATATCCGCAGAAATTTTGGAATGCCGCATCCCGAAGGTTACCGCAAAGCATTAAGGCTTATGAAGCAGGCCGATAAATTCAGGAGGCCTATTATCTGTTTCATTGATACAAAGGGTGCTTACCCAGGGAAAGCTGCAGAGGAACGGGGACAGAGTGAGGCAATTGCCAAGAACCTGTTTGAAATGGCAAGCCTCAGAGTCCCGGTTATCTGTATCGTCATTGGTGAAGGTGGAAGCGGCGGAGCTCTTGCTCTTGGTGTAGGAAACCATATCCATATGCTCGAAAACTCCACTTATTCGGTTATTTCTCCAGAAGGAGCGGCTGCTATACTTTGGAAAGATGCAACTCAGGCAAAGAAGGCTGCAGAATCCATGAGAATTACTGCACCGGACTTAAAGGAACTGGGTGTGGTTGATGAGATTATTGAAGAGGTAAAGGGCGGAGCCCATAAAGATGTCAAGGTTCAAGCTGCGGAAATCGGAGAAGTCCTTACTCACTCATTGAAGGATCTGATGGATCTTACTGAAGACCAGCTGATCGATCACCGGTACAACAAGTTCAAATCGATTGGAGAATATTCGTTTTTAAAGGAATTTATTGGGGTAAAATAAAAGCGTGCTTTCGGGCACGTTTTTATTTTTTCATAGCTGGCTGTGCAGAAAAGCGAGGGCCACTTAGACGTTGGAGAGTCGCAATAATACTGTCTGTATAGTAGAAAAAAGCAGTTTCTTCTATATAAAACGCTTTCAGTATCCCGACAATTCTGTATTTCTTTTAAATTGTCTGATTAAGTTGAGATGCTCCCTTCTTCATGGTATTTTAGAAATATTCAATAGCGTTTTGTTCAATAATAAGATAAGCATAGAATGCTCTGCTTTACATATAGAGAGCCTTTATTACATACAGAATTTTCGGGCAGGCATGTACATTCTTTATAGGCTGTTAAAATACAGCACAGCAAGAAAACGCGTTTTCTTATGGTGATATAAATTACATTTGAGGTGATTATTGTGAAGAAAATAGGAGTCTTAACTAGCGGCGGCGATTCTCCTGGAATGAATGCGGCTGTACGTGCAGTTGTCCGTAAAGCGATCTATCATAATATTGAAGTGTATGGTGTTTATGGCGGATACTCCGGCTTGATGTCAGGAAATATTAAGAAGCTTGACCTCGGTTCGGTTGGTGATATCATCCATCGCGGCGGTACAGTTTTGCATTCAGCAAGAAGCGAAGAGTTCAAAACAAAAGAAGGCCAGCAAAAGGGCATTGAACAAATGAACAAGCACGGAATTGAAGGTCTTGTCGTTATTGGCGGGGATGGATCATACCGAGGAGCAAAAGCTTTGACAGAGCATGGATTTCCTTGTGTTGGCGTACCTGGCACTATCGATAACGATATTCCGGGAACGCAATATACTATTGGCTTTGACACTGCATTAAATACGGTTATTGATGCAATTGATAAAATCCGTGATACAGCTACTTCCCATGAAAGAACATTTATCATTGAAGTTATGGGAAGAGATGCAGGAGACATCGCTTTGTGTGCAGGATTAGCAGGCGGTGCGGAGACAATCCTCATTCCTGAAGCAGGCTATAGTATGGATGAAATTGCAGAGAGATTGAAAAAGGGACATGAACGCGGCAAAAAACACAGTATCATTGTAGTTGCAGAAGGAGTCTGCAGCGGCGTGGAATTTGCCAAGCAAATCAAAGAAACAACAAATTTTGATACACGTGTGTCCGTGCTTGGCCATATGCAGCGGGGCGGTTCCCCAACTGCATTCGACCGGGTGCTTGCCAGCCGCCTTGGAGCATATGCAGTAGAGCTTATTCTTGAAGGAAAAGGCGGACGTGCAGTAGGAATTCAAAATAATAAACTGGTTGACCATGATATAATTGAAATATTGGATAGAGAGCATACACTTGACCTGGATCTCTACAAACTCTCGAAAGAGCTGTCTATTTAATTTTGCCACATATAAACCTGCACGCGGCTCCCGAAAGCCGCCTGTGCCGGTAATCTAGCTGCACTAATTCAGGAGGTAAATTATAATGCGTAAAACGAAGATCGTTTGTACTATTGGACCTGCCAGTGAGAGTGTTGAAAAGTTAACACAGCTTATTGAAGCAGGAATGAATGTTGCCCGGTTAAATTTTTCCCATGGTGATTTCGAGGAGCATGGCCAGCGAATTCAGAATATCCGTGAAGCTTCAGCAAAGACCGGCAAGACTGTAGCAATCCTCTTAGACACTAAAGGGCCGGAAATCCGCACAAATAATATGGTGGATGGCGCGATTGAACTGCAAGCTGGAGAAAACATTATTATTTCTATGAACGAGGTTGAAGGAACAGCAGAAAAGTTTTCTGTTACATATGCAGGCCTTATTGAAGATGTGGACACAGGAAGCAAAATTTTGCTTGATGACGGTTTAATTGGTCTGGAAGTGACAAAAATTGATAAGGCCAACAGTGAAATCCACACAAAAATTTTAAATAGCGGAACACTTAAAAATAAAAAAGGCGTCAATGTTCCAGGTGTTTCTGTGAATCTTCCCGGCATAACAGAGAAAGATGCGCAGGACATCATCTTCGGAATTGAACAGGGCGTCGATTTCATTGCGGCTTCTTTTGTCCGAAGAGCATCTGATGTTTTGGAAATCAGACAGCTGCTTGAAGAGCACAATGCATCATATATCAACATCATTCCTAAGATTGAAAATCAGGAAGGTGTAGATAATATTGAAGAAATACTTGAAATTTCTGACGGGCTTATGGTAGCGCGCGGAGACCTTGGAGTTGAAATTCCAGCAGAAGAGGTGCCGCTCGTACAAAAGCAATTAATTAAAAAATGCAATGCACAGGGAAAACCAGTCATTACTGCAACTCAAATGCTCGATTCGATGCAGCGCAACCCGCGTCCTACACGCGCAGAAGCGAGTGATGTAGCAAATGCCATTTTTGATGGTACTGATGCGATCATGTTATCCGGTGAGACGGCTGCGGGCTCTTATCCTGTCGAGGCTGTGCAGACAATGCACAACATTGCATCAAGAGCGGAATCTGCATTAGATCATAAAGAAATTTTGTCAAATCGCAGCAAAGATAATGAGCATAACATTACTGATGCCATCGGAGAATCAGTGGCACATACAGCTCTAAACCTGGATGTTAACGCAATTATCACTCCAACTGAAAGCGGCCATACAGCCAGGATGATTTCCAAGTACCGTCCTAAAGCACCAATCGTTGCCGTTACTTCTAATGATTATGTGTCACGGCGTTTATCTTTAACATGGGGTGTATACCCTCAAATTGGCCAAAAAGCGTCTACAACAGACGATATGCTTGATATCGCCGTTGAAGAAAGCTTGAACAGCGGAATTGTTGCTTCAGGAGATTTAGTTGTAATTACAGCAGGAGTTCCTGTGGGTGAAGCAGGTACCACCAACTTAATGAAAATTCATGTAGTGGGGGACATTCTTGCTAAGGCACAAGGAATCGGGCGGAAATCAGCCTTCGGAAAAGTCGTTGTAGCAAGAAATGCAGAGGAAGCATTAGCGAAGGTAACAGAAGGCTCTATTCTGGTTACAATCGGCTCAGACCGTGAAATGGTGCCTGCGATTGAGAAATGCAGTGCGCTCATTACAGAAGAAGGCGGGCTTACAAGCCATGCAGCTGTTGTTGGCCTTAATATTGGCATACCTGTCATTGTAGGGGTTGAAAATGCAACAAGCCTGCTAATGGATGGGCAGGAAATCACTGTTGACTCTCAGCGCGGTGTAATTTATAACGGCCACGCAAGCGTATTATAATTTGAATTTGTAAAAGGAAGGGGCTCCCTTCCTTTTTTTATTTTCCCGGACAAATAGTTATATTCTCAGTGCCTTGTTTGATATAATAATGGTAAGTCTTAAACAAAATAGAGGTGGCTTAATGCGCTACATTCTCTTGCTGATGATAATCGTTCCAGCAGCTGAAATAGGCGTTTTACTACTTTCAGGCAATACAATTGGTCTATGGCCTACACTTGCGATTATCCTGCTTACGGGTGTTCTCGGTGCTTATCTTGCTAAAAAGCAGGGTATTGAAACAATCAGAAAAATCCAGGATCAGCTGCGATACGGGCAAATGCCTGGTGACGCTATTCTTGAAGGGGCCTGCATCCTTATTGGCGGGACGCTGCTTTTGGCACCCGGTTTCATTACAGATGCATTAGGTTTTACTTTGCTTCTTCCTTCTGCAAGAAAAGTCCTCAAAAACATGCTTTATATAGGGCTGAAAAAGTGGATGAACAAGGGAACGATCACGATAATAAGGTAAAAATAGCTATATAAAAAGCCGCTCCGATTCATTGGAGCGGCTGGTTTAATTTACTGGGAGATGGCAATATTGTCCCGCTCAGTGGAATTATTGCCATTGAGCGGGGAGATGTCAGGCAAGTGCCCTATATCCAATCCTCAGCATAGCATGGCTTAAGGGGTGCCAGAATTTATAACCCTAATCGGCTTTTTCGCTGCCTTTTATAAACAGCCAGATATCTCTGAATACCCCAGCTTTATGAAGAGTAGTGAGGAGTACAAGAGTGACCGGACCTGCAATCAGGCCCAAAAAACCAATCAGCTTAAAACCGGCAAATAAAGCAATCAGGGTAGCTAAAGGATCAAGCCCGATGCTTGATGAAAGAATCTTTGGCTCCATTATCTGGCGCTGGACCAAAACAATGATATAAAGAATGCCCAGCCCGAGTGCCCTGCTCATTTCTCCGCCGATCGCCTCATATATAATCCACGGCACAAAAATCAGCCCTGTTCCGAGATAGGGAATAATATCGACAAGGCCAGTCACAAGTGCAATGGTGATGGCGTAATCGACACGCAGAATAAGAAGTCCGATAAGTATGATAACCGTTGTAATAGATACTAATGTAGCCTGTGCCTTGACGAAACCAAATAAAGCCTTCTGCAGATCGGCAAATACGGTTCTGCCGCTTTTTTTTGCCCGGCTGGGGAGCATGCGGCTGAATATACCTGAAAGCCTGTGCCAATCCTTGCTGATAAAAAAAGTGGCAAGCAGCGAGAAGATCAGGACAGTTGCAGCATTGGGAAACCATGAAAGAATGTTAGGGATTTTTTCGAAAAACGCCTGGATAAAGTCTCCCAGTGTAGATCCGAATTGCTTTCCGACATTTTCTATATTCGTCATAATGGTATCCTGCTGTCCTGTTCCCAAGTTATTAAATAAACTTGCCAGCTGGTTATAAAGAGGAATGATTTGCCCTGCAAAGAATTGCTCAACAAAACCTATTAAGGTATCAAGGTGCTGCGGTACTACTTTTGCTAAATAATCCGCACCTGATACGATCTCTGCCACCAGCAATGTGATTAATCCGGCAAAAATGGCAAAGATAAGAATCAGTGCAATGAGGACTGCAAGAGCCCTCGGTAATTTCCATTTAACCTCCATTATATTGACCAAAGGGTTAATTAGAAAGGCAATGGCCAGTCCAATAATGAAAGGATAAGTCACTTTGGATAAATATAGGAAAGCATAGAGACTTAAGATCACCACTCCAATGACAAAGAAAAATCTTACGGTCCGATAGATATATGCCGGGTTCAAGTAATAGCCTCCTTATTAAATTTGAACAGACTAAGTCATTGCAGCTTTGCTTTATCGCAGTCTAACGGGCAGTAAGCCCCCACTTTAAGACTCAGAGGAACCAAAAGAGGGTAAGTGGGGGGCAAACTGCCCGTAAAGGCCCGATTGGTTCAACTAACAATCAGTGGGGGATAAGGACCCCCCACTGATTGAAGTTTCACTTTATGTAATGTTATTAGTCATATCATACATCATTTTTTCTAGAGCTAAAAATAATTAGATATATTCTATTAGTACTTATTCTATTTTAAAATATCCGGCAAAGAACCCGGAAATTATTAAATTGATTTAAATTATGTTACGATAATATAGAAAGCTGGCAGGTGAATTAGCAGATGTTTTCCCAATCACTCATTTTTTTGTTTCTATTGCTGGGGATAGGTGTAATAGCAAAAAATCAATCACTGATCATTGCTGTCTTTGTTTTGATTATCCTTAAAACAGCCGGCCTGGATTCAAAAACCTTTTCATTTCTGCAGTCCAAGGGAATTAACTGGGGTGTAACCATTATTACCATTGCTGTCCTTGCACCTATAGCCAGTGGTGAAATCGGCTTCCGGGATTTAGGCGGGGCATTTAAATCTCCTTATGCGTGGGTTGCTCTAGTCTCAGGGATTGCAGTTGCGCTCCTGGCAAAAGGCGGCATCGTATTGCTGGCTGAAGATCCCCATATTACAACTGCTCTTGTTCTGGGGACCATTCTTGCTGTCTCCCTTTTTAAAGGCATTGCCGTCGGTCCTCTGATAGGAGCAGGGATTGCGTATATGGCAATGAAAGTCTTTGAGCTTTTTAAATGAATGATTAAAGTGCTCATGATAGATTTTTTTGAAAAGAAGAAAGAAAACTGTGAACTTTGATGTCTGTCTAGCTCGAGCGCCTATCCCCTCGGGGTGTCGGGGATGGGCAAGGCGCTTCCGCTTTTCTTATTGCCTTTGGGCAATAATGCAAATAAACTTTTCTTGAAAAATAATATTTTTTAACAAATTAAGTGCTTTTCGTTCACAAAAGTCAGATAATTGTTTATAATAGGACTTGTAAGCGTAACCTATTTCACGGTACCTATTAAATTCAGTTAAGCTCTATTAAAATGTTATTAATATATTTATTTTTTCATTTTTGGAAAAATGTAAGCATTTTCTTTTTTTTTTAGTGAGTACCGAGCAACCGCTCGATTAATGCATGCCAAGTGAAAGTTTATTTCTTCCATATATCGGGAGTTCGCCAAATGAAGGTTGCACCTTTCATAAATTTGGTCTGTAGATCGGCTGATAAAGCCGGCTTTTCAATGGCTGTCCTGCAGCCCTATAATAGTGTCCCAAAAAGAGAAAGCAGAATTCGGACATGACGAGGAAGCTTTTCTGAAAGATGAAAAATCAGGTTCGCCTTACTTATGTTTAATGTACAGACAAAAATGGGTATGGGGAAATTTTATTATGTAAAGGAGAGATTCGGTATGACAGTAACACGCGGTCTTGAAGGGGTAGTAGCTACTACTTCGTCTATCAGCTCCATCATAGACGATACATTAACCTATGCTGGCTACAATATTGATGATTTGGCTGAAAATGCAAGCTTTGAAGAGGTTATTTATCTTTTATGGCACAGAAAGCTTCCTGCTCAAACCCAACTGGATGAGTTAAAGAGTCAGCTTGCAGCAAACTACTCTCTTCCAGAGGAAGTTCTGAACCATTTTAAAACATATCCAATTGACAAAGTGCATCCAATGGCTGCCCTTCGTTCTGCAGTGTCTCTATTGGGACTTTATGATGAAGAAGCAGACCAGATGGATGAAGAAGCGAACTATAAAAAAGCAATTCGCCTTCAAGCTAAAATGCCTGCTATCGTAACGGCATTTGCAAGAGTAAGAAAAGGTCTTGAACCAATTGCTCCTAGAACAGATCTTGGATTTGCAGCCAACTTCTTATACATGCTTACAGGCGAAGAGCCTGAACCAATCGCAATTGAAGCATTTAATAAAGCGCTGGTTCTTCATGCGGACCATGAACTGAATGCCTCCACGTTCACTGCACGGGTGTGTGTAGCTACTTTGTCAGATATCTATTCAGGAGTTACAGCGGCTATTGGCGCATTGAAAGGACCATTGCATGGCGGTGCCAATGAGGCGGTAATGAAGATGCTTACTGATATCAGCACTCTTGAAAATGTAGAGCCGTATATCCGTGAAAAGCTTGAAAAGAAAGAGAAAATTATGGGATTTGGCCATCGTGTTTACCGTCAGGGCGATCCTCGTGCCAAGCACTTAAGAGAAATGTCTAAAAAGCTTACAGAACTTACCGGGGAACCACACTGGTACGAAATGTCCACGCAAATTGAAGCGATCGTTACCGGGGAGAAAAAACTTCCGCCAAATGTCGACTTCTATTCTGCTTCTGTTTACCATAGCCTGGGAATCGACCATGACCTGTTCACGCCGATTTTTGCTGTTAGCCGTGTATCTGGCTGGCTGGCTCATATTCTCGAACAATATGAAAATAACCGTTTGATCCGCCCGCGTGCAGACTATACAGGCCCGGGAATGCAAAAATACGTGCCAGTAGAGCAAAGAGGTCTATAATAGGCTGAAAAAACAGATTAAAAGAACTAAAATTATTACTCAGCATTTTACTTTTTATCAAAAAATTGATGTAATAGAGAGAGCAGGGAAAAGGTTAGGGGCATATGCCTTCTAACCTTTGAATCTGATATACTGATGCAGCATTGCGCCGACCGAAAACTATATAAATAAAAAGGCTGATGCTTGCACTTTTCAAAATGGAGGGTATAACAATGCAAGGTGAAAAAATCACAGTTACTAATGGTGTACTAAACGTACCAAACAATCCAATCGTTCCTTTTATCGAAGGAGACGGAACAGGACCTGATATTTGGGCGGCAGCTTCCCGTGTATTGGATGCATCTGTAGAAAAAGCATATAAAGGTGAGCGCAAGCTTGTCTGGAAAGAAGTGTTAGCAGGGGAAAAAGCCTTCAACCAGACTGGCGAGTGGCTCCCTTCCGAAACACTTGACGTGATCAATGAATATCTTATTGCCATTAAAGGTCCATTAACAACACCAATCGGCGGCGGAATCCGTTCTCTAAACGTTGCGCTTCGCCAGGAGCTTGACCTGTTTGTGTGCCTGCGTCCGGTTCGCTGGTTTGAAGGTGTTCCTTCTCCAGTCAAACGCCCTCAGGATACTGATATGGTTATTTTCCGTGAAAATACTGAAGATATTTATGCCGGCATTGAGTACGCAAAAGGCTCTGATGACGTTAAAAAGCTAATTTCATTCCTTAAGGATGAGATGGGTGTTAATAAGATCCGCTTCCCGGAAACTTCAGGCATCGGCATTAAGCCTGTTTCAGAAGAGGGAACCAGCCGCCTTGTACGCGCAGCTATCGAGTATGCAATCAAAGAAGGCCGTAAATCCCTAACACTTGTACATAAAGGCAATATCATGAAATTTACTGAAGGTGCCTTTAAGAACTGGGGTTATGAGCTTGCTGAAAGAGAGTACGGAGAAAAAGTATTCACTTGGGCTCAATATGACCGCATTAAGGATGAGCAGGGTGTTGAAGCTGCAAACAAAGCTCAGGCAGATGCAGAAGCAGCCGGCAAAATTATTGTTAAAGATGCGATTGCTGATATTTTCCTTCAGCAGATCCTTACCCGTCCAAAAGAGTTTGATGTTGTTGCAACAATGAACTTGAATGGTGATTATATTTCTGATGCTCTTGCTGCACAGGTAGGCGGAATTGGCATTGCTCCTGGAGCAAACATTAACTATGAAACTGGACATGCGATCTTTGAAGCAACACATGGTACAGCTCCGAAGTATGCCGGTCTTGATAAGGTTAATCCTTCATCTGTTATTCTTTCAGGTGTATTAATGCTTGAGCACCTTGGATGGAACGAAGCTGCAAACATGATCGTTAAATCTATGGAGAAATCTATTGCTTCTAAAGTTGTAACATATGACTTTGCGCGTCTAATGGATGGAGCAACTGAAGTAAAATGCTCTGAATTTGCCGACGAACTAATTAAAAACATGGAATAAAAAAGTAAAAGCGCCTTTAATAAAAGGCGCTTTTGATTAATATACTATTCATGCAGTATATTTTGTGTGCTTCCCTGAGGAAAACTTCTTTTGCCGGGCAGCTGGCGATTCTCTGAAATTGTGTATATAGGAAGGCTGTTCCTTGAAACAGCCTCTTACATAAAGGATGCAAATCCTGAAACTTTCATTTCCAAAAGGAGGAACTGCTCATGTCATTGAAACGCAAAAAGATTTCTGTAATCGGTGGAGGATTTACTGGAGCAACAACTGCATTCTTACTGGCTCAAAAGGAACTTGGGGATGTCGTGCTGGTCGATATTCCGCAAATGGAAAACCCTACAAAGGGAAAAGCTCTTGATATGCTTGAAGCAAGTCCTGTTCAGGGATTCGATTCGAATATCACTGGTACTTCAAGCTATGAAGATACACAAGACTCTGACATTGTAGTTATTACCGCTGGCATTGCACGGAAGCCGGGCATGAGCCGTGATGACCTTGTTCAAACGAACCAGAAGATTATGAAAAGTGTAGCGCAGGAGATTGCAAAACATTCTCCTAATAGCTATATTGTTGTGCTGACTAATCCAGTGGATGCAATGACTTATACAGTTTTCAAGGAATCAGGTTTCCCGAAAAACCGTGTAATTGGGCAGTCAGGTGTTCTTGACACAGCCCGCTTCCGGACATTTGTCGCGCAGGAACTGAATTTGTCTGTTAAAGACATTACAGGATTTGTACTTGGCGGACATGGTGATGACATGGTTCCGCTAGTCCGCTATTCATATGCTGGCGGCATTCCTTTAGAATCATTAATTTCAAAGGATCGTCTGGATGCCATTGTTGAGCGTACACGCAAAGGCGGTGGAGAAATCGTCAACTTATTAGGCAATGGAAGTGCTTACTATGCTCCAGCTGCTTCCCTTGTGGAAATGTGTGAAGCCATCCTTAAAGATCAGCGCCGCGTACTGCCTTCCATTGCTTACCTTGAAGGAGAATATGGCTACGAAGGAATCTATCTGGGTGTGCCTGCAATCCTTGGAGCAAACGGAATCGAAAAAGTAATAGAGCTTGAACTGACAAGTGAAGAAAAAGCTGCCCTCGATAAGTCGGCAGATTCAGTTCGCAAGGTAATGGAAGTATTAGCTTACTAGGATGGTCTAATCTATGTAAGAAATTCCGGGGGGCTTTCTCCCGGATTTTTTTTACTGGAAGCCCTTTTGGGAAATAGTATAAGATGATATCATAGAGAAAATAGACTGAATAATTTAAAATATTGATTAGTCTATTTTTTTACAGTAATTATGTAAACGGTTACAAAACTCGGAGGTGCTTAGCTATGCTGCTTGGAAAGAAAAGAAAACTGGGAAGATCCATAGAAGAAATATCTGTGGGCGAAAAATTGACGCTAACAGAAAAAATAGAAGATAAGGATCTATTGCTGTATCTGGGCCTTACAAACGATGCAAACCCTTTATATATTCAGCATGATTATGCTTCACAAACCCCTTATAAAAAACCAATTGTACCAAGTGTTATGCTGAATGGCATCATTAACTCCGCCATATCAAAATATTTGCCGGGTCCCGGAAGCCATGTATTAAAACAGGAAATCGAGTACACGAAGCCTGTCTATCATTATGGTACGGTTCAATTTTTATTTGAAGTAACAGAAGTGAACACATCAAATCATACCGTGCAAATTAAGGTCCAGGGAACAAATGAAGAGGACCAGACGGTTATTAATGGACAGCTCCTTGTATGCCCTCCATACAAGCCTCAGCCTATGGATGGCAATGCTTTGGATAATTTCTGATAGTCAAAAGATGTGCAGCATATGCACATCTTTTTTGATGAAATCCTTCCTTTACAACAATTGACCCGAAAAAAATCATGAACTATATTATAATAAAGATATGTGGCAAAAGGGGTTTAATAGGCAGGAGGGATACCTGCTTTTTATAAAGAATCGCTGAAAAACAACAGTGAAGTTTAAACAGGGGTAATTCATTCACTCGGAGGATCGTATGGATAAGAAAATTCTAGTTGTAGATGACGAACAATCTATCGTAACTTTACTTCAATACAACCTGCAGCAGGCGGGCTATGAAGTAATTACAGCCATGGATGGCCAGGAGGGCAAAGATCTGGCCATTTCTGAAAAGCCGGATCTTATTGTACTTGATCTTATGCTGCCAAAGCTTGATGGAATAGAAGTATGCAAACAGCTTAGACAGCAGAAAATAGTGACGCCTATTTTAATGCTGACGGCCAAGGATGATGAGTTTGATAAGGTGCTTGGTCTTGAACTGGGTGCAGATGATTACATGACAAAACCTTTTAGCCCCCGGGAAGTGGTTGCCAGGGTTAAAGCGATCTTGCGGAGAACACAATTTGTGCCTGAAGCTTCCGAAGAGAAAGCAGAAGATGGTGATTCTTTTAGGATTGGCGGTCTTAAAATCTTTCCGCAGCATTACGAAGCTTATTTTGAAGAAGAACTCCTTGAATTAACTCCGAAAGAATTTGAATTGCTATTATATCTTGCCAAGAATAAAAGCCGTGTCCTTACAAGGGATCAGCTGCTTAGTGCAGTCTGGAATTATGATTTTGCAGGAGACACGAGAATCGTTGATGTACATATTAGCCATTTAAGAGAGAAAATCGAAGCAAACACAAAAAAACCTGTATATATCAAGACCATTCGCGGACTGGGCTACAAATTGGAGGAGCCTAAAGGAGAATGACGACCTTTCGCACCCGCCTGCTTTTCGCATTGCTTTCATTAATTCTGGTTGTTTTAATTGCATTAGGCCTTCTTTTAGGCCAGCTTTTTAAAAGCTATTATTTAAATACATTTGATGCACGTCTTCAAAAAGAGACTGAAATGGCTGCGAGCTATATTGAGGGCAATGGAGGAATTGGATCCATTAGTATTGAGAGAATCAATGAGCTTGGTGACATACTTGATGTGCATGTAACTGCTACTGATAGCAAGGGCAGAATATTAATGGATAGCAGCATCAAAAATGAGACAACGCAAAACAGGCACCAGGAAATCATATTTGAAGTATTAAAAAAGAAATCTGCATATGAATCAGGATGGGAAGTGGCCGGAGGGTTTAATCTGCACTATTATTGGCAGCCTGTCATGATAAATGGCGAGAAGGAAGGCTATATCTTCTTAAGCACGAAGCTGGCTGAATTCCAAAAGGCCTATCAGCAGATTTGGTGGATTTTAGCGGTCAGTCTTGGGCTGTCTTTATTTATGATTATTCTGCTCGGGTCAAGAATTATGGCTCGATATACAAAGCCTATCGAGTCAGCAACACAGGTTGCGATTGAACTTACTAAGGGAAACTATCGGGCAAGAACATATGAAGATCAGGAAGATGAAACAGGTATGCTGAGTAAGTCTATCAATGTACTGGCGAGAAATCTTCAGGAAATGGTGAAATCCCAGGAAATGCAGCAGGACAGACTTGGGGCGCTCATTGAAAACATGGGAAGCGGTTTGATTCTAATTGACAGCAGAGGCTATATTAATTTAGTGAACCGGCCATATAAAGAGGTTTTCAATGTCAATCCCTCCGAATACCTTTACAAGCTTTATTATGAAGTGATAGAACATAAAGGTATTAACGAAGTGGTTGAAGAAATTTTTATGACCGAGCAGAAAGTAAAAAAACAGCTCATTATTCCCGTCAATATCGAAAGACGTTATTTTGAAGTATATGGAGTTCCAATTATCGGCACGAATGATGAATGGAAAGGGATATTGCTGGTTTTTCATGATATTACAGAACTGAAGAAGCTTGAGCAGATGAGGAAGGATTTTGTAGCGAACGTTTCTCATGAATTGAAAACACCTATTACCTCTATAAAGGGCTTCTCTGAAACTCTTTTGGATGGTGCGATGGAAAACAAGCAGACTCTTAATGATTTTCTCAACATCATTTTAAAGGAAAGTGATCGCCTGCAATCTCTTATTCAGGAATTGCTGGATCTGTCAAAAATCGAAAAACAAGGCTTTAGCTTGTCCATTCAGCAACTGGATCTGGCTGATGTGCTCGAAGATGTGGTAGCCATCATGAAAGGAAAAGCAGCGGAAAAGGAAATCGTTTTGGAATATAAGAGAGTGGATAAACCTGTATATATTGAAGGTGATGTTCACCGGCTTAAGCAGGTGTTTATAAATATCATATCAAATGCAATTTCTTATACGCCAAATCAAGGGGTCGTCTATATTTCGTCTGCAGATTCAGGCAGCACAGTTTTAACCGAAATAAGGGATACGGGGATTGGAATTGAAGCCGCAGAAATTCCGCGTATCTTTGAACGTTTTTATCGGGTTGATAAAGCCAGAAGCAGGAACTCCGGAGGAACAGGGCTGGGGCTTGCAATCGTAAAGCATCTCGTTGAAGCACATAAGGGAACCATCTCAGTAAAAAGCGAGGTCGGCAAAGGCACCGCCTTTATTATTGAACTTCCGAAAAAAATATAGGAAAAAATGGATGAAGTGGCAGGATTAACTTTACATTATTTTCACAGTAGATTTATGTTCCCTTTACATTCAGCTGATAAAATCATAATTGTTAAACCCCTTCATCCAAGGAGCCATAGAAAAAGGTGAAAGCTGACCCCGCTTTCGCCTTTTTCATTTTCTTCGACTTTCCTTCTTTCTTTAACTTTTGTCATATTTATGAAACCTTTACGTAAATAAATCGTATGAAAAGTTATAGAAATTGCTGGGAAGGGGAGAGAGAAATGATCAGCTTAAAGCGGATTTATACAATCGCAGGGCTAATTATCGCAATTGTTATTTTAAGTATAGTTGCCTTTACAACATGGTATACCGTCGAT
This sequence comes from Paenibacillus sp. FSL R5-0490, assembly GCF_001956215.1. Taxonomy (GTDB): domain Bacteria; phylum Bacillota; class Bacilli; order Bacillales; family Cytobacillaceae; genus Cytobacillus. Next base: position 39,526 of record NZ_MRTQ01000019.1, on the reverse strand, counting down.
GAATCGGATCAGGCAGTCATTTTAACATTTGGAAAAGTTGAGGAAGGCATTACGGAGCCGGGCCTTCACTTTAAATTGCCGTGGCCTGTCCAAAGCGTGGAGAAGCTTTCAAAGGAAACATTCTCACTGCAGTTTGGATATGAAGAAAAAGATGGCAAAATAAAGGATTTTCCCGATGAGACAAAGATGATAACCGGGGATGAAAATATCGTTCTTGCAGATCTGGTTGTCCAGTGGAAAATTACTGATCCGGAAAAATACCTTTATAATGCTGAGGAGCCGGAAGAAATTCTATATGATGCTACTTCCTCATCCTTAAGAAGTATTATCGGAGGATCGAAGATAGATGACGCGCTGACTTCAGGTAAAGCAGATATCGAAGCGGATGTCAGAGAGCTCCTAACCTCTTTAATTGGCAAATATGATATTGGCATATCCATTCTTGCAGTAAAACTCCAGGATGTCGAGCTGCCGAATGATGATGTAAGAAAAGCTTTTACGGATGTAACCGATGCGAGGGAAACCGCAAATACTAAAAAAAATGAAGCAGATAAATATAAGAATCAGAGAATGAATGAAGCAGAAGGTGAGAAGAAAGCACTTATCTCTAAAGCAAATGGGGAAAAGGCAGCCCGTCTCGAAAGAGCACGTGGAGATGTAGCAGTCTTTAATAAATTGTATGGGGAATATAAAAATAATCCTGATATAACAAGAGAGCGTCTTGTCATTGAAACCCTTGAGCAAGTTCTTCCAGGTGCAGAGATTTACATTATGAATGACGATGGAAACACTATGAAGTATTTCCCGATCAGGCCTCTGGAGAAAGAACAGGCTAAACCGAAAGAGGAGGGAGGCACGGATAATGAGTGATCAAAATATTGTGAATATCAATGAACGGGGCGGAAATTTCAAGTGGAGAAGCTATACCAAACTAGGAATCATCCTGGTGCTCATCATTGCAGGACTAGGGATATTGTTCAGCAACCTGTTTATTGTAAAGGAAGGGGAATACAAGGTTATCCGGCAATTTGGAGAGGTGGTCAGGATTGAGAGTGAACCTGGATTAGCGTATAAAATACCATTCATCCAAAGTGTTACCACACTTCCAAAATATCAAATGACTTATGACGTGTCTGAAGCTGAAATCAATACTAAGGACAAAAAGGTCATGATTATCGATAACTATGCAGTCTGGAAGATTGAGGATCCGAAAAAAATGATTTCAAACGCCAGAACATTGGAGGGAGCGGAGGCCAGAATGGAAGAGTTCATCTACTCCGTGACCCGCTCCGAACTGGGCCGGCTGAATTATGAAGAAATCATCAATGATGAAAAATCTTCACGAGGATCATTGAATGATCAAATCACCACAAAAGTGAATGAGCTGCTTGCAAATGATAATTATGGAATCACGGTAACAGATGTTCGCATTAAAAGGACTGATCTGCCGGCTGAAAATGAACAGTCTGTGTATACCAGGATGATTTCCGAGCGCCAGTCGACAGCCCAGGAATATCTGTCCAGGGGTGATGCCCAGAAGAATGTTATTATCGCTGAAACAGACAGGACCGTCAGGGAAATGCTTGCGAAGGCCCAGGCAGATGCTGAAGTCATTCGGGCAGAAGGGGAAGCGGGAGCCGCGAAGGTCTACAATGAAGCATTCTCAAAAGATCCTGAATTCTATTCCTTATTCCGGACACTTGAATCCTATAAAAAGACTATCAATGGCGAGACTGTAATTGTTCTGCCTTCTGATTCACCATATGCGCGTCTGCTGATGGGGAATACTCATTAAATAGCATTTAAGTGAAAAGCCGTTATTTTTCTTTCTCTATCTGCTCATGATAGAATAAAGGAAAATAACGGCTTATTTATTGTGGGCAAGGGCACTTGCCCTTTTCAAGTTAGACAACTGTCTAGCTGCAGCGCCTACCCCCTCGAGGTCACAAGCCAACCCTCCCAAAAAGGCAAAGAACGCCTTTCCGGGAGGCCCGTCTTGTGCTTGTCGGGGGTGACCAAGGCGCTTCCGCTTTTCTTAATAAGGAGGAGATATTAATTGGATAAAAAAAAGCTTGTTCTGATAGATGGCAACAGCATCGCTTATCGGGCATTTTTTGCTTTGCCGCTCTTAAACAATGATAAAGGAATACATACCAATGCTGTCTACGGATTTACCATGATGCTGCAGAGGATTCTGGAGGATGAAAAACCGACTCATCTCCTTGTGGCGTTTGATGCCGGAAAAACAACCTTCCGCCATAAAACCTTTAGTGAATATAAAGGCGGCCGGCAGAAAACCCCGCCTGAGCTATCAGAGCAGTTTCCTTATATAAGAGAGCTTCTTGATGCTTATGGAATCTCGAGATATGAACTGGAAAATTATGAAGCGGATGATATCATTGGAACACTGTCCCTCCATGCCGAAAAAGATGGCTATGAAGTTAAAGTTATATCAGGGGATAAGGATTTAACGCAGTTAAGTTCCGATTCTGTCACAGTCAGCATTACCCGCAAAGGAATTACAGATATTGAAGAATATACGCCGGCTCATATAGAAGAGAAATACGGAATCACACCTGACAGGATTATTGATATGAAAGGCCTGATGGGTGATAGTTCAGATAATATTCCAGGTGTGCCGGGAGTGGGCGAAAAAACAGCCCTTAAATTGCTGAAAGAGTTTGGAACCCTTGAAGAGCTCTTGGAATCTGTTGATAAGGTGAGCGGAAAAAAACTGAAAGAAAAGCTGGAAGAATTCAGGGATCAAGCTTTAATGAGTAAAGAACTTGCTACTATCACGAGGGAAGCTCCCGTTGAAATAAAAGTTGAAGACATTGAATATGAAGGTTTTGAAAAAGAGAAAGTTATAAGTATCTTTAAAGAACTTGGCTTTAACTCGCTGCTGGAAAAAATCGGCGGAGACACTGAAGCAATCGAAGAGAATCTGGATGAAATTGAATTTAGCATAGCAGACGAAATTAAAGAAGATATGTTTTCTGATGAAAATGCATTTTATGTTGAGCTTCTAGAGGATAATTACCATTATGCAGACATCATTGGTTTTTCCGTTGCGAACGATAAAGGGAATTTCTTCTTCTCCAAAGATAAGGCACTAGAGTCAGATGTCTTTAAAAAATGGGCTGAAGATGAAACGAAAAAGAAGACAGTGTATGATGCAAAAAGATCTGAAGTGTCACTCCGGCATCATGGGATTCATCTAAAGGGAGCAGACTTTGATCTTTATATTGCTTCATATATTATTAACCCGTCTCAGACTATTGAGGATATAGCATCTATTGCAAAAAATCATGGCTATCATGCGATTCAATCTGATGAAGCTTTCTACGGCAAAGGAGCAAAAAGGCGGATTCCGGAAGAAAAAGAACTTGGCGGACATTTAGCAAGAAAAGCAGCAGCCTTGATGACATTGAGGGAAAAGCTTGATAGTGATTTAAAGGAAAACCAGCAATCCGAGCTGTTTTATGACCTGGAAATGCCACTTTCTTTAATATTAGCAGATATGGAATCAACTGGAGTTAAAGTGGATTTAGAACGCCTGAGGACAATGGGACAAGATCTGCTCTCCAAATTAGATGAAATTGAAAAGCGGATACATGAGCTTGCAGGGGAAGCTTTTAATATCAATTCTCCTAAACAGCTCGGAGTAATCCTTTTTGAAAAATTGGGGCTGCCAGTCATTAAAAAAACGAAGACAGGCTATTCCACTTCGGCAGATGTTCTTGAAAAACTTGAGAACGCCCATGAAATAATCCGGGACATCCTGCACTACCGCCAGCTTGGCAAGCTTCAGTCCACTTATATTGAAGGCCTCCTGAAGGTAGTTAACAAGGAAACAGGCAAAGTCCACACCAGGTTCAATCAGGCACTTACCCAGACAGGAAGATTAAGCTCAACTGATCCGAACTTGCAAAATATTCCAATCCGTCTGGAGGAAGGGCGGAAAATCAGGCAGGCATTTGTTCCTTCAGAACCCGGCTGGGCTATCTTTGCTGCAGACTATTCCCAGATTGAATTGAGAGTGCTGGCTCATATTGCAGATGATGAAAAGCTGATTGAAGCCTTTATTGAGGATATGGATATTCACACCAAAACGGCAATGGAAGTATTCCATGTTCATGCCGATGAGGTTACGTCCAATATGCGGCGCCATGCTAAGGCAGTCAACTTTGGAATAGTATACGGAATCAGTGATTACGGCCTTTCCCAGAGCCTTGGCATCACACGGAAAGAAGCCGGAAAATTTATTGACCGGTATCTTGAAAGCTATCCTGGTGTTAAGCAGTACATGGACGATATTATCCATGAAGCAAAACAGAAAGGATATGTCTCGACCCTTCTTCACAGAAGAAGATATCTGCCTGAAATTACAAGCCGGAACTTCAACCTGCGAAGCTTTGCAGAACGCACCGCTATGAACACGCCAATTCAGGGAAGTGCGGCAGATATAATAAAAAAGGCCATGATTGAAATGGCTGACCGCTTAAGAAAAGAAAAACTCAAAGCACGGCTTCTGCTGTCAGTTCACGATGAATTGATCTTCGAAGCACCTGAGGATGAAATAGAAACACTTAAAAAAATCGTGCCGGACGTAATGGAAAATGCAGTAGAACTGAAAGTTCCGCTTAAAGTTGATTACTCCTATGGTCCGACATGGTTTGATGCGAAATAATAGTTATCTGTATTTTGAATGAAGAAAATGCATGACAAAGGAGGGGTAACCATGCCCGAACTTCCTGAAGTTGAAACAGTCAGAAGAACATTGCAGGAATTGGTGATCGGCAAAACCATTTCACATGTTTCGGTTTTCTGGCCAAAAATGGTTAAGCATCCCGAAGAGCTTGGTCAATTCAAGGATGCTTTAGCAGGCCAAACCTTTCAGGACATTGGCAGGAGAGGGAAGTTCCTAATTCTCTGCACCAATGACTATGCACTTGTGTCCCATCTGAGAATGGAAGGCAGATACGGCCTTTACGCTAAAGAAGAACCTGTGGAAAAACACACTCATGTCATTTTTCATCTTACAGATGGCACTGAACTCAGATACAAAGATGTTCGTAAATTTGGAACGATGCACCTATATGCAAAGGGTGAAGAACTTAAGACACTTCCTCTGGCACAACTGGGACCGGAACCATTTGCAGAAGAATTTACGGTGGACGACCTTGCTGCCCGGCTTGCCCGGACCTCCCGCCATGTCAAAACTGCGCTTCTCGATCAGAAAACGATCGTAGGGCTTGGCAATATATATGTGGATGAAGCTTTATTCCGTTCACGAATTCATCCTGAAAGAGCGGCAAATAGCTTAGCAAGAAGCGAATTGGAGACACTTCACAAAGAAATTGCAGATACCCTGAGAGAAGCGGTAGATAAAGGAGGGAGCACCATTCGCTCCTATGTTAATTCCCAGGGGCAAATTGGCATGTTCCAGCTCGAGCTTTTTGTTTATGGGCGAAAAGGCGAAGATTGCAAAGTCTGCGGAAGCACACTTGAGCGGATCATAACTGGAGGCAGGGGCACAGTCTATTGTCCGGCTTGCCAGAGAAAATAATAATTCCGAATAGAGCTTAACTTCGTTTTGAATAACATTGGATGGGCTCCTTCCATATACTATCGTAGCGATTGACAGGGAGGAGCTCTATTCTATGGCGCATATATTCTCACTTTTGATACTTGCTTTTGCTGTCAGTCTTGACAGTTTCAGTGTCGGTTTAACATATGGTTTAAGGAAAATGAGCATACCATTTAAATCGATCAGTATAATCGCTTGCTGTTCAGCTCTCACATTAATGGCCGCCATGACAATCGGCCATTTAATAGAAGCCTTTCTTTCTCCGGCTTTAGCTGAAAGTTTAGGAGGAGTCATTCTGATTTTTCTCGGTGCCTGGGTCCTTTATCAATTTTTCAGGCCGGAAAAGGTGAAGGATGTCCTCCCGCATGAAAAGACAATTGTAAATCTGGAAATCAAATCTCTTGGGCTTGTCATTAATATTCTGAAAAAGCCGATGTCCGCCGATTTTGACAAATCCGGTGCCATCACAGGAATTGAAGCACTAATGCTCGGGCTCGCCCTATCACTTGATGCTTTTGGAGCGGGGATTGGTGCAGCTATGCTGGGGTACTCACCTTACTACCTGGCAATGACGGTCGCCGTTATGAGCTCTCTGTTTGTATTTATGGGAATGCAGGTGGGGGCTATTTTCTCAAAAAGCGGATGGGTCCAAAAGTTCTCATTCATTCCAGGCATTATTTTAATCGTAATCGGGATACTAAAAATTTAGCATTTATATGAAAGGAACACATTATGTCAATGACTGTAGGTTTGACAGGCGGGATTGCAAGCGGGAAAAGCACCGTTTCTTCTCTCCTGATCGAAAAAGGATATACTGTAATAGACGCGGATATAGAAGCGAGGTTAGCTGTTGAAATAGGAGAGGAAGCATATCAGGAAATTGTCCGTCATTTTGGGGAAAGAGTTCTTCTTAAAGACGGTTCAATTGATCGCGGAGAACTGGGCTCCATTATTTTTCACGATGAAAAAGAGCGGAAGACCCTGAATAGCATAGTACATCCTGCAGTCCGCAAAAGGATGACAGCCAAAAAGGAACAAGCAATCAGCCGCAATGAGCAGCTGATCATACTTGATATACCTCTTTTATTTGAAAGCAAATTACAATATATGTGCGACAAAACCTTATTAGTATATGCAGATGAAGTTATACAGCTGCAAAGGCTGATGCAAAGAAATCAGCTAACCGAGAAAGAAGCGATGGCAAGAATTCAATCCCAGATGCCTTTAAAAGATAAGAAGGCATTGGCCGATGCTGTAATTGATAATAATGGCACAATTGAAGAAACAGAAAAACAATTATGGGGTATTTTAAAAAAATGGAAAGCTGTCTGAGGAGCCTGTGACAGGCTCTTTTTTTGATGTGCTTAAAGCCTAATTAGTATGACAAAAATAATCAGCCATGTGTCTGTAAGATAGACTATTACCTTATAAAAAACAGAAAAAGCGTGAGCTGATATTTCTGAATTGTTGAACATTAAAAATTCCGCATTTTATTCATCACAAATGATCTTCAATATGTTATACTAATTACATCTTAGGGTAATAAAAAGTATAACACTAATGCGGAAGGGGCCGTAACATGAAGGCGAAAATAGCGATTAATGGTTTTGGAAGAATTGGACGTATGGTTTTTAGAAAAGCCATCCTTGATGAAAATCTTGAAGTGGCTGCCATAAATGCAAGCTATCCGGCTGAAACTTTGGCACACTTAATTAAATATGATACCAACCATGGACCATTCGAGGGAAGCGTTGTTCCGGAAGACAATGCTATTGTTGTGAACGGTAAAAGGGTTCAGCTTGTCAGCAGCCGGAATCCTGAAGAACTTCCCTGGAAAGAAATGAATATCGATATCGTTATTGAAGCTACAGGAAAGTTTAATTCCCGTGATAAAGCGGCTCTTCATCTTGATGCCGGCGCTAAAAAGGTCATACTTACTGCTCCTGGAAAAAATGAAGATGTGACTATTGTTATGGGCGTAAATGAAAGCGCATTAAAAATCGAAGAACATGATATTATTTCAAATGCATCCTGTACAACAAACTGCCTTGCACCTGTTGCAAAAGTCCTTGATGAACAATTTGGCATTGAAAACGGACTTATGACAACAGTTCATGCATATACAAATGATCAAAAAAATATTGATAACCCGCATAAAGATCTGCGCCGTGCACGTGCTTGCGGACAGTCGATCATCCCGACCTCCACTGGTGCTGCCAAAGCTTTGTCACTGGTATTGCCGCATTTAAAGGGCAAGTTGCATGGTATGGCACTGCGTGTGCCGACTCCTAACGTTTCCTTAGTGGATCTCGTGGTAGACTTGAAGCGGGACGTTACAATTGAAGAAGTGAATGCAGCATTTGCTACAGCTTCACAAGGATCGCTGCATGGCATCCTGGATATTACTGACGAACCGTTAGTGTCAATCGATTTCAACACAAATGAACACTCTGCCATCATTGATGGATTATCTACAATGGTAATCGGCACCAGCAAAGTGAAAGTGCTTGCCTGGTACGATAATGAGTGGGGCTATTCTTGCCGTGTCGTAGACTTGACAAAATATGTTGCACAGGAACTTTTTCAGGCATCTGCCGTAAAAGTTGGATAATTGCCAATCTCTTTTAAATAGAACTACCCATACCCTTAAAGCCTGCCATCCCAGCAGGCTCCTTTTTTTGGACAAAATTAAATCCTGAGAAGGAAAAGTCTTCAGAAATTTTGCCAAAAAAAATGTAAAACAATGTGTTGCAAAAAGAAATTAAACAAAGTATACTAATCCTCGTGAACTTCTCCGAGGTTTTGGTATGGTAGCTACTTAAAGGGTTAGGACCTCTCTGGACTAACTTTCCCCCGTGGTAGTTATAGACCAGTATAAATCTGGAATTTCATTAATTAATAGCTTAAAAGTTTAAAGGGGGAAATTTGAATATGGAAACTATGGGTCGTCACGTTATCTCAGAACTTTGGGGATGCGATTTTGAAAAGTTAAATGATATGGATTTTATTGAGCAGACATTCGTAAATGCTGCATTAAAATCTGGTGCTGAAATTCGCGAGGTTGCATTTCATAAGTTTGCACCACAGGGTGTAAGCGGAGTGGTGATCATCTCTGAATCTCATTTAACTATTCACAGCTTCCCGGAGCATGGCTATGCCAGCATTGATGTGTATACGTGTGGAGATCTTGACCCTAACATCGCTGCAGACTTTATTGCAGAAGCGTTAGGAGCTCAAACGCGTGAGAATATCGAAATTCCTCGCGGTATGGGTCCAGTTCAAGTTAAACAAGCTCAAGTACTTTAATACTAGAATGAACTTAGGCAATCCAGAGGTGTATCTGATACACCTCTTTTTATTTTGCCTAAAATCCATTGCCTTTAGTATCTTAATAAAAAATAGTACAATAAGGATACAAATAATATACGGAGGAAAGAGAATGTCAATTTTCAGGCAGCTTGCCAGCCGCTATAAAAAGCAGTGTGAAACAAATGAAAATCACTCTGACCCTGAGCTCGCTACAAGATATTATAGAACCAATACAGCACAAATGCTGCAGACGATTGAAGAGTTATTCAAAGCAGATCGCAATGTAAACATTCTCAGCATTTCTAAAGAACACGGCGAGATTGCAGCAGAACTTAAAAAAGACAAAACCTGTTTTGCGATTGTGACAGTCGTGACTGTCAAGCCTTTTGAAACGGCTGTAGATATCAATATTTCAACTGAGCAGTCCTCACCGGCAGGTGTGCATCCAATTCTTAAAAGAGAAGTACTTTCGATATATGAAAAATTAAATAAACGGCATGACTTTCTCGGTTCTGCAAGAAACGCAGATAAATAGTTGTACTTGTACTGTCAACTCCTTTTTTATAAGATAAGAGTATCAAATAATATTCGGTAATTTGTTTAAAGCCAACTTATAAAAAAATTCGGAGCTGATTGTATGAGATGCCCTTCATGCCAAAACAATAATACCCGTGTGCTCGATTCCCGTCCTGTGGATGACAGCCGATCCATCCGCCGCAGAAGGGAATGCGAGAAATGCGGATACCGGTTTACGACTTTTGAGAAAGTGGAAGAAATTCCGTTAATCGTTGTGAAAAAAGAAGGTACGAGAGAGGAATTCAGCCGGGAAAAAATTCTGAGAGGCCTTATTAAAGCCTGTGAAAAGAGGCCGGTAGCCCTTAAAGATCTGGAGGACATTACTTTTGAAGTGGAGAAAGAACTCCGCAGCAATGGTGTCTCTGAAATAAAAAGCGATGAAATTGGCGAAATGGTCATGGACAGGCTCGCAAATGTGGACGAGGTCGCATATGTCCGTTTCGCATCAGTATACAGGCAATTTAAAGATATCAATGTGTTTATTGATGAACTCAAGGAACTAATTAAAAAAGAACAATCATAATCAGGTCAGTTTTGCAGCTGCCGCTGATTTTTGATGAATTAGGCTGATGGGCTGAAGGTTTTCTTTGGCTCTTTTTTTGCGGGATATGCTTTTGATAAACAGCCTGATAAAAATTTAAATAGAAAAAGGTGAACACCATGGCCCAGCATTGGCAGGAGATGCTCCCCATTGATCGATATACAGTAGCAGCCAGCGGGCTTTTGCATGATTATGACCGGAAAGTGCTGACACTGTTATACCAGCCGCTCATTGGCTCTGAGTGCTTCAGTTTGTATATGACTTTATGGGCAGAGCTTGAAGAAAACCGGCTATGGTCATCTTCAAATTCACACCATAGTTTAATGAATTTCATGGGGATGGGGCTTAAGGATATTTATGAAGCCCGTCTCAAGCTTGAAGGAATAGGACTTTTAAAGGTATATGTTAACAAGGATGAAGAGACAAGGTCATTCATTTACGAACTGCTTCCACCGCTGACACCTGAACAATTCTTTCTTGACGGCATGCTCAATATCTATCTTTATAAGAAGTTGGGCAAAAACCAATTTATGAGACTGAAGCGCTTCTTCTCGGATCAGAAGGTGCAGCCGGCCAGAGGGTACAAGGAAGTAACAAAGGCTTTCCAGGATGTATTTCAATCCGGGCACCCTGGTTCGTTTGACGATGAAGTGGTGCAGCTGATGAATGAAACAGATGAGGAAGGGTATATTGGAAGGCGTGAGCAGGAAGGCATTCAGATCGGGAATGAAGATTTTAATTTTGAATTGCTTCAGGCAGGGCTGAATGAATCGCTTGTACCAAAAAAAGCCCTTACAGTTAAAGTAAAGGAATCCATCAGCAATCTTGCTTTTTTATATGGAATCGACCCTATTCAGATGAAAAATATTGTCATCAGCGCCGTGAATGAAGATAATGAGATAAACATTGATGAATTAAGAAAATCTGCACGTGATTGGTATCAATTCCAAAACCAGGATATGCTGCCATCCCTGATTGACAGGGTTCAGCCTGCCAGCCATCAATCTCAAAAAAAGCAGCCTGAAACACAGGAAGAAGAATTGATCCGTTATTTGGAAATAACCTCACCAAGGCAGCTTTTAAAAGATATTTCCGGAGGAGCGGAACCTTCAAAAGGTGATCTGCAGATTATAGAAGATGTCATGTTCCAGCAAAAGCTTTTACCCGGGGTAATTAATGTGCTGATTCAATATGTTATGCTCAAAACAGATATGAAGCTGACCAAAGGGTACGTAGAAAAAATAGCAGGCCACTGGGCAAGAAAGAAGATTAAAACACCCCAGGCAGCTATTGAATTAGCTAAAAAAGAACATCGCCAATACCTTGATTGGGCAGAAGGAAAGAAAACAGCAGGCCCCACGGGGAACAAAAGGAAGCCGATCAGGACAGAGATGCTTCCGGACTGGTTTGATGAAAATAGCAGCAAAGCCTCCAAGAAGGAACAGGCCCAGCAGCCAAACAGCGAAAAGGAACAGTATGAGCGGGAATTGAAAAAAAGGGAACTTAAAGAAAAATTAAAAAAACTGCGATCACAGGAGGTGACTGATTGATGGAAAAAATTAACGAAACATTAAGGCGCCTTGCAGGCAATGAAGGCTTTCAAAAAAGATATGAAATGATGAGGAACCAAACGCTTAATCACCCTGAAGTCAAGGATTTTATCCAAACTCATCGGGATGAATTGACATCTGAAATGGTTGAAAAGAGTCTTAGCAAGCTCTTTGAATATACACAGCAGAGCAAGGAGTGCAATAAATGTCCGAGCCTGGAGGGCTGTGTGAATTTTATGCAGGGCTATCATCCTGAACTTGTGATTCAAAGAGGATCAATCGATCTGAAGTATGATAAGTGCCCGCGCAAGATCATGCACGATGAAAAGCGGAGAAATGAAAAGTTAATCCAGAGTTTATATGTGCCAACTGATATCCTTCATGCCACTTTTGACTCGATTTATGATGATGACGACCGCATTGAGGCTGTGGATAAGGCTGCATCTTTTGTAATGGACTACCAGCCGGGGTCCAAGCAAAAGGGGATCTACTTTTACGGGAAATTCGGTGTAGGCAAATCTTATTTGCTTGGTGCTATTGCCAATAAGCTTGCAAGCCGGAAAGTATCCTCCATGATTGTCTATGTTCCTGAATTATTCAGGGAATTGAAAAATTCAATTGGAGATCAGACTCTGAACAGCAAGATGGAAACCATTAAGAAAGCGCCTGTTTTAATGTTTGACGACCTTGGTGCAGAAACCATGTCCAGCTGGACAAGGGATGAGATTTTAGGGCCGATTCTGCAGTTCCGCATGCAGGAAAGCCTCCCAACCTTCTTCACTTCCAATTTCGACCTGCAGGGCCTCGAACATCATTTATCCTATAGCCAGCGCGGCGAGGAAGAGAAAATGAAAGCAAGAAGAATCATGGAACGCATTAAATACCTTGCTGAACCGGTGCTTGTAGAAGGACCGAACAGGAGAGTATAATCTGAAAGCTGCCGATAAAGTGTTCGGCAGCTTTTATTATTGAATTTGCAATAGTTTAATGTACTAAAAGGCTAATCCCGCTTCTAACTTGGCCAAGTCCGCCATATACATAGAATAGAAATTTGTATAAAGGGGGGATTTGGTTGATCGAAATCATTTTCCAGAGCAGCATGGATGCGAGGAATTTTTATGAGCATCTTTATGAACAGCTGCAGTCTTTTTGTCATTGTGATAATAATATTCTTCATTTTGAAGATCAACATATAGTCAGAGTTTCTGCTGGAAATAGCGGCAATATCCTGAATACTGTTAAGACAGCATTCTTTCAATTTATCGTGAACCAGAAGCAGGATGATTGGTTTAAACGGATACTGATGGAGCATTATTATTATGATGATGAAGGCGAGCAGCAGCAGATCCTTGAAATCATTCACTCTATCCTGGAAGGAAGCCGTGAGGATCTTGCTGCGTTTGTCAGTGGACTGAATGTAAAAGAAAGCCTAAAAAGCGCAATTGATCAGTTGTTTCAAAATAACATTTCCTTTTCTTTTGACTCATTCGTAAAATTCCGGATGCGCCCGCTTATGAATGAAATGACCAAGTATGTGGAAGTCTCCATCGATGAGTACAAAATGGAACAGGAATATCAGATGTTCATTCATACATTAAGAGATTTCCTGTCAGGCAGGCAGCCAAAAATGAATACGATCCATGTCCTTATGGATGAAGGTGTTTATTTTTATGATGAACAATTGTGTGAAATTAAACGCGGCGAGCTCTTAAGAATGATTGACCGCAAGCTATTATCCAATCATCCTGTATATGTGGATTCTGTTACAATTGCGCCGCTGCTCTCTATAGCGCCTTCAGCTATTTATCTCTATTCAGATGATTTTGACCAGCCGCTGGTCAGAACAATCCGCAATATTTTTGAAGAAAGGCTTCAATTAAGCCCTCTTGCAGCATTTTATCATTATCAAAACGCCCATTCTTATGCTGATAATGAAAAATGTAAAAGATACCCTTGATTTTCCTGAAATAACAAACTATAATAACCTACATATTACAAAAATTAAGCAAAAGTTGCGATGAGGATACGGGTATTCTAATACGGTTTAAAGAGAGGGAAGGCAAGGCTGAAACCTTCCTAACACGATCTGAATGCTTACCGCCTCTGAACTCCAGCCAGGAAATGGGCTGGCGGGAAAAGACCGTTATCTTACTACAGAGTCGTTTGTCTTCTATGAAAGCGAGAAGTAGGGTGGAACCGCGTGTTAATAATAACTCGTCCCTTTTTTAGGGACGGGTTTTTTTATTTTTAGTGTAAAACGCGTTTTAGGAGCAAAATCTGAATCCAGCTCCAGCGCCTAGCCCCTCGAGGTCACAAGCCAATCCTCCAAAAAAGGATAGAACGCCTTTTTTGGAGGCTCGTCTTGTGCTTGTCGGGGCTGATCGAGGCGTTTGCGCTTTATAATAAGGGAGGAAATATCATGTCAGAAGTTGTTAAAGTTTCGTTTCCGGATGGAGCTGTAAAGGAGTTTCCAAAGGGAACGACAACAGAAGATATTGCAGCTTCGATCAGCCCGGGCCTTAAGAAAAAGGCAATTGCCGGAAAGCTGGATGGAGGAATGTATGATCTTCGCCGTCCAATCGAAAAGGATGGAGCTATTGAAATTGTAACACCGGACTCAAACGATGCCCTGGAGGTTCTTCGCCACAGCACTGCCCATTTGATGGCTCAGGCAATCAAGCGTTTATATAAAAATGTAAAGCTTGGGGTAGGACCAGTCATTGAAGGCGGATTTTATTATGATATCGACCTGGAAGAATCGCTTTCACCAGAAGATCTTCCAGTGATTGAAAAAGAAATGAAAAAGATTATTAATGAAAACCTTGATATTGTCCGCAAAGAGGTCAGTCGCAATGAAGCGGTTGAGATGTACAAAGAAATAGATGACGAATATAAACTTGAACTGATCGAGGCTATTCCTGAAGATGAAACAGTGACAATCTATGAGCAGGGCGAATTTTTTGACCTCTGCCGCGGTGTTCATGTTCCTTCTACAGGCAAATTGAAAGAGTTCAAACTATTAAGCATTGCCGGAGCGTATTGGAGAGGCGACAGTGACAATAAGATGCTTCAGCGGATCTATGGAACAGCTTTCTTCAAGAAAGAAGACCTGGCAGAGCATTTGCGTCTCCTTGAGGAAGCAAAAGAGCGTGACCACCGTAAAATCGGCAAAGAGCTTAACCTGTTCATGAATTCGCAAAAAGTAGGCCAGGGCCTGCCAATGTGGCTTCCAAAAGGGGCGGCAATCCGCCGCAATATCGAGCGCTATATCGTGGATAAGGAAGAAAGACTGGGCTATGACCATGTCTATACTCCAATCATGGGAAGCGTGGATCTTTATAAAACATCCGGCCACTGGGATCATTACCAGGAAGACATGTTTCCTGTAATGGAGATGGATAACGAACAGCTTGTTCTGCGTCCAATGAACTGCCCGCATCATATGATGATCTATAAGAATGGCATCCACAGCTACCGTGAACTGCCAATCCGTATTGCAGAGCTTGGAACAATGCACCGCTATGAAATGTCAGGAGCCCTATCCGGCCTTCAGCGTGTACGAGGCATGACTTTGAATGATGCACATATCTTTGTAAGACCTGACCAGATCAAGGAAGAGTTTAAGCGCGTAGTACATCTGATCCTCGAAGTATATAAAGACTTCGATATCAATGACTACTCATTCCGTCTTTCCTACAGAGATCCGCAGGATACTGAGAAGTACTTTGATGACGATGAAATGTGGGAAAAAGCACAGGCAATGCTTAAAGAAGCGATGGATGAAATCGGCCTCGATTATTTTGAGGCAGAAGGCGAAGCGGCTTTCTACGGTCCTAAATTGGATGTGCAAGTTAAAACTGCGCTTGGCAAGGATGAGACACTATCTACTGTCCAGCTGGATTTCCTGCTTCCAGAACGTTTTGACCTGACATATGTAGGGGAAGATGGAAAGCCTCATCGCCCGGTCGTTATCCACCGCGGAGTAGTTTCCACTATGGAGCGTTTTGTGGCATTCCTGATTGAGGAGTACAAGGGAGCATTCCCAACTTGGCTTGCCCCAGTTCAAGTCCAGGTCATTCCGGTTTCTCCTGATATTCACTTTGATTATGCGAAAAAAGTCCAGGAGCAGCTTCAGGCAGAGGGCTTCCGCGTTGAGCTGGATGACCGCAACGAAAAAATCGGATATAAGATCCGTGAAGCTCAAATGCAAAAAACTCCATACATGCTTGTTGTTGGAGACAATGAAGTTGCTGAAAAAGCTGTCAATGTCCGCAAATATGGAGAGCAAAAATCAGAAACTGTTTTATTTGAGGACTTCATCTCAGCACTAAAAGCTGAAGTTAAACGATAATAATCAAAAAGGGCTGCAGCATGTGCTGCAGCCCTTTTTGATAAGTTATTCCATAGAACATTTAAGAGCCGGATGAGACAAACGAAGGAGCTGGCATTAAATTCATTTTGAAAAAATATTAAAATCGTATTGCCAAAATCAATTAATTTTGTTATGCTTTTCTTCGTTGTGATAAAAGTTATTCGTTTGACACGGAATCATTCTTTGTGATATAGTAGCTAAGGTAAATGAATACAGTTTGAGGAAAAGAAGAAGCACCCGCTTCTCACCTGATTGACGCAAAGCGCAGTTGGCAGGTTTTACGTGAACATTTTCTGTTTATACACGTAAGTGTGGGTGTTTTCATCCGCACTTTTTTATTTGGTTAAAAACAGCTCTGATTCCGTCACGGAAGAGAAATGTTGCATAACTTGCGATTCAGCTTTGGTCCGGTGCAGCTTACAGCTTTAAAGTTGTCTGCTAAGCAGGCGCTTGCGCTTTTCTTGACCCAAACGTTGTGTTCGCATTAAACCTTGGAGGTGTCTAGCTATTAGCAAAGATATGTTGTTAAACGAGGGCATTCGCGCCCGCGAAGTCCGTCTTATTGACCAAAACGGCGAGCAGTTAGGTATTAAATCAAAATTCGACGCACTTGAAATTGCTTCTCGTGCCAATCTGGATCTTGTTCTGGTTGCACCGAGTGCGAAACCTCCGGTAGCCCGTATCATGGACTACGGAAAGTTCAAATTCGAGCAGCAGAAGAAAGATAAAGAAGCTCGCAAAAACCAGAAGATTATCAGTATTAAAGAAGTTCGTCTTAGCCCGACTATTGAAGAACATGACTTTAATACAAAGCTTCGCAATGCTATTAAATTCCTTGAAAAAGGCGATAAAGTAAAAGCATCGATCCGATTCAAAGGACGTGCCATTACCCATAAGGAAATTGGCCAGCGTGTACTAATTCGATTCGCACAAGCATGCAATGAAGTTGCAATAGTGGAATCACATCCAAAAATGGATGGCCGAAGCATGTTTATGGTGCTAGCACCGAAAAACGACAAGTAAGAGGAGGAATTCCCATGCCAAAAATGAAAACTCACCGCGGCGCTGCTAAGCGTTTCAAAAGAACAGGTTCTGGTAAACTGAAGCGTTCTCATGCTTACAGAAGCCATATGTTCGCGAACAAATCACAAAAGCAAAAGCGTAAGCTTCGCAAAGGAACTCTTGTTTCTTCAGGCGATTACAAGCGCATCCGTAACTTATTAGTAAATCTTAAGTAATATCTCGAAATTAGGAGGGAAATAATATGCCACGTGTAAAAGGCGGTACAGTTACTCGCAAACGTCGTAAAAAAGTCATCAAATTAGCTAAAGGTTATTTCGGTTCAAAACATACATTATACAAAGTTGCTAACCAGCAGGTTATGAAATCCCTAATGTATGCTTACCGCGACCGTCGCCAGAAAAAGCGCGACTTCCGCAAACTTTGGGTTACTCGCATTAACGCAGCAGCTCGCATGAACGGTCTTTCTTACAGCCGTTTAATGCATGGTTTAAAGCTTGCTGGCATCGAAGTAAACCGCAAAATGCTTGCTGAATTAGCAATCGCTGACGAAAAAGCATTTGCTGAATTAGCATCAGTTGCAAAGCAGCAGCTTAGCAAGTAATATTTTATACAAAAGCCATTCCTATGGGGATGGCTTTTTAATTTGCTTTTAATGGAAAGAAAGCTTTCGTTTCATTTAAGCTCAATACAGACTTAATACATATAAAGGAGAAAGCTCATGATTAAAACAATTGCTCTTATCTATCTGATCATGAATGTGATTGGCTTTTGCCTGATGAAGCTTGATAAAGAAAAAGCAAAACGGAATGAGTTCCGTATAAGCGAGAAGAACCTCTGGATCACTGCCTTTTTGAGCGGAGCAGCGGGAATGACTTTGGGTATGAAGACCTTCAGGCATAAAACAAAGCATGTTCAGTTTAAATGGGGACTGCCTTTCTTGGCATTGCTTGAAGCAGGCCTGCTATTGTACCTGGTTATTCAATTGTCATAAACAGCCAGCGCCATCCATAAGCTTTAGGGAACAGCAGGAAAGTCATCGGGGAGAGGTGGAGGCACATGAATGATCAATTGACTTTATTGTTTGCTATGGCAGAGACTGCCGGCATTCTTGCTCCCATTGCTTTTATCTTCTTTCATATTATCCGGCAGTTTCTATTTATTCCGGTACCGCTTGTCTGCATAACAGGGGGAGTTCTTTTTGGCAGTTTTTTTGGCTCTGTTTTCTCTCTTGCAGGGTTAATGATCAGCAGCATTCTTTTTTATTTTCTAATCACAAAAATGCCGGGGACGCATGAGAAGCTTTCTTTATTAAAGAGGCGGTGGTTCGGGGAGTATCGGAATTTAACTGTCGGCCAGGTTGCAGTTTTAAGGCTTATCCCTTTTATTCATTATCATTTATTGAGCTTTTGTCTGATGGAAAGAAACAAGGGATTTAATCAGTTTCTTAAAAATTCATGGATCACTAATATGCCGCTGGCTGTTTTTTATACCGTTTTCGGAGAATTCATCAGCCGATTTACTCCTTCAATGATTGTCCTGATTTTGCTGTCACTTTCTGTTTTAGTATTTGTACTGAGGGAAAAGGTGACAGTTATTAAATGGAAGGAATTCTTCAAAACAGCATAAAAAACGTTCGGGGATGCCGAACGTTTTTTAAAAATGATCCTTAATTTCCTCGCCTGGAGAAGCTGTTTTATGCATGAACTCCTTCACAGGGCTTTTCCAGTCAATTTTTGCAGTAGGATAGGCCTCGCTTATCTTTCTTTCAATAAAAAGAAAATCCTCCCTTACCATCCCTTTAAGGGCCGATGTATTGTGTGGCCAGAGGAAAATAGAGACCACATCAAAAGCATTATCGGTGGTACCCAAATACTTTTCACCTTCAAATAAAACTCCTTTATACGTAATCAGGAAGTTCTTCCTGACATTTTCCTGGTCATCCCAAAAATAATATCGTTTCTGTTCGTGGGCAAGCTCTAGCTTTCTCTTGGAATTGAGCAGATATTTTACCGTGGTGTATATAAGAAAAAGAATCAGAGCAAACAATAGCATACGCAGGAGCCACATAGTAACCAGCCCTCCATTATTATTTTCCTTACTATACGGATGAGCTAAAAAAAAGTTTCAACTTTTTTGCGATTTGTTATAATTTTTTTGATGGGCATTATAATGTAAGTTAATCATTAATTTCATATAGGACGGTGGAAAATGAATTATCAGCAATTATTCCAAATGCAAAAAGGGCTGGACAGCCATATAGAATCAAACCATGGTTTAGAGGAAGAAGACTTATTTGACCGTAAGATACTGGCGCTGCTTGTTGAATTGGGAGAGCTTGCAAATGAGACAAGATGCTTTAAGTTCTGGAGCCTTAAGACTTCCTCCCCTCAGGAAACAGTATTGGAGGAGTTTGTAGACGGTATACATTTCATTTTATCGCTTGGAATTGAATGCGGATTTGACGTGGAAAAGGACTTTACTGTTTCGGTGGAAAAGGAGGTTTCAGTGAATGGCCAGTTCTTGTCTGTTTATGAAGCTATCGGAAAGTTTCGGACCAGCCGTTCTTTAACGGATTATAAAGACCTTATTGCAGTCTACTTACATCTGGGGGAAATGCTTGGATTTAACTCTTCGCATATAGAAAAAGCATATATAGACAAGAATGAAGTAAATTATAAGAGGCAGGCTGAAGGATATTAAGCGATTTTTCCGCCTGCAGCCTGAGGGATTATCCGTCTGATAATTCTTTATATTGAATTCGATGTTCGGTATAATAGGATTAAATAAATATTAAGGGAGTCGAAATGATGGCTAAATTAGATGAAACATTAACGATGCTTAAAGACTTAACAGATGCGAAAGGAATACCGGGAAATGAGCGCGAACCGCGCGAGGTTATGAAAAAATACATAACAGCATATGCTGATGAAGTGACAACAGATGGACTGGGGAGCCTCATTGCTAAAAAAACCGGCAAAGAAGGCGGCCCGAAGATTATGGTAGCCGGCCATTTGGATGAAGTTGGATTTATGGTAACAAACATTGATGATAAAGGTTTCATCCGCTTCCAGACAGTTGGCGGCTGGTGGTCACAGGTTATGCTGGCCCAGCGCGTGACGATTGTAACATCGAAAGGAGATGTTACCGGGGTAATTGGTTCAAAACCGCCGCATATCTTATCACCGGATGCACGCAAAAAACCTGTTGAAATTAAAGACATGTTTATTGATATTGGTGCTTCAAGCCGTGAAGAAGCGAAAGAATGGGGCATAAAACCTGGTGACATGGTGGTTCCGTATTTTGAGTTTACGGTTATGAATAATGAAAAGATGCTTTTGGCGAAAGCCTGGGATAACCGCATTGGCTGCGCAATTGCCATAGACGTGCTCAAGCAATTGAAGGATGCTGAACATCCAAATGAAGTTTATGGTGTAGGAACGGTACAGGAAGAGGTTGGTCTTCGCGGAGCCCGTACTTCTGCGCAAAAAATCGAGCCGGATATCGCATTTGGTGTAGACGTTGGAATCGCAGGCGACACACCGGGCATTTCTGAAAAAGAAGCCATGAGCAAAATGGGCAAAGGTCCGCAAATCATCCTATATGATGCATCAATGGTCTCTCACAAAGGCCTGCGTGACCTTGTAACAGACACTGCAGATGAACTGAATATCCCTTATCAATTTGATGCCATTGCTGGCGGAGGAACAGATTCAGGAGCGATTCATGTTACACATAATGGAGTTCCATCCCTTTCAATCACCATTGCAACACGGTATATCCATTCACATGCAGCAATGCTTCACCGTGATGATTATGAAAATGCAGTAAAGCTGATTGCTGAAGTGATCAAGAAGCTTGACAGGGAAACAGTTGATAAGATTACATTTGAATAAAATGAAAAAACTCCGGCACTTTCCGGAGTTTTTTCCGTTTTATCGCAGTGTCGATTGATCGAAGCGTTAGCGGAGATCTTAGCGACACTAGAACGCGACTAACAATCAGTGGGGGATAAGGAAAATCCCCACTGATTGAAGTTTCACTTTATTTAAGACTGCTCTCCAAGGTTTGAAGCATTTCCAGCTTGTCTTCTTCAGAGGAGTTTTTCCAGATTACCTCAAATAATACACCTAAGCCAGGCAGCATTTTTTCTTCCCCATTTTGAATGGCATCCACGA
Organism: Paenibacillus sp. FSL R5-0490; assembly: GCF_001956215.1. Classification (GTDB taxonomy): domain Bacteria; phylum Bacillota; class Bacilli; order Bacillales; family Cytobacillaceae; genus Cytobacillus. The sequence goes on along the minus strand of NZ_MRTQ01000019.1, from coordinate 18,390 downwards.
TTGTATCTTTCAGTTCATCTTGAGAGTTGCCTGATACATTGTGTAAAATGGCATTGCGCAGGTTTAAATTCACCATAATGCACTCCTTCCAGATTTAATTCGTTATTATCTTCTCTAATTTTGCTTTTATTATGTATTTCAAATAAGCTATAATGAAAAACTGTACAGAAAAATTCCGGTTGTATGGGATTTTCTTTAAAAGGAGAGACCGTGTTGAAGCATATACAATCTGCAAAAAATCCTAAAGTTAAAGAATGGAAGAAACTTCTGGCCAGAAAAGAGCGTGACAAAACAGGAACCTTTTTAGTTGAAGGTTTTCATTTGGTGGAAGAAGCACTTAAAGCCAATCAAATAGCAGAAATAATCATCAATGAAAATAAAAATATGCCTCCCGGCTGGGATTATGGCGACATCCCTGTAACAATGGTTACAGATGAAATCATCGGATTGCTGGCGGATACGGAAACACCACAGGGAATTTTTGCTGTATGCAGCCAGGAGCCATCCACTGAGGAAGTGAAGGGAAAACAGTTTTTATTAGTTGATGCAGTCCAGGATCCCGGCAATCTGGGTACGATGATCAGGACGGCTGATGCTGCTGGAATTGATGCTGTTATTGTGGGTGAAGGCAGCGTTGACGCATATAACCCGAAGGTACTCCGTTCTGCACAGGGCAGCCACTTTCATTTGCCTGTTTTAAGAGCAAACCTTTCTGACTGGATCGTCAGATTGAAAGAAAGTAATGTGCCTGTCTATGGAACCGCTTTGGAAAATGCCCGGGAATACACGAATTATGATTCCTCAGATTCCTTCGCTCTGCTCGTTGGAAATGAAGGAAACGGGGTAAATGAAGAGCTCCTGGCTAATACAGCAGCAAACCTTTATATACCGATATTCGGGAAAAGCGAATCACTTAATGTGGCGGTGGCTGCCGGAATTCTTCTTTATCATCTAAGAAAATAGAAAATGGGCGGCAATTTTATGAAAACCGTTTGAAACAGCCTTAAGAATGTAATATAATTAACAGCAAAATTATAATAATAAAACGATGACGGAGACCAGTACCTTGCAGTCAGCCTTTTCAGGGAGAAAATGCCTAAGACTGAAAGCATTTTTACAGGAAATGCAAGAGAAGTTTCACCTCCAGAGTTGGCATCGGGACCATTGAAAAGTAATGTTGGCGCTCTGCTGAGCGAGCCGCTTCCGATTTTCGATGTAAAGATGTACCGGCATAAGCCGTTATCCCAATGAAGTGAACACGTGCATGAAGTACATATATGTGTTAAAAAGGGTGGTACCGCGAAACCTCGTCCCTTTATGGGGATAGAGGTTTTTTATTTTGGCCAAAAAAGTAAAAGTATTAATTTCAAGGAGGATTTTTAGATGCAAGAGCGTTTAAAGGAACTGCAAACTGAAGCGTTAGAAAAGATCAGCACCGCCGCTGATTTGAAAGAGCTAAATGATATCCGTGTATCCTATTTAGGCAAAAAAGGCCCTATTACTGAAGTGCTTAAAGGAATGGGGAAATTGTCTGCTGATGAGCGTCCAAAAATGGGGGCCCTTGCGAATGAAGTGCGGGACAGCATTGCTGCCGGAATTGAGGAAAAACAAAAGCACCTGGAGGAAGCGGCTGTTCAGGAAAAACTGGCTGCAGAAAAAATTGATGTCACTCTTCCGGGAAGACCTGTTAAATCAGGAAATCACCATCCGCTGACAAGAATTATCGAAGAAATTGAAGATCTGTTCATTGGAATGGGTTATACGGTAGCTGAAGGCCCTGAAGTTGAAAAAGATTATTATAATTTTGAAGCATTGAATCTTCCTAAAGGCCATCCTGCCCGGGATATGCAGGATTCCTTCTATATTACAGAAGACATTCTCCTTCGTACCCATACTTCGCCGGTACAGGCAAGAACAATGGAGAAGCATGAAGGCAAGGGACCAGTTAAAATCATCTGTCCGGGTAAAGTATATCGCCGTGATAATGACGATGCTACACACTCTCACCAGTTCATGCAAATAGAGGGGCTTGTTGTAGATGAAAACGTCCGTATGACTGATTTAAAAGGAACATTGGAGGTCTTTGCAAAGAAAATGTTTGGTGATGACAGAGAAATCCGTCTTCGTCCAAGTTTCTTCCCGTTTACAGAGCCATCTGTGGAAATGGATATTTCCTGTAAGATATGCGGCGGAAAAGGCTGCAGCGTATGTAAAGGCACTGGCTGGATTGAAATTCTTGGTGCAGGAATGGTTCATCCAAATGTTCTTGAGATGGCAGGCTTCGACTCTAAGAAATACACAGGCTTTGCATTCGGAATGGGTCCTGAGCGAATTGCCATGCTGAAGTATGGTGTCGATGATATTCGTCATTTCTATACAAATGATGTGCGTTTCTTGAAGCAATTTTCAATTCATGAATAATTAGAAAGCCCGGAGTTGGACAATAATTAAGGAGGATCACAAATGTTCGTTTCATATAAATGGCTGCAGGAATATGTTGATTTATCAGGCGTTACACCTGAAGAGCTTGCAGAAAAGATTACTAAAAGCGGTATAGAAGTTGAAGGCGTAGAGGTTTTGAATGAAGGCATCAAAGGTGTGGTTGTAGGGCATGTCCTTGAAAGGGAACAGCACCCAAATGCTGATAAACTGAATAAATGTTTAGTCGATACAGGGGCTGGTGAGCCTGTACAGATCATCTGCGGTGCCCCGAATGTGGATAAGGGACAGAAAGTGGCCGTGGCTACAGTAGGAGCTGTTCTTCCAGGCAATTTTAAAATAAAGCGGGCCAAGCTGCGCGGCGAGGAATCGAATGGAATGATCTGTTCGCTTCAAGAGCTCGGCATTGAAAGTAAGCTGTTTGCAAAGGAATACTCTGAAGGCATTTATGTTTTCCCTAATGATACAGAGGTTGGCGGGGATGCTCTTCGGCAGCTTAATCGTGACGACCAGATTCTGGAGCTTGGATTGACTCCTAACCGTTCTGACTGCTTAAGCATGCTGGGTGTTGCATATGAAGTGGCAGCTATTTTAGGAAGGGAAGTAAAGCTTCCTGCACCTCAAGCAGAGACTTCTTCAGAGAAGGCATCTGATTACATCGATGTTCAGGTGGACGCAAAAGAAGATAATCCACTATACGTTGCGAAGGTTGTTAAAAATGTAAAGGTTGGCCCATCTCCTGTATGGATGCAGGCTCGTTTAATGGCAGCAGGCATTCGTCCTCACAATAACGTGGTGGATATTACAAACTACATTTTGCTTGAATACGGCCAGCCGCTTCATGCCTTCGATTATGACCGGCTGGGATCAAAGCAAATCCTTGTCCGCAGAGCAAATGATGGCGAAGTGATTGTCACTCTTGACGATGCAAAGCGTGAGTTAACATCAGATCATCTTTTAATAACAAATGGGACAGAGCCAATTGCACTTGCGGGTGTCATGGGCGGGGCAAATTCTGAAGTGCAGCCTGACACTAAAAATGTGATTATCGAATCAGCTTATTTTAAAGGGGCAACGGTTAGAAAAGCTTCAAAAGACCATGGATTAAGAAGCGAAGCAAGTGCACGCTTTGAAAAAGGTGTGGATCCAAACAGAGTTAGAGCTGCTGCTGAAAGAGCTGTTCAATTGCTTGCACAATATGCGGACGGGGAAGTGCTTGAAGGTTCTGTGGAAGCTGATGCACTGCAGGTGGAGCCTGCTGTGGTGTCTGTAACGCTTGAAAAAATCAATCGTGTCCTTGGCACGGAATTATCCATGAAAGAAGTAGAGGATATTTTTGCCCGCCTTCAATTTGCAGCGAATACTGATAACGATACAATTACTGTTACAGTTCCGACCCGCAGAGGCGACATCACGATTGAAGAAGACCTGATTGAAGAAGTTGGCCGTTTATTTGGCTATGATAACCTAGCATCAACTTTACCGGTTGGCTCATCTACACCAGGGCATCTTACCCAATACCAGAATAAACGCAGATTGGTCCGCCGCTTTCTTGAAGGTGCGGGACTATATCAGGCAGTAACTTATTCATTAACAAATGAAGCAAAGGCGGCTCAATATGCACTGGAGGAACGCAAGCCTGTGCAGCTGGCAATGCCTATGAGTGAGGATCGCAGTCTGCTTCGGTTAAGTATTGTTCCGCAGCTTCTGGAGGTATTAAAATATAATTCGGCACGCCAGAACGACAGCCTGGCAGTTTATGAAACAGGAGCAGTGTTCCTCTCCAATGGAGAAGAGGAATTGCCTGAAGAGCGTGAGCATCTTGCCGGTGCGGTTACTGGTCTATGGCACAGCCATCCATGGCAGGGAGAAAAGAAGCCGGTAGATTTCTACGTTGTAAAAGGTATCCTTGAAGGGTTATTTGAAAAGCTGGGGCTTTCTGATAAGCTTGAATTCCGTCAAGCGCAAAAGGATGGAATGCATCCTGGCAGAACAGCAGAAGTATTCCTTTCCGGGGAATCAGTGGGATTTGTCGGCCAAATCCATCCGACTGTCGAGAAAGAGCTTGATTTGAAAGAAACCTATGCATTTGAGCTTTCATTAAAAGCGATTCTGGAAGAAGAGGTTTCACCTTTGCAGTATGAAGCTATTCCGCGTTTCCCTTCAATCACAAGGGATATTGCACTTGTGGCAGATCAGGAAACAGCAGCAGGCGAGCTTAAAGGGATCATTAAAGAAGCTGGCGGCAAATTACTGAAAGACGTCCTTGTTTTTGACTTGTACGAAGGCGAAAGGATGGAGCCAGGCAAAAAATCGCTTGCTTTCTCCCTTAAATACTTCGACCCTGAACGTACTCTGACGGATGAAGATGTAACAAAAGCGCATGACAAAGTATTGGAAGCTGTGAAGGAAAAAGCCGGAGCAGTATTGAGAGGATAAAATAAGGAAGGCAGCCTGGGGGCTGCCTTTTCTTCGTTTGGCCGATAAATACCCAAAAGTAGCCGATAAATTCTGATTGTTGGCTGAAAAGATATACTCAGAAGAATGAAGGTCTCTTAAACAAAAAAGCATCCAATCTCTCATTAGATTGAATGCTTCATTATCAATTATATTTCCTGTTATACAGCTTCATGGCCTTTTCAGTATTGGCAAAATGCAGTTTTACAAAAGAAGGCAATACCTCTCGTCCTTTTTCCTTTATAAGCCGGGCAGCTGCCTCATCAACCTTCGGACCGGCGCCTTTAGTGAGCCGGAAACCGGCCTTTGTGCTAAGATTTTCAAAGTGGCGCACAAATGCATAGCGTGCCAGGATGGATGCTGCTGCAACTGCCAGATGGATTCCTTCCGCTTTTGTGCTGAAAAAGACCCGTTCCCTCTGTATGGTCTGCTGGTTTTTTATATAATTGTAGTAAATTTCTTCCTTGGCAAATTGGTCAATCAGAATGGCCTCAGGCTTTTCAGGAGAGATTTTCCCTAAAACATGCCCGATTGCCTGATTGTGCAGCAATGCTTTGATTTTCCCCTGTGACATCCCTGATTGCTGAAGTTTATTATATTTTTCATTATGCAGTGTTAACAGGCTGTGGGGAACGATATCTTTGATCTGCTTTGCGATTTCGATGATCTTTTCATCTCCGAGGTTTTTTGAATCCTTAACTCCAAGCTCCTTCAGCAAAGGAATTTGATCTTTTTTTACGTAAGCTGCAACCACCGTAATGGGGCCAAAATAATCCCCGGTACCCACTTCATCTGAACCGACGACTGAAAGGGAACTGATATTTTCAGGCAGGTTTGCTGCGGCAGGGCTGGTTTTTTTGCTGGGCTGTGCACTGCGGGCGGTATCTCCCCACTTTTTGGCCTCTGCTTCACATCCGCTCCCTTGGAAGAGAACCTTGCCTGATTTATAGGCAGTGATCGAACATCCTGGCACTTTTGCAGCAAATACGCTTCCCGGAGGCTGTTTGTCATTTAGGCTGCCTGAATAATGGGCCTTCATTTTTGAGATTTCACTTGCTTTTTTTAATAGTACTACCTGGCTCATATTAATTCTCCTCATCTTAGTGTACTGTTGAATTTATTCCCTCTATTTGGAAAAAACCTGCATTAACTGAGCTCATCTGACATGCTTTGACTTCCCACCAATATGCGTTCGTGTTATGATATTGATTAGGATTCTTTAAAGAAGGGGGCATGGACGTTGTCAGAGATACAAAGAAACCGAACAAGTGTAGATATTTATGGACAGCAATATGTAATAGTTGGCTCAGAAAGCTCCAGCCATGTTCGCCTTGTCGCTTCGCTGGTTGACGATAAAATGCGTGAGATCAGTTCGAAGAATCCTTCACTCGACATTAGTAAGCTGGCCGTGCTGACCGCAGTTAATGCAGTTAATGATTATATAAAGCTAACAGACCGTCTGGAACGGCTGGAAAACGAATTAAATAGAGTAAAGGACGGAAAGTAGTCATGCTGGATCTTGCAATTATCATTATTTTGGTTTTTGGTTTTTTAATAGGCTTGAAAAGAGGGTTTATCCTCCAATTAATTCATTTGACCGGATTCATCATTGCTTTCATTGTTGCCCGTATGTATTACGGTGAGCTTGCGCCTAAGCTGACCTTATGGGTACCATATCCAAGCTTTAGCAGTGACTCGGCGATTAAGACGTTATTTGAGAATGGGGATCTTGAAGATGCTTACTATCGCGCCATTGCATTTGTCGTGATTTTTTTTGCGGTAAAAATATTACTGCAGATTATTGGAAGCATGCTCGACTTTGTTGCCCATCTTCCGGTCCTGAAACAGCTGAATGTTTGGGCTGGCGGAATTCTCGGATTTATCGAAGTCTATCTTATCATGTTTATTCTATTATACATAGCAGCACTCGTTCCAATCGAAGTCCTGCAGGGACCGATCAATAATTCCTTTATGGCAGAATTAATGGTTAAGAATACGCCTGTTCTCTCTGACCAGCTCAAAGAAATGTGGGTTGAATATATGGCTGCGTAACTTCTCTATTTCTAGAGGAGTTTTCTTTTTGAAAGGCTGTTTTGTAAAAAATGTTGTTATTCGCCAGCTATGTTGTCCGTTGATTTCCGCTCCAGGCTGCTCAGCGAACCGCGGGGCGGGCGGTGAGCCTCCTCGACGCTGCGCGTCTGTTGGGTCTCACCTGTCCCGCTACTCCCGCTGGACTTTGAATAAGCTTCCTTGAGTAAACACCGCACGAAGTAAATACGAATGCATTTTCGAGGATCTCGCACCTTCCGCTCCAATCAACTCAGTGAATATAATATATAAAAAGCAACAAACATTGCGAAAAACAGTCTTTTGAAAATAGCCATGATTTGAAGTTGCACTGCAAAATAAGAGATAATACGGTTACGAATACAGTTACGGGCAGGTGGTTTTCATGAGTATAAATAAAAAAGATGTAGTCAGACTTTTAGAAACGATCGCTGTTTATATGGAGTTAAAAGGAGAAAATCCGTTTAAAACAGCCGCCTTCCGGAAAGCGGCACTCGCACTTGAATCAAATGATGAAAGCTTGACTGAAATTGATGACTTTACAAAGCTATCCGGCATCGGAAAAGGAACCGCTGCTGTTATAGAGGAGTACATCAAAGAAGGTAAGTCTTCTGTTCTGGATGAACTGAAAGAAGAAGTCCCTGCTGGATTAATTCCTCTGCTTCAGCTCCCGGGACTTGGCGGCAAGAAAATAGCCAAGCTATATAAAGAGCTGGGCGTCGAAAATGCAGCAGACCTTGAGGATGCGTGCCGCAATCAGAAGGTCCGGGGACTGGCAGGCTTCGGGGAAAAATCTGAAGATAAGATACTCGCAGCCCTTGAAAATGCAGGAACCAGACCGGAACGGCTCCCGCTTGCATTCATGCTCCCGATAGCAGAAGGCATAGAAGCAGCCCTGGCTGAAATGAAGGATATCGATAAGTATTCAAGGGCAGGAAGCTTAAGGAGAATGAGGGAAACAATCAAAGACCTCGACTTTATAATAGCTACTGACAATCCTGCTTCTGTGAAAGAACAGTTATTAAGCCTTGCCGGCATTAAAGAAGTAATTGCCGCAGGAGATACAAAGGTTTCCGTTGTCTTTCAGCATTCCTATGATATATCGGCTGATTTCCGATTAGTTGAGCCGCATGAATTTGCCACAACCCTCCATCATTTTACTGGATCAAAGGACCATAATGTCAGAATGCGCCAGCTCGCAAAAGAGCGCGGGGAAAAAATCAGTGAATATGGAGTCGAAAATACAGGAACAGGTGAAATCCTTACATTTAAAAATGAAGAGGATTTTTACGCACATTTTGGGCTTCCATTTCTCCCTCCTGAAATTAGGGAGGATGGGAAGGAAGTAGATGAATACACGCAGGACATGGAGCTCATTTCACTTGAAGATATTAAGGGTGATCTTCATATGCACTCAACCTGGAGTGATGGCGCCTATTCCATAGAGGAAATGATTGAAGCGTGCCGTGCCCGAGGCTATAAATACATGGCTATAACAGATCACTCCCAATACCTGAGAGTGGCGAACGGTTTGACAGCCGAAAGGCTTCGAAGGCAGAAAGAAGAAATAAAGAGGCTTAATGAGCAATTCGATGATTTCACCATCTTATCAGGGGTAGAAATGGATATTCTGCCTGACGGATCGCTCGATTATGACGATGAACTTCTGGAGGAGCTGGACATTGTCATTGCTTCCATCCATTCTTCTTTTTCACAGCCGAAGGAAAAAATCATGGCCCGCTTGAAAACGGCGCTGCAGAATGCCCATGTTGACATTATTGCCCACCCTACGGGAAGATTGATCGGGCGCAGGGAAGGCTATGAAGTAGACATGGAAATGCTCATCGAGCTCGCCAGGGAAACAAATACAGCCCTTGAGCTGAATGCAAATCCGAACCGGCTTGATCTTGCTGCCGAACATATCAGACAAGCTCAGGAAGCCGGTGTGAAGATAGTGATTAATACAGATGCACATAAAATAGACACTTTAAATCACATGGAAATCGGTGTTTCTGCGGCAAAGAAAGGATGGATCAAGAAAGAATCCGTTCTAAATGCCATGGAAACAAAAGATTTGTTCAAATTTCTGAAAGAACGCCAGTAGGAAAATTGGGCATGAAAGGGGAAAGTCCTCATGCAAGAAAGAGTATTGAAGATACTTGAGTTCAATAAAGTGAAGGAACAGCTGCTGGAACATGTTTCTTCGTCCCTGGGAAGAAAAAAGGCCTTAAATATTCTTCCTTCAACTGACTATGAAGAAGTAATCCGCAGGCAGGAAGAAACAGATGAAGCCGTAACAGTGCTTAGAATTAAAGGGAATGTACCGCTTGGCGGCATTTTTGACATCCGTCCTCATGTGAAGCGGGCGGTTATTGGCGGAATGCTTAGTCCCCAGGAACTTAACCAGATATCCAGCACGATTCATGCAAGCAGGCAGATGAAACGGTTCATCGAGGAATTTGCCGAGGAAGAAAGCAGCCTGCCGATCCTATTGGGATATACAGATAAAATTATTGTTCTGGCTGATTTGGAAACATCTATCCGCAATGCGGTCGATGATAATGGGGAAGTTCTTGACAGTGCGAGCGAGACTCTCCGTTCCCTTCGAAATCAGCTCCGTACAAAAGAATCGCGTGTAAGGGAGCGGCTGGAGAGCATGATTCGGTCTACCAGCGCACAAAAAATGCTTTCCGATGCGATTATAACGATCCGAAATGACCGGTTTGTCATACCGGTTAAGCAGGAATACCGGGGCCATTATGGAGGCATAATCCATGACCAAAGTTCTTCCGGCCAGACATTATTCATTGAGCCCGCGTCCATTGTCCAGCTGAACAATGAATTACAGGGCATCAGGGTAAAAGAACAGCAGGAGATTGAACGGATTCTCATAGTGCTGTCAGGACAGACAGCTGAGAATAGCAGTGAACTGGAAACCATTGTAGATGTGCTTGGAGAAGTCGATTTTACGTTTGCGAAAGCCAGATACAGTAAACGCATAAAAGCCTCCAAGCCAAAAGTTAATAATCAAGGGAAAATTTCATTATTCAAAGCCCGGCATCCGCTTATTCCATATGATGAAGTGGTGGCAAATGATATAAAGCTCGGAGATGATTATTCAACAATAGTCATAACGGGACCTAATACCGGCGGTAAGACTGTTACTTTAAAAACAGTAGGGCTTTGCACATTGATGGCACAGGCCGGTCTGCAAATTCCGGCGCTTGATGGTTCTGAAACAGCGGTCTTCGGAAATGTTTATGCTGATATCGGAGATGAACAGTCAATTGAACAAAGCTTAAGTACCTTTTCTTCTCATATGGTTAATATCGTGGATATTCTTAACCAGGTTGATTTCAATAGTCTGGTTTTATTCGATGAGCTTGGTGCAGGCACAGATCCGCAGGAAGGTGCAGCTCTCGCGATTTCCATTCTTGATGAAGTATACAAGCGGGGGGCAAGAGTTATTGCCACAACTCATTACCCTGAACTGAAAGCCTATGGCTATAACAGAGAAGGAGTTATCAATGCCAGTGTAGAATTTGATATTGAAACGCTAAGCCCGACCTATAAGCTGCTGATTGGGGTTCCGGGCCGAAGCAATGCTTTTGAAATATCCAAACGGCTCGGCCTCAATGATCAAGTGATTGAGACAGCACGATCCTATATCGGAACAGATACAAATCAGGTTGAGAATATGATTGCTTCACTGGAGGAAAGCCGCAGACAAGCAGAGGCTGATATGGAAGAAGCCAATGACTTTTTAAAAAGCGCTGAAAAACTCCATAAAGATCTGCAAAAGCAAATGGCTGAATTTTATGAGCAAAAAGATGCTATGCATGAGAAGGCTGCAGAGAAAGCAGGCGATATCGTTGAGAAAGCCAAGGCTGAAGCAGAAGAGATTATCCGTGAATTAAGAAAGATGCGGATGGAGAAACATGCTGAGGTGAAGGAACACGAGCTAATAGAAGCAAAGAAACGCCTGTCCGATGCTGCGCCCCAGATGAGTACAGCCAAAAATAAACTAAAGCCAAAGAATACTAAGCACGTTTTTGAAGCTGGCGATGAGGTTAAAGTTCTGAGTTTTGGGCAAAAAGGGCATCTGCTTGAAAAGGTGTCTGAAAATGAATGGCAGGTTCAGATTGGTATCCTGAAAATGAAAGTTGCCGAAAAAGATCTGGAGTACATTAAAAGCCCAAAACCTGTGGAAACAAAACCAGTGGCAACGGTGAAAGGAAGAGATTTTCACGTCAGCCTTGAGCTTGATTTACGTGGCGAGCGCTATGAAAACGCGCTCTTAAGAGTCGAGAAATATTTAGATGATGCCCTGCTGGCTGGATATCCCCGTGTCTCCATTATTCATGGTAAAGGGACCGGTGCATTGAGGCAGGGTGTGCAGGAATTTCTGAGAAATCACAGATCTGTAAAGAAAATCCGGTTTGGTGAAGCTGGAGAAGGCGGTACAGGGGTTACAATCGTTGAATTCAAATAAGCTTCCCATCCCCTTATGATTATTCAAAGGGGAAGGGGATTTAATACCGGCGGGGAGAATATAAATGAAAGAATTTTGGGAAAATGAGTTTATCCAGACAGCTGCTTATTACAGTGTTGTCATTTTGTGTTTGATCGTTTTTTTAGCCGTTTTTGAATTAGTCACCAAGTACCGCAATTGGGACGAAATAAAAAACGGTAATCTTGCAGTAGCGATGGCGACCGGCGGGAAAATTTTTGGGATCGCCAATATCTTCAGGCACTCCATTATGCATAATGATACCTTGCTGACAATGATTACCTGGGGTGTTTTTGGCTTCTTTCTTTTGTTAATAGGCTATTTCATATTTGAATTTTTAACACCAAAGTTTAGAATAGACGAAGAAATTGAGAATAATAACAAAGCTGTCGGCTTTATTTCCATGGTGCTGTCAATTGGTTTGTCTTATGTCATTGGTGCAGGTTTATTATAAGGAGAGAATTAACATTGGAAAAGTTAGCAAAAGTTCTGCTGGTTCTTAGCGGAGTATTTCTTCTTATTGGGGCCATTTATTTATTTTTCATTGCATAATATTTTTGTGAAATAGGGAAATGAAGAAATCGCCAATTTATATGGCGATTTTTTTTATTTTAATCATTAGAAGAATATTGCAAATAGATTGGACAGCCTATGGAAAAATTTCTTCCTGTGTGCAAGGTCTTATTCTAATTGTCATAGATCCAGCATTATATTATAATAAGAACGAACAGTTAGAATGTTCAAAAAGTTCAGAAGGAGTACATCGCTATTCTGAAACTTTAGCAAGAATGAAGGAGGGACAAAATGGCAGAAGCAAAACCATGGCTTAAGCAATATCCGGAAGAAATCCCCTCAACTTTGTCATATCCAAAACAGCCGGTACAGGATTATTTGAAAAATGCTGCAGAAGAATTTCCGGAAAAAATAGCAATCCACTTTATGGGGAAGGAATTCACATATAAATATATATACGAATGTTCCCTGAAGCTCGCTGCATATTTGCAGAGTCTTGGAATTGAAAAGGGAGACCGGGTAGCGATCATGCTTCCGAATACTCCTCAGTCCGTTATCAGCTATTATGGAATTCTGATGGCTGGCGGGATTGTTGTCCAGACAAATCCGCTGTACATGGAACGGGAATTGGAATACCAAATGAAAGACTCAGGAGCAAAAGCGATCATTACAATGGATATCTTATTTCCCAGAGTGACCAAAGTGATGCCGCATACAGAATTGAAGCATATAATTGTAACGGCAATCAAAGATGCACTTCCATTCCCAAAAAATTTAATATACCCTTTTATCCAGAAAAAACAATATGGAATCGTTGTTAATGTAAAACATGAAGGTCATAATCATTTGCTGACAGAAATATTAAAAAGACCGGCAGAGCCTCTTAGAATCCATGACTTTGATTTTGAAGAAGATTTGGCATTATTGCAGTACACAGGCGGCACGACCGGTTTCCCTAAGGGTGTCATGCTATCTCACAGCAACCTTGTATCCAATACAGCGATGTGCAAGGCCTGGCTTTATAAGTGCAGGCGCGGCGAGGAGACGGTGCTTGGCATACTTCCATTCTTTCACGTGTATGGAATGACAACAGTCATGATTTTATCTGTAATGGATGCGCATAAAATGGTCCTCCTTCCGAAGTTTGACCCTGAAACTACCCTGAAAACCATTCATAAACAAAGGCCAACCTTATTTCCTGGAGCACCTACTATTTACATTGGGTTATTGAACCATCCGGATATAAAAAAATATGATCTGTCTTCTATAGACTCCTGCATTAGCGGATCTGCTGCCCTGCCAGTTGAAGTCCAGCAGAAATTTGAAGAAATAACAGGAGGCAAGCTTGTAGAGGGCTACGGTCTGACTGAATCATCACCTGTTACTCATGCGAACTTCTTATGGGACCGCCCCCGTGTCAAAGGCAGTATAGGTGTCCCATGGCCTGATACAGATGCAGCAATTTTCTCACTGGAGACAGGAGAAGCACTTCCGGCAGGAGAAGTTGGCGAAATTGCGGTTAAAGGGCCTCAGGTAATGAAAGGCTATTGGAACCGCTCCGAAGAAACGGAGCAAACCTTAAGAGATGGCTGGCTGCTCACAGGTGACCTGGGCTACATGGATGAGAAGGGATATTTCTATGTAGTGGACAGGAAAAAGGATATGATTATTGCAGGAGGATTCAATATTTACCCGCGTGAAATAGAAGAAGTGCTATATGAGCATCCAGCAGTACAGGAAGTGGTTGCTGCCGGAATACCGGATCCGTATCGCGGAGAAACAGTAAAAGCTTATATTGTGCTGAAGGAGGAAAAAGAGGCAACGGAAGATGAACTGGATCAGTTTGCAAGAAAGCATCTGGCAGCTTATAAGGTTCCACGGCTATATGAATTCCGCAGAGAGCTTCCTAAGACAGCAGTTGGAAAAATACTGAGAAGGGCGTTAGTGGATGAAGAAAAGAAGAAATTTAAAGAAGAAGAGGAAAAGCGGGCTTAGCTTCAGAGACCGATTTTCAATCGGCTCTTTATTTTTGAATCAATAAGCTTGTCTAGATATAAAGGAAATGTAATAATAAAATATATTTACAGGGAAATTCTTGACACAAATGAATTGTCCTACTATTATAAAAATATGAATGATGATTCATTCATTTTAGTTTAAAAATAATAAACCCAGTGGATTGGCTGATCCCGGCAGCAGGATAGGAATTTCCCCGCACTGCTGCCCGATAGAAATCAATGCCCCGTTTATTCTGAAAGGAGGGAGCCACATGAAAAAAACAAAGCCTAAATACCGGCAAATTATTGATGCGGCTGTAGTCGTGATCGCTGAAAATGGCTATCACCAGGCTCAGGTATCAAAGATTGCCAAACAGGCTGGTGTCGCTGATGGCACGATCTACTTATATTTTAAAAACAAAGAAGATATATTAATATCCCTCTTTCAGGATAAAATGGGCTACTTTGTTGAGAAAATTGAGGAAAAAATTGCAGGAAAAGAGAAAGCTGCAGAGAAACTATTAATGATGGTAGAATCGCACTTTAAAATGCTCTCGGAAGACAAGCACCTGGCAATTGTAACCCAGCTCGAGTTGAGGCAGTCCAATAAAGACCTGCGCCACAAAATTAATGAGGTGCTCAAAGGCTACCTCACTTTAGTGGAAAGGATTCTTGATGACGGCAGGGAGAACGGTGAGTTTTCAGCAGATCTGGATATCAGGCTGGCGCGTCAGATGATTTTTGGCACCATGGACGAAACCGTGACCACATGGGTAATGAATGAGCAGAAATATGATCTTACGGCATTGGCAGGACCTGTCCATAAACTTTTAATCAGCGGGTGCGGAAAACCTTGAAAATGATAAAGTGCTCAATAATATTGTAGGAGGGATACGATGGAATACCTGAAATGGTCCCATAACGACTTCGTAGCGACGATTACAATTGAACGTCCGCCTGCGAATGCTCTTTCATCAGGTGTATTAAAAGAGCTTTCAGCTGTCCTGGATGAAGTTGAAGATAATAGTGACGTTAGAGTTATTTTAATTCACGGAGAAGGCAGATTCTTTTCAGCAGGAGCTGATATAAAAGAATTTACTACTATTGAAAGCGGAGAGGATTTTTCAAGCTTAGCGGCCTATGGACAGAATCTCTTTGAGAGGATGGAAAAGTTCCCTAAGCCAATTATTGCAGCCATTCATGGTGCAGCACTTGGCGGCGGCCTGGAGCTTGCGATGGGCTGTCACTTCCGTCTTGTAGCTGATAACGCAAAGCTCGGTCTTCCGGAGCTTCAGCTTGGATTAATTCCCGGTTTTGCCGGAACTCAGCGGCTTCCCCGCTATGTAGGTACTGCTCGTGCAGCTGAAATGCTGTTCACAAGCGACCCGATCACCGGGCTTGAAGCAGTTCAATACGGTTTGGCTAACCATGCCTTTCCTGAGGAGCAGCTTTTGGAAAATGCCTATAATATGGCAAAGAAAATTGCCAAGAAGAGCCCAGGCTCCATCAAGGCGGCTATTGAGCTATTAAACTTCGGAAAAACCGGACAATTCTACGAAGGTGTAAAGAAAGAAGCGGAATTGTTTGGAGAAGTGTTTGTATCTGAAGATGGCAAGGAAGGCATATCTGCATTTATTAATAAGCGGGAGCCAAACTTCACCGGAAAATAGCAGTTAAAAGAATTGAGCTGAAAGATTACATTCATCTTAATAATCTATTATAATAGACATGTAAGCGGTTAATTTAATCTTCAGAAGATTCATTGGTTAAGTTATGGTCTGTGAGCGAGCGCCCGCTCAATTTTAAAATAAGCGGGCACTTCGAAGCAGATGAACCTTTCTGTACGCATTAAATATTTTCAATCTTTCGAAGTGAAGAAATGTTTTAATTAATGGCTTTGTTATAGGACAATGCTTAATTACTAGGAGGGAAATCATGAACATCTACGTATTAATGAAGAGAACATTTGATACTGAAGAAAAAATTACAATCTCCGGCGGCAAAATCAATGAAGATGGCGCTGAATTTATCATTAATCCTTATGATGAATATGCAATTGAAGAAGCAATCCAGGTTCGCGATGCGAATGGCGGAGAAGTAACAGTTGTTTCTGTGGGAACAGAAGAAGCTGAAAAGCAGCTTCGTACCGCTCTTGCGATGGGTGCTGATAAAGCTGTTTTAATAAATACAGAAGATGACGTTGAGAATGGGGATCAGTTCACGACGGCAAAAATCTTATCTGAATTCCTGAAAGACAAAGATGCTGACTTAATCATTGCTGGGAATGTAGCAATTGATGGGGGTTCCGGACAGGTTGGACCGCGTGTAGCAGAGATTTTAGGAATTTCTTATGTAACAACTATCACTAAACTTGATATTAATGGCAGTTCTGCCACAGTAGTACGTGATGTTGAAGGGGATTCAGAAGTAATTGAGGCATCTCTTCCATTATTGGTCACTGCCCAGCAGGGTCTGAATGAGCCTCGCTATCCATCCTTGCCAGGAATTATGAAGGCGAAAAAGAAGCCTCTTGATGAGCTTGAGCTTGACGATCTTGATCTTGATGAGGACGATGTTGAAGCTAAGACAAAGACAATTGAAATCTATATGCCGCCTAAAAAAGAAGCAGGTAAAGTTCTTGAAGGCGAATTGGAAAATCAAGTTAAGGAACTGGTGAAGCTTCTTCATACTGAAGCTAAAGTTGTCTGATCATCAATAACTGATTAATAATAACGCAGGGGGTAAAACATATGGCTAGAAAAGTATTAGTGTTAGGTGAAGTCCGTGACGGTTCATTGCGTAATGTATCCTTCGAAGCTGTTGCAGCCGGTAAGACTGCATCAGAAGGCGGAGAAGTTGTAGGAGTTTTAATTGGTGATTCTGTAAGCGCTTTAGCGAGTGGGATGATTCATTATGGTGCTGACCGTGTTGTAACTGTTGAAGATGAGAAGCTGAAGCAGTATACGCCTGATGGTTTTTCACAGGCTTTAATGGCTGTGATTGATTCCGAAAGTCCGGATGGTCTTATTTTTGGACATACAGCAATGGGGAAAGATCTTGCTCCTAAAATTGCTGCCAAGCTAGAGTCTGGTTTAATCTCTGACGTAACAAGCCTTGAAGAAGCAGGCGGCAATCTGGTCTTCACACGCCCGATTTATTCAGGCAAAGCTTTTGAAAAGAAGATTGTGACAGATGGTCTCCTTTTTGCCACAATCCGTCCAAATAACATAGCTCCTTTGGAAAAGGATGAATCAAGATCAGGAGAGGTTGCTTCTGTTGCTGCAGAGATCAAGGATCTTCGCACAATCATTAAGGAAGTTGTCCGCAAAGCGAGTGAAGGCGTTGACTTATCCGAAGCTAAGGTTATTATTGCCGGCGGCCGCGGTGTTAAGAGCGAGGAAGGCTTTGAGCCATTAAAAGAGCTTGCTTCTGTTTTAAACGGAGCGGTAGGGGCATCACGCGGAGCCTGTGATGCTGATTATTGCGATTACTCACTGCAAATTGGACAGACGGGTAAGGTTGTAACACCAGATCTGTATATTGCATGCGGTATCTCCGGAGCTATTCAGCACTTAGCGGGGATGTCCAACTCCAAAGTAATCGTAGCGATTAACAAAGATCCGGAAGCCAATATCTTTAAAGTAGCTGATTACGGTATTGTCGGAGACCTGTTTGAGGTTGTTCCTCTGTTAACAGAAGAGTTCAAAAAGCTTAAAGTAAACGCATAAAGTACAAATGGGCGGCAGATGGCCGCCCATTATACATAAAGTCCATAAGAAAGAAGAGAATAATTTGCTTTACATAGGGTAAATTACGATCGAGCAGATTGTTCGCATCATAGAATAAACGATGATATACTGTCGTTAGTATTTGAGTTAAATTTTAGGAGGCATATCAAATGGCTATTACACACGCGACTGACCAAAATTTCACTGCTGAAACTGGTTCGGGATTAGTATTGGCAGATTTCTGGGCTCCATGGTGCGGCCCTTGTAAAATGATCGCTCCTGTATTAGAAGAACTTGATTCTGAAATGGGCGATAAAGTCAAAATTGTAAAAATCGATGTTGACGAAAACCAGGAAACAGCCGGCAAGTTTGGCGTAATGAGCATCCCAACTTTGATCGTACTAAAAGACGGTGAAGTGGTGGATAAAGCGGTTGGCTTCCAGCCGAAAGAAGCTCTTGCTGAATTACTTTCAAAACATGCTTAATCTAAAAGAAATTTCCCGGTGTCCCATGCGGACATCGGGATTTTTTTATCGCAGTCTAACGGGCAGTAAGACCCCCGCTTCAAGACTCAGAGGAAACAAAGGAGGATAAGCGGGGATCAAACTGCCCGATCTAGCTGCGGCTCCTAGGGGCTCGAGGTCATAAGCCAATCAGCTGATGGGAAGAAAAGCACTCC